>JAETNO010000026.1 GCA_021768245.1 Bacteroidaceae bacterium | reverse complement strand
TCAAGGTACCGCAGGCCCGCCGACCGGCCCGCCCCATCGGATTCAAACTCCCCGAAGAGGGAGAATAATCATTCATTCTCGACACAAACCGATGAAAGAATTGACGACAATACAGAACAAGATCTACGAGATCCGTGGACAGCAGGTGATGCTGGACTTCGATCTGGCTGCACTCTATCAAGTCGAAACGAAACGATTGAAAGAAGCTGTACGACGTAATATCGAGCGGTTCGAAGGCGATGAATTTATGTTCGAACTTACCGAAAAGGAATACGCGGACTTGAGGTCGCAAATTGCGACCTCAAGTTGGGGTGGTATTCGTTATCAGCCATTTGCATTCACGGAATTGGGCGTTGCCATGTTATCGAGTGTTTTACGCAGTAATACTGCGATACTGGTAAATCGGGCGATTATGAAAGCATTCGTCGCCTCAAGGTACCGCAGGCCCGCCGACCGGCCCGCCCCATCGGATTCAAACTCCCCGAAGAGGGAGAATAATCATTCATTCTCGACACAAACCGATGAAAGAATTGACGACAATACAGAGCAAGATCCACGAGATCCGTGGACAGCAGGTGATGCTGGATTTCGATTTAGCTGCACTCTATCAGGTAGAGACGAAAGTTTTAAAACAGGCTGTCCGCCGAAATATCGAGCGGTTTCCGGAAGATTTTATATTCGAGATTTCGAACGAAGAGTATAACTCCCTCAAAATCAGTTTAAGGTCACAAATTGTGACCTTAGAAATAGATGGTAGGGGCAAATACCCCAAATATCCGCCGTTCGCTTTTACCGAGATGGGCGTTGCCATGTTATCGAGTGTATTGCGCAGCGGGTCTGCGATACAAGTCAATATCGCCATCATGCGGGCATTCGTCGCCATGCGCAACTATCTCACGCAGGCATCGCAGCATTCGGCCGAGCTTGCGGAAATGCGCAGCCGTCTTCAGCTTATCGAACATGAAGTTCGGGAGAACCTGAAAGCCATGAACGACATGAGCGAAGACATCGGCAAGGACATCGACGCAATTTACGAGGCCATAGGGGCACTGTCCGTCAAGCTACCGCAAATTCGGCAGGAACCACAAAAAATCGGATTTAAGAAATAGCAGCATGAAACCTATCCAAATACTGTTCACAGGACTTTTGCTCGCGAGCCTTCTCCCCGGCTGCGAGATCCACGACGACATCGACGTCGATGTGAAGCGCAAGGCCATCGTATACCTGCGCTACAACTACAACGACGGGGAGCACGACACCATGGACGAGGTGCAGACCCTGCGCCTGTTCTTCTTCGACCTGAAGACCGGCAGGCAGTACCGCGACACGACGCTTACGCGGGACGAATTCCTGACCGATACCGGAGCCATGCAGACCTACATTTCCAATGGAGAATATGGAATTGTGACGCTTGCCAATGTAGGGCATGGCTCCTCGGTGTCGGCAGACAACATCCGGGACGCTGCGATCACCTTCCCGGATACGGGTGCCGACCCGCTTTTCTTCAACCGCATCCAGACGCCGATCCAAAAGGGCGACTCGCTGCGCTTCGACATCGACCTGTTCAAGTCCGTATACAAGGTCAACGTCCTGGTCGAAGGGATGCAGAACCTCGACGACCCCGAAGAGTTCTACTTCGGCCTGGACAATCGCGCCGGACTGACCTTCGGCAATGTCCCCTGCGGCGAAACGAAGACATACCGCCCGCATCTGGAGCGCGACCCGGCGGCCGGGAGGATGTACGGGTCGTTCTACACCCCCTATTTCCCGAACGACGCACCGATCGCCTTGGGGATCTACTGCGACGACCCTGCGTCCATATACGGACATACCCTGTTCAAGGCCACCATACAGCGCTACATGGAGATCAAGCCCGACACCGGCCACGACGTAGAGATCGACATACACATTATCCTGAACGGCTCGGGTGTAACGATCGTCATCTCAGACTGGGAAGGGACAATCGTCCAGGAAGAGCACTTCGGGGCTTAAAACTCAATAACAACTCTAAAAACCCTTTTTAATTTTTTAAACCATGAAACAGTTTATTATCAGACTGGCCGCTATGGCGGCAATGACGGCGGCCATCGTCGCCTGTGACAAAGAAAACCTCGATCCTGCGCCGGACAACGGCCGGAACGAAAGCATCGTCGAACTTACCCTGAAGAACGAGAGCGCAGCCGACAGAACCCGCGCCTTCGGGGCCGGGACGACCGAAGCGTGGGAGAAGTCGATCTCCTCGGCCGTGCTGATCGTCTACAACGCTTCGGGAACGCAGATCCTGCGCCGCGTACTGACCTCCTCCGAAGTGACCGCTTCGACATCGACGCCCATCAAACTCGTACTGCCCGGCGTAGACGCGGATACATCGTGCGATTTTTATGTCGTTATCAACCGCACCGTAGCGGACAACATCACCACCGAGACCGCCCTGCTCGCAGAGCTGGAAAGCGACATCGCCTCTTACAACGGCACCTACGCAAACGTAACCACCAAGGCCATGCGCTCCGGAGGATTCGTAATGACAGGAACCGCGACGGCAAAGATCGTATCCGGCACCACGGCCGTAGCCGTGACCGTAAAGCGCGTCGTGGCAAAAGTCGAGGTACAGTACACCATGACCGACTCGTTCCGTGCCAAGTACGGCAACGGCTGCGTCGAGGTCAAGAAGCTAACCTTGAGCCGCGGTGCCGAGAAGTCCTACCTGATCGACCAGACCACGAGCAAGTACGCCACCGTAAGCTCGTCCTTCACCTCGGCCCAGGACGCCTTCTGCGACAAGACCGGAGCGTCGAAAACGAACGCATACAAGTACAACAACCTTTTCTACCTCAATGAAAAGGCCGCAGCAGCGGCAGGGTCGCGCGTAAAGGTGCTTATCGACGCCATCTACGATGCCGACGGAAACCTCTCGACCACGGCCGACCAGATGCCCGTCACCTACGAAACGGAACTCACGGGAGCGGCAGACGGCAAGATCGCACGAAACGGCTCCTACAAAGTCAATGCGAAGCTCGACGGACTCACAGGACAGGACGTGACACTGGCCGTGACCGTCGCAAACTGGGACGCCCTCGCCACGCAGGACGTGAACCTGGGACAGTAGCACCCCTTTCCCCGATCATCCCCGGCCGACGCCGGGGGTGATACAGGTCGCCGTAGCTCAATCGGAAGAGCGCATGATATATCGCTATCGTTCGGAGTGTAATGGAAATGGAATGGTAACAGACCGGTAGCTGTCAATGAGGTTGCGGGTTCGAGTCCCGCCGGCGACACGACTCCAAATATTTTGCGTCATGAAAACTTACAAGACAATTCTCATGCTGCTGCTGGCCGCAACGACGGCGTGCAGCAAAGAGACCGGAACCGGGGTTCCTCCCCGTTCCGAATCTTCGATCGACCTGGTACTCGACTACGAGAACCGGGAGTACGAGCTGGGCGATGTGATCGAGGCGACACTGACAATCACAGAAAAGAAGGCGGCAGCGGACTACTTCTGCCTAAATACCTCGTGCAACGGCGGTAAGGCCGTGGCGACCGTCGACGGAGTGCCCCTGCAATGGCAGGCCGAACAGCAGATTCCCTACGAGATCGTCAACGAGGAGTTCTCCTCGAAGGTGCTGCACCTTAAAATCACACCCCAGGCCGGAGAAACGGCTGAGCAGCCATTCAGCTTCGGGATCTATGTGGCTTCGGCAGACGGAGACGAGGTGAAGGACAGGATCTATGCAAACAGCATCAACTCCGCACCGATCGAAGTGCTGGCTGTGTATCAGAATGCCCCGATCGAACTGGAAGAGCAGGCCGCGATTACTTTGTCGGCAGGAAAGGAAAACTTTAACGGGGAATTCTCCGTGAAGCCCGAGATCACCGGCGGCGACGGCTATCTTATCATTGACGGCAGGAACTACCACACCGCAGACCGATTCTCGCTCCAGGCCGATACGCCCTGCCAGATCCTCTATCAACCTCTGACCAGCGGGTCGCACGAGATCCGCTTCATCCTGTCGGACGGCATATGTTCGGCCGAAGAGGCCGTAACGGTCGAAGTGTTCAACCAGGGCGGAGTCGTGAAGCCCCAAAACGGCATATACATATACACCACCGAGGGGCTCTACTTCAGCGCCGCGCGCTGGGAAAAACTCGCGGATAAAGACGCATTCTCCCCCGAAGGCGTCGCCATCATCACCGACGAGGCTAAATTCCTGCTCGCACCCGAGCGAGACGCCGGGTTCTGGGGAAACTCCTATATCGGCCCCCACGACCAATACATAAGCCTGCTCCCGGACATCCCCTGGATCAAGGATAGGGACGAGGCGGCAAAGGATTTCGACGGACGCAAAAACACCGAGGCCCTGATCCGCGCATACGAGGACGGACGCCTGAACCAGGCCAATGCCGCGCGCTTCTGCTACTACTACGAGCCGGACGAGCCGGGAAAATGGTATCTGCCGGCTGCAGGGCAGATGAACCTCGTGACGGAGCATGTCGCAGAGATCCAGAAATGCCTCGAACTGATCGGCGGGCAGAAATTCATATATGAGTACATGGATTACCACTACGCCAGCTCGACAGGCTGCGACAACCTCTCTATCTGGTGCATGTGTTTCTTTACGAGCACAGCTCCGGCATTTAACCATTATGCCAAAATAGCAAGCCCCGTGAAATATTATCCCGTCCGAGACTTGTAGATACACAGGTACCCAGAGTTATGGAAGCAAGCAAAACCGACTGGATTAATTTTTTTCAAAAACCAGAGTATAAAAGACTTCAATTTCTGTATCGCAACCTATTGCCATTATAGGAATTTCGTCCTCCTTATAAAGGAATTTATATCCGTTCTGCACTTCCCGAAGGATCACTTTTTCAACTTCGCTGGCACGCACATTTGTAATTTTTATTTTGAAGCTGATGAACGAACCGCACCTGACATACCCGCTCGCCAAGCCTGCCGATGGATATGTAAAACTTATCCACGGCTCGGTCGACATAAAGGTTATCGACGCCGTATTTGACCCAACGCACAGCATTACGGCGCATCCCGAGCCGCTGGAGCATGTCGGTGGACAGGGGTATCGGGTCGATCCGGTCGGCGGGGATGTACGACACCTTGCCGGTGATCCGGTCGGTATGGGCGTTGATCCCCTTGGGGAATACGCTGGTCACGGCAATTACTTTCCCGGCGCACAGAACGTAATTGCCAATTCGCAAAGAGTTGGTTTTCATAGTCACAAACAAAACGAAATAAAACAGCAAAAATTATGACAGACCAAGTAACGAGCGTCGAGCAGTCGAAGCGGCTGATCGAGATGGGAGTGCCCGCGGAGAAGGCGAGCATGGTATGGGCTACATGTAGCGGTAAATACCATTTATCCGTCTTACCACACTATAAAGCCACACCAGAGTACATCAAAAGCGGGGAGAGTATTCCCGCCTTCACGGTCGCAGACCAGCAGGAATTACTACCCGTGTTCATTGACGCAAAAGGTACATTTTACCTCAATATCTCCAAATGTTACGAGGGATGGTATGTAAGCTATGAAACTGAAAGCGGAGCAGAATTGATCTCCCACCGGGGGATAAAATTGGTCGATGTACTTATGGATGCTACCGAATGGCTTTTGTCTAACGGCTATAAACTGAACATATGAAAAGCGAAAAAGCAAGACAAGAACTGGAGGACGGTAGCTGGAAAGTAGAAGTCGGTTATGAGGGCGAAGACGTTGACCTGCCATATCATGCCGTGAGAGTAGATGTAGCCCAGTATGCGGTCGAGCTTGCCGAGCAGGAGGCCGAGGAGCGGATGCGCGAGAAGGCCAAGAGAGCGTTCGAATGTGTTTGGAACGCAACGCCAAAACAGGTGGCAGAGGAATGCGGGATAAGTATTCAGGAAATTAATAACGAAGCTGCCGCAATGAAATACTGCCACCAGTTATTCATCCAAAAACTGACCCAGAATGGAAACGATTGAGGAAAGAGCAAAAGCATTTTGCGAAAATAACATCTGTGTAGATTGCGGAGATCGAAAGAATTGCGACCGGGGGTGTGTGGGATGCTGTATTCCTACCTTCTCTGCCCTTGAATGGCTTATCCAGTTCGGAAAATCCGAACACACAGGGCTGACGCGCTGGCACGACCCGAAAGAGGAATTGCCGGAATATGTTAAGGTTGTAGAGGTGAAATACAAGGCTTTTAATAAAATCATGATGGCAATAGCATTTCGATTGGGTGATTTATGGAGTGGCAAAAATAAGTGGTGTATTGATGGGACAAGTGTCCGCATTGACCACGAAAACATCCTCGGCTGGCGGGAGATTCAAGAATAAGATGGAGCCATGACACCGAAAGAACTGTACGACTGGGCGGTCGAGAGCGACTGCGAAAATTACGACATAAAAATACGTGCGTTCATTGATGGCTGGGGTGATATTACCTCCGATATTGAGGAGCTTGGAATCGTCAAAAAAGAACGACCTGAAATTATTGTAATTGACATATGAAACGAGAACTTACACTGACCGACATGGACGGCCACACCGCCGTTCAGACTTGCAAAGTATGCGGCTGCACCAAGGACAATCCCTGCTACCATGAAAAGCTGGGAATGTGCTGGTGGGTAAAGGCCGATCTGTGCTCACACTGCGCCATGATCCAGGCCGGGGAAATACCCGGAGACAGCGTTACCCATTGTGTGAATTCAAACCCTATTTTTCCATGAAAAAATATCGTGAAATAATCCTCCCTCTTTTACTCTTCGCGGCCGCAGGCTGTGAGAAATCCGAGTACCGGATCACCGAGCCTCGGCCGACGCTCGAAGTGACGGCCTTGCAGGACTCTTACATCATCAACCAGCCGGCGTATCTCCAGCTCAAGGTCTCGCAGCAGGGGTACGACGAGGAATTTCAGATATCGGCCGTACTCAGCGAAGGAGCCTGCGAGCTCTCGATGCAGGGCAGCAACCTCCCGACCGACGGCACATGGACGTCGATGTCCAACACTACGGAGATCCTGACGCTCACGCCGACGCTGGCCGGGCCGCTGCGCATATCCTTCGAGGTCAAAACCAAAGAGGGCGAGCAGTCCGGCCGCAGCTTCGTCAACTTCAACGTTCAGAAGAGTCCCGCACTCGCACTGGAGGTCGAATACCCCGAAACGGCATCCATCACCGAGCGGATCGAAATGACGATGCTCCTCACAAAATCCGGATGGACAGGGGCGATCCCCGTAACCTACACGCAACTGACAGGCAGCGGCACGCTCCAGTACGGGGCCGTAGCCGTCACCCCGGCCGAAGCGTTCTCCGTGCCGGCCAACAGCGAACAGCCGCTCTACTACACTGCCGCCGAGCGGGGCATGCACCGTCTCCAGTTCTCGGCAACGGACGGATATACCACCCAATTCAAGACTCTTGAGATCATCGTAACAAACTGACGACACCATGAGAACGACCCTATTTTACGCATTGGCGCTGTTCGTATCGGCCGGATGCTCCTCGTCGAAATACCAGATCGTCGAGCCGAAGCCGCAACTATCCCTGTCTACCGTCGCAACGGTCTGTGAACTGGGACAGGCCGTAAGTCTTACGCTGGCCGTCTCTCAGGAAGGCGTAGACGGCAACTTCTCCCTCTCAGCGTTCATCCGCGAAGGGAAGGCCACGCTCACACTCGACGGGAGCGACATGGACACATCGGGCCAATGGGTGCAGCTCTCGGCCAAGAATGCACGCCTTGTAATTACCCCAGCCCAAGCGGGAGATCTGCTCGTAAGTTTTCAGGCCAAGTCACCTGATGGCGAAGTCAGTGAACAGCAAGACCTGAAGGTCACGGTAACAGCGCCATCAGAAATCACGGCCGAAGCTGTCTGCGAAGCGAAGATCGTAAACCCCGCGGCCGATGCCCGGATTCCGGTGCAGCTACACATTCAAGGTGTTCCGGGCGCAGATGGGAAATTCATCGTGACACCGGCCGTCAGTCTGGGCAAAGGCAAGATATTCCTGAACGGAAACGCCGTGAACGGCCAGGCTTGTCCCGTAGATGCCGACGTGACGTTCGAGTATGCACCCGAAGAGATCGGCGAGCAGATTCTCGAATTCGAGATCGCGGCAGGGAAGGCGTCGGCAAAAGCACGCGCATACATGGACGTCGTGAAAAACATCGTCGTGACAAGCGTCGTCGAGGGCTGCTTCACCATCGACGGGGCCGGGGAGCACAACATCGAAGGCGAGACGGTAACGCTCAAGCTGGTGAACGACGAATTGTTCAACTTCGAGGTCGCGGGCTGGTACGACACCTCCGGGCAACTCCTGTCCGGCGAGGCGACCTATGCGCTCACACTCGCGCGCGACTGCATCACCGACATCGAGGTCAGACTCAAGCCCCGGACTGTGACCATAACCCGGCAGGGAATCGCCCGGATAGAATTTCAATATCTCGTCATGGAAGGCGGACGTCCCGTACCGAAGGTAGCCTACGATTACCGCACGCAGTATTCGGCCGACTACAAGGCTTCCGAGCCGGTGAAGTTCTACTACGAGGAGTACAGGCTCGACACATCGAAGATCCCGCCCGTAGGCCGGAAGTCCGCCGGGATGCCGACGATACCCAAAGGGGCGACGAAATCGACATTCCTCTGGCGCTGCGACGAAAAATTCTCCGTCTCGATACGCCCGGCCGACAACCCGGGCTTCAAGTTCAATTACAACGACAGATCCGTCGAGTCGCAAACGACGAAATACTACCTGCCCTCAGACATAACAATGACCAGATAACCTCAAATCGGCGTAGTTCAAAAACCAGAACGGCGCGTTCACTCCAGGACAGGGACGCAACTATGGGATTGTGCGGAACGGATGCGCAATGCGGGTGAAAGGCCCGCCGCCGATAATTTTTAAATTTCAGAACCATGAAACATATTGCAAAAATCATTCTCACAGGGCTCCTGCTGCCCGGGCTCTCAGGATGCGAGCAGCCTTCGACATCCGACCCCAAGGAAGGGAACGAGGTATCCGTCATGCTCGAAGTGCTGTCCGAGCAACTACACACTACCAGGGCGATTGCCGAAAGCGACATCGACGACGTTAACATCTTCATATACTCCGCCACCGGAGGGCTGAAGCAGCACATATACGCCTCGGGAGCTTCGCACAAAATAGACATCGCACCGGGGCGATACAGCATATACGTAGCAGCGAACATACATCAGGATATGGGGGATTTATCCCTCACGAGGCTCCAGTCATATGCCATAACCGCCCCGACGGACGAAAGGACGCTGACAATGATCGGGTCGGACACCTTTACCATCGACGGATCGGGACAGGTATTGCCGATCTCCCTAAAGCGCCATGCCGCGAAGATCGCCTACAACATTACGGTAGACCCTGCTGCCGGAGACATCGAGGTCTCGTCCGTACAGTTATGCTCCATACCCGACCGGGAGTACCTAATACCGGATCTCACGGGCCCGACAGACCCCGCGACCGGATTCCACGACTCCGGAATCCGCAAATTCCCCAACGGGAGCAAGAACGCAAACGGGATATTCTATATGCTCTCGAACCGGCAGGGCGACGTATCCTCCATAGCCTCGCAGGATCAAAAGAACCCGGACAAAGCTCCGAAGTACGCATCCTACCTCTGCATCCGCGGCCGAAGCGGGGAGAACAAGGTCGTGGACTTCGTAGTTTACCTGGGGAGCAACATGACCACGAATTTCGACGTGCTGCCCAACGAGGCGCACACCTACAACATCACGATCCTCAGCGACAGCGAGACCGACACCCGCATCACAAGCTACCTCTTCGAGTTTTACAGCTCATGGCCACGGAGTCCCTATTGCATACCGGGTGACTACGGAGAATTCTCCGTGCGCAACGGCAACAGAAGCGACCACACCTTTACCGGGAAGCTCGAAGTGACACAAGGCGACGCGGCGAGTTTCCGCTACGGCGACGGCGGAGCCTGGCACGAGGGAGCCCTACACGACGTATACATCCCGGCAAAGAGCGACACCAGGGGCGACATGGAATACACCCCCGCACTAATAAAAAAAGGCGTAAACCAGACGCTCGCATACAGGCTGACGATTACAGACGAGCAGGGGGAAGCAATACGGTTCGAAGCCAGTCAGGAGTTCGCAAACATGGTGCGGGCAAACTTTCAGGCCGGAACGGGCTCGGTGACCGTAAACGGCGAGTTGGCCAAGGCCGCGGGAACGAACTACGTGCTTGCATACTGCTACGAAGACGGCTGTACATTCACGGCCATGGACGGCAACGGATACGCTTTCGACGGATGGTATGCAGACCAGGCGTACACACAGTTGCTATCCGCCTCCGCAACCTACAAGCACGCCCCGACAAAGGGGCAGGATGCCATATATGCCCGTTTCGCGCTCATAAAGCAGCCGAAGGTCGAGATCTCCTGCAACCAGCAGAACAAGAACTCGACCTACATGTACAACAAGAACACCGTAACAATGACCGTGACCGACTATTCCGGGCCCGTCACGATAAAGGCGACTTGCGCGGCCGGAGGGTTGTTCACATCGACGACTTCGTTCTCGAAGACCGTAGTCAGCGGACAGAGCTTCACACTCGACCCGATCGTATTCGTCCCCACGGCGGTCGGAAACATATCGTATACCATCGACGTTACCACTTCGACGGGAATAAAGATCGGTTCAAAAACCGTAACAAACAACATCGTAGCAACGAAGCTGACGCCCAGCATCAGTATATCCTACGACTCGAATACACGCCAAATGTCATATAAGCCGGCATACACTTCGACATATGTATACTGGTACGGGTATAAGACTGTGATCGCACGGGTAGCATTTACTCCCGCGCTCGACTACCCTGCACCCATCGAGTCCGCACAGCTCCTCAAGATCCAGCTATACCCCACCTTTCGGGCATATGAAATAACCGGTGCCGAAGATCCCGGAAGCGGACAGTGGGCACCCGTCGAGCGGACGATTAACAGCCCGAGTATTTCCGGGCATGAGTTCGCCCCCATAAACACAACATATGCCGATGCACAAGGTATTTCATACACATTGACGAGCGTGAACAATATGTCAGGGCTCGATGCCGTCGATCCCCTGCTCGCTCCTTACACCGAAGGCGACACGATGCTGGTGTTGCCGTTTACCGAAAGCGAGGCTATTGCGGCGAAAATGACGGATAGGACGTTTATTAAGTATAGTTTTGGTAAAGACATTCAACCATCAGCAATAAAAATCACAAAACTATATAATCAAGTTGATTTACAGTTTGAAACAAATTTCTCAAACATTGAGATTAAAAATAATCTAAAATAAAAAACAACACCCTGAATTTGTACAAATTCAGGGTGTTGTTCTATGATAGTATAGTTTAATGAGGCCATAAGTAATAATCACTGGCAACCGAGGAAATCAGATTTTTATCAGAGTCCATTTCCACAACTACATCTCGGCAACGATTATAATTATCGCGGAAAACTAATTTTAAGGTAATCGCACCGGAAACATCTCCTCGAATAACCATAATATCACTATTCATCCAATTTTGCCAGCCTTCGTCCCATTTACCTGCTTCCAAAGGATAAAATCTTCCTCTTTCGAGAATTACCTTATTATTGTAGCCTTGCGTCAGAGAAATATCAAATGGAGCGGGATCTGTTTGACCATTGAGCGAAACAAAAGCCAGATAAAATTCGCAACCAAATTTAAACTTATCAAGTTCATTCCGGAAAGAAAAATAATAATATCCGGGATCAGGACACACTACTTCTGGATAGAATCCTCCGTTCGAGGCGTCGGAGACCTTCAGCACCTTGCGGTTCGTGCCGGTCTTGGCCGCACCGTTTTGCGTATAGTTAACCGTGAAGGTAACGGCATGGTTGCCCGGTGTAAGGGGGATATACCAGAACGAAGCCGTAGCACGGCCGTTCACGAAGTCTGCGTCGATCAGCTCGCCGGCATAGACATAATCCGTGTCGAACTCGGGGTTCTCAACAGGGCTGACAACGCCCAGTGCATCGCCTTCGGTAGTAAAAGTGACCGTGGGCGTTTTGTCGCAGTTCACACCCAGATCCACGCGGATCGGAGTGGTGCCTTTCACGAAACTCGGAACATGGACATCGAACCCGCCGGCTGAACCGCCATCGTCGTCCTTATCGCAAGAGGTGAACAACATCACCGTCATGGCAGAGGCAGCCATGAACATAAATTTCATAAATGATTTCATAATAGTGGGAATTAATATTTACGCAAGTTTTTTGGTTAACAATTTTTACAAGATAAATTTACTGTTTTTCTGCCATTATACAAAATTACAGGGCAGGTCTCCGCGTCGGGAGGTACTTATCGAGCTTTGCTATGCACGACTTGGGATAGACCCACCCGGCCACTCGTTCACCGTTCCAAGTAAGCCAGCCGTTGTAACGGGCGCCGAGCCACTTGAGCAATCGTCGATCCTGACGGTTATCAGTGAAAATGACAACGGCACGCGCCGAATAGTCTACGATCCGCACCTCGGCCGACAGGTGCTCGGGAAGCACTGACTCCCGGACGGGGCCGAGCTCGCCGGCGATGCGGGTCTGCTCAAGTTCCAGCAGGCGCCGGTCGATGGACTCAAGGCGAGCGGCAAGAGTTTCGGATGTCGTAGTCGTGAGGTAAGTACGCATCGCAACAAATGCTTTCACAACAGAGATGCAAACCTGTATTGCGATAGGGGTTCTGAGTACTGATGAAAGCATGCCCACCCCTTGTTCGGTAAAAGCGTAAGGAAAAGACGTTTTTGGTCGTTTTGTTCTGGATGTCGTCACAAATTGTGATGACATATTTTCCCATTCTGTTTTGGAAATGCGGAACATAAATTCTTCCGGAAAACGTTGAGCATTACGCTTTACAGACTGATTAAGGGCACTTGTTGTTACCCCGTACATTTCTGCCAGATCACGATCCAGCATGACCCGCTGGCCGCGGATCTCGTAAATCTTATCCTGAATTACCTGGAGATCGGCCATGATTTACGACTCTTCAATCGGTGTGGCAATCTGGCCGGAATTCTCCAAGCTCCTCATTGCTTGGTAAAGGTTCTGAATCGTACATAAGTGTTCTCGCAATTCGGAAGCACTCAGCGACAGGTCGGCAGGCGCAATGGCAAGCTGCTGCTGCGTAAACTCGAAATAAAGAATCAGCAGCGTTTCCGCAATATCACCTGGAGTAAATTCATGGAGCAACAGTCTTACGACCGTAGACCAATCGTAACTCTTTCGCTGGAACTCCTCGGCCAAAGCAGCCGGCAATTCGATTGTCACAGGCACGTAGCCCGGACGGATAGATTTGTTTTCCATACTGGTTTAGACATTATAACCATTAAACAATAAAAAGGTTTCGTCTTTCCCGTTGTCTAACACCAGTAAGGCTTGCCGGGGCATTAACCACTCGGCACGGGGGTACGAAACCTAAAATTACGCGCATAATAAATGCCCGCTGTTGGCGGACATGCCGCCTTACTGAAAGTTAGACATTGCAAATATAAATGTTATAAATAACATTTCAAAATACTGGGCCTGTTTTTAGCACTACCTCCTGCTTCACCCGCGAATTCGCAACATGGTGCGGACAAACTTTCAGGCTGGAACGGGCTCGGTGACCGACTATTCCGGGCCCGTCACGATAAAGGCGACTTGTGCGGCCGGAGGATTGTTCACATCGACGACTTCGTTCTCGAAGACCGTAGCAGAGGTATTTAAGAACAAAAAGGATATACAATGTCATGGCTGTTGAATGATATTAAATTATTGACTATTTATAGCATACAGACCAAATAAAAACAATATATTTGTATTAAGTTCAATATAATGATTTTTATGGATGATATAAATCTCCTTAAATTAGTCTTGGTCGAAAAGAGAAAAACAGGTAAATGGTTGGCGGAACATCCATCAACCGTTTCTAAATGGTGCTCTAATGTAACTCAACCTGATTTGGCAACTCTTGTTAAAGTTGCCAATTTGCTGGATGTTGATATACAATATTTGATAAATAAGACAAGGTAATAACATGGAGAAGAAAACAGTTCAATCAATCGAACCCAATATCGCCGACCTCGCCAATGGTTGGCTCAAGACCTACAAACTCAATTATAAATTAGAGCAAGAGTCGCTCAATTCAGAAATTGACAAAGCACTTGCCGACTACTTTACCAAAAATGGCGGCGTGGGTGCTAATCGCCCCGATGTAAAACTTTTGCTGCAAGACAAAAACTTAAATTTTTATCCCGTCCTTATAGAGTACAAAGGCTATAAAGATAAACTCGTAAAATTAGATGCCACCGGGCAGGTGGAAAACAAAACGGCTAAAAACGAGCCGAATCTTAAAAACATCAACTCGTTTGCAGTAAATGGTGCCGTGCATTATGCCAACGCTCTGCTCCATCACACGGGCTATACCGATATTATTGCCATTGGAATGACCGGCTACAAAGACGATAACGGCAAAATTCACCACCAAATCGGCGTCTATTATGTTTCCAAAAGCAACTTTGGCGTAGGGCAAAAAGTGGGCGAATTTACAGACCTGTCCTTTTTGGCTCCTAAAAATTTTGATGCATTCATCGAAACGGTAAAAAAGTTGAATCTCTCGCCCGAAGAACTCGACAAGCTTCGGGAACAGCGTGAACAAGAAATAAATGCAAGCTTGGTAAGGCTTAACAATGATATTTATCAAACAGAAAAGGGCCTCGGCGAAAACGACCGGGTTTATCTTGTTGCTGCCTCCATTATAGCCACGCTCGGCGTTGCTAACAAAGTTTCGCCACTCGAAAAATCCGACCTCAAATCTTCAACCGAGAAGGGCAATACCGACGGCGACATAATGATTCGTAAAATCGAAGCATTTTTGGACGAAAAGCAGTTGCCCGACGAGAAAAAGAGCCTCATTGTCCGCACGTTACAAAACACACTCACCACCGATAACATCAACAAAGTGGAAAACGGCGAAAGCCAGCTTAAACGTGTCTTTACAAAGATTGTTGATGACTTGGGCATTTACTACAAAATCGGGCTTACAACCGACTTCACGGGTAAACTTTTCAACGAAATGTACTCGTGGCTCGGTTTTACGCAAGACAAACTCAACGATGTGGTACTCACACCCTCTTATGTAGGTTCGCTTTTGGTGAAACTCGCCCGTGTGAACAAGGATTCATACGTGTGGGACTTTGCCACCGGCTCGGCAGGCTTGCTCGTGGCAGCAATGAACGAAATGCTCAACGATGCCAAAAGCACCATCAAATCGCCAGAAGAGCTTTACCAAAAAGAACTGAAAATCAAAGCTGAACAACTGCTCGGTTTGGAACTGCTCTCAAGCGTATATATGCTCGCCATTCTCAATATGATTTTGATGGGTGACGGCAGTTCCAACATCTTGAACAAAGACTCGCTCAAAGATTTTGACGGAAAATACGGTTTTGGCAAAACGGATGAAGATTTCCCCGCCGATGCCTTCGTACTCAATCCGCCCTATTCTGCGGCCGGCAACGGAATGAACTTCGTAGAACGCGCCCTTTCGATGATGAAAAAAGGCTACGCCGCTATCATCATTCAAAACTCCGCAGGTTCGGGCAAAGCAAAAGATTATTGCTGCCGCATCTTGGAGAAGCACACCCTGCTGGCGAGCATCAAAATGCCCATTGATTTGTTCATAGGCAAGTCCAGCGTCCAAACCAACGTGTATGTATTCAGAGTAAATGAGGCTCACAAGAGAGATGATGTGGTTAAATTTATAGATTTCTCTAATGACGGCTACACCCGTACCAACCGCAAGAAAGCGAGCAACAACCTCAAAGACACCGATCACGCCAAAGAACGCTATCAGGAAGTGGTGGATTTGGTGCGTTTTGGCAAGAACAAACTCCATTATTTAACTGAAAAAGAATACTACGAAGGAACCATCGACCCACAAAATGGTTCCGACTGGAATCAAGCCGCACCCATAGACACAAAACCCACTCTGGCGGATTTCAAGAAGACTGTAAGTGATTACTTGGCTTGGGAAGTCTCGAATATATTGAAAAAACAATCATCTGACGAGGAGGACGGCTTGGGAAAATAGATGCCCCACTTGACAAAAAGCTGCAAGGTGTTAAGTGGGGCGAGTTTAAGATTGGAGATTTATTCGAGATAAATCCGACAAAATACTATCGTTTACAAAATGATGAGATTATATCTCAAACAGGAACGATTCCATTAGTTTCAAACTCATCAACCGACAATGGCGTGATGGGCTTTTCTGAACTAAAAGCACTCAATAAGGGTAATACAATTACATGCTCTGACACAACATTAGGGGCAGATACAATGTATTATCAAGCTATTGATTTTATAGGATATTCACACATTCAGCATCTTGTGCCGAAATTTAGCCCATTCAATAAAGCTATTGCAAGTATCATAATTTCTGCTTGTCGGGTCTCGACTTCAAAGAAATATGATTATGGCAATAAGTTTAACCGAGAGGCAATGAAAAATACTACTATCCACCTTCCCATCACCACATCCGGTGAAATAGATTTTGAATTTATGGAGAGTTTTATAGCGGAGCTGGAAGCGGAGCGTATAGCGGAGCTGGAAGCGTATTTATTGGCTACGGGGTTGACTGACTATATCTTAACTGCCGAAGAAAAAGCTGTGCTGCAGGCATTCCGCGACGGTAAAAATGGGGGGGGGGAATTTAGCTGATTATCAGCTATTTAACACCATGGAGCTATTTGGAAAATCAACGCGAGGCAAACGCCTAAAAAGTGCTGATCGCATTGAGGGAACATTACCATTTGTAACTGCCGGCGAAGCCGACGAGGGAGTTTCGGCATTTATTGGGAATGATGTCGAAGTTTTTTCAAAAAATACCATTACAATCGATATGTTCGGCTCTGCTAAATATCGCAATTATGACTATGGCGGAGATGACCATATTGCGGTTGTGCACACGGAAAATTTACCAAAACTGGCTTCGGTTTTCGTAACGGCTGCAATTCATAAGTCCTCACATACAGGTAAATTTGATTACGGACATAATTTTTACGCAAAGGATGCCGATGAATTAAACATTTTTCTTCCCGCTCTCGACGGCAAGCCCGATTACGCCCTGATGGAGACCTTGATTTCAGCCGTGCAGAAATTGGTGATAAAAGATGTGGTGCAATACGCCGACCGCAAAATTGCCGCAATAAAAGAAGTAGCATTAAAATTATAATATAACATTTCAAAGATAACGAGCTGTTTTTTGCGGCTCCACACAAGAAATAAGTTGAAGGCTTACCTAAAACTATTTTTACGCGAGAATACGTTCGCGGCAAGAATTTCGTTATATTTGCAAAAGACAATTTAATCTACAACAACTATGACGCACATTATGATCGAGGATAGTAGCCCTGAAGCGAAAAAACTGCTGGCTTACGTTCGCACATTGCCGTATGTAACGGTCATAGATGCAAAGAAAAAGGGATTCGCCGAAGAGGCTGCGGCTTGTAATGCCGTTCCGGTAAGTGTTTTCACGCAAAAATTGCACAGCCAAATTGACGAATACTTCGACAAGAATGCGTAAGGTTGCAATTTCGGAAACGGTTTTGGATAAAGTTTCTGAGCTAAGAGCATTTCTCACCGACGAGTTAAAATTGTCGCGCGAGGCAGCACATAGCCGGACTGCAAGGATCGACGCTTTTCTCGTGTCTTTAGCCGGAGCAGCCAATTATCCCTTGTGCCGCTTCAAAAAATGGCACCGGCTCGGATATCGGTGTGCAGTATTCGAGAAAGATTGGGTTTTTGCCTACGAAGTATTCGACGATGGTATCATTATACGGGATATGTGCCATACTGCAATACTGAAGGAGTAAGGCAGAGAATCCTCAAATAAATGAACCGGGCAAAAAATCAGCTCCCAAACTAATTAAATATCTTTGCAAAGTAATCCCCTGGAGTCCCTGTTTCAACATACCCCAGGGTTTTGTTTTCGTAAACCCAACTATTCAAAAGCCTAGCGATCGAAGGAAACTATTTTCCCAGAAATATACGCTCACGGCAAGAATTTCGTTATATTTGTTCTGTAAAACTTTTTAAGTCATGACAACGGTACACATTGAGGATAGCACACCGGAAGGCCGGTGGCTGCTCGACCTTATCAAAGATCACAAGAGCGTGACGATCGAGCCGAAAAAACAGGAGGCCAAGCATACTGATGCGTGGGACAAAGCTATCGCAGAAGGTGCTATATCGGCCGATGCGTTTTTCGACGAACTGAATTCGAGAATCGACAAATGGCCTGAATCCCGTGCGTAAGATAATCGTTTCAAGACAAGTTCGGGATAAAATTTCCGATCTTGAGACCTATATGCGCAACGAACTGAAATTGTCGAAAGAAGCCGCCAGAAGACGCAGCGACAGAATGCGACAATTTGTTTTGTCTCTCGGCAATAATGCGGATTATCCTTTTTGTCGGTTTAAGAAATGGTGCGTATTAGGCTTTCGGTGCGCCGTATTCGAGAAACATTGGGTTTTTGCCTATCAAATACTTGACGAAGGTATTATCATTCAGGACATGTCCCAGACATCACTACTGAAGGAATAAGTCGCTATCCGAGAGATAACCTAATACCTAATGACATTTTCTCCAAAACATTCCAAGATCACAAGCGAGGCAATCCGCGCCGAACTGCGGCTTCTGAAAGAAGATGAAAGCCGTATCGAAGCTCTGAGGAGTGCCATCGACGAGGGAGTACAGAGCGGCATCGCAGCCGGCTTCAACCCTGAAAGCCACCTTGCGGAAATAAAAACATATCGGAAAAACTACAAAATTGCATCGCGGCAAACTCGGCCGAGTACTGCGACGCATGCGTAAGGCTACTGCGCATCTGCATGAAAACCCGCATGATCCGGCGGTTGATTTCGATTGCCATTTGGGATTTCAGCACACTACTCAACATGGCCACGCCCAACTCAGTAAAAGCAAACAGGAGGTATTTTACATTTTCACCTCTCCCATATTCAAGGTGCCAATTCGGCATCTTGAAAGTTTCGTCCATGTCAATTCAAAGTTTCTTATTTATTCTCTTTCATTGGTTTTGAATCCGATTGTTGTACGAGGTTTTTGTGCTTGGGGCAGTTTTACGGACAACGCTCCGATGGCCTCGAATACTGTATCGAAATCTCTCCGCACGTCTTCGCTCAAGTCGTTCATGGCCTCCAGGTTCTCCCGGCAGTCGCGTTCGAGGAGCTGAACACGGTTACGCATTTCGGCAAGCTCGGCCTGGATCACCGAGGATTGCATAATATAGTTCCGCATGGCCACAAAAGCACTCATAATCGACAAATATACATTCACTGCCATAGGGCTCTTCAGGACACCAGATAATGAGGCAACACCTTCTTGAGTAAATGCTGAGGGCAAAACTGAACTGTGTTTTATCGTCGATGGCAACCGGTCACAATTTGTGACCAGTTCTCGCCATTCATTTTCAGTCAATTGGAACATAAAATCATCCGGGAAGCGCTCAATATTACGCTTTACGGCTTGCTTGAGGGCTTTGGTCGGTATCTGGTACATGTTCGCCAGATCAAAATCCAACATCACGCGCTAGCCGCGGATTTCATAGATTTTATTCTGTATAATTTGAATATCCATTCTTTATTTCTTAAATCCTATTTTCTGTGCAGGTTTCCGAGCTTCAGGCAATTTCACGGACAACGCACCGATTGCCTCGAATACTGTATCGAAATCTCTCCGCACGTCTTCGCTCAAGTCGTTCATGGCCTCCAGGTTCTCCCGGACTTCCCGCTCAACAAGCAGGAGCCGGCTACGGAGCTCGGCAAGCTCGGCCGAATACTGCGACACTTGAATGAGATAGTTGTTCATCGCAACGAAAGCCCGCATGATGGCCCTATTTACTTGTACGGCTACAGAACTACGCAGAACTCCCGATAGCATTGCAACACCTTCTTCGGTGAAGGCAAACGGCGAATATTTAGGGTATTTCCCCTTACCGTCAATTTCTAAGGACGCAATTTGCGACCTTAATCTGTCTTTCAATACGTTATACTCCTCCTCCGAGAGTTCAAACATAAAATCCTCCCCCTCGAAACGCTCAATATTGCGTCTTACAGACTCCTTCAATCGCTTCGTCTCTACCTGGTAGAGATTTGCCAAATCGAAGTCCAGCATCACACGCCGGCCGCGGATCTCGTATATCTTATTCTGAATAATTTGAATGTCCATATTATTTAGGGTTAGTTTTCAGCATAATTCTTCATATACTCAGGCCGGCCGATGCTCATATACTGGAGATAGAGTTCATGGCAGCGTTTCCACTGTTCTTCAGGAAGCGCATGCGAATACGCTTTGATTTCATCATGGGTAAGCGTGTTCGGCAACTCTATTCCTGTAACGACGAAATAGGCTCGTCGCCCCGCTTCAGTGCGTGTATATTCTCCCTTCGGCATTTATTACAGTTATTTTTTAGGTTCTGGCAGTACGTCATCAGCGATCTCGTCCAGGATCATGGCACATATCGCCTCTTTCTCTTCATGTTTCAAGGCATAGCTGCTCAGTAATGCCTTCAGATACGGGATCACCCGCCGGACAAATTCCGTATCGGCTTCCGGCTTTATCATTATGCGTCCGCCACCAAACAACCGGCTGAACATCTGGTTGGCTTTCGTATGCCCCATGTAAAACCCGCGGCGCTTCGCCTCCTCAAGCAATGCCGCATCTGACTTCAGCGTCGAAAATATTTCTTCGACACGTTTGATCTCTGGAAACGGGTATCCGATCAAACTCAATCTATTTTCTTCAATCTCCGGCATTTTATCGCCCAATTTGTTGATTCGTGAAGGGAAGAAATTTTTGAACCAATAATCTTTCAGTTCACAAATAACTATATACACTTATTCTTCGCGCTGCAAGGCTACTTCTCGCGCTCTATCAGCGTCGAAAGCTGTCTTTGCGTACCACTTTTTTCCCAAATCAAAATCCTGTGCTAAATATTCCGGTCGCAAGTTTTTCAAAACAGCATACTTTTCGATTAATCCCTTCATCTTTGGATAAAAAAGCGAATTAAAATATAACCACACTAATTCGTATCGAGATAATTGCCCTCGCACAATGCCGATGTATTTATATTTAGCAGCCCAACCATCGAGATCCTGAGACTGATCTATATATTTCAAAATACGATATAAATGCCTGAAATAATGGTCAAATATCGGGGGTATATCTGACTTTTCATAGCCCGCTTCCCCATATTTTTCCAACACTTCTTTCACACCTTTATAGGTATAATGATCTTCCGGATCATCGGGGAAATCAATCTTCTTTTTTTCATACATATACTGAAAGACTTCTCGTCCTGTAATTATGCGATCAACATGTCGTTTTTCTTTAGAAGCAGCACTCTTAACAGAAGTCGAATATTGATGTTTTAGCGCCCCTATCAATTCTTGCTGGAGGTTTAACATCTGAAACAATGTCGCTTCAAACCGTTGTCGAATCATCGTGCTATTTTGTTGTTCCATTTCTTCTCGTTGGTCAATCATAACTTGTCTCTGATCTTCCAACTCTTCTTTTTGTAAAATAATAGCATAAATAACTCCGGCAAATGCCAAAGCTGAAAAAAGCGCATTGACCACGCCGGCAGAGTCTCCGAATTCATTTGGTTTATCTGTCCATATCCATGTACCTATCATACCAATAATGAATAGGAATATACAGATAACTATCAATAAAATTAATGATTTGAACCCTGTTGTTGCCCGTTCTCGATTCGTAGTTCTTTGATCCATATAATAATATATTATGATACAACACAATAATAACAGAATCAGTAAAAAATGGTAAAAAGCAATATACAATATCAATGTCATAATTTACAGTTGTATTATTATAATTTATACTTTTTCAGCCCATTGTTCTTCCTGAGTCTGTTCCCAGCCAGCGGCCCGCAAGTACTCTCGCATTCGTTCTTCAGGAATAGATTTGCCGACCAAGAACAGGCGTTTGTCCCGCACAGCCTGCTGTCTGATATAATCGCTGTTTTTGTACCAAAGAGGTTGCGTTATCAATAATGAGAATGCTTCTTTCAGTGTCATAAGATATATCTTTGATACAAAGGTAAAAATATTTTTTAACGAAACAAATTTGTTTCGCATTATTTTTAATTCAAAATTGCCGTATTTACCATTGATTAGACTATATCAACAACAGACACCAATCATTAAAAATAATATTTCACACCAACACTGGCCGACAGCCTGACATTATCGAACTGAGTCTTTATCAGGTAGGTCATGCGAGGCTCCAGTGTAATAGCCCAATGCCGGCCGAGGACATACTCGACGTCGCACTGCAATATGAGGCCATAGACAAACTGGTTGCCGTAAGGCAGGATGTTCCCTTGGCGGGATCGCTGATCGCACTGCTCCCCGCCCAGGAGTATGCCGCCTGTCGGCGACACGATAAACCGTCCCAGCGGGATCGCATACTGATAATGCATCACTCCCAGCCACTGAGACGTATGGAACGAATCGCCCTGCGTCGCGTCATAGCGGGTTCGGTCGAGAATCATTCCGGCCCCCAGGATCGAATGTTCCGAGAGATAGCCGCCGATCCGCGCAGTGCCGACGAACCCTCCGACGTTACTTATCCCGCCGCTGACACCAAGAGCCACCTGGCCCTTATACCCTATCTGCGCCCGGGCACTCATGGCCGCAAGCAACATAACGGCCACCACCAATAATTTGTTAACCATTTCTTCTATTTTTAAAGTTACGATACATCGTGAGTGCGAAAACACCGACTTCCTTGGCCAGCGTCCCGAGCATTGATAAAAACGCTTTACCCGTCATATTGCCGAGTTCTGCTCCTGAAGAGAGATAGCCTGACAACCCCATTCGAAAGAATTTCATAGCTTACGGGCTTCGATAATGAACGTCTCGGGGATTCGCAGCCCGATATTTCGATCCCCACCTTGTTCGAGTACTTCAGCCAGCAGCACCTTGTCCTTACCTATGGTAAACTTCTCGAAACAATAGATCACCTCGGCTATGCTCTTCGCCCCGATCGTATGAACATCGACATCGGCCCCGACAGGCAGAATCTGCAATCGCTCCTGGGAAGATGTTTTCCGCGTCTTCCGTGCCGTGACCGAGAAGGCGATATAATCTACATCAAAAGGCACGTTGCTATTGTTCTGAATACTGAATTTGAAAAATATATGCGTCTTATCGACATATACGCCTTTCAATACGAAAATGAGTTTTTGCAGCTTCGCAACATTGTTCATCACAAGGTATGAGCCTTGTTCACTCACCTTTGAAAACAGGGACGCGGAATCAGGCCGCACTGCTTCGGCTGCCGCGACCGCATCGACGTCCGGCACGCCCGGTTCCGCCACAGACGGGGCATCCTGCCTCCCGGATTCGTCCTGATAAAATGCCATTGCCGGCCGAATAATGTAGTTCACGCATTTCGCGGCATCGTTATACACCAGGTTAAAGGCATAGTAGTAACCGTCGCTAGTCACAACATTGAGATTTGTTTCATCCAGTGGCATCACGGGCTGTATGTAGAGTACCTTGCCGTCACGCTGCGTCAAAGCGTCGAAATTATCCGAGGGCCCGGCTATGTAACCAGTCCTGAATTTAACAATATCCGCAGGAAAGATCATTTGCGTCACCTTGTCTTTACGCCACTCGATCGTATTCTGGCCGTACGATGTAGTTACCAGACACCCGGCCAGCATCAAGAATAATAATCTCTTCATTTTTCTACGATTTTAAGTATTACGGTCTGATTATCTATCAGCTTTACCTCGGTGCTTTTTGCAGAGCGCACCTGATTGCCCACACCGGACACGACAGACCCGACGACACGGCCGATCGTACCTCCATAGGCTGACATCGCCGTGCTCGCCTCCTGCAACATCGACGAGGACGATTCCGAGTTGGTTATTTTCCCCACCTCGTCATAGTCCAGCGGAATGCCGGCGATCCCATCCGATCCATACACTTCCAACGGCAATGCGAAAACGCCGTTGCCAAGGCGTACGGAGTTTATATTTATCGTCAGACGGTTCTCGGAGATCTGCGTATATCCGGCCAGAAGCGTATTCTCCGGGATCGTGACGGCACCATAGCGGATCGGCTCCTTTGTCCGGAACAAAGCGGTCTGGCCACTGCGTACTATCTGCGTTCCGTGTATCACGGCCCGGAACATCGCAGGCCGTGCGGAATCGCTCCGGGCTGCCTCGGAAGGGCTGCCCATACCCCAGTTCTGGCGCATGGCCCGCCGACGTCGTTCTTCGGGCGTCTCGGCCGGAGCCGGCGGCACGTCCGCAGCGGGTGTCTGCTGCGTCGCAACTTCCGGCTGCTCCCGTGCCACCGTCCGTGTATCGTCAGGCGCTTCCTCGTATATGCTCCGGACATTCCGGGAGATCTCTTCGTACGCCTGCTCGAACCGGATCTCCTGCGTCCTATTCTCTACGGCCGGAGCTGCGGAAGCCGCAGCCGCAGCCTTTTCAGCCTCGGGTTCCTTACTTACGGCGGGCGGAGGTGCGAAGCTCGCGGCTGAACGCCGGTAGAATTCATCCTTTTCATTGGCGTAGGCCATATACGCTTCTGATTTTGTCGTGAAGGTCTTATCCGCAATCGCTTCGCCGATCGTCTCCACGGAATTCCTCTTGCCGGGCCTGTCTTGATCCTTCTTCATCAGATAAAGCGCCAGAACCAGCAGAACCAAGGCTCCGATGACTATCACGCTGATTTTAATTAACTGCTTGTTCATCTTCCTTGACTTGAATTATTTTCCGTTCCAAAAACGGCTCGATCCACAGGCCGTGCGGGTTGTTGGGCCAGCTGCGCTCGATCACCCGGATACTTCCGTCGGCGAACACTCGCCAGAGCCGGGCGTAGCCGGTGCCCTTTTCATGAAGATCCACCGCCATTTCGAACGCAAAGGTGCCATCCTCGTTCGGCGTGATCCGAAGTTCCGCGATCTTGGCCTCATAGCGGATGTTACCCTGGATAAAGCGATTGAAAAAACCGGCTTCCCTGCGCGCGATATACATATCCCGGATACTGTTGCCGCCGAGCCACCCGGCGGCTTCGGCCTTCGCCTCCCATGTATCCTGCGTCAAGGCATACCAATCATCGACGAACATGGCCAGGTGATGGCGAATCTCGATCTCGATATTATCCCTGCGCTGGGCATACCGTGCCGGAATAACCTCTCCGTCCGTAGCCACGTAGTAGGAGAACTCCAGCTGCTTGCCGAGCGTTTCCCGACGTTCGAGATAGTTGAGTATAAACGACACCAGCACCAGTAGCAGGCACAGGACGGTTATCAGGTTGTTACGCTCCAGTATTTTTCGAAACGACTGTATTTTTTCCGGGATCATAGCTACATTCTGAATAATTTATAACTCAATTCCATGACGCTTTGGTAGGCTTTGAATCGGGCCATGGCGATCATAAAGAAGCCGAGGATAGGCCAATCTGCGTCCGAAGCGTAAATTCTGAAACATTCCTCGCAGAAGGAATCCGCGACATACAACATGGGGCCGCAGGCCAGCAGGGCGATATAGATCATAAACCACTGCTTCCAAAGCGACCGGAAAGGCGACATGGCCCCCAGCACCAAAATCAACGGGGCGCTCCAGTAGATAACCTTCAGCCCTACGGCACGTATCGTCAGAAACGTCGGGAAGCACAGGTAATTCACCAGGTCGGCAAAAGGTTTCAGGACTCCCTGGGCGATTAGATAACCCGCTGCATTCTGACCTGTCCCGCTCTTGAGAAACGCATTCATAAGTATATTCCCGAATGACGTGGAGGAATCAGGCGGCGGAACAGACCCGTCGCCGAGATTCGACTCCTTCATAAATTCCGCGATGGCGCTATCGGCATGGAGCTCGATAGGCATGAGGGCATTGACCAATGTCTCCATGAATCGTATCAGCTCCGGAAACAAATACACGAACAATCCGCCCAGGAATACCCAGGAGAGATCTTCCCAAATATCCTTCGCGGGATTATTCTTCTTCTGGAGATAGATCATACCGCCCTGCAACAGCACGAAGAACCCCGCAAGACGACTTACTTCAGGCGGGATCTCAACCTGCATGTTGGATAGGTCTGTGAGAAAATCGAAGCCCATATCGCTCAGAAATAGGTGTTTAACATTTCGCTGTTGTACTTGATCGCTTTAGCCTGGACGTCGATATAGCTGACCTGCGAGTTCAGTCGGTCGAGATCGTCGAGGACTTTACGGGTCTCGGCAAGGCGCTCCGCATCGCTCATCACCAGAAACCTGTCCGAAAAGACCTGGGCCCCGTAAGCCGTCACGTCGATACATTCGCGCGTCACCTGGTTGCACAAATCAACCAAACTCGTGGTGTACTGCACATCGAGCCGAAGGTTGCCGATCATTTCATAGACCTGCTTGATACGCCCCACGCACGCGGCCGACCGGGTCGCTATCTCCTGCACGTCCCGGATCGTGGCCAGTTTATTATTCACCTTTTCAACCGCGTCGATGCCCTTGTTGATACCGTCTTTGACGTTGACCATCGTTTGATAGGTCTGTACCATCTGTTGCAGTTGCTCGGCATGGTTCATCGCCTCCTGCAACTCCAGGCTCGGGGCAACGACTGCAACCTGGGCCTGCACAACACCCCACCCCAGCATAAATAATCCTGCTAATAATATCCGTTTCATAGTCTGTAAATATTAGATCGTTAATGTTCTTTCTCATAGAGTTCGATCGCCGCGGCCATCGACTGCGTTTCTTCGTACAACTTGCCCAACTCGTTACATATCTTACCTTCGGTCTGGAACGCCAGGTATGTCCTCGGGCTAACGCAAAGCGTCATTATCGTAGATTTCTTCTGGCGGAAAATGTAGAACGACGAGTATCTGGGATCATCCGTATAGTTGTTCTCAAGGGCAAGGACACAGTTGCGGTCATGCTCCGAGAACCGCTTGGCATACTTCTCGAAGCCTGTCGGATCTGCCCCGGCGAGAAATATCGTCGTGGCGATATTTTTCATCAGCGCACCCGCAGCTCCGCCTTCTTTCTTGTAGCGATCCCCGGCATTCAAGGCCAGCTGGTCGAGGTTCTGCAGAACGATACATGCCGAGCCGTCCTTCTTGCGAATCGCCTGCATCTGGTATAACACGGCCGAAAAAATCATGTCCATCTGCATCAGCTCCGCGAACTCCTCGTAAATAATGAATCCTCGTTTGCCGGGCTGTTCCCAGACAAGGGTGCGGATCGCAATACCGATCAGGTGGACTACGATACTCAGCAACTGGGGCTTGGCCTTGATATTCTCCAATTCGAAGATCAGCAGCCGCTTACCCTTGAGCCGTGCCGTAGGATTGTCGCTTTGGGCCAGCACATTCTCATAGACACCCCCACAGCACCACTCGCTGCCGTTATGTATGAACTGGTTTATATTGAAATACTCCGGCCGGATCTGGCATCCGTCCAGAATTTCAGCGTAATTATTGCTCAACCACGCATAGAACCCGCGCCACGACGACTCTAAAGGCAAGTGCAAATACATCATAACGATTTTGCGCAGCGAGACCCTCTCCTCGGCCGACGGCACCGCATCAGGCTTGATGATAAGCCACAATGTCTCGCAAATATCGTCGACCCGCTCCTCTTCGGACGAAGAGCCGAAAGCGAACGGATCGAGTCCCAATGCCTCACTGGGGCTATATCTGAAAGTGAACACTTCTTCCGGATCGTACAAACGCGCGGCCTTGTCGTAAGAGCCGCCGCAATCCACAATGATATTGATGTATTCGGCTGTCTTATCATGGTGGTAGGCATCCACGACCTTCTCCAAGGTCACGGTTTTACCGCCTCCCGTCATACCGACCACGGCGATATTCCTCGAATCCGCATACTTCTTATTCGCATCGTAAAGATCATAGCGAAGCGGCATATGATCCACAGGATCGCTGAAGAACACACCCTCGGCATCCGACTCGTATCCCCCGACATTCTGGAACAACGCGATAGCCTGTGTTATATCCGCGATATAATAGGCATCGCTGTCCATGCACGCCACGGTCGCAGGATTGGAGCAGTAGACGACATTTCGCAATTCCACACCCGTCGGCACCACAGGCTCGAAATGCCGCTGCTGCTTGAGGAAATTCGTGACGATCGTCCGGTATTCCTTGACCTGTTGTTCGCTTTCGCCCCAGTAGATGATATTCGTATGCCCCCGGACAAGCATCGCCTCCATGTTGTCACCGATATTATGGCGGGTCGTTTCCATTCTATTGCGCTGATCCTCGGCATCGTCCGAAAAACCACGGTTTTTTCGCAGCATTTTCAACGTCGCCTCGATCATGGCATACTCCGTATCATGCCCGGTAATCGTAATGATCTGGTTGCAGATGTGCGGAAAAGGCAAGCCGATACCCAAATCTTCGAGCGTGCCGATCGGAACTTTCACCCCACGGCCCGGATAGGGCGTGCGCAGCACTTCGGGGAACTGGCGTTCATGCTCGATGCTCACAGCTCCGACATAGTTATCGCCGGCACGGACATAGCGTTTCGTAGCGTAAACATCCGTCAGGAAATCGCTCTGATAACCGTTGAAATAGTAGTGCATATATTCCCGGATCTCCGGCTCGGACAAAGGCCGAATATCCAGCAGTCCCGATCCCTGCAACTGCAAATACATCGAATCCAGCGTATTCAGGAAATGAGAATAGGCGCCATCCTCTTCCTTGAATTCCTTATGCGAAAGGGTGACAAAAGGGTTCTGTGATTTGGGATTGCGCGTCTCTCGGAAACCCGTATAGACGATGAACAGGTACGACGTTCCGCTGGTTTTCAGGCGCGACCGGGCATATGCCTTTTCCTCGCGCTGGATATAGGACATCTCCGGCATACACGACGCATCGAAGTACGACCGGTCATAACGGTCGCTGCGCATGATGATCGTACCCCGCGGCAGATCCTTCAATGCCACGCGCCAGATCTCTACGATCTGGTCGTATGCCTCCCCGGTATACGAATAGGCCGGCGGCAGCTGAAGCCGGTAGCAGAATACGACGTCCCCCTGCTGCGTTATCATCCTGTTGTTCGCGTACTCCTCGACCAGGGACGAGGCATCGTACTGCTCGCTCCTTCCGCGTGAATACGACTGCACGACAAGATAAAGCACCAGCCCGACGATCCCTATGAACAGTATGAATACAGCTACGAGCATATCAACGGTTTTTTAAGTGAGAGGGGAACTGTTTCCCATAAGTCAGGTTCCGGGACAGGCGGTCTATATTGCGGAATATCCAAAAAACGACAACTCCCCACGGAATCCAGAACAGGACAAAAAGCGGATTGAAGATGACTATGAGGATCGGTATGCAGGCAATACCCACACATGCCATGAATCGCTCCGCAGGCATGCCTGCGACCATTACGCGGTCGCGTAAGCGTCGGTTGATATAGGACTCCATTATCGCAACAGAACATTCATACCGGCATAGATCAGACCCGTAATTATCGCAATGACGATCACGGCATAAAGAGCGTTCGAGAGGATCTTCTTATAATTTTCCCCGTTATCCATCAGGTTGTTTACCATCCAGTAGACCAGCGCTACAAGTGCCCCCAAACCAAATAATACGGGAATAAGGGTCTTCACATCGCTTTTTACAGAGGAAAGGCTCCATTGCGATGCCTGCTGCGCGAACAGCGAGGTCGCATAAACAGCCGCTACGATCGTAAAAAACAGTTTTTTCATAATACCTTATATAATTTATTGTTAATTAAATGATTGCATAAATTCATTCGCTTCACGGCGTATTCTGACGGCAATTTCGTGCAGCGCCGCACGATCCATACTGCGGATTTTCGGTGGTAGTTCTTTCTTCCCGCTGATGTGTTTGAAGCGGAAGCGTTTGACATCCCCGTAGAAGTACACGAACTCCCCTTTTTTCAAGAGGTAGAAATCGCTGGCTATATAGCGGGGCTGCTTGACGCCGCGGCTCGTAACCGTCGTTCCGTTTGAGGACGAAGAGTAGGATTTCTCGGTTTTCACAATCCGGGGCATAAGACCCTCGTAATATTTCGCAGTCTGCTCGGTACGAGTACGGCCGAAGAATTGGTGCGCAAGGTTCGACAGGACTGTACGCTGGTTGAACTCCTTGCCTCCTTGGGTACGTTGAATCTGGCTCAAATCCTGAGTCGTGTACACTACACAGACATGCAGGCTCCGAAGATAGGCCATATAGTTCTGAACGCGGGGACTGGGAAGCTCCGCGGCTTCATCCAGCAGTGCAACCGCATAATCGTTATCCTGATCGCCCATCATCAGCAGGCCCGCATCGGCGATCATGGCCAGGATCGGGGCGTTGGAAGATGAATTCTTGGGTTCATTGACCAAAGCCAGTGCTTCGCAGTTCCCCGGACGGTTGATCCGCAGGTCGATGTCATTGCCGCTCAGCAGGAAGAACCCCGCATCCGTATTGATCGTATTGAGGGCCAGAATGACTGTTTGCAGGATATTACTCGTCGTTTCAGGATTATCCGCCCCCTGGAAGAACACCGACGCCATGGAGGAAACCTGCGGATCGCGGCCCAACATCTTCTTCAACCTTCCGAACGGGATCACCTTTTTGCCTTCTTTCAAATGAAGGTTATCCGGATCGTTTATTATTGACATCAGGAAAGGAAGGTGGCAGCACTCCGGTTTATAGAGCTTCAGATACCACGTTATGCTTTCAAGCAGCGAGGCCGCCGTATTTTTGAAGAAGCCGCCCGTCGATGTCGAATCTCTCGCGTCACCGCCCTGCGCAGCTATCAGGAAAGAGTCGATTCGCGACTTCAGCGACTGCTCGTCTTCGATGTACATGGGGTCGATCGGATTTATGCGCACACAGCGCTCATAGTCGAACAACGCGAATACATGGTAGGGAATCCCGGCCTCCGCAAAGAGCGGATAGACTGCCTGCGTAAGCTCGTATTTTTTCAGGTCGTGCAACAGCATGGACATCCTGAACCTGACGGCATGCCGCACAAACGCCATGTTGCAGCTCTCCGTTTTTCCGCTACCCGATCCCCCGTTGATGTAGGTCTGGTCGTCGATACGCTTGATATAGTGCACATGGCCCCGGCTGTCCTCGACCTCCATCGTCAGTTTCGACCACCCGTTAACGCACCGGGAAACGCGAATATACACCCACCGATACGTCGGTATCAACACAATAAGCCCTGCGGCAAGGGGCAGTGCCCACGACCAAAGGTAAGTCACGATCTCCAGCCCGGCCCAGACGTAGATATAGCCAGGAACCATGAACGCCAAAAGTATAGCACAGACACCCAGCGGCTTGCACCAGATATAAAGTACCGGAAGCAGGGCTGCCGCTATCGCCAAATATTCGAGCAGGTTCATAACGTCGATTGATTTCCAAGGATCAATACTATAATTATCAACAACATGGCAGCGACAGCGATAATGATATTCGAACGCTCCACAAGCCTCGGCACAGGCTCGGAACCATGAGCTTGTCCGGCCTTCTCGTTTTCTTCCCGGTACTTCTTATCCAGCATCGCCTGCTTACGCATCATATACCATACGACCGCCAGCAAGATCCCGCCCAGCAGTTTCATGGCAGAAAGCCATGTAAATTCATATCCATTCATCTGTATCAAATATTTAAATCCGTGTTCGGTTTACAACTCAATATCCCTTCGTGAGTACATTCAAAAGTTTGAAAGCGCCTTTCAGCAACACCTGCTGCGGCGTCAGGGGTATGACCTTCACCAGATTGGCTTTCGCCATCGCTTGTACCGCAACTTTGTGACGCGCAGCATGTCCGAAAATCTTATATTCCGGTGTCGGGAGTACGGAACGTTTACAGGCTGCCGCAACCCTGCGCTGCACCTCTTCCTTGTAGGTCTTAGCCACAGCAGGAGAAAACCGCTTATTGATGTAGCGGTTGATATAGTTTTGCTGATTACGTACCTTTGCGAGTTCCTTCGAGGGAATCTTCGTCGAGACATACTCCTGGATCAGCTCCCGGCGCTTCTCTTCGATCAGGGGATAGATCTTCTCCTGCAAAGCCTTTTTATAGTATTGCGCCTGCTCCGCAGAAAACGCCTTATCCACGTAGGCTGCGAATTCGTGCTCGTTTTTCAAACGGACATCCGGGCCGAACTGCTGCACCCCATATCGCTCGAACAGCCTTTCAGAATGAGGCGACAACTGCCGCATCAACTCGTTATTCGCGTCGAGCAGCCGCTCGGCATATTTATCCTGATCGGGGGTCAGTTCGCGTAACAACTGCTCCAACTGGCTCTGTTTTTCGACCACAACATGATAATCGGGAAGTTCCGACGCGAGAAATCCCTCTATCGCCTTCGCCAACTCTGCCTGACGCTCGATCTGGACTTTCTCCAGCCCTTCGAATATTTCCCCCAGTTCTTTGCGCAGAGCGCCGTATTTCATGTCGGGGTGTTCCTCTTCCAATATGTTTACGACACCCCGGCGCAGATCGCGGATCGCCTTATCCAGTTCTTTATCCTCCAGGGCCAAGCGTAATAGGGTTTCCTCTTTCGCATGGACGGTCAGTCCCCTATCCGCGAGAATCTCCTGCAAGCGCACCACCGGCTGTCCCCGCTCTGCGACATACGAATCCAGTTTCGCAGTCAGGGTTTTTACACGCTCCGGTTCCAGCCCGAGGATCTGGGTCTTAAGCGATGCGAAATCATGCGGCCGCTCGCAGCGTTGCGCAACTTCCGAGACCCTCTTCCGGGCTTCTTCCGGCAGCAACCGTTCACGCGCCATCTCCTCGAAGCCGCGCAGATCCCGGATCCCGGCAGCGTCTTTACCGAAGATCTCCAGAGCTTGACGGTTTACTACCTCCTGTTCTCTCCCGGCCCAATACTCCCGGATGAAATCCGCGACTAAATGCCGCTCCTGATCCGCCATGTAACGACAGGCGTTGTCCAGGATTACCGACCGCCCGAGCCTCTCCTCCAAAAATTCCGTTTTTACCAGGAAACAGTCCGTATCCCGACGCAATTTGATACTGTCGAAAAGATAATTTTCACGGCACCATGTGTCGGAGTATATCTCGACCCACTTATCGAAAACTTCGCGCCGGAGGTCGATGGCACGACGCATCACGATACCGCGCCTCAGTAATTTATGGGTCGTATATATCGGACTGTATCCTTGGAATCCCGCGGACTGAATCGTTTTATCTCCGACATTCGCAGCGACGCCTTCCGCCCAGGCAGGCATTGCCACGCCTTGCATGGTGTCCAGCCGGGCCAATTCCAGCTGGAGATCGTGCAAGCCGCACTCCATCAGTTCATCGGCATTCGCATCCGGACTCAGGGCTTTGATCTGCCGTACCAACTGCCCCTTGATCTGGTACAACTGCCGGGCATCGAGGGATTCGCATTGCAGCAAATTTTCATAGTATTCCCCATAGCTGCCGACTTTCAGCCGGCGGAACTCCAGGGCCTCCTGCCGCCGGACGGCGCGATCTTTCATAAGCTGCCGTTCGTACGCATAGGAAGACTGTTTGCGCAGATGCTTGGACTGCTCATAGCTTTCGGTAATGAGCCGGCTATGTACAAAGGTCTTATCGAAAATTCGCTCGCACGCGACTTTATAGGCTTCGCGGTTAAACCCTATCCTCACTTTCCGACCATTCAGGACATGCTTCTTACTGCCTCGGCCATTGGCATTGGGACTCAGGTTGAAGGAATTCGTAATATCACGCCGGCTGACAGCGATATGCACGTGCCAGTTATCGCCGGTCTTGGCCATCATCGGATGAAGGATCTCCTGGCTCCCGCCCGGACGAACCTTGTTTTCACGGATAAGTTTCCGCTCCAGCGTTGCAATCTTACGAGTGATCTCCTTCTCGTTATCCTCAGTAATACGCTGCCGCAGTTTCTCGATCTCCTTATAAATTTGCATATTCTTGCGGACTTCGGGATCGCTCTTTTTCCAGTAGCGGTCTTTCTCGACCATGCCGAACCACAACAGATCGTTGTTATCCTTAACCTCGGGATGCCCGAAGTTCCGGGCATAGGCATCCATACATTTCACCGCATATTCCTTGAGATATGAGCGCATCAGACTGTCTTCGAGATCCGCAGGGACGACTTCACCGGCATCGGAGAGCGCTTGCCGCGTGTCGGCAATAGTACGGCGCAGATGCGCGATTTCCTCGCCGGAAGGAGAAAGCGAGAAGGTATAATAACGGGCCTCCTTCTTTTTCAGACCTTTGACATTGGCGTCGATCGCCTTCGTAACATCTTCACAATCGAAGGTACTGCCACGCCCGTTGAAAAAATATTCGCGACCCTCGACACGAACCGAATCGTTTTGTTTATCCAGATATGCAGACAACTGCCGGGAAGTAGCGTCCCCCAGTTGCTCCTGAACAAGACTTTCCTTCTCAAGATACCCGGCAAAATCCATCACAGAACTCTGACCGTATTTGGTGTTATCTACATAGTCTGTGATATACATAATTTTTCGTATTGGCTCTTGTAACGCACATAATCCTCTTTCGACAGACGGATTTGCATAATCGGGTTGCCCCGGAAGTCAAAGGCGTCGGTCGCAGTTGTGAAGAATTTTTCCAGAAGCGACAGCGCTTCCGAGAGTCGGCTATCCTCTGTTTGGACGGCTGAATCATCATCGAGATCCGGAGTACCGGGCTCAGCATATTCCGAAAGCACTGGACGATCATCTCGACGCAGCAGGGACTTGATAAAATCTTCTGTCCGCGATACCGAACCCGCAACTTTCACAAGCGTGACCTGATGGCTGACTTGGTTTTGGAGAATAGCTTTCAGAACGTCACCTGCCGAGACCTCATAATCCAAATTATTCGTCGCATAATGCAGAATAATTCGTGAGGCAGCAATCCCCAAAGTCGTACATTTTCGCTCGGCAATAACACATAACTTTTCCTTAGCTTCTTGTGTTAATCGTACCGCAGAAAGGCTCTGTTTCCCCGTAACCTTTTTTGCCATTTTTTATGAGATATTTGATTAAATCGCCTAAAACAAGCGAAAAAACACACTTTATTTCACACCGCAAATATAATTGTTATTTAGTTATTTAAAGTATTTTTATGTTTTTATTGTGTATTTTGTATATTACGCTCATAACATAAATATATTTCATTTAATTGTATTCTAATAATTTACAATGTTTTTACAAAGCTAAATGATTCTTCCATCAGACAACAAACGAAAAGGCTCAGTTACGTTACTTGCAACAATTATTTTTCTACAAATCAATACATTACAACAAACATGTAACGTAATATGCAACAAAATCGAGGAAAAATTGCATCCGGCCATCCCACATAAACAACTACATATCAACACATTAGCAATAAAATCATAAAAACAGAATCACGCTTCAGCGTGATTCCCGCTTGTTCACAAAAAAAATGTTACAGGATCAGCCGGAATTCGGCGGACGTAAAGGCGACCCGAAGAGGGGCAAGGCGTAATGCCCCTCTTCGGGTCAGATTGCGCTTGCGTAATCGCGCCTTCGTCCGTTGAAATCCGGATGTCCGTAAGGCATCGGGCGGGCACCGGGCTATGGAAAATTTCCAGAATTTTCCGAAGCCCGTTGTCCGTAAAATTCGCCCCGGCAGAGCCGGGGCATCGGGCGGGAATAACCGCCCGGAATTTTAGATGCCGGTAACATTTTTTTACCGATCTCCGGCGTAGCCGGGTGGGCGGCAAATAGCCGCCCGCGGACAAAATCGGCCCCCGTCGATTTTGTCCGCCCTTTGCTTCTTTCTTCACGAAAGAAGGAATCCCCCATTCGGGGGAGAAAGGGGGGCTTTGTCAGCCGCCAAAGCGAGGCTCCGGCGGAGCGCATGGCGGCGTACAGACAAATACCTATAATTTGCGCCGAGCTTGTCGAAGGCGCAAATCGCGGCACCGAAAATCTCCGCAAAGCGGAGTTTTCCGGTGCCCGCCCCGCCGAGGCGGGGTGTTGAATAGTGAAGGGAAGAAAGATAAAACCGAAGCTATTCACCGAATCCGGGTTGCGAAACACGCCTCGGCTGCGTCCGCAGACACGCGGCGAAGCCTTGGGCCGGAAGGCCGCGCCGGCTTTGCGCCGAGGACTTGGGCACGTAGCGGGCATTGCCGCTACCTGCCCAAGAAACGGGGTGAGTGACTTTTCTTGGGTTCCGGTTTCTTTGTGTCCTCAAGACAAAGAAAGCGGACGCGGTTTTGCTCCTTTTATCGCGCTGGCAGGATAAAAGGAGGTCTCCCCTGCGGGGGACGGAAGGGGGTAGCGAGGAGTGAACCGAACCTTTTGAGCCCTTCCACGGAGCTCGAAAGGAGAGGCGCGACGAGCGGGTCGCGCTTCGAAGGGCACGAAGTCATCGGGTTCGTGCCCGCAGCCGGAGGCTTCCGCTCTCTGCGCCGATCGGCGCAGGTAGGGGCACGTCCCGGCGCAGCACGGCCGCATTGTGGCCGTGCTGCGCCGAGGGCGACCCGGAGATTTCTTTGCCCCGCTTTCTTTGGCTCCCGTAGGCAAAGAAAGCGGGCGGGCTTTTGCTCCTTTTGGCCCGGTTCCAAAAGGAGACGCATGCGGACAACACAAAAATGCCCCGGCATGCGCAAGCTGCCGGGGCATAATGTCGAGCAAAACCGCTCTAAGCGACCATCGCGCATGCGAGCGTAGCTAGTCGTCGGGCATACCTGACCCGACGCGATGGCCGCGCAGTCTATAACGATCCAACCCGGCCACCTGTCGGCTCAGATATACCGACAAAAACAACACCCCTCTTAATAAATCCCGGCCGGGCCATGAGGCTCCGGCCGGGATGTTGATATGTGAAGGGAAGAAAACAAATTTTACGCCGCAAACCGCTGCGGCACGATGTTCAACTCGTAAAGTTTCGCCACCAGCGCCTCGCAGAGAACCCGCGCCATGTTCACTTCGACGGCGTTGCCGATAAATTTTTTCTGCTCTTCCTGCGTGCCGATCAGTACGTAGTTCTCCGGGAAGCCCATGATCCGCTTCAGTTCCGGGATACGAAGCATCCGCATCCGGATGTCCACCAGTCCGTACAGCGCCATGAACTCCTTTATCTGCACCAGCATCGGCGTATCTTCCGGGTAAATCTCGTAAACCAACGTTTCGTCCTCCAGCCTGATGAACGAGGGCAGCGCCTCGCCGTCCGCTTCGGCCGTCACCAGCCGCGGAGGCCGCTTGTCCATGCGGGCGATCAGCGTGAAACACGGCCGATCGGTAGCGGCACCCGCCGAGGCGAACTGCGGGTTCATCAGGTATTGCCATTTGCGGTTGGCCGTCACGGTCTGGGCCGGAGCGTCGAGCGAACTGCCGACGTTGCTGAAGTTGGTGTTCATGATCCACGGCGCGACGAGCCGCTGCTTCGGGTTCGTCATGACGGCCGGAGCCGGGCCGTCCGTTCCTGACGTCTGGCCGCCGCCGGAATAGTAGTTGGCGAAGAACGGACGCACCAACTGAAAGCGATCCTTTGTCGTGACAGTCGGTGACGGCCGCTCGATCGACGAGTTGAATCCGTTGCCGTAGTAGGCCGAGACGAAGGCGTGGTGATCCCGGCAGGTGATCGCGCCCGCGGGCGCATCGACGGCTGTGCATTTCCCCTCCGGAGACCCGCCGAAGTGCTTGCAGAGGTAGTACACCTTGGCTACGCCGAGACGGTTCTGCGTCGCCACGGTCGGGCACGGTTCGTCGATGCCGGGTGCGACATACTTCCCGGACTGGTTCATCGAGTTGTATTTGACGAGGAACGCTTCGCGCCCGCCGGCGACGAACTTCACCAGCCCCGCGTGGATGCGGGCAAGCGATGCCTCCACGAGCGGCCGCTTCCGGTCGAAGATCGACTCGCCCTCGTCCTCAAGGTCGAGGACTTCCCGCACTGGCCGCCACTTGCGAAGCTGCTGGCCGAACAGGTCGCCCTGTGCCGGGTTCTTGGTGTGAGTCGGTTTCGGAAAGACGATCGGAAGGCCGCGGCGGGCGAAGATCCCGAAGAACCGCCGGCGGGAAGTGTACGCCCCGAAGTCGGCGGCGTTCAGGATGCGGTGGCCGAAGTCGTACCCGTAGCCCCGCACGTTGTCGATCCATTTCCGGTACAGTCGCCCGGCATCCCTGCTGACGGGCTTGCCCCGCTCGTCCAGATCGCCCCACGACATGAACTCCTCCACGTTCTCGATCTGGATGTAATCGGGGTTCAGCGCCTCGATGTAGCGGAACAGGTGTTCGGCCAGCGTGCGGCTGTCGGCGTTGCGCGGAAGGCCGCCTTTGGCCCGCGAGAAGTTCGTACACTCCAGCGAGGCCCAGAGGACGACGAAGGCGTCCGGATACTGGCGGCGCATCCGGGCCGCATGGGCCGCGAGCGGCCCCAACTCCAGCGTACGGATGTCCTCCGTGTAGTGTAGCGCGTCGGGGTGGTTGGCAGCGTGCGACGCGATGGCGTTGGCGTCGTGGTTCACGCACGCGATCACCTTGGCGCAAGGATCTCCGCCGTGCCGCGCAAGGTGTACCCCGGTCGAGGTGCCGCCCGCACCGCAGAACAGGTCGATGTACAACAGTCGGATTTTATCGTTTGAATTCATTGGGATAGCTTTTTTAAACAGGAGAAATCGGCAGCCCGGCCGTGATGGCCGGGCTGCCGTGTTGAATAGTGAAGGGAAGAAAAACAAAAATCGTTACCGTCCGGACTCCTTGATTTTGATTTCATAGTTGACAAACTCCCCGACCCGGCTATGGCCATACATGAGTTCCAGAAAATGCTCCACACTTTCAAAGGTGACTTTAATTCCATGCATGTCGCAATAATAACGGCCTTGCGTACTCTCATACAATTTCCATCGGGCAAAATTCCAATCTTCGATCGTATACCAAAATCCGTCGTGTGTTATAACAATCGTTCGCATAGTAAAAAATAGCGGCTGACCTGTACGCCGCAAGGTGTCAGTAGTTGATGATTTCGCCATTGCCGATCGTGATTTCCCGAAGGACGCAATCGACGGTGATCCGCCGCCCGTCGATGTCGATCTGCCAGCCTTCGCAGAGGTTCCGAGCCCAGACCAGACGGGTCGTATCCATTTGCAGGCCGTAGTAGATCCGGCGGCCTTCGCGGAACGTGAAGTTATGCCGCCGGATCTTCGTCGTGATGGTCTTAACGATGTCCATACCGGTAGTTTTGTGCGACGTAGCGCAAGGTGAAACTCTTGACCGCCCTATACCACGACTGCGGCGTCTCGATCGAGCGGTTCATATACTCCTTACAGCTATACTTGCCGTTGGCCGAAAGCGCCATGTACTCCTTGAGCTCACCCGTGATCCGCGTCCGAAACAGGTAGAACCACTCCCATTCGCAACACAGGGCGAGCTTGTCGGCATAGCACAACCGCGAGGGCCGAGCATCGTCCCGTCGGGAGTGGAACCGGGAATGATGCCGCGTGAACTCTTCCCAGCGTCGGCCGAAGATCCGCATGATCCGGGCCCCCAGCTCGACATGCGTTTCGCCTTCCGGGCCGTCCATGTTCGGCTTGCCCAGATAGCCCCAGTCATGGACGATAAACGCAACCCAGAGCCGGGGATCAGCCGGGAATCCGTACAACCGCCACCAAGCGATGAAAACCAGAAAAGGATGGATAAAGATGTTATGTGCTCCGAACAGGAGGCTTTTCGTACCTACTTTCATAATTTGCAGAATTTAATTACAACGACATGACGGCCGCCAGTTGGGCCTGACGGTATTTCGGGAAGATCCAGCCGGCGACCTTGCGGCCCTGATAAGTCAGACTGGAGTTGCGCTTGGCCTTGATACGCTCCAGAACCGACACATCGGAAGGTTCGTCGGTAAAGATGGCCAGGGCCTTCGCTGAATAGTCTACGACAAGAGCCCCGCGATGCAGACGCTGCTGGGCGATAGCTGCTTCCTCGCGGCGCTGCTTCTCGGCGGCCGCCGCACGGGAAATGACCTCTTCGACCTGTTCGGCCGCCAAGAAGGTCGGGTAAGCGAGATCCGCGAAGAATCCGCTGGCCGACTCGTGTTCATCGAAGATGAAACGCGTGCGGAAGTTCCGGAGCGACTTGAGCCCGATCAGCGTGTAGGTATAGCCGGCATGCTCGTCGAACATGATTTCGGTGACGATGCACTTCTCACAAAGAGAGTCCCCAAGCATGAAGCGTTCGACCACCTGGTGCAACGTCACGACCTGTCTGGACGTGTCGTAAACGATGCCTTTCGTTAATAATGCTACCTGTGCCATAATCCTTTGATTTAGGGAGCGGGACGTCGCCCGCTCCGGTTTTCGAATCGTAAAATAATCTCTGCCTTACCTACGCAAAACTCATTTTGTTGAATAAATTACGGGCTATCGAATCGGCTGAAACCCAGCACAACCCGCGAGTAGCCTCAAATAATTCGACACTGGCACACATTTCGCCAGGACTAAAAAGCTCTTCGCGCCGTACGTTTCTACCGTCGGCCAGATCCGGAGCGATCTCTACCGCTTTGCAACACAGATCGGCACGTACACGATCGCTCATATCTCGGCGAATCAGCACAAACTTTGCACCGCCAAAAATTCGGGTGAATTCCGTTGGACGGTAATCGTAATAATCGGTCATAGCATCGCATTGACTCGAATCATAGGCGTATTTATTAGCGATCGCCTCGACCTCTTCAACCTTTGGCCCGTCTTCATATGATACTGTTATCTCATCACCTCCGGAAAAAGATTTATAACGAACCGAGAATGTAATTTGCGGAAATACGGCCCGCAATTCGCGGCGCAGATTCTCCGCGGCACTCTTCGGGTACGGTTTCAGGTCAGGATACCGGGCAATCATTTGTTTTGCTGCATTGTTAGAATCGTTTTTCATAGCTGTAATTTTTTAAGAATTTGAATTATGCGGCATATTACCAGGATATTATACCATATCTTTTTTTCAGCAACCTACGGGCTGCTTGTGTTCCTTCGTTATCCGGGTGTCCTCTGGCCACACTCAAGAGGGCTTCCAATTTCGTTTCATGCGGCGGGATTATCTCGCCCGATTTCACCAAATTGTTATATTCGTCTATGGCGGCTTTGCGTAGCTTGCTGTATTCAATAATTGCAGCCTCCGCCTCTTTCTCGAATCTTTTTTGCCCCCGAGCCGTTAAGCGCATGTTTCGCCATTTGTCATCCATGTACCCACTTATCGGAGACCTCAGCCCTCGTTGCCCTAAATAATCATCCAGTGATATTTCCATAGCATTAAAATTTTAAAATGTTTGTATTTGCGCTCCGCTGGGGCTTCGCTCCCCGCCATCCGCCGACCACATCGAGCGGAGCTGGTTAATACGTCAAAGAACTTATTGTCGAAAACTCGCTAACATCCTCGTCACGCCCTTTATCCTTTCTATCGAACTATCATTTTCTCGAAGGTTTGCCGGGCTGTGATTTCCCTGCCGATGGATGTTTTCGAGATTTCAAAGAACGAGGGTCATCCCCTTACACGTTGCCTTCAGAGCCTTTCTGATACTCGTATGGGACGCTGACATTTTGTAATGAACATGGAGCGGCCGCCCGTTCCTTTGGAATGGGCATAGGCGGCCGCTCTCTACCGCTGAACCGGCGCAAGGGTTCCGGGAAATATTTTTGAAAAAATTTCTTCAGAGTGCCCCGGCCTGCCGGGGTAAATTTTTTCATCATAAACACAGCTCCCGAAGGGACGCCTAAGAAAATATTTCACGGGTTCATTGCCCGGCAAAATGCAGGGTCACTACTTTGTATCAGAATGGCCTGAAGGCAACGTGTAAGGGGTGACCCTTCAGGTCGCAGAAAGCTCGAATTCTGACAGTGGCCGGGTAAAAACGCAGCCCGGTCAGACCCAGAGAGAAAATACCGCTCTCCCTCGCAACGCGAGGGGTGCACTGCCGCGACGTGGAGAAAAGCGCGACTTGCAACGCCCTGCAAGTCGTGCTTTTTAGGAGCGATCAAGGCGCCGGCATTCGCCGGCGCCGAAAGAAAGCCCGCGACAAAAGGGGCCGAAACCCCTATGCCCCATTCTCGGCCGGAGCCGTATCGAAAAGCCTCATGCACAGCTCTTCTTCGAAGAAGCGAACGACCTGCTGCACGTCGCTCAATACCGAGAAGATAAAGACCGGTTTCTCGCGCAGCTCCCTCAGCCAAGCCTTCAGGTAAGCTACGTTCTCGGCCCGAATGCCGCTCGACACGCCCAGGCCGAGGCCAACCAGGGCCGCCGAGAACTCTGCGACCAACTCCTCACGGCCGTAAGCCGCCGTCGACGGCTCGCCCAAATGGCGGTCGAGACGGCCCGCCGAGCCGGTCGAGTGGGTGACTTTATCCGAAATTTCGGATAAGGTCACTTATCCTAACTTTTATATTATTCCAACTAATCGTGCAATCGCCTGATATATAGACAGATTATCAGATAAAAGTTTGGATAATAT
>JAETNO010000025.1 GCA_021768245.1 Bacteroidaceae bacterium | reverse complement strand
CCTTTATGGGCTGCAAAATTACAAATTCAAATCGTCGCACATGAAAAATTACTTCTAATAGACTATGTTTCAACTATTTCAAAGACCGACTTGCCCGCTTTTACGGGACAGTAGTGGGCTACACTATAATTCATGGTTGTGATGGAGATGGCTTTTCCTATCCGGTAACAGACCATGATGCCACGAGGAAAAAAGCGACAGCCGCAGAGAAAAAACGGATGGCAGGAACCATTATGGAATCTGGTAAATAGAAAATCCGGTACATGCGAATTCAGGCGATCATCCCGGATGGTAACCTGTCAAAGAGGCTTTTAAGACATTTGAAATACCGATAATAAAAAAAACGAGATCAGGTATTTTGGCGGATGGCGGCAGGATTGCCGCCTCCGGCCCTTCCGAGTTTGTACGCGTCCTGCGTGAGGGCAGCTGGTTTGACAGCGGGTGCACCGACGGGGAGTACATGGTGAATTTCTCCGGGCGGTACAGGGAACTGCACGGGGTGACGGTGAGGACCGACACGCCGGAGCATTTCATGGACGACCTGAAAAAGTACGGTTACATCAAGGGCTGAACAGTCCGTTCCTTTATTATTACACTCCCTGCCGGTTTGGGGTCGCTTCACTTCCGGTGGGGATTTTTCTTTTTTCATCGTCGTGACGCACCCGTCCTTCAGGTTTTCCAAAGGGGGTCGTGAAAACCGACCGGCTACGGAGTATTTTTCCTTCCCATATGACAAAAACCGACTATCCATGACTATTCCTGCCAGTGTGCCGGTCGCGCTTGCCTCTCATGGTTTCTTCCCTTATATTCGCACTGACATTTAAACAAGTTGAAAAATATGGAAATATGCTACATCGAGGCCGGTGTCCTTGAGAGGATGCTGGCACGCGCCGAGAACCTGTCCGCACATGTGGACAGATTGTATGAGAGAAACCGCTGTAAGGAACTCGGAGAGTGACTGGACGGCCAGGATGTCTGCCTGCGCCTTGACATCTCGCCACGTACCCTGCAGACACTCCGCGATACCGGACGGCTGGCGTTCACCCGCCTCCAGAGCAAGTTCTATTATAAGCCAGAGGATGTGGAGAAGCTGATGGCCTACGTCGGCATCAGACGCAAGGAGAAGGCAATGAGAGAAGGAAGGAAGAACGGAAACCTTTAAAGAGCGGAAGAGATGGAAGGCATTATCGACAAGGAGAACGAACGTGTCCGCAGGTTCTTTGCCCTGCTGGACAACATGGAGAAAAAAGTGGAGCGTCTTGCCCGTGACAACCGTCCTCCCTTCAACGGGGAACGGTTCCTGACTGACAGGGAGTTTTCCGGAACGTTGAGGATCAGCCGCAGGTGCCTGCAGGATTACAGGGACCAAGGGCGGATTCCCTATATCCAGCTTGGCGGGAAGATCCTGTACAGGCAGTCGGACATCGAGAAGCTGTTGGAGGAGAACTATCACGCAGCATTGGTATAATATCGTATTCAAGTTTAAGGATTGCCGCCGGAATCGTAAATACAATTCCGGCGGCAATTTTTTTATTTAGCCTGCGGCTTCCTTGCCGGCCGCAGGTTTTCTTCTTTCCATCAGCCGGTCCATGTCCGAGGATATCTTCCGGTCGGTGACCTGAGCGTAGACCTGCGTGCTGTCGATATTCGTATGGCCCATTATCCTGGCGATGCTCTCTATCGGAATGCCCGCGGTCAGTGTCAGGGTTCCGAACGAATGCCGGGCCATGTGGTAGGACAGGTTCTCTTTCATGCCTAATGCCACGCCCATTCCATGTACCTCGTACCAGAGGACATCGCGGACCGGCAGCGGGAATACCGGCCTGTCGTCATCCGTGGTGTTGTAAAGATCCAGTATCTGTCCGGCTATGGGATGCAGCGGGATGAACGCCTCCACGTCCGTTTTGGCGCGGCGGATGCGGATATACCTTCTTCCTTCCGAGGTCGTTCCGATGTGACGGGGATGGAGAGCCCTCGTATCCGCGTAGGCCAGACCGGTCAGCGAGGAGAAGATGAACGTCCTGCGCGCCAGCTCCATCATCGGGTCGGGCAGCGGGGTTTCCATCATCCGCTTCAGTTCACTGCGGCTGATATGCCTTAGTTTAGGTGCTTCTTTCCTCTCGTATGCCACGTCCTCTATCGGGTTGGCACGCAATACTTCCCGGTCCACGGCGATGTAGATGAGCCGGTTGAGCCAGCACAGGCAGTGGTTCACGTGTCCGTTCCTGTGTCCCAGCTCCTTCTTGAGAAAGACCTTGAACGATTCGGCGAACTCTTCGGTGATGTCCGAAAAGGCGATGTCCTTCATCCCGCGGGATTCGATGAACTGCCTGAGGTTAAGCTGCGTGGTCTTCGACTGGCGGTAGGTGGAGGTGGAATTGATCTCCTTGGAGCGGACCCTGAGCCGTTCGCGTTCCACCTCTCCGGCCTGCAGGAGGTATTCCGGCACGGAATTGGCACCGGATACGGTGGTCTTGAGCTGCTCGGCCGTGACCACTCCCTGGTTCCTCAGCAGGTTCCCATACGCCTCTTCCAGCCGGCTTCGGAAGGCGGCAAGGCGGTTGTTCTCCCTGGCTGTTTTGATTTCACACTTCTTGCTGTCCCAGTCTCCGGGTTTGCAATAGATGCCTGTCGTGACTGCCGATTTCTTTCCGTCGATGCTGATCCGGCAGAGGACGGCGGTCGTGCCGTCCGATTTTACCTTGTTACGGTTGATGTAGAATAAAAGCTTGAATGTACTGCGCATGATAATGATTGTTTAATTGTTTAAGGATTAAAGAATAAGTTTCAAATCGCAGGTTGCCTCGACGAACCTGTCCATGTCCTCGAACAGTCGCTTCGGAGTTACACGGGCATATATCTGGGTGGTCTTTATGTTGGAGTGTCCCAGCATTTTGCTGATGGTCTCGATCGGCACTCCCTCCTCGAGCGTGACCAATGAGGCGAAAGAATGCCTTCCCATGTGGTAGACAAGGTCCTGGCTCAGCCCCGCCATCAGGCGCAGGGATTTCATGTTGGCCCTGAGCGTATGGTAGTCCTGCGGCGGGAAGAGGGTGATGCGGGTATCGTCACGATACTTCCCGATCAACGCGAGTGCTTCCGGCAGCAACTTGACGCGTCCGAGGTAGTCGGTCTTCTTCCGCCGGTATTTCAGCCAGAGGCTGCCCTCGTCATCCTGGAAGAGGTTCTCCCGGGTGATGCTTACCGCATCGGCATAGGCGGTGCCGGTGTAACAGGCGAAGAGGAAGAGGTCCCGGGTGATGACATGTGACCTGCGTTTTTCCGGTATCTCCAGATCGCGTAGCTTCTCGAAATTCTCCCGGCTGAGTGCTTTCGGTGTTGTCTCCTTCTGCTTGGGCAGCTTGAAGTGGCAGAAATGGTATTTCTCCGAGTGCCCCTCCTTGTAGGCGATGCGGCAGATCTTTTTCAGGATGGACAGGTAATGGCGCACCGTCTCCATTGCCAGTTTCTTCTTTTCCAGGCAGAAGTCCTGATAGTCACGGATGAACTGCTCGTTGAGCTGTCCGAAGGCGAGGTCCGAGACCTTGAATTCCGTTTTGATGAATTCGGCAAGGGTGCGCCGGGTGTACACGTAGGTCGACATTGTCGTCGGTGCACGGTCCACGCCGACACGGGCCTTCATCTCCTCATTGTGCCGGTCGAGAAGTTTGAGCAGGGTCATCTGCATGCCCGCGTTACCCTGGAACATGTCCCTGACCGCGGCGGCATCGAAATCCTTTTTCCTTTCCATGAGGGAATTGAAGGCCGAGTGTACGGCAAGCAGCAGCCTCTCTATTTTTTCATTGGTCTCCACCGCTTCCCGGCTCTTGCCATTCAATCGGCTCTCACGCGCGTTCCATAGCCCGGGGGTACAGGAGAGCTTGCAGCTGAACTGCGCCATCGTGCGGTTGAGGGTGATCCGTCCCATGATCGGGGCCTTGCCGGTCTTGTCCGGCTCGCTCTTTTTCAGGTAGAGCAGCACCTTGAATTTTTCCACTTTCATAACGCTCTTTTTTAGGTTGTAAAAATACTCCTTTGAAAAGCGTCCTTTGGCATGCAAAACATTGATAAACAGTGAATACAAATCTGCTTTGTTCCTATCGGTAAAAATTCGGTTACCTGCCGTTGTTTTCGAAACAGGCGGCTAACAGTCTGGTAACTGAAACGTCGCAATATTTTGTTTTCTTTTGCAGGTCTGTCTGTTCTGCAAATCTTGCAAAATGCTTAATTATAAACGTTTTACGTTTAATTATCGTCATTCTGTTTTTTATTGCATTTCTAAATATTACTTATGTCGCGCGGCACACTCATGCGACGATGATGCTGACTTTAGGCGCAGATTTATATACGGTCAGTAAATTGCTTGGGCATAAGAATATTGCGACCACTCAAATTTACGCCAAAATCGTCGATAAGAAGAAAGAGGAGGCGATCGGGCTGATTCCAAATCTGACAGATTAAACTTGTATATGTAACGTGCGGATATGGATTCGCACGTTTTTTCATCCGTTTTTGTATCTTTATAGACGGATTAAATCATAAAGACTATGGACGGCTTGGAACTTAAAACGAAATTCGATGGGTTGCAGGAACTTTTCAATCGCTGTATCAATCATGCTTTTCGGGTGCTGACGGATCGTATAACGGCGAAATCCGCCTACCTCGACTGCGAGCAGATGCGGGAGTTGGAAAAGCTGGAATACATCCGTACTGCCGACGAGCTGGCGCAGTTGTATCTGCGTTATTCCGTACTGTCCAACATCCGGAATTTCTACTCCGATCCTGCGTTCCTCTGGAACAGCACTCTCTTCGAGGAGTTGAACTCCGGTGAAAAGAAAAAATACCTTGCGTTTTCGGTCGTGTCATTCGACTACTCCCGCTATGAGCAGGCTAATACGGTTTACGATGCAGAGTTGCCCTATTTCTCTGCGGTTGTGAAAGCCGTCGTTTTGGAGCGTTATGCCGCTTACCTGCAAGACCGGAAATCGAAAGTAGCCGCGCAAAAGGAGCCGAAAGAGGTTGTGATGACCACGAAAGCCGTACTGCCTATCGCGGAAACGGATAATCCGTTCGATTCGACTTTGAACGACGAGCAGATCGCGTTTCTGGTCGAGGGCATCAACGATGTTAAGATGTTCAACGTGCCGCTGACGCCCGATGACCTGACAGCGATCTTTGCGGGCAAGCCCCATGCAATCGTGCGGTCGAATAACAACCGCCTTGTCGCTTTCTTTTTTGCCGGATTGAGCGACCGGGGTTTGATAACCCCGAACTGGCAATCCGTGATCGCCAACTACAAACTCTTTCTCTCCAAAGACCGAAGCCGTGATAAATACATCAATCAAAGTGATTTATCAACTGCAACCAACTATATCCGCGATATAGGTGCAGAGGGAAAATACGCAACCATCGAAAGGTATCTCAAGCAAGTGAAAAAACTTTGAGAATAGGTTGATCCCTCAAAGATAGGTTAATCCGCTATCAAGTTTCGCAGCCCTACATTTGCCCCCGTAACTGTTACAAGCACACGGAGGGTCGACACTCCATTTGTTTAATTTTAATCTTCTGAATATATGGAGAAAAGTATTGAAATGCGGGTTGCGGAACTCGAAAATCTGGTTTTACATTCCAAAAACGTACTCAGCTTCGAGGAGGCGAGCCGTTTTCTGAATCTTTCTAAAAGCTACCTGTATAAACTGACATCGGGCAACCTGATCCCTCACTATAAGCCGCAGGGGAAGATGCTCTATTTCGAGAAAACGGAATTGGAGGCATGGTTGCGTCAGAATCCCATAAGGACACAGGCGCAGACGGAGGCGGAAGCGCAGAAATATGTTCTCGCACGTCCTGCGAGGAAGTAACGATGGAAGCGCAGCACAAAGTTCTGGCGGAACCGACCGGTTCATGGCGCGATGCCCGGTTGCTTGTGACGGACGTATTCGAGGCTCCGCCCGTGATCCTGCGCGTGGGCGATTCGATTGTGGGGACGCTGGGTAATTTCAGCGCATCGACCGGAAAGGCGAAGAGCAAAAAGACGTTCAACGTTTGCGCGATCGTGGCGGCAGCTATGACGGGCAGCACGGTGTTGAACTATTCGGCCTCTTTGCCGCCGGAGAAGCGGCGCATCCTCTACGTCGATACGGAGCAGAGCCGCTTCCATTGCAAACGGGTGTTGTGCCGGATTCTGCGGCTGGCGGGATTGCCCGCCGATACGCATCCGCCGCTGTTGGAGTTCTTGTGCCTGCGTGGTTATGCAACCAAAGATCGGCTGAAGAAGATCGAGGAGGCTATCTATGAAATCGACGACCTCGGACTGGTCGTGATCGACGGCATCCGCGATCTGGTGCACGACATCAACAGCCCCGGCGAATCGACCGACCTTATTACGAAGCTGATGCAATGGACGGACGAGCGTAAAATCCATATCCATACCGTCCTGCACCTGAATAAGAGCGACGACAATACGCGCGGGCATCTGGGAACGGAGTTGAACAACAAAGCCGAAACCGTGCTGCAAATCACCAAAGACGATTTCGACCGGGATACAAGTTCCGTCACGGCCATGCACATCCGGGATCGGGACTTTGAGCCGTTCGCTTTTCGGATCAACGCCGATGCGTTGCCGGAATTGGTCGAGGACTACCAACCCCGACCGGCGACAGCAACCAAGAGTTTCGATTATGCCGAAGTAAGCGAGGCCAAGCACCGCGAGGCGTTGCAACTTCTGTTTTCCGAAGCTGACCGGGTTTCTTATTCATCGCTTATTGGGAAGCTCCAAAACAGCTATGCCGCCATCGGCCATTCGTTCGGTATCAACAAGGCGAAGCAACTGAAAGTCTTTCTGGAGAACAAGCGGATGATCCTCAAAGAGGAGAAATTCTACCGCTATAATCCCGATTTCCACTATTGACCCTTTCGGGCGGTTTAGTCCGGGACGGGGGTATATATTATTAAACCATTCTAAACCGGTACGGCGGGTTAAACCCCGAACCGTACTGATTAAATCGAGTGAAAAGAAAAAGATTATGGACGCAAAAACAATCAATAAGTTTCCGATAAGGAAATACCTTGCCGGACGGGGCATCCATCCGGCAAAAGACAGAGGTTATTACGGGTTGTATCACTCTCCGTTGCGGGAGGATCGCAATCCGAGTATGAAAGTGGATTATGACAAAAATCTGTGGATCGACTATGGTGCAGGCGAGGGCGGGACACTGATCGACCTCGTGATGCGCATGGAACGGTGCGATGTAGGGACGGCCATGCGGCTGTTGGAGCAACAGATCGGTGGCGCAACTACTTTCTCTTTTCAAGGGGATTGTCCGGCATTACCGGAACGTATACCCTCGATTATTGTCGAAGACGTGCTGCCGCTGGAAATTCCAGCGTTGCTCTCTTATCTCATGGGGCGAGGTATCGACCTCGATACGGTGCGGTTGCATTGCTCGGAGTTGCATTATCGTGTGGCGGATAAGCCCTATTTCGCCGTCGGATTCCGCAACGATACTGGAGGATGGGAACTGCGCAACCGCTATTTCAAGGGCTGTACGTCGAAGGCTCCGTCGACCCGAAACGGCGGTTATCCGACATGCCTCGTATTCGAGGGTTTTGTAGACTTCTTGTCGTACCTGACGCTCAAACGCGCCCCGAATCCTCCGCACAATATTGTCGTGCTGAACTCCGTGACGAACCTCTCGAAAGCCGCGCCATTCATCGCCTCGCACGAGCAGGTCTATGCCTACCTCGACAACGACGATGCTGGGCGTAAGGCGACCGCCGGACTGAAACCGGTTTGCCGGAATCTGTCCGACCAATCCGTTCACTATCGTCCGCATAACGATCTGAACGATTACCTGCGAAGTCGCTGGCCCGTGAAAGAACACAAACGGTCGCGCGGTCGCAAGTTATAACGTCGCCCGGATTGTCGCCGGCACAGTCACCCACAGATCGGCCGCTCCGCGCCTGCGGCTTTTCCTCACGAAAAAGCCATAATCTATTAGGGCTTTTTCCGAGCCGCATCACTTCGTGCTGCTGAAAAAGCCCCAATAGGCCAAAGGGGACTCCCCTTTGGAAACCCCTTGCGACCGTTCCGGCCGCCGACCGCGTGTGCGGTCGAAGATCCGACGACCACAATTATCAACCGTTAAAACTACCGCAGAATATGGGATATGCTGTATTGCATTTGGATAAAGCACCGGGCAATGAAGTAAGGATGACCGCGCATATCGAGCGGACGCAGATGCCTTCGAATGCCATACCGTCGCTTACCTACCGGAACGAAGAACTGGTCGAATTTCCGGAGGGCGTGGCCGACCGCACGGAAGCGATCAACTACCGCCTCGACCATGCGGGTTTGACCCGCAAGATCGGAACGAACCAAGTCCGCGCCATCCGCATCATGCTGACCGGATCGCACGACGATATGAAACGGATTGCCGCCGAAGGACGGATCAAGGAGTGGTGCGCCGATAATCTCGATTGGCTCCGAAAAACCTACGGCGAAGATAATGTCGTGTCAGCCGTATTGCATCTGGACGAATCGACCCCGCATATTCATGCATCCGTCGTGCCGATTGTGACGGGTGAGCGGCGCAAAGTCCGTGAAAAGAAAACCGACGAGCCGGGCAAACGAAAATACCGCAAGAAATCAACTGCGCGACCTCGCCTGTGCGTCGACGACCTGATGACACGCGTCAAGCTCAAGGGGTATCAGGATAGCTATGCCAAAGCAATGGCGAAATACGGATTGCAACGCGGTATCGACGGTTCGGAAGCCCGGCATGTCACCACCCAAGAGTTCTACCGCAACGCCATCGCCCAACAACAGGGGTTGCAGGACAATATCGGTGAATTGCTCCGTATCGAGGCGGAGAAACGGGAAACCATTGAACGTGCTTCCAAACAAGAGCAGGTAACCCGCGATGTACTGACCAAAACCGAAGCCGAGTTAAAAGCGGTGAAAGGAGAACTGAAAACCGAGCGACTGAAGAACTCTGCCGCCGAGGTCGGCACGACCATCATCGACGGTATCGGAGCAATGATAGGCACGTCGAAAGTCAAGCGGCAGGAGCAAGAAATCGACCGACTGCAACACGAGGTAGCCGCACGGGACGAGAGCATCGAATCCCTGCAAAAGAAGATAACGACCATGCAGAGCGATCACAGTCGAGAATTGACGACTATGCAGGCACGGCATGCGACAGAATTGACAAACAAGGAAAAACAACATGAAAAAGAATTGTCCGTCCTGCAAACGATTGTCTGCAAAGCGTTGACATGGTTTCCTCATTTCCGCGAAATGTTGCGTATGGATGACTTATGCCGCAAGGTTGGATTCAGTGAGGAAAAGATTGAAATTCTTATCGGCGGCAAGCAACTCGAATACAGCGGGGAACTTTATTCTGGTGAGCACAGACGAAAATTTGCAGCGGAACGGGTTGTAGCGCAGATTACGCCTGATTCTACAGACAATCAAAAACTACAACTTAAGATAGACCGAATCCCTATTGCCGACTGGTTCAAAGGACGATTCGATAAGCTGCAACACTTCGTCCGACATGAGCAGCAAACAAGGCGTTCCAAAGGTTTTAAACTATAAATTATATCAAGTCCCGATAAACTCAGTTATCGGAACTTAATCGTTATTTCCGATCTTTGCCGATTGCTTTATCTATGGTCTTTTTTAGCTTGTCCAAACTGTAATCGTCATTATCGTCCAACATAAACCGTCCTTTAACCATTTCCAAGTTTTCATCTACGATTATCAATATATCGCTGATCTGTTGGACGCCAAGACCGTTTGCGCACCGGAATCTATGGTATATGTTCCATCCGCAGAACTGATGCTCAATCACCGCTTTTGCAGAATCTCGGATTTCGTTTATTTTAGTCTTGACCTCTTCGTCTAATTCTTTGAGCTGGTTGGCGTAATCATCCATTTCTTCTTTCGCTTGGCGATATTGTTCTCTGGAATAGGCATCTCTTGAATCACTCCAAATGGCTGCCGATGATTTGGCATGCTTGTATTGCCATTGGAGTCCTTCTTTTTTCTCGTCTGCATTTAATTCGATCAAATCGTGAGCGGCTCTGACTACATCAAAATCCGTATAAACAGAGGTGTATGCACTATCTACCTGTGTTTCGATAGGCTCATAGCTATCCACATTATAGAGAATTTTAATCATTTCCGATTTGGCAATCTCTGCGGCCTTTTCTTCCTTTGTTTGTGTACAACTAAACAAAAGAGGGGAAATAATTAAGACAAAGTAAATCTGTTTCATTGTCATAGTTTGCTTTATTTATGTTATCTGTAATAATAATTGATGTGAACTTTCTCATGTCCGTCTTTTTCATAAGTATATACGTCATTAATGACAACCTCACCACGACGATACAGTTCGTATATTTCAGGGAAATTTGTTTTTATTAATTCAATTCGTTCACTATAATCTCGAATATGAGTTTTCTTTATTACGCTGCAAGAGGAGAAGATAGTAATGACTGAAAATAAAAGAATTAATCTTTTCATAACAATTTTTGTATTAGTCATCCTTCAGCTTCCACAAGGATATATTAATAACACGAAGCGTGGAACTGCAATGCCACGTCTTAACTTGAAGGTCGTAGGAAACCCGTAGATGCAGATGTAGTGATAGCAGCCCACGCTAACGCGTGAGAACCACTATGCCACCCTTGCATCTAACTGAAAATTTCCTACGTTTTCAAGTTACAAGATGAGCATAACGCTTCTTTTTCAATATGTCTGGAACGAGCGACCTCTATCCGATTACAAATGTAGCTAAATATTCTTGAATTTTGAGAAATATGTGAGTTTGTGTCGTTTTTTTATGGATACTTGATTCAAAATCATTAATTTTGATACCAGTACTTTGGTGTTTGCATAAAATATTAAGTAGATCATTCGATAAAACATTTGGATATGGCAGGCATAGGTAGAATATTAGATTGCAATCAATTGGTTGGAGAAAGAACGACCAGTCAGATTTTGGAGACGTGGAAAGATGGAATATTCTTAAAAAAAGAAGATATAACCAGAAACAGTAAAGGATTGCGGTCGCCTCAAATCGGTGCTATCTATGCAACACTATCACATTGGGAGATCTCGGCAGATCCAGCGACCGTTGTGATGCCTACTGGAACAGGAAAACTGAGGTTATGTTATCGTTGTTAATAGCTGCGTCTTGTTACAAGACAATGATTGTCGTTCCTACGGATGCATTACGTACACAAATATCCAATAAAGTGGCATCGTTGGGACTGCTTGGCGACCCTCAATTCGGCTTAATCAAAGAAACCGTCTTGAAACCAATTGTTGGAGTAATGTCACATCGTCCATGTTCTGCAGAAGAAGCCATTGCTTTTATGGAGCAGTGCAATGTTGTGGTTACGACAATTAGCATCATTGGTAGTTTATCTAAACCTATACAAGTGGCAATCGCAAACCAATGTTCTCATTTGTTTGTGGATGAAGCACATCACACCCCAGCAAGATCATGGTCGGTTGTAAAAAATTCTTTTAAAAACACCAAGGTTCTCCAGTTTACTGCAACGCCATTTCGAAATGACGACAAACCTATAGGAGGTAAAATAATATTCAATTATCCTTTACGAAAAGCGCAAGATGAAGGATATTTCAAGCCAATAAATTATATTCCGATTATTGAGTGGAATTCCAAGCAATCCGATCAAATAATAGCAAACAAAGCTATCGAACAATTAAGATTGGATATCGAAAATGGATATGACCATGTCCTCATGGCAAGAGTGAATAGTATTGCAAGAGCCGAGATTATTCAAAAAATCTATGCTGATTCGTTCCCGGAATATAATCCATTGTCTATACACTCAAAATTATCTACAAGGTCTATATCGGAGATAAAGGAAAAAATAATAACTGGAGAATGTAAGATCATTGTATGCGTTGATATGTTTGGGGAAGGCTTCGATATGCCGAAACTGAAAATTGCAGCTTTCCATGATATCAAAAAAAGTTTGCCCACAACTTTGCAATTAATTGGACGATTTACAAGAACAAGTATGGATGATTCTTTAGGATGTGCCTCAATAATTGTGAATATAGCAGATATTGATGCACAAAAAGAAATCGAGCACCTATATGCATCCGATGCTGATTGGAATCGGTTATTACCTTATTTAAGCGAAGGAAGAATTGATAATCAAATTTCATTGCGAGAATTTATACAAGGATTTGAGAAGTTTCCGGAAGAATTACCAATCCAAAACCTTTTACCCGCTTTGAGTGCTGTCATCTATAAGATTAATGAACAAGAATGGCATCCTGAAAGATATGCCAAAGGGCTAACAGCTATAGAGCAATATGAAAAAATTTATTACGACACCAATCAGCAGGGAAACACAATTGTAATAGTTGCAGGTAAAAAAGATAAGGTTGCTTTCGGAAAAATTGAAGACTTATTCGAAATGCACTGGACTCTCTATATCATATATCGTAATGTCCGACAAAAGTTATTATTTATTAATTGCTCGGATAATGGTTCTCTTTTCGAAGATTTAGCCAAAGCGGTTACAGACGAAACAGCAAATATAGTGGATGCAACGAGTATATTTAGATGTCTGGGGTATATTAATCGTATAAAAGTAACCAATGTAGGCTTAAAAGACGCATTAAATACCCTCCGAAGTTTTACAATGTATGCAGGTTCAGATATTGAAAAGGCATTAACTGAAGCTCAACAGAAAAATAAAATAAAGTCGAACATCTTTGTTACTGGCTATGAAAATGGCGAGGAAACATCGGTTGGATGTTCATATAGAGGACGAGTGTGGTCTCGAAGAATAAACAATATAAATGAATTTACGAAATGGTGTGATTCAATCGGTGCGAAAATTTTAAATTCATCTATCAATGATGAAATGGTTATGCAACATGCAACGAAATATGTCTCTGTCGATGCCATACCGAACAAACGTGCAATTTCTATTGAATGGCCAGAAAATATAATCGGTGAATTTGAAAAAAATATCTATATAGGAACAAATGAAAAAAATATGAAACCTTTGATTTGTATAGATATTTTACTTTCAGAAAATCAGGCAAATGGAGCTTTAAATTTTATCGTTAGAAGCGATGCCTTTGAATCCCATTATACCTATAAAGTTATAGATGGAAATGTATCAATAGATAATGTTTCAACACCTCTTTGCATTAACATAGGGCGTAGTACCTTATCATTATCTGAATTCCTATGTAAAGACCGCTATTTCCCTACTGTCCGGTTTGTTGATGGAACTACTTTACAAGGCCAATATATGGCCGAATATAGAAATGAGGATGTATTATTTGATCGAGAAAAAATTCAAGTTTGGGATTGGGTAGGTGTAAATATTAAAAATGAATCACAAGGTAATGAGAAAGATAATACGAGTATTCAATATTGTGTGATAAAGAAACTTAAAGAACAAAATTTCGACATAATATTCGATGATGACAATGCAGGGGAAATAGCGGATGTTATCGCGATCAAAGTTGATGATGTTAATAAAAAAGTCAAAGTGGAATTGTTCCATTTGAAATTTTCTCAAGAAGATCGTCCCGGGGCTCGAATCAACGATTTATATGCTGTTAATGGGCAAGCACAAAAATGTGTAAGCTGGCTTCATACCAAACCAGAGCATATTCTCGGACGAATGTTAAAACGAGGAGCTTCAGGACCTAAAAACAGATATGAATTAGGAACACAAGAACAACTTTCAATAATTAGAGAGAAAGTAAAAAGTTTGTATGAAGTTGAATATATAGTTAATATAGTTCAGCCCGGATTATCGAAAGCCGCGGCTTCAATAGAACAATTAAAATTACTTAGTCTTACCGAAGTGTTTTTATGGGAAACAAGAATGATTGAGTTGGGGGTTATCGCAAGTGCATAAAATTTTCGAGTATTGAAATTATTTGGTCAGCTTATATGATTGATGTTAATGATTTTAAACAAGAGGTCGAGTGTATCTATAAAGACGAAAAATACTCCGTTCGGGATAATGGAGCTATTTTCCGGCATCCTCGTGATGGCAAGCGACCTCGTAAATATGATAACTTTTGGACTTTCGGTAAGGCCAATGATAAACATGGATACATGGAGATTGCGTCCGTTCGTGTTCATATTATCGTTGCTACGGCCTTTCATGGCACGAAACCGACGAAAGAATATGTCGTCGATCATATAGACACGAATCGCCGCAATAATCGCCCGAATAATCTTCGATGGGTTACTCGACTGGAGAACGCACTCGAAAACCCGATTACCCGGAAACGTATCATAATGCGGTGCGGTAGTATCGAAGCGTTTTTGGCCAATCCGTCTCTGTTGCGAGAAAACGATGTTACCCCCGATTTCAGTTGGATGAGAACCGTTACGGATGCCGAAGCTCAAGTCAGCAAAGAGCGATTATTGGCATGGGCCGAAAGCGACAAGCAAGCATCCGGAGGTGCTTTGGGCGAATGGGTATATGGTCGGCAACCGATTTCACAAAATGACGGTCGGTTGTCGAGTGCAGACGAAATAGATAAGCTGCAATCCGATTCTCTAAATGGTTGGGGGCAAATTCAAACTCTTGCAAATGAACGTCCCGTTGAGCAGGAACATAGAAAGCGGAATATTATGCTATCGTTAACACCCGGAGCAGCCCAAGAAATCTATTTTTATAATGATAAGCCCAATGAATACCCATGTACCCCGCAGGAATACAACGGTGATCCTTTAACTGCTTATGCAGCCAATCTGACCGAAAACGCTGTATTTTGGCGTAATAACAATGGAGATCGGGAGTATGTGGTTGCCAAGTATGGATTCTCGGAAGATCGAAATTCTCTATTTATAATGACTAAATCCGCATACGTGTGGCGAGATCAAGATGACGGAGACTCGATTGCTGTCCCCATAACAAACCTCAGTAAAGACGAGTTCAGCGAGGATGAATTGAACTATCAGCTCGGAGAGGTTGTGTACGAAGATAATTTATTCGTACATAAAAGGGTAGAAACCGGCTTTATGCCCAAAGAGTATTTGGAGGAGATATTCGACGAGTGTATTGGCAAGAAGAAGAAAAAGATTGACGAGAATTAGAATATTTCGGACGACCAATTTTATCCATATTTTTGTTGCTATTTTGTTACCCGTCGCAAAGTGTGTATCGCTTTACTTGTTAATATACAGATAAATACAAGTGTGAGTAAATAATTTCTGGCAGAACTTCGTGAACTCGTATCAGATTTACCGCCATGACCGGCGGGAAGAGCAGGCGTAACCGGGAAACTCGGGCCGGGAGGATACGTATGGATTTTGTCGGCAGGTATCGCCTGTCGGGTTTTGCCGCACGCCCGGCTGCGGGCGCGGCTATTTCCGGAAGATGAAGTAGACCGCCAGTATCAGGCAGAGGAAACCTGCGAGGTGGTTCCAGCGCAGGGAGTCCGACTTCATGAAAACCAGCGCGAACAGCGTGAAGACCGAGAGCGAGACCACTTCCTGGATGACTTTCAGCTCCCAGATCGAGAACGGCCCGCCGAACTGCGACGACCCGATGCGGTTGGCCGGAACCTGGAAGCAGTATTCGAACAGGGCGATGCCCCAGCTGAGCAGTACGATAGCCAGCATGCCGAAGCGTTCGAGCTTGGATTTGAATGCGATGTGGCCGTACCAGGCGAGCGTCATGAAGGCGTTCGATATGATGAGCAGGGCGACGGTGGCGATTCCTTTGAACATAGGCCGTAGGGGATTAAAACCGCGCAAAAGTATCAATTTTTTCCGTATGATATGCGCGCCCCGCAAAAAAAAGCCATCCGCGACGTTTTTTTATCGGGATGGCGGTAGGGTATCGGGTGTACGGTGCGTTTGGGTAAGGCCTGCGGCAGGTAGCGTCCGTATGCCTTGCGATCGGCGATGCTGCCGATCCGCCGCGGCCCGATCGTTGCCGGGCTGGGGTGGCGCGGAACCCGTCGATGACGACTGCCGGGCGCCGGGGCGGAGGAGCCGCGGAAATTGCGGACGGCCTGTCCGGCTTCTGTGCCCGGGTTATTTCAGCAAAGCGTCGAGGTCGGTGATGTCGCGGAAATCGTCGATGACCCTGTCCGCATCGGTCTGCGCCAGCGCTGCGCGGTCGAGCGTCGTGGCCAGCGCCACGATATGTCCGGCTCCGGCCCTGCGTGCTGCTTCGATCCCCGCCGGGGCGTCTTCGAAGACGACGCATTCCGCCGCAGGCAGCCCCAGGGCCGCGGCGGCCGTAAGGTAAATCTCCGGGTCGGGTTTGCAGCGCGAGACCATGTCGCCGCTGATCCTGGCGTCGAAATAAGGCTCGATACGGCATTTTTCCAGCACGAAATCCACATTGGGCTTGTAGCCCGACGAACCTACGGCGCAGCGTATGCCTGCATCGCGGAGCTTTTGCAAGAGGTCGGTGAGCCCGGGCATCGGCACGATCTCGGGGGCGTAGATCTCCCGGTAGATGGATTCCTTCTCTTCGGCGAGTGCCGCGAGCCCCTTTTCGCGGATCACCTCCGCGGGCATGATGAGCCTCATGATGTCGTCGTTGCCCATGCCGTATGCCTGGCCGAGTTTCTCCTTCCAGTCGCGGATGCCGTATCGTTCGCAGAAGATTTCGAACGCACGGATGTGGACGGGCGTGTTGTCCACGAGTGTCCCGTCCATGTCGAATATTGCACCTTTTATCATAGTTGTCCCCTTTTTTCCAGCCCAAAGGTAGTCAAAATCCCCGGGTTCCCGGCCTCCGTGCATCAGAATTTGAGTTTTATGCCCAGGTTGACGGCGAAATTCTGGATCTCCTGCCCGGGTTTCGGGTCGCGGTGCGTGACGCGCCAGATGAAGTCCACGCGCAGCAGCCGGAAGATGTTTTCGACGCCGAATCCCACCTCGACATAAGGGTCGGACACCGATGTCATGCCGGGCGGGAAGAGCAGCGGTGCCTGCGTTGCGGCGAGGCTGCCGTCGTTCTCCTTCGACAGCGTGCCCCACACGCCCTTGCATACCAGCACCTCGCGCCATTTGAGTTTTTTGATGAGCGGGATGCGCCCCAGCAGGATGCCGTTGAAGTGGTGTTCGAAAAACAGCGCCACCCAGGTGTCCGAAGCGAACTCGTAGAAGTTCATGCACGAGAACGCCATCGGGTCGTAGAAATAGGTGCCGTTCCCCTCGTGGAGCTTCAGCAGCGGGTAGGGTACCTTGCCGAAGATCTTGCCGCCCTGCACGGTGATGTCCGAGTAGCCCAGCGGCGGCAGCTCGGGCTTGTAGTGGATGCCGCCCTCGAGGCGGTAATATTCATAGCTGCCGCTCAGCACCCGGGGTATCCCGGCCGTGAACCCAAGGGTCAGGACGGGGTATTTCGTCCCCATGTACTGCTTGTCGAACGGCATGCGGTAGATGCTTTCGTTCTTCGAGATGCGCATCCCGACGTGTACGGCGGCGTCCGATACCGAGTTCATGACCGTGCCGTCGGGGCGCACCAGCGGGACGTACCTATTGCCGTAGATCTTCTGGATGCGGGCGCCGAGGAAGTTGCTGATCCCGTGCCGCCATTCGTGCTCGTAGACGGCCTCGCCGCGGTTGACCATCGAGAGCCGCGAGTCGCCGCGCGAGAGGAGCGAGCTGAGGATGTTACTCTCCGTGAGGGCGTTCTGCCCCGCGCCCAGCTGCATCACGTCGTGGCGGCCCGAGACGGTCAGCTTGCGCGTCAGCCGGCGGTTGAAAGCCAGCTCGACGCTGCCGCCGCCTTTGAACATCCCGTCGCGCGTGCCGTATGCCGCATACCCCGAGAGGCGTATGCGGCGGCTGACGGCCGTGGTGGTGCGGAATCCCGGCTGCATGCGGAACCCTTCGAGCTTGTTGAAGCTCGCCAGTTTATAGTAGGGGCCGATGCCGATGTATTTGGTGTTCCAGTAACCGACGATGACCGTGTTGATCAGGGTGTAGATATTGCGGTACAGCGGGACGTTCTGCACCGAGTCGACCATCGAATAGATGCCTTTCTCCTTGTCGCTCAGCCGGTAGGGGCGGACGCTCTCCCAGAAGGCTTCGTCCTTGCTGCTCTCCGGCCCCTGGTCGCCGATCACGACGTTGTTGTCCATGCGTATGACCTCGGCGGGGATCGGTTCGCCGATCCGCACGTCGGTGTAGACCACCTCGCGCGTGCCGATGAACGAGGTCAGTTTCGATGAGTCGGCCGTGGTGACCGAGAATTCGGCCGATACGCGGTCGCGGCTTCGGAACCACGTGCTGTCGCGCACGATGCGGTTCTCGTTTTCGAGCCGCAGGTGCTTGATCCAGTTTACGTTGACGCCCTTGGGCATGCGCGCCGAGGCCGATTGCAGGGCATACGACGCCGAGTCGATGTTCACCTCGCCGTCGAGCACCGGGGAGGTGAGCCGTTTGGGGTGGAACCGGATTTTGTAGGTCTTGCGGCCGTCGACCTGCATGCTGTCCACCAGGAAATAGTCGTAATAGAAGAGTCCCCCGTCGGAGAGCGGGCTGGCAAAACGGACGTTGAAAATGTCGATGAAGTTGGCGTAGAAGTTGACGTTGCCGTGCATCTGTCCCGTGAACTGGGCGATGGCGAAGCTGTCCTCCACCCCCGATACGCGGTTGGCGCGGATGATCTCGCGCGACAGCGAGGGGTTGCGCTTGCTGTGGTAAAAGTCGGCCGTGGTTTCGGAGATCATGGCCGGCAGGTAAGCCTGCCCGGTGAGGGCCGACGTGTCGACGTATTCGAATATGAAGCCGAAGTTGCGTTGCAGCCTTTTGTTGCGGAAGCGCGGCTTGATGTTCGTCAGGTCGAGCTCCATCTTGGTGTACGTGGCGCAGTGGTAGCGTTCGTACTCGTCGGGGTCGTTCTGCGGCTTGCGGCGCACGACCCCTTTCAGGATCGGGTGTGCGGGGTTCTCGCCCGGGGTGATGACGACGCTGCCGATGCCGAACTCGACCGCTTCCAGGGCGAAGTCTACCTGGTTGAAGCCGCCCCGCGTGAGCGGCTTGGTCTGCGTGGCGTAGCCGACCATCGAGGCCTGTACGCGTCCCACCGTATCGCGGGTCTCGAGCGTATAGATACCCTCCTCATCGGTCGTGATGCCGGTCGTGGTGCCGGGGAACACGACGCTCACGAACTGCATCGGGGCACCGCTGGCGGCATCCGTCACACGGCCGCGGACACGGGTGCTCTGTGCCGACAGGGTCGTGCACACGGACAAGGCTGCGAGCAGTGAGGCGAGCAGTCTATATGTAATTTTGCCACGGTGCATTTTGCAAAAATAATTAAAAAGAACCTGTTTGGTCAAAATAAATTACTTTTGCATAATATAAGCCGAAAAATCGAACACCAATAACTGAAATGGCACACGGAAAAATCGAAAAGACCAATGCGGCCCGCTTGCTCGACCGCGCTAAGATAGCCTATGAACTCGTCCCTTACCGGGTTGATGAAGAACACCTCGCAGCGACGCACGTGGCCGAAGAGCTGGGCGAAGATATAGGAAGCGTATTCAAGACCCTCGTGCTGCGGGGCGACCGCACGGGGTATTTCGTATGCGTGGTGCCCGCCGACCACGAGGTCGACCTCAAGGCCGCCGCACGCGTATCGGGCAACAAGAAGGCCGACCTGATCCCGATGAAGGAGCTGCTGCCCGTGACGGGTTACATCCGTGGCGGCTGCTCGCCGATCGGCATGAAAAAACAGTTTCCGACCTATATCCACTCCTCGGCCGCGTCGCTTCCGGCCATATACATCAGCGCCGGCGTCCGCGGCCTCCAACTGAAAATCGCCCCGGCGGAGCTCATAGCTTTCGTCGGGGCGACCGTGGCGGAAATCAGCCGCCGGGAATAGGGCTGTGGCTATTTCCCCGGTTTCGCGTATTTGGTGTAGACCGAGGCCGTCCGTTCGGCGATCGCATTCCAATCGTATTTTTCCATGGGATACTCTATTTGCCGGTAAGGGGCGTCCATATTTTCCTGGAGTTTGCGTGCCAGAGCCCTTCTGTCGCCCAACGGGAAATAGAATTCCTGCCCGAGCCCGACTTCCAGGTTTGCGGGGATGTCGCTCACGATCACAGGCAGCCTGTAACTCATTGCTTCGAGCAGTGCGATCGGGAGCCCTTCGTGCGAGGAGGGGAGTACGAAACACCGGGCATGCGACAGCAATGCGTGCAATTTCCTGCCCTTGATAAATCCGGGCAGCACGACTCCCTGTTCGCGGGCGTATTTCTTCAGGCTTGCGGAATAGTCGTCCTCGAAATCGCTGTCCCCGGCAATGACCAACTTGCATTCCCTGTGCTCGGTACGTGAAAACGCTTCGATCAGGTGGTGCAGGTTCTTTTCCGGTACGAACCGGCACATTGCGAAGATATACTTTCCTTGTTCGATCCCCAGCTCCCCGAAATATTCCGGATAGTCGGTGATATCCGGTGAGGGGACGCCGTTGTAGATCACATGGCAGTCTTTACGTCCGTATTTCCGGATCAGCATGTCGTCGATCACATGCGAGATCACGATGACTTCGTTGGCGAAGAGCGTGCCTGCGGCCTCGCCCAGGCGGAGTGCCGTTTTGGCCGCCATGCCCCATTTGTCCCGGTCGTAGTCCGGCCCGTGGTGGGTGAATACGACTTTCATTCCCAGCAAACGGGCCAGCGGTGTCAGCAGTGCCGGGCCCACCGCATGGAGGTGGACGATGTCGGCTTTCAGGCGTTTGGCCCGCACGATGGCCCTGAACGTGTGGACGATTGCTTCGAGCGATTTTTTCCGCGGCGTTTCGATGTCCGAGAGCGTGATGCCCTTGTAGCTGGACAGCGTGTCGCGTACGTAACTTTTCCGCCGTATAACGGTTACCTCGAAGCCTTTTCGAGCAATACGCGGAAACAACTCTTCACAATGTGTCTCCACGCCTCCCATGATATTCGGAATGCCGCGGGTTCCGGTGACGACTATTTTCATGTTGTTATTTTGCGGGTTTTAGTCCGAACAGGAATCTTAACAGACGATTACGTTGTAAGATATACCGGTGCAGGATGATCGGAAGAAAAATCCCTGCGCCGATTACGGCCGCGGCCCCGACGCTGAAATAGAGCGGGTCGTTGCCGTTCGCAAGCAACGGAACTTGCTGGACAAGGGATTTGACGAATCCTTCGAATGTGGTGTGGAACAGATAGATGATATAAGAAGAGGCCGATACGACAAGGAGTTTTTGCGTTATATGTTTCAGGCTTTTGATCCGTGCCGATATCACGCATATCGTATGGATGCCTGCAAATGGCAATATATAACCCATCAGGCCGGTGAGTATGTCGTTTCGGACGAGCAAGGTGCATGCGAACAGGACGGGCAGGGCGCAGACCGGAATCATTCCCGGTATTTTCTTCGCCGAATCGAGCCAACGGGGCCAATTTATGAGAAACACGCCCAGCATAAAATATTTCAGCATGGCCACGGCCTTGTTTATGCAGAAGATTTCGGGCCAGTCGACAGGCAGAAACCCTGTCAGGAGACTTGCTGCGAACAGCACGGTTCTTCCCGTTTTCGTCTTTATCATGCTTATGAGCAGGAATATCAGCCATAGCGCCCAGATAAACCAGAGGAAATAGCCTGCTTCGGGCAGATAGAACATCTTGATATACGATGCTGCCGTCACGGGATTTTCCACGGACATTCCCTGTTGCGTCAAAAGTTTGATGCTGATTATGACGACGCTTGTCGAGAAATAGGGGATCATCAACCTTTTGAATTTCTTCAAAATGAAGTTTCCCCCCCCCTTGTTTTGGCTGTTCCCGGTCATTGCATAGATGTATCCGCTTGCGAACATGAACAGGGGCATGTGGAATGCGTATATGAACCGGTTGGCGAGGTGGTACCATTCGGGGGCATCCGCAGGATTGTAATGTCCGATGACGACGAGGATGATGCCTATCGTCTTGGCGATGTCTGCCGTTGCCGACCGTTCCATGGTTACATCCGCTGCTTCAGGTCTCCTTGCGCCGGATCCTGGCCGACGTCGCACCATTTTTTATCCAGACAGGCCGGTTTGCCCCTCATGCTGCGGAGCTTGTTCCTGAGCGCCCATTTCAGCGGGTACTTTACATATTTATGCATGACCGGACTGGCTGTGCCCACCATCCAGCAGTTCTTCGGACATTTGCGCACCATGGCACGCACCTCCTCCGCCCGGGCGCTTTGCCATATCTCCATGAAATCGGGCGTTTGGTGGATGTTGCCCATCGATTTTTGCCAGTATTTCTCTTCCAGTCCATTGCAGGGATAGACGTCGCCGAAGGGGTCGATGAAGAAATTGGCGGATCCGGCCTCGCACGGCAACATACGCCGGCCGCCTTCGATGTAGTTGATCAACCCCATGTTGAACCAAGCCCGGAACCAGCTCTTGGGGTGGTTCTCCTGCAGCTGCCACGCGATCAATTGCTCGAAGTTCCTGCATACTTCGTCTTTGTTGGTAATGACGTTGTCGTCCTTGTGGAAATAGTAGGAGTTGTGGAACGCTGCCGTTGCGAACTCCATCCCCAGCGATTTGCTCAACTGATACAGCGAAAGCATGTCCCTGGAGTTGTTGTTCGATACGGTACAGCCGAATCCGATGTCCTTCAAGCCCATTTGCTTTAAGGCAAGCAACGTGCGCAGGCCCTTGTCGAAGCCTCCGGCATGGCCGCGCAATTCGTCGTTCTTGCAGCTCAGGCCCTCGATGGAGATACGGATGCCGATTTGCGGGTATTTTTCCGCCAGCGCGATGACCTTCTCCTCGAACCAGCCCGAGGTGGAGATGACGATGCGATCCGTATGCTTGTAGCACTCTTCGACGATCTCGGCCAGGTCGTCGCGTACGAACGGTTCGCCGCCGGTCAGGTTGATGAATTTCAGCCGCGGCAGCGTGCGGAGATCCGAGGCTTTGATTTCCTCTTCTTTTTTCGTGGGGTTGAACCAGATGTTGCACATCTTGCATTTCATCGGGCAACGATAGGTCAGGATGATACTGGCATCCGTGGGATGAGGTATATTCCGGGTATTCATGTTATCTGTTGTTGTAAATTTTCAGGAGTTCTGTATAGTACCTCTCTGCCGAATATCTTTTCTGTGCGTCGAGTGCGATCTGCCGGTATTCGAACGGGGTTGCGAACATTTGTCCGATTCGGGCCTTCAGTTCTTTTGCGTTTCCGGATTCGAACAGCATTCCGGTCTTGCCTTCATCGATCAGTTCGGGAATGCCGCCGATCCGGCTGCCGAGCACCGGAGTGCCCAGACATTGTGACTCGATGACGGACAGCGGATTGTTTTCATACCATTCCGAAGGCACGACGCAGAATCGGGCCTTACCGACTATTTCCTTGATTTCCGGCCAGTGTTTATAACCCAGAAGTTCTATATCGCTTCCTGCAGCTGCGGCGCGCAGCGTCTCTTCGAGCGAACCGCCACCGATTATCTTCAGTGGGTAGGGCAGTCGCTTTGCCGCTTCGATCAGTGTTCCGATCCCTTTTTCAGGACTAAGACGGCCTATGTAACAGTAATAGTTCTCTTTGTCGTAATCGTCTTTCCGGGTTTTGGCAATGTCGATAAAATTGCAGAGCGTATTGATCTTCTGTTTGTCGAAGTTGCCCTGAACCATTTTGTCCGCCATAAACCGGCTGGGACAAATAAAGGCGTCGGTAACTGCTTCCAGGCGCATACGAGTCCATTTCATAGCTTCCTTGTATGCCAGGAAACTTGCCAATGCGGAATTTTTCATGCATTTGTGCTTCCGCACCTTGCGTTTGTCGCTAAAGCACTCTTCGCAAACCTGCAACCCGTTGCGCAGGCAGTCGTAACGAGGGCATAGCAGTTTGTAGTCGTGCAGAGTCCATACGACTTTCACGCCTCGTCGATGGGCTATTTCGGCGATAACGGGAGAAAGTTGGGTGTGGATATTGTTCAGGTGGAGTATATCCGGTTGGAACTCATCGAGCAGTCGGGTGAACTTTGTCCTGACTTCACGGGTGCCGAATGGGCGGCGCAGCGCCTCGATTATTCCCAACCCGGGGGCGAATTTAACCTCGCTCGGAAAGTATTTGCTCCAGGGAGTTTCCAGATTTTCCGGATGCTGCATGGAAAAAACGGCTACTTCATGGCCTTTTTGTTTCAAAAGCTCTTCTAGATTGATCGTGCAGACACAATCGCCGCCGCGCGGATAATAGAATTTATTGGCTAAAAGTATTTGCATAAATTGTTTTATGTCCGGTTGCCGTTGATTTTATAGTTATTCGTCAGTATTATGATTATATATCAGTGCTTTATCCGATTATAATATTTGACGAAAATTTCTTTAGGTGTTTTTCTTGTCAGAAGAGCTGCAGCAACATTACGATTTGCTGCTGACATTATGCTGGCATTATCACCGGATACTTTGTTCTGTATTCGATATTTTAAGCTTCTCAGAACTGCTATTACACAGGCAAAGCATGTTAAAAATATATATAATACTACAGACGACCCGGAAAGGAATCTAATCACCCCTTTTTCACCTGCAGGGGCTGTTGCCGTTTTGATCTGGGAAATGTGTGTTTTGCCACTACAGCCTTCATAATGAATTAATTCGACCGATGCGTTCACGTAGCAAAAATAACCACGTCTGTTCAGTGCGGTGGACAATGCGATATCTTCCGGACAGAAAAAGTAGTATTCGTCGAAAAATCCCATTTGCCGGAATATGTCTGTTTTGATCATAAATGCCGCCCCGACGAGATTGTATGTCCGGAATATTCCGATTCGGTTCGTATAGGGACTTTCGACCGTTTTTTCGCGCCACAATCCTAATTGGGCCAAAACATATGTTTTCCAATTTATTTCAGGTCGGCCGCAGTATTGAAGCGAGTGGTCGGCAAATAGCAATTTTGGACTGACGACAGCAGCCTCCGATGGTAATTGGTCGAACGTCGCCGCCAAACTCGTGATTACGTCCGATTCTATTTTTGTGTCGTCATTCAGAACAAAACAATATTTTCCGGTTGCTTTTCGCAATGCCAGATTGTTGTTGGCCGAGAATCCACGGATTTCATTACTTTCAATAATCTGCGCCCACGGGTAATTTTGTCTCAAATGCTGAAGGTTTTCCGGTGAGAAGAGATATGCGACGACAAATACCTCATAAGAGGTCGAGGTGTGTGTGCGGATACTGTCCAGACATCTGCTTAGCACCTCATAATTGTTCATGCTAACGATGATGACTGAAACTTCCATTGTTTCGCTTGTTTATTCGTGATCGGTTGCGATCTATTTTATAAATCAGAATGTAGACCAGATAGAAAAGATAAAGGTGCATTCCCGGTGTTGAAGATACGGTCGACGCCGCTATGAAAGCCAGCGGGAGAAAGAACAGGCATTTTCCCCGCGAGTGCCAGCCCAATCGGCATAAAGTAAAAATAAAGATACAGTATGTGATAATTCCCAATATTCCCCGTTCGACCATAATCCATATCCAGATACTTTCCAGTCCCAGAAGCCGGCCTACCAATATGCGATCCGGAAAGTACAGTGTCGCTTTCTGTCCTAATCCCCATATGGGGCTTTTCGACATAAGAATATAGGCGGCTTCGAACTGATCCTGGCGCATTTCTAAACTGCTGCCTCGTATTTCGGTTTTTTCCGGATTTAATACCGATACGATCAGATTTTCAACAAAATCCAGATAAGGCATCAGGACGATTATACTGATTACCGCAAAAGCTAAGATGCGAACGGATTGTTTGTTTTTTAGATTGATCAGCGGGAGTATTCCTACTGCCAGAAATACCAGCGGTGTTCGGCTGTTGGATAGCAGGGATGCGATGAATGCCATAATGCCGACAAGCAGCATGGTTTTTTGCTGTAATTTACTGAAATATGCTTTATAATACACGTACCCGTACAGGCAGAGGCAGAATATCAATCCGAAATTGATGCTGCCGCCGATCGGATGAAGGAAAAACGATTGGACACGGGTTCCTCGCTCATCTTCCAGATATTGCCAGTCTGTTGCTCTGGGACCTGCGAGGTCTATTTCATAATCCATTACGGGATTGTAACCCAGGAATTTTTCGATAAATGCATATGTGCAAATTATCAGCGAGGCTCCTAATAATATATTGACAACTTTCAGTATATCTTCTTTGCTTGATATTAACATCCAGCATAAATAGGCACTGATGAAATCGCAAAAAACAACGGATAGCAGTGACGTGAAGGTATTCTGGATTCCGGCGATCGAAATAAAGCTCGATACTACATAGGACAATAGTACCCAGATAAATACCTTGTTGAACGGCAGGGGAGATGTCGTTATTACCCGGCTGTATCTTTTTCTTTTGATTACATATAGCAGTGCGAAGAAGATCGACATGAATACTTCCAGGGTCAATAACGGAACGCCCGGAAGGTTTATCAGGTTTATGTTGTTGTTTAGGAACAGCCGGAACGCCAGAAAGAGAAAAAAACCTTGTTTGTAGTTTTTTAATGAGTACAGAATTAGCAGTGCCGCTATAATCAAGAATGGATTCATGCAGTCATTATTTTATAATTCGGGCCGGAATCCCTGCCGCGATCGAATACGGGGGAATATTTTTTGTAACCACCGCATTCGCACCGATGATGGCCCCCTCGCCGATCGTGACTCCGGCCAAAATCGCGGCTTTCTCCCCGATCCACACATTGTCTCCGATGACGATCGCACCTTTGGAATAAATAGGCCGGGCATTCGGTGCGATGTTCCGGAGCGCCATATCTTTGGGATCTCCGTGCGAATTGTCCGAAATGAGCACGCTTTTCCCCGTGCGGACGTTTTTACCGATCCGGATAGAATTGACTGCGGTGATATGCATATCCGGACCGAACATGCAGCCGTCACCAATCGATATTTTCACCGGAGTATTGTATTGCGGCATTTCATGAGCCGTGATATGGGAATTGCGGCCGATAAGACAATAGTCCCCAATCTCAATGTATTTTTTCCCATTGACTAAATATAATCCCGGTTCTACCTCTGTATGAAGCCCTATTTTTCGGACGTTATGTGCAATCCATGCTGTATAAAACCATGCGTAATACCGGCTAAACCGTTGTGAAAGCGAATATGGCCATATACAATGAAGTAAATTGCCGAATGTTCGTATATATTTATAAAGCATTTTTTATTTTGTATTTAAAAATTTATTTTTCAAATACCCGTATAATGTTTCCTTACCATCTGCCGTTTCATAATATGATAACCGATGGTTTAGTTTGAAAACCGTCGTTTCTTGTTTGATGCGATCGAATTTTTCTGCATCATATGGTTGGTTCATCTCGGAAAGCAATTGGTGTAAATATGGGGATGTATAGGGCATCGTGTCTACGCTTCTGCGGAATGAATCGTTTTTCCGATAAATTAGGTCGAAGATGTAATCTATCAGAAGATAATCGATCATCTTATTGTATTCTTGGAGGTATTTAAGAAAGATACTTTGGATAGTGCCAAATGCTGGATTACCATGAGTTGATGCAAGGAAAAATGTAGCCCACCTGTATGCAGATATGGTGGTATTGGATCCAGTCACAATTTTTATTGAGTGAAAATAGTCTGGGGCAGGAATTGATATTGAATCGGTAATCAGTAAAGTACTGTCCATCCAAATACCGCCTTTATCAAATAATAAACAAATGCGTAATATGTCGGAAAAGTGGGTGTATGAAAGTTCTCCTCTATTCAATCGATCATAAATATAATTAGGAAGTGTAACGTGTGAGGCAATATTATCTTTGGTCAATAAATGGACTGGCCGGTCATGTATATTCGAGACAATACTATTGTAACATATTTTTACAATTTCAGGCATTGCAGTCTCTCCCTGATACCAAAAGATCCATACCGGATCGTTATTTGACTTTTCTTGTAGCGATGGAAATGTTGCAGGAACCATATCGCAATAATGTTCATCCATCCATCGGCGAATAGAATCTATTTTCTGGTTTTCAAAAAAACAGCATTCTTTGAAATGAAAATAGAAAAAATCCCGTATCAGTTGGATGAATAACACGCAAAGTGTCCGTATCCGTAAAAATGAACTTAATCGGACGATATTTATGATCTTAGATCCGTATAAACGAATTGTACGATACATTACTCTGGATTATTTTGGTCGGATATTTTTGACATACATCTTTGTTGATGAGAAATAATTTTTTGATAGATATCGGTTAACGTATTTTTGATAGATTCGGGATTATGCCGTTGCCGGGCTGCTAGTTGTCCTTGGTGACTCAGTTGCTCCATTAATTTTGTATCCCGGCTCAGTTTAACGATCTCCATTGCCAGCATGTGCGGTTCATTTGACGGGATGAGAATGCCGGTTTCGTAGTTTTTGACGAGAGACGGAATTCCGCCTACATAGGTCGTGATGACTGGAATTCCGATTATTTGGGCCTCGCATAATGAATTAGGAGAATTGTCGATATATGCTGTATGTACGTAGATGTCGGCCTCTGCAAGTTGAACGGCTAAATCTTCGGCCGAAAGTGTTCCCAGAAATTTTATGTTGACTGCATCATGAGGCGTACGTTCATTTTTCTCGAAGAAAGAGAAAGACCCGGTGGGGCCGGCAATAAGCCATTCGAAATCAAAATCCGTATGATCTTTTAATAATTTGGCTGTCTTCAAAAGGAGATCCATGCCTTTGACCATACTGCATGACCCGACGCTGAGCAATTGTATGCGCTTCCTTTGTCGAAATGTCCATGTTTTCGGGGGATTGAAGAAGACTGGGCGTAGTGCTTCATTACAATGATAATATTGTGAGTCTGGGGCATACAGGCGTGTGATATTGTAATCCCAGTTCGTTCGCCCCATGACATAACGGCAGTGTTTCAGGATATCTATTTCACGTGCTACTTTATAGTTGTCATTTCTACTCCATACAAATCGTCTTTTTAACAGTACGATAGGGTTGTAGTGCGATGTTTTCCACTGGGTGAAGAAATTATAGCCTGGAGGATACGAGGCATTTACATAGGGAGGAAGGCTGCCCTGCATGTGGATGACGACTGGTATGTCTACGTATTTCTCAACCAATCCGAATCCCCATTCCGAACCGAAAACATGGATGATGTCCGGTTTGAAATCCTCTATGACTTTCAGGCAGTCCGCAATAATTATCTTGTCTTTTTCCGATGCGTATATGCGTCGCCGCAATCCCGGTTTTACCCGGATCGGATAATAACACACCCCGTCGATTTCTTTCTTGAATATCGGATCCGGATGTTCGAATGCTACCCCCAGGCGGATGTTATCTGATGTTCGGATTATTTTTTCCAAGGATGCGATCCAACCGCCGCCGTTATGTTCGCCGTTCCGGTGGGCATCGTAAAGAGATGGATTTACGGCAAACCAAAGTACTTTCATATTATGAATTGGTATTATGTGACAGGAAGCTTTTACTCGTGTCGATTTTCCCGGACAGAAGATCGTCTATGCGCTTCCAATCCGGAGTTGACAGGGGTGTCGTGTCCTGTATCTGTTGAGGATCGAATCTGTCGGTCATTCCCAATCCGTTCAGGAAATCCCGCATCCGCGAATGGTTCGTTCTGCCCCGGAGCGGATAGGTCAGGAACGGTTTATGGAAAAGGACGGAGAATGCCGTCGCATGAAACGAATTCGAAATGACGAATTCCGCATTTTTAATCCATGCGAGGAATTCCAGCGGCCCGGCGTCCGAAATATTCCGTTCCGCATAGGCAAGCGGTGCGAAATCGTTCAGGGAATACAATCTGGCGCCGAGCTGCCGGGCTATTTGCCGTGCATGTTCCCTAATAGTGGGATCATTCGAGAAATCATATACGAGAACATACCTTTCTTGGGGTGTTATGTCCGCGGAAATTTCCTCCCAGCTTTGTCTGTTCAACAGAAAAACCGGATCTTCCACCTGTTCTGCCGTTCTGCCGACAGAAAGATCCCTGATTATTCTTACCCCTGTCTGCTCCCGCACCGATATCGCATCGAATCGCTGCAGTTTTTTCGTGACGAAAGCCCTGTATGCGGGAGCGATCTCCGATACTGCAAAACTGGCTGCATAGGAGATACGCCGCGTATCGTCGGATCCGAAATCGAGATAGAACGCTGCATCCTTTCCGTTTTCACACGCCGTGTTCCAAATCTGGTCGCTTCCGGCAATATATAAATCTGCCTGCGGTGGAGTGGCCCTTAGCTCTTCGGCCGAAGTATAGGTATTGTCGGTAAGCGTCAGGAATTTTTGCCTGAAATCGTCGAATTTACGTTTCCGGCCGATCGTTTTGTATATTTTCCGGTTTTTGAGCAGAAAATAGATACATTGTGTCCCGACGTAATCTTTATAGGGATATAATCTTGATTCAGCGGGAATATGCCGCCAGTTATATCTGCTGTTCAGATAATAGGGCTTGTAATCGATGATCTCGACATCGTGTCCCTCCTGCGACAGATACCGTTGCAGTGCGTACGCCTGCAAAGAGGCTCCGTAATTATAAACGTTATGACAGGTAATCGTCGCTATTTTCATTTTGCGATGCGTTTTATGAGTTTGCGCATTGTCGCTGTCGGATGACGGGCGTGATTTACTATCCGCGTTAATTGTTCTCGACGGGTTACGTAGCGCTCTATTTGTCTGAGCGAAATTTTCGGGTTTCGCAGCAGCGACATGATGTGATCATAATTGCCGGGTTGTCGGGCGTTCTCCCGCATTTGTCCCTCCGCTGCCGTTTCGAATGAAATCTCCGATATATGGCAGCCTTGCAATATTTCGACGATATTTTGGCCTCGCTCCGTGAACGGGATCAGCGCGCTGACACCTTGTTCGTTATCCTGATAGCGGGAACCCCAGAGGTCGCCGACCCGCAAATCCGCGGCTGAGTTGTCGAGTTTATATTTGCACTGTTTGTAGCAGGCAGAACCTAAACACATATCTTTTAGGAATATTTTATAAAAAAGATCTCCATCCGATAATGCTGAAAATCCTTTGGCTATTCCGTCTGATGCCGAATATGTGTAGTCCATGGCCCATGAGTCGTGCCAGCCCCGCCGTTTGCTTCGCCATTTGATGTCCGTGAGTTTTGCGTTTTCGCCGATCGTGCGCAGGTATTTTTGCCATAACAGCATCGACGGAACTCCATGGCAAAAGAAATCCACGAGGATGAAATTCGATTCAACCCTGAAACGCCGGATGTAGCGTCGGAAAGATGCGATTTGACAAGGGGTGCCCGTCACCACGTATTTGTCATGGATATCTATTCCCGCAAATCCGTCGGTTGTATCGCTCTGCAGATATTTGCTTCCTGCAGATGCAGCCAGCTCTTCCTCGTTTCGTGCGATATAATGTTCCGGAATCTGTTTTGCATAATTATAACGGACGACGCATATTTTGAAGCCTTGCTGCAGCATTTGCCGGCCGATTTCAAAAGCGATTCCCCCGGAGGATGAATTTTTGCGGATATCGTCGTTCAGGCTCCATGCCGCATAACTTGTCGGTTTAAGGTCTATAACCTGGCTGTCTGCTGCAAAAGCGCAAACCTCTACGCAGATCGAGCATTTTATACACTGATCCGCCGATTCGATGCGGGGTTCGTAAAAGCCGTTTTTATTTAACTTCAATGCGATGATTTGTTTGGGACAAGCCTTGGCGCAAACCCCGCATCCGAAACAATCGTGTATATCTGCAATATTGATCATACTTTTATGCAGAACATTTCTGTTTGATTCTGGCTACTATTTTTTTCTGCACGAAAATCCGCTCCTGCACCGACAGTCCGACATAGTAAATGACGATCAAAGTTGCGATGGCACATACGCCGGAAACTACGAATAACCGTAAAATGCCGGCATTCATCAGGTGAGAGACTATTATAGGGCAGATTGCTGCCAGAACAGCCACTACGCAGACATTCAACAGCACTTGGGTAAAGTAGGACTTTATGGATATTTCCACCTGCCGGTGAAGAAACCAGAGGCGGGCGAAGAGGCATCCCAAAGAGAGGCAAATGGCTACGTACATGGTCGTCTCTGGTGCATAACCTTTGCCCAGCAATAGGTAGGAGATCGGAAAATTGAGCAATTGAAGGCTTCCGACGACGATCTGGTAGTTCCGTATATTGCCGGTTGCCTGCAGGGCCGTTATTTGCGTGCCGGACAAAACTTCGCACATGGCGAATACCAGAACCAGCCGGACGAAGATTACGGTGTATTCCGGGACGTTTTTCAACCATAGCGTCAGGATCGTATTCGTTTCGATGATGATCGGGAGCGATAGCAGCAACAGCAGGTAGAATGAAAAACGGGCGCCGCTTTGTACCAATGTAAGCATATACAGGTAGTCGCCCGATGCGTAGCTTTTCGTGATTTGCGGATTGATTGCAGTCATAAAATTAGTTGCAAATCCGTTGACGGCGACGTTCACCTGGAATGCGATAGCGCGCGCTGCGTTGATGACCGGGCCGCAAAACAGATTTATGACGATATTGACCCCCTGATCCCGCAAAACCCCCGCAAAAGCCCCGATGAAATTCCAGCCGGCAAATCCCATCATTTCTTTCAGAAGGGCTTTGTTGAATGTAAAATGATATGTGCACTCTTTGAAATTTCGCTTGCAGTAGATGCCGTAAGCAATCCGGATGACACAGGCGACGGCCAGTAGTAATATACCGTACAATTTTAACTTGTCGAATGAAAAAATGACGAGTATGTAGACGATCAACAGCTTGAGTACTACTTCGATAATGCTGATATACGCAAAAGCCTGCATTCGTTCGTGTGCGATGATCGCCGCATTGTACGGAACGCTGATCAGGTTCACCATGAACGTCAGTATGGAACACTGAAGCACCCAGTTGGCAGCGCCGATACGACTCTCCGGCAGGTTCATTTTTTCATTCAGGAACCATACGCCCCCTATTTCGGCCAATACGAAGATCAGGAGCGCCAGCCCGATCTGGATTGTTACCGACGATGAAAATACGGATTTTAATTTTGCGGTATTGCCCTGTCCCAGCTCGAATGTTATGTACCTGCTTATCGCTGCGGATAATCCGCCGGAAATGACGGAGAACATGGCGACGACTCCGCCGATGACATTATATATACCGAAATCTTCAACTCCCAGCGTATTCAGGACGACTCGGCTTGTGTAAAGACTTACAGCCATCATGAATATCATCCGAAAATAGAGCAGAAGAGTATTTTTCGCTATTCGTTTGTTATTTCCCGATGATGTCTGGACTGTCATTCTGTTTACCTTTGTTTGCCGGATTTTTTGTTTGGTAGGCTTACCTGTCCTTATACATGCTCTGATAGTACTCTTGGTATTCGCCAGAAGTTATGTCGTCCATCCATTTTTGGTTTTGGAGGTACCATTGGACAGTTTTTTCGATTCCCTGTTCGAACTGCAGGCTGGGCTCCCAGCCCAGTTCGCGCTTGAGCTTGCGCGAGTCGATGGCGTACCTCATATCGTGTCCGGCACGGTCGGTGACATGGGTAATCAGTTTTTCGGATGTCCCCTCGGGATTCCCCAGCAGCCTGTCCACCGTCCTGACGATCACCCGTATCAGGTCGATGTTCTTCCATTCGTTGAAGCCCCCGATGTTATACGTATCGGCGACCTTACCCCTGTGGAAGATCACGTCGATGGCCCGCGCATGGTCTTCGACATACAGCCAGTCGCGCACGTTCTCGCCACGGCCGTACACGGGCAGCGGCTTTCGGTGGCGGATGTTGTTGATGAACAGCGGAATGAGCTTCTCCGGAAACTGGTAGGGCCCGTAGTTGTTCGAGCAGTTGGTCACCAGCGTCGGCATCCCGTACGTGTCGTGGTAGGCTCGCACGAAGTGGTCGGACGAGGCTTTCGAGGCCGAGTAGGGGCTGTGCGGCGCGTACTTCGTCTCTTCGGTGAAGAACTCCTCGCCGAAGGGCCCGCCGCCGCTCTCCCCGCCCGCAGCATCTCCCTCGGGACGTGTCAGCTCCAGCGCCCCGTACACCTCGTCGGTGGAGATGTGGTAGAACAATTTGCCCTCCCACTCTCCGTCCCAGTATTCCCGTGCCGCCTCGAGCAGCGAGAGCGTACCCATGACGTTCGTACGCGCGAAGGTGAACGGATCCCTGATCGAGCGGTCGACATGGCTTTCGGCCGCAAGGTGGATGACCCCGTCGATGTCATACTGCCCGAACAGCGCCCGCAGCATATCCAGGTCGCAGATGTCACCCTTCTCGAACACGTAGTTCGGGGAATCCTCGATGTCCCGCAGGTTGGCAAGGTTCCCCGCATAGGTCAGTTTGTCCAGGTTCACGATCCGGTAATCCGGGTATTTCGTCACGAACAGGCGTACTACGTGCGAGCCGATAAAGCCCGCGCCGCCCGTAATCAGGATGGTGCGTTTTGGTGCCATTATCTCGTATCTTATATTTGATTTTCTCGTTCGGAATAAGTTTCCACCATTTCAGCAAACCGGGAAGACCAGGCCGGCCAGCTCAATTTTTCTTTATATAATCTCCTTGCATTTTCAGACAATCCGGAAAATTCCTGCTTGCATATGCACTCCTTTATCTTGTTGGCAAAATCGGCTCCCGTACCTGTCAGGGGAAGCCTGTATCCGTTCACGCCGTTCACGACATAATTAGCTATTCCGCCGGTATCGGTCGTGAAAACGGGGATTCCGTAAGCCGCAGCCTCGCAATACACGATGGCAGAGCATTCCGCGCGTGTCGGCAACAACAGAATATCGGCTTGCTGCCAAAGTTGCACATACTGGTGATATTGTTCGGGAATATTCTTATTCAAAAAGCCGATGTTTTTAACATGCGGATTATCCCGGTGTTTTTGAGGCAGGTCTTTAATACCTGCGACATACAGCGTCGCACGGATACCGGCGGCATTAAGCTGCATGACCGTATCTACAGCAATCTCGCCGCCTTTCCGCTCCCAGTCGACCCCGGAAAACAGTATGCGGAGCAAATACCCCCCCCCTGCAAACTCCTGTTTAACAGGAGTTTGTATCTTATTTTCATCGATATTGGCACCAAACTCTATCACATTCAGTTTAGACGCCGGAATGTGGTAATAATCCCGGGCCGAGTTACTCGCCCATTCAGAAGAATGAATAATTACCGAAGCCTTATCCAAAGCCCGCTGTTCGATGGAGTTTCCATATCTGACGCTGCATGCGGCGAGGTTCGGCCAATAATAGTCGACCATCAGTTCAAAGGTGGCATCGCTGAGGTAGAATACCGGTTTATCCGTTTCGATCCGGGACAGCACCTGGGAGCCTCCGCTGAAAAACAGCATGTCGCATCCTGCAATCAGTTTTTTATCGATGCTGTGCGCTTCCATCCGGGCAATCAGCGGGATGTGGGAGTAGACGATATTCTTTCCCGTAAGTTTTGCATACAAATGGTACAGTCCCAGGATAAACTTGGAAAAAAACGGGGTGGTATAGGGGATCCATCGCACCGTATATCCGGCCTGTTCGATCGACTCCCGGATCTTGAAAATTGTGCCGCTCCATGCCTTCCGGTCGATGAAGGGGTTTGCCTTACTGACATAGCCAAAAGTTATTTTCGCCATATCTATTGTCGTTGAAGTCGTTTCATGCAGTAGATCAAGGCCTCCCTCCAGTGCGGGATATCCATTTGGAAGGTCTCCTTGAAGCGGGTCTTGTCCAGCACCGAGTAGGCCGGGCGGGTGGCCTTCGTGGGGTATTTCGACGTGTGGCAGGGGATGATACGGCACGTGTCATGGCCCGCGGCCGCGGCGATTTCCACCGCGAAGTCGTACCACGAGCACACGCCCTCGTCGGTGAAGTGGTACACCCCCTCGTTGCCCGTGTAGCGCCCCGCCTCGATCAGGGAGAAGATCGCAAGCGCCAGGTCTCCGGCGTAGGTCGGAGTGCCCACCTGGTCGAAGACCACGCGCAGCGTCTCACGCTCCGAGGTCAGCCGCAGCATCGTCTTCAGAAAGTTGTTCCCGTACTCCGAATAGAGCCACGCCGTGCGCAGGATCAGGTAGCGGCACCCCGAGGCCTTCACGGCCTCTTCGCCCGCCAGCTTCGTACGACCGTAGGCCCCCAGCGGCGAGGTCGCCATAGCCTCCGTGTAGGGCCTGTGCCCCGTGCCGTCGAAGACGTAGTCCGTCGAGACGTGGATCAGCGTCGCACCCGTTTCTTGGGCCGCAGCTGCGAGGTATGCCGCGGCCTTGTGGTTGAGCAGGTCGGCCCTTGCCTCGTCCTCCTCGGCACGCTCCACGTTCGTGTAGGCCGCGCAGTTGACGATCACGTCGATACGCTGTTCCTTGACCGTTTGAAGCACCGCCCCGGCGTCGGTGATGTCCAGCTCCGCGACGTCGGTGGCCAGGTAGTTGTTGGGCGATACGCTCCCAAGCTGCCGCAGGGAGCTCCCCAGCTGCCCCCGGGCGCCCGTAATCAGGATATTAAGCATAGTAGTCCGTATTGTAGTCGAACAGTTCCGCGGCCTCCTCCAGCCGCGGGTGGCCGCTGTCCTTGGGCGAGAGGACGACATCCCCCGGTGCCAGGTGCCAGTCGATGCCCAGCGCGGGGTCGTCCCACGCGATGGCGCCCTCCGATTCGGGGGCATAGAGGTTGTCGCACTTGTATTGGAATACAGCCTCGTCGCTCAGCACCGAGAAGCCGTGCGCAAAGCCCCGCGGTACGAAGAACTGCCGTTTGTTGTCCCCCGAGAGCTCCACAGAGACGTGCCGCCCGAACGTGGGCGACCCGCGGCGGATGTCCACAGCGACGTCCAGCACGCGGCCCCGGACAACGCGCACCAGTTTCGACTGCGCATGCGACCCCCGCTGGAAGTGAAGCCCGCGAAGAACGCCGTACTTCGACATCGACTCGTTGTCCTGCACGAACCGCACGGGACGTACCAGCCTGTCGAAGGACTGCTCAGAATAGCTCTCGAAGAAATAGCCCCGAGCGTCCCCGAACACCTCGGGTTCGAGGAGGACGACTCCTTCTATTTCGGTAGGGATGACTTTCATGGCTTTAGCGTCGGTTTTCGTCGAGGAGTTTCAACAGGTACTGCCCGTACTGGTTCCTGAGCATCGGCTGCGCAAGCTCACGGAGCTTAGCGGCCGTGATCCAGCCGTTATGGTAGGCGATGCCCTCCAGGCAGGCGATCTTGAGGCCCTGACGCTTCTCGATGACCTCCACGAAGATCGAGGCCTCGGCCAGCGAGTCGTGCGTGCCCGTGTCCAGCCACGCGAAGCCGCGCTGAAGCGTCTGCACCTTCAGCTCGCCGCTTTGCAGGAACGACTGGTTGACGCTCGTGATCTCAAGCTCCCCGCGCGCCGAGGGCCGGATACCCTTGGCCACATCCACGACCTTGTTCGGGTAGAAGTACAGGCCCACGACCGCGTAGTTCGATTTCGGGTGTTCCGGTTTCTCCTCGATCGACAGGCAGTTGCCTGCCGCATCGAACTCCGCCACGCCGTAACGCTGGGGATCGTCGACCCAGTAGCCGAAGACCGTGGCCTTGCCATCCTCCTCGGCCGTGCGGACGGCCTCGCGAAGAAGACCCGTGAAACCCGAGCCGTGGAAGATATTGTCCCCCAGAACCAGACACACGGAGTCATTGCCGATGAAATCCGCGCCGATCAGGAAAGCCTGGGCAAGACCGTCCGGGGACGGCTGCTCGGCATACGTGATACGAACCCCGTAGTCGGA
>JAETNO010000059.1 GCA_021768245.1 Bacteroidaceae bacterium | reverse complement strand
CTTTTTCCTCTTTTTCAGGGGGGCTATTTGGATGAGCAACACGGGGTCAATTTAATTGGGTTTTAGGGGGGCAGTTTCTTTGACCACGACGGGGTTAATTTAATTGAGTTTTTCCACCTGTGTTATGTATCTGTTCAGGTTTGAAAGTCCGGGTGTGTTTGGGAATACGGCGTACCAATCCTCCCTGCCGGTCATTTTGACCAATTCACGACAAAGGGCATTTCTCAATGTCACCTCAAATACCGACAATGAAACGTACATAGCCTCTGACAGTTGCAGGTTACATCTGTAATGGGTAACAGCACGCTGCTCGTCATTGGGATAAAGGGCGAAATAACGCTCCATCCGCTTGTCCGAAAAAACTTTATTGAAAAATGCTTTGTTATATGACATAGAATTACTAATTTTGCATCGCAGTCCCGGTAATTCCTCTCCCTGATATCAGATGCAGGTGAAGAATCCGGGTTTTTTATTTCTGCAAAGTTAGCATAAATATCCGAAAATATATCTTTAATACAGAGATAATGCCGTAAACGCCGCCTTTTGGCGGCCGAAATTTTTGAAAAAAATTAAGGTGGGCAACTTCATCACGAGGTCGCCCACCTTCTCTATATTACGACTTGGCAAATGTTCGGTTAAAATCGGGTGTATAATCCCGTCACATCGGTGAATATGTCCTCCAGCATATCGCAATAGACACCTTCATAGGTCTTGATGTCCTTTGTCTTGACCTCAAAGGTCTTTTTGCTGACACTCTGACGGTAGAAACGCAGATTGTATAGGTCTGCGCCTACGTCATAGATGATTTCAAGTCGGTTAGCCGATGTCTTGTTACGGCTGAGGCTCATACGGAGTCCGTTGCCGAGGTTTATGAAGTCGTGGCTACCTGTCATTGCCACAAACCTGTGCCCTCCGATTTGTTGGAGTATGGTTTTTGCTACTTGGTTGTCCATAACGATTTTATTTTGAGTTGTTGATTTTCTTGTTCAGCCATTCATCACGGCGCTGTCTGCACTCTTTTAGAGTGGGAGCCACGCAGGAGAATAAATCCCCGTCAGTATGGCGGTAGTCATACATATAATGCTTTCTTCGGGGTCGGCGGGCATTATAGAATATCTCGTACTGCTCGGTGCCGGGAGTGGTGGTAGTGCTTACTCCGTTGGCGGTCATTTTTGTTGCCATATCAGTGGATTTTAGAATTTTACAATCAGTAGGCGGTAATTGAATATCTTTTCGGGGTCAGATATTTTCCTTTGTGCCAGCCAAAATGGTGCTTGCCGTAGCCATAGACAAAGTATCTGTCAAGGTCTGATTTCTCGGCATAGTCTGCCACTATCCGTCTTAGGCTTTCTTCGCTGTCGGCAAATAGGATATGGTTCACCAAACCTATCAGCACTTCAGCTATATTGTTGTCAAAAACAATGGTCGTATGTTCAAATGTCACGTTCATAATCTTGGGATTTTGTGACCTGCGCCATTGCTGACGCAGGTCGGATTAAACATTTAGGCTGTCATTCTCTCTTTGATTAGTCGGGCATTGGAGTTCACCAAATCCACAATTCGGTCGTGTTGCGGGGTGTTCTGATTGTTGACACCTCTTGACTGCACAACTTTCAGAGTGTCAAGATTTACCTCTACCGTTTCCACCCTTGCGCTGTTGATTGTGGCTGAAAGGATTAGCGATTTCGCCTTGTCATAGTAAGTTCCTACGCAGTGGTGCATCGCCTTGCCCTCCAACACCATATCCTTGACGCTCTCTATCACTCTCACGGTTATCTCCCCATCGGTGAATATAAGTCCGAAGAACATACCTTTCGCCATCTTGTAGCGCATCTCCTTTGCGAGAAATTCGGGTGTTTTGCCGCTGATTTCCTCCATCTCGGCTATATTGAGAGCCTTACGCATAGCCTTGTTGTGTGCCTTGATTATGTCGGTGGGGCATACATATTTGGCGTTGTGTACGTCTTTGCCGAGATATTTGAGGGTGTCTATATAGTCGCACCATTCCGATGCCTTTGTGACCTTGTAATGGTTGCGTATGCAGATGCGGATAGATGCCCAATAGTTCTCAATATCCTTTGCCGTGTCATCCATAAAGAGTTTCAGCAACTTTGTCTGACCGACTTTGAGCAGGGTTTCGGCTCTGTTGTTGTCCTTGACATAATCCATAAGCCTTTGAGGGTCTATGCCGAATGTACCGTTTTTCAGTCCGAGTTTCCTGAACATCGGCAAAAGGTTCATCCGTGGATATGTGAACGGGGTTTCTATATATCCGTAGATTTGGTTCTCCCTGCGCAGTGTCAGTTCCGATGAGGGTATCCAAAGGTCGTAGTACATCGTGCCGAGCGTCTGACGCATACGGGCGAATGTCACCTTGCCACCATTTGGAGCAATCCACCTCTGCATGACCTCGCAATGGCTGTATTCCGGCTCTTTGCCGATTGTTGCCGTATGGTACACCATAATGTAGCGTACCACTTGATAGCCCTTGCAGGTGTCAACGACTGCGAAATAGTCCTGCTCCTTGAATTTGCGCTGGCGTGGGTTGTTGCCGATGGTGAGCCTTGTGTGGCATTTGGGGCAGATGCTATGCTCGCCCTTTCCGCTTGTGTGGTAGCGGTGTCCGCACTCGGCACAAAGTATCGTGCCGTCGGAGTTCCTGCGCCCGAAGTGGCTGACAGCGTGGCGGTATCCCCACTTGATTTGTTTCTCGCTTATGGGTTTGAGGCTCTCGCTTGCCTTCAAGATTTCCTTCTCAAACTTGTTTCTCGGTTTCATAGTCGTAATGCGTTAGAAGTCAAATAGACTGGGTTGAACTTCGGTTGCTTTCTTCTCGGCGGTCTTTTTCGGTTGGGTAGGTCTGCGCATTTTCGCCATTTCCTCATCACGGAGTTTGTTGATGGCGTCTTGCCGTGCCTGTTCCTTTTCTTCTGCGGTGAGTTCAACCGTATGGTTGACCACTACTTGGCAGTTGATAGGCTTGCCAACCTCAATTTCTTCCTCGTCATAGTAGTGGGTTGCCATGCCGTACACCTCTGCGTCTGTAAAACCGCAACAACCGCTTTTCTTTACCTCGTTGAGAATGAAGGTAACACATTCCTCCACTGACTTTGAGGGGTTTGCAAATCTGACTGCAAATAGTGCGTCATTCTCGGCTCTTTCTTCAAGATAAGCCTTGATGGTGTCGTTGAAGGCTCGTGTGCCTTTGTTTTCTTTCGTTGCCATAGTCGTGAATGTTTTTAGAGTGTTGCGAGTATCATTTTTTCTATCTCGGTGGGGCTGATTTCAGTATGGAAAAGCCAACTGATGAAAAGTTTTCGCCCTGCGGGTTTGAGTTCATAGTACAGCTGACGGAAGAATGATATGTTGCCGTTCAGATAGGTTTCTATCATATAGTCAGCAATGTTTTTGACCTCGTAGTATTTGGCTTGCTGTATCCAAGTCTTTGAATGTCTTTTCGTTGCCATAGTCATATTTGTTTTATAGGGTTAATATCCAATAGATTATTCCTATTGCGGTGAGGATAGATATTAGCCACCCCACACCTCGGAATATCGGTTTGAGTATCGCCCAGAGGATAATCCCGACAATCGTTGCTATCGCTATCCCTACCACCTTAGCCGCCTTTTTTAATGCGGTATGAGCTGGAGAAGGTGTGAAGCTCGTATTTTTAATATGTCTGTCGTTCAGTGTCATAAGGCGATATTTTTTTAATGCGTATAATCGCTGTTTGAAGTTTGTTCGCATCAATTCCGAGCGAATAAACTTTGAACGGTGATTATACTCTGCATGAAACATAGAGCTGGCGCAGCCCCGCAGTGGTGACACTGAACGGCAGACATACTGAAAATGTAAATCGGCAAATAAAACCGAAGTGTATCCGGCAACATAGGGCTTTGTCCCTGTCGGATTTTCCTATGGCGTTATTTCTGAAAGAAACGGTCATGCAATCCCCGGAAAGAGCGAGTATGCGGGTGTCGCCGTACATGGAGCGTGCGGAATGATCGGTGGCAACCGCATTCTTGCTCCCGTGGGCCTGACAAACGGATTGTGGCGTGACGGCTCAAATTCATTATAAGGAGAAGGCGTAAAGCACACGGATTGGCCGATTGGAGTCTTGGGAGGGAAGCGACGCCCCGGCGCATCCTCACAAGGCGTTGAGGCAGATTGGTGTGTAGCCTTCTCCCATAGTCGGTGTGCGGTCAAATGATGTCAGTGACCCACCGGATCACCGTCACCATTTGACGGCATAACCGACGCAGACATCGTGAGCCGTCACGCCTCTATCCGTTTCCGAAGTGGGAAAGACGATAAAAGACTTGACAAAGGGATAAAATATCAACCTTTGTCTTGCACACAAGACAGAAAATGCCTAATTTTGTCTTGTAAATAAGACAAAACCGCAATGATAAAATCTGAAATTCTACGCGAGGTGATGCTTGAAAACCGTGAAGAGGTTATGCGTCACAAGGTTATCAAACGAAGAATATCGCTTGACGGGTTTGACCGTCAGGTGTTGGTCGGTGCTCGTCGCGCCGGCAAATCCTATATTCTTTATGGAAAGATTCAGGAATTGATTGCAGCAGGATTCACTTGGAATGAGATAGTATATATCAATTTTGAGGATGAGCGTCTTGCCGGAATGACGGTCGATGACCTTAATATGATACTTGAAGTCCACTCAGGATTGAGTGAAAAACGCCCGATGCTGTTCCTTGATGAGATTCAGAATGTCGATGGCTGGGAGCGTTTCGCGCGCAGGGTAGCCGACAACAAATTCACGGTATTCATAACAGGAAGCAATGCGAAGATGCTTTCCACGGATGTGAACGCGGCTCTCGGAGGCAGATATATGACCCGTGAAGTGTTCCCCATGCAGTTCGATGAATATCTTAAAGCCAATGGCAAAAATCCCGCCGACAAACTGCTGACTGCGACAACAACCGCCCGTGGGGAATTCATGGGGATGTTCGAGGAATATTTCCAGTTCGGCGGCTTCCCTGAATGTGCCACGTTGCCGGTGAAGCGCGATTATCTCATGAGCCTCTATCAGAAGATATTTCTTGGCGACATAGCCGCCCGTCACAGGATTGAGAATGTTTTTGCCCTTCGGATTCTTTTCCGTAAACTGGCAGAAAGTGTAAAGCAACCGCTGTCATTTACGCGCGCGACAAATATAGTGGCCTCGACCGGAACGAAGATAGGCAAAAGCACGGTGATAAACTATCTGGGCTACGCTTCCGAAGCGTATCTTATACTGCCGGTCACCAATATCGCGGACAGTCTTGCGGATAAGGTTTCCAATCCGAAATACTATTTTATCGACAACGGCATAATATCCCTGCTGGCTCTTGACATACGCACATCGCTGCTTGAAAATATGGTGGCTCTGAAATTGATTTCGAGTTATGGATCAAAAGATGCCGTCTATTTCTACAATCATGGGGTTGAAGTTGATTTCTATATTCCCCAGACGGAGACCGCCATTCAGGTATGCTACACGATGAACGATGCCGAAGGCACTTTTGAACGTGAAACGAAAGCATTGCTAAAATTGCAGTCACGTCTGTCGTGCCGTCGCAATATAATTGTGACCTACGATGATGAAGGAATTGTAGAAATGGAGGGCGTAAGGATAGAAGTTATTCCGGCATGGAAATTCTTGCTCCAGCCATAAGGCTCCAAAGGTGCTATCGAGATTTGATATTGCATTGAGTAAACTGAAAAGACGTTTGGCTACCGTTATCTCAAAGGATTTTTAACGCGTGATGCCATTGAATATCGGAGATTTATAGCTAACTTTGCACTGAATCGGTTGACAAATCGACGCAGAACATTGATTTGGTGGAGTGAATGATTGGTGAATGATACTTATATCTCCAATCATAACTCTTTGACCATCAGCGTTATTAAATGATATAACCCCGACTTCTCCGGGGTCACAATCAAAAATGGCAAAACGCCGCAAAGCACTGAAATCACTTGATTTTCAGTGCTTTTTTAATTTGCCAAAATTTCAGAACGGCGCAGAATACAGAGGTGGTGAGTGAGTCATTAGTGAGTACTCACGTTTGTGAGTAATTCGACTCACTGTTGGCAAAATTCATCAGTGAGTCGGCTGAGTTATCGGCTGTTAGCCCCTAATCAAGCCTCCCGAAGTGGGGTTTTGAGTGCAGGATGGAACCTTTGACCCGGTTGAGGTCGCAATTTTCAGAGTTTATAAACACTCTTTAACTCTTGAAACATTCTTTAACTATAAATCCTGTCTAAAATAACTTCATGACGCTGATTGCCGCACTTTGCGCCATTTTAATCAGTGAGCCGGGCTCACGGTTTGCACACATATAGGGCGTGAGTCTCCTGAATGATTCGTATTGCTATGTCAGATGCTTTTCTCAGTTTTGATATGTTGGAAAAGGCGCGTGAGATTGACCCCTTCGGGCACGCGAGACTGACCCCTTTGGGCGAAATAAGATTGACCCTTTGGGGCAAAATAAAAATGACCCCTGTCGAGACATCGGCAGG
>JAETNO010000058.1 GCA_021768245.1 Bacteroidaceae bacterium | reverse complement strand
GAGTGGAAGACTTTTCCGACCGTGCTTGTCATGGCGGCTGACGGCTCTATCAATATGGAGTCGGTGGTGGCACGCTGCCCCCGTTGCGGCGGCGAGATCCGCGTGGGCGCAAAGGCTTTCAACTGCTCCAACTACCGGCAGGAGGGAAGTCCCTGCGACTTCGTGATATGGCGCAATATCGCCGGACACCTCATGACGCTCGATGAAGTGCGAGAGATATGCGCCGATGGTGTCACATCCCACGAGGTCGAGATGTTCGGCGAGAACGGCTCTGTCTATCGCCGAAAACTCGGCTTATCACCCGACAAATTAAAGGTTATCAAGGTATGAAGCCGGGAACGAAACTTGCCATACTGCTCATAAGCTGTGTGGCTATGTGGGGTGGCATAGGATATGCCTTCCACTATTTCGGCCAGCCGTCAAAACGGGCGCAGTCAGTGGCGGAGAAGGCACTGATGGCTTCGGTGGATAATCCGGAGTCGGTAAAGGTCATAGCGGTCAGCAAGCCTGACAGTGTGTTCGGCCGCAACTACATCAACAACGACGAGAAAATGGCGATAGCCATGTCGATGATGAAAGTCAACGAACAGGTCATGTCCCGGACGGACGGGCTTCAGAACCTCGATTTTGAGGACAACGCCGTTTCCGAGCTTGTCGGCCGCCAGATGTCGGCTATGTCCGCTCTCCGCTCTATGGTGGGCTTCGAGACTCCTGACGCTCCACGCAAACCATTCTCCGGCTGGAAAGTGAAGATAGAGTATGAGGCTCTGTCGGAAAGCGGCTCTCCATACCGCTCGGAATACTGGTTTATCCTCGACCGCGACGCACAGTGTGTCGTCAACTCTTTTGAAATACCTCTTTTATAAATCCCTAAAATGAATACAAAGATGAAAGAACTACTTGATCAGATTGAAAAACTCACAACTACATTCCAGAAAGACGCCGTCTCTCAACTCGACAAGGGCAACAAGGCCGCCGGACTCCGCGCACGTCGCGCTTCCCTCGAACTGGAGCCGCTGCTCAAACGCTTCCGCAAACTCTCGCTGGAAGCCGCCAACAACAAGGCTGAATAATCCGCTCTCGATAGGACAATTTCTTTGCTGTCAAAAACCGGGACTCCCTGTGCGTGAGCATGGGGAGTTTCCTATTATTTAATCCAACCTTTTTTCAGTACCCGGAATGAATAAAAAGGACTATATATGATGAATAAGCAACTCAGTAGAAACTGGTATCTTAGTGTGTCTTTTTTTCGACTTATAAAATAATTTATTCTTAATAAGATTCCTGAAGGTATCAATAAGGCAATCAGCATCCAAATAGACAATAAATCACCCCGAGGCCATAAGTGAAACGAATCTACGATAGCACACACCACAATATAAACGAACAAAAATATATTGCAAAATGTAAATATCAGATATAATTGTTTGAAATTAGGAATTTTTTCGCAATTAAATTTCATCGTTTACCTCCTTTCCTCCAGAGAATAATGAACAGGACAAGGGATAAAAAATAGGTTATCCACATCAGAGTGGACAAACCATCTATATACATATAGTATCGTTCCTCTATTATGTCTATATTGTATGGTTCAATAATATACTTTGCATCTACATAGGCATTAATCCACGTCAATATGCCAACGATGAATATTGCGATAAATGTTATCAAGCCAACTATCTTCTGCCAAGTCTTCATTAATCTATCAATCTATTGGGAATTGTTGCTCCATTGAATCTATTATTTCCTCAAGTCGTGGATAATACTCTACTATATTCGGCTCTTGTCGTTTATTCATCCACTCAATTTGCTTTATAATAACAGCCTTTACTATTTCATAATCTTTCGGAGAAATAATACGTGTTAATGTCAAATATTCAAACGCCCAATCTGCACCAATATCCGGTAATTGTTGCTTGCCTTCCAATATAGGTACAATTCTGCGATCATACATATTCTGTAAGTTGGCATAATGACTAAACACTATCTCAGCACACTCCTTGATAGTGTCACATAGTTTACAATATTCCGTATCAATAGTGGACTCCGTAAAAATAAATTTGTCCTGTCTTTCAAGCATATTACCGCTAAAGCCAACCGATGGATTATCTCGTTGGTCCCGCAACGTCTTGAAACTATACGCCTCAAACCATTTTTTCAATATATCAAAGCGCACCATATATATTGGATATATTGTCAGCATATTATCTCTTATCCAATGATCCAACTCAATCATACTACCAATGCCATTTTCATGCCAGATGAAACAGTTGTCTCGTTTTCTGAACTTGAAATCCATAAGGAAATCCTCACTCTTCAACCGCTCAATTATATATGTGAATATATGTGACGCTTTCATTTATTCAAAATTTAATAAACTTACCGTTAAGCGAGCTGGGCAAAATATGTTCATATGTCCCGGCAGTCCTTAAAGTGTTGCAAATAGAATCATTAAATATTATATGTCTATTCCTTGAACTAATTTCAACATATTCCATATCATCTTTTAATGACAAAGGTGTTGATGCAATAATCATCACAGAAGACGAATCTGAAGAATATACTCCGACATGGCTATCTCCATTATTAATTTTGTTTTTGCTTATTTCAAAGGTAGTGGGCGTAAACTCAATCAGATAATAGGAACCCCCGACATTTCGATATGATTTTACTGAACCTTCCAAATGATAGTCCACCTTTGAGAAATATTCATCTTGGCCGTGGTGATAAGATGCAGACGTTGAAAAAAAGATAACCATAACCCCGACAATACCGGCCATGATTATCAAAATCACGACTAACGACCAACATATAATCCGTATGTATTTACGCCTTGCAGTCATTGTGGATATATCTTGTGCTTTATAAACCCCAATAAGAGGGCAAACGGAAATGAAAATAATGCGAAGCCGATTATAAACATAATCGTCCAACCACTGACTGACGGATCCCAAACTCCAAACAATATAGAGCCTACAAAATACGTCACAACCGACATTACATATATTCTTAGCCAAAGTTGGCCAACTTTCTTTGCTGGTGTAATCAGCCATCCGGCAATACCTCCAATACCCCAGCACAAGATTATCACAGCGGCTATCCAATAACAGTCAAACCAACTCACCTGCGCCATTCCATACCAAATTGTGGCAGCCAATAAGAATACTAAAAGGCCACACAGCAATGACATTCCAAAGAAACGTCCGAAATATTTATCTGTTAGTTTCATTCGTTAATGGATTTAAGGTTAGTAAAATGGTATGTATATTTGAGGCTATATTGTCGCAATAGGGCTTCTCCAAGTAAAACTTCATGTAATTGGAGATTTTTATTCTTGCTGGGAAAATCACGATAACTGATATATACATCTTTACCTATAATGCTGTCAAGAGTAGGCTTGCAATCTTCGGCTCTGATAGAAATGGTTTCTTCAGCGGATTCATCCAATCCTGATATTTCCAACGCGACATACGACCCCCATGCTCCCTGATCCTCGAAATATAATTCCGCTGATACATGACCGTTAAGATATTCTTGAACTGGAGGAGGCAAAGGTCGAGTGCTGGCAAGATGAAGCCCAATCATGAATATTGCCAAAAAGACAACAAAACATATTGTCAAAGAATATATTATAATGCGACCTATTTTCATGGCTTGCCTCCTTTCCAATTTCTTGATTGTTGGTTAAGGCAGTAGCGGCAGCGGAGCGGACAGCCGTGGAAAGCGACAAGCGTAGTCACACCATCGCCGTCGGTGGAGAGGCGATGACGGGAGATGCCAATTATTTTTGCTCGGTCGGGAGGCATTGCTGTCGGATCGGCATAAGAGCCTATCGCAAAGTTAATAAGAATATTTGACATTAGGGTGATTTGCACGCATAAAAATCGCCGTTATATCCTGACAGATGATGATTTATGAATAAAAAGGTACTGGAGGCGGCAACTTATTCTTTGCTTACTTGCGGCTTCTGCGTCCGTTGGTTTTTCGCTACGAAGTAACGGCGGGCGGTGGTGGCGGCAAGCGATCGCCTCCGGCTTGGCTGCATGAAAAAATCCGGCAGCCTTCCACGATTTGTGCCAAATCGGGTATTCCGTATTTTTTCACTTGCCACACTTGCCTTGCACCCCCGCCCTCCGTCCTGATTGTATCGAAAAAATCCCCCGGACGCGAGAAGCCACAAGGCTTCAAACAAAAGGGAAAAAACAAAAAACTCAAACATCTAAAACCCTCAAATTATGGAAGCAACAGCAATTCA
>JAETNO010000057.1 GCA_021768245.1 Bacteroidaceae bacterium | reverse complement strand
AAGGTGAACGGATCCCTGATCGAGCGGTCGACATGGCTTTCGGCCGCGAGGTGGATGACCCCGTCGATGTCATACTGACCGAACAGCGCCCGCAGCATATCCAGGTCGCAGATGTCCCCCTTCTCGAATACGTAGTTCGGGGAATCCTCGATGTCCCGCAGGTTGGCAAGATTCCCGGCATAGGTCAGCTTGTCGAGGTTGATGATCCGGTAATCGGGGTATTTGTTCACGAAAAGGCGGACTACGTGCGAGCCGATAAAGCCCGCGCCGCCCGTGATCAGGATAGTACGTTTCGATTCCATTATCTATGCTTTAATTTATCTATTATTGATAGAATCCACAGGGTAAACTATCGCATCATTGCCAAGTTCTCGATAGTAATTTTCCTTCACGATTTTAAGTTCTGATGTGTTCGAGATGATCTTATACCCCTCTCCGTCGATTTTTTTGCCGATCGTCGTTCCGGCTGCTAAGGTGCAGTAGGCCGGCAGGTGCGTTCCCTTGAGTATCGTACAGCGGCATCCTATCCAACAGTTCCGGCCGATAAGTACAGGAGCATATCCTTTGGTGAATGTTCCCGTTTCGCGGTTTCTCATCCGGTGAAAGTCGGTATCCATGATGATGGCATCCCACCCGACAAGGACATTTTCCATAAACTCAATATGATGGTAGGCAATGAGCTTCAAAGCTGCAGTCGCACCAAAATTATTTCCGAATATCAGATTTCCATGCTTTCCCAACGATATCCCGGATGCATTGCCGATAACACATTTTCCGGCAAACGAACATCGCCCTCCATGATTTTCCCAAATGAATCCGGTACTCGGATAGAGACTTACTGTGGGCTCCCCTAATCGTATCATCCCTGTAGATATATCTCCAGAGATTGTGATACTGCCTTTTGCCCGAAGTATCTTTGCCCGATAAAGAAATATAGGCAATTTGACAGCCTGTCGCCATGGCAGATAATGAAAGTTAAACCAAATTGTTTTAGGTAAATAGGGAATATACTTCAGATATTTTTTAATTTTGGAGGGGGGGGAATCAACTGCATATCGGGAGTAAGTTATCTTAACTTTTCAAGACAGTACAGCATGGCCTCCCTCCAGTGGGGGATGTCCATTTGGAAGGTCTGTTTTACCTTTGTTTTGTCCAGCACCGAATAGGCCGGGCGGGTCGCCTTGGTCGGGAATTCCGACGTGTGGCAGGGGATGATGCGGCATTTGTCATGTCCCGCGGCCGCGGCGATCTCCGTCGCGAAGTCGTACCACGAGCACACGCCCTCGTTGGTGAAGTGGTACACGCCCTCATTGCCCGCATAGCGCCCCGCTTCGATGATCGAGAAGAGCGCCAGCGCCAAGTCCCCGGCGTAGGTCGGCGTGCCGATCTGGTCGAAGACCACCTGCAGCCGCTCCCGCTCCGAGCTCAGGCACAGCATCGTCTTCAGGAAGTTCTTCCCGTACTCCGAATAGAGCCACGCCGTGCGGAAGATCAGATACCGGCAGCCCGAGGCCATGACGGCGCGTTCACCCGCAAGTTTCGTACGGCCGTACGCCCCCAGCGGCGAAGGCGTTACATCCTCTGTATAGGGCGTATGGGCTGTGCCGTCGAAGACGTAGTCCGTCGAGACGTGGAACAGTGTCGCACCCGTTTCTTTGGCCGCAGCCGCGAGATTGCCCGCAGCCTTGTGGTTCAGCAGGTCGGCCCTCGCCTCGGCCTCCTCGGCCTTCTCCACGTCGGTATAGGCCGCACAGTTCACGATAACGTCGATCCTGTGTTCCCGGACTGCACGCAGAACCGCCCCGGCATCGGTGATGTCCAGCTCCGCGACGTCCGTACAGATATAGTTGTGGGGCGAGACACCGCCCAGACGCTGCAGGGAGCGGCCAAGCTGTCCGTTCGCTCCCGTGATCAGGATATTAAGCATAGTAATCCGTATTATAGTCGAACAACTCCCCGGCCTCCGACAGCCGCGGGTGGCGGCTGTCCTTCGGCGAGAGCACGACATCTCCAGGCGGCAGGTGCCAGTCGATGCCCAGCGTGGGGTCGTCCCACGCGATAGCGCCCTCCGACTCGGGGGCGTAGGGGTTGTCGCACTTGTACTGGAACGTCGCTTCATCGCTCAGCACGGCAAAGCCGTGTGCGAAGCCGCGAGGTATGAAGAACTGGCGTTTGTTATCCCCCGAGAGTTCCACCGAGACGTGTCGTCCGAACGTGGGAGAGCCGCGGCGGATATCAACCGCGACGTCGAGCACACATCCCCGGATCACGCGCACGAGTTTCGACTGGGCGCAGCGGCCCTTCTGAAAATGGAGGCCCCGCAGTACGCCGTAGCGCGAATGCGATTCGTTGTCCTGCACAAAGCGCACGAGACGCACCTGCTCGTCGAACTTCCGCTGCGAGTAGCTTTCGAAGAAGTAACCCCGCGCGTCGCCGAAAACCTCCGGCTCGAGAATAACCACGCCTTCTATAGCGGTAGGGATGACTTTCATAGTTTAAATTTTAAGATCAGTTGATTGTATAATCGACCAAATTGAAGGACAAGCATTTGCTTAACACTTGTATATAACAACGGTAAAGCAACACCACAAAACACGTATGGAATCCACCAGATATTTATCCGATCCGAAATCGCAGGAAATGCGGACAAATAATCAATACTATAACCATATATCAGAATCTGGAGCAGGCCGACAACTTTGAATGCAAGAAAATGCAAAGCCATGATAGTTAAAGACGCATTTCCTACATAAATCATAATACGCGACAGAGTCGGCAGCTTATGTATGTATACAGCCAAAATATAAGTGAACAGACAACCGACGACCGATGCAAAATAAAAAACGGGTAGCGGAGGGAAAATCGAACTGACGATTTCCACCGTTACATTTTTATATTGCAAGAAGAGCAGTAACATCAGTAAAATCGCGATACTCCATATATTAACAGGCATATATCGCTGGTATTTCCGAAACATTCGCCCCATATACAAAACAGCGGTCAGATAACACTCGTTAGATAAAATCCGTCGTATAATCGGGATATTAATCTGCTGTATCTCTGCATCAAAAACAGAGCAAAGAACCACTGCGAACAAAATCCCCCCCCCTAAAATTATATCGGAATATCTGTCTGACAGTCGTTTAGAAATCCAAACTCCAATCATGAACAAGAAGGAAACGATAAAAAGACTTCTCAGAAACCACAATGCACCCAACAATTGCTCCGTAGTGACGCAAGTACAAAAATTTTTAAGACAATCCAAATAGTCTTGTCGTGTGTACAAATGGCAGGTCTGAGGATTATAAAAATGAGCTCTGAAAAAAAGATTGTGCAACAGCATGAATACGATTCCGTATCCGATCAGCGGAAACCACAAACTTTTAATTTTTTTCCAAAGGAATAAAAGTTTATCGTCTATATATTTATCCTTGAAGAAATAACCGGCTACGAAATAGAAAACAGCCAAATGAAACAGATATACAAAGTTATGAACCGGAGAATACGACGTATGCCCGACAACCACAAAAATGATCCCCAATCCTTTCATGATCGAGAATACATGACTATTCTCTTTTTGCTCAACCGTTATCATAGTTTATTATTCCGTTTCGTCGGTGAGTTTCAACAGGTACTGCCCGTACTGGTTCCTGAGCATCGGCTGCGCAAGCTCCCGGAGCTTCGCGGCCGTGATCCAGCCGTTATGGTAGGCGATGCCCTCCAGGCAGGCGATCTTGAGGCCCTGGCGTTTCTCGATGACCTCCACGAAGATCGAGGCCTCGGCCAGAGAGTCGTGCGTACCCGTGTCCAGCCACGCGAAGCCGCGCTGAAGCGTCTGCACCTTCAGCTCTCCGCGCTGCAGGAACGACTGGTTCACGCTCGTGATCTCAAGCTCCCCGCGCGCCGAGGGCCGGATACCCTTGGCCACATCCACGACCTTGTTCGGATAGAAGTACAGGCCCACGACCGCGTAGTTCGATTTCGGGTGTTCCGGTTTCTCCTCGATCGACAGGCAGTTGCCCGCCGCATCGAACTCCGCCACGCCGTAACGCTGGGGATCGTCGACCCAGTAGCCGAAGACCGTAGCCTTGCCATCCTCCTCGGCCGTGCGGACTGCCTCGCGAAGAAGGCCCGTGAAGCCCGAGCCGTGGAAGATGTTGTCGCCCAGAACCAGACACACGGAGTCATTGCCGATGAAATCCGCGCCGATCAGGAAAGCCTGGGCAAGACCGTCCGGGGACGGCTGCTCGGCATACGTGATACGAACCCCGTAGTCGGA
>JAETNO010000056.1 GCA_021768245.1 Bacteroidaceae bacterium | reverse complement strand
GCACAAGCAGGACAATACCTTGATGCACCAGAGCCCGGGACATATTCAACGCCGCACACCGTACAATTTTTAGCGGGCATTGCTGCCCACCGTTTTGTAGGTATGATATGTAATTCATCGACAAAGCCGATGAATTTATAGTAAATCTTGATTTCCTGCTTCACTGTTCCGTCTGCCATCTTCTCACGCTCCGAAACAAGTATCTTGTCTATGAGTGCGTTTATAACTGTTGCATCCAGTTCTTTTAAGCCTTGATAATTTCGGATAAGGGCGAGGAAGTCACGGATTCCCCGTGATTTCTCGTAGCTTTCATTAAGAGTTTCCGTCACCTCTTTCAGCCTTGCTTCAATTTCAAGCTGCTCTTTCTGGTATTTCCCCGACATCATCTCAAAATTCCGCTCGGTAATACGCTCCATGACCTTATCCTCGTAGAGAGAGGAAAACAGCCTGTCCAGTTCCGCAAGGCGTTTGTTCAGCTTCTTACGTTCTTTCTCTAATGCTTTCGCCCTGCTCTGGTCTGTTTCCGTGAGCCGCTTTTCTATGGCCCTGACCGCCTTTTCATCATTCACTGCCATATCCGCAAAACAGTTGATGTCGGCAAGAACGGCATTGAATAAATCCCTTGCTTCTATATTGTGGGCACTACACTCGCTTCTTCCGTTTCTTGCATAATTATTACATGAATACTGTACACAGTCGATAATCTCTGGGCGTTTCCTCCTGTGTACGTTCATTGCCCGCAGAGCACATCCGCAGTCCACACACTTGATAACGCCTGCAAAAATATTTACAAATCCTCCCTTGTTCTGTGGAAGCCTACGACTTGTAATAAGCTGTTGGACAATATCAAATTCCTCCTGCGTGACTATTCCCTCATGGGTATTGGGTATCACTTCCCATTCTTCGGGCAGCTTAGAGGGGCGTTTCTTGCTTTTCATATTGGCGGCAATCCGTTTGTAGCCTACAAGATTTCCCGCATATATCGGGCTTCTTAAAATGCTCCTCACGCTGTTCCCACTCCAAATATAGCGTTTGTCCTCGTTCCCCTCAAAATGACGTTCAAAGCCTGTTTCGCCACGCTCCGCCGCATAAGCGGCAGGGCGTAGGATATGCTGTTTATTAAGATGTCTGCAAATTTTGGCAACTCCATTCCCTTTTAATGCAAGGTCGAATATCTCTTTTACAACATGTGCCACTTTATCATCTATCAGCAGATGGTTGTGGTCGGCAGGGTCTTTGATATAGCCATAAGGGGCGGTAGTTCCCATGAATTTCCCCTGTTGAAACCTCGCCCGATATGCCGATTTTATCTTAACAGATATGTATAACCCACAATCAAGATAGTTTCTCCCCAGACGGGATAAATCTTTCGTAATCACGCAGTTTATCAGACCGCTTTCAATGTCTTTTATCATATTCTGGAAACTTGGTCTTTGGAAATTTGTACCAGAATAACCATCGTCCACATACGTTTTTGCTATGTGCCATCCCTGCTTTTTCACATAATCCGTGAGGATGGATTTCTGTGTCGCAATGCTCGCACTCTCGTTATCCGTACCATCGTCTTTAGATAAGCGGCAATAAATGCCGACTAAATAGATTTTCTTTTCTTCTTTGATTCCTGCCATACTGTAAAACCTCCGTATCTGTCCTATCTGTTTTCATGTCCCATTGCGTACATTCTAAGCGGACAGCCCCTCATTGTCGAAGGTGTCGCCCTCGGCAATCTTCTTCCGAATATCCTCGGAGATAATCGGGACAAACGCTTCTGTAACGGTCTGTGTGCCGACATATTCACGGCTGATTATCATCTGCACTGGTGCTTTTGGCACGATACGCTTTCTCTTTTTATCTGCTTTCTTATCCTCGCCCATACTTAAATCTTCCTTTCCAGACAGGGCAGGGAAGAGTTTGGAAATGTCCCCGCCCTGCCAATCAGATACCATTAATCCTCGCTGTTTAATTCTTTCTGTAATGCTTTAAGGAGTGCCGCCGCTTCATCAGCGTTCAGCGTGATTCCCTTGCCGCACTTTTCACGGTTCGGGGAAAAGCTGCGGATGTCATACTTCGGCTCTTTCCCATTCCATGAAATGAGATTGATTTCCTTTGTGTAGCCACTGTCGCCCGTAGACAATACTGCGATTTCCTTTACGATTTCATACTGGATTTCTCTCATTCTCCATACCTCAACTCTCTGTATTTACTTCCCGAAAAAAGAAGATTAGCGGCTGTCACGGTTGCGTTTCCTCTGCAACTCACGCTCCAAAAGTTTGATGATGGTTTCCTCCATCTGCTTCGGCGTTGTGTTCTTCGGAAAGTATTTTTTCAGCTTGCTTGTGTTGATTTTCAAGGTTTCTTTCTGGTTGCCCTTTTCCTCCGTCATAATCGCAAATATCGTATCCATGTCAAGCCGCCCGCTCTGGCTTAACTGTTTCATCCGCTGTGCCTGTGAGAGTGAGGGCGTTGCTTCTTCGCTCTCCATCGTGGCAAAGAGGTTTTCCTGCTCGTCTTTCTTCAAGAAGGACAGTTCCACCGCAGGCGTGAGGGCGATTTTCCCCTCGTCCACCATCTGCAAAATCGGCGGTATCAGTTCCGTCAGGCGGATAAAACGCTGCACGGTCATCCTGCCCACGCCGAAGCCCTGTGCCACCTTGTCGTCCGTCCGCAACTTCGTCACAACTTGTGACGAGGTTAAGTCTGTGCGGAAACCCTGCCGCTTCATGGCTTCGGATTTCATCTTGTAAGCAAACGCCCGCTCCGATGGCAGGATATTCTCACGCTGCAAATTGCTGTCTACAAGGGTGATGATGGCTCGGTCACGGTCTAAGGGCAGGACAAACGCAGGCACGGTATTTATCCCTGCAAGTTCAGAAGCACGGACACGCCGCTGTCCTGCAATCACTTCATAACCGTCCCCGTCCTCTTTCGGGCGTGTGATTATCGGCGTGACAATGCCAAATTCCTTGATGCTTTCCGCTAACTCTGACAGTGTTTCATCTTCTGCCACATGAAACGGATTGTCGGGGAACGGGTACAAGTCTTTGGTCTTTAACACCTTAAAATCCTGTTTCTTCATTCACATATCTACCTTTCTTTCGCTCTGCTTCTATGATTTTTCTGCAATTCTTCCAACACTTCGGGCGGTATTTTTGACAGCAGCCGCCCCATCTGCTCGTTGGTTCTCTGCAATTCAAATATCTTCTGATTCGCTTTCTGCACCTTTAGTTCCTGCTCGTACTTTTCATCACGCATACGCCCCGCATAGTCTGATTCCTGCCCAATTCTCTCTTTCAAACTGTCGATATACGCCTGCTGTTTCCCGATTTCCTTAGAGAATTTCTCCACGTCTGGCAGCCATGCAGAGAGTAAATCTAACGCTTTATCCCTTTTCTTCCCTGCGTTAAAGGCGTTGATGTCGGATAGGGCAGACACGATTTCTTCATACTGTTTATCAAGCCTGCCGCCTAATTTATAGAGCCATGTGGGGACGTGTTTCCGCTTGGTTTCCATTGAGGACTGCCCCCGTTCAAGCTGATTCCACCGTGAGGACATCCGCTCATGGTAGGCGGTCTGCCACTCGGATAATGATTTCTGGTTGCCTAAGATAGCTTTCGCTGACAGCTTATTGTCTGGCGTAATCGGCACAAAGCAGAGGTGCATATGGGGCGTTCTCTCGTCCATATGGACGACAGCGGAGAGGATATTCTGCTTTCCAACACGCTCCGAAATGAAGTCAAGAGCCGTCTGGAAATACGCTTTTTGTTCTTCGGGCGGTAACTGGTTCATAAATTCTGGTGAAGCTGTGATGAGCGTTTCCACCATCATCACGCTGTCTTTCCTTGTCCTGCACCCCGCTTCGGCTACCATGCGGTTAATCTCTTTCTTGTAGGTGTACTTTGGTGGTGCTATGAGATGGTAATTGTTTTTAGAGCGTTCCATATCTATATCTGGGTTGCTTTTGTAGGCTTCTTTCTTCCGCTCGTTGTGGCGTTCACAAGCCGCAACGCCGCCCGCTTTTCGTTTCTGGAAACGCAGGATTGCATAAGGCATAGGCGGATTCCTCCTTTCTTTCGGCGGGTGACCGTCCTTTGGGGTGACAGCGGTGACGGTGGTGACAGCAGTTTTGGGATACCCCCTGCCGACTGCCGCAACTGTCACCCTCACCCCCTGCATGACGGTCATGTCGATGATGACGGTGTTTTTGGGATACCCCCCTCGCAAGAGCCGTCACCGTCATGCCGCCATTCTTTTATCCGAAGCCGTAAGGCGTAGGATAGCAGGGCACAGCCCTGCCTTAAGGGAGTCCAGAGGGAACGTCTGGCACACGACTTTGCAGGGCAAAGTGTAGTGTGTTACACCCTGTAAACGCAGTCGGAAAAATCGGAATGATTTTTCTGACCGCAGGGGTGGTTTTACACGACCGAAAAGGGCGAGTAAATCTCACGCCTGCATTTTGCGTTTACGGGGTGTTCTCCCGTAGGGATGACAGCGGCAGGGTATCCTAAAATCACTGTCACCACCGTCACTGCTGTCACCCGCAGGGCAGAGCCGCCAGCTTTACATGGCTTTAAGCGTCAATGACAGTAACAGGGGGGTATCCTAATATCGCTGTCACCACCATCACCGCTGTCACCCGCCCTCCTTGCAAGGGCAATCCGCCTGCCGTCTTTCCTGCGGCTGTACTGGTAGCAGATACGGTTCTCGCTTAAAAATGTGGTGCGGTATTCATTCAGCCATTTCGTAATCACCGTGGGTATGGTTTCCGTTTCCCCCATAGCGGCTAACAGTTCCGTTGCCGTGCCTATCCATTCTTCCTTATCCCTCATAAAATCCACCAACCGAAAAAGGACATCTGGTATCGTTTCTTTCGCAAGCTGCTCCTGCGTTTTCCGCTCCACAAGCTCCCAACGGCAATCACGGAAACGCAGCGTGTATTCCTGATAAGGCGTGTCCCTGCCCGTCACATACAGCTTGGCGGTGTCAGACGCACGTTTCTCCTTTTCCAGAACAAAGGTAGCGTCCGCACTCCCCGTTAATCCTGTCGTCCCAGACACCTTGTTGAACACGTCGCTGTCATTCTGCTTTCGGATGTGGTGTACGACAATGACCGCCAGAGAGTGCCTGTCGGCAAAGTCTTTGATGAGGGAGATGTCCCCATAGTCGCTTGCATAGGCATTGTCTTTTGAAGCTGTACGGACTTTCTGCAAGGTATCAATGACAATGAGCCTGCTGTCTGGGTAATCTTTCAGATAATCTTCAAGCTGCACGATAAGACCGTCTGACAGCTTGCAGCTTGCCACGGCAAAGTGGAGCCGCCCGCTTGCTTCGTCCGTCAAACGAAATAACCTGTCCTGTATGCGGCAGAACGTGTCCTCAAGGCAGAGGTAAAGCACATCGCCCTCCATTGTCGGCATATCCCATAAAGGGATTCCCTGCGACACGCATAAGCATAGCTTCAGCATGAGCCAGCTTTTGCCTATCTTCTGTGAGCCGCAGAACAGCGATAAGCCTGTCGGGATAAGGCTGTCCACCACAAAGGATGGTTTCTCAAGCGGTTCATAAAGGAGCGTTTCGGCGTTGACTGTCTGTAACTTCTGCATGGCTTTCCTCCTTTCGGGCGGTGTCTTTGTTTTCGTTGCACATAGGCGTTGACCTCCTTAAAAATAGATTTACTCCCACGGAAAAAAGTGAGAGTATGTAATGCCGCCAATCCCACACAAATAAAAAACAGATT
>JAETNO010000055.1 GCA_021768245.1 Bacteroidaceae bacterium | reverse complement strand
TTCATGAGGTTTATGCCGGAGGCGGCCACGGTAGCGTATAGTTTCTGGGCGTGCTTTATCTCGCGTGCTATGGCAAGGTTGGCGTCGGCATAGTACCACGCGACAAAAGGCTTCTTTGTCACATACTTGTAGGTGTTTGCCGTAAAGTCCTTGTATTCCTTTGTCAGCAGATAGAGGGAGCTGGCGGTCGAGGATATGGCAGCGGCAAGCACAACGTATGAGTATGCGTTGTTGAGCTTGGTGTCGAGCGTCGAGCGTACATCATTGAACTTCTCAGCCCCTTTGGTGACAAGCGATTGCTCCCCGAAGCTCGTGGCTATGCGTGCCAACGCCTGGTCTTCATCTTTCTTTACGGCCTTGTGCAGAGCCATAAGAGCCTCGAATGTCGGCAGGTCTTTCGGAAAGTCGAAGGCGAATGACTTCAAGGGAAGAAGCAGAGCCACCAGAGCTATGATTGTAAGTTTGCGTATCATCATGGCTCCGTCATTTTATAACCCTCAGTCCGTTCCAGTTGAGTATCAGCATACCTACCTGATTCTGCATGACTTTCATGTTGGCCCAGCCCTCCGGGTCTATGGCGAAAAAAAGGTCGTCCTTTGTGGCGTACTGAGCCATAGCCATCATAGCCTGAACCTTGTAGCGGATTTCGAGAAGGTCGGTGTAGATTTTGTTGGCTACCGTCAGGCGGTCGTAACGGTCAAGGAGATTGTATCCGTCGCTCTTGGTCTCGGCGGTGGCCTGGCCTTTGAGGGGATTCTGAACCTTGCCGTTGTTGACTATGTTGATGAAGTCGGCCACAAGCTGCTGTGTCTGGGCCGTGAGATTGCCGAGTTCGTTAAGGCAGAGTGCCTTGTTGGTGAACTTGGCCTTGCTTACGGTCTTTACCAGCTCCGGCACGCTCTTAACTATGTCGAAGGCGCACAGTCCAATCTCCACATAGTATTTGCTCTCGGTGCCGAAGCCTGAGATGTTCTCCATAGTCACCTTGTAGAGTTCGGTGATGGTAGCCATGCTCACGGTGTATTGCTCCAGCTTGTTCTGCTTTGCGGATATGGAGTCGAGTCTCCTGTTGTGCTGATCCTCTATGGCTTTCTGCGATGCGAGATTGGTTGTCACCGCTTTCAGGCAGTACGGGTCAATAACCACTTTCCATGCCGAGGCAGTGCCGAAAAAGCACGTCACGCAGATAATCAGCATGATATTACGCATGACATATTGTGAATTATATTTTGGATTTACCATAGCGACATTACTTTCTGTTGTTGGTTGACCTTACGGGCAAAATCAAGATATTTGGATATTCCAGCTTTCTTGCGGTCGGCCTCGATATTGGTTATCGCCTCCTGCATGGTGCCGTAATGACGGAGGTATATTTTCAGAGCCTCTTTCTCGGCCCGCTCGGTGGTGTAGGCCCAGTAACATTCCGGCGGTTCCTCGACGCCATAGACATCGGAGTTCTGGCCCCGGCATATCCACACCTCCTTGAAGTAGTTGCGACCCTCCTTGTTGTTGAGGGCGTTGATGGTGAATATCTGCTGCTTCTGAATCGGCGTCAGTCCGAGGATGGCCGCTATGTCGTCGTACCTGTCCTTGAACTTAGACTGGTCGAGCAATATCTTCACGTCGGAGTTGTTGATTATGGCCTCCTTTACGATGGGGGAATCTATCACGTCGTTAAGCTCTTGTGTCACAACCCCGGCGATGCCGTGGAACTTGCGCACCGTCTTGTAGAGAAACTTGATGTACTCGGCCATTGTGGGCGAGGCGATTGCCTTCCACGCCTCTTCGATTATCAGGGCCTTGCGTCCTTTCTTGATGCGCATTTTCTGGAGAAAGACATCCATTATTATGAGCACCACGATCGGGAAAAGCACGGGGTCGTCCTTTATCTTGTCGATTTCAAAGACTATGAAACGCTCGTCGAAAAGGTTGGTGTCTATGTCGGAGTTGAGCGTCATCTCCAGCTCGCCGCCACGGTAGAACTGCTTGAGTATCGCCGCGAAGTCGCGTATGTCGAAATGTATCTTTTCAAGCGATGTGATCTGCGGTATGCGTTCAAGGGCGAACTCGTAATAGGAGTTGAACGAGAGGTTTTTCACTTTCAGTCTGCGCTTCTGCTCCTCGATATGGTCTATCTGCCTGTCAATCTTCACAAGCATGGAGGTTTCGTAAAGCTCCTTCTTATAGACCTCTATCTTTGCTGCCGCCTTCTCCTTCTCGGCCTCGGTGGCCGCCTTGTCGAGAATCACGGCGCGGAAGGCCCGGCACTGGCGTATGATCTTGCTGCGGCGTTCCTCCGAGGGGCGTATAAGGGCGCGGACGGACGGTTTAGCCTCCGGCTCCGGGGTGTTTATCTGCTCCTCTATGTCATCCATCTTCTCGGCATACCTGTCGTAGTCGTTCTCCATCCTGGCCGCCACAAGCAATTTCTGCCTCAGGCCGTCGCGCTCGTCGGAAGTGAAAGCCTCGAAAGGGTGGAAGTAAGCCTCGTAATACTCCACGATAGTCTGGTTGACAAGCATATCCTCTATTTTCGACGGGGCTTCGCTGCCCTTGAAAATCAGGAATATCAGCGATTTGAGAAAGTTCTTTTTCTCGCCAAAATTCAGGTCATACTCTTCGCGTGTCACCTTAAACGGATTCATCGAGATAGGTTTCTCCTTGGAGTAGCTGATATAGGTGCCTCCGAAATAGCCGCAGATACCCTCGTAGGAATCGCCCGTATCGACCATGACAACATCCGTGTCCTGCTCCAATAACTGCCTGACCACACTGTTCATGTGGAATTGATTTTCAATGACTTTTATCACTGAAAATCAATCATATAAGAAAATAACGGTACAATTATCCATAATGGAAAAGAGGGAGTGAAAAAGTTGATTTTATGGAGTGAACGGATTAAAAAAAGTGCGTGTTTTGAATGAGAGAATTAACTAAAACTTAACAGTTCATAAGAATTTTTATGATTTGGGATTAAAAGCAAAGAGACATGAAATTTCATGGGAATACACTGTATGTCAGCAAAAAAGTGTAACTTTGCGTTATGAAATATGCTGCGAAGATATTTTTTATAGTGCTATGTATGAGCCACAACTCGTGCATTGGGTTCTTAGGTAAACAGATTGATGAAAAATCATCAAGATATCGCAAAACTCCGTTTGGTATTGTGTTCGCATCTTTTGACGAAGCGAGTACTGATAAATGGCTTAAAGATGTTGATGAAGCTACCTTTGAAGTGTTAAGCGAGTCCGATGCTCGGGATAAAAATAGATATTGGCATTACGGAACAGAAATTACCGGCGCCAATCCTAAAACACTTGTTTTTATAGATATTGATTTAGCGAAAGATGATAAAACCATATTCGATCAATACGAGGGTATGGAATGGAGAAAATGGACTTGTGGCGTAGATGTAAAAACTGCTGAATTGGTGGTATCTGAACCCGCAGGATTCATTTATAGCTATTTAAGAGATAAAAATGCTATTTATTATCTAAATACACGATTAGAGGCTGACCCTGCTACGTTCAGACAATTTACTGTCATAGGTGGTATTTTTGTGGATTCACACAATGCTTTTTTCAATGGTGAAATTGTAGATTGTATAGATGTACCTACAATGATATTGTGTGAAAATGGCGAAGATTTCGAGGATAAAAATAATTTCTATAAATACGACGGGGATTTTAAGTATAAGGAAAGCGAGGGTATTATCCATTTGCCTTATACAATAATACCCAAACAGGAGTAACTTTGCGGATAAGGCAACCGAAACAGAGATAATTAAACTATGAGTGGAACTGAAATTTTGCTGATATTGGCTTTCGCATTAGTCATCATAAGTGGACTGGTCAGTGTAAAGCTCAAATATGACAACCGTAAAAAATGGTGGTTGCCGTTGGCAATCGGTGGCGGAATTGCTGTTATCATTATCGCCTTTATTATTTGTTAAATAGTCGTTTTTATGAATACTCAGCTTTGTGTGTAGTTGTCAAGGAATTATCTTTTGCCATTATAGAACAGGCTTTTGGACGCTTTGAGAAACAATGGCGGTACAAAAAGGGGTAAAATGAGCCTTGAAACGCTGATTTTTGCCTGTCAACGAAGGTTCTTTAAGGTATTTGTATTACCTTTGTATTTGGATTGGGGTGACTCTATCCAAGACATACGAAATAAAGAAGCGTTATGCTCAATCTTGTAACTTGAAAACGTAGGACACTTTCAAATGGGACAAGGATTAGCATAGTGATTCCCTCGCATATGCGTGGGTCACTATTGTTACATCTGTCCTAATGGTTTCCTACGACCTTCAAGTTAAGACGTGGCATAGTTGGCTCACGTTTTCTTATAAATCAACCTCTTGATAGAGTCAATCGAGAATATAGTAAGTAAAAAAGGCGATGTGGACATTTGGGGTGATGAAACTCTTGTAATAGATTGTTTTTCATATCTTTGTGAAGATTATCATTGATATGGTTAAAAAAATGCTTTTTCTGCGGGTCTCGGAATGT
>JAETNO010000054.1 GCA_021768245.1 Bacteroidaceae bacterium | reverse complement strand
TGAAAATCGCAGAAATAGAGAGGTGTCCCAAAAGGGTACATTCTGTATTTTGACGATGGCAACATATTGACCGTCACGATGTTGGCTTGAAATTCAAAGCCTCTCCGGGGTCACAAAGCCAAACGGCAAAATCAAGCAAATCGCTGAAACTAAGACAGTTTCAGCGATTTTTGTAATGTCCCTATCCGGCAGAATAAAGCATATTGTAGGGTTAAGAGGTGTGCAATTCGTGAACAGCCGGAATCGTGAACAGTTTGTTCACGATTGCAGCCCTTCCAATCGTAACTTCTTAATCTTCTGTATTTTTCTGCGATTTGTCAACCTGAAAGTGGGGCCGGCATACGCTCCGAAAGGTTCAAAACCCCACTTTTCGGGCATTTTGAGTTGATTTCAGCCGAATTTTAATATCAATTTAGAAATTTAACTATATAATGTCTGATTAAGCTGTGTTTTTTAACTCTTTTACGCCGATATCGCAGGAATCTGGAAAGCCGCCATTCGTGAACAAGGCGGCAGACCGGTGAAATATGATGAAGTTGACGAAAAATAACCGTGAACAGATTTATGAACACCAGTTCCTGTTCACGGAACTGTTCACTGAATATGCCATACAGCACTGATTTTAGGGTTCTTGCCTATTGTGAAATTGGGCGAAAATGATTATATTTATGTAACCATTAAACCACAATTTCAAATTATGTTACATGATTCGTATTTCACTCTCTCGTTCATCGCAAGGAAGGCGCGAGCCCTCCGCAACGGAGAGTATCCGATTTTTGTCCGCATTACCGTAAGCGGTCAAATCTCGGAAATGAACCTCGGCCGCAGCGTCGCCCCGGAGAACTGGGATCAGAAACGTGCCATGTCGAAAGGGCGCTCGCGCCGTGACCTCGAACTTAACAAGTATATCGAGGTAGTCAAAGCCAGATTTCTCGAAATTCACAATATGCTTGTGAGGGAGGGAAAGATGGTGAATCCGAAAATACTCCGCGACCATTTCCTCGGAACAGTCGAGAAGCCGAAGATGCTCTGTGATGTATTCCGCGAGGCCAACGAAAAGCGTAAGGAGGAACTTGACCGAGGCGATATAGTCAAAGCCACCTACCAGCGATGGACACGTTGCGTCGATTATCTTGAGGAGTTCCTCAAACTGACGCAAAACATGGAGGACATTCCCATCAAGGATGTCACATCCGGACTTATAGACGACTTCGAGCATTTTCTCCGGATGAAGAAGTCCTGCGCCAACAATGCTGCAGTCCGTTATATACGTTGCGTTAAAAATGTGATGCAGTATGCGATGGCGCACAAGTGGATTACCCACGACCCGTTCATCGGTAAGAAGTATCAGCGTACATACACGGAGCGTCAGTATCTGACAGAGAATGAACTCAAGTCTGTGATGGAACTCGACCTCAAAGCACTACCCCGCCTTGAAGTCGTGCGCGATACTTTCGTGTTCTGCTGTTTCACCGGTCTGGCGTTCTGTGACATCAAGTCACTGCTGCGTTCAAACATAACCACTGACAGCGAGGGCAACACATGGATACGCAAAGCCCGTGAGAAAACAGGTGAGATGAGTATAATCCCTATGCTGGCGGTACCCCGAAAGATTGCGGAGAAATATGCCGGACATCCAATAGTTCTCCAAAAAGATGTGGTGCTTCCGGTAATCACCAACCAGAAGATGAACGCATATCTCAAAGAGATTGCAGATCTTGCGAGAGTTGAGAAGCATCTTACAACCCATCTGGCCCGCCATACCTTTGCGACACTGTCGTTGAGCAACCATGTGCCGATCGAGAGCATTTCAAAAATGCTCGGACATTCCGACATACGCACAACGCAGATATACGCCAAGACGCAGGACAAAACCATCTATGAGGATATGGAATTCATGCGTCACAAATATGATTGCGCCATGATGAACTGATATCCGTTCCACCACAAAAAGACAATGGCAACCGGGCGATAAGTCGGGTTGCCATTGTCATTATTACAAAAGTCGATCTCAGTCGAATTTCGGGCGATAGTTGGATTGCAGGAAGATTTCTATGTCTTCCTCGGCGTATAGGATTTTGCCGTCAAGACGATAATATGGGATTATTCCCCGGTCGCGGTAGTCCTGTGTTGTGCGTCGGCAAACTCCAAGCAGTTCCGACAGCATGGCATCGGTGATGAAACGCTTGCCGTGGAGCAATGGGTGGTATTCATCCCTCATCCGTTGGCACATATCGGCAATATCGTCGGTTTGTGCTGTCAGGTGCAGTATGCGCGGGTCGTTGGCGGTAACTGTTTCTTTCATTGCCTCGCGTCCTTCTCTTTGACAATAAGCTTGGCAATATCGCAACCTTTGAATTGCGATAACCGTCCGAGATGTGAGAAGCCGATTTTGCCGCGTTCTTTCATGGTGCGCAACTTTCGCTCGGATATATGCAGGTAATCACAGGTCTGCTTTGTGGTGAGCCAGTCTGACAACTTCTTGTCGTGCAACTGGTCATACAAGGCCTTGACGGTCTTGTGTAGAAAATCGACACGGTTGATGAGCGCATCGAAAACTTCGCGTTCAACTTCAATTATGTCCATAAATTCATGTGGATTAAGTGGATGTAATGGTAATGAGTGGGATAAGATTGAAAAAGAAGGCGGGTATCCCTCCCGCCTTCTCACCACTAAATCCACAATCAAAATAAAATTATGACTGCGATTCAGTGGCAAAGTTACGGAATTATTCTGACATTCACACTATTGTGCGAAAAATCAGTCACAATAAATCAAAACCGATGTCGTGGTCCTTTCTTTCTCTTGCGCTGCATACGGCGACGGAACTCTTCCTCGTCGGGATTGAACGACTGCCCCTGCTGGAGCAGGTCAAGACCCGGAAGCGTGAAATAACTGTCGCCGTAATCGGTGGCGGAATGGGAATCGACGAATTGATGGTGTCCATCCGACGGTGCCTGAGTGTTGCCGGATTGTGACTGTGTATCCGAATGGATGTCGGTGTTCTGCTCCGGCACAATAACGGGAGTGCCTGGAACCGGCATATCGTTTGTCGGCTGCGGATTGTTGAAACGCTCGTTGAGTGCGTTTGCCGAGAATTGCTTGCCGAGTCGGGAACCGTTCAGTACCGTCATGGTGTTGTGGTCGATGAACGTAACGCCGTATATGCGCCCTTCATCGGTATAGCGGAAAACCACATCCATGTTTTGGGCTTTCAGTTTGGCAGTGAGATCCTCCTTGTCGGTGGCACCGGCAAGAACATCGGCAACCTTATGTTTAGTCGTAGCCACATCAATCTTGTCCTTCGCTTTCTCAAAGCGGCTGTCAATCGCCGTGCGACTCGCAAACTTGCCGAGACGTGACGCCTTGAAAGGCGTTGCGATTGTCTTGCCGTCATCGTCGGTGGCGAAATACACCAGACCGTGATACTCGCGCCCGTTGACCCTGCCGTCGGTCTGCTCACACCTTATATTATACAAGGAGAGGATTGCATTATATTCTCCGAGGGTCTGGAACTTATAGCGCATACCAACCATTTTGACGGTGTTGGCAACCTGTCGCTTGATGTCGCCATTGGGGTCAACTTTCCTAATCGGTATATCGGGAGTAATTTTCTCGCGCTGCGCCTTGTGGAGATTGTATTTCTCCTCCAACTCCGTTGTGATTTTCTTGCTGCGCCGGAAAAGAAAGTCCTGATTGAGCCGTTTGCCCTGCTCGTTGACATTGACGGTCACTATATGGATATGGTGGCGGTCTATGTCCATGTGCTTGTAGATTATGTAGGGCTGCTCTCCGAAGCCAAGTTTGTCCAGATACTCGCGGGCGAGAATTTCAAAATCCTGATCGGTCAGCTTGTCATCGGGGTGCGGATTGAGCGAGATATGGAGAACCGGCTTTTTCGTCCGTCCCATCATCGGCATAAACGCCCTGAAATTCTCTGCAATACGACCGATGTCGATTTGTCCGTCAGCGGGGAGAATTATTTTGTTGGCACCCAACACTCGCCCTTCCTCCCGGTTTATTTTCTCTGAATTGTATGCCAGTGCGCCGTAGAGCGACGAGCCTATCGAGATTTTAGCGACCATTGTGTGTCGAATTTTTCAGAGAGAGCCATGACATTGGTCATCACAGATACCATCTCGATTGTAGCCTTTTCCAGCTTGTAGAGAAGCGTCATGGCTTTTTTCTCGGTGAAATTGGCGCGGAGTTCCTTCACAACGAGATTGTAGTTTACCCCGATTGTGCGGTATTGGAAGAAAAATTCCGACAGTTTGGCGCAGTAAACGGCAAGTGAACGGTCGGTGGTGAGAACCTTGAAAGGCCTGCCGAAGATGAGTTGCTTGATGAACGTAGCCTTCACTGTGGCGTCGGCTTTATCCATCATACGGGAAAGTTCGTCCCATTCAAGGTCGTCAAAGCTGACTTTGACATGGTGGCTGCACTTGTTGGCAACCGGCGGTCGACTGGATATTCCCAACAAATTGACCCCCATAAAATTATTTAAATTGACCCCTGTGTTGACATGTGCCCGTTGAGAGGGTTTACAAAAGATTTATGATGGTGTGTGATGCTACTTTGA
>JAETNO010000024.1 GCA_021768245.1 Bacteroidaceae bacterium | reverse complement strand
ATGATTCCGCCCGCGCGCAGCGACCAGCCGAGGCCGACGGGAGGGGCCACGGCGTCGGGGCGGAAGCCGGAGGCGTGGTAGGAGAGCGATACCGGCAGGCGGTAGCCACCGAGGTCAATCTCATAGACGGGAATGGAAATGTCCGGCACACCCGTAGAGTGGTCGACGGGATAGTCACCGTAGCGTCCCAGCGCGGCAGCCTGAGGCGTCGGAGGCACAACACCCTTCAGCAGCGACCAACTATCATCATCCCCATCATCCGAACTTCTCCCGACACCCACACTCAGACTATCAACAGTCAATATATCCGTGATAGTATGACCAGCTGATACGAACTTGGAATTACCCACAGCCGCAAAATCACCCGTGAAAATAATGGTAAAGAGGGTCAGAATAAGCACATAGCGTTTCATAGGCAGGAGAGAGTCATCAATGGAAGAGTTAAGGTTTTATTTTCACAAAGATAAAACTTAATTAATGCTTTTATATGCTATTATATAATTTATTACCACTTTTTAACTAAAAAAGAGTCTGACAGCTGTATTTCAAACTGTCAGACTCTTTTTTATTATCTGATAGAGGATTATATATCTTATCCCACTACGATGTTGACGATTTTGTTGGGGACGAAGATGATTTTGCGGATGGTCTTGCCTTCGAGCCATTTCTCTGAGGATGGATTCTTTACGGCCATATCCTCGATTTCTGCCTGTGGGGTGCCTGCCGCTACCTGGATGTTGAAGCGTGCCTTACCGTTGAACGATACGGCATAGTTGACCATGCTTTCCTTGAGGTATTCCTCGTTCCATTCAGGCCACCGGGCGTCATTCACAGTGGTGTCATGAGCGAGCGCGCTGTGCCAAAGTTCCTCTGCAACGTGGGGTGCGAAAGGTGCGAGAACTATGACGAGCGGCTCCAGCGCCTCACGGCTGTGGCATTTTATAGCAGAGAGTTCGTTGACGCATACCATGAAGGCCGAGACAGACGTATTGTAGGAGAATGTCTCGATATCTCCGGTCACTTTCTTGATGAGCTTGTGGACCGCTTTCAGAGCCTCAGGAGAGGGTTTTGAATCATCCACAAGGAGATTGTCGCCCTTATAGAAGAGGCCCCAGAGTTTCTTGATGAAACGGCTCACGCCGTCAATACCGTTGGTGTCCCAAGGTTTGCTCTGCTCGATAGGCCCGAGGAACATTTCATAGAGACGCAGGGTGTCGGCTCCGTAACGCTCTACTATGTCGTCGGGATTGACAACGTTGAACATTGACTTCGACATCTTCTCTACGGCCCAGCCACACACATATTTCCCATCCTCAAGGATAAACTCGGCATCCTTGAATTCAGGACGCCATGCGCGGAAAGCCTCAAGGTCGAGAATATCGTTGCTGACGCGGTTTACATCCACGCGGATAGGTGTCGTGTCATACCCGTCCTTCAAACCCAAAGACACAAAAGTATTGGTGTCTTTAATACGGTATACGAAGTTCGTGCGGCCCTGAATCATTCCCTGGTTGATAAGTTTCTTGAATGGTTCCTGCTCTACGACATAACCGAGGTCATAGAGGAATTTGTTCCAGAAACGGGAATAAATAAGGTGGCCTGTAGCATGCTCCGTGCCGCCTATATAAAGGTCGACATTACGCCAGTATTCATCAGCTTCCTTCGACACGAGAGCCTCGTCATTGTGTGGGTCCATATAACGTAGATAGTAGGCTGACGAGCCTGCGAAGCCCGGCATTGTATTGAGTTCGATGGGATAGCCCTCGGGAGTCACCCAATTCTTCGCGCGGCCCAGCGGAGGCTCACCGGTTTCGGTGGGCAGATATTTGTCAACCTCGGGAAGAAGCAGGGGAAGAGCCGATTCAGGCATGAGATGGGGTATACCGTCCTTATAATATACGGGGAAAGGTTCGCCCCAATAGCGCTGACGGCTGAAAATAGCGTCGCGCAGACGGTAGTTGACCTTCACCTTGCCAATTCCTTTCTCCTCGATATATTTCTTCGTGGCTGCGATGGCATCCTTGACTTCGAGACCGTTGAGGGAGAAATCACCGTTTGAACTGTTGACCATCTTTCCGCTCTTGGCCTCGAAACTCTGTTCTGACACGTCGCATCCCTCTATAAGGGGTATGACAGGAAGATTGAAATGGCGTGCAAAAGCGTAGTCACGGCTATCGTGAGCGGGAACGGCCATGATAGCACCAGTTCCATAACCAGCGAGTACGTAGTCACTTATATATATCGGAATTTCCTTCCCTGTCAGAGGATTGACGGCATAGCTGCCGGAAAAGACTCCCGACACTTTCTTGTCAATCATGCGCTCGCGCTCTGTCTTGTGTTTGATGCTATCGAGATAGGCGTCAACCTCTTTTCGCTGTTCGGGAGTGGTCACAATATCCACATATTCACTTTCCGGGGCAAGCACCATGAAAGTCACTCCGAACACCGTATCGGCCCTCGTGGTGAAGATTTCAAGTTCCACATCCTTGCCTGCAATCGGGAAGCGCATCTCAGCACCCTCCGAACGGCCTATCCAGTTGCGCTGTGTCTCTTTGAGTGAATCGGTCCAGTCAAGCTCCTCAAGTCCTTTGAGAAGCCTCTCGGCATAGGCCGAAACACGCAGACACCACTGATACATCAGTTTCTGCTCCATAGGATAACCGCCGCGTATCGACAGTCCCTCGCTCACCTCATCGTTGGCGAGCACCGTGCCGAGCTGAGGACACCAGTTTACCATAGTGTTGCCGAGATAAGCTATGCGATAATTCATCAGAGTGTCGCTCTTTTGCTTTTCATCCATAGCCTTCCATTCGTCGGCGGTAAAGTCAAGTTCCTGCGAGCAGGCGGCATGCACGCCTTCAGTGCCCTGTTTCTCGAAATGCTCTATGAGCTTTGAAATAGGCTTAGCCTTGTCGAGAGCTGTGTCATAGTAGCTCTCCACCATCTTCATGAAAGCCCACTGTGTCCATTTGTAGAATTTAGGGTCGCATGTGCGCACCTCACGGTCCCAGTCATAGCAGAAACCTATGCGGTCAAGCTGGCTGCGATAGCGGGCTATATTGTCAGTGGTGGTCTTTTCGGGATGCTGCCCCGTCTGGATGGCATACTGCTCGGCAGGGAGACCGTAGGCGTCATAACCCATGGGATGGAGCACATTGAAGCCCTGCAGGCGTTTGAAACGCGAATAAATATCGGAAGCGATGTAGCCTAATGGGTGGCCGACGTGAAGCCCCGCACCTGAGGGATAGGGGAACATGTCGAGCACATAGTATTTTGGGCGCGATTTGTCGAGTTCGGTCTTGTAGACCTTATTTTCGCGCCAATAGTTCTGCCAGCGCGACTCAATATCTCTATGATTGTATTCCATCTATTTTATATTGGTTTATTATCTTTAAATCTTAGTTATCCGGCTATCTCCCTATTTGATTTCCAGCATGCGGAGGATAGGCCTGCGGGCACGGTCAATGATATCAGCGTCGACCGTCACTTCAGGAAGCTCATATTTCAAGGTATTGTAGAGCTTTTCAAGAGTGTTGAGTTTCATGAACGAGCAGTCGTTGCAGGCACATCCGGCATCATCGGGAGGAGCGGGAATAAAGGTCTTATGCGGACAGCGACGACGCATCTCATGGAGTATGCCACTCTCGGTAGCCACTATGAATTCATCGTAGGGCGATTCCTCAGCCCATTTCAGCAACACTGCGGTAGATCCGAGTTTATCGGCCACGAGGCGTATGGGTTTCGGACATTCGGGATGGACGAGGATTTTGGCTTCAGGATGTTCCTTTTTCAGTTCAAGAATCTTTTCAAGGGAGAATTTCTCATGCACATGGCATGCTCCGTCCCACAGAATCATCGAGCGTCCGGTCTGTGAATTGATATAGTTTCCAAGGTTACGGTCCGGACCGAAGATTATTTTTTCATCCTCAGGAAGGGAGTTGACAACCTCCATAGCATTGCCCGAAGTGACCACTATATCTGTCAGGGCCTTTACGGCAGCTGAAGTGTTGACATAGCTTACCACGGTATGCCCCGGATGCTCCTCTATGAATTTCTTCAGTTCCGGAGCCGGACAGCTGTCGGCCAGCGAGCAGCCAGCGTTGAGGTCGGGGACGAGCACTTTCTTTTCAGGGCAAAGAATCTTTACGGTCTCACCCATGAAATGAACCCCGCACATCACTATTATGTCATTGTCGAGTTTCTCCGCAATCCTTGCAAGGGCGAGGGAGTCTCCTATGAAATCGGCTATATCCTGAATCTCTCCTACCGTATAATAGTGTGCCAGAATGACAGCGTTTTTCTCTTCTTTCAGCTTCTTTATTTCAGCCTTGAGGTCGAGACCTGAATCAACAGGGGCGTCAACATAGCCTTTATCAACATTCATTGATTATATTGTTTTTTTATTTTGGAAAAAATTTTTTCAAAAACTCTCTTAAGAAGAAATATAATGGATGTTGAAAAGTGAAATAACTTTTTCATCCATTTCTTGCATATATGGCTTATTGATGTCGGATTAACATTATTGTCAACTTTATTGACATCTTAAAACACAGCTATAATGCGATTTATCTTCGTTATTAACATCGTGTTAATAAGTTGCAAAGTTAATAAGTTTTCATGTCATTTCCAACCGTTTTATGTTGAAAAGCCTATTGAAAACCCATTGATAGAATATCTATAACTTATTTTGAATAGTGACAGTCTGTTATATATCACCATGCTTTCCGTAAATGCAAGACTAATCTTTAAAAAGTCATTGAAATCTTATCGACACTTATCAACACCGTTTTCAACAATGTTGATAACTCACCTCTTCCTGAGAAACTGTTTAAATCTTGCGGCTGTTTATCCCGACGATTGCTCCCACGTCGGAAAGGATACCATATCTAAAAAATTATGGGGATTCATAGGAAAATTTCATTAATAAAAACAGCGTCAATTTTGAAAAATTGACGCTGTTTTTATTAATGATAATTTAGGACGATATTAACTTAGTATTGTTGTAATTCCGGAACTATTCCTCGAATTTCCTTGACAAGGCGGGGAGTCAGAAGTCTTACGCCTTCATCAGAAAGATGATATTCGGTGTCGAAAGCACATGTGTCAGGTAAAATATGGATTTCCACTTTTGATTGAAATGGAACTCCGGCATTTTCCATCAGATGATACAGTCTGTCTATTTTATCTTTATTTATAGCATATTTTTTTTCGAGTGTTACAGGCGGAAATATGATTACCTTATACCCATTGGAGCGGATTTCATTGACTTTTTTTGAGAAAGTTTCAATTACTTCTTCATCAGCTTCCTCATTTATTGTGAAGACCTGGACTTTGTCTTGCCTTTTTTTACTACGATGGTGAATCTCATCGCCATATTCGTTGAAATTGATTGATGAATATGCGCTGTCAATCCGATTCCGTCCGGTTAAATCAGAGTAGGCTATTTTGGGTGCTCCCTTGATTATATTTACCAATTGATTGAAATCCATCAATTCAACATTACGGAATGACTGGCATTTCACTGTCCGGGATATGACATTGTCCTGTCCGAAGAAATTATTGTAAAATTGTTCATATTCAGGCATTATGACGATAATATCTCCCGATTTGAGTTTGTCAACAACGCTTTCAAGCTGATATTTCAATCCGAGTCCTGCATGGAGCCCTGTGTTGACAATATTGATTCCTAATGAATCGGAAATAGCCTTGGAATCTACTCCGAAAGCGACATTACTTCCTCCGACGAATATGATTCTCGGTGAAGGAACCGAATCAAGCAAACGAAACTTATGGTTTATCTCATATAGATAATTTTTATGGTTGACAGGTGTGAGCAAGTAGAAAGCTATTATAATTGCTATAAAAATCAGCCCAAAAACAGAGCAGTGGATAATAAACTTTTTCATCAGAATTGAAAATAAATGAATTGACCTTGTTCGCCGCTAAAGGCAAGACAGATAAAAGCGAAAAAGAGATAGACAGTCCATCTTACAGCCCTATATGACATCAGACCGCTGTGAGGTATATCAAAAGCATGGCTGCGCCTGCGCTGTAGCCATTCTATCACGAGAAGTAAAAGAATATAGACAAGATTTTTCTTGCCTTTTAGGGGAGCGACGAAATGCCAGTCAGTAAACATTCTTACTATATAATGCCATGCATCCGATATTGTATCTGAGCGGAATATAACCCATCCTATAAGCACGAGGAGAAAAGTCATGCCCATCATTAATGATTCTCTCATTGGAGGCAATATGGAATCAGCAGCCGGAATTTCAGTATATCTGCGGTTTTTTCCCGTTATGATTAGAGGCATGAAGAGTACGGCATGATACGCGCCCCAGGCTATAAATGTCCATTCGGCTCCATGCCAGAAACCACTGACAAGAAAAATTACAAAGGTATTTCTCACTACCTTGCTTTTTTTGCATCGGCTTCCTCCAAGCGGTATGTAGACATAATCCCTGAACCAAGTCGTGAGTGAGATGTGCCACTTTCTCCAGAATTCCGCTATGTCACGTGAGAAATAGGGTAAATTGAAATTGCGCATAAGACGTATGCCAAATAGTTTGGCTGTACCGATTGCTATGTCCGAATAACCTGAAAAATCACCATAGATTTGAAATGTGAAGAAGAAAGCTGCCAACCAAAGCTGTGGGCTGTCATAAGCCGTGAAATCATTAAAAACCAAATTGACAGTAACGGCACAATTATCGGCTATCACCATCTTCTTGAAAAGTCCCCATAGAATCTGACGGCAACCGTCAACGGCTGATGCGTAATCAAATTTGCGTGGTACAAGGAACTGAGGGAGAAGGTTGGTGGCACGCTCGATAGGTCCGGCAACCAGTTGAGGAAAGAAACTTATGAAGGCGAAGAAAGCCACTATATGCCGGGTAGCCTCAATTTTCCCGCGATATACATCGATTGAATAGCTAAGTGCCTGGAATGTATAGAAAGATATTCCGACGGGAAGAATTAGCGATAAAGTCACATTGTCAAGCGTAATACCTATGGGCGAGAGGATGGCCTGGAGATTTTCGACAAAGAAGTTGAAGTATTTAAACAGGGCCAGGATTCCAAGATTGAGGACAATGTTGGCTGTAAGGACAGCCCGACGGATTGATTTTTTATCATAGTGACTGATGGCTATGCCGCTCAGGAAACTGAAAAAAGTGGTGATGGCTATAAGTATGAGGAAACGCCAGTCCCACCAACCATAGAACACATAGCTTGCCACCACAATCAGTGCGTTTTGCCATTTGAGTCTGCGGAACACAAACCAGTAGAGCAGGAACACCGTCGGAAGATAGAGAATAAAAGCAAATGAATTGAACAGCATTGTGACGGGATAAAATAAATGGATGATTACTATATGCTCGGTCCATTCCCAATCCCGGCTGAATAAAATCTATAGTGTAAATTTAAGAAACTGAATTAGACTGGTTTGACCAGTTTCTAAACGAAAAGCGTGGAATGATGTCCGGTTTATTATTGTTGAGGCATCGCCAAACGCCCTTCTATAGAATAAACAGTCCACTCCCACGCCATGCCGATATATACCGGACTCCCCGTCGTGAGGGAGTGGATAGTCACGACAAGCATGAGCGTTTCTTTAATAAGACTGCTCTTTTCCCCTATAGAATGAAGTTTTTGGCGATTTTCAACAATAGGATAAAGCACAAAACGCTCTGTTTTCGATATGTAATAAAGTCGTAACCTCTGTTACGGCTTCGCAAAGTTATTGATTTTTTATGATTTAAGTATGAAGAAACTATCTAAAAGTGGATGTAGATATTTCAGAATATGTAGAAATAGAAATGGGGAATCCTCACGGACTCCCCATACTTTTAACCTAACTTTTTAGTTGACTTTGTGTTATGCGTTGCTTTGATAGTAGCTATAAGCCTACTGACATTAAGCAGTACAAAATTAAATATAAACATTCAATTTTACCCCCCCCCGAATGTTAAAGTAAGTTAATACAAGTGAATTTTATAGTTTTTTGTTTGTGAAATCTCTTCAATGTTGATTTTTTGGGACAGTTGATTGGCATATGTTTTTCTTTTTATCTGAAAATATCCGGTCTTTTGAAATATTTATCCTACATTTGTAGTCATTAAAAAAGAGTCAGCCGAATGAACAAGATTTCAGCCACAATACTTGCATATAATGAAGAGAAACGTATAGGGGCTTGTCTGGCCTCACTGCGCGGTGTGGCTGACGAGATAATAGTGGTTGACTCGGGCTCCACCGACCGCACGGTGGAAATCTGCAAGGCCGAGGGATGCAAGGTCAGCACGCGTAAATTCGACGGTTTCGGCGCGCAGCGCCAGTATGCCACATCGCTCACCACCCATCAGTATGTGCTTTCAATCGATGCCGACGAGCTTCTCTCCCCCGCTCTTCAGGAATCATTGAAAAAACTGAAGTCGGAGGGTTTCGGCCACAGGGTCTACACGGTGTCGCGCCTTAATTTCTATTGCGGAGTGCCCGTGAAGCATTGCGGATGGTATCCGGACATGCAGATACGTCTCTTCGACAAGCGCTATGCCAACTGGAATCTGCGTGACGTGGCAGAGAAGGTGATTTTTCGCGATTCGGTACGTCCCGAGCTGCTCGACGGCGACATACTCCATCACAGATGCGAGAACCGGGGGCAGTATGAAGCCGTGGTCAAGTCGCATGCCGCGATGAGAGCCCGCGTGCTTGCCGCCCGTGATGGCTCTATCGGTGCGCTCTCGCCGGTGTTTCATGCGCTGAAAGCTTTTTGGGACACTTATATATCGAGAGGGGGAATATTGGAAGGGCACGTGGGACGCGAAATATCCATGATGTCCTATCGCTCTGAACTGCTTGCCTACACTGCCGCGAAAAAACTCAAGTCAGGGAAGTAGGCGGAAAGTCATGCGGTGTATAGGCGATGGACCTATCTCGGCGATGGCTGCGCGATGGTCGCGCGTAGGATAGCCTTTGTTTATTTCCCAGTTATATCCGGGATATTTTTTTGCGATTTCTTTCATGAATTCATCGCGGTGGGTCTTCGCGAGAATTGAGGCTGCTGCTATGTTGCCATATTTCGCATCGCCTTTGACCACTGTCACATGGGGGATGTCACGGTATTGTTTGAATCGGTTTCCGTCGACCGCTATGTGCGACGGTCTCACCTCCAATTTGTCAAGTGCGCGGTGCATGGCGAGAATTGAGGCATTGAGTATGTTCATGCTGTCTATTTCGGCATGGTCACACGACGCCACCGCCCATGCAACGGCATCACGTTCGATTATAGGACGCAACCGTTCGCGCTGCTTTTCGGTCAGTTTTTTTGAATCGTTGAGCAGGTCGTTGACATAGCCGTCGGGCAGGATTACCGCCGCAGCGAAAACCGGACCTGCCAGACATCCGCGTCCGGCCTCGTCACATCCGGCTTCAAGCATGAATGATAAAGTCGACGAAGGAAGCAAGATTTTTTCGAGTTTTGAGTTTAAAGTTTGGAGTGTTGAGTAAGCAGGTGATATTGAGTTTTGAGTTTAAAGCGTTGAGTGTCGAGTGGAGGCTTATCGCTGATAAGCCCGATTAACTTAAAACTCAAAACTCAACCCTCAACACTCTCTGAATTTGGCGCAGCCAAATTCAGACCACGTCCATGAAGCCGTAGCCTCTGCCGGAACGGTTCACTATATTCGGGCCGTAGGCGGTCAGTTTTTTGCGCAGGCGTGAGATGTTGACGTCGACGAGACGCGGATTGTTCATCTCTTCGCCCGGCCATGCCGCGGCAAAGATTTCCTCACGCGTGAAAAGCTTGTTGCGTGAGCGCAGCAGCATCGAGAGAATAGTGAATTCAGTCGGGGAGAGCGACACTGAATCGCCGTCGATGATAAGCCCGCGGGAATCTATGTTGAGGATAAGTGTGCGGTATTCAATGGTGCGCAGAGTGGTGGCAGGAGCGAAATTTCTGTGGCGTCGCAAAACCGAGCGTATCCTTGCCATGAACTCACGCAGGGAGAAAGGTTTTATCACATAGTCGTCGGCTCCGGCGTTGAGCCCGGCAATGATATCGTTCTCGCCGTCGAGCGTCGTGCAGAACATCAGCGGAACATGGGCGGTGAGGCGGTCGTCCTTCATTCGGTCGAGAAGTTCGAGGCCGTCGATTTCACCGGGGAGTTTTACCTCGCTTATGACGAGATTGTAGGAGTCGAGTGGGAGGGTCAAGGCGTCCTCCGCGCTTGCAACAGACACAACTCCATATCCCTCGCTCTGGAGATTTTCATTCAGGAGCGAGACGATAGCACTGTCACTGTCGACAAGCAATATCATTGGGATTGGTCTTGTATCGGAAGTGTTCACGATTGTAGAAATAGATAATGAGAAGAAAGGTCAGAAGTAATCCTGGCTTATTTTAAATCGGTTAAATGAACGGTTGCAGTGCAAAAATAATAATATTTCAGATATTTTAAAAATTTGTAACCGCATTGTGTATCTTTTGAAATAGAATTGTCATTATATAAAGGAATAATTCTTACCTTTGTTGAAACATGAAAAATCACTGTCTGGATAACAGAAAAAACAAGATAAATATTACGCATCTATGGAACCTAAATACAGAAGAGTTCTTCTTAAACTCAGCGGTGAATCCCTGATGGGTCACCAGGGCTATGGCATCGACACCCGGCGTCTCGAAGAATATGCACGCCAGATAATGGAGATAAGCTCCATGGGAGTGCAGGTGGCTATCGTGATTGGCGGAGGCAATATCTTCCGTGGCGTGGCCGGTGCGGCAAAGGGCTTCAACCGTGTCAAGGGTGACCAGATGGGCATGCTTGCCACAGTTATCAACTCCCTTGCCCTCTCTTCGGCTCTTGAGGCGATAGGACAGTCGGTAAAAGTCTTCACGGCTCTCAACATGTATCCTATCGGGGATTATTATTCAAACCGTGTGGCCATGGAGGCCCTGCAGCGTGGCGAGGTCGCCATCATCGCCGGCGGCACAGGCAATCCCTTCTTCACCACCGATACGGGCAGCGCGCTCCGAGGCATTGAGGTGGAGGCCGATGTGATGCTAAAAGGCACCCGCGTGGACGGTATCTACACTGCCGATCCCGAAAAAGACCCGACGGCAACTAAATTTGACAAGATTACATATGACGAGGTCTATAACCGTGGTCTCAAGGTGATGGACCTGACGGCTACAGCCCTCTGCAAGGAAAATCATCTTCCCATCATAGTCTTCGATATGGACACCCCCGGCAACCTCCTGAAAGTTATAAAGGGGGAGGCCATAGGGACACTTGTCTATTAAGCCCGACGCGCGCATATGCGCGTACCTATTTTAATTAATAAACTCTTTAATTTTAATTAATAAACTCTTTAATAAAAATCATCCTCAAAATATAAAATTCTATGGAACCCTCCGACTATCTGAATCCCGCTGAAGAAAAAATGGAGATGGCCGTGGCCTATCTCGACGAATCGCTCGCCCACATCCGCGCCGGCAAGGCCAATCCGAAAATACTCGATGCCATCCGCGTGGACTACTACGGTTCGGCATCCCCGATTTCAAACGTGGCCAATATCTCCGTGCCCGATGCCCGTACCATCACTATCACTCCCTGGGAGAAGTCGATGTTTAAGGAGATTGAAAAGGCTATTATCAATTCCGATCTCGGCATCACTCCTGAAAACAACGGCGAAATCATCCGCATCTCGATTCCCCCGCTGACCGAGGAGCGTCGTCGTTCACTCGTGAAGCAGTCAAAGGCTGAGGCTGAAAATGCGAAAGTCAGTGTGCGCAACGCACGCCGTGATGCTATCGAAGGATTGAAGAAAGCTGTGAAGCAAGGCATGAGCGAGGATGTCGAGAAAGATGCCGAAGTCAGCGTACAGAAGCTTCACGACAAATATCTCAAGAAAATCGACGAACTCTTCGCCGCCAAGGAAAAAGAGATACTGACCGTATAGGAATACGTATAGACTGTATACAGATACATGAATTCATAGACTGGATACAGGTACATAAATTCAGAAATGATAAAAATTACAGACTTATTCTTAGGCATATCGTTGAGCCTGAAAATAAGTCTGTAATTTTTGTCGTTTCTGAATTCCTGTGCCCTTTTTGAGCCGACGGAAACCGGCGGGTTATTTCTTGTAAAGTACCGGGTTTGTCTCAGGGTCGTTGTACATCTTCATCTGTCGGTAGACCTTCATGTATTTTTTCCCTGCGGCTATATCGTCGAGCAGCTGGTCGATGGCCGTGATGAGGTCTTCGCGCTGCTGCAGAAGTACGTCGAGTTTAGCCTGACATTTCGCTATATGGGCTTCGGAAGCGTCGCTGCGCCTTACTTCACGCTCCATGTGATATATTTTAAGCGCGAGAATCGAGAGGCGGTCAAGAGCCCATGCAGGGCTTTCAGTGTTGATTGTCGCATCTGCCGCTACCTTGACATCGGCATACTTGCCTCTGAAATAGGTGTCGATTTCCTCGACCATATCGGTGCGGTCCTGGTTTGAGCGGTCGATGCGGCGTTTGAGGGCCACAGCCTCTACCGGGTCGATGTTGGGGTCGCGGATTATGTCTTCAAGATGCCATTGCACGGCGTCAATCCAGTTTTTTGCAAAAAGTGTAGCCTCGATTGAGCCTTGTTCATAGGGGTTTTCCACACGGGCATCGACATGGTCGGTATCGTGGTAGAGTAGGGTGGTGTCCTCGAAAATTCTGTATGCTTTCTCTGCGAAATTCATGGTTATGGCTATTTAGTTTATTAATAAATACAAAGATGGTGAATTTTATCTCAAAATCAAAGCAGGGCACCGAAAAAATGCTTAATTTTGTTGTAGGATGCTCCTTTCATGGGGCATGTAAAGCTAAATTGACCATGCAGACCGTACTCTTCCATTCCACTATTTTCGGCCCTATCCGTTCGCGCCGTCTCGGAGTCTCGTTGGGGATAAATCTCACTCCCGACGATGGCAAAGTATGCACCTTCGACTGTCTCTATTGTGAGGCGGGATTTAACGCGCAAGGCCCGGGGACTACCGGTTTTCCTACCCGCGAACGGGTGGCGTGGCTGCTTGAATCGCGACTCAAAAATATGAACGAGGCCGGAGAACCCCTCGACGTCATAACCTTTTCAGGCAACGGGGAGCCTACGCTACATCCCGAATTTCCCGGCGTTATCGACGACACCATCGCTCTGCGCGACCGCTACTATCCCGGGGCGAAAGTCAGCGTGCTCAGCAATTCCACCCGTATTGACCGTGAGGATGTCTGCGATGCCCTCAGAAAGGTGGACAACAATATACTCAAACTTGACTCCGCTCTTACTCCCACGATAAGAATGATTGACCGTCCGACCTCCCCGTCGTTTACGGCGGAGAGGCTTGTCCCGCTTCTTGAGAAATTCAAGGGGCAGTGTGTGATTCAGACCATGTTTCTTAGGGGAGAGCATGACGGATGCATGATTGACAACACTCTTCCCGTGGAGATTGAAGCGCTTGTGGCCGCCTATAGAAGAATAGAGCCGCGCGAGATTATGATTTACTCGATTGACCGCAAAACTCCGGAAGAGAAGCTCGAGAAGGTTCCTTCGGATGAACTTCATGAAATAGGGGAGCGCATAGCGGTCGCTACCGGCATCCCTGTCAGCGTAGCATAACCACGCTCCATGTGGGTGATAGAATTCATTAAAGTTATTTAGTTCCTCCCGGACTTCCTTAAAACGAAAATAAACTTGAACGAGATACTGACCCCCCGTCCGCTGGTCCACGGCGACCGCATTGCAATCCTGTCTCCCTCAGGAATCGTGAAGCCTCAATTGGTCTACGATTGCCTTCCGGTGCTTGCTGACCAAGGTTGGGTGCCTTATGTGTGTGAGCACGCTTTCAAACGCTGTGAGGGATATGCGGGCACTGACGCGGAGCGTTATGCCGATCTTGAGACAGCTTTGCTCGACCCTGATACGCGCGCTATTTTCTGTTCGCGTGGTGGCTATGGCGCCGTCCATCTCCTTGAGCGTCTTGACCGCCTCCCTTTGCGCGACGACCCTAAATGGATTATCGGTTATAGCGACATATCGGCTCTCCATGCCTTGATGACCCGCCACGGCATAAAGTCAATCCATGCGCCGATGGCCAAGCACATCTCGCAGTCAGAAGGGCGCGACGAGGATTCACGCCGTCTGTTCAGCCTGCTTTCCGGCTCCGCTCCTGAGGTGAGGACAGGGGGATACTCCCTAAACCGTCAAGGCAGCGCGGAAGGTCTGCTTGTGGGAGGCAACCTTGCGGTTATCGCCGGACTCATCAGTACTCCCTTCGACGTTATCCGTCCCGGAAGCATACTTTTCATTGAAGATATAGCCGAGCCTATCTATAAGACCGAGCGTATACTCTATACCATGAAACTTAACGGGACTCTTGCATCACTTGCCGGACTCATAGTCGGGCAGTTTACCGACTATGCTCCCGACCGGGGGGCGAGCACCATGGAGGAAATGATATCGCACATGGTCGAGGACTATGACTATCCGGTCGCCTACAATTTTCCCGTCGGTCATGTGAGACACAACATTCCCATGCTTTGTTCCTCGAAGGTAAGACTCGATGTCACTTCCGGGACGACGAAGCTCACCACGCTTTCCTGAAACAGCCGGAAATTTTTGGAAAGGGTAGGGGAGAGGTGCCTTCGGGGTGATGAGGAAAATTTCTATCTTCAAGGGAATTTTAAGCCGATTTCCTTTTAAAATTCACGTCCGTCTCCACGAATGGCTTCAAATTTTTTATTCTCCGAGGTTTAAATTTGACATAATTGCCATTAAATCAATTTATTAAGTTTGAAATGGAGTTGTGGATTCCAGGCCAAAGGAAAAATTTTTGACGGTCATTTAAAAATTGATTAACTTTGTGACATGAACAGAATTGAGTGGACAAGCGACAAAAACACTGAAATGCCTGCAATCGACACGGCGAAGCTCGACGAGTGGATTGCAAAAGTCGCATCCACCCACGACCGTATCGTCGGCCCGCTCGTATACATTTTTTGCGACGACGATAAAATCATAGAGGTCAACCGTCAGTTTCTCAACCATGACTATTACACCGATATCATCACCTTTGATTATTCACGTGGTCGCATGATTTCAGGTGATATGTTTATTTCGCTCGACACTGTCATGAGCAATTCGCAGGCCGTTGGCGCGAGCTACGGGCGCGAGCTCCTGCGTGTGATTATCCATGGCGTGCTCCATCTCTGTGGCATCAACGACAAGGGTCCGGGAGAGCGTGAGATAATGGAATCATTCGAGAATAAAGCTCTTGCTATTCTCGATGAGATGAATTAACGGAAATCATTTTTCGATTATATACTAATGAAGTTTGACTACGACGTCATAGTCATAGGAGCCGGCCATGCCGGATGTGAGGCTGCGCATGCTGCGGCGCGTCTCGGCGTGTCGACCCTCCTCATGACAATCGATATGAACAAGATAGCCCAGATGAGCTGTAACCCTGCCGTAGGTGGTATCGCCAAGGGGCAGATTGTCAGGGAAATAGATGCTCTCGGGGGCATGATGGGAATCGTGACCGACGAAAGTGCCATACAGTTCCGCATGCTCAACCGCTCGAAAGGTCCTGCGATGTGGAGTCCGCGTGCTCAGAGCGACAGGATGGAATTTTCACGTCTGTGGCGCACGATTCTCGAGAATACTCCCAATCTTGAGATGTGGCAGGATTCTGCCAACGGCCTTATAGTCGAGGACGGACATGTCACAGGAGTCACTACCTGCCTCGGCGTCACATTCCATGCGAAATGCGTGGTGCTGACCGCCGGTACTTTCCTTAACGGACTAATGCATACCGGACGCGTGCAGCTCCCGGGTGGCCGCGTTTCCGAGCCTGCCTCACATGGGCTGACAGAGCAGCTTAAGGAACTCGGATTCGTGACAGACCGCATGAAGACGGGCACTCCGGTGCGTATCGACGGTCGCTCCGTGAAATGGGAACTCACTACCCTTCAGGAAGGGGACGACGATTTCCATAAGTTCAGCTATCTCACCAATGTTCACAGGAAGCTCCGTCAGCGTCCATGCCATACGGTCTATACCAATCCTGAAACCCATCGCATACTTCGAGAAGGGCTTCCCGAATCTCCGCTCTACAACGGTCAGATCAAAAGTATAGGGCCGAGATATTGCCCGAGCATAGAGACGAAAATAGTCACATTTGCCGATAAGGACGAGCACCAGCTTTTCCTTGAGCCGGAGGGTGAGGTGACCAACGAATATTATCTCAACGGCTTCTCTTCGTCGCTCCCGATTGACATTCAGATTCGTGCCTTGGAGACTGTGCCCGCGCTTAGCGAGGTGCATATTTTCCGTCCCGGCTACGCTATAGAATATGACTTTTTCGACCCCACTCAGCTCTATCACACTCTTGAGACGAAGCTCGTGGCTGGTCTCTATTTCGCAGGCCAGGTCAACGGGACTACGGGCTATGAGGAGGCTGCCGGGCAGGGTCTGGTTGCAGGTGTCAATGCCGCTCTCAGGATAAAAGGAGAGCCGGCGTTTACCCTTGCGCGTGATGAGGCTTATATAGGAGTGCTTATCGACGACCTTGTCACCAAGGGTGTCGATGAGCCTTACCGCATGTTCACCTCGCGTGCGGAATACCGAATATTGCTTCGCCAGGATGATGCGGATATGCGTCTGACTCCGCGCGGCCATGCCATAGGTCTTGCTTCTGACTACCGTCTCGAACTCGTGGAATCAAAGCGACGCCAGCGCGACGCCCTTATAGATTTCTGCAAGGAATTCTCAGTCAAGGCCGCTCTTATAAATCCATATCTTGAAAGCCTCGGGGAGCAGCCATTGAAACAGGGCGTGAAACTCTACGACCTGATTTTGCGCCCGGGACTAAACATCGCTCTGCTCGCGAAAGGCATCAAACCCTTTGCCGATTTTATTGAAAACAATATCGAGGAGCAAAGGCGCGATGAGATTATAGAGGCTGCTGAAATATTGATAAAATATCTTGGCTACATACAGCGCGAGCAGCAGATAGCCGACAAGCTGAGGCGTCTTGAAAACCTTTCGATAAGAGGTAAGATTGACTATTCCAGGCTGACCTCACTGTCGACAGAGGCACGTCAGAAACTGGAGCGCATCAACCCTGAGACAATAGCCCAGGCTTCACGCATCCCGGGTATATCTCCTGCCGATGTCAATATACTTCTGCTCATGTTGGGACGGTGAAAACGATTGTTTCACGTGGAACAATTCGCGTTTTTTCATGGCGGATTTTAACGGTTTTCATGAAAGATTCATATAGGATTTAATAAGAATAAATATAGATTGTCAAAACAAAAAATAAATATTTCACAAAGAAATGGAATACTTAAAACAACGTATCCGCGATGTCTATGATTTCCCTCAGAAGGGTATAATCTTCCGTGACATCACCACTCTTCTCAAAGACCCGCGCGGTCTGCATATCATCGGTTGGGACCTTTCGCAGCTCTATCGCGACAAGGGTGTCACCAAGGTTGTCGGCATTGAATCCCGTGGTTTCATCGGTGGCTCAATCCTCGCGTTTGAACTCGGTGCCGGCTTCGTGCCTATCCGCAAACCGGGCAAGCTTCCCGCCGATACCCTCAGTGCGACATATGATAAGGAGTATGGAAAAGACACAATCGAGATTCACCGTGACGCCATCACTCCCGACGATATCGTGGTGATTCACGACGACGTCCTCGCTACCGGTGGAACAATGGCCGCTGCCTACAATCTCGTGAAGTCGATGAACCCGAAAAAAATCTACATCAACTTCATCATAGAGCTTCCCGCCCTCAATGGCCGTGCCAATCTCCCGGAGGAAGCTGAAGTGACTTCGCTCATTTCGTATTAAACACCCTCTTGTCCCTATTGGGATTTCTGTCTCTATGGCTATGCACAAGAAATCGGCCTCGCTGGCCGAGAAGATATCCATCCTTCCGTCTACCCCCGGCGTCTATATGTATCGCGACGCCGAGGGTACGGTTATATATGTGGGTAAGGCCAAGAATCTCAAACGCCGCGTCAGTTCCTACTTCAACCGTACTCACGACAGCCTGCGCACAAACCTCCTCGTGCGTGCCATAGCCGATATGGAATACATAGTCGTTCCTACCGAGCAGGACGCCCTCAATCTCGAGGCCTCGATGATTAAGGAGTATCAGCCCCGCTACAATGTGCTCCTAAAGGATGATAAATCCTATCCATGGATTGTGGTGACCAATGAGACTTATCCGAAAGTGTTCATGACCCGCCAGCATATAAAGGACGGTTCGAGGTACTATGGCCCGTATACCGACGTCGGGTCGGCGCGTGCTACCCTTGACCTCGTCAGGCGTCTTTACAGCATCCGTTCCTGCCGTCAGCCAATGACTCTCGCCTGGGTCAAGGCCGGGAAAGGAAGACTCTGCCTTGACTATCATCTTAAGAGATGCAAGGGGTGCTGCACGGGACTGATTTCGGCTGAGGATTATAATAAGGATATCGACAAGGTGCGCGCCATACTGCGCGGGGAAACCGGGGAACTGCTCGCTTATCTGCGCTCCGAGATGGAAGCGCTTTCGATGGAGATGCGTTTTGAGGAGGCGCAGGAGCTGAAGGAACAGTATGACCTCATCCGCCGTTACCAGGCCAAGAGCGTCATTGTTTCGCAGACCATAGAGGATATAGATGTGTTCGGCATCGACGATGAGGATTCGGAAGTCTACATCAACTATATGCATGTGCGCCGTGGAGCGGTGGTCAAGTCGGTCACTCTTGAATATAAGCGTCGTCTTGACGAATCGCGTGCCCAGCTGCTCGGCTATGCCATGGCTGAGATTGCCCGGTCACTCGGTGTTGTCTATGACGAGGTCATTGTGGCCGAGGAGCCGGACGTAGAGATGCCGGATGTGAAGTTTATAATCCCTCAGCGTGGCGACAAGGCAAAACTGCTTGAGGTGTCCGAGAAAAACGCCCGGCAGCATCGCATCGACAGGATAAAGACTATGGAAAAGCGGAATCCCGAGACGAGGACGGAGCGCATATTGCAGCGTATGCAGGCTGATTTCCGTCTGTCGCAGCTTCCGCGCCATATAGAATGTTTCGATAACTCGAATATACAGGGCACGAATCCTGTTGCCTCGTGTGTGGTTTTCAAGGATGCGAAACCGAGCAAGAAGGACTATCGTCATTTCAATATAAAGACCGTCGTGGGCCCTGACGATTTCGCGTCGATGAAGGAGGTGTTGACCCGCCGTTATTCCCGCCTCGTGGCCGAGGAAAAGGAGCTTCCGCAACTGATAGTTGTCGATGGCGGTAAGGGGCAGCTTTCGGCTGCCGTTGAGGCTCTCGACGAAATGGGATTGCGCGGAGTTATTGCCGTGGTCGGAATCGCGAAGCGCCTTGAGGAGATTTATTTCCCGGGTGACAGTATTCCTCTTTATATCGATAAGAACAGTGAGACCTTGCGTGTGGTGCAGCATCTCCGTGACGAGGCCCACCGCTTCGGCATCACGCATCACCGCAACCGCAGGAGCAAATCACAGGCGGTTTCCGCTCTCGATTCAATCAAGGGAGTCGGCGAAAAGACGCGCACGGCTCTTCTTACACATTTTAAAAGTGTCAAGCGTCTGCGTGAGGCGGATGTCGATACGATTGCAGATGTCGTGGGACCTGCCAAAGCATCTATTGTGTTCAATGCCCTCCACGCCGACGATTCAACCGTAGATTAAGAAACTGTTTAAATTTTTATCGTAAATTTAAACAGTTTCTAAGTCTTTTGATCGTTTTCAGGCACAAAATGGACATAAACAGGCCTGTCTAATTTAAAATTTATGTCCATTTTGTGCCTGAAAAAGCTCTATAATTTGTATAACTTATTGATTTTCAGTTGTTATACATTGCTGTTGGCATAAATGATATCCCCTAAGCTTACAGCATCGTTTCTGAATGTGTATCTGCTTTTCTCGCCTTTGTATCGGATTGCTCCGTGCGGGCAGTTATGGTAGCATGCGGTGCATTTGAGGCAATTTTCTCCCCATGAAGGCTTTCCGTCGATAAGTCTAAGGTTGCCGTTGGGACAGACTCGTGTGCATGTTCCGCAGCCCATACATTTGTCGGGCTCGACACTGAAACGTCGCGGAGCGTCCTCCGCAGGCATCCGCTCTTCCACGAAACCAACAATCCGGTCTATTATGTTCGGACGTTCGATGAGGCTGCACCTTTGACGGACTTCTTCGGAAATTCCGGCCATATGCTCTGCAATATGCTTGCGGCCCTGTGTCCTCACCTGCTTCTCGACATTCACGATTGAGAAGTTGTTGTCGACCATTTTGATTGTCCTTACATAGTTAAACTCTATCCCCGCTTCCCTTGCTGTCCTCACGAGATGGCTTGTGGCACGGCCCGCGAGTTCGCCATAGGTCAGTATTGCGAACTTATAGGGCGCGGATATCCTTACGCGTCCGAGCAGTAGCCTGACATGATTCGGAAGGTTTCCGAAATATACGGGAAACACTATTCCCACTCCCTCATCGTCGGCTATGTGTATGTCTCCGCTATTATCATGAAGCAAGCGCGGGATGCTTATAAGTTTGCCTCCTATGGTCTTGGCAACACTCAGGGAGTTTCCTGTGGCCGTGAAAAATAGTATTGTCATAAGTGATATCCGGCTTAAAAGACCGCTTTGTGATTTTTTCTCATGCAAAATTACCAATAATCTTATAAAAAATGTTATGTAATTGGTTTATAAGGATAAAAATCCTTATATTTGCATCTACGACAATAGTCTGCAAACACATAGCTTTATCTTGCCAATATAGTAAATATATGAAATTCCGTTTTTCAGTCGCATTTTGCATTTTCTCTCTTTCACTCATGGTCGGTTCTCTGAAATCGATGGCCGCAATAGAGTGGCAGCTCATTGCTGACGGCAATGAAAAGATGCCTTTAAAAGAGGTGCTCTATCTCCTTGGCTCCGACGCTTCCGACCGTCTCACTGTCGTAGGTTCCGTGCGCAATATTCCCGATGTGGCAAAGGTGACTTTTGAGACCGGTGAGTCAAGTGGAATTTTATCCCCCCCCAATTTGTGACATTTTGGAGACAATTGTCTGTGTAGATAATGTGATAACGGTTTATAATTTAAGCAATTCAGGAAATTTAAGGATTTATACTACTGAAGGGCGGCTCATACATAGTACGGATCTTTTGGTCGCGGGCGGAAAAACGGAGATTTCTATTGCGTCCTTTACTCCGGGAATATATATAGCTAATATCAACGGACGTTCCGTGAAAATCATAAAGAAATAAGCCCATCATGTCACGATTTAATATACTCATATCCGCACTTGTTTTAGGATGCATCGCGGGTCATGCACAGTTTTCGGTAAAACTCAATTCCTCGCAGGAGCGCCGTATTGTTTCCGACGGAAGTTTCGCGCAGGATGCCTCAACCTCCTCCGGCTTCACATTCGGAGGAATTGACGTGGCCGACATCGATGAGATATCCTCTTCAACTCTCGCGCAGGATGCGGCCGGCACGATGGTCACTCTTCCCGATGGCATATCATCCCGTAAGCGTGCGGCCATCCTCGACCTCAATTCGGCCACCGGCGAGAACGAGAGTGAGAAGCGCCATCTATATTCCTGCGAGTACATGCTTCAGATTGCCGGGCTTCCCTACTTCGTCACCACATCGCTTGATGAAGCCATCAGCAATTCATCGCTGCTTATCCTGACATCCTCTCCCAAAAAATCGCTGAACAGCGAGGCTATTGCTAAGCTGTCAGATTATGTGGCTTCGGGTGCGATTCTCCTGTCGCCAAATATTCTTTCGAGCGCATCGGCAGATATCAAGAAGCTTTTCGGTGTGTCTGACGTCTCCGTTACTTCAAAGAAATCTAAACGAGTCCTTAATTGGACTTCCGAGTCGCATCCCGAACTCGTCTACATCGATGAGCCCGAGGAGCTGACCACGGCTATAGGGAGCATCAATGTCTCCTCTTTTATCCCCTCTACGGGCACTAAGCTCGCATGGTTCGATGATGAGTCAGAGCGTGCCGCCGTGGTTAAGAACAATATCGGAAAAGGCGCCACATACCTTTTCGGACTTCTGTGGCGCGACGTGATTCAGCGTCCCCAGCTCGACAAGGATATGGAGACGGGACGTGGCAGGAGCAACACCTTCGAGCCGTCGGCCGATATCTATCCCCTCTTCCTGAGGGCCGCATATGTGGCTGCGAATCCTGTCACAGCGTGGAAATACACAGTCCCTGACGGTTACAGTTCAGTGCTGATTCCGACCCACGATTGCGACTCACGCACAGCCTACGACGCCATGCACTACATGGCGGACTATGAGCGGAGTCTCGGGCTCAACGGTCACTACTTCCTGACTGTCCACTACTTCAAGCAACCCAATTATCTTTCGGCTTTCTATTGCGACGAGACCATGCCAGCCGCCCGCAAGCTTCTTGCCGACGGCCACACCGTGGGCTCCCACTCAATCTGTCATTTCCCCGACTTCGGGTCCTATAAGAACAATGAACTCGAGGAGCGTTTTCCGATGAAAGTGTATACCAAGGAGGAATATGCGCTGTATGCTTCGCATGACCCGGCGACAAAGACTTCCTATGGCTCTACGTGGGCGGAACTTGTGCTTTCGAAGCAGATTATTGAAAATGACCTTGGCAACAGGGTGCGCTCGTTCCGTTCCGGCCATCTCTGCATAAACTCCCATATGCCCGAGGCCCACAAGATTGCGGGATATAATTTCTCCTCATGCTACACGGCCACTTCCGTCCAAAGCCAGTTCCCTTTCATGCAGCGTATGAAAAATGACTGGACGGGCGATTTTTCAGGCACTCTCCAGATTCCGCTCCATTTCTCCGACGTGTTTCAGGTCGAAGCCATGTCCGAGGACAATTACAAGGAGAAAGCCAAGGTGTGGATAGAGCTTTTCAATAAGCTTAAAGGCAACTATGCTTCATCGGTAATCCTCATCCATCCCAACCGTGAGTGGAAAATGATTGCCCAGAAAATACTTATCGACAATATGGACCTCACCGACTGCGGCCTGTATAACTTTGAAGCCTACGGCGATTTCTGGCTGAGACGCACTTCTTTTGATTTCGAAAGCTTCTGGCTGCCCTCCGAGCGCAAGTTCATCATCCGTGCCGATGCTGACGCTATTGCCGCTAACCCTTCGCTGTCGCTCATGGTCGAGCTGCCGGCGGGAGTTGACGCTGCCGAAGCCGGAATCGCGAATATCACACTTATCGATGAAAATTCGAAGGTTCATCCCGTGCGCATCCGCCATATCTCCGACAGCAGATACCTTGTCATGCTTTAGACGTAGCGTCTGAGAATTTTCTTACCTTTGCGGCAAATTTCTTCATTATGCTGCAACTTCGCAAATGGATGCCGCTGATTCTTCTGACGGTGGCCGGTTTCACGTTCAATACTTCCGAACTGACCCCAATCGGGCTACTGAGCGACATCGCCGGTGATTTCTCGATAAGTGAGTCCCGCGCGGGGCTATTGATATCCGTCTACGCCTGGGTCGTGGCCCTCCTGTCGCTTCCGCTCATGCTCTATTGCGCGCGGATGGATTTCCGCAAGCTGTTGCTGTCTATCGTGGCTCTTTTCTTCGTGAGTCATATAGGCTCGTTTCTTGCCACCGGTTTCTGGACTCTCATGGCTTCGCGTATAGGTGTTGCCTGCGCTCATTCCCTCTTCTGGTCAATAGCGCCTCCGATGGCCGTAGCCGTGACTGCCGACGGTCGGCGTGCTACCGCTCTGAGCGCCCTCGTGGCGGGAGGAGGCATCGCGCTTGTGGCCGGATTGCCTCTCGGCCGCGTGCTCGGGCTTATTGCCGGGTGGCGCGTCACATTCGGTGCGCTCGGCATACTTTCGGCCCTTATCCTTCTCGGACTGTTACGCTTCTTTCCCTCAATTCCGCGTTCGGGAGAGAATGAATCACGCATGGATATGCTGAGGGATATCCTTAAATGCCCTCCGCTGATGATGATTTATTTCATCACAGCCGTGATTGTCACTGGGCATTATACGGGCTATTCCTACATAGAGCCTTTTATGGACAGTGTGCTCCATATCGAAGCCAAAGCGATAACGGCTACGCTATGCCTTTTCGGGGTTGCCGGGCTGCTCGGCAGTTTCGTCATGACGCGTTATTTCCCACGCTATCCGCGTCAGATTATCCGGATTTCATGCCTCGGGCTTCCCGTGATAATGTTCCTTTTGCTCCCACTCTCGTCACTGAGCATCTGGCTGATGACCATGCTGTGCATATTGTGGGGTCTCGCCATCACTGTCTATAATATCTCTTTCCAGAATGAGATTATCGTGCTCTCGCCCCATAATTCCGCCGTGGCGATGAGTATCTACTCGGGTATATTCAATCTCGGTATCGGTGCCGGGGCTTTTGTCGGCGGCATTGCATGCAACAATGGCCTTATGGCCGACATAGGCTATATCGGAGGCTCCATATCCCTTGTCGCCGCCCTCTACTGCCTCTTCCGCTACCTCCCCCGCCGCAGGAATGTCTGAACAAAAAATAATCGTATAGTGTAAATTTCTATCGAAATATAATGTTATTAAAATTAATAGCATTATATTTGTGTCTTAAATCAAATGAGCGAACAATGTAACAAAGGTTCATTGAACCGCTTTTAATTTTTATTGAGCATAATGAAATACAATGAACTTCACAAAAAGCTCAGGCAATTCGGTTGCTTCGATACCGGAGAGCAGATGGCGGGCCACCCAAAATGGTACAGTCCAATAACGAAGAGATACTTCGCAACTTCAAACCATCAATCTGCAGAAGTCGCTCCAAGAACTTTGAAAAATATAAAAATTGCCTCCGGTGTAAATCTATAAGTCGGTAATAGCACAGTAGTGAAGTTAATGAACTATCAATAAATAAATACGTTATCAATAAAAATAGTAATATATGGAATCTGTTAAAGTTTTTATCGAACGAGCCAAAGATGGCACCTATAGTGCTTATATGGAAGACGTTATGCAGCTACCATATGGGCTTAACGGTGTAGGAAACTCCGTGCAGGAGGCTATTGCCGATTGGGATAAATGTTATGAGGAAATGAAAGATTTTTTTGTATCGAAAGGTGAGACTTTTACTGAGGCTCAATTTTCATTCGCTTACGATGTCCCTTCTTTTCTTCTGTATTATGCCGGGAAGCTGACTTATGCCGGGCTTTCCAAACTAACCGGGATTTCTGCAGCTCAGCTCTCACAATATGCTAACGGTTATCGAAATCCTTCACCAAAGACAACAGCTAAGATACAGAGCGCACTACATGATTTTGGAAATGAATTAAGCCAGCTTCAACTTGTTTGATTAGAGGGCATTTTCAAGGACAGGAAGGTTGTTAAAAAAATTATTTAGGTTACATCTGTAAGAGATAAGTAATATATTTATAAGTAAACGTCTGCAAGTTAATAGCTTGCAGACGTTTCTCATTTCATCGTCGGGGTGGCGAGATTCGAACTCGCGACCCCCTGCTCCCAAAGCAGGTGCGCTAACCGGACTGCGCTACGCCCCGAATGACGTCTGCAAAGGTAGCTACATTTTTTTATTTATGCAACAATATTTTCAGGCTTTCCTTCAATGAAGCTGCGGAGGTTGGAAGCGGTGATGTCGAGGAGACGTCGGCGCGCCTGGGTTGACTGCCATGCGATGTGAGGGGTCACGTAACAGTTGGGGCAACCTATCAGCGGCGAGCCATTGCGCGGAGGCTCCTCGCAAAGAACGTCGACCCCCGCAGCGGCGATGCGGCCCGCGCGGAGCGCTTCGGCAAGCGCCTCCTCGTCAATCAACGGTCCCCGCGAAGTGTTGATAAGGATTGCGGTCCGTTTCATCTTGGCTATGTTCTCACGGTTGATTATTCCCTTCGTGGAAGGCGTGAGGGCTGAATTAAGGCTGACCACATCGCTATGCTCCAGGAGGCTGTCGAGGCTCACTCTTTCGACCCATGCGGGAAGCTCCCGACGGGAATTGCTTATGACCTTCATCCCGAAAGCTTTCGCTATTTCGGCCACGCGGCTTCCGATATTTCCGAAACCGATGACTCCCATTGTCATTCCCGAAAGTTCGTTGAAGGGGCTCAGGCGGTAGCTGAAATCGCGGTTTGAAGCCCATTCACCGTCGTTGACCGAGTCAGCATAGCGGGAAACGGAGTTGACAATGTTGAGCAGGTGGGCGAATACGAGCTGGGCCACAGACTCGGAGGAATAGCTCGGGACATTGCAGACCGTCACACCGGCCTTGCGGGCAGCGTCGATATCCACATTGTTATATCCCGTGGCGAGCACGCCGATATATTTCAGCTGTGGCAGCAGGCCGATGATTTCCGCGCTCATCACAACCTTGTTAGTAATCACGGCTGTCGCTCCTTCGCAGCGTGAAAGCACTTCGTCAGGCCCGGTGCGGTCATAGACCGTAAGCTCGCCGAGTTCGGCAAGGGCGTCCCACGACAAATCGTCGCCGGCTGCCACATATCCGTCCAAAACAACTATTTTCATATCTTTCATAATCGTCTGTAATGTATTTTTGATGTGGGTGCAATAAACATGGCCGTTGTTTACAGTCCCCTCTTTATGCAAAGTTAGCGAATTTCGTGACAAATTCTATATTTAATATTTTTTAACGTGGGGAGGGGTAAATTAAACAGATAATAAATGTTATTTTTGCAATGTCTGAACAGGACATATTGTCATTACCGCTTCGTCTGAAGCTCTTTTTCCGACCTGTCGGATTCGGCATGTGAAAGGCGCCCGAAAACCATCAGTTTAGGGTGTTGACAATGGAATAGCCCAAGCGAAAAACATGTCGGGCGACTGCTTTTCAATAGATGATTGCAGGGTCATGGGAGTTTTGATGCGGTAACTTTCCGTCAGATGGTCATCGTAGGCTATTCGCTTCAAGGGGTGATGGCTGAGGATTATCGTTTATGTTGAACCGTAAAACCAGGACACAAGAGAGAATTATTTCCGACCTTTTCGAGCCAAGCAGCAAAATCATCCTTTTGTCGCTGACGCCGTGCAGTAGCTTTTTCCTGCCTCTGTGAGGTATTCCGTCCTTAGTATTGCAGCATAATCAATCCACAGCTCTTTTTCATCTTCTTCATTTCAGACAGCGCCGATAAATTTAAGCCTTTAACCTATACTTTTTTATTATATATATCATTTTGTGGCGCGTTGAATTCACTCTCCGCTATGCTGTAATTCCTGACGACGCAATTCCCGCCATCCGCGAAACAAGTGTGATTCCTTGCCGGACTCCATAGGTCAAATTCTCGCTTGAGAATTTGGAGAAAACGCCGATGTTTATTATTTTCGCAAAGTAAATCCACGCCGATAGCCGTAGACCGGGCTACCGGGTAGCAGGGTTTACGGGACATGTTAGTTTTTAGAAAGCGTTTACCCGACGCTTGTTCCGGGCTCTTCAGAACTTCGCAACTTCTTTAGGACCGACTGCCGGGAACAAGGGAATACGATGGTAGATGATTTCACGCACACTCACAGACCTATCTCCGTGGGGAGAGTGGACTGGGACAATCAGGGAAGCCCCCTGGTCCCAAGTCCCCGTCTCCCCGTCAAACGGTATTTCACATGGGATTGGATATCGGCGTGGAACTCTGCTATGCAACCCCCCGCAGCAGTCACAGGCAATGCGAAGGCCTTGAAGAGCGAAATGCGGGACAGCATAGTGTAAGAGAGTTCCACGTTTTCTTTTTCAATCCTTTAACTCTGTCAGGCGGGACTCCGACAGAAAGGATGGCCGACCTTAAATCCGGCATGAAGACACAATTATGGCAAAGAAATCAGCAATCAGTGGTGAGTATATTATCACCGTTGAGGACTCCGGCACAGTGCGTGTATGCAAAATCTATGATAACGTAAAAGGCTCGCTCAGGGAAATCGCCGAGCTTAACAATTTTGAAATCGATCCCAAGTGGACCACCCAGGAAGCCGGCCGCAGAATCGTCAGGGAGTTCGGCAACGGAAAGATAGCGGAAATTGGTGAGTATGTGGTCACACGTCGCGACAACGGCAAGATTGAGACCTACCGCACCTATGACAACACCAAAAGCGCGCTGCGCGAAATCGCGGCCCAGGTGGGATTTGAAATCAACGAGAAGTCAAACACCCGACAAATCGGCTCCAAACTCGTGGATTTCATCAACTCCGGCAAGGAATGAGCCTATGCCTCTGACGCTTGCCGAAATAGAGGAACTCCGGGCGATAAAGGCTTCCCATGAGGCTTCTGCCGTAAAGCCTCCGGCCAGGTCTGTGCCTGAACGGACTGCCGTCACTGCGGAGCGGCGGAAGCATGATTTGCCCGAAGGCTACAACCCTGCGGTAAAGGAGGTGGAGCGTTATCTCCGCAAGTGGGATTCTCTCGACGGCTATGTTGAGCAGGAGGAGGCTCTGAGCCTGCTTTTCCGCTCCCATCCCGACTTCAAGGAGAATGTGTCTATGCCCGTGGTGCTCGTGAAATGCTCTACACTTAACGATTTTTATTCCACGAGAATCTACCGTATTCACGACGTGGCCGGGAAGATTGTCTCGATTCCCGATTTCGACGTGCGCCTCGACTCCGGCGACCCAACTCTTGTGAAGGAAATAGCCGAGGTCAACGGCAGGGTAAACTATTCCTTCGCCACAAAATATTGCAGTCACCACCGTCCCTTGAAATATCCGATTTTTGACCGCTATGTAGGCGATGTGCTGAAAACATTGAAAAAACGCCGTCCTGTCGATTTTTCATGTTTCAAGACGTCCGACCTCAGGGACTATCCGAAATTCAGGGCATGGATTGATTGTTTCCGGAGGGTCTATGGATTGACCTCCTACAGCTATAAGGAAATCGACCGCTACCTCTGGCAACTCGGTAAAGACTATTTCAACCCTTATAATTAAATAGCGGATGCTCTCCGTGGCATCCTGATAAATATTCACTTGAATATGAATGAAGTATTACAGAAAATAGAAGCGCTCGAAAAGCGTGTGGCCGCTCTTGAAGCCAGATTTTCAGACAGCAAGCCTTCTTCCGGAATAGGGGTGAAGGAACGGCTTTATGCAGACGTGACATGTTTTAAGAGAGATGGCGATGGAAATATCATATTCGATTACTCTCATAGTGATGAGAAAGTAATAAAAGATATATATAATGAACTTTTGGCCAAAAATCTTCAGGATTTGCTTAAATCGGCAACTTGGGATTGTTGGACCCCATATCAGACCGGGCTTAGAAAAAGATTTAGTTATGCGGTTCTGACCGATGGGACTCTCAGGTCTCTCTGTTATATTGGAGACACTCTCAGGGAAGTGAAGATGGTTGCCGACCTCTGTGGTATAAGCTATGAGAAAGGTGTGAAAAAAGAGAAACTGACCTCTGAAATCATAAAGGTATACAACGGAGTGAACGGCACTGCTATTGCGGAGGGATATTTGGTGTACGCCGCAGGGATTGTGAATAAAGTTTCTGATGTCAACCTTAACTCAATCAAGGATTTTTATAATTCCACTGATTTCCGGCGGGAATTCATTGCGGAGGATGTGGACATCACTTCCGGAATGACTGAAGCTCAGATTGTCAAGGCCTATGTCGATGCGATGAATGGAGCCAAAAGACGCTATGAATATTCCGGTGAGAAAGAGGCCGAACGTTATCTGAAAGAAAACGAAATTTATCAAAGCAAGAAAAAGAAATAAAAATCAATTGATATTATGGCAGTAAAAACAACCGCAGCCGGCAAGATGGACAAACGCACCAAGGAGTATAAGGAGCTCAAGGAGCGTCTTGCCAAGGCACGTGCCGCCAAATCCAAGAGCGGCGCGAAGAAAGTGCAGTCCACATTGAAAAAGACCAAGTCGGGCAAGGTAGACAAGCGCACGAAGGAAGGCAAAGCCGTGTGCGAGCGCATGGCCAAGGCCCGCAAGGCACAGAACTCACTCGTAAACCGCATTAAACGACTTTTCAGATGAAAACACAGTCAAACACATTAGCATCGCTGCTCGCGGCCTGCATCTGGGCCGACGGCGAATATTCCGAAGTGGAACGCGTAACAGCCGAAGAGGTCGCCGAAGCTTTCGGTATCCCAGCCAAGGATTTCCATAAATACATGACGGCGGCAATGGTAGAGGTGCAGAACCTCACTCCCGAGGCTGCGACAACCTATGCTGTCAAACATGCCGAAAAGGTCGACCCGGAGGAAACCGGCGAGGTCTATCAGGCCATAATGCAGATGATGCTCTGCGACGGAGTGCTGACGGCCGGCGAGGTCTACAATCTTCTTGCCATGGCCGAGGCTCTCGACATCGACCGCGAAAGCGCGATACTGATGCTCTGCGACATGGTCAAGACCGAGCCCGAACTTGAAGTTTCATTTGAAGAAGACGATGAGTGATGGCCGGCAAGATAAGAGTTTACGGTAAGGCTCAGAACCGCACTGCCCTCGGCATCATGCATGCCTACATGACTATGTATCCACATGCCACGCTTGAGGATATTCGCAGGGCTTTCCCTAATGACATCAGTCCCGACAAAGGGGTGCCGGAATTATTCCTTCCCCTTGATGAGGCTGAAAAGTTTAACACTAAGATGAGCCTCTATTTTGCGAAACCGAATGAGGTGCTTACTATGGGCAATGGCTCAAAAGTGGCCGTGGCTCAGGTCTGGTCAAAACCGTCGTTTGAACGGGCCATCCGTCAGGGAAGCCTCTACGACATAGAGATTGCCCAGTTTGACCCTGCCGAGAAGGGATTCGGCAAGAAAGGTTCTTTCGCCCTGGAGATGCTCAACGGCTATGTGCCCCCGGTACCGGAGCAGAAAAAGAAGGGCGTCCCGACATGGCTGTGGGCAGTTCTCGGCCTTATACTTCTTGGTGTTGTGGCCTGGTTCATATTCGGCGGGAAGTCAGAGCCACAGATTGTCGAGGTCGAGAAAATTGTGGAGAAGGAGGTGATTGTCCGCGACACTGTCTATGTGCAGCAGATTGAGGACATAGAGCGCAATTTCAATGCCGCGCAGTTCGAACAGGGTAAGTCGGATCTCAACGACGACGCCAAGCTTGCCCTCCACGACCTCGCCAAGGTGATGAAACAGAATCCCGAACTCAAGCTCACCATCTCGGGTCACACCTCCTCTGAAGGCGACGACACTACAAATCAGAAACTTTCCGAAGCCCGCGCGCAGGCCGCTGTCGATTTCCTTGTCAATAAGGAAGGCATCGACTCTACGCGCCTCTCGGCCAAAGGATACGGCTCCTCGAAGCCCGTCTCCGACAACCCCGACGAAAACCGACGCACGGAATTTGAAATAACCGATTGAAACCATGGCAGCATTAAAAGATACCGCCAAGAGCGGTAAATATGAGATACGTCTTTTCGACGACAATTCTGTCGCCCTGTTCGCCAAAGGAATGTTCGGCATGAAAGAGGTCGGCAAAATCGACGAAGCTCTCAGGGAAATAATGCATACCGAGGGTATCATGCCTACTCCATACCTCGTGACACTCAACAACCGCAGCAAGCTCCGCATGTGTTACGACGTCATCAAGGGCTTGCCCAACGACGACTTCGAAGCCAGCCGGAAATCGCTTGAGAAGATGATGGACGAAGGGCAGAGCAGTGGCGCCGACGGTATACTCGGCGGAGTTGTCAGCGCACTCTCGGGCGATTATCTCGGTGCCGCAAAGGCAGGCGCCAATCTGATTGGCGGTATATTCAAAAAGAAATAAAAACCACTTTTAAAAATCAATATCATGGCAGAATTAAGAATTGACAGCCGCATGAAGGTAAAGACCCTCAAGGCTAATTTCAAGAAAGCTTTCGGCGCGACCCTGCGCGTCTACACGACCTCAACCTGCAAGGCCAAGGCTGACGACGATGCTACACTCGGTCAGCTTATGGGCTCCGCCAAGGGCGGGGAGGCTACTTTCGGGTCAAACCTCCGTGTCGGCAACTTCGAGAAGAAGCTTGGAGAGATGTATGGCATCGGTGTGCAGGTGGCCAATCCCGCCGACACCAAGCTTTCCGACAACGACATCACTCTCGCCGCCGCAGGTAAGGAATAATCCATACCACAGGATGAAAATAAGGCACAGAATGTACACGATGAACATAAATTTGTCTCATCATGCACATTCTGTGCCCGACGTTCGAAATCGGCGTATCATCCTGCTCATCAAACCTGTAATTTATTGATTGTCATGAGTAAAGCATCACTGAAGGCGAGCATTGAGGTCAAAAAGGCCGATATAGCTCGTTACCGTACTGAAATAGCTAAGCTACGCTCGCGCAAGAGCGAGATGTCGGCTCGTTTCAGCGCGAGAATCAAAAACGCCTCTACGGCTTCATCAAAAGCTTCCATCCGCAATGAAAAGGTGTCTGCCTGCGGATATATTGATTCCCAGATAAGGGCAAATCAAGGTTACATTGCCCAGAAGCAGCGTGATATAGCCTCTTTACGTGAACGAATGAAATATGAGAAATGAGCTTCTGGAAGGGCCTTTTCACTATCCTGGGTATCGACGTGCTTACCGGGGGCCACATCTTTGACGGACGCACAGGGCGCCCGGGATGTGGCTGGGTGGTGATATTCATCATTATCTTTTTCCCTATCTGGCTTATATTTAAACTATTGAAATCAATTTTCTTTCGCTCAAGATGAAAATACCAGGACTGTCATTTTCGTGGAAACGCGCCGTGGGCATAACGGCTGTCAAACAAAAAATCGCTCGCCGGACCGGCATCCCCACCACTAAGCAGGGAGTTGAACGGAAAATAGGCGGGATGATTTTAAACGGTCTTTGGGGCAAGAAAAAACGTTAGGACCATGACACGGCTGAGGGAGCGCATTGAAAAATTAAAACAGAACCTTGCGCGTGCGCTTGACGACAATCTCCACACGCGCCAGTGGCACAATTTAGTCGACTATCTGATTGTGTTCATGATTTTGCTGAGCACGGTGGAGATATTCATCTCCACATTCGATGTCGACCCGTGGCTGAGGAAGGTGCTGCTGTGGATTGACCTTGGGACTCTCGCGTTTTTCACCGTTGAGGTGTCGCTCCGCATATGGGTGGCTCCGCTCATAAATCCTAAATACAAGGGCTTCCGCGGAAGGCTCCGCTATTGCTTTTCCTTCTATGGAGCCATCGATGTCCTCTCGACCTTTCCGTTCTATTTCCAGTGGATTTTCCCGCTGCCGGTGGCGGCTTTCAAGATTCTGAGGACGGCGAGGGTAGTGAGGCTCTTCCGCATCTCGCGCTATATGAAGTCGTTCCGCCTGCTCTCCGACTCAATAGCCGCCAAGCGTCATGAACTGCTCATCTCGATGCAGTTCCTTATAATCATCACCGTGATTCTCAGCCTTCTGCTGTTCTTTGCCGAACATGAGGTCCAACCCGATGTCTACGACAATGGCTTTGTGTCTGTGATTTGGGCTTTCGCACAGTATATCGGCGATCCGGGAGAGTTTGCCGGCACTCCACCCGTCACTTTTGTCGGGCGCGTGATTGCCTGTGTGGTCGGACTGCTCGGCATCGCCATAGTCGCCGTCCCTGCCGGTATAATAGGGGCCGGATTCACCGAGGCTATTGAGGATGACAAGAAATCATCTGCCGTGCGCGAGGATGCCGCGCGGTTGCGCAACGCTTTTGAGCGCAAACTTGACCGTCCTTCCGGCTATCAGACCGTCCCGCCTTTCAGAACGGTGGCCGATATCACCACCCGTCTCAATATGAAGGGCGACAACCTGAGTGAGGCTGTAGACTACGGTCCCGGCTTCCGCCTCGTCAACCTTGCGTCGACCATTCCTGCCAATCAGATGGCTCCCGACCGTATAGCCGTGGAGCATTTCCCGGTCAACCGCTCCTATGGATGCTGCATCGACCGGGGTTCTAAAGTGACCGTGATCGCTCCGTCAAACATGGTGGATGCCTGTGTTGGCAACTTCGCCTTCTATCTTGCGATGATTGGAGGCTTCAATTATATTTCCCGAGAGAAAGGGGAGAGGGCCCCGTATAAGTCATTCTACTCCTTCTCTGACCGCGACAGCGTCGAGGGGCTTTCCGACTATCTTAGCGACCTTGAGGGGCTGCTTAACCGTCCGGGAGGGTGGGGAGTCACTGTTCTGGTGGCGAGCGGCGCGCAGGAGCCTGAATATCCTACGCAGATTCATCTTGGCGTCGGTGGGCCGAAAGGTGACAGCAGGATGAGCGGTGAGGGGCTGTTCATAGCCGACGGAAAGAAATATACCCGCTTCTATGCCGACCTCTCGGCTGAGATGGAAAAGGATTTCGGCCTCAAGACAGACCATCAGCTCTATCACACAACCGCGTCGCCCTCTCATTTCGTTCGCCAACTCAACCTGAATCCCGATGTGAGCAATATAGTTTTGCGGGTTGAGTGGCACAAAATACTGTGGGATTCGCGCCGCATACTGATTGCCAAGGCTATAGCCTCGGTCATAGCCCGCGACCTCGCCGAAGCCCCGCTCCCCTCCATCGACAGCCCCCTCCGCTCCAAGCAAATCGGCTTCGACGGCTACGACATCTGAGAAACCTCCATTAACGTAATATAGATTGCTTCCCTTAGCAGTCTTTTTTTGTATATGCTTTTGGGAATGTTTTAAAATCCGTTAATCTGTGTTAAAAAATTGGGAGGGGGTAATTTTTAAATTAAATTGCAAAAAGCAATAGCTTTTGTTGACAAAATATAATTTTAAACCAATCTATATATACAACCTTATTATGTCGTCAGATTCAACGAAAGTGCCGGGAATGGGTAATAATGCTGACTATCAAGATTTCTATAGTCGCCGTCCGGCAGATATGATGCCTAATCGGCCACCGAAAGGAACTGTAGTTCCCGGTATGAATAAATATGCTCCCAAAGTAGAGGAACAGGCCGCTCGTCCGGCAGCTCCGCAAGTACCGGTAGTCGGTTTCCTATATTCTATTTCACGTCAGGGCTTCGGTGAATATTGGCCTCTTCACATAGGATCCAACAAGATAGGACGCACAGCAGACTGCGACGTGTGTCTCGCCGAACAGACCGTCAGTGAACGTCATGCGGCTCTGAATATCAAACAACTTAAAAGCACTCGTAAAATACTTGCGTCAATCCGCGACGAGGGTTCTAAAAACGGCATTTATGTCAATGATGAGGAACTCGATTATGATGCCCACGAAGTAAAGAACCACGACATCATAACCATCGGTGATAACTATAAGCTTCTCGTCCTTCTTATCGATGCGGAAGATATGGGTCTTAGCATCGCCGAGAACTTCCAGCCGGTTGAGATTGCTCCGGCCGAGGAGGAGGACGTCCCCTTCCCACCGATGGGTAATCATGACGACACCGGCTCCCTCTACAGTTCCGCCAACCGTGTGACAGGTGGCACGGTGGCTATGGACGGTTCCGCACCCGAGACCAGTGGCCGCACACGTTTCCTTGAATAATCACATAGAATTTCGCAATGGCTATTATAACTATTCAGGGCGCTGAAGAGAAAAGCCTTGGTATATATTATGAAGTAGACACATCATTGCCTCCGATTGGTGCCGGAGGTATGGGGCAGGTGCTTCGTGGAGTGAGGGTCGACCGGCATACCGGTGTACGTCGCGAAGCTGCCATAAAGTTCCTTTTCGACGACCTTCCTGAGAGTGCGATTGAGCGTACGCGCCGTGAAGCGTCCGTCAGGATTAACAATGAGAATCTTGTCGAGATGTTCGGCTTCATCGAAGTTGACACAGCCGACTCTTCGGGCAAACTCCATAAGCGCTATCATGTGGCGAGTGAATTGCTAAAAGGAGTCATGCTCCACGACCTTATGCGCGGGAAGACAACCGATGCCGACGGTGAGGAGATGGCCTTTGCCAAGGAACTCTATCGTCAGTACAGCTGCGAGCGCATGCGTTTCGCGGTTTTCATAATCCGCAACATCCTTTCCGGAGTCATGGCCCTTCACGATGCCGGCTATATCCACCGTGATATAGATCCGAGCAACATAATGATTACATCCGACGGAAAGGTTAAACTTATAGATTTCGGCATATGCAAAAAACTCGATACGCTCGGAACTGACGACCGCCATCTGACTACTGCAGGACAGTTTATGGGCAAAGCCGCCTATGCCGCTCCTGAGTTGGTGATGGGTGATGTGGCTCATCAGAACGAGACCACCGACCTTTATGCAATCGGCATAATGTTCTATGAGTTGCTTACGGGAGTGGTGCCTTTTGACGGAGCTACTCATGAAGTGCTTTCGCGCCAGCTTAAGGAAGATGTACCTGTAAAGAATATCAGTGATAAATTCGCGCGTAAGATAATCGCGAAGGCTACGGCAAAAAAACAGGAAAACCGCTATGCGTCAGCAGCTGAATTCCGTGTGGCCGTCGAGCAGCTGTCGCGCAACAGTGTGAGCGCTGGTAGTGCGAAGGTCACAAACTCAGGTGAGAAAATCAGTCTTGCTGACGGAAATATTAAAAAGAAACTCTTTATAGGAGCCGGAGCTGCCGCTGCGGTGCTTTTGGTCATAGTATGCATAGCTGTCTTTACGGGCAGTGGCGACGATGAAGAAAAGATGGCCCAGGCTGAACTTGAACGTATGATTGAGGCCCGCCGTGCTGAGGTGGCTGATTTAATCCGTGATGATATGTCTGCGGCTGTGGAGATTGACTCGCTGACAGGCATGGAAATTCCTTCGGCAGGCTCTCTTATCAAGCAGGCAAAGGTGCAGCTTGCGTCAGCATCGACAGCAGGGGAAGGAATTGCCACGCTCGAGCGTGTGGCCGATAAAAATTTCAAGTCGTCGGCTGAAGCCCTTACGCTTCTTGCAGCCCTCAGCAGCCGGAGTCAGACCCTTGATTCCGCTACAATCGCCGCTACCGAGGGGCTTTTTGCTGACAGGGACTATAAGAAAGCTCATGAACTTAACAACCGTGCCCTCAAGCTTGACGACAATAATTATAAAGCTCTCTATGAACTTGCTCTCGACTACATGGCCGGGGAGACTCGTGGGGTAGTGGACCGCGATTTGGATAAGACCGCCGACCTCCTTGTGAAGGCCCGTGAGGCTGCATCCAAGGCCGGCGACGATGCTTTCGTAAAGCAGATTGATGAACCCCTCAGTTTACTTAAGTCAGAGGGTATAACAATTCCATCCTCATCTACGGACAATAAATAATCATATATGCAGACGACGGGCAACATAAGGGTCAGAGGGCGAGAGGTTTTTCTCCTGATTGGGCGCGACTGGTATCATTTCGATTCCTCACAGCAGCCGCTCGGAGCCGGAGCCATGGGCACCGTATATTTGGGCCGGAACTGTCGTGACAGTCATGACCTCGTGGCCATAAAGCAGGTCAATCCGGCTTATTCCCGTCTGCAGCCGATACGTGACCGTGCCCGCCTTGAGGCTTCCCTCGCTTTCCGCCATCGTAACCTCGTGGAAATGATAGGTTGTTGTGAGGACGGTGGAATCAATGGCCCGATGTTTATAGTGAGCCGCCTCGTGCAGGGTGTAACTCTCGACCGTTATGTCAATCAGACATTCGGTAACCGCGATGACAGGGTGGCACGCATTGTGAAGTGTATTTTCCCCGTGCTCGACGCCCTCGACTATATCCATTCCAAGGGAATTATCCATCTTGACATCAAGCCGAGTAATATAATGGTTGAAAACGGATCTAATATCCGTCTGATGGACCTTGGCATAGCCTATACCCACGCCCAACCGGGAATGAGTTCCTCGGGTTTGCTCGGAACTCCCGGATATGCCGCTCCGGAGCAATACATACAGCCCGGACAGACATCTTTGCCCTTTGATGCCACTACCGATATCTATCAGCTCGGCGTTACCCTCTATGAGCTTATAAGCGGGGTGAAACCATATAAGGATGATCCTGACACACTTTCACCGATACCGGGTGTGGCGAAGCATATGATGAAGGTCATAGCGCGGGCACTCGCTAAAGAGCAGACAGACCGTTATGCCTCAGCACGGCAGTTTGCTTCAGCGTTGAAGGAAGCCTTGAACCATAAGCCTACTTTTTGGGAACGTATCTTCAAATAAAGACTTAACGACACTCAAAGTCCGCAACAGATATTAAATGAAACCTATAGATACAAAAACTCCTTTCGTCGCCATAGCCGAGTCCCGCATAGGCGGGCGTCGGGAAAATCAGGACACCTGTGCATGGCAGGATACCAAGCACGGTTTTCTGTTGCTCGTGTGCGACGGTATGGGAGGTGGCCCGTCAGGCAAAATAGCCTCGCAGATGGCGGCCGACGCTATCGTGAACTCCGTGCTTGACAGCACTGAGTCCGACCGTCGCGACGTGCTTGCGCGTGCAATCCGCGATGCCGGCCAGGCATTGCTTTCGGCTCAGGATTCTGACCCACGCCTCAAGGGAATGGGTACGACGGTCACGGCTCTGCTGATTAACAGGCAATCGGCTGTGGTGGCGCATGTTGGTGATTCCCGCATATATCAGTTGAGGGGCGGGTGCAAGGTGTTCCGTACGTTCGACCATTCCCATGTCTTTGAGCTGGTGAAAACCAAAGCTCTTACCGAGGAGGATGCGCGTCTTGCGGCCGACAGCAATATAATCACCCGCGCGCTCGGTCCGATGGAGAATGTAGAACCCGACATCGAGGAACTTCCCTATGAAAAAGGCGACCGCTTCATGCTCTGCACTGACGGCATATGGGGCGCGATGCCTGAAAAGGAACTCATCAAAATTGCAGGAGGGACCAAAGCCGTCGCAGGCGCGGTTGAAAGCCTTGCCATAAAGGTCGACGAAATCGGTCAGTCGCATGGCGGAACTCATGACAACCTCACAGTGGCAATCCTCCAGACACCGTTTAACTCAAAACTAAAACAAAAAATGAGCACAAGGATAAAATATACGCTCTATGCCCTCGCGGCGATATGCTGCCTGAGTCTGCTCGGCAATTTCGTACAATACAAGATGCATGCCCGTACCTCGTATACGACAGAGGAAGCACTCGCCGACATGCCGGCCGATGCTATGGTGACGCGTGCGGAATTGGAAAAAATCCTTGCCGACGAGCGTGCGCGCAATGATGCCGAACTCCAGAAATATCGCGATGAAATCCGAAATCAGGATGAGGATTATGCCCGCAAGCTCGCTGAATTCCGGCAAATCCTAAGTGACGTGGCTCCTGAGGATAAGAAATCCGATCCGAAAATCAATGTGATAGCCGAGGATGCCACCAATATGCAGGTGGTTAACGAAATCAACGCTATAATCAGTCAGCTTGAGCAAATCAAGACTATGAGAGAGAAAGGTGATGCACTCGATAAGTCCGTAGCTAATGCATCGAAAGAAATGAATAAGCTGACGGCCAAGGTAAAGGAAATGAAAATACATGATCCCGAATTTGAGAAGTGTGTTGATAAAAAGTGGATTACCAATTCGATTACCAAAGATGTTGTCAATCCTAAGCGTGAAGGACATATCAAAGCAATCATAAAAGCTCTGGAGTCATTGAGAAGTACAATCAAGCAACAATCCAAAAAATCATGAAAAAAATCATAACAATCGGACGTGGCGAGGAAGCAGATATCCATATCGATGACGAACTCGTGAGCCGTCGCCATGCAACTATAAAGTTCCTTCCTTTGGGGAAGATGGAGATTCGCGACCTCAGCAAGAATGGCACTTTCGTCAACGGTATCCGTCTTGCGGTCAACAAGCCTTGTCCCGTGACGCGTAAGGACGTGGTCTCGTTCGCACGTGTACGGCAACTCGACTGGAGCGAGGTCCCCGATCCGATGAAACCTTATCGCATCGGTGCTATTGTGGCTCTCGTGATAATCGTGGCTCTTGTGGTTTTCAGCCTTCTTGCCCGGATTGACTGGGGTGGTAAGGACAAGCCGAACCGCGACATGATTGAGCAGTATGACGAGTCACGCCCGTCTGATAACAAGGAGAAAGAGAAAGACAAGGATAAAGAAGACGCCAAGCCCGGCGAAAAGCAGGCTGATAAGGACGGAAGTAAGGCCATTCCTAATCTGTTCCCGAAGAAAGATAAACCAAAATCTTCCGATAAGCCGAAAGATAAGGCTGACGATAAAAAAGGCTCGAAGGATTCAAAAGATAAGAAAGACTCAGAGAAAAAGGAGTCCGAACAGCCGACACATTGGAATATGTAGAATCCTGAATTTTAAGTGCAAATAATAAAAATAATAACTATACATCCCCTTAAATCATGAAACTTCTAAAGATAGGCTCATCGCCAAGCTGCAATGTCGTGATTGGCAGCCCATACGTGAGTGGTGTGCACGCCGAGCTTACGCTTCTCGACAATGGTGAAATCTTTATCGAAGATAAAAACAGTACTAACGGCACATTCGTCAATGGTCAGAAGCTTACACCTAATGTGGAGACCGCCGTACGCCGTGGAGACAAAATCACTTTAGGAAATGTAGATCTCCAGTGGCATCAGGTGCCTGTGCTCGACAATCCGTCGAAATATAAATCAATATTCAATATCGGCACAAGCCACCGCTGTGATATCAATATCGACAGCCAGTTTGCGAGCCGTTATCACGCCACAATCTTTGTTGACAAAAAAGGAAATTGCTTCATTCAGGACAACGATTCCAAAAATGGCACCGAGGTTAACGGCAACAAAATTGCCAAGGGAAAGAAAGTGCCCTTGAAACATAGCGACCAAGTCGTAGTGGCTGATGTCGATGTGACTGAGCAACTAAAGCCATTGATTCCTAACCCATACGGCTGGGTTAAAAAAGTAATTATTGGCTTCGGTGCTGCGGCTGTAATCCTCGGTATTGCTTTCGGTATATACAAACTTTGGCCGGGACCGAGGACTGAATTTAACCTGAGCGAGGCTCAGAACTCCGTAGTCATGGTCTATGGTGTATATTCTGTCTATCTTGAAATAGAGAATAATCCTATTGACGATGAGATATGGACTGAATTCATCAACAAGACTCCGGGACGGTTGCAAGTCACCCAGGCATCTTACACCGGGACTGCCTTCTTCCTTGACCGGGACGGCAGGATGGGTACCAACCGTCATGTCGCAGTACCCTGGGAATATGTGCCCGATGATTCTACAAAGAAATGGCGTAAGGAGGCTGATGAGCTTCTTCGCTCAAATCTTAAGGAAGTCTATTCAGATAACGACTTAGGCATCCTCGTTAACTCAGCCTTATGGCCGGCTATTTTCAATCAGACCAAGCCGCAAATAAATGGTATCAAGCCGCTCAACGCGCTCATCCGGCAGATAATGAATGCTAAATTCAATATAGTAGGTGAGCTTGATTACTTCGGTATAGCCTATCCGGGGCGCATGTACAGTAGTCTCGACGAAATGGCCCGCTGCAATATGCTTGACTATTCGGAGTCGAGGGACATTGACCTCGCCCTGATTCAGCTCAATGATCCCCATACGCCGGAAAGTGTAAGCTGGGTGTTCGATCCCGCTAATTTTTCAACTGAAAAAATTGAGGTGCAGAAAGATGCCCTTACATGGATTGGCTATCCCAATGGCCTGGCTTGGGCTCTTGATCCTAAGATTCAGAAACTTCGCCCTCAGGTGCGCGAGACGATGTGCAGCTCAATGCCGAGTAAATATTATTTCGACATTCAGGGCGAAATCGTAGGTGGTGCGAGTGGGTCACCGGTATTTGACAGTGAGACAGGACAGCTTGTCGGGGTGGCTTTTGCAAGCCGTGTTGGAGGCTCTACCTACGGCTGTGCAGTCCATGCCAAATATCTCAAGGAAATGTATGATAAAGAAACCAAGTAGGAATTTTTGATGATTAGATTAAAAAATATTATTCTCGTCTCGGCGTTTGCGGCAGGAGCTTTTGCTCCGTCGGCAGACGCCGAGACTGCCCGATGGGTGGTGCAGCCTATCTATGACTCCGTCGAGCAGCTTTCCGATGATTTATATAAGGTGAAGCGTGCCGGAAAGACCAGTGTCATAGATTCTGAAGGCCGTATGGTGGTAGCTTCCGCCGACTCGATTACTCCCTTCTCTGAGGGGCTTGCCCTCGTGATGAGCAGTGCTTCTGAGGGACGCATGAGACTTGACCGTATACTCCGTGCAGATAAGTCTGTCGCTACTGTAGCCGATGAAGCTTATGTGGAAGCATATCCATTCTTTTCCGAGGGCCTCCTCCCGGTGGCCAATAAGGGAGGCAAGGTTGGTTATGTCGACCAAAACGGCATGCTGGCCATTCCGTTTAAATATTCCAATCCACATCCATTTTCCAATGGTCTTGCCGCAGTATCAAAAGGCAAAGGTTTTCTTAAAAAGATGGCCAATGTTGTAGGAGCTGCCGATATCATAGGTAAAGATAAGGTGTTCTATATAAATCCGCTTGGAGGAGAGCTTAAACTCCCGAAAGAGATTGGAGATATATTTTTGGGCACGACTTTTAAAGATGGTGAGGCTTTGGTCATAAACAAGGCCCGTCAATATTGCATCATAAACACTAAAGGACAGCTTGTGCGTATAGAGCCCTCTGTTACCTTGCGTTTCGATGAACGCTATGCCCTGACAGACCTTGAAGAACCGTCGCAGACGGTTGTGACAAAGCGCCGTATCGACGGGCCCGATGTGTTCAGCGAAGGTAAACTTCTTGGTTACCGAAAAGGCTCACACGTCATTGTTCCCGCACAGTTTACGGATGCCGAACCTTTTTCCGGTGGGCGTGCAAGGGCAGCACGATTTGGTGCATACGGTGTTCTCGGACTTATTGGAGGCAATGTGAGTGCCACTATGAAGGCAGGGGCTCTCGCGGCAACAGGCCCCGATGTTGAATCAATCGACCTTGAAATTGTAATGCCCAAAGAATATGCCGGCACTGAAGTCGATGTAGAGGTGACCGACAAGGATAATAAACTTGTCAGCAAGGTTTCCGATGCCGACGATGGAAGCGGACGCCATGTGGTGTCGCTCATGCTTCCTAAAGGGCGCAGGACAGTCCGCGTGATGGCTGATAATCTGGAGGTATGGAATTCCTCTATGGCAGGAGGCTCCGCCTCTTCTTCAGAGAAATCTCAGTCTGACAGCGGGATTAAGTTTTCATTCTCATCAACGACCCTTAAGGCTAATTCAAAGGATGCCGCCTCTTTGTCAATAACCATAAGCAACTCCACCTCAGAGACTATTTCCGGGCCGGTGAAGATGTCCGGTGCCACCCCCTCTGTCAAGAGTGTGAGGATTCCAGCCGGCGGGAAGAAAACTATTAACGCCTATTTCTCAAAGGTTGTGAAAAAGGAGACGCGCACTGTGACGATATCAGTTGGCGGACACTCCTCCAGCCGGCGAGTAACTCTCCAGCCTTTCTTTAATTTCTGATAAAACATTTCAACAATGAAAAGAATATTATTCGCCTTGATTTCAGTCATTATGGCTACCGGTCTGATGGCTGAAGTGATGGAAATCATAACTCTGCGCAATGGAAACATCTATAGCGGTTATATATGGATGCAGCTTGCAAACGGCGAGATTGGCGTTAAGGCCGACACCTCTGTAGTATATATGCCAATGTCGGAGGTAGACAGGATTGTACGTATGCCTGTCAAAGGGAATGACCGCCGTCAGTTTGCTGACATCTACCGCACCATAGCCGACTCTGTTGCCGTTGTTGAAGATGCCGTTGTTGAAGAGCTTGCGGCTTATCCCGATACGGCTGCCGTGGATATGGAATATGTTTATGTTGATTCCGTAGCGTCTTCTTCGTCGGCTTATATCGAGCCTGATACCGCTGCTATTGATGTAGTTGCAGTAGGGGGCGCCGCAGAGAGTGATTATTTCCCTGAGGTGATCCGCAATGTGGAGCTTCTGGAGGAGGGCTCGGTGATAAAATACCGTGACGCCAATCCTCGGGATATCACTCTCCGCATGAAGGATGTAAGGCTTATCACGCGTCCTTTGCGTGACCCTTCCCTGCTAAATGGCCTCCGCGACGAAATCGTAACCAAGGGCGGTCAGACCTACACCGGTCAGATTGTTAGCAATGAACCCGGAAAATCGGTGAGAATCAATGATAATGGCCGTATTTACCACGTTGCTCTTTCTGATATCGCCATACAGCGTCGCGTGGCTATAGACCCTTCTGAGTCTGTGGTTAGTCAGGCTCCGTTGCTTGATAATGTCTATCTTCGCAAAGATGGTGGTGTGCTTCTCGATGTGGTACTTATCGAACAGAATTTCAGCCGGGGAACTTTCGATGTAATTGACCGCAATAATGTCGTGACCCGCCGTAACCTCGCTGATATAAGCAAAATACGTAAGCATGTGAACAAAGACTACAGGCCTCGCAAAGAGTTCGCATTTGAAAAGGATTCTGTCTATATCAACCGTAAGGTGGTTACCGGGATTCCTTATGAGCGTAAGGGAGATAAAATAAAGGCAAAGTTCCCTAAGGTATCAATTCCTTCTTTTACGCGCGACAATGGGTGTATCATTCTTGAAGGGAGCGACAATATGACCAACAAACGCATGATTCTTATTCCTGTATCAGTCTCAGGATCAAAAGAAATAATGATTGATATGACCGATTTGATTGACAGGAATATACCTGTTTCTTCTCAGGATGTGAATCCCAGAAATAATATTTTAAGACGGGCTTTCAATGTGAATCCCGGCTACTATGCTTTCATAAATACTGAAAATTCCAGTCTGATTCTATTTCGGGTCATTTAATTTGTCTGTTCGGTTTTAGATTATAGAAAAAACTCTGTTTTAAGTAGTCTCTCCATGTCACAGATGCCTGTAGCATGGGGAGACTGCTATTTTTATGATAGATTTATTTGCCGGATAGTAAGTTGTCCGGAAATGTGGGCGATGTGGACATTTGGGGTGATATTTTATCATAACAAAGTTCCATGTGGACATTTTGGGTGATGAATCAGGGGAAATCAATAATTCCTTTTGATGTATTCGTCCAACAGTTTC
>JAETNO010000053.1 GCA_021768245.1 Bacteroidaceae bacterium | reverse complement strand
CCTTTCCCATCCTGTGAGTGGATAGGATGTTTCTCGAATTTCGAGATGATCTGTTTTGTGAGCAGTGTCATAGAGAATAAAATTTCAGACTGCCCGGAACGCCCGGACAGCAAGAGCCGAATAGCCGCCGTAAGCGACAAAGACAAGGCATTGCCTTGACGTGTCGCTTACGGCGGCTATTTTGCTGGACGGGTCGGCGTAAGATATATGGTGATTCAATATTAAGACGACGATGATTCACTCCGCAAAACTTGCTCGTTTCGTTCGGATTCGCTATATTTGGATTGATGTAATATATCCGAGATCATTAACAATCTTTATACATTTCTACAATGCCTTTACGTGCTTATATAGAAGACAAAGAAATTGTTTCCATCGATCTTAATGACGAAGAATGGAGTGCTTTGAAAGCCCGTCTTAAAGCCAAAGAAATCGTTTTAACATTGCCGTGCTGCGGGCAAGAGGGCTTTTTGAGAACAAGCAACAGAGGGTTGAAACATTTCGTTCATCTGAAATCTGCAAATCCATGCGATTGGAAACCCGAGTCTGCAGAGCATCTCAAAGCGAAAGTCGCTATCATGGAGGCATGTCGGGAGCAAGGATGGGATGCCATCCCCGAATTTTCCGAAGCAGATTGGAGGGCGGATGTTTTGGCTGTACAGGGAGGCAAGAGGATCGCTTTCGAGGTTCAATGGAGCCGGCAGACTTATGAAGAAACCCGCCTCCGGCAGGAACGGTATAAGGCATCGAACGTAAGAGGTTGCTGGTTTTTCCGCATAGCCCCCAAAGAAATGTCGGATTATGACAAAACTTTAGTTGCAGACAAAGAGACTCCTGCGTTCAAAATATTCAAGGACGAAAATTCAAACATACTTGCCCAAGTAGGGAAAGTTCAAATGCCGTTAAAAGCATTGATAAGTAATTTACTGGCGCGTAAGTTGAAATTTTGCGAGCATATCAGAATGGCTCCTAAGCAAAAGATTACCATCATCTTCTTTGAAATGAAATGCTGGAATGCGGGACGCTGCAATACTGCTATACGGTAGAGCCAAGTCTGAAGAGCGTCTGCAACTGCGATTTCGATGTGGAGCGGTCTTCGTGGGACGATCATGATATAGACAAGCATCCTGGGGTCTATGCCGCGGTACAAGATTTCTTACAGACGGAAGAGGGGCGACAACTCAAGGTCGGCCCGGTAAAAAAACGGTATAGCCGGACGGTTGCCGATAGCTACCTATCGCACGGCTGTTATTATTGCGACGCTATTTTCGGCGATTTCCATCTCATAGAAGAAAAATTGTATGCTTTCACTGGAGTCTATACTATTATTGACAATGCCTTGATGCCAAAATCTAACCTATATGGTGGATTCTCCGTGTGTTCCATCACGTCCTCCTTTTTTATTGGGGTTATACTTCGGTTTATGTTCGTTGCGGACGGAAATGTTCCGCCCGCAACGGCTTACTGCTTCCTCAAGGTAGGCAATGCTCCTTTAAGTTCGTAACGCCACTTTGAACCAGCGTTCTGCAAAGCGGTGTTCATGGCATCAACGGCCTTCTGCCAGGTAACGACAGAGCCGTCCACCTTCGTGGCTCCGGTGCTTTCCCTATTGTAGCCGATGCCTTGTTCATGATTGTTCTTCCAATAGCCGGCGGTCACGGTGGTGTAGTTATTTCCCAAAAAGCCGCCGATATGCATATAGCCAGTGCTACTACCCGTACTGGTTACGTTGCCCGTGGCATAGCAGGCAAGGAGGCTGCTTCCTGCGTTCATTCCCACCAGACTGCCGCCAGCGATATTCTTTTTGGTGTCCATTTCTATGATCACGTTGCCTGTGGCATAGCAAGCGGTCAGGGTGGCACTCGAATTCGTCTGACCTGCCACGCCGCCGACATCGACCGTTCCCTTCACTGTGGCCGAGGAGCTGCATCCGGTGATGGAACCGCCTATTTGAACACCCACCACACCGCCGACATACACCGTGCCGCTGACGCTGCCCGACACCGAGCAGTTTTCAATAGTGCCCCAGCCAGATCCTACCACGCCGCCAATACTGCCGCCATATATTTGATTGCTTGTTATCTGTACGCCCTCCATCACCACGTTCTTCACCGTACCAGCTCTATTGAGCCAGCCGAACAGACCCGCATATTCGTCATTTGTCGTAAAGGTCAGCCCCGTAATGGTATGGCCGCCACCGTCGAAGGTGCCTTTGTATGAGTTGTCGTAGTCTGTGCCTATCGGTGTCCAGTCTTTGCCTGTGAGGTCAATGTCGGCGGTGAGGGTAATGTTAATGTCGCTCTTACCTCCGTTCACTAATTTGGCTATATTCATCAGGCCGTCGGCGTTATAGACCGTGTAGCTGCCGTTGCTCTCTATGGTATATCCCAGGTCTTTTGCCGCAGCGAGGGAGACGGTGTAGGTATATTCACCGCCCGCCTGCCAGTCGGTAGCATTCTTCATCTTATAAACGAAGGTCTTGCCGTTGGTGAAGGTGCAGGTAATGAAGGCCGTGCCAGCTGCCACACTTTGCGGGGCTACGATGGCGGTGTAGGTGTTGCTACCCTTGTCATACGGGACGATTATATCCGGGTTGTCGCCTTCGGTGGAGAGGCCCGTCAGCTGCACGGATGCCAGCCCCTCGGTGTAGTCCGTCAGAACGATGGTCACCAGCGCCGTGTGGTGGGTAAAGCGGAGCGTGGGGCTACCGTAGGTCACCGTCTGTCCGTCGGCTACGATGAGGTCGCTGGTCTCAAAGTCTTTCCGGGTACTTTGGTTGGCTTTTACCTTCACAGCAGAAGGGGTTGTCTCGCCAGCGGTGTAGGGCCACCACGCTGTGACGGTGATGTCTTTGCGGTTGGTCCAGTAGTGCGGGTCGGTGGAGGTCAGCGTGGCGCTGGCGGGGTCGGCGGTGGTGAGCGTCACGTCGTATGCCTTCACCGTGCCGTCCATCAGGACTGCTACGCTCTGCACGCCCTCCCAGTCGCCGTCCACGGTGGAACGGGTATTGGCAATGGCTGTCGCAGCGGGGTTCAGCCCCGTGGCGGTAAAGACGATGGGTGTGCCTTCCGCCCCTTCCGGCAGAAAGCCCGCTTCGTCCTGCGTGCAGGCGCCCAATAAGAGGACGAGCGCTGCAAGTGCAAAAAATCTTGTCTTCATTATATCTGTTGTTTTATTACTCTTGTTCTTTCCGTTGCGGGCGTAACTTTTCTCCCCGACGGTTTACTGCTTCCTCAAGGTGGGCAATGCTCCCTTAAGTTCGTAACGCCACTCTGAGCCTGCGTTCTGCAAGGCGGTGTTCATGGCATCAACGGCTTTCTGCCAGGTAACGACAGAGCCGTCCACCTTCGTGGCTCCGGTGCTTTCCCTATTGTAGCCGATGCCTTGTTCATGATTGTTCTTCCAATAGCAGGCGGTCACGGTGGTGTAGTTTCCTCCCAAAAAGCCGCCGATATGCACATTGCCAGTGCCACTACCCGTACTGGTTACGTTGCCCGTGGCATAGCAGGCAAGGACGCTGCTTCCTGCGTTGAATCCCACCAGACCGCCGCCAAGGATATTATTTATGGGGTCTATTTCTATGGTCACGTTGCCTGTGGCATAGCAAGCGGCCATGGTGGCACCCGAATTCGTCTCACCTGCCACGCCGCCGACCTGGACCATTCCCTTCACTGTGGCGGAGGAGCTGCATCCGGTGATGGAAGCCTCCCATTGAATACCCACCACACCGCCGGCGCATATCGTGCCGCTGACGCTGCCCGACACCGAGCAGTTTTCAATGGTGCCTCCCCAGCTAAATCCTGCCACGCCGCCGGCATAGCCCAACCTGTGATTGCATGTTATCTGTATGCCCTCCATCACCACGTTCTTCACCGTGCCAGCTCTACCGAGCCTGCCGAACAGACCCACATATTGGTCATTTGTCGTAACGGTCAGCCCCATGATGGTATGGCCACCGCCGTCGAAGGTGCCGGTGTATGAGTTATAAAAGTTTGTGCCTATCGGTGACCAGTCTTTGCCCGTGAGGTCGATGTCGGCGGTGAGGGTGCAATTTATCGATCTGTCTTTTTGTGCGGCTTCGTTCCATGCCAGCAGGCCGTCGGCGTTATAGACCGTGTAGGTCTTGGTGTTGCTATCGTAGATGTAGCCCAACTCGGCTGCACCACTCTCGCCGCCGCCGTCAGCCCAATCACCGATGGTGCAACCCTCTAATGTCAAGCCAGTGGCGTTCACCTTAACGGTATATTTATAGCGGCTGCCCGCTTCTAATACGACGTTGTTCTGCGGACGGAAGTAGAAGGTGCCGCCGCCGAGTTCCACCTTGACGAACGGTTTGCCTGCCGCAACGGTCTGCGGGGCGGTTAGTGCCTCGTAGGTGTTGCCGCTTGCGTTGTAGGTCTTGATGGCAGTCGGGTTGCCGTTATCGGCGGACAGGCTCACGAGGCTCACCGTGGCACCGGCGACGCTCGTGAATCCCGTGCCGGGCTTCAGTTCGATTGTCACGCGTGCCGTGCGGTGGGTAAATTCAAGAGTCGGGTTGTTAAATTCCACCTTCCGGTTCTCAGCAGAGATGAAGTCGCTGTTCTGGAAGTCAGCCAATTTGCTTTGGTCTTCGGCCACCTTCACGGCAGGCATCTGTGTGATGTCGGCATTGTTGAAGGGCCACCATGCCGATATGGTAATCGGGTCGCGGCTGGTCCAGTAGTACGGAACGTTCTCGCGTGAAAGCGTGGCACTCTTGAAATCGGTAGAAGCCGTTACGGTGTATTCCTTTACCGCATCGCCCATCTTGAGTGCCACGGAAGTGACGCCCTGCCAGTCGCCGTCCACAGCGGCACGGGTGGAAGGGGCTGCCAGCGGCGTTGCTTCTACGGACAATCCGGTGGCACGGATGACGACGGGGTATTCACCTTCGGGCAGACGGTTATCGCCAGCAAGTTCGTCCTGCGTGCAGGCGGCGAGGGCGAACAGCAGTGCGGTGGCTGCGGGGATAAATAATCTATGTCTCATTGTATATTTGTAATTAGTTAATTAAATTTGAATAGTTAAGACATCAGAGTATGGAATAAGTCCGATCTCTCATTGGTTTTCTAAACCGGGAATTATGTTCTGACCCCATA
>JAETNO010000052.1 GCA_021768245.1 Bacteroidaceae bacterium | reverse complement strand
ACATACTCGGCGAGTTTCACACCGGCGGCTTTCGCCCGTGCCTTGAGGTCGGAGTGTTCGGCATCGGTCAGTTTGATTGTCACCACATGGGTGCGCTTCTCATCGGTCGGTTTTGATGGGCGACCGCCCTTTCTCGTATTGGATTTTCTCATTGTAGTCATTGTAATGGTTTAGGTGAATCGGGTAGGCAAAGAGCGGCATAAGCTGCGCAGTTTCGGGAGGCATTTTCGGAGAAAAAGAAATCCCGAAACATATCCTTGCCTTCCCAATTCACTACGTTCATCGGGAAGCTGCCCCACGGTGTACCGGATGCAGTGGTATCCCGACATTATCATGTCAGAGTTTGCGCCAGATTTCGATGTCGTCGGCATAGAGTTTCAGATGCTCGGCAAGCACCGCATTGATATAGCTGCCGACATTGGCGCCACGGTCGCCGAGGATTCGGGCGATGCGTTCAAACTGTTCCCATATTTCTTCCTCGATGTTGACAGGGTGGCGTTTTACCAGTTTTGTCGGCGTGAGGTATGTTGCCTTGAACTCTGCGAAATCGGATTTACGCTGTTGTTTGCCGATACGCTGTTGCTTGGGTTGAACGGTGTTATCCTGTTCATCATTGAACAGATTGGTGCTGTCAGCGGTGTTATCGCTGTTGACAGCGAGATTTGGATTGTTAGAATTATCAGTAGTCATAGTTTTATCAGTTTTAGTCGTTGATACTTGGGTTGTAGTCGCATCGGTCAACTCGGTTGACTTTGATGCAGATGTGGAGATATTCTTCTTTGATGTCATGATTTTTCAGTTTTTGAAGATTTGTTGATAACATCAGTTGTCGGATTATACCGTTCAACCGATACGAGAGTGAGTTGCAGTTCATCAATGAGTGTCTGCAAATAGGGATTATGGCGTATCATTGCTTGCAGTATGGCTTGGTCGGGTTCGATTTGCAGGAGATAATCTGCTATGTCAAGTCCTGCTGTTCGCTCATCATCACTTGCAGATTCTTCAAGAAAGTTGAAGATGTCGGCCTCGATACCGACTGATTTCAACAATGGCAGTTTGTCGCGCCATTGCTGTGTTGCTCCGAGGTCGGGGAACAACGTCACCTGTCTGCCACGGAGAACGCAGAGAGCATCGGCATTGAAACATCCGTGTTTACCGCCTGTCGCCAGCCACACATATTCGGGTAGATAGTATGATGCCACGATTGAAGTCTTTTCGCTCTCGACAATGGCAACCGGTTTACCTCTGTTCATCGGCAAAAGATGCTCACCGAAAAAACACTGACGCAAATTGTAATCGGACAACTTCAATAGAGAGTGAACCCACGTTACATGGTTGAACGGTTGCTTCACTCGCTTGCCTGTTTCTGCATCGTAGAGCATGACTTTTCCGGTGCGGACATTGCCGTCAGCATCGGTTTGCCAGAACACACATGCCCCCGGCCAATGCTTCGATGTGCCGACACGGTAGTTGTTCATCAACCCTTCCGCGTCCTCGGCTCCGAACTTGGAGCGGAGGAAAAGGTAGAGGTTGTTCAAATGATAACCGTGCAAAGTCTGTGAAACAGTGTTTGCCGCGATGAAAGAGGTTGGTTTGCGCCGCTCGGTTGGCTCGGCTCGCCGTGTCATCGGAGCGGCGCAATCAGAGTGCATGGGCTTCGCCATTGGATTGCGCTCGAAATAATCCTTCGGCGTAAGGTGATAGCCGCAACTCTGCTCATGGTCGCATCTGCCGACATCATCAGGAAACGAGATTTGTTTCTCGGTGTCGATATATCTGCTGAAACACCGCTTTTTGTGACAGGAGGGGCAAGTGTGGCGTGTCGCTACACCTTTGTAGGGCTGGAGTATGAATCGGTGGGTGCTGTTCATAGATTCTCGAAGATTAGGCTTGCACTATTTGCATTTTCTGCATTTTTGGAGGCTGAAAATGCAGAAAGTGCAGAAAATGCAGGTGTGCGATTAAATTTTACCATAAACTCCATGACGGATTTTCTGAAAATGAATCCCGGTAAAACGCCTGATGAAATCCTTGAAAGTGCGCTCCGGCATCGAGTTGTCGGCGGCAATCTCAACTCCATGCTCGGTGGTGAACTCGTCTGGCAGAGCCGACATAACGGCACGTTGCAGTTCCGACAACGACAGTTCCCGGATAATGCCCTGTACCTTTGTGGCGGTTGCCTTGAAATAATCCACAAGCGATATGGCATTCTCAACCGACACAAGATCTATTTCCGATTTGTCGGCCTCGCCACATGCCCAGCGTGCCATTTGCAGGATAAGGCAAAAACGTATGGCATGGAAATCGAACTTGTTATATACACCTTTCAGCGCGTCACATTCCTCACGGTTACATTCCTCGGTGTTCATGCGCTGCCATTCATATAGTCGTGCTTTTGCCTCCGGCGCAAACAGCAGGATATTGGCGATTATGTTCCCGTCAGCGTCGGTTTCGTATGGCATGGCCACCAATCTGCCGATGATGTCAGTCCATTCCGCCTCGATGTCGAATGACGGTTCCTTGTCGCTCCACGGTTGTTTGTCCTGATTGTCGGGCATGACAAACAACAGGCGGTCAATAAATCCGTTTGACGTGCGGCTACCCTGTGCCAATTCGTTGAGTATGCCATTTTGGATTGTTCCAACCACCGAGATAAAAGGTCGGCTGATATATACCGAGTTTTTCACGCCCTTGCGGTCGGAGAATGACGGATTGGCGTTGAACAGCTTTAGCCAGTATTCCTCATCAGAGCCTTTGTTGTAGCGGTTGAAATTCTTGAACCACCCGGCAAGCTCGTCGTTCCACATCAGTATTCCCCGCAGATTTTGTGAGTGGATAAGCAGCATGGCTTCGGGTGTCGCGTCCGAGATAAGGAAACGCTTGCACACCGGGGCGACAGGGTGAGGCTCGCTACGCTCCTTCATCGGCAGTTCACGCTGACGCTCATATTCCTCACAAGCCTTGATGTATGCGCGTGTCGCCTTGCCGTCCAATTCGGTGAATGGTCGGATTGCGAAATTCAGCGGATGCGATTTACACGCTCCGGGTCTGCCCACAAGAGCCATGAACAGAATCGCACTCTCATCCCATTTCCCTTTGAGCCGGGCGAAATGGGTGTTGCCGATGCCAAGCCCGACAGCTACGAGCATAGCCCCAGAAAGATAATCCACCGGATAGCCGTAACAGTCGTTGGCCTCGCGTACAATTCTCTGCATCTTCATCGGCAATGCTCCCAACGGAAAATCACCGCCTTTTACGCTGATACCCATATCCACGGCTTTGCCGAGTATGAGCATCGGGTCGATACCCTTACTTTCTTTTGTTACTTTTCTTGTCGCCATGCAGTTCAAGTGTTTTTTGTACATCTTCCTGACGGTAGAGAACCTTTCGCCCCATTTTGATGGCCGTAAGATAGCCGCTCTTGCGCCAGTTATAGAGTGTGCCCTCACATACTCCGAGTTTTTCCATAACCTCTTTGCGTGTGAGCAGTGTCGTTTGGGCCGCTGTCACCATTATGGGCAGCAGCTGTTCCTTTGACAGTGCGATTATGCTTTGAGCAAAATCGAACAGGTCTTGTGGAGTTACTGTCAGTGTGACATTGGCTCCGGTTTGTAAAATGTTCAGAATGTCTATCATTCAAAATCTCCTATGTGTCGCCATTGTTATACCCCGGCAGCGGTGGCAACTTTACCCGCTCCCTTCGCCTATTCCACTCGGAACAGGGCTGCAAAGAAAGCACAAATCCCGTGCCTTTGCAAATGTATAACACTGGTAGATAGATGATTAAATTCGTTTTGGTTCGTAAACGAATAAAACGAAGAAAAACGAAATAATGAATGGCAGACCGCAGGCTCACGACATGACAAAATCGGTGCTGACATAGGGCATAAATGACAAAAGCCACCCGACAGATTTGTCAGATGGCTTCATATTGTTTGGGGAATGGGTGATATTATACGGCGATGGGTAACGGTAGGTCAAGCGCATCCCTTACTTCGGCTAACTCCGCTTTATTCTCCGGGAAGTCGATTACGAGTTTGTTCTGGACTCGTGTCATAAAAGTCTTGTGAGCATCCTGCACACCGCGCACATGGATTTTCTTGTAGCCGGTCTTATGCCCGAAGGCTTCATCAAGGGCCGCATGGAATTCTACGATGGTACAACTATGGAGAACATTGCCCTTGTCAAGCGCGATATAAAGCAGGGCTATATCTTTGGCTCTTTTCTTGACGGTCACACGTTCCTCTATCAGTTCAAGTAGAGTGTGGTCGGTAAGCAACTCTTTCAACGGCTTACGCTCGGCGGTTCTTGATTTGGGCTTTTTCTTTTCGGAGGTTGCCACATTCTCATCGTTGGCAGGAACGGCAGATTTGAATTTCTTTACGACTTTGAGCGTCACTGTGGGAACAACGCCCAGTTCATCTTGTTCCTCGCAGAAGTTACGCCAATCATCTTCAGTTCTCGCCTCAATGGAGAGGCTGGTATATATGATAGTTTTTATCGTAAGTTTGAAAACTATACGAGCCAAGAATGTCAGTTTGCCTCCGCGTATCAGTTCCTCGCCCATTTCTGTCATACACTCGAAGCTGCGTCCACGGAAAAGCCATGCAAGCATTGCCGGAATCATTGAATCGGGAAGAGGATTTTCAAACCCGGCTAAAAGTTTATTGCCTATCTTCGCTTCATGCAGAATTTCCTCCAAGTTCTTGAAATCGGTTGCCCGGTCGTCTTTCAGGCGACACTCGACAGCTTTCTTGAATCCGGGAGCAAGTTTGCTGGCGAAATTAAATACTTTCTCGAAACCCACGCCGTCGGCGGAGTGCATCATGTCGGTAAAGTCGCAGTATTCTTCGTAGTTTTTGGAAATCCACTCGTCGAGCAGTTCCTTGTGTCGTGATGGTGGGGTTGTGTCGGCGCTCATTGGTAGTAATTGAAATTTTAACGGGAGTCAACATTAACTCACGATTCTTAAAACATTCAATTACGCCTACTTGTTCGCCCGGTTGAATGTCGCCGACATTCATTCAGCCTTACCGACATTCAATATCATAAAATTTCAATGTCGGAGCGTTGCATGATTCAGTTTGGTGGACAATTTGTGGACAAAACCACTATAAAAGAAAACTCAACCACTTGATTTCTAAGCGATTGAGTTTCAATTAAGTGACCCCGGAGAGATTTATCTCGGCAGGGGTTAAGTTCTTTGTCTATCAATGCTTTATAATTCTTGAAAATCATGGATGTTCCCTTTTTGCACACCCGGAAATTTCAATGTTCTT
>JAETNO010000051.1 GCA_021768245.1 Bacteroidaceae bacterium | reverse complement strand
CCTGCCGATGTCTCGACAGGGGTCATTTTTATTTTGCCCCAAAGGGTCAATCTTATTTCGCCCAAAGGGGTCAGTCTCGCGTGCCCGAAGGGGTCAATCTCACGCGCCTTTTCCAATTACCCGGCAGTGCGGCATCCCAAGACTGGCAAGCCGACAAGACGGGAATATCTCGGCATATACATCTATGCCGACCCGAAAGACAAATTCGAGACAGAGTTTAACAAGACCATGCTCCGCAATGCCGAGCTTATCAAGTGCCGCAGAACCGAAGCCATCATCAACGAGGAATACGGCTTTCTCGACCGCAACCGTGGCAAGGAGAGCTTCCTTGAATACTTCCGTTCAAAGATGGCGGACGACGACAATTTCAGGAACTGGAACACCGCCTACAAGCATTTTGAAAAGTATTGCTGCGGAAGCTGCACCTTCGATGATTTGACACTGGAATACTGCCAGGGATTCCTTACCTACCTGCTGTCGCTCACCACTCAGACAAAGGGCAAGATGATGGCTTCGACCGCCAACAACAACCTCAACAAGCTGAAATGCGTTCTCCGCATCGCCTACGAGGAAAGACGCATCAAGGAGAACATCGCCCCACGGCTGAAACACGCGAAGGAAGACAGCACAAGGCGCGAGTTCCTGACGCTTGAAGAGGTGAGGATGCTTGCCGAGACCCCCTGCGAGAAACCTGTCATAAGGAGTGCCGCGCTGTTCTCCTGCCTTACGGGGCTGCGCATCAGCGACATCATCCGTCTGCAATGGGAGAACATCGTCAAGGGAGCGGACGGCGGCTGGTGTATGCACATCGTCACCAAGAAGACACGGACGGAAGCCGTACTGCCGCTGTCGGATGAAGCCCTCGCACTGTGCGGCGAGCGTGGCGAGGGGCAGGTGTTCAAGGGGCTGACGCAGACCATCCTTCCCCTCTATCTCAAAGACTGGATTAAGTCTGCCGGGATTACGAAGCACATCACGTTCCACGGGTTCAGGCATACCTACGCGACCCTGCAACTCGCCGCCGGGACAGACCTCTACACCATTTCAAAGATGCTTACGCACAGCAACGTGGGAACGACACAGATTTATGTCGATGTCGTGAGCGACCTGAAGCGCAAGGCATCCGAACAGATTACACTCAAACAGCAATAAACACACAACGGTATATGAACAACATAACATTTGAACAACTGCCGCAGGCGGTCTCCATGCTGATTGAAAAGGTGGGGCTGCTCACCGACAAGGTGGAGAAAGTGCTCGGCATGGCACCGCAGCAGCATGGCGAGTGCCGCACCCTGCTCACCCTTAATGAAGTCGCGGCACTTCTCGGCAAATCGGCATCCACCATCTATGCCATGACCTCCGACAAGCGTATCCCGTACCACAAGCGGGGCAACAAGCTCTATTTCTTCAAGAATGAAATCATCGCATGGATTGAACAGGGAGGCACATCGGGAGTGACCAACGAGAGCGAGATTGAAAGACGGCTTGAGGAACTGCGCAACGGCAAGAAGCGCAAGCCGGGAGCATTGACGGACGGCAACAGCCGGATGTCCGCAGTAGCACCATAATATCACAGACCATGAGCAACGAGATACAGACCATCCACTACTGCACCATACTCTCAGCCGGACAGTGGGATTTTCTTTTGGAAGGCAGGTTTTCCCCTCTCAGGCAAAAGTGCCTCTACCGACTGATGAACGGTGCTGTGCGGACAAGAACCGCTTATAAAATCAAGGGCATTGATATTGTGCTGGAGGTGGGACAGGTGGCGGCTTCCGATGTGGAGCTTGCGGAGTTTTTGGACTGCAACCGTAAGACGGTCGGCAAGCTAATCGACAGTTTCAACCGCCTCGGTATGCTGACCACCAAGACCAACAACCGTACTTCCGTTCATTCCCTGCATTTTCTCACGAGCTGGTATGTCGGAGGTGTCCTTGTCACCAATCCCCATTATGTCAGACCTTCGGCTTCCGCCAAAGGACAGACGGGCGATGTGCGGACACCTGTTTCCGGCAGTCTGCCGTCAGGGGATGAACCGGGAGGCGCAGCGGTCGACTGCCACACAAGAGGGAAGGAAACGGACACCCTGACGACAGGCGCGGCATCCCTTCCTTCTTCCCTTCTTTTGTCAGACAGTTCCAATCCGTCAGCCGATGTGCATGACTGCGGCAGCCACAATTCGCCGTCCGATATGTTCATAGAGGACACAGCCGCAAATCTGCATATCATAGACAGCGGTAACGGAGCGTCCGGCGAGAACGGCGCAGGAAGCCACAGCGAGGCGCAGGACGGCACGGATGGCAGCGAGGGTAATCCTGCATAGGCACGAGAACCGAAAGCGCGGAAAACGGCTCAAATCGGGATTTCGTTGGTCGGGAACGGGAACAAGGGCTTGCCCTGTATAGCCCACTATAACTTCTCCGCTGCGCTCCCGAAGTTGTGGGCTCTCCCGAGGGGCTGGGCTTTGCCCCGTCCCACTCATGGCTCTGCCCTGAGAACCCGGTCGGTGGCTGTCAGCCCCCAACACCCCTGACCAAAGAGTGACCCTCTCTTTGGAAACTCCGCTCAGAGGTCTCGACCCCTGAGAACCCCGAGCAGGAAGTGACCCTCTCCCTGCACCCTACGATTAAGGCTCCGCCCTAATAACCCTTTCCCTATTGTAAATCTGTAAACATCATCCTGCTTATGGCACAGAAGACATCAATCAACATCAAGCCCTGCAACATCGGAAGCAGCGAGGCGCACAACAGGCGGACAGCGGAATACCTCGCCCATATCGGCAAGGAAAAGTTCTATGTCCGCACCGACCTCATGCCCCGAAACGAGGCATGGGTAGCACCTGATTTCGGCGGCACTTCGCTGTCGGACCGCTACAATCAGATAGCCGCGATGGTAAAGGAAAAGACAGGTCGGGCGATGCAGACCAAAGACCGGGAGCGTGTGAACAAGAAGACCGGGAAGGTGACCGTCGTGCGCGGCAGCACTCCGCTCAAGGAGGGTGTCGTGGTAATCAAGGATGATACCTCTATGGAGCAGTTGCAACATTTCTGCGAGGTGTGTAAGGAGCGGTGGGGAATCACAGCTTTGCAAATCTTCATCCACCGTGACGAGGGGCATTACGGCACTCCCGGAGAAACCGCCACATGGAAGCCCAACCTTCACGCCCATATCGTATGGGACTGGATGAACCACGACACCGGGAAATCCTGCAAGCTGGACGATAAAGCCATGAGCGAGATGCAGACGCTGTTGGCTGAGTGTCTTGACATGGAAAGGGGCACCTCAAAGGAGCAGACGGGAAAGGAGCATCTTGAACGCGCTGATTTCATCATCGCCAAGCAGAAGCAGGAAGCCGAACAGGTAAAGGCAGAAAAGGAAGCAGCCGAAGCCGACAGGGATGCCGCGATCCGTGAAACGGATAATGCCAAAACCGAACATGAAAAACTCCAGATCGGGAACGAGGAGAAGCAGCGGCGCAGCGCGGAACTTGACAGCGAGATTGCCGAAAAGGAGGAACGGGCGAGAGAGGTTGACAGGGAGAACACGGACAGCATAAAGTCCGGCATCGCCAACCTTTTCGGCAAAGGCAAGTACGCAGCCATCGAGCAGGAGAACGAGAGACTGAAAGCCGAGAACGAGCACATCAAAGAATCATTCCCCGATGCCGTCAGGAAAGAGGTGGCGAAGCGGACAAAGGCACTGACCGATGCGAAGCGGACGGTCGAACTGGAGCGTGACAGTGCCATGGCAATCGCTGACACTTTTGATTCCGAAAGGGACACGGCACTGCGGCAGCTCAGGGAACAGAAGACCGGGGAGCAGCACCGCATCAACATGGCGGTGAGCCGGGCAACAGCGGAGAAGGACAAGACCATAGAGCGGTTGCAGGGTGCGCTGAAATCGAGCCGGGATATTCTGAACATCATTGCCGATATTCTCTACAAGGCAAGCGAGGTGTTCAGGCGAGCCATTGACGCTATTATCCATTTCGCCACGGAACGACACAAGTCAATCTTCTCTCCCTCTGAAGCCGCCGACATCAAGAGCGTGATGCAGAGCTACGGTGAGACCACCGAGCAGCAGAAAGCGGTCGGCGCATGGCTCTGTGACTATGCGGAACACCGACAGCCTTTTGATGAAATCAAACATCGCCACACACTCAACGAGGTGGGCGATGTCGCGGAAGGTCGGTATGACTGGAAGATTGAGAGAGGACGAGGTGGAATCAACTTATGATTTACTCAGTGGGGGAACGTAGGTTTGAGCGATAAACCGAAATGCTTGTGGTTACATCTTTCCCTCCTACTCGACCATATACTTTTATAGTGGCTCGAGCGCCTAAGAAACCAACCGGCAATTCTTCATCCGACAATGTGGCAAAATGAATCCGAAGTGTTTTATGGTCTGCAATTTCTACTGAAATACCTACCTCTTCCCCGGTGGCTGATATAGATTTCCCTACATTGTCTTCAATTATACTAAAACTGAAATCTGTTGACTGGCCAATATTGTCGCAGTTCGTGCATGTCAACTCCAGATCTCCGTCAATATAGGTATAAGAATAGATGAAGTAACGCGACTCCTTAGGGGCAAATGTGATACCTATTTCATCAGGCTGATAACTGAGCTTTATATATTCAGGATTAGTGTTTGAAGTGGCCTCAAACAAAATAGGCGAGTCTTTCACTTCGTCACAGCTGCTGAAAAACACAGCCAAGAACGAGATTATGGTCAATAAATATATTCTCATTTTTAATGGAATTTGCTTGAATATTACATTTGATAATTTTATTCTTTAGGAAAAGTATTAGATATTTGCTTTGCCACCCTGTTTATTGCTCCTTTTATATCATGCGAAGCTCCTGCAACCCCAAGAGAAGAATATGCGCCTTTGCATGATGCTACAGGGCGACCTGTGTTATAGTCTATAAAATTGACTGTAACAATAGTCTCTTCGGGTTGCACGTTTACGCCATACTTAACTAACAAAAGTTTTTCCTGCTGTGCCGGTGTCAATTCGTAGATTCTGGCATCGCTTATAAGTTTTAAGTGTGAGTTCTCCACAGCATCAAAAAGCTGAATCTCGTACTCCATCAACTCTGCCGGAATATGATAGGTATCGTTATTGATTATAGATGCATACTCATATCGTGACAGGTTGACATTCGTTGAAACTGTCGATTTCGATGTAGTGCATGCCGTAAACAATATTATGGCAGCGAGTATTGAAAGATATTTGAATCGATGGTTCATGATTCTGCATCGGATTATTCGAAGTCCAACGATACACGTGTAAACACGCTCTCATAGCGGATCAAAAGTCTGACATCCGGCTGATGGCTGGTTAAATACGGATAAGTTATCACTATCTGATTTTCTTTTATCTCAAATTCGAGTTCATCAGTCAGGTTATTATATCCATCTGTGAAATAGGCATCTACATTCTTGTCAATATGGCTGCCTTTGGGGAACGTAAATGTCGCCTTTTCATTGTATCCGTCATTTTGATGGGTTCCGGAGAAATAGCTGTCCCATTCGGGAAGCTGTTTGATTTCGGGGAAAGACTCAGTATAGCTGATTTTTGCTCCGGCTATATCTTTGTCCTTATCGTAAATCCATGAATCAACATAAACGTTGTAGTAGTTAGTGTTGATAGGAAGTGCCCGGCCCCCTGCAACTGTCTGAACCTTGTTGGCAAGAACAATCTGGTAGAAATTGCCGGGCGTAACCGCCATCTCCTGAGCAAGCTGCGACAGATTTGGGTTCTGATTGAAACCTCCTTTTCTACCGAGGTCTGCAATACCACAATCGTACGATGTAAAGTTATTGGAAGCATTGATGAAAACATCCGAGCCGCCAATGGTTGTTTCGCTATCTCCAATCATCATGTTCAATGAGATAGCATTAGTCGGCATTTTCGGTTCATCGTCATCACTGCATGAAACGACAGCGATAGCAAGGAATGAAAATAGCGTGATTAAAAGTTTATTCATTTTTTACGGCGATGTGGACATTTGGGGTGATATTTTATCATAACAAAGTTCCATGTGGACATTTTGGGTGATGAATCAGGGGAAATCAATAATTCCTTTTGATGTATTCGTCCAACAGTTTCT
>JAETNO010000023.1 GCA_021768245.1 Bacteroidaceae bacterium | reverse complement strand
TTAAGTATCTCCTACCAAGAGAGTATTATTTTTTCAGATGATATGAATGTCTGATTCAGCCTATGAATCGTGAGGCCGAATCTTATGAAAATACTCTCATTTGGCAGTGCGATTATAGACGGCATTTATGCCCAACTTTTTAGTCAGACTCATTCAACTGCTTGCTTACCAACATGATGCCTATGCGAGCAGGAATAGAAGATTTGCATGTCGGCTGACGTTTCCCCTAATCATTCATCATTGTCTGTCCCAGAAAATTTCGGAAACAATATGGACGAATCTGTCGAGTGGTTCGTGATGCGCGACCTCACTCGTGCCAACGCCCGCGTGCCGGCATGGCGGCTGCTCGAGGAGAAAGGCTTCGAGGTCTTCACCCCGATGGTCACGCGCATTGCCGTCCGCTCGGGAAGGCGTATACGGGAGACCGTCCCCGCCATCCACGACCTCCTCTTCGTCCACTCATCGCAATCGCTGCTGACTCCTACCGTCGAGCGCACCCCCACCTTGCAGTACCGCTACGCCCGTGGCCTCGGCTACCGTGTCCCCCTCACCGTGCGCCCCACCGAGATGTCGCGCTTCATCCACGCCACCCGTCAGGACGGCGATATCCGCTACTATACCCCCGAGGAAATCACCCCGTCGATGTACGGTCACCGCGTACGGATAGTCGGCGGTCCGATGGACGGCTACGAGGGTTGCCTGCTGAAGGCCCGTGGCAGCCGCAAGCGCCGCTTGCTCGTGGAGCTCGACGGGCTCCTTACCCTCTCCGTCGAAGTCTCCCCCGAATTCATCACCCTGATAAGGGAGTGAAAATTCTGAGTTTCCATAATCTCAATAATATGTCCCTAAAAGTTTACACGTCCACTCCACGTCGGTTACGGACAGCAATCCGCGAGTCTATCGAAGACGGTTCAATAACCACATGGCAGATGGATGCCGATGGTGATTTCACCCACTCCCCTGACCAGTGGCGTGACCGCGCCTGGATGCATGTGGCAGAAATTGAACCAAAGGAGAGTATCTCGTTCGGAATCATCGGGCGCAAGGGATGTGATGTAACCAGCGAGGAATATGCACTCTACCACGGTCGCTTTGCAGAAATGCTCCTCGCTCATTTCGACAGTTACTTTGTCAGGATTGAAATATCCGCTCTTGCGACCAAACACGACTGCATAATATCCGAAGAGGAATAAGATGAGAACTAAATATTCCGCATATTACCGTCCCAGACAGGAAGAATTAAAGGAAGCTTCGGATACCGCGCTTTTTGTCTTTGACACAAATTGCCTGCTCGACATCCTCCGCATAAGTCCGGAGCTTGCAAAAAAGACTTTAGGCTGTATCGAGAAATATAAGGAAAGGATACGCATACCGGCCCATGTCGACAGGGAATACCATAAACATCTGTTCGAAATCCCGGCTCAGGTGCTCGCGATAGCTGAAAACAAGAAAGAAACATTCTCATTCTCCCTGATAGAGAAACCCATCCGGGAACACTTTGAAAAAAGTGGCGCCGGATGCCAGTTCCCTTCCGACCGGCTTGAAAAGTATCTTTCAGTTTTCCGGGAAATCTTTGACAGAACTCTCACGGAAATGGATAAGCTCGTCGGGTATTATAGGAACAACTTTGAGAGCCACGCTATGCAGACACGCATAAGCGACCTGCTCAAAGACCTGATACTGCCGGATTTCACTCCGGAAGAGGTTGCCAAGATAAAGGAAGAAGGGAAAGACCGTTATGAACGGAAGATTCCACCAGGTTACATGGATTCCCCCAAGGCCACGGAAACTGACGACAACAACTAGTATGGCGACCTTATAGTATGGAAAGAAATCCTGAGGCTTGCCGAAGCGGAGAAAAAACATATATTCTTTATCTGCCGTGATGTAAAGGAGGACTGGATTGCCAAGATAGCAGGCAAGACCCTCGGTCCGCGCATCGAACTCATCGTCGAGTTCAAGGAGAAAGCTCCCGGCTGCATATTCCACATCTATACACTGACACAGTTTCTCAAGCATTTCGGTGAGAACTTCAGCACGACGGAACTCGCCAGTTTCCCAAGAATCAGACGGATAAGAGTCACCGCCAACTCTCTTAGCGCCCCCAAATCAGCAACTAGTCGGTATTTTATGCCGGGAATCAGAAAGGGGTACCGATTAAAAAACACAATTCAGTCCGATTCCGATGGCGACGAGGGCAACTCCAAGTCCTATGCGGAAGATAATGCCCAGGATAATTAATCAAATGGCGACTATACGACAGTTCTTCTCTAAAGGGAATTCCAGGTCATTGAGCGTGAAGAAAAACATCATAGGCTCTATGGCCATAAAATGCATCAGCATACTTGTACAGTTGATGCTCGTGCCTCTTACGCTGGGATATCTATCTGCGGACTTATACGGAATTTGGCTGACAGTATCGTCAATCATGCTGTGGCTCAACTTTTTCGATGTGGGATTCACGCTCGGGTTGAAAAACCGGCTCGCCGAGGCCATCGCCGTCGGAGACTATCGGCGGGGGAAATCATTGGTTTCCACTACCTATATAATGCTCATCCTGATTTTCGTCCCAGTGGGGCTTATCGGCGAACTGGTCATACCTCATATTGACTGGAGCGGATTCCTGAACGTAAGCAGCGAATATAACCTCCAGCTTGTGGAGGTCATGCGGATTCTTCTTATAAGTTTCTGCTTGCAGATGATTTTCAACGCTGTCAGCGCCATCCTTGCAGCCTTTCAGAAAGTCGCCTTCTCCTCCGTGTTTCCTGTCCTGGGCAATATTTTGTCACTGATTGTCATCTTCATCCTCAAATACACTGTACCTCCGTCGCTGCCCGCATTGGCAATCTCCATATCCTATCTCCCTGTGGCTGTCTATCTCGTCTGCTCGGTGATACTTTTCAACGGCGTATTGAAGAAAGTGTCGCCATCGTTGAGGTCCATTGACTTCTCTTATGTAAAAGACCTTTTCCAGCTCGGGGTGAAATTCTTCATAATCCAGATTCAGATTGTGGTGCTCTACCAGTCCACCAACATCCTTATATCAAACCTGTCCTCCCCATTAGACGTGACGTCCTACAATATTGCCTACCGCTACATAGGGGTTGCGTCTATGCTCTTTACTCTGATTCTCAATCCTCTCTGGCCTGCATTTACCGACGCCTACGCGAAGCGCGATTTCCCGTGGATGAAGCAGGTCTACCGACGGATGAAGAAACTCTATTCCCTTTTGTTCGTCGCAATAGTTCTCATGGGCGTGCTTTCCCCTATTGTCTATAAGCTATGGATTGGCGACAGGGCCGCGATTCCCATTGCAATGACATGCTCTGTCTGCCTCTATGTGGCCATCAGCATGTGGAGCGGGCTGCATGTCTATCTGATAAATGGAATTGGTGCCGTGACATTGCAGACCTATGTCACTCTTATCGGGCTCATCTTCCATATCCCACTCTCTATATTCTTAGGTAGGTATATAGGACTTGGCGCACTCGGCGTAGTTTCCTCGATGTGCATTATAAATGCGATATATGCAATAGTATTTACTGTACAGCTAAGGAAGATTCTGTCGGGAAATGCCAGTCCTGTATGGTTGAAATAAGCCTCTAAATAATCAACTTTAATAATATGATTTCTTACCTGAAGCGACGGCTGAAACAGTTCCTGCTGAAACGTAGATATAAGGGCGTGTGGTTTCATCCGACATCAAACATACAACGCTCGTCTACTTTTGAAGGAGGTAATAAGATACATGCGCACACCACTTTTGGTGGAAATCTCGGTTTCTGTTCTTATATCGGGGGGGATTGTCAGATTTATGGCAGAATCGGACGGTTCACTTCTATCGCTCCATTCGTAAAAGTGGTGCCAGGGATTCATCCATATACCTATCCATTTGCAACGACATCACCTGTGTTCTTCTCCACCATGAAACAATGCGGATTCTCATATGCTGACCAACAGATGTTTGATGAATTCCGTTGGGCAGACTCAGATGGAAAGGATTGTGTTAGGATAGGCAATGACGTATGGATTCAGACTGGTGCGACAATAGTATCAGGCGTGATAATAGGAGACGGAGCTGTGGTCCTTGCTGGAGCTATTGTCACCAAAGATGTCCCGCCATATGCCATCGTAGGTGGAATTCCGGCGAAGGTGATGAGATACCGATACACCCCCGAGGACATAGACTTCCTTCTGAAACTGCGATGGTGGGACAAAGGCGAGCTGTGGTGGAAAGAGAATTGGCGACTTCTAAACGACATCGAACAATTGAAAAAGATATAACCGGCTACCGATAATTGGCATTATAAGATATTCCAATGGAAAATGAATTGAAAATCACAGTGGTGACGGTCTGCTATAATGCTGTGGAGACTATCGAGCGGACTATGCTGTCGGTGCTCGGCCAGACATATCCGAATATCGAATACATCATCATTGACGGAGGTTCGACCGACGGCACCGTAGATATCATAAAGAAATACGCTGACCGCCTCGCATATTGGGTCTCAGAGCCCGACAAGGGCATCTACGATGCAATGAACAAAGGCATCCTCGGCGCCACTGGCGACTACATCAACTTCATGAACGCAGGGGATTCGTTCGTCAGCCCTGAAATAATAAAATTAGTGGCAGAAAACATCAAGTCTGAGGGGGAGATGGATGTAGTTTATGGAAATACATATAAACATACAAATAGTAACCGATGGGAAGATTTATCGCATAAGCCGTACGTTTTGAGGTATCATGGAGCCTTTTGCCATCAGTCCGGATTTGTCAAAGTGGCTTTTCATAAGAAACATCTTTTTGATTTGCATTATAAATATATGGCCGATTTTGATTTCTTCCATAAAGCTTACATGCAAGGCGCAACCTTTTTGAAGCTTGATGTTTTTGTAGCTGAATATAATGCCGAAACAGGAGCATCACTGAGCCATATAGAGAAAAATTATGATGAGCTTGATGAAATCCTTATGGATACAGATACCACTTCACGGAAGTTTAAAAGAAGGTTAAGAAGACTTCTTGGATGTCTTAAACGCATAGTGAAATGATGTCAACACAAGAAATAAGACTACTTTACTGCTTGGTTGTTGCTGTTTCGTTTATTATTGCCGACTTAAGTAAGTCATTCCGTTTTGGACAAAAACATATACTTGTCTATTTAATAATATTGTTTTTAGCAATTCTTATAGGAGGACGTCCAGTCATACATATGTCTGATTTGGATATGTATGAGAATAGCTTTAATTCTATTTGCCGGAATGGATGGGATGAAATTGCTGACAATTTTAGTGAGTTTGGACATGATCCATTATTCAGTCTGATTTTTTTCATCACTTCCCCATTTGAGTCTTTTCATCTGACACTTACATTAATTTCATTCCTATCTCTATGGCTGGCTTATAAAGCATGTAAAGTTTACACTTCAGGAGAAAGACGGGGCTCTTCTTTACAGTTGTTCCTATGCTTGATAATAAACTTTACATTCCTTAATCAGCAAGATAATGTCATGCGAATAGGAATCGCATTTCCACTGATATTAATATATTTTTACTATTTCTATCGTCGAAATTATAAGAAAGCAACGATATATGGAATTTTGGCAGTAGGAGTGCATTTTTCAATGGCTGCCGCCATTATAATTAGTATTTTAGCAAGGTTCATACAGTGTAGGCTTGGATGGTATTATCTTTTTTATATCTGTATACTCTGTGCATCTGTTGCTGGTGTAAGTCTGCAATCTGCAGCTGGTATGGCTGGCTTCGGGAAGGCTGAATTTTATTCAAAACTTTCAGAGTCGGCTGGATACCAAACTGGATTTAGACCTGACTTTGCCCTGTTTAATACTATTTTTTTATTATTCTTTATTTGGATTACAAAAAAGAGTAAATCTCAGTTTATGACATACTATATCCGATTGTATGTTGCGTTTTCATGCTGGTTTTTTCTTTGGTTTACCGTTCCATTCAATGACCGTGTGGGAGCATTCAGCTGGAATCTAATCCCTATTATATCTTATTTTGGTTGTATCGACAAATTCACTCGAAAAAAGATTATTAGCGGAGACTTTCTCTTTTTTGCTCTTATGATAATGAATATTGTGATATTCATAAAACCATTCTGATGATTACTGTATTTACTCCAGCCTACAATAGGGCTTATATTATCACAAATCTTTACGATAGCCTATGTCGTCAGTCTTATAAAGATTTTGAATGGGTGGTCATTGACGATGGCTCAACCGACAATACATCTGATTTGGTAGAGTCGTTTATATCTCAAAATAGAATCAATATAAGATATTATAGAGTTGAAAATGGCGGAAAGCACCGCGCGATAAACCGAGGAGTGAAATTGGCAAATGGCGAGTTGTTTTTCATAGTGGACAGTGATGATTATCTTACAGATGATGCGCTTGAAAAATTAAATAATAACTATCAGAATATTTGTGGTGACGAAAGTTTCGCTGGTGTTTGTGGATTAAGAAAGTATCCTAACGGACAGATTAATGGATTGAAAAAAGAGTTCAATATCATTGATTCCTCCCCCCAGCATATAGCAAAATGGCTATCACAAGATAAGGCTGAGGCTTTCCGTACTGAGATTTTAAAAAAATATCCTTTCCCTGAGTATGATGGAGAAAGGTTTATTTCGGAAGGGGTGGTATGGAATCGTATCGGGAGAAAATACAAACTTCGATATTTCTTTGAGCCTATATATATATGTGATTATCTCGTGGATGGCTTGACTTTATCTATATCAAAACTACACCGAAACTCTCCATGTGGCACAATGCTCCTATATGCTGAGTCCATGCGTTATTCTCCATCTCTAATACATAAGATTAAATCTGCAATAAATTATTGGCGATATGCAAATATAATATTACACAGGAACCATAAAGAACTACGACCTGCCATATGGAGCTATCTTATCCTTCCCTTTGGATTTATAATTCGTATATTAGATAATTTAAGACAGAAATGATTCCTATCGTATTCTCTACCGACCATAACTATGTAATGCCGACAGGAGTAACAATAACGTCATTACTCAATACCAATAAAAATGAAGAATTTGATATATTTATCTTGTGTGGTAACGATGTTTCAGCTGATGATAAGGCATCTCTATCAAAACAAGTAGCTATAATTTCTTCTAAATCGAGAATAAATTTTATCCATCTTGATTCTGCCTTTGCAGGAAGTCATGAAATAAGAGATATATCCATTGCGTGCTATTACAGATTATTAATCCCTTGGCTTATACCTCAATATGATAAAATAATATATAGCGATGTCGATATAATATTCAGGTCAAATATAACGGATTTCTTTGAACAAGATATTTCTGGATACTATGTTGCAGGAGTAAATACGCCAGGGTTTACATCAAATAGGAAAACTGCAGCTTATATAAGAAAACTTGGGATAGCCCCAGATAAATACATTAACAGTGGATTTCTCCTTATTAATTCAGCACGACAAAGGAAAGATAATCTAAAAACTGAATTATTGGAATTATCAAAAAAAAAATATCTGTTTCAAGATCAGGATATAATCAACCTGATTGCCAAAGGGAGAATCAAATATTCGGAATTGAAATATAATGCGGCTCCGGGTCGACTATATCCACATGGAAATGTCAGCATTGAAGATGCTGTTGTTTTACATTATGCTGGCGACAAACCTTGGAAAACATTTACATTAAGGTGGCGAGAATGGTGGGATGTCTTTGATAATTCTGTTTTCAGGAATGATTGGTTGTGCGAAAAAGTGTCAGCTGATGCAATTAATCCTAAGTTATGGATTAAAAATACATGGAAAAAATTAATTAATAAATATTTCCATATATAGTATAATGGACTACAAAAGATTAATCCGTTCTAGAAAAATGCGGGCTAAAATTTTGGCTTGTCTTGATTGGATTCCAGATAATATAATGATTCCTCTTCAATATAGAATCCACACAGGTCGAAAGTTAAGTCTAAAAAAACCAAAGCGTTTTACTGAGAAAATACAACTTTATAAACTCAAGTATCGAAATCTAGAAATGCTTAGATGCACAGACAAATTCACAGTCAGGGATTTTGTGACTGAAAGAGGCCTGTCGGATATTCTAATTCCGCTTATTGGAGTTTATAATTCGCTGTTTGAGATTGATTTTGAATCTCTTCCGAATCAGTTTGTTGCAAAAACAAGTGATGGCGGCGGAGGGAATCAGGTGATTGTATGTCACGATAAATCTATATTAGACGAAAAAGGTTTTAAGAGCATACTAAGCGAATGGATGTCACAACCAAAACCCAAAAAACAAGTCGGTAGGGAATGGGCTTATGAAAACCGACAACCACGAAAAATAATTATCGAAACTTTGATTTCGGATGGAATCCATGAGGATATTCCCGATTTTAAATTTTATTGTTTTAACGGAGAACCGAAATATTGTCAGGTAATCGCAAATCGAAGGACGAATGAGACAATAGATTTCTTTGATATGGAGTGGAATCATATGCAATTTTATGGATTGAATCCTCGTTTTGGGCCTGCGGCAAAACCTGCGGCAAAACCTGAACAATTTGATAAAATGAAAGATATCGCTCGGAGCCTTAGTACAGGATTCCCGTTTAGTCGGATAGATTTATATTCTACAGCCACAAACATTTGGTTTGGGGAAATAACATTTTATCCAGCAAGTGGATATGGTAATTTTACGCCCGATGATTGGGATTATAAATTGGGAGAAATGCTTAATTTATAACTAATTAAAATAGCCGAAGTAGTACTCGTTTGGGATTTTTAATCCAAATCAGGTTAGATAAATCCTAACCAACCTTTTAAGTAAATAAAATTGTAAAATGGCAAAACTATTCATGGTGGTCAATGAAGACCGCTTTTTTTTGTCACATAGAAAACCGATTGCACTTGCTGCAATGAGGCTGGGATTTGATGTTACAATAGTAGCAAAAGATACGGGCCAAAAAGATAAGATTGAGGCTTTGAATCTTAAATTTATCAATCTCCCAGTCAATCCTACAGGAATGAACCTAAAAGAAGAATGGCAAACATTTTCTTTCCTGAAAAATTTATATTCGAAAAATCGACCAGAGATAGTACATCATGTTGGGCTTAAAAATATTCTTTGGGGAGGATTGGCTGCTCGTGTTGTTGGGATTAAAGGAGTGGTAAATGCTGTAAGTGGTTTGGGTGGGTTGTTTAATGGCAATCGGCTGTCACTAACTACTCGGGGAGTACTTGCTGTGATGCGTTTTTCCAATCGCCGTAAAGGTGTCAAGGTAATTTTCCAGAATAATGATGATTTGTCTATTTTCCTGTCGAATAATGTTGTTACTCCTGAACAGGTCGCATTTACTAAAGGATCCGGCATTGATTTAAAGGAATTTTCTGCCGTACCAGTTCCAGATACAACACCATTGAATATTATATTTACCGGACGAATGGTAAGAGAAAAAGGAATCTGCGATCTTATAGAAGCCGCAGAAATATTGAAGCCACGATATCTTGGACAGATTCGCTTCCTTTTATGCGGACGTCTTACACCAAATAAATCCGGTGTGACAGAGGAATATATGACTAAGCATTGTGATGGAGAATATATATGCTGGCTTGGCGAGAGAAATGATGTGCATCAGTTACTGGAAAAAAGTCATATTATGGCTTTTCCCTCCTATTATCGTGAGGGTGTTCCGAAATCTCTTATTGAAGCATCAGCTGTCGGCAGACCGATAGTCACTTGCAATTCTACTGGATGTAAAGACGTTGTTGATGATGGGATAAATGGTTTTCTTGTTGAGCCAAAGTCGCCTACTCGTATAGCCGAGGCAATTAAAACTCTTATTAATAATCCACCACTTCGTTGTCAAATGGGAAACGCAGCTCGAAAAAAAGCTGAACAGGAATTTGATATAGAGAAGGTGGTAAAAACCCACATAATGATTTACTCAGAATTGCAGTCATGAAACGACGTATTGTCTATATTGATATTCTAAAGGCATTTGCAATTTTTCTTGTTGTGTGGGGACATGCAATCATGCATTTGTCAAATTCAGATTATCATATGAACATAGTATGGCAGTGGATCTATTCATTTCACATGCCATTATTCATGATAATGGTTGGGTTCTTTGCTTATTCATCTCTTTCAAAACCGGTTAAAGATTTTATTAGGCATAAATCCACACAACTAATCATTCCATGCTTTAGTTGGATTTTTATCACTTATATCGCGATGCTTATTGTTATTCCTGGGTATCATCTTTCAGTCAAAACATTTGTCAATGCATTGTTTCAGGAAATTTGGTTTTTAAAAAGTGCGTTTCTTTGTTATCTACTTTTTTACTTCTCATCAAAAGTTGTAAATTATTTAAAAGTTGACTTTCATTTTATTTTAGGGGGGGGTATTTCATTGATTATTATTCAAATAGTGCCGCTATACAAATTAAATCAGATGTATCCATGTTTTCTATGTGGTGTGTTTCTATATCGATATTCTGATAGTATCTTAAAGAATTGGAAATTAGTAACAATAGTCTCAACAATAATTTATATAATCTTGGTTGTCTGTTTGTCTGATTATGATTTTATTCCTATTTCGAAGATTAAAAAGGAATTGCTTTCTGGAAATTTTAGTGTGCTTTTTGATTTATTTTTGACTCAATTGTATAGTATTGGTATTGGAGTATCAGCAGCTATATCATTAGTTGCATTGTTTTATGGTTTCATTAATAGATTATCGAAACGAAATAAAGTAATTACTACATTATCGACTGTCGGAAAGTATACTCTTGCGATATATCTTATCCAGACATTGTTACTTGAAAAGATTGCTGCACAATATATTAATATTAACGAAATTTCTGAATCAATCTTTAATTTAATTATAACTCCAATATTTTCAGCTATAATTATCTATATGAGTATGTGTATCGCTCATTTTATAGAGTTGGATAAGACCTTGTCATATTATTTGCTTGGCAAAGATTCTTCAAATCGATAAACAGCTTCTCTTATGACAGACAATCTCTTTACAGCTTACCGGACATTCTTCGGGAAGGGTGACGCTCTGTACCAGCTTTTCGCGCCCTACCGCATCTGCCCGCTTGGGGCCCATGTTGACCACCAGCACGGCCTCGTCACCGGCTTCGCCTTCGATTCGGGGATAGAGTTCCTTTTCTCGGCCACCGACACGGGAAAGGTCGAGATGGCCTCGCTCTCGTTCGAGGGACTCATGACCTTCAACGTGCAGCGCCCCGTCGACGAGAAGCAGGGCAACTGGGGCGACTACCTCCGCGGCGCAGTGTGGGCCCTGCAGCAGGATTTCCGCCTCGATAGGGGCGTGCGCGGCATCGTGCGTGGCTCCATGCCCATCGGCGGCCTATCGTCGTCGGCCGCGCTCCTCTGCGGCTTCGTGATGGCAATCGACAAGGTCAATTCCCTGGGCCTCACGAGACAGCAGGTGATTGACTATGCCTCCGCTGCCGAGAGACACTACGTCGGGCTCAACAACGGAGTGCTCGACCAGTCGTGCGTGGTCCTCTGCGAGGCCGACAAGCTGCTCTTCCTCGACACCGCCACCGGGGAGCACCGCCTTATACCCTTTGGAGGGGAGGAGGGGAAGCCCCTGCCGTTCAGGCTCGGGATTTTCTTCTCGGGTGTCACCCGCAAGCTCACGGGCACTGACTACAACCTGCGCGTCTCCGAGTGCAAGACTGCCGCGTGGATAGTCCAGGCATATGAGGGCGAGCACCTGAAGGAGCTCCAGGACACGCGCCTGCGCGACATCTCCGCAGGGCAGTTCGCCCGCCACGCCGACGGCATGCCGGAGCGCTTCGCCCGACGTGCCCGCCACTTCTTCACGGAGTGTGAGCGCGTGACCGAAGGCGTCCGGGCCTGGGAGGATGGCGATATAGCGCGTTTCGGCGAGTGCGTGTTCGGCAGCTGCGAGAGCTCCATGGACAACTACGAGTGCGGCTCCCCCGAACTCATCGCGCTCTACCGCATAATGCGACGCACCGACGGCATCTACGGAGGCCGCTTCTCCGGAGCCGGCTTCAAGGGGGCCTGCATCGCCCTGGTCGACCCCTCTAAAGAGGACTCCATCCGCGAGACCGTCACACGCGAGTACCTGAGGGAGTATCCCCAGTACCGCGACACTTTCGAAATTTTCTTCTGTAACCCCGCAAACGGAGTGGAATTCCTATGAAAACAATCGTGATAGCAGCGGGCTATGCCACAAGGCTTTACCCGCTGACCGAGAATTTCCCAAAGCCCCTGCTCAAGGTAGGTGACTCGACCATCCTCGACCGTCTCATCGCCGACGCAGACGGTATCCCGGGGATTGACGGCCATGTCATAGTGACCAACCATAAGTTCGCCTCCCATTTCGAGGAATGGAAAAAGGGATCGTCATATGCCAAGCCCATAACCGTCATAGACGATGGGACGTCGACAAACGAGACCCGCCTCGGGGCCGTGCGTGACCTCCTGCTCGCCATTGACCGGTGTGGAATCGACGACGACATAATGGTGCTCGCCGCCGACAACATACTGGAATTCTCCCTGCATGGATTCGTCGATTTCTTCCGGGAGAAAGGCACCTCGGTCATAATGTGCCACCACGAGCCGGAACTGCGCCGCCTGCAGCGCACGGGAGTGATAGCCGTAGACGAGGATATGAAGGTGCTCGAGATGCAGGAGAAGCCCGAGAAGCCTGTGTCGCATTGGGCGGTTCCGCCGTTCTACATCTACAGCCGCGCCGACCTGCCCCTCATCCGCGATTGCCTCGCCCACGGCTGCGGGTATGACGCCCCCGGCAACCTTGCCCGCTACCTCGCGGGAGTCACCGACCTCCATGCATGGCCCATGCCGGCCCCACGTTTCGACATCGGCTCCCTCGACTCTTACGAGGAAGCAAAAAAGAGATTTCAATAAAAGAGTACCCTCCTCTCCCCCGGGAAATTGTGTAAAAAATATCCCTAAAAAGTCGTACCAACCAGAATATCTCCTCCTCACCTATATGCACAACGCCCCCGCTGATGATTCAGCAGGGGCGTTTTTTATTTTGTCGGGTGGTTTTGGAGGTTTTATGCGGAAAAAGCCTTAACTTTGCAATTCACTTAACTTTAGCTGACACTGTCAATTCAAAGAGTCTGAAGTCTTCCTGATTTCAAATCTCTAAATTAACTTTAGCTGACGCCGTTAACACAGAGAATCCATATAATATATACGATTAAAAAATATGAAGACTGCACTTATCACAGGCATTACGGGCCAGGACGGCTCATTTCTCGCCGAGTTTCTACTTGAAAAGGGCTATGATGTCCACGGTACAATCCGCCGTTCGTCGGTAGACTTCCGCGAGCGTATCGCCCACCTCGAGGGCCATGAGCGTTTCCACCTCCATTATGCCGACCTCGGCGACTCGATGTCAATCATGCAGGTCGTTTCGAAGGTGCGCCCTGACGAGATTTACAATCTCGCTGCACAGAGCCATGTCCAGGTGTCGTTCGACGCTCCTGAGTTCACAGCTAACGTCGACGCTACGGGTGTCCTCCGCATACTTGAGGCTGTGCGCCTCTGCGGGCTGACTGACTCCTGCCGCATCTATCAGGCGTCTACTTCGGAGCTCTACGGCAAGGTTGAGGAGGTGCCCCAGAACGAGAAGACTCCTTTCCATCCCTATTCACCCTATGCTGTCGCCAAGCTCTACGGCTTCTGGATTGTGAAGGAATACCGCGAGGCTTATAACATGTATTGCTGCTCGGGTATCCTCTTCAACCATGAGAGCGAGCGCCGAGGCGAGACTTTCGTGACCCGCAAAATCACTCTCGCAGCCGCCCGTATCGCCCAGGGCAAGCAGGAGAAGCTTTATCTCGGCAATCTTTCCTCACTCCGCGACTGGGGCTATGCCAAGGACTATGTGGAGTGTATGTGGCTAATCCTCCAGCAGCCCGAGGCCGACGACTATGTAATCGCTACAGGCGAGCAGCACTCGGTGCGCGAGTTCTGTCTGCTGGCTTTCCGTCGTGCCGGCATAGAGCTTCGCTTCGAGGGTGAGGGTGCCGACGAGAAGGGCATCGATGTCAAGACCGGTAAGGTCGTGATTGAGGTGTCGCCCGACTTCTACCGCCCGACCGACGTGGTGAACCTCTGGGGCGACCCGTCGAAGGCGCGCAAGAACCTCGGATGGGACCCCTCGAAGAAGACTTCGTTCGAGGAGCTGGTCAATCTCATGGTCGACGCCGATATGGCCAAGGTGGCCGTGGAACGTGCCGGAGAGCAAGTGCGGACCAACCTTGCCGAATACCTCGAGAAAGGAATCGTCAAATAAGCACTTAGTGCTTATTTGAAAGTGTTGAGTGTTAAGTTTTGAGTTTTGGCGACTGATATTAAGGTAGAGCTTTCCGAGGAATTCGCTGTGAGAATTGTAGGATGCTATCGCTATCTGTGTAGCGACAAAGCGGAATATGTTATGAGCAAGCAGCTTCTTCGTGCAGGCACGTCAATCGGAGCCAACATTTCGGAGGCTCTTTTCTCGGAAAGCGATTCCGATTTCATCCATAAGCTGACTATCGCCCAGAAAGAGGCTTCCGAAACACGATATTGGATTAGACTGCTGAACAAGACCGATTATCTGTCTAATGAACTCGCTGACTCTTTAAACGAAGATTGCACAAGGATTCTAAAGGTTTTGACATCCATAATAAAATCAATGAAAGCTAAGGAAAACGCCTTTAACCCTTAACACTCTAAACTCTAAACTTCAAACTCTAAATTTTTTAATTTTGGAACAAAATTCAAAGATTTACGTTGCCGGGCACAGGGGGATGGTCGGGTCGGCCATCGTCCGTGAGCTGCGCCGGCAGGGTTATGAGAATATAATCACCCGCACCCACAGTCAGCTCGACCTCATCAACCAGCAGGCGGTCAACAAGTTTTTCAAGGAGGAGCGTCCCGAATACGTGTTTCTCGCCGCAGCGAAAGTGGGTGGCATAGAGGCCAACCAGTCGGCTCTCGCAGATTTCATGTATGACAACATGATGCTGGAGATGAACGTGATTCACGCAGCCTGGCGCAACGGTGTCAAGAAACTTGAGTTTCTCGGTTCGTCATGCATCTATCCCCGCATGGCTCCGCAACCGATGCCCGAGAGCTGCCTGCTCACCTCGGAGCTTGAAAAGACCAACGAGGCCTATGCCCTCGCCAAGATTTCGGGTCTGAAATACTGCGAATATCTCAACCGTCAGTATGGCACGGACTACATCTCGGTGATGCCCACCAACCTCTATGGCCCGAACGACAACTACCATCCCACCCATTCCCATGTGCTTCCGGCCCTAATCCGCCGTTTCCACGAAGCTAAAGAGGCCGGGGTGCCCGAGGTCACCTGCTGGGGCGACGGCTCGCCTTTGCGCGAGTTCCTCTATGTCGACGACCTCGCAAACCTCTGCGTCTTCCTGATGAACAACTATTCCGGCAACGAGACAGTCAATGCCGGAACCGGCAAGGAACTGACCATAAAGGAGCTTTCGGAACTCGTGGCAAAGACCGTAGGCTACGAAGGCCGCATCGTATGGGACACATCGAAACCCAACGGCACTCCGCGCAAGCTCCTCGACGTGTCGAAAGCCACCAAACTCGGCTGGACTTACTCGACCGAACTCCCCGAGGGCATACGCTTAGCCTACGAGGATTTCCTCAACAATCCCATGCGTGCCGAAAGATAGCCGGGAGATGTCCCCTAAGGGATGATAACTTACGGATAAAGAGTCCGGATATGCAGCCTTGCGTGTCCGGGCTTTTATCATTTTATCATTCTCACTACGAAACGGGAAAATGAGAAAATTATCATTTATCACAAAAGTGAGAAAATGAGAAATGATAAACCTGTAAACCGCTTCCTGAACAGCCCGGCAATATTTTTTTGGAGATTCGGGGATAATGAGTTATCTTTGTGGCGACAAAGGGGTGCGTGCCGGATTGGCGACGCTGAGATGATACCCTCTGAACCTGATGCGGTTAGTACCGCCGAAGGGATGCTGTCAAGTCCGCAACGCCGTCTGTGAAGGCCATCGCTTTGTCGCTTACCATATCTTTCTCCCACTTCCGTAAAAAAAGAACAAAGCGAGCGATGCGAACATACTATCCCGTCCTTTCAATTGCCGGTTCCGACTGCTCAGGAGGCGCCGGAATCCAGGCTGACATCAAGACCATGTCGGCCATAGGCTGCTATGCCATGTCTGTCATAAGCTCCATAACGGCTCAGAACACCACCGGAGTGCGCTCCATAATGGCCGTAAGCCCGGAAATCGTAGCCGACCAGATTGACATGGTGTTTGACGACACCCCTCCTCTGGCTGTCAAAATCGGGATGCTCTGCAACACCGGGGTAGCAAAGGCCGTGGCCGACCGCCTCGCCCGTTACCGCCCCGCCAAGTTGATTGTCGACCCTGTGATGGTGTCCACCTCCGGCTCCATGCTGCTCGAAAAGGAAGCCGTCGAGGTGTTGGTAAACGAAATCTTCCCGCTCGCACTGCTCGTCACCCCCAATCAGATGGAAACCCGCGCACTGACCGGGGAGACCGACCCGCAACGCCAGATTGCGCGCCTTCGCGAGATGGGCTGCGGCAATATCCTCATAAAGGGTGGCGACACTGACCGCACTGACGTGAAAACCGATCTGCTCTATCTTTCCGACAGCGGAGAAACGGTAGAGCTGAAAGCCGACACCGTCGAGACCGTCAACACCCATGGGACGGGATGCACTCTCTCTTCGGCCATAGCATCCTATCTCGCCCTGGGCTACGGACTCTCCGATGCCGTGGGCATGGCCAAACTCTATGTGACCCGCGCCTTGCGCGAAGGGGCATGGATCACTACGGGAAAGGGCCACGGACCGGTCAACCACTTCTTCTCCCCCCGCAGGCTCAAGAACTTCAACCCCAAAAAGCCTTCAAAGTAAGCGATATAAAACCGACTCCACATGAATGTAAGAATCAACGACGCAAGCCTCGAACTTCCCGACGGCTCCACACTCTCCCAGGCCATCAAAGCCAAAGGCGTCCCCACCGAAGGGATAGCCACAGCGGTCAACGGCACAGTGATTCCCGCAGCCGGACGCGACAGCCACGTCCTCACCGACGGCGACAACATAGTAATCATCAAAGCCTTCTATGGCGGCTAATCCCCTACGCCGATGCTCCGAATAGCCATAAGCCCCGTTGAACTTTCCGACGAACGCAGGGAAGCCACCGCCGTCAGCATCCTTCTCGAGGAGGGCTGGAGCAGGGTTCATCTGCGCCACCCCGGGGCGTCGCTCAAGGAGATGCAGAGGCTTATCGAGGCTATACCGCAGCGGTTCCATGGCAGCCTCGTGCTCCACGGACATTTCGACCTCACCAACTATTTCAACCTCGGAGGTCTGCACCTCAACCACCGCTGTCCCGCCCCTCCCCCGCTCTACCGGGGTAAACTGAGCAAATCATGCCACAGCATTGAAGAGCTCCACGGATGCGCCGGCTTTGACTACGCCACGCTCAGCCCCATCTTCGACAGCATCTCGAAGCAGGGCTACCGCTCGAACTTCTCCCCTTCCGACCTTCGCGGACTCGACAGCGTCACTGTCCCCGTCATAGCCCTCGGAGGAGTCACACCCGACAACATAGGCAGTCTGAAAGACTTCAATTTCAGCGGCTTCGCGATGCTCGGCGCCATCCCGTGGGACGGGAGCGGGGAAGAGCTTACCGCTTTCACCGGAAAAATCAAAAACGCATAGAAGGCGTTTAATAAAACGACGTTTAACGACAAGAAACTATGCTTCAATTCATAACCCACCCCTCTGAACGCTATTCGATAGCCGAGGAAGTGCAGATGGCCCTCGAAGGAGGCTGCAAATGGATTCAACTGCGCCTCAAGGACGCCACTGACGAGGAATTCCGCCAGACGGCCCTCGAAATCATCCCCATGTGCAAGGAAAACGAAGCCTTCCTCGTGTTCGACGACCGCGTGGAGCTCGCCATGGAGATGTCGGTCCACGGCGTGCACCTCGGGAAAAACGACATGAACCCCCTCGTGGCCCGCGAGACCATGGGAGCGGAGGCAATCATAGGCTGCACGGCCAACACCGCCGCCGACATAAAGGCCTTCCGTGGATGGGACGTGGACTACGTAGGGCTCGGCCCCTTCCGCCACACCACCACCAAGGCAAAACTTTCGCCCCTGCTCGGCCTTGAAGGCTACGCCGCGATTGTAAAAGAAGTGCGCCGGGCCGACATACTCCTCCCCATTGTGGCCATCGGAGGCATCACCATCGACGACATAGCCCCGCTGATGGCTACGGGAGTCAACGGAGTGGCCATGAGCGGAGCCATCATAAACGCCGACGACCCCGTCGACTACACCCGCCGCGTCCTCCAGAGGCTCAATGAATCGGCAAAGCGATAAAAAGCCCCAGACAGAAACAAAAACCATCCACATATCATATATATGAACGACATTCTAACCATCGGAGGAAAAGACTTCACCTCGCGCCTCTTCGTAGGCACGGGCAAATTCTCCTCCAACCGCCTGATGCTCGACTCAATCATAGCCTCGGGCTCGGAAATGATAACAGTGGCCATGAAGCGCATCGACATGGACCACGAGGAAGAGGACGACATGCTGCGCCACATCAACCGCGACCACGTGCAGTTCCTGCCCAACACTTCGGGAGTGCGCACGGCCGACGAAGCGGTGCTCGCCGCCAAACTCGCGCGCGACTGCTTCGGCACCGACTTCATAAAGCTCGAAATCCATCCCGACCCCAAATATCTGCTTCCCGACCCTGTCGAGACCCTCAAGGCCACTGAAATGCTCGCCAAGGAGGGATTCAAGGTGCTCCCCTACATCCAGGCCGACCCCGTGCTGTGCAAGCGTCTCGAAGAGGTCGGGACTGCCGCCGTCATGCCTCTCGGAGCGCCCATAGGCACCAACAAGGGGCTAAAGACGCGCGATTTTCTCGAGATAATCATCAGCGAGAGCCGTGTGCCCGTAGTGGTAGACGCGGGACTCGGGGCACCCTCCCACGCCGCCGACGCCATGGAGATGGGAGCTGACGCCGTGCTCGTCAACACCGCCATAGCAGTGGCCGGCGACCCCGTGGCCATGGCCGACGCCTTCAGACTCGCTGTCGAAGCAGGGCGCAAAGCCTATCTCGCAGGGCTCGGAGCCGTGTCGCAGTCAGCCTCCGCGACCAGTCCGCTCACCGAATTCCTCAACCTCTAAGAAACTGCCCTGAATCAGGCAGCAGGCTACAGTCTCTCCCCCCCTTTTCACTGACATAGAAAAAACACCCGATAATGAAAATCGAAAACATCGACGTGAACTCCTACCCCGGTTCCGAGAAAGTATATATCGACGGCGAGCTCCATCCGATAAAGGTGGCCATGCGCCGTGTCAACCTTACGCCGACGGTCAGAATCGTCGACGGCGAGAAGCTCACCCGCCAGAACGCCCCCGTCTACGTCTACGACACCAGCGGCGTCTACACCGACCCCGCAGTGAAAGTCGACATCAACGAAGGCCTCCCGCGCATACGCGAAGAGTGGACAGCCCGGCGCGACGACCTTGAACGCCTCCCGCACATCACCTCCGACTACGGACGCATGCGCGAAGCAGACAGCAGCCTCGATGCGATACGCTTCGCCCACCGCTACGCTCCCCTGCGCGCCAAGGAGGGAAAGGCAATCACCCAGATGGCCCTCGCCCGCCAAGGAATAATCACCCCCGAGATGGAATATGTGGCCATACGCGAGAACAACAATGCCGGTGCGCTCGGCATCGAAAGCCACATCACCCCCGAATTCGTCCGTCAGGAAGTGGCCGCAGGCCGTGCCGTCATTCCCGCCAACCCCAACCACCCCGAAGCCGAGCCGATGGTCATAGGGCGCAACTTCCTCGTGAAACTCAACACCAACATCGGCAACTCCGCCCTCTCCTCGGGCATCGAGGAAGAGGTGAGCAAGGCCGTATGGAGCTGCTACTGGGGAGGCGACACCCTCATGGACCTCTCCACGGGCGACAACATCCATGAGACACGCGAATGGATTATCCGCAACTGCCCCGTCCCCGTGGGAACCGTCCCCGTCTATCAGGCTCTCGAGAAGGTAGGCGGCAAGGTCGAGGACCTGACATGGGAAATCTACCGCGACACCCTCATTGAGCAGGCCGAACAGGGAGTGGACTACTTCACGATACATGCAGGCGCACTGCGCGCCCATGCCGACATGGTACAGGAGCGACTCACGGGCATAGTGAGCCGAGGAGGTTCGATAATGACCCGCTGGGCCGTAATCCACGACAGCGAGAACTTTCTCTATACCCACTTCGACGAAATCTGCGAAATCCTCGCCGCCTACGACGTGGCCGTGTCGCTCGGCGACGGCCTGCGCCCGGGCTCAATCCACGATGCCAACGACCGCTCCCAGTTCCTCGAACTCGACGTGCTCGGCGAGCTGACCGAAATCGCCTGGCGCCACAATGTCCAGGTGCTCATCGAAGGCCCGGGCCACGTGCCAATGCATAAAATCCGCGAGAACATGGAGCGGCAGCTCGACAAGTGCCACGAAGCCCCATTCTACACTCTCGGTCCGCTGACCACCGACATCGCCCCCGGCTACGACCATATCACCTCGGCCATCGGAGCCGCGCAGATTGCATGGATGGGCACGGCGATGATATGCTACGTGACCCCCAAGGAACACCTCGCCCTCCCCAACCTCGAGGACGTGCGCAACGGCGTCATTACCTACAAGATTGCCGCCCACGCCGCCGACCTCGCCAAGGGACATCCCGGGGCACAGGTGCGCGACGACGCCATGAGCAAGGCCCGCTTCGAATTCCGCTGGAAAGACCAGTTCAACCTCTCGCTCGACCCCGCGAGGGCGCGTCAGTACTATGTGGAGAGCCACAAGGTCGACGACGACCACTTCTGCACCATGTGCGGCCCCAACTTCTGTGCCATGCGCATCACCCAGCAACTCGTCGACGACTGCGCGCGCTGAACCGGCCCGCACACCGCTCCCCTCCCCGACACAACCATCCCCCCATCTGACTGAAAAATGTTTTCCGACGAACTGAAAAAATATGACTGGGACGAAACCACGCGTTTCATCCAATCGCGCACCGCAGCCCACGTCGAAGCCGCCCTGCGCAAGGAGCACCTTAGTGTCGACGACTTCATGGCCCTCATATCGCCCGCTGCCGGGCCCTATCTCGAACAGATGGCCCAGCTCAGCCACCGCTACACCCTCGAGCGTTTCGGAAAGACGATATCAATGTATATCCCCCTCTACGTCTCCAACGCCTGTACCAACTTCTGCGTCTACTGCGGATTCAACCATGGCAACCCCCTGGAGCGCGTCACACTGACGATGGAGCAGGTCAAAGCCGAGTGTGAGGCTATCAGGCGTCTCGGCCCGTTCGAGAACCTGCTGATAGTCTCCGGCGAATTCCCTTCGCTCAACGGCGTGGAATACATCGAGAAAGTGCTCAGGACTGCCCGCCCCTACTTCAACAACCTGACCATCGAGGTCATGCCAATGAAGCGCGAGCACTACGAACGCCTCATCGGCAGCGGCCTCAACGGAGTGGTCTGCTTCCAGGAGACCTATCATGAAGCGAACTACCGCAACTACCACCCCAAAGGGATGAAATCGTTCTTCGAATGGAGGGTCAACGGCTTCGACCGCATGGGGCAGGCAGGAGTCCATAAAATCGGCATGGGAGTGCTCATCGGGCTCGAGGACTGGCGCACAGACCTCACGATGATGGCGCGCCACCTCCGCTACCTCCGCAGGAACTACTGGCGTACGCGGTATTCCATCAACTTCCCGCGCATGTGCCCCGCCGAAGGAGGCTACCAGCCCAAAATCATCATGAGCGACCGCGAACTCGCCCAGGCCACCTTCGCCTTCCGCATCTTCGACCACGACGTCGACATCTCCTACTCCACGCGCGAGGACCCCGCCTTCCGCGCCAACATGATGAAACTCGGCGTCACCTCCATGAGCGCAGGCAGCAAGACAGAGCCCGGAGGCTACTGCTCCACCCCCGACGCCCTCGAGCAGTTCGAAGTCTCCGACCCGCGCTCTCCCGAAGCAGTCGCCGCCGACATCCGCAGCCTCGGCTACGAAGCCGTGTGGAAAGACTGGGACAAAGTCTTCGACTGACTCCGACCCCGCACCCCGCCCTCCCATCGAACAAAGCGGCCCGCATAAGCCTTATAGTTATATACAATCACGTTTTTAACACAATCCGCGCTTATGAAATCGTTTGGAAAAGGCTTATTCTGGTTCGGCTTCATCCTCCTGATGGGAGTGGTGGTGGCCTATCTGATAATGATGGTGGCAGGCACGCTGGCCTTAGCCACATGGGTGACCACACTGACAATCTGCGGCGTAATCTTCGCCGGAGGCATACTGATGCTCATCGGACGCGGTTACGAACGCCGCGGAGAGGCGAAACGCTTCGAAAAGCGGGAAGCCACCGACCTTCAGAACGCTGCCCGCTCACCGCAGCCACTGCCTGAAGAGAAAAACAATTGAAAAAATTGTCCGGCATTCAAAAAAAATTCCTACCTTTGCACCGTGATTCGAAAAACCACGACGCAACGCGCCAAGGCAAAGTCATTGCGCACAGCCGACAGCCCGCCGGGAATTAAGGAAGGATGCCGGAGTGGTCGATCGGGGCGGTCTCGAAAACCGTTGTTCCCTTACGGGAACCCAGGGTTCGAATCCCTGTCCTTCCGCTGAAATGACAAAGGAGCTACAAGCCACGCTTGTGGCTCTTTTCTCATTTTATCATTATCACGGGAATGAGAAAAGTGATAAAATTCTCATTCTGCCTTGAAATGAGAAAGTGATAAAATGAGAATTCCATAACCAAACAGAAAATCCCCACATGACAGAAGCAATCTACAAAGCTGCCGACGACCGCTACGAAAGTGGCATGCGCTACTCGCGCTGCGGGCGCAGCGGCATCCTCCTGCCGCAGATATCGCTCGGATTCTGGCACAATTTCGGCGAAACCTCCCCCCTCTCCCGCAGCAAGGACATAATGCGCTTCGCCTTCGACCACGGCATCACCTCCTTCGACCTCGCCAACAACTACGGCCCGGGCTACGGCACTGCCGAGGAGACATTCGGCCAGCTGATGCGCAAGTCATTCCGCCCCTACCGCGACGAAATGTTCATAGCCACCAAAGCTGGCTACGACATGTGGCCCGGCCCATACGGCAACTGGGGTTCAAGGAAATATCTCATGGCATCCATCGACCAGAGCCTGCGGCGCATGGAGCTCGACTATGTCGACATATTCTACAGCCACCGCTACGACCCCTCCACACCCCTCGAAGAGACGCTCCAGGCACTCGTCGACATAGTGCGCCGTGGCAAGGCCCTCTACGTAGGCATCTCACGCTGGCCCGTGGAGGCCGAACGCTTCGCCTTCGACTACCTCCGCAGCCACGACACCCCCTGTCTGCTCTTCCAGGACCGCTACAACCTCCTCGACCGCCGCGTAGCCTCCGACGGCGTGCTCGACTCGGCCTCGGAAGCGGGATGTGGCTTCATAGCCTTCTCCCCGCTGGCCCAGGGCATACTGACCGACCGCTATCTCAACGGTATCCCCGAAGGCTCACGTGCATCGGAAGGGAAATTCCTTAAGGCCGAACAGCTCACCTCCGAGCTAATAGACCGCATCAGGACACTCGACGCCATAGCCCGCTCACGCTCGCAGAGCCTCGCCGAAATGGCCCTGTCGTGGGTGCTCAGCGACAAGCGCGTCACCTCCGTGATAGTGGGGTGCAGCTCCACAGCCCAGCTCGCCGACTCCATAAAAGCCGTCGACAAGACCTCCTTCACCCCCGCCGAACTATCCCTCATCGACAAAGCCCTGGAAGGTATTGTCTGAAAACCATATGATGGCATCCTATCAAAGCGTAATCCAGGGATGCCATCCCTAAATATCACCTAAGTTTTGACAGAATCCCGTCAGGACTCTGCCGCATACGGCTGAAAGCAACGATTTTCTTCCCGAGGTCCTTTATCGAGCCGCCTATGAAATAAACAATATCATCTATTATAAGAAACCTATCGTGGACATTGCCACAATCCCTGACTTCTATCTGAGGATACTGGGCATTATGCCTTTTAAGATCCATGGCTATATGGGAGCGTCTCGGGTCAGTGTATATAATCGCTGAAACCTCATCTTTACGCTTGTCCAGTACTCTAAGCACCCTATCATCCACATAATTGTCAATCAAGATTATTCGCCTTTTTGCTTTTCTGACCAAATCCGAGACAAGGGTATATGCGTCAAATATCTGACCCTCAAAGAAGAAACCCTCTATCGGTTCTGATTCACGGCTGTCGAGACGGCTCAGCACCTCCTCAATCTTCCTATCGGTTTCCGTCTGATGCTTATGCAGGAGTAGTTGGTGGTGCTCTATGGTTTCGAGCCTCTGGAACATATGGGCATTGCTCATCATGAAACTGCGCATGGCTGTAAACGCCCTCATAATTTGAATATTGACCTCAATGGCAGTCCTTGACCGCAACACACTGCTCAACATAGCGACGCCATTCTCGGTGAAGGCAAATGGCATATATCTTGTTCCCCCACGAGTCGAATCTATATTTGAGGTGCAATTTTTGCACCTCAAACTATCAAACTCTTCCCGGTCAACCTCAAACATAAAATCTGAGGGAAAACGATTGATATTCGATTTAACAGCTCTTTTAAGATATTTAGTTTCAACCCCGTACAATCGTGCCAAATCACTATCCAGCATCACCTGCTGACCTCTAACCACATGGATGAGATTTTCTATCGGTAACAATGCCGTTCGCGTCGAATCTGTAATTAACTCAAATTTATTTTTGTCTTCGTTTTCTTTCATTGAGAGCTGGATTAGACTACAAAATTAATCAAAATATTCAATAATGCAAGTATTTACAGGCATTTATACCGAGAGCCAAAGCGAGGGCACGACTCCCCTCTCCGTATCTCTCTGAGAAGATGGAAATGCGGAGTGCGGAAGAAGGCTGAGGCAAAGATAAGCACTGCATGGCAGCTTCCGACTGCGATTATGGAAAGAACTTGGTTAAAAAAACCGGTTTCCCACAGATATTCTCATTTTCTCATTTCTCATTACAGGGCGGAATGAGAATTTTCTCACTTTTATCATTCCAAGTGATAATGATAATAAGGGGTCGCGGCTTGCGGATTCTGCAAAAAATCGTTAACTTTGCAACCCGTTATGAAATACGGTTTTGACAACGAGAAATATCTCAAGATTCAGTCGGAGCACATCCGCGAGCGCATAGCGCAGTTCGGCAACAAGCTTTACCTCGAACTCGGGGGCAAGCTCTTCGACGACCACCACGCAAGCCGCGTGCTCCCCGGCTTCCAGCCCGACAGCAAGCTGCGCATGCTCAGCCAGCTCAGCGACCACGCCGAGATAGTGATAGTAATCAGCGCCCTCGACATAGAGAAAAACAAGGTGCGCGGCGACCTCGGCATCACCTACGATATGGACGTCCTGCGCCTGCGCACAGAGTTCCAGCGACGCGGGTTCCTCGTGGGTTCAGTCGTGATTACCCACTATAACGGCCAGAACAGCGCCGACGCCTTCCGACAGCGCCTTGAGCGAATGGGCATCACCACCTACTACCACTACACCATCGACGGCTATCCCACCAATGTCGACCTCATCGACTCCGACGAGGGCTTCGGACGCAACGACTATGTAGAGACCTCGCGCCCGCTCGTAATCGTCACCGCCCCGGGACCCGGAAGCGGCAAGATGGCCGTCTGCCTCAGCCAGCTCTACAACGAGCACAAGCGGGGCATCGAGGCAGGCTATGCCAAGTTCGAGACCTTCCCCGTGTGGAGCCTCCCGCTCAAACACCCCGTCAACATAGCCTACGAGGCCGCCACCGCCGACCTCAACGACGTCAACATGATTGACCCCTTCCACCTCGAGGCCTACGGAAAGACAGCAATCAACTATAACCGCGACATCGAGATATTCCCCGTGCTCAACGCCCTCTTCGAAGGAATCTACGGAGAAAACCCCTACAAGTCGCCGACCGACATGGGAGTCAACATGGTGGGCTTCTGCATCGATGACGACGAGGTCTGCTGCGACGCCTCGAAAAACGAAATCATCCGCCGCTACTACACAGCCCTCAACCGCTTCGCCGAGGGCGACGGCAACGAGGCCGAGGTCAGCAAGATTGCCCTCCTCTTCAAGCAGGCCAAAATCGACACCTCCTACCGCCGTCCAATCCGCGCAGCCAAGGAGCGTGCGGAGCGCAGCGGAGTCCCCTGCTCCGCCATAGAGCTTGCCGACGGGACAATAATCACCGCCGAGACCAGCTCCCTGCTCGGCCCGAGCGCGGCGCTCATCCTCAACGCCGTCAAACACCTCGCCGGTATCGACCACTCCGTCAAGCTAATCCCGCAGGCAATGATAGAGCCGATACAGCACACCAAGACCAACTATCTGCGCAGCCACAACCCCCGCCTCCACACCGACGAAGTGCTCGTGGCCCTTTCCGTCCTCTCGACCCACGACGAAAACTGCCGCCGCGCCCTCGAAATGCTCCCCCAGCTCGACGGATGCCAGGTACATTCCACTGTCATGCTCGGCGAAGTCGACCGCAAGATATTCAAGAAACTCGGCGTGGGGCTGACCTGCGACCCTATGAAGAAGAAATAATCATCCCAACCTTCACGCGCCCGCATGAGCGACATTATCGTAATCCTCATACTCATCCTCGTCAACGGACTCTTCTCAATGTCGGAAGTAGCCCTGATTTCCGCGCGCAAGTCAAGGCTCGAAAGCGACGCTCGGCGCGGAAGCCGCTCGGCGCGCACAGCCCTGCAACTCGCCGCCGACCCCGACCGCTTCCTGTCGACCATACAGATAGGCATCACCCTCATCGGCATTCTCACCGGTCTCTACTCGGGAGCCGCCCTCTCGTCGGAATTCGCCGGCATGCTCAGCGGCTGGGGTCTCAACCCCGCCTATTCCCGCACGGTGGCGCAGGTGACGATAGTAGCCGTGGTCACCTACCTTTCAATCGTCGTCGGGGAGCTCGTGCCCAAGCGGCTCGGACTCGCGGCCTCCGTCAGCGTGGCCAAGCTCATAGCCCCGCCGATGAGACTCCTATCGGTCATAGCGATGCCCGCCGTGTGGCTCCTCGCAAAGTCGACGAGCCTCATAGTGACGGTGATGCGCATCTCCGACAAGTCAAACCAGGTGACGGAGGAAGAGATAAAATCGCTCATCAAGGACGGAGCCGAGTCGGGAGAGGTGCAGGAGATGGAGGAAAACATCATGAAACGCGCCTTCGCGATGGGCGACATGCAGGTCTCCTACATCATGACCCCCAAGAGTGAAATCACCATACTCGACCTCGGGATGGACAGCGACGAAGCCGCCTCGGCCATCCGCGGGAATGTCCACTACTCCTATCCCGTCTATGATTCCGACCGTCAGGCCATAGCGGGCATCGTGACCCTCCGCGACCTCTTCTTCACCATCGGCAAACCCGGTTTCAGTCTCTCCGAAGCCCTCCATCCCGCCACATTCGTCCCCGAGACCATGTCGGTCTACGACGCCATGACCAAAATGCGCGCCTCAGGCATGCAGTGTGTACTCATATGCGACGAATACGGCGACCTTGAAGGGATAGTGACCATGCGCGACATGCTCGACACCCTCACGGGTGCTCCAGCCGAACCCGACTACGAAGGCATCCGCCGTCGTGAAGACTCCGACAGCTGGCTCGTGGACGGCCAGTATCCCCTCTACGAATTCCTGAGCTATTTCGGTCGCGAAGACCTCTTCGAACCCGAATCGAAAGCCGCCACCATAGCGGGGCTCATCCTGCGCCTCCTCCGCAAGCTCCCATCGCCGGGGGAAGTGGTGACATGGAAAGACTTCCGCTTCGAGATTGTCGACATGGACGGGGCACGCATCGATAAAATCATAGTCAGCCTCACCCCTGAAAGCAGCGACGCCACGCGAGAGGGGTGACGGAAACCTCATTCGAGGTCGACACGCAGTCCCTCGTTGGCAAGGATAACGTCTGGGAACACCTCCGACGCCTCCCTGAGCAGGATTTCCTCCGAATTGTAACGCTTGGAAAAATGGCCTATTATCAAGCGCCTCGCCCCCGCCTCGCGGGCTATCGTGGCGGCCTCGCGTGCAGTGGAATGGCCACGCTCACGCGCCCTCTGCGCCATCGAATCATCGTAGGTCGCCTCGTGATAGACAGTGTCGACTCCACGGATGTCGGCGGCCACACGCGAATCCATCATCGTGTCGCTGCAATAGGCATAGCTCACCGACGGGTCAGCGGCCGTGGTCAGCGCGGCGTTCGGAATCACCCGGCCATCGTCCTTGACAAAGTCGGCGCCCTCCTTGATGGCCTGCAAGGAGGCTATCGGAATCGAGTGGAACTTCACCATGTCGCCGCGCAGATGGCGCAGCTTGGGCTTCTCGCGGAAGATGAAACCGGTGCAGGGCGTGCGGTGATAGAGAGGGAAGGTCTCCACCGTCAACCCTCCGTCCTCATAGACAATGCGCCGCTCCCCCTCCTCAATGACATCATAGACTATATCGAAAGGGGAATTGCGGTTGAAAAAGTCCATCCACTCCTTCATCAACCTCGCCCCCTCGCGGAAAATATGGACCGTCACCGACCCGCTCACCTCATGGAGGCCCATGGTCGAGAGAAGTCCCGGGAGACCGAAAAGGTGGTCGCCGTGGAGGTGGGAGATGAAGATATGATTGAGCCTCGAGAATTTCAGCCCCATGCGGCGGAACTGCAACTGCGCCCCCTCGCCGCAATCAATCATGAAGAGCTTGTCGCGGAAATCCACAACCTGACACGATGGCTGGTGGCGCGCGGTAGGAGTAGCCGAGCCACAACCGAGGATATTTACCTGAAACTTTGCCATAAGTAACGCAAACTTACTAATAAAATCCCGACAAGGCAAACAATCATTTGCTTAAAAAGAGGGGAAATCGTAACTTTGCACGTAAATAACTCACACGTAAACCATTCACCACATCTACATCCATGAGCGACACAAAAACCGCCCCGCTACTGTCACGCGACGGTGTCAGCTTCCTGCTACCGTTCATCGCAATCACATCCTGCTTCGCGCTCTGGGGCTTCGCCAACGACATCACAGGCCCGCTCGTAAAGGCCTTCTCGAAAATCTTCCGCATGAGCGTCACCGAAGGTGCCCTGATTCAGGTGGCCTTCTACCTCGGCTACTTCTGCATGGCCTTCCCCGCAGCCCTTTTCATCCAGAAATATTCCTATAAGGCAGGCGTGCTCCTCGGCCTCTCGCTCTACGCCGCCGGGGCCTTCCTTTTCGTGCCCGCGCAAATGACAGGCATGTACTATCCCTTCCTCCTCGCCTACTTCATAATGACCTGCGGCCTCTCATTCCTGGAGACAAGCTGCAACCCCTACATCTATTGCATGGGACCCGAGCAGACCGCCACACGACGGCTCAACCTCGCCCAGGCCTTCAACCCCATAGGAGCCCTGGCAGGCATGTGGGTGGCCATGCAGTTTGTCCAGGCCCGGCTCCATCCCCTTGACACCGCCGCACGCGCCACACTCTCGCCCGAGGAGTTCGAGACAGTGAAAAACGAAGACCTGTGGGTGCTCATCCAGCCCTACATCTACATCGGGGCCGTCATTGTGCTTATCATCCTGCTCGTGCGCTTCATGAAAATGCCAAAGGCCGGCGACGCACGCTCCGAAAAGAAGCTTTCGACAGCCCTGCGCGAGATTATCGCCATAAAGAACTACCGTGAGGGAGTAATCGCCCAGTTCTTCTACGTAGGAGCCCAGGTGATGTGCTGGACCTTCATCATCCAGTACGGCACACGCGTCTTCATGGCCGAAGGCCTCGACGAGCGCAGCGCGGAAATCCTCTCGCAGAGATACAACATCGCCGCGATGGTCTTCTTCACATGCAGCCGCTTCATCTGCACCTGGTTCCTGAAATATATCTCCCCCGGACGCCTCCTCACCGTGCTCGGCTCGCTCGGAGCCATCCTCACCCTCGGAGCCATCCTCCTTACCGACCGCACAGGCCTCTACTGCCTCGTAGGAGTCAGCGCATGCATGTCGCTTATGTTCCCTACAATCTACGGCATAGCCCTCCGCGGACTCGGCGACAACGTGAAGTTCGGCAGCGCGGGCCTCATAATGTCGATTCTCGGCGGCTCCGTCTTCCCTCCTCTCCAGGCGCTCATCATCGACAGCGGAGCGACCCTCGGGGCAATCCCCGCAACCAACCTCTCGTTCATAATTCCCCTAATCTGCTTTTTAGTCATAACAGGCTACGGCGTCCGCTCCTACCGCGACCGCATATCCTCTCCGTCCGCAGCCAAATAACCATCTACCCCCTGAGCCATGACAAGAAAACTCCTATCATTGCCCCCGAACCTCGTGGGCTGTTTCCATAATATCACAGGTCTCTCCGCCTCGGAATATTTCTGCACCTCCGACCCCGTAGGCCACCGCCTCGGCAGCGGTGGAGGCACAACTTGGATACTCGAACAGTGTCAGCTCGCCGACAGCCCCGACAAGGAGTTCACCTCCTGGCTCGGCGATGAAAAGCGCATCATAATCCATGCCGGAGGCCAAAGCCGCCGTCTCCCCTCCTACGCCCCTTCGGGCAAGGTGCTGACACCCGTGCCTGTATTCCGATGGGAGCGCGGACAAGCCATCACACAGACCCTCCTCGACCTCCAGCTCCCCCTCTACGAGCGCATCATGGAGGAAGCCCCCGCAGGCATGCATACCATGATAGTCAGCGGCGACGTCTACATCCGCGCGGCAGCCCGTCTCGCCCCTGTGCCCGACGCCGACGTAGTGTGCTACGGGCTCTGGCTAAGCTCCTCTATTGCCAAGGACCATGGAGTCTTCTACAGCACTCATGAATCCCCCTCCTCGCTCGACCGCATGCTCCAGAAGCCGACAGTCGGACAGCTCAACGAGCTGATGCAGACGGGTTACTACCTTACCGACATAGGCATATGGCTCCTCAGCGACCGCGCCGTAGAGCTACTGCGCTCACGCTCCCGCAACGCTGACGGATCCCTCAAGGAATATGACCTCTACTCCGACTTCGGACGCGCCCTTGGAGCCAACCCCGAAGTCACCGACGAAGCGCTCAACAGTCTCTCCGTTGCCATAGTGCCCCTCCCCGGAGGCGAATTCTACCACTACGGGACCGGACGCGAAATGATATCCTCAACCCTCGCCGTGCAGAACATCGTCAACGACCAACGCGAAATCATGCACCGCGACCGCAAGCCCCATCCCTCGATTTTCGTGCAGAACTCCGAGGTCGACATCCCCTTAAAGGCCGAAAACGCCAACATATGGATTGAAAACAGCCATGTAGCCAAGGGATGGACAATCTCATCCGACAACATCATCACCGGAGTGCCACGCAACGACTGGCACATCAGCCTCTGCCCCGGACAGTGCATAGATATAGTGCCCGTAGCCGACTCCTCATATGCGGTCAGAGTCTACGGCATCGACGACCGCTTCGCAGGCGAAGAGCAGACCCGTCCACGCTTCCCGGTGGTGAGCGACATCGACGAAATGGGACGCATCGTCAGGCTCATGCTTGAAGGCGTGACTGACTTCCCTGACCATGAGCTGCTGAGCGCCGAAAAAATCTCCGATATCGCACGTCTCGACCGCCTCGTTGGCCAAAGACGCGAATTCCGCAAGGCAAACCGCAAGAAACTTGCTGAAAACCACCGCCACAGCGTATTCTATCAGAGCGACCTTCTGGAAGAAGCCCGCGCCTTCAGTGCCGACTCAATCCCGATGCCACCTGAACTCCCGAAGTCCGAACCCCTTCTCACGCGGGTGAGCGACGCGATGTTCCGCGCCGAAGTCAAGCGCAGTTCCGCCTTTGAAACCGCTTCACGCCACGAGGCCGAAGCTTTCACCCTGCTCCGCGAAGGCCTTACACGCACTGTGCTCGCCGACAAGCAGTTCCCGAAACGCGACGTATGCTCCGACCAGATTGTATGGAGCCGTTCGCCCGTGCGCATCGATATAGCCGGAGGATGGACCGATACCCCGCCGTTCTGCCTCATGGAAGGCGGCAACGTCATAAACTTCGCCATCGAGCTAAACGGACAGCAGCCGCTCCAGGCCTATGTACGTCCCTGCAAGGAACACCATATAATCTGCCGCAGCATAGACCTCGGAGCCGAAGAGACAATCGACAGTTTCGACGCCATCCTCGACTTCCACCGCGTAGGCAGCCCCTTCTCCATACCCAAGGCCGCACTCGCTCTCGCAGGCTTCCACCCCGACTTCTGTCAGGTGAGCTACCCCACTCTTCAGGCCCAGCTTGAGGACTTCGGTTCCGGACTCGAAATCACCCTCTTCTCGGCGATTCCCGCAGGCAGCGGACTCGGTACGAGCAGCATCCTTGCAGCCACCGTGCTCGGAGCCATAAGCGACTTCGCCTCACTCGCATGGGACAAAAACGAAATCTGCAAACGCACCCTCGTGCTCGAACAATTGCTCACAACAGGCGGAGGCTGGCAGGACCAGTTTGGAGGCGTAATCGGTGGAGTCAAGCTCCTACAGACCGAAAAAGGCTTCGGCCAGGACCCCATAATCCACTGGCTCCCCGACACACTGTTCACCGACCCGCAATACGCCCCCTGCCATCTACTCTACTACACCGGCATCACACGCACAGCCAAGGATATCCTTGCCGAAATCGTGCGCCACATGTTCCTTAACGAAGGGCGACAGCTCAATATGCTGCGGAGCATGAAAGCCCACACCATGGAGATGTTCGACGCAATCCAGCGCTGCAGCTTCGAGCGGATGGGACGCCTTGTCAGAAAGACATGGAGCCAGAACTGCGCCCTCGACCGTGGCACCAACCCGGAGGGAGTGGAAGCCATCACCCGCCTTGTCGACGACCTCTGTCTCGGCTACAAGCTCCCCGGCGCGGGAGGCGGAGGCTACCTCTATATGATAGCGAAAGACCCCGAGGCGGCAACACGCATAAGGCAGATACTGAACGCAGCCCCGACACGTCCCAACGCCCGTTTCGTCGACATGTCCCTCTCCCGCACGGGCCTCACCGTGACCCGCAGTTGAAAGCCTCCATTTTAGCGTTTTTAACATAACAAGCCTTGATTTGAGCCACCATTTGTTGGGCATAGCTGAAAAATTGCTTAATTTTGCATTTACTTCCATCCTTTTCGCAAGGATGATTCGAAGCGGAATATTGAACCAGAAACAACAACACCACATATTAAATATTATATAGCTGTAATATGAATATCCTTGAACTCAGTGAACAAGAGATTGTGCGCCGCAACAGCCTTGACGAACTGCGCCGCCGTGGCATCGAACCATTCCCGGCAGCCGAATTCACCGTCACCGGCTACTCCGATGAAATAAAGGAAACTTTCGCCGACGATGCTCCCGTCCGTGAAGTGGCCGTGGCAGGCCGCGTGATGGGACGCCGAATCATGGGCAAAGCATCATTCCTCGAACTTCAGGACTCACATGGACGCATCCAGGTCTATGTGAACCGCGATGAAATCTGTCCCGGAGAAGACAAGGACTTATACAATGTGGTGTTCAAAAAGCTTCTCGACATAGGTGACTTCGTAGGCATCCGTGGCTACGTCTTCCGCACACAGACAGGCGAAATCTCTGTCCATGCCCGCGAGCTACTCGTGCTCGGAAAATCCCTCCGTCCGCTCCCCATCGTGAAAGTCAAGGACGGAGTGACCTACGACGCTTTCGACGACCCCGAGCTCCGCTACCGTCGTCGCTATGTCGACCTCGTTGTCAACGACGGCGTCAAGGACATCTTCATCAAACGCAACAAGGTCTACACCTCCATGCGCGACTACTTCAATGCTTCGGGCTACATGGAAGTCGAGACCCCTATTCTCCAGTCAATCCCCGGAGGAGCCGCCGCTCGCCCCTTCATCACCCACCACAACGCCCTTGATATCCCTCTATATCTCCGCATTGCCGACGAGCTCTATCTCAAACGCCTAATCGTGGGTGGCTTCGAAGGTGTCTATGAATTCTCCAAGAACTTCCGCAACGAAGGTATGGACAGGACTCACAATCCTGAATTCACTTGCATGGAGATTTACGTCGCTTACAAGGACTACAACTGGATGATGGACTACACCGAAAAGATGCTCGAGAAAATCTGTCTCGACGTCAACGGCACCACCACCGTCAAGGTCGGCGACAACGTCATTGACTTCAAGGCCCCCTATCGCCGTGTGACAATGACCGATGCAATCCGCGAACACACCGGCATCGACATCACGGGCATGACCGAGGAGCAACTCCGTGAAGCCGCACGCTCCCTCGGTATAGAAGTCGACGAATCAATGGGCAAAGGAAAGCTCATCGACGAGATTTTCGGCGAAAAATGCGAAGGCACCTACATCCAGCCCACATTCATCATCGATTATCCAATCGAGATGTCACCTCTCACGAAGCGTCACCGCAACAACCCCGAACTCACCGAACGCTTCGAGCTGATGGTCAACGGCAAGGAACTCGCCAACGCCTATTCCGAGCTAAATGACCCCATCGACCAATACGAACGCTTCGTAGAGCAGATGCGCCTCTCAGAGAAAGGCGACGACGAAGCCATGATTATCGACCATGACTTCATCCGTGCCCTCGAATACGGCATGCCCCCCACTTCCGGCATGGGTATCGGCATGGACCGTCTCGTCATGCTCATGACAGGCCAGACCACTATCCAGGAAGTGCTCTTCTTCCCGCAGATGCGTCCCGAGAAGACACAGTCGCGTGACAAGGAAGAAGCTTTTGTTGCCATAGGAGTACCCTCCGAATGGGTCGCGCCCCTCTACAAAGCAGGAGTCTACACCATAAGCCAGCTCGCCTCGCATACAGCAGGCAAACTCCATCAGGAACTCTGCGGCATAAACAAGAAATTTAAACTCGGCTTCAAAGCTCCGCTTATAGAGCAAGTCGAGCAATGGATTGTAGCGGCGACCCCGTCCGCATAAAAAGAATTCAGCAATGCCATTCAACAAAATAGCAGTCATGGGCGGCGGAAGCTGGGCAACAGCTCTCGCAAAACTTCTGTTGCGCAACTGCGACTCGATATTGTGGTATATGCGCCGCGACGACCGAATCGAAGATTTCAAGCGTCTCGGGCATAATCCCGCCTATCTCACCGACGTGCAGTTCGACGTGTCGCGCATAGAATTCTCAAGCGACATCAACTACGTCTGCTCGCAGGCCGATACCCTACTTATGGTGATGCCATCGCCATATTTCAAGACTCATATCAACAAGATAACGGTCGATATCTCAAACAAATTCGTGGTTTCCGCTGTCAAAGGAATAGTGCCCGGCGACAATGAGATTATCTCTGATTTCGTCATGCACCATTTCGGAGTAAAATCAGAAAACACCCTCGTGGTCTCCGGTCCGTGCCATGCCGAGGAAGTGGCACTTGACCGTCCGAGTTTCCTGACGGTCGGATGTCACGACGTAGCCAACGCCGAACTTTTCGGAAGCAGGCTAGCATCGCTCAACACCCGAGTGATTCCGTCGAGCGATGTCGAGGGAATCGAATATGCAGCCGTGCTTAAGAATGTCTACTCCATAGCGGCTGGTATAGTCCACGGCATGAAGGGTGGCGACAATCTGCTTGCAATGCTCGTCAGCAACGCTATCCGCGAGATGGAGCGTTTCGTAGACGAAGTCTGCCCACGTCCGCGCTGCATCTGCGACTCAGTCTATCTCGGCGACCTTCTCGTCACTGCCTACTCCCGCTTCTCCCGAAACCACAACTTCGGTTCTATAATCGGCAAAGGCTATTCCGTCTCCACAGCACGCATGGAAATGGAGCAGACAGCCGAAGGCTACTACGGCACCAAGTGTATAAAGGAAATCAACAAAAAATATGGCGTGGAGATGCCCATCCTTGATGCGGTCTACGATATTCTCTATCGCCGTGCCAATGCTGAGCGAGCCATAAGGGCCCTTGGCAAATGGTTTATCTGACAATCAAACTTAAAACTTAGACATAGCATGAAAACTTTATCAATCGACATCAAGGACGTCCTTGGCTCAGTCAATCAGGACGCCATCAATAATCTTGACTCCAAAGCGAATCATGCCCTCGACGCTGTGCTAAACGGAACAGGCGCGGGCAGTGACTTCCTTGGTTGGGTCAATCTCCCCACTGAAACTACCGACGCCCTTCTCGATGACATCATCGCTACAGCCGAACAACTCCGCGAAAGCTGCGACACTGTAGTCGCTATCGGCATCGGCGGTTCATACCTCGGAGCGAAGGCTGTGATTGAAGCCCTCAGCGACAGTTTCGCCGCCTACCGCCCTGCAAAAGTCGGCTCCCCAAAAGTTCTTTTTGCAGGACAGAATATCGGCGAGGACTACCTCTACGAACTTCAAGACTATCTTAAGGACAAACGCTTCGGCATCATCGTAATATCCAAGAGCGGCACAACCACCGAACCGGCCATCGCGTTCCGTCTCCTCAAAGAGCAGCTTGAAAGCCAGCTCGGAGTTGATGAAGCCCGCAAACGCATCGTAGCTATCACCGACGCACAGCGCGGTGCCCTCCGTCGCCTTGCCACTGAGGAAGGCTACAAGACCTTCGTGATTGCCGACAACGTTGGCGGTCGCTTCTCTGTCCTCACCCCTGTAGGCCTTCTCCCCATCGCGGTAGCCGGATTCGACATCCGCGCCCTCATCGACGGAGCAGCTGAAATGGAAAAAATGACAAACACAGCCGACCAGTCAAATCCGGCTTACCTTTATGCCGAGACACGCAACGCCCTCTATCTCGCAGGCAAGAAAACGGAAATCCTTGTAAACTACAACCCCAAACTCCACTACTTCGGAGAATGGTGGAAACAGCTCTACGGCGAAAGCGAAGGCAAGGACGGTAAAGGAATCTTCCCCGCAGCAGTCGACAACTCAACCGACCTCCACTCGATGGGCCAGTGGATTCAGGAAGGCGAACGCACCATCTTCGAAACCGTGATTTCCGTGCAGGAAAGCGCCCACGAAAAACTCATCCCCTCTGACGAAGCCAACCTTGACGGACTCAACTACATCGCCGGCAAGCACATCGACGAAGTCAACAAAATGGCAGAACTCGGCACACGCCTCGCGCATGTCGACGGAGGAGTACCCAACATCCTCATCCATCTGCCCGCACTTGAAGAAAAATACCTCGGACAGCTCATCTACTTCTTTGAGAAAGCCTGTGGTATCAGCGGCTACATTCTTGGCGTCAACCCCTTCAACCAGCCTGGAGTTGAAGCCTATAAGCGCAACATGTTCGCCCTCCTTGCGAAGCCGGGCTACGAGAAAGAGACAGAAGCCATCCAGACTCGCCTCTGATTCCAATCCCTGAAAACCTGACAAGCGCCCTCGTCACACCAACTGTGACGAGGGCGTATTTTATATCCGAAAACCTATAATTACAGGGAATAGCAGCGAAAAATCCCCGTGATTCACACGGATTGCACACGGAAAACACCCGGACAAGTGGCCACAGGAGGCCCCTGAGGCGGATTCTTACTTAACTACTAGGTATGAAAAAGCTGTTTCTACTACTTACGGCCCTCATTTCCATCAGCCTGGGTGCCGCTTCGCAGACGCGGACGGTCACGGGTACGGTGGTCTCGGCCGAGAACGGTGACCCGCTGATTGGAGCCACCGTAATGGGAGTGGGCACCTCAACTGGAACCGCCACTGATATTGACGGTAACTTCTCGCTCCAGCTCCCGACAAGCGTCAAAAAAATCCACGTGTCCTACGTCGGTATGAAGACCGTGGAAGTCGACATTACCCCCGGCAAAATGACTATCCCCCTCGAGAGCACAAATATGCTCGACGAAGTCATCACCGTTGCCTACGGTACGGCAAAGCGCTCAGCCTTCACCGGTTCGGCCTCCGTGCTCGATGCTTCTGAAATCGAGGCTGTCCAGGTAACAAACCCCATCGACGCTCTCAAGGGCAAGGTGTCAGGCGTACAGCTCAACACCGCTTCCGGTCAACCCGGCTCTGCCCCTACAGTGTTCATCCGCGGTATCTCTTCTATCTCCGCCGGCACATCGCCTCTCATCGTCGTTGACGGTACTCCCTACGCAGGCAGCGTAGACAACATCAGCTCGCAGGATATCGAGTCAATGACCGTCCTCAAGGATGCTGCATCCGCAGCCCTCTACGGTGCGCGCGGTGCCAACGGTGTGATTCTCATCACCACCAAGCGCGGACAGGGTTCAGCCAAAGTGACCCTCGACGCCAAATGGGGCCAGAACTCACGAGCTTCAAAAGACTACGACGTAATTTCCTCTCCCGCCGCATACTATGAAATGTATGGCCGTGCACTCGGAAATTATATCATGGACCCTGTAGCACAGAATGGTAAGGTCTATGACGCCGCTACCGCTCTCCGCCTTGTCAACGCCAATATGGTGGACCCGTCAATTAACGCCAATGATCAGCCAAATTCCTTCTCTCTTGGCTACAATGTCTATAACGTGCCTGCCGGAGAAGGCCTCCTCGTTGATGGTTATAAACTTAATCCCAATGCCACTCTTGGTAATGTCTATGCCGGTTATCTCCTGCTTCCCGACAATTGGACTGACGCAGCTTTCCGCAACGCTTTGCGTCAGGAATATAACCTCAATGTTTCGCAGGCTACGGACCGTCACTCATTCTTCGCATCGTTCAACTATCTTGACAACGAGGGTATCACCGCCAATACCGGCTATGAACGTATCACCGGTCGTCTTTCCGCTGATCTTCAAGCCAAACCATGGCTGAAAGTAGGTGCTAATTTCAGCTATTCGCATTTCACTCAGAAGTCTCTTGGCGACGACGGTTCCAATGGTTCTGTAGGCAATATCTTTGCGGTTGCCAACCAAATGGCGCCAATCTATCCTCTATATATACGTGACGCTGAAGGCAATCCGATGTATAATCAGGATGGCGTACGTCTATATGACTACGGTAACGGTGATGAAGTCCCCATTCTTCGTCCTAAATTCGGTGACTCGAATCCAATCTCCGCCAATATTCTTGATGTAGACAAAACAGAGGGTAATGCGGTGACAGCAACCGGTTTCGCGGAAATCCGTTTCCTGCGCGACTTCAAGTTTACAAGCAACAACACCGTAAATGTGTTCGAACAACGTGCTACCAACGTTACCAATCCTTATTTCGGCCAGTACGCATCGTCTAACGGTATCGTAAACAAGGCTCATTCCCGCCGTATAGACTATACCTACCAGCAGCTGCTCAACTGGACGCGCCAGTTCGGAGCACACAACATCAATGTTCTCCTCGGTCACGAAAGCTATTGGAATAAATACTACTATCTGTCGGCAAGCCGTAACAATATGCTGCTACCGACCAACCAGGAACTCGATGGAGCAGTGATTGACGGTTCTTCTTCTTCATATGTCACAGACTATAACAGTGAAGGTTGGTTCGGTCGTGTGAACTATGACTATGACAGCAAATATTTCGGCAGTGTTTCCTATCGTCGTGACGCATCTTCCCGCTTCCATCCCGACCATCGCTGGGGTAACTTCTGGTCAGCATCCGCCGCTTGGATTATAAGTAAGGAGGCCTTCTTCCAGGCTCCGTGGGTCGACATGTTGAAAATCAAGGCATCCTATGGCGAGCAGGGTAACGACAATATCGGTAACTTCCGTTATATGAACATGTATAGCATCGCCAACAGTAACGGACATCCTGTGGCTCTGCCTACAACCATGGGTAATCCCAACATTTCTTGGGAAAAGGGTGGAAACTTCAATGCCGGTGTCGACTTCTCACTTTTCAACGAGCGACTCACCGGTACGATTGAAGGATTCTATCGCAAGACCACAGACATGCTCTTCTTCTTCCCCCTCTCCCCGAGCTACGGTTACACCGGCTACTATGACAATATCGGCGATATGGCCAACAAGGGTTTTGAAATCGACCTCCACGGAGTGATTTTCCGGAACAGGGATATCAACTGGAGCGCCAACTTCAACCTCACATGGTATAAGAATGAGATTACAAAACTTCCTGAGGAACGTCGTACAATGACCGTCGACGGTAAGGACGGTTATTCAAGCGGTAACTTCTACTTCACCGAAGGGGAATCAATCTATACCTATCATATCAAGAAATATGCAGGGGTTGAACCCGAAACGGGAAAATCAATGTGGTATGTCAACAAGACAGCAGCTGATGGAACTGTAACCCGTGAAACAACTACAGAATACGGTCAGGCAAGCTACTATCTTTGCGATACCGCACTTCCTTCTACCTATGGCGGTTTCGGTACCTCAATCGAAGCCTATGGTTTTGATTTCGCTATCAACTTCGCTTACCAACTTGGTGGAAAAGTCATTGACTCTACCTATGCATCACTTATGAGCAGCCCCGGTTCAAGTGTCGGAAGCGCATTCCACAAGGACCTCTATAACTCATGGAGCCAGGACAACCAAAGTTCTGATATCCCGCGTTTACAGTATGGAGATAATAATAATGGCAGTATTTCCGACCGCTTCCTTACAGATGCATCCTATCTATCACTTCAGAACATAAACTTCGGCTATACTCTCCCGAAGAGCCTTACCAAGAAAATTCAGGTTGACCGCGTACGCTTCTACATGAGCTGTGACAATGTCGCTTTATGGAGCAAACGCAAAGGTCTTGATCCCCGCCAGTCACTCACATATGACTCAACCGGTTCATTCTTCGGCGAATCAACCAATTCATACTATTCACCAATCCGTACTATTTCGGGTGGTATCAATGTAACATTCTAAAAATCGAGACAAGCAATGAAAATCATAAAAAATTCAACCCTGGCAATCGCCATCGCTTCAGCCGGACTGATAGTGACCGGTTGTATCGACGAGGTCGAGCCTACAAGCTCCGTCAGTCAGGATCAACTTGACTCTTCGGTATCTGCCGGTTCAGCTGCCATATACGCCATGCCGGGCTATATGCCTAATTTCGATACCAGCGGTTATTATCCAGGTTCAACTTCTCATGTCGACTTCGGATATTCATCATTCATGCATGTACGTGACTGTATGACCGGAGATATGTGCAAACCGTATATCGGATTGAACAGATATGCTTTGTGGACAGAGTGCTATGTGACGGATAACCTCGCTCTTACACAGCTGATATGGAACTATTACTACAAACAGATTCTTTCTACGAACATAGCTGCACGCAGCTATGACCCCGAATCTGACAACGAGGTTGCCCGTGCATGTCGCGCTGTAGCCGTGGCCTATCGTGCGATGCTCTATCTCGACCTTGCCCGTTGGTATGAATTCCTTCCTAACGACAAAACATCAAGCATCACAAACGAAGGCAACGATGTATTGAATCTCACAGTACCCATCGTGACGGAAGAAACGACCGAGGAGGATGCCCGCAACAATCCCCGTGCCAAACGTGAGGATATGTTCGAGTTCATAAAGAATGACCTTGAATATGCTGAGCAGAACATAGCCGCCTCCCCCTATGTAGGCGACAAGACCCTTCCTGACCTTGCCTGTGTCTATGGTCTTATGGCACGTCTTTATATGTGGGTTGAAAACTATCCGAAGGCAGCTGAATATGCAGACAAGGCTATTGGTGCATCTTCCTGCTCGCCGATGAACGAGGCCACATGGACAGACCCGGTAAGCGGATTCAATACCCTTTCCAACAGAGCCTGGATGTGGGGTATGACTTTCGCAAAAGAAAACGATGCAGTGCAGACAGGTATCTGTAACTGGACATCTATGTTGAGTGCTGAGGCCGACTATGGCTATGCCGGTGCAGGTGCGACCTGCTCGATTGACAAGAGCATGTATGAGCGTCTTTCCGATACAGACTTCCGTAAACTTTCATGGTCTGCTCCTGCCGGGAGTCCGCTCGCGGATAAAGTTAGTTATTGCAACCCGGATGTTAGGTCCAATGCGCGCAATACATATGTCGGGGTTAAATTCCGTCCCGGTGAAGGTAATTATGCGGACTTTACCGCAGGTTCTTCCGTTGCTGTTCCCCTAATGCGTATTGAGGAGATGTACTTCACTAAGTTCGAAGCAGAGGCTCATGTTTCCAGCACAATTTCTGATTTCGTACAGTGGATGAAAGACAACCGTGACCCGCAGTATACCACTACTGCCGCCTCGAAAGATGAGATGGTTGAAGAAATCGTGTTCCAGAAGCGAATCGAGTTCTGGGGTGAAGGTCTGGCATTGTTTGACATCAAGCGTCTCAACTATTCAGTCACACGTGCATATGAAGGAACAAACTGGGATGGTCAAGTGCGTTACAACACCAATGGACGTCCTGCATGGATGAACATGATTATCATCCGTTCGGAAGGCAATAACAACAAGGCCATTCAGGGTTGGAACAATCCTAACGTAGCTGACATCTATACTCCGATTTCCGGCATCTAATCAGCCAGATATAGAAAAATGCTATAAGCATAATTGATTAACATGACAGGCGTCCCGAATACTGACGGGACGCCTGTTTTGTCTGTATTATTATTCCAGTGCTATGTTTTAAGCCTCGGTTATTTCGCTGTCAGCAAGAAGACGTGGCCGTCGTAGACGAAGTCGAGGAGCCCCATGGAGTGGAGGCGAACCACGGTATCCTCCGCATGGGAGCGCGACACTTTGGCTGCAAGCATGAATTCTTCTACAGAAACCGCACGTTCTGAAATCATGGCCATCAGACTGCGTCCTGCGTCGGTAAGGGCAATCAGTGTGCCCTCCTTTTCAGATGAGGCTTCCCTCCATGCCCTGAGCATCAACTGAGGGGCCAGTATGTTTTCATCCCTGACTCTGTAGAAGGCATGCCGTGTCCCGTCTGCCTCAATGACCATCACAGGACGCGAGGCGGCACGGTCAATCTCGATTCGGAGCACAGTCTTGTCGCCATCCGTACGGAAAGCCGTGACATGGATTTCCTGTGGCGGACTGCAATACATCCCCGCAGCCTGCTCTACGACATAGATATCCTCCTCGTTGCGTATGCCGGCAATCACACCGTTGTCCTTCACGCCTACGAGCAGGCGTCCACCGTCGTTGTTGGCGAAGGCGGATATGCTGCGGGCAATCTTGCGGGCATCGGAGATGGCAAACTTGAAGTCCTGATGCTCATGCTCACCCTCCTCGATGAGACGTGCGATATAGTATTTCCCTTTTATGCCTCTGATATCTTTCATTTACCCTTATCCGGGATATTTCATGTTTTCAGCCTTGATATCAATCAGGACTTCATCGATATAGCGACGGGCGGCCTTGCGGGCGGCTTCAAGGTCCATAAAGGAATAGTTGCCGCAATCGCGGGGAGTGGCCCCCGGAACCTCTCCTGAGAAACCGGCCACGAATTCCATGGTGTCGACCATCAGTGACAGAATGTCAGATGGCTCCAACTTGCCCTGTATAACGAGATAGTTGCCCGTGCAACATCCCATAGGCCCCCAGTAGACCACGCGTGAACTCCAGTCTGGACGGTTGCGCAGATATGTGGCGGCAAGATGCTCCATCGCATGAAGGGCCTGAGGCGAGAGGGCGGGTTCACGGTTCGGTTCTGTCATGCGAATGTCGAATGTGGTAATGACATCGCCTGAAGGCGTGACGTCGCGGCGCGACACGTAGATGCCTCTGAGCAGACGCTCATGGTCGATTGTAAACGACGGTATCTTTTCCATTAGATTTCCTGATTTTGGGACATAATCATAATGATTCCAGGATTTCCTTGACAGTAGCGAACGATTTTTGAGGCGCGGCTGTCCAGAAGTCTTCATACTGGCTTGAATTGTCATGCGAACACCAGGGGGAGTCGCTGATTACGCGCAGACAGATGAAAGGGACTTTTCTAAGATAGCAAGCCTGGGCGATAGCGGTCGATTCCATGTCGATGGCCATCACGTCGGGGAAATGGCTCCGGATTGCATCAACCTCGTCCTTATTGCTGATGAAAAGTTCGCCGGTGGCAATCAGCCCTTTTTTCACCCCGGCTTTTTCGGGAAGTACGGGCATCTGTGCAGGAAAGAAGAGCGGACAGCCGGGGACACGCCCCCATTCCTCGCCTATGCACCAGAAATCGTGATGCACAAGACGGTCGGCCACAACTATATCCATCACCGCGACATCGTCGCCGGCTCCAGCGGCAACACCGGTATTTATCACTACGTCGGGCTTAAAAGCGTCGATGAGGCTCACTGCGCCGATGGCGGCGTTGACTTTCCCGATGCCACACTGCATGACTGCGACTTCGTTATTGCTAATATGACCGCTATGGTAGGTAACCAATCCGCTATTTTCTTCCACAGGAGCAGTCAGAAGTGGAAGTATGAGGGCCAGCTCCTTCTGCATGGCCACTATTATGCCTATTTTCATATTGCGTAATTTAATATAGATGTTCAGATGTTATTTATGTTTGCCGTGCGAATTCCTCGTCCTCCTTGGCCTCAGGAACCGTGAAAGCCGAAAGTTCCCACAGAAGATAGAGAGGCAGGAACACCACCATCAGCGTAAACGGGTCGCCGGTAGGGGTAATGACTGCAGCGGCAATCAGCAGAGCCACTACGGCGTGACGGCGGTAGCGGTTGAAAAGCGCGCGCGTGAGCAAGCCTGTCTTTCCTATGAGCCACGCCACGAGTGGCAGTTCAAATACGATTCCCATAACGAGAATCAGCATCAGAAAATTGTCCATATAGGAGTCAAGGGATATCTGATTTGGAATCATCGCACTCAGCTGGTATCCCGCAAGGAAGCGGAGCGTGAGCGGGAAAACGAGGAAATAGCCTACAGCCACCCCGAGATAAAACATCAGGTTGCCGGCGAGGAAAGCCCATCTCACTCCGCGTTTCTCTTCCTCATACAGTCCCGGAGCCACGAATCCCCACAGCATATAGACACAGAGCGGGAACCCCAGCACGAGGGCAAGCCAGAGTGATGTAGAGACATGGATGAAGAATTGCGATGCAAGACGGATGTTGATAAGTTCCACCTCAAAATTCCCGCTTGCAGACTCTGGTAGCGGTAAAGCTCCCGACAGAGAGTCAAGCCAACGGTAGAGGATGAAATCGCTGTGGCAAGGAGCAAGGATTATGTCGTCGAAAATATGGGGCATTGCCGCGAAAAGCACGCATGAGAGCACAGCCAGCAGTCCCGCGACACGGAGCAAGACTCCGCGCAGGGCTTCGGCATGGTCCCAGAATCCCATTTCATTCATTGCTTCCTGTCAGCGTCGTTGACTTCATTGACGGCGTCGTTCATGCCCTGTTTGAAGGAATTGATGCCCTTTCCGAGGCTGCGTGCCAATTCAGGGATGCGTTTTGCACCGAACAGGATGAGTATCACAACGAGAATGACTATGACTTCGCCCGTCCCGAGATTAAAAATGCAAGGTATCATAAGAGTTGCCTGTGTTATAATTCAAAATGCAAATTTAAGAAATTTTTCAGTGAGCCATTGTGAAAATGGATTCCCGCAGAATCCCTTTCATGTTAAAAATAGTTTTTGAACCTTAAAAACTGCACGGAAATCAGTAACTTTGCAGCCGTTTAGCTATTACGTAGCTGTGTTAAAGCCCGGCGCATGCAGCGTGTCGCCAATGGTTTAGACCGCAGTGACGGTATGAGCAGGATATTAACCAATCAATATATTATTGAACGAAATGAAAGCATACGTTTTTCCCGGTCAGGGCGCTCAATTCGTAGGTATGGGCAAAGACCTCTACGACAACGACGCCACTGCCAAAGAAATGTTTGAAAAAGCCAACGAAATCCTCGGGTTCCGCATCACCGACCTCATGTTTGAAGGCACTGACGAAGACCTCCGTCAGACCAAGGTGACTCAGCCCGCAATCTTCCTCCACTCCGTGATTCTCGCAAAGACTCTCGGCGACGATTTCAAGCCCTCGATGGTCGCAGGCCACTCTCTCGGAGAGTTTTCCGCGCTTGTAGCCGCCGGTGCCCTCAGCTTCGAGGATGGCGTGCGCCTTGTTTCGGCCCGTGCGCAGGCTATGCAGAAAGCATGCGAGCTGAAACCCTCGACAATGGCCGCCGTAATAGCCCTTCCCGATGAAAAGGTAGAGGAAATCTGCGAGTCAGTGCCCGGAGTCGTTGTCTGCGCCAACTATAACTGCCCCGGACAGATTGTGATTTCCGGCGAGGAAGAGGCTATCGATGCTGCCTGTGAGTTGCTCAAGGCTGCCGGTGCGAAGCGCGCGATGAAGCTCAAAGTCGGTGGCGCTTTCCACTCTCCCTGCATGGAGCCCGCCCGCGCCGAACTCGCAGAGGCAATCGAAAATACAGAGTTCCACACTCCGATTGTTCCCGTCTATCAGAATGTCGACGCAAAACCCCACACCGACCCTGCGGAAATCAAGGCCAACCTCGTGGCTCAGCTGACCGCTCCTGTCCGCTGGACCCAGAGCGTACAGAACATGATTGCCGACGGTGCCGATGAATTCATCGAACTCGGTCCGGGTAAGGTGCTTCAGGGCCTCGTATCCAAGATTAACCGTGAGGTAGCCACCTCCGGCATGCAATAAAATTTGAACTTGCCTCTACTGTCGGGCGTTATCATAATTGAAAAACGCATAAACTATTTCGATTATGATAACGCCCCGACAAAGCGGAGGGTATGCGGTCGCCACAATCCGGCGTCCGGCAAAGGGCAAGGCCCTTCAATTCTTACCACTGACCACCGACGGAATTCCGTCGCTCAGACCACTGCTGAAAGACACTTTATGCCGCACATGCGACTTCACCATAGGCGGCACGTTCATGTGGATTGACTATTTCGACTATTCCTATTGCATATACGATGACACGCTCTTCATAAAGGGTGTGACTGAGGACGATGTCAGCCGTCCGGCTTTCTCGGTTCCCGTAGGGAAAATGCGCCTCGAAGATTCCGTGGCAATCCTGAAAGACTACTGCCGTCTCAACGACTGCGAACTTATATTTTCTGCGGTTCCCGAACCTTATATAGCCCCGTTGCGGGCTCTCGGAGCAAAAAAGGTGGAGGCTCTCGAAGACTGGAGCGACTATCTCTACGATGCCCGCGCACTCGCTACCCTTTCAGGTAAAAAACTCAGCAAGAAACGCAACCATGTCAACCGCTTCATGGCCGACAATCCGGGCTACAGTTTTGAAGCGCTCACAGCCGAATCGCTCCCTGCTGTCAGACAATTTTTTCACGCGACTCATCTTCCGCTTTCAAAACCGGCCCTCGCCGATGTGGAGCGCGAGCAAGTCTCCTGTGTGCTTGACAATCCGTGGCTATATGGATTCGAAGGCGCCGTGCTCTCAACACCAGACCATGGCATAGTTGCGTTTACCCTCGGAGAAATCAAAGGCGACACGCTCTATGTCCATATCGAGAAGATGAACCACGAGATAGCGGGTGCGGGTGAGACTGTCAATAAACTGTTTGCCGAATTGATTACCGAATCCCATCCCGAAGTCATTTATATCAACCGGGAAGAAGATGTCGGTGACCCGGGGCTGCGACATGCCAAGGAATCATACCACCCGATAGAAATGCTTCATAAATTCAATGTAAGTTTTTAAATCCAAGGGAATACATAAATTCAGGAATGACATAAATGACAGATGAAATTTAGCATCGAATCAAGTGAAATAAAATCTGTCATTTATGTCATTCCTGAATTTATATACCCTCCTTAATGTTATTTGGGCTATTTCTGCTTTTTTCGTAACTTTGCGGTGCGCAATTGAACAAGCCTTGAAATGACCAATTTTTATCACCACGACGGGCCCTTCGCCCTTGAACTTGGCGGCGAACTGCCTGAACTGGCCATCGCCTACCACACATATGGAACCCTTAACGCTGACAAAAGCAATGTCGTGTGGGTGTGCCATGCTCTGACAGCAAACAGCGATGTCAAGGACTGGTGGCCTCACACAGTGGAGGAGGGCAAGTTTCTTGACCCGGCCGACAACTTCATAATCTGTGCCAACATTCTCGGGTCACCCTATGGCACCACGGCTCCTCTCCATGTCAATCCAGCGACAGGAAAGCCATATTTCAAGGACTTTCCGGCCTATACCATCCGCGATATCGTCAACGCCCACCGAGTGCTCGCCGATGCACTCGGAATAGAAGAAATAGATACACTCGTAGGATGTTCTGTCGGTGGTTTTCAGGCCATAGAATGGGCTGTGATGGAACCGGAACGTTTCAAGAAACTCGCATTGATGGCTACTGACGCAATAGCCACTCCATGGACTATCGCAATCGACGAGACACAGCGCATGTGTATCGAAGCCGACGCCACCTTCGGGAATCCCGTCCCTTCGGCAGGCCGGAAAGGCCTCGCCGCCGCCCGTGCAATCGGACTCCTGAGCTATCGCGGCTATTATGGCTATAATCTGACCCAAAAAGACACAGAGGAGCTTCCCGAAGTGCACCGCGCGTGCAGCTATCAGCAATATCAGGGTGAAAAGCTATGCCGGCGCTTCGATGCATATTCCTATTATGCAATTCTCAACGCGTTCGACACCCATGACGTGGGGCGTGGACGCGGAGGCCTCGAAAACGCGCTCAAGCGCATAAAAGCCCGTACGATAGTGATTGGCCTTGAAACGGACATCGTGTTCCCTCCGAGCGAGATGCGTCAGCTCTGCGCTAAAATTCCGGGAGCGGTCTACGGCGAGATTCAGTCGCCTTTCGGTCACGACGGCTTCCTCGTCGAGCATGGACAGTTAAATGAGCTACTGCGTCCATTCATGAGGAATCAGCAATAAGCTATCATTGCGCCATATCATTCTATCGCCGACACCATCTCTCGCTTCATCTCGACATCGATTTCCCGATATCGTGTAAAGGCGTGACTTCCAGGAGAGTGTCCGCTCAACTCACTGACAAGTCCCTGGTCCTTGAATTTCTTATAGATATTGCCGATGAAGGTACGCCGCGCCATGTGGCTGCTCGCCACCTCGTAGATGCGGCGACACTCCGCCTCACGTGTCAGAGGATTGACCACCACTACTTTTCGGTCTATGCCAGCAAGTTTCAAAATCTGTTTAATAACCGAATTGTAACCCACCCGCGAATAAATTTCGGGGAAAAGCGACTCGCGGGAACTGTCGGAATAGCGTTGCAGTATTCGCCTGGCGGTGATGTTGAGGGGTACTTTAATTGTCACAGGCCGACCCTCACGGGTCTTGCGGGCCACATAGTTCAGCTCACCGTCTACTATATTGCTTCTCGTCAGCCTTACGAGGTCGCTCACACGGCAACCCACGCAACATTGAAATACAAAAATGTCGCGTTGCACCTCGAGCCGGGGCCAACGCGACAAGTCAAATTTTTCAATCCGGTGACGCTCCTCAATTGTGAGATAGACCGGCGTCCCGTAGACATTCTGTCCTCTTGCAAAGGTGTCGAACGGATTCTTTGGAATCCTGTGGGTTTTTACCGCCCAGTTCATCACCGCTTTGAGCAGTTTCATGCGGTCGTTGACAGTATTCTGCCCCTTAGCCCTTGTCCGTCCCGAAAGTCCGGACCCCCGGGCTATCTGCGGATGTCTCCTCACATGGATGTGTTCCCTGAGCATGAAGCGTTCGATTTCCTTCAGGCAGGAATCGTCGAGTCGCGCGGCCGTCAGCCTGAAACGTGGCATCCTGACCCTTTTCAATGCTTCAAATCTTGCCACCGACCTCCTGACCATCATGTAGGCTTCGGAACGGCTGTCGTAGACATCGTTTGAGGAACCTGTTATCTGCATAAAATCATCTATGATATGGAGCACTTCGCGCCTTTCCTCTTCAATAAGCGGAAGTTGTTCGAGATGAAAGCGTTCTATTGTGTCTGCAAGCCATCCCGCCTCAATCTTTCTACGCCTTACGAGGCAATAGCTATCCTCTATATATGCCATCAACCGTTTGACATTCTCGTTTGTCTCTATGCTGTTGACAACAGCTGATATGTCTGTATCCGGCTGATACTCAACCCATATGTTGGTTGCGGCCCGTTGGTCTACTCTTCCGGCCCGAAAGCGCAACGACAGTTCAACCCGGCCACGTGAATTAATCCTTTTTCCGACGTAAATCTTGAATGTCATAAGCATTTTTTTGATGAAAAATGGCTAAAATTAATAAAAATCCCGAATTCATCAAAAATTACAGCCGATTGCAGACTAAAGAGGATTATGAACCAGATTCACATCTGTGATTCCGGACGGATATAACAATGACAGGCATTCCGAAAGAGGAAAGCCTGTCATGATATTGAAAGTGTAGTGACTCTATTAGAGGTTAGGGAAAGTCTCGAACCAATTCTCGTTCTGTGTCACACCCATCTTGGCATTAATCTCGTCAACGGGGATAGGATAAACGCAGTCAGAAACTTTAACATTTGTGAAGAACCATTTGATATCGGGAGCACCTGTAGCATAGAGGTTGGCCATAACGTCCCAACGACGGAGATCATAGAGACGGTGACCTTCCTGGAAAAGTTCTCGTGCGCGCTCTTCGCGGATGAAACTCATGAGGTCAGCAGGAAAATCGGAAACAGAAGTGATAGCAGGGTTACGCTTTGCTACTACAAGAAGAGCATCCTTTGCAGCATTCTCATCCGGAGTCGATTTACGGAGGTTAGCTTCAGCCTTGTTGAGGAACATTTCAGGAGCATTGATTAGGTAGTTGGTTCCGTAAGCGGAGTTGCCCGAAGCGAAAGCCCCAAACTTACCACTGCCAAAGACAGGAGTTGTAGGAGTACTTTCTTTATCCCATGTCCACACTGCACGACGACAGTCATTTGCTGCCATTATGCTTTGGAGATAGGGAGAAGGACTGTAGCTGTAGCTTGACCACAGAGTGCCGCAGGAATTTGCACTCCAGTTTTCAGTTGAGGTGATAGCAAGGTAAAAGAGACTCTCATTGTTGCTGCCACCACCATTGTAAAGAGCCTTATAAGCTGAATTGTCGTAGACAAGGGAAGTGATGCCTGAAAGAGCAATCGCTTTGTCGGCTGCAGTGATAGATCCATCAAAATCTTCAAGATAAAGCTTCACACGTGAGAGAAGCCCCCATGCTGAAGCTTCGTTGAAATATGTTTTGGCACCTTTATCCATGCCACATGACTGAAAGAGGCGGATTGCTTCATTAAGATCGGTGAGAATGGATGTATAGGTCTCGCCTACAGTAGATCGGCTTACCTTTTCAGAGGCAACCTTTGGTTCATTAATTACAACAACACCGGGAGTGTTGGAGAAATCCTGACCGTTGACTTTCACCTGATGGGCAAATACATTGACGAGCACGAAGTGACCGTAAGCACGTAAAGCGTGTGCCTCGGCGAGATACATTTCAAGATAGGGCTTTTCGTCTTCGCTGACAGTAGCCATCATCTCATTACCGGCCTTGATTACGCGGGCACTGTTATCGCAGACCTTATAACCATAGTTCCAGATATAATAAAGATAGTTGCTGCTGGGATCGGGCTGGAACTGGAAGATGTCTGTGAAATGGTTGGTCTCGGTATTCCAATAGGCAAGGTCAGACGCAATGTCACCGAAAGAAGTGGCATAGTTACCAGCGAAGTAATAGCGGTAGAGACGGTCGTAGCAACCATTGACTGCATAGCCGATATTATCTACTGAATTCAAGGCTGTATCCATGTCGACACCATCATATATCTTGGCATCGAGGAAGTCGTCACCGCAGCTCACGGCTGAACCACCGAGAAGCAGAGCGGCAAGGGCTTTGATATATAGCTTTTTCATATTATACTTTGTGAGTTATTTGGTTTTGGGTTGGACTTAGAATGTCAGCTGGATACCGCCGGTAAATGTGAACACTGCGGGATACTGCCAGGCAATCACACCACTTGAATAGGTCTCGGGGTTATATCCGACGAAATCGGAAGCGGTCCAGGTGTGGACATTGTCGAATGAAGTGTAAATACGAACCTTCTGGAGAAGAGCTTTCTGAGTGAGCTTTTTGGGAACTGTGTAGCCGAAAGTGATATTGCTGAGACGGAGGTAGTTGCCGCTCATCAACCAGCGTGAGGAGTAGTTACCGCTTGAGGTCTTGTACGGGTCACCGTAGATATACTGAGGATATTTTGCATTGGGATTCTCAGGTGTCCAAGAATTCTCCACAACAGTCTGAAGAGGAGTCATGAGGCTCATACCCCAACCGGTGAACGCGTGACCGGTGTCGTAGACCTTGCCACCGAGACGGTAGTTGAACTGCATGGAGATGTCGAAGCCATAGCCGTTGGCGTTGAAGCCGAATGCTCCATAGACTTTAGGTTCGGCAGCACCTACATAGCGTTTTTCGGCCTTTGCATAGACGTCAGTAAGTTCGTTTACGTCAACGGGCTCTTCGTCTGGGTTGAGAGCATTGTGGTTAGGCGCATATCGATAGTAAAGGGCCTTTCCGGTTTCGGGATCTACACCTGCGTATTCCGGCATATAGAACTGACGGTAGGGGTGGCCTTCCTCAATAATTGAATATGCGCCTTCGATAGAGCCATCGGCGAGTTTCAGCACTCGGTTCTGGTTCCATGTCATGTTGGCGAAAAGGTTAACGGTGAGGTCGCGGTTGGTAAAGACAGTGCCATTGATGCCAAGTTCGATACCACGGTTGCGAATCTTACCGATATTCTTGTATTGGGAAGTGATACCGGTAGTCATTGACAGGGGAACAGAGTAGAGGGCATCGGAGGTGACGTCGTTATAGTAGTCAAACGTGAGGTTGACACGGTTAAAGAGCGAGAGGTCGAAGCCTACATCAAATTTCTTCGAAGTTTCCCATGTAAGTTCGGGGTTTGCAATCTGAACAGGATTCATACCGGGAGTTTGGGCATAGTTGTAGCCTGCAGCGTAGTAACCGCGTGCTGCATAGAGAGAGGGGAGAGACTGGTTACCTACAGTACCGTAGGATATGCGGACAGCGAGATTGCTCAACCAGGTCTGGTCTTTGAGGAAGCTTTCTTGAGATGCACGCCATTTACCGCCAACTGACCAGAATGTACCCCAGCGGTTATCTGCGCCGAACACGGAAGAACCGTCGCGGCGAACGGAAGCCGAGAGATAGTAGCGGTCGTCATAAGCATAGTGGGCATCTGCGAAATAAGAAGCAAGACGGGATTCGGAGCGGTAATAGGCATTACCATTGTCGGAACCGGCTGTAGTCATATCGCGCATACCTTCAGCCGCGAAGGGAAAGTCGGTGCGTGACATATAGTTTTCGTGGAAATCGTAACGCTGCATTTCCTGACCGAGGAGGATGTCGATGTCATGCTTTTCATCGAAAGTCTTGTTCCAGCCGAGAGTGTTGGTCCAGGTGAGGATACTTGTGCGGGTTTTGTATTCCTGACCGAGGCCGTTGTAGTCCATACCCTGAGCATTGTATACGGCGCTCCAGTAGTTGTATTCAGTTTGGTCAACGAGGTTGACACCGAAATTAGTCTTAGCCCAGATGCCGAAAGGAAGGTCTACACGCAGCCAGGGATTGGCATTGATGGTCTGGTTGGTCACTTCGTTGAGGTCTCCGAGTTTTTCATCGTTGACAGCGAGAGGGTTGTAGTTGCTTACACCGTAGAAGGATCCGTCTTCATTATATATGGGATCCATAGGAAGCATCGAAGACATAGCACCCGTGATAGGGCTTGACATCGAACCGCTTGTGGATTGCGAGAAGTTGCTATTTTTAGACCAGGAGAGCGATGCGTTGACACCGGCAGAGAAGTATTTATATTTGGTATCGACGTTGACACGGCCTGAGTAGCGGGTGTTGCCTGAATTGATTACGATACCCTCAGTATCGATGTAACCCACAGAAGCATAGTAGTTGGTATTGCCGGAAGTGCCGTTGAAACTGATGTTGTAGTCTTGATAGTAGCCTGTGCGGGTCACAGCGTCAATCCAGTCAGTATTGGTTACGCCGTCCCAGCCAAAATAGTTTGTAAAGAAGTCATAGCAAGCATCGTAGGTGTTGCCTGTACGGGCTGCATAACCTTTGGCAAAGATATCCATGGTGTTAGCCGCATTGGCAAACTTCATGTTGTTGTTGGCAACTTTTGTAAGACCCTGCTTGATGTCGACGTTGAGGTTGAATTTGCCTTCACCTCCCTTCTTGGTGGTTACGACAATCACACCGTTGGCGGCACGTGAACCATAGATGGCGGTAGCGGCGGCGTCCTTGAGGACGGTTACGCTCTCGATATCGTTGGGATTGTAGGCCGCCATCGGGTC
>JAETNO010000097.1 GCA_021768245.1 Bacteroidaceae bacterium | reverse complement strand
TTCAACGGCAGTATCCTGAACAGATTGATGAATTTCGCCCGTTCAGTCCCCGATTTCCGCAGGTCCGACAAGGGCAATATACAACATCGGCTCGCCGACATCATCATACTGATGATATTAGCCAGAGAGTGTGGATGTGTCGGGCGTGCCGATATAATTGAATTCGGACGTCTCCATCTCAATAAATTCCACAGGCTGGGCATTCTCAGGAACGGCGTGCCGTCAGAATCAACACTGTGCCGTGCTGAAACCGGCATTAACGATCATGCGATGGCCGACAGGATGCAGGATTTTGCCGGGGCATTTCACAAAGAGCTGCTCAAAAAAGGGTGTGGCAAGGAAATAATATGCATAGACGGCAAGGCCGAGCGTGGCACAGTCCTGGAGAACGGGCGCTACTCGTTCAACACCGGCATAATTCTGGCTACAGAGGCCTGCCAGGCGAAAAGCAATGAGATAAAGGCAGTTCCGCGGCTTATCGACAAACTCGACATAGCCGGAAAGATAGTGACAGCCGACGCCATGTCCATGCAGAGGGATATAATCGATAAAATCAGAAAGAAAGGGGGTGACTTTCTGATAGAACTCAAAGCCAACCAACCGTCATTGCGATACGGCATTGAGGACAGGCTTGTGGCGCACACACCGGTATATTCCTACACCGAAGGCCCCGAACTGGCACACGGCAGAATAGAGACGAGAACCTACCGCATATATGACGGACTGGACATCATCGCCGACAAAGAGAAATGGGGCGGAAACATGACCATCATTGAGTATGAGTCATCCACAGTCAAAAAGTCAACAGGGATACACACCTCGGAAAAACGTTTGTACGTCAGCAGCATGCCGACAGACACACCTAAGCCCGGCACCGTTGTGCGCAACCACTGGTCGATAGAAAGCATGCACTGGGGCCTGGACTACAATCTTCAGCAGGACAATATAAAACGCAAGTCGACAAGAGCCGCCCGAAACCTCGACACCATACAAAGAATAGTCTACTCGGTGTTCTCAATATGGAAAGGACTCCGCAAAAAACGATCGGACAAAAATAAAGGCATGGCCGAACTGATGAGACATGTCTCTATGAGCTTTACCAGGCTGATGCGATTTTTAAGCCAAAACTGAAAAAAACAAGATTTTGATAACAGGATAACTTTTTGACATACAGACATAGAAAAATTACCCGCTCCGGACTGAAGCGGGTAAGGGAGGATGTGCTCTTTATTTTAGTTTAAATGAAAGAGCCGTG
>JAETNO010000022.1 GCA_021768245.1 Bacteroidaceae bacterium | reverse complement strand
ACATTCCGAGACCCGCAGAAAAAGCATTTTTTTAACCATATCAATGATAATCTTCACAAAGATATGAAAAACAATCTATTACAAGAGTTTCATCACCCCAAATGTCCACATCGCCGAAATGTGTTAATAGAGTATGACTGTCAGGGAGATTTCGCCTTGGGCGCCGGTGATGTGGACGGCTTCGATGTCGGCTGTGGCCGAGGGGCCGGTGAAGAAGGATCCGTAGCGGATAGCCGTGAGGTCAATCATCTCATAAGCCTGGTGTATGCCGCTGCATATTGCCGAGGAGTCGAGCAGGAGGTAGAGGTCGGTCGAGAAGAGGGCGCAGGCGGTCAGTCCGAGAGATTCTTCCGTGACCCATACCGAGCCGGTCTCTCCTACGCCTAATATTCCTTCGCCCACACAGATGTCGACTGCGTTGGCCGAGTGAGGGTCAGTCGCATCCGTGACCTCGAAATTGCCTTCGAAACCGGCCACGGCGGAGTAGACGCATTTCCCTTCGCGTGCTATATTGTCGTCGAGCCATCTGAGAGCGGCTTCCCGCGATTTTACCATGACGGCCTTGCCGTCGAAACTTTCGAGCTTGGCAATGAAATTGGCCACTTTGTCGCCCCCTACCTCGTAGAGCGGCACATCGGGAAGTGCGGTTTCCGGGGGCAGTCCTGTCCTGATGCGGGAGAATATCCTGTCGCGGGCAGCGGTGTTTGATTCGGCTGAGAGTATTGAGGTCATATTAAGGGCGTGGTTTTAAGCTTTTGTTATAAGATACTCTGGTTTATTTCTTTGTCGTCCGCTTGTAGTACTGTCTGAAGGTTTCCTGCGGTGGCTCGGGGTTAGTGTGATGCGTGGCCCATGGATTGAGGCGCGATTCCAACAGGCTTTTGGGGAGGTTGCGCAACGCCCAGAGGCCGAGACGTTCGGCATGGGAGAGGTTGGTTGAATTGCGCAGGGCGAGGGCCATGGCTGTCTCTTCGGTGCGGTGCATCAGCTCATCCTCGCCGCGCTCCACAATTTCCGTGCGCCAGAGGAACACGTAGTGGGGTATGGGCACTTTCACGGGGCAGACGTTCATACACGAGCCGCAGTGGGTGCAGGAATAGGGGAGCCGGGCATAGCGGTGGAGGTCGTAGCTGGGCTGGAGCACGATACCGATGGGGCCCATATAGGGAGCGTCGTAGCTGAGGCCCGAAGTCCGCCGGAACACGGGGCAGGTGTTCATGCACGCTCCGCAGCGGATGCATTTCAGCACCTCATAGTATTGCGAGCCGAGGCGGGCGGAGCGTCCGTTGTCGACGATTACAAGATGCATCTCCTGACCGTGACGCGGACGGGTGTAGTGTGAGGTATATTGCGTGATGTCGAACCCTAAGGCACTGCGCGAGAGCAGGCGGATGAAGAGGGCGAGGTCACTCTGCCGGGGTATAAGTTTCTCGATGCCCATGCTCGCCACGTAGAGCGGGGGAACATTGGCGCTGATATCGGCATTGCCCTCGTTGGTGGCCACTACTATCGTACCCGTCTCCGCCACTCCGAAATTGACTCCGCTCATCCCCGCGTCGGCGTTAATATAGTGTTTGCGCATATGTTCGCGCATGACGGAGTTGAGATAGTGGGGGTCGTCTATATCCGGATCGCTTCCGAGCTTGTCGGCGAAGAGGCGCGCCACATCGCCACGGAGCTTGTGGATGGCCGGCATTACTATGTGCGACGGCCTCTGGTTGTCGAGCTGCTGTATGCGTTCCCCGAGGTCGGCCTCATAGATGTCGATGCCGCGTTCGCTGAGATATTCGCGCATCCCGCACTCATCCATGAGCATAGACTTTCCCTTCGTCACGGTCTTGACCCCGTGGGAGCGGAATATCTCGTAGACTATGCGGTTGTGGGCCTCGGCGTCCTCCGCCCAGTGGACATGGATGCCGTTGGCCGTCAGTTTCTCTTCAAACCGGCTGAGATAGCTGTCGAGGTGGGAAAGTGTGTGGAGCTTGATCTGCGAGGCGAGGGCGCGCATCTCCTCCCATTCGGGAATCCGGGATGCCGTGCGGTCGCGGCGCATGCGCGCCTCCCACAGGCAGCGGTCGTGGCTGACGCGGTGAGGGGTGTCGGCAATGAATTCCGCCCCCAATTTCACTTGGTTTACCTGGCTCATTTTTCGCCTCCTTCCTTTATTATAGCCTTTTCGGCGTCGCCGTTGAGGATTTCGGCTATGTAGAACGTACGGATATCTACCCCGTATTTCCTCGCCGTGCACTGCTGGTGGAGCAGGCATGAGAAATCGGCCGACGTGACATATCTGAAGCCGTTGCGGGCATAGTCGCTCACCTTGTCGAGCCCCTGCTGGCCGGCGCAGCTCTCGTCCCATATGGCGAAAGTGCCTCCGAATCCGCAGCACTCGTCACGGCGGGTGGCATAGCCGACCTCACACCCCTCCACGAGCCTGAGCAGGGCTTCGGTCTTTGAGAAATCGGGTATCATCAGTTCCGAGGGACGCGCCTGATGGAGGAAGCGCAGCGAATGACAGCCGTTGTGGAGCGCGACGCGGTGTGGGAAGCGCGCCCACGGGAGGCTTTTCACCTGTAGTACGTCGTGGAGGAAATCGACGATGTCGTGGGTGGTCTCGAGTATGCGTTTCACCTCTGGAGTCTTCTCCACGGAGTCGAGGTGATAGCGTATCTGGTCAGTGCATATCCCTGAGGGTATCACTATATAGTCATATCCCAACAGCTGCTCCACAAGATTATTCTCTATCGCGCAGGCCTTGCGCTCATAACCCATGTCGGTCATGGGCAGTCCGCAACAGGAGGCCCGCTCGATATAGGTCACATCGAGGTCGAAACGTTTCAGCAGTTCGTAGCTCGAGATTGCTGCCTGCGGAGCGAGCATGTCGACATAGCAGGGTACGAAAAATCCTATTCTCATAAACAATAATTGAACGCTCTTTTGACCGGCTTATAACTGAGGGCCGAAGTCTCATAAAATATTACGTCTGCGTGGCCACTATGGTTCATAATCCGGAGGTCAAGCGCGTATTCAAACATCCTCTTGACTCCGATTCCCATATGATTAAAGGTCAGTTAGTTGTGGTTTTATATCTTTTGGGTTAAATATTGTTAAAGATTGTTTTGTAAATGATAATCGATAATGAAGTTTTATTAATTTTGCCGACGTAAATGAAAGGGAATGTTATGCTTACGACATCCCGCACACAATTTTAAGGAAAAATCATCACACAATTCATACACGGTAGTAAACATCTATAACGGACATAGACCATGAATGTCAGATATAGTTTGTTAGGATTGTTATTTGTTATGGCTCAGGTTGCGGTTGCACAGCAGATGCGCTGCGACACAATTTTTACGACCGTGAATTTCGAGCGGGGCTATTCCGTGATTGACCTTGACTATAAGGATAACCGCAGCACTCTTGAGGGACTTTGCGAAAGGCTCAGGACTCTTTCTTCCGACCCGGGGCTTTCGATAGACAGTGTGATGGTGCAGGGTTTCGCCTCTCCCGACGGACTTACTTCAAAAAATATAATTCTTGCCGAAAAGCGCGCACGCAATATTGTCAGCTATCTTTCGAGCGTCACTCCGCTTCCTGAAAATCTGTTTTCAGTTGAATCGTCAGGGGTCGACTGGGAGAAGCTTGAACGGATGGTCGGGGAGTCCGCGATGCCGTATCGCGATGAAGTCCTGGAGATAATCCGCACAGTGCCCGTTTGGGTGATTCGGGGAGGAAAGATTGTCGACAGCCGCAAGCGACGGCTCGGGATGCTCCACGGAGGTAAGCCTTACAATTACATGGCGGAAAATTTCTTTCCTGCCCTCCGTCATGCCGATTTCCGGACCATAGTCTGCATGACATCAGTAATTACCCCCCCCTCAGTTAGTTATAAGAGCGAGGACGATAGCGTTGAGACTTTGTCGCCCGCACTTGAGGCCTCGACTGAAACCGTCGTGGAGCGGATTGCCGATGAGGCTCCGGCCGAGACCCCCGTGACGTCCGGTCAACAGACCGGACTCCGAAAGCCCGGTTTGCTTGCCCTGAAGACCAACATGCTCTACGACCTTGCTGCCGTGCCCAACCTCGGCGTGGAGATTTCCTTCTGTAAGAAATATTCATTGTCAGTCAACGGAATGTATGCATGGTGGAGTAATGACGCCAGGCATAGATTTTACCGTATTTATGGCGGAGATGTGGAGTTAAGGCGCTATCTGGGAGGCAGACGGCTATTTGAAGGCCATCATATCGGAGCCTATTGCCAGATGCTCACCTATGATTTCTCTTTCGGTAGGAAGGGTATAATGGGAGACAAATGGACCTATGGTGCCGGCCTCTCCTATGGTTATTCATTGTCGTTGAGCAACCGTCTCAATATCGATTTTTCTATCGGGGTCGGTTATCTGTGGGGTAAATATAAGAAATATCATCCGGCTGACGGCTGTTATGTCTGGGACAGTACCAACAGCCGTAAATGGTTTGGTCCCACAAACGCGGAGATATCGCTTGTCTATGTGATAGGCGGGAAAGGAGGTAGCCGATGAGGGGTAGGCTCTTACTTCTCGCGTTACTGGCTTGTGTGGTGTCGGCCTTGCAGGGCTGTGACCACAAGGAGTTGTGCTACGACCATGAGCATATCGCTGAAGTCGCGCTTGATTTTGACTGGAGCCTTTCGCCGGAAGCCGGCCCGAAGTCAATGGTCGTCCGGGTCTTCAGGCTTGACGGTTCCGCCTATCAGCGATATGAGTTCGGTGACAGGAATGGAGGTTCAATAAGGATTGAGGCGGGAGAATATCGCATAATCTGTCATAACGGAAGTCTTGATGCCCTTGATGAGGCCGGGCGGAAATGGGATGAATATGGAGTGGAGTGTATACCTCAGAACATCCTTTCGCCCATGGGGCGCGACAGCGGGGCGCCACGTCCTCCGGGGACTGACGAGCAGCCCGTGGTATGCAGCCCTGACATGTTTTGGACTGATTTCAGTGAATATGTCGATATCAAGCCTTTTGTCAAGGGTCAGCGCTTGAGTTTGCGACCGGTTGAGGCCACGGTCGACTGCTCGATTGAGATTGACAATGTGGAGAACCTTGAGGAGTCGCCCGGGGTCAGTGCCGCCCTCTCGGGAATGTCGGGACGATACAACATTGTGAAGGGCACGGATTTCGGTAGTCCCGTGACAATGCCGATAGCCCTTACGCCTGAGGGTACTGACAGGCTTGTGGCCAACTTCAAGCTGTTCGGACACTGTCCGGCAGGAGAGGGCAAGCATATACTCACGATATATACCTATGATAAGCATTATTTTAATTTTGACGTGACTGAGCAGGTCCACTCCGCATCCGACCCACATAATATAATTATAAAAATCGATCATCTTAAACTGCCGGAACCGGCAGGCACTGACATGGCTCCCTCCATCTCGGACTGGGAGGACGGCGAGGAAGTGAACATAGATATGCATTAGATTAACAATTAATTATTAATATAACTAAAAATTTAATTCCGATGAATTATTGTCGATTTAAGTTATTCTCTTTAGCCGCTGTCGCTGCGACGGCGTCGCTGACGCTCGCGTCATGCTCAAATGATGAGGTTGAACAGATAAACACAGGTTCGGAGATCAGCTTCAACTCTAAAGTGAGCCGTGCCACCGTGAGCGATCTTTCATCTCTCAAAGAGTTCTATGTTTATGCTCAGGCTGAGGGTTCTTCAACCTACTTCATTGAAAACGAATGTGCTACTCAGACTGAGAAAGGTTCCGGGATTTATAAGTTGGGAACTAATTACTATTGGCCCAAAGGAGTTCAGACAGTTTCTTTCTGGGCTTTTGGCGCAGCCGGATTAAGCGATGCTCAGAGTGGCGATAAAAGTCCCATTCAGTTCAATCCTACTGATAAAAACATCAGTGGCGTGACCATAGCGGAGTCTCTCACCGATGCCGGAAAGAATCAGAAAGACCTTGTCGCTGCGTTTGTCAAATCTGAACGTCCTGACGGAGGCGCAGTGCCCTTGACATTCAAGCATGCTTTCTCCCAGATTGAGATAAAGGCCCGTACCGGTGCTAAATCAGTGCAGAGAGTATATGTGAAAGGCGTATGGCTGATGAATATAAACTCACAGGGCACTATGTACTTCAGTCCTGACGGGGCTGTGAAATGGGATATACCCTCTTCTTCGGATGTAGTGTCCTATGGCAGGGAATTCCCTATCGACCAGACCGAGCCTGAAAAAGTCAGGGCCCATATGCTTCCGTCGGTTACCGGAACAAATAATGAAAACCTTATAACCGATAACTACAGCTTCATGCTTCTTCCACAGCAGTTAGGAGCCTACAATTTCACGTCAAGAGAAAACGGCGGTTCGGCCTACATTCTCTTCCTCTGCCGTATCATATCCGAGCATAAAGGTGAACTCCTTGAGGATTTCGATAACGCCATGAAGGATGAGACCAACCCCAATATCCACTGGCATCAGCTCTTCCCCGTCAATAAGGAAGGTAACTTCAAGTATGGAGAATATGGCTACTGCTGCGTGCCTGTCGACATCAACTGGGAGCCCGGCAAGAAATATATCTACAATATCGAGTTCTGCGGCTCAACAAGCGGTGGCGGTCAGTATCCTCCCGAATTGCCTGACGGCGAGACCTTCCCCGGTGGTGATGGTGTGACAATCGTGCCCCGTCCCGACGGTAAGGAACCCGGAGAGAATGTGCTCGACAATCCATTGTCGTTCTCGGTTACCATAGAGGACTGGACTGAGGCACCTTCCGATCTGCCTATGCACTAAAAGAATCTTTCAATCATGAGAGTCAAGCATTTTTCATTATATGACTGTGGCAGTATGTGGCGCGCACTGACAGTGTGTGCCACTCTGTCCGCGGCTGTTGCCTGCACTGACGACACATTCGACGGTTTCTCTGCCAGGCCGGGGGATACCGTGGGTTTCAGTGTCTCGCTGACGGAATCATGGCGTGAAAGCCGTGGTGGCGTTTCTGAGTCAGTGCCCGATGTGAAAATCAGTAAAATGGATTCTCATGATTGTGAAAAACCTCTCTATCTCATCACATCTACGACTACGCTCCCTGACTCTGTCAGGGCAATTGACATATCGCCTCGTCAGAGCCGTGGGACATCCATCGTCTCTGACGGCGATTTTTATCCATCATTCGGACTTTCGGCAATATGCTATACTGATTCATGGCCTGAAAATGGCGGAGGATGGACCACAAATTTCTGCCACAACGTCAAGATGGCTCCTGTAGGCGACAATTGGAAGCCGGCTTCGGGTGATAAATTCCTGTGGACTATGTCAGGACGCCTGCGTTTCTTCGCCTATGCGCCACATAGTTCCGAGGAGGGCTCGGGGGTTGTTCACTGTCCTTCGGATGCAGACCACCTTGGCGTGCCTAAAATAGAGTTTAAGGTGAATCCTGATGTCAGGAAGCAGATAGACCTTCTGACTGCGGTGGCTGACTGCCCCGGCTCTGCCGAAGGCCTTACGGACGGCAATGTCCCCCTCCGTTTCGGTCATGCGCTGACGGCAGTCACTGTAAAAACCGGGGGCGCCATGCTTGCGGGAAAAATCAGGAAAATCTCTTTATTGGGAGTCTATGGAAGCGGCATATGCGCCTCAGATCTCGGCGGTGAAAGCGGGCAAAGGTCTGTGGAATGGACCTGTAATGGCGATACGACTTCATTTTCCGTAAGTTTCGTCGACGAAGCCAATCCCGATGGCAAGCCGGTCAGCCCCAATCCTGACAAAGGCGATACCAATCACTATGCCAAGCCCGGAGACTATCTTGTCGACGGTGGGCTGACATTTTTCATGGTGCCGCAGACTCTGCCGGAGGGCGCTCAGCTTGTATTTGAATTTACTGATGAACTGACCGGTACAGACCGCACTCTCACCGCCAATCTTGCTGGAGGAGCGTGGCTCGCAGGTCAGAAAATAGAGTATGCCATATCCACAACCGGGATAAAAGTCATACCTGAAATCAGTCTTGAATATAATGAAGAAGAGAAGCTGCCTTACTCAGGCATACTTGAAAATCTGAAACTTAAAGCCTATCTCTCCGTGACGCAGGAGGGGGAGGACACTAAATATATTCCTGCTGACTTGCGCTACGAATGTGTGGTCAGCGGGGTGAAAAAAGATGGGGAATTCATGGGCCCGGCAGCATCTGCCGACGACCCAAGGGCGACAAGAAGCGGGTATCTCGTCATGCCTTCTCAGCCGGTGTTTGACAGCGAGATGCGGGCTAAATTTGTGGAGAAAGGGCTGATTGGCGAGTTTAAGGGTGAGGACGCTCCGCTCGACCTTTCGACGGAGAACGGAAGAACCGAATCGTCAAACTGCTATGTGATAAACAGTCCCGGTCATTATAAGTTCCCGCTTGTCTATGGTAATTCACTTGATAACCGCGTAGCTTACGGAACTGGGAGCAGTTCCGACAATAACGTATGGGCCTATTTAAAGGACCATACCGATGCAGCGATAAATGACTCCTGGATAAAGGAGAACTCCGCCGTCAAAAGTGCGGGAGGAATAAAGGATGCCGTCATTGTCTGGCAGGATTCTCCGGGACTTGTCACGGACGTGAAACTTCATGAAGGGAAAGATGAGTTCATAGAATTTAAGGTAAGGAAGGAGACGCTCAATCAGGGTAACGCTGTGATTGCTGTGCGCGATGCTTCCAAGACCATACTTTGGAGCTGGCATATATATGTGACGCACTATTCATGGGACGGAAGTGCCGATGTAAGCCTGACGGCAAGGACTACGGGTGAACGTCATGACCTCGCTCCGGTAAATGTCGGTTATTGCGACAGGCATGACGGCTGCGGAGAGCGGACAGTGACACTTAACATCTACGCCACGATGCCGGACGGCAACGAGTTAAAGATTAAGACCTATGAATTCACTCAGGAAGCAATCCAGGCTTCCTACGCCGGCGATAATACCTATTACCAATGGGGACGTAAGGATCCCATGCTGCCTGGTATCTACAATGGTGATATTCCTTTGGAACTTCGTGTGAATAAATATAATACGGTAGGGAAACCTGAAAGTGGCATATATATGCCCGAGGAATTCGATATGGTCAACAAGCCATATTATCCTAATTCTGCAGAGGGTTATAATTTCAAGGCCGGTGAGTCGATGGTGTTGATTGGAGAGACAATCAGGCATCCCTATCTTTTTTATATGAAAAATTACCGTATAGACGTGACTCCAAGTCAGGAAAGCACTTATGGTTTTGCACGGCGCCATTGGCACAAGGAAGCGATTTATAACGCCTGGGATATCAATAGGTCTGGACTTGCTTCGGGAGGTAAATTCGTAGCGCAGAATGACGGGGCTGTGACCAAGACCATCTATGACCCGTCGCCAAGAGGATATAATATGCCACCGTCCAATGCGTTTTCGGCACTGATATCATTGCTTTCGTCGGCAGAACTGGAAGAATGGAAAAAACTGCATCCGGGGGTTACGGAAGGAATTCCTGATGCATTGGCAGCCGGTGGGTCCAAAGCCTATTGGGCTTCCTCGAAAAGTCCGGCATTATATCCGTTGGATACAGATAACTTTACCAGATATTGTCCGAATGTCAGGCGTATATATCAGAACGGTAGTGAAGGTATAGATGCGAATAAAACCGTCATAGGATGGGATTTTAATGTGGATGGTAAATCGATTAAATTTTATTCGACAGGCCTGCGTGACATGGGCTACCGACACAACACTACCGATCTTGCCTCCGGATGGGAAAATTCGTGGCCCGCACACAGGACACTGACATTTGTGACCTCAGCGAGTGTTGGAAAGAATTCTACCAATGAATATCAGTGCCTTATTTTTGGAATGGACGAAAGGCATACCTTAACGACAGGTCTTGGGATATTCGTCAATCTTCAGTCGAACAACGGATATGGCTTTTCGGTTCGACCGGAACGTTTGGCGCCCCTTCGCAAATAGCTTCTTCGGGTTGAAAATCGTCTGAAAATTTCATTTATTGGAGAATATGTATTAATTTTGCACTTTGGAAATGATAACGGATTTAAAATCCGTATTTTAGCTGCAATCCCCGGGGATTCGCGCTTTTCCGGTAAATGAAATAAATCAAACGAATCACATAAAAATGGCAAATAACAAGCCCAACGAAGAACCCCGTACCTCAATCGACGAGGTCAACGACACTCTCACCGGTATCGGCGAGAAAGTGCAGTCAAATCCTAAAGTAATCGTATGGTCATGCGTGGCTGTCGCCGCCGTGGTCGCCATCATCCTCATCTATGTCTACGCCATCCGCCAGCCCGGACAGAACGCGGCCAACAATGCCCTCGGTCAGGCCGACATGGAAATGCTCATGGGCAACGACTCAATCGCCCTCGCCAAATACCAGCAGGTGGCTTCAGAGCATGGATATGATGCCGGCAACCTCGCCAACCTCAACGCCGCCATCCTTCTCTACCGTCAAGGCAAATATGAAGAGGCTCTTTCCCACCTTAAGGACTACTCTTCGACAGAGACTATCATCGGTGCGTCGGCAAAGTCACTTGAGGGCGACTGCTACGTGAACCTCAAGAAATATCCCGAGGCTATCGACTGCTACAAGCAGGCTGTGAAGATTTCCGACAACAATCCTCACTACACTCCCGCTTTCCTCATGAAGGAAGCCACCGTGCTCCGCGAGCAGAAAGACTATAAGGCCGAAGCAGCCGTCTATGAGCAGATTGTCAATGACTATCCCTCCTATGGTCAGGAAATAGGCGTGGATATCAAGAAATATCTCGAGCGCGCCCAGGACGCCGCCTCGAAATAAACAGCAAAGCGACAGCGAGTAAAGGCTTATCGCAGGCATTTCAGGCCTCACGCCCTAACGCGCTATAAGTTATGAGACAAGGCTTGAGATTCTTCATTCGGGAAGAATCTCAAGCTTTGTCTTATTGGTTCCTGTGTTTGATTCGCTCGGGATTAGGTGATTGCGTGGGGTGGGGTGTTTCAACTTAGGGGGAATTTTATTAATTTTGCGTCGGTAACTGAATGGAGTCCTTCTATCTTTTAAAATTATGCTAACCCCAGGCATATTTCCGGCGAGATTGGCCTCTGTAGGATAGTCGGAAATATGGTTTAGAAATTTCAGAATTTAAATTATGTTTGAATTTAAACCTAATAAATGATTTAAATGCAAACAGATTCTTATACAATCTTTTAATACAGCTGAATTACCTTAAAATTTGATATTTTATGAAACAAGTCTACCTCTGTTTCGCGCTTGCCGGCGCCATGGCTTTCACGTCAGCGCCGCGTATGGGCGCCGAGAGCCTCGACCCTCCATGTGTGGTCGAGAAATGGAGCGAGGATGTGGCCTCGCCAAAAATCATCGACATTAATTTTACCGATACATCATGGCCCGACACATGGCCTGTCAGCTGGCCCGCGCAAGGTGGTGTGGCCCCGAGCGGTTCGGGCATGTACTGTCCGGAATATGATTCGGGACGCTACATCAACGCCGTGCTGTCAGTCCCTGTCAACGGTAGCTCCGAAGTCAGCTATCCTGTGCTCTTCCATAACTGCACGTTTGCGACAAAGGCCTCCAACAATGGCAAGGCATGCACTACCGCCGCTTTTGCCCGTCAGTACTACGAAGGACAGCAGGCCAGCGGCAACAGGCCCGAATGGAAAAACAATTGGACCATAGAAGGCCACACAACTTATCTTGAGGACAATATCACCTACGACCGCCGCAAGCGTCCTACCTATGGCGAGGCCGGTTTCGTGCAGTTCTGCCGCAATAAATCGACCGACGGTGTCACTTCGCTTCACGGCTGGATGGAGATTGACCATATTCCCTATGTGGAACGCGTGCAGTGGTCATGGTCTAACACATCCTGGGGACGTGGCATCAAATGCGACATAAAGATTGGCGACGGCGAGTGGAAGCCTCTCGTTTGGATGGGCTCCGAAAAGCAGCAGCAGGGTTGGACCGTGTTTTCCGACCAGGGCTACTTCATGGAGAATGTGATTGACGCCCGCGACGTGTCCCTGCGTTGGCGCATATGGGACGGCGACGGAAAGCAGGGCGCCGACGACCAGGTGCAGACCGCGCCTTTCGACTGGCAGGCTATTGACCCTCTCGCCCAGCGTCAGGCCGCGCGTGTGCATAAAATCAAAATCTACGGTGAGGAAATTACCGCCGACCAGGCCGCTTTTGCGAAGGCAAATCCCGTAGGCGATGTGGGAACGCTCACCGACCTCTCGCAGTTCGGCTTCGGAGGCACTGAAGAGACTCCTGCTCCCGACGCTGATGCGGAAGTGACACTCCTATATGTCAATCCCGACGGCTCCGGTGACTACACTACCGTTCAGGCCGCTATTGATGCTGTGGCCGACGGCGCACGTGGCATAATCTACATTGCCCCCGGCGTCTATGACGAAAATATCTATTGCGGCACCAAGGAGAGCCATGCTAAATTCATTTCGCTTATCGGTGCCAACCCGGAGACTACAATTCTTACCTCGGGCGTGAACCGTGGCGGCAGCAACGGCAAGACATATCTTGACTGTGCCGCCCTCAATGTATTCACCGAGCGTTTCTATGCCGAGAACCTTACCATCCGCAACACTTCAGGCGATGTAGGGCAGGCCGAGGCCCTCTATACAGCCGCCGATGCCCATCTTTTCAAGAACTGTAAGCTCGAGGGCTTCCAGGACACATATAAGGCCAACGGCGGCGCCAGAGGCTATTTCACTGACTGCACGATTGCCGGAGCGACTGACTTTATCTACGACGGAGGACTCGAATGGTTTGAAGGCTGCAAGATTGTATGCGTCAAGTCGCCCAACGGAGGCTATATCACCGCTCCTGCAGAAAGCAGCCTCAATATGACCTCAGTGTTCTATCCCGAACTCTCCAACGCTCCTTTCCATGCCGGTCTTTTCCTCAGCAACTGCGACGTGACAGCCGAGGAAGGGGTAGGGGCTTCCACCTATTATCTCGGTCGCCCGTGGAAGGAAAATTCCGGCGCGATGTTCCTCAACTGCCGCCTCGGCGCGCACATAAAGGCCGAGGGATGGCGTGCATGGAGCGGTTCGGAAAACACAGCCTCGCTCTATGAATACAAGAGTATCGACCCCTCCGGAACTGCTGTCAACACTTCTTCGCGTGCTTCTTTCAGCCATCAGGCTACCGATAAGGAAGTCGAAGCCTATATGAATCCCGAATTCCTCTTCTCGAAGGCTTCGGGCATACCTTTCGACTATGCCGCCATACTCCGCGGGGCTGCCGTTCCCTCGAATTTCACCGTGACTCCCTCGTCAATCTCATGGGAAAGCGACGACATGGCCGCAGGCTATATCATCTATCGCAACGGCGAGATGCTTTGTCTTTCCGAAGAAGCGTCCGTAGAGCTTCCCGAGGGGGCTGACGCCTCGGAATTTTCCGTGAGCGCTATTTCACGCCACGGTGTCACCTCCTCTCCCGTAAAGGCGTCCGAAGCCCTTCGCCTTAAAGCTTTCCCGACTGCTGAAGGCTTCGGTAAATTCACTTCCGGAGGCCGTGGAGGCAAGGTAGTGAAGGTTACCTCTCTTGCCGACGACGGCTCGGAGGGCACTCTCCGCTGGGCTTTCGAGCAGCACAAGGGTGAGCCGCTTACCATCCTTTTCGCCGTCAGCGGTGATATCAAACTCGCATCCGAACTGCGTGTCAACCGTTCAAACTGGACCCTCGCAGGCCAGTCGGCTCCCGGCGAAGGCATCGTTATTACCCGCAACAAGGTGAACTTCGGCGGCTCGCAAAACTTCATCGTACGCAACCTCCGCTTCCGCATCGGACAGAAAAACATTGCCGGCGATGTTCTCATGGACAATGCCTGTGGTGTTGAGAACTGTGCAAACTTCATTTTCGACCACTGTTCCTTCGGATGGTCGGTAGAGGAGAACATGAACACCGCCGATTCCCACTTCCTCACGGTGCAGTACTCCATGGTTCATGAAGGCCTCTACAATGCCGGCCACACCAAGGGCGAGCGCGGCTACGGATGTCAGTGGGGAGGTTCGCCCGCCACTTACCATCACAATCTCCTTGCCCACAACAATTCCCGCTCGCCGCGTCTCAACGGTGCCCGTGGCGAGGACAATGTGGTGTTCATGGAATATGTCAACAATGTCAACTACAACTACGGTAAGCGCGGTGCCTGCTACGGTGGCGAGAACACTGCCGCTATCGCTGACTACAATGGTCTCAATTCCGCTCACGAGTGCAATTTCATGGGCAACTACTACAAGCCGGGTCCCTATTCCGATAAGAATTCAGTGGAGTTTGTAAGCTCAAGCTATGCCCGCGACGGAGCAACTTCCTGGGGCCCTGCGAAGTGGTATGTCAACGGCAATATAGCCGAGGGCTTTGATGCAGTCAACGCCGACAACTGGAAAGGCATGGTGGCCGAGCGCTACAAACTTTCCGAAATCCGCTCCGATGAGCGTATCGTGACCGCCACCCCTTACTATAAATATAGCGCAGTGGCCACAATCGGCAACTATGTGCCCGAGCACTACATGATTTATGATATAGAAGATGCTGCCACAGCCTTTGCCACTGTAACCGACAAGGCGGGGACAATCAACCGCGACAAAGTTGAGCGTCGTGTCGCTCTTGAGGCCAAAAACGGTACTGCCGCCAATGGCGGGGCTTTTGCAGGCGCAGGCAAAGGCATTATCGACAAAGAGACTGATGCCGAAGGCTTCTTCGATTATTCTTCGGACTATGTGGTGCCTGTCGATACCGATGGCGACGGCATTCCTGACGAATGGGAAAGCAAAAACGGTCTCGATCCGCTGACCCCCGACAACAATTTTGTCAATTCCGAAGGCTACACAGCCCTTGAAGCTTATCTCAACTCTCTGATGGGTGAGACTACGGTCAATGATTTCATCGAAAGCGGTATCTCGTCGGTTGTGATCAATTCAGAAGCATCCTACGATTCTTTCCGCCACGTGCTCACCGTAGGCAGCGAGGCTGTAGGAGCTACTCTTGAAGTGTTCTCGCTTGAGGGACGCCTCCTTGCCTTGCGCACCATTGTGTCGACCGAGACCTCTCTCGCTGACATGCAGCCCGGAGTCCTTCTCCTGCGCGTCTCTTCCCGCACAGTCGCTCCGGCCGTTCTTAAGGTCACCAGGTAATCGATAATATCACAATACCAAAACAACCCGGACGCTGAAAGGCTCGTCCGGGCTGTTTCTGTTTATCATAAGCAGTCGGAAAACTTACTAATCCCTCAACAGCTCATCGATTTCAGCTTTAAGAACTGGCAGATGGTCTTATATCAGGCGAAATCTTTAGCACCCGGTTCATTGCCTCTCCTATGATGGTTATATTTCGTTCGATGGCTCTGCGTAAGCATGTATCGGAAGTATATAAATCGAATCGGCGAGGACGTGAATTGAAAAAGCTATCAATTTCTTCGATAGCCATTGTTATATCTTCTAATGATTTCTTCAGACTGCGCTCCATAAAAGTTTTCGTGTTTCGTCAACTTCTTTTCGGAAATAAGGATTTCTAATAGCTTTATTTATAGTCATATCCACTTTCCGTCCGAATATATCTTCAAGCGCAAAAATAAAATCAAAGAAATTATCAGCCCTTTCAAGAAGAGGAATTCTTGAATTGTCAAAATCAACAAGCAAATCCACATCGGAGTTTTCGTTGAAGCGTGGGGTCAGGATTGAGCCGAACACCCATAGTTTATCTACCTTATACTTCTTGCATAAGGCTATAATCTGCTCCATATTCATCTCTATCAGCTTCATAGCATCGCAAATATAATCATTTATACATTTATAACAAAGAAAGTTCCTGAAAAATCGGAATTGCGCCTGATTTTCACTTATCCTCCCCGTCAACATGGCTTTGCGCTTGCTTTATCGGGTGGAATGTTGTAAATTTGCGGATACAAAGATAGAACTGATTTAACAATAAAAAGCTTTTTATACAATATCTTAGATTATGGCTACAACTTTGGTTAACACCAACTTCCATTTTCCCGGTCAGACCGCGGTCTATCATGGTAAAGTGCGCGATGTCTACACCGTAGGCGATGATATCCTCGTGATGGTCGCCACAGACCGCATATCGGCTTTCGACGTAATCCTCCCCAAGGGTATTCCTTACAAGGGTCAGGCTCTCAACCAGATTGCCGCGACATTCCTCGACGCTACCGCCGACATTGTCCCCAACTGGAAGCTTGCCGTCCCCGACCCGATGGTCACCGTGGGCTACCGCTGCGAAGGTCTCCGTCTCGAAATGATTATCCGTGGCTATCTCGCAGGCAGCGCGTGGCGCGACTATAAGAACGGCATGCGTGAAATCTGTGGCGTCAGACTCCCTGAAGGAATGGTCGAAAACCAGCGTTTCCCCGAGCCTATAATCACTCCTACCACCAAGGCCGATGCCGGCCACGACGAAAACATCTCGCGTGAGGAGGCTATCGCCCAGGGCATCGTGACTGCCGAGCAGTTCGACACCATGGCCGCATATACCCGCGCCCTTTTCAAACGTGGCTCTGAGATGGCCGCAGAGAAGGGGCTCATTCTTGTGGACACCAAATATGAGTTCGGTCTCCGCGACGGCAAGGTAATCCTTATCGACGAGATTCACACTCCCGACTCTTCGCGCTATTTCTATGCCGACGGCTATGAGGAGCGTCTTGCCAAGGGCGAACCCCAGCGTCAGCTCTCCAAGGAATTCGTGCGCGAATGGCTCATGGCCCACGATTTCATGGGTAAAGCCGGTCAGACAGTTCCTGAAATGACCGACGCCTTCTGCGAGGAAGTGTCCGAGCGCTATATAGAACTTTACGAGCATATCACCGGCAAGAAGTTCGTGAAAGCCCCCGAGACAAACCTTGAGGACCGAATTGCCCGCAACGTGCTCGACTGCCTCAACCGGCTCAGTCTCTGACAGCGTGAGAGCATGCAGGTAGAGCAGATTAATCCCTACGGCTCCGACTCGCGCGAGAAGCATGAGCAGGTGCGTGAGATGTTCGACTCCATAGCCCCGGCCTACGACTTCATGAACAGGGCCATGACTTTCGGCATCGACCGCCTCTGGCGTCGCAAGGCCGTGAAGCAGTTGGAGCATATCCCCCATGGGAAGGTGCTCGACATCGCTACAGGCACCGGCGACCTTGCCATACTTATTGCCGAAAAGCTCGGTGGGGCAGAGGTCAAGGGTGTCGACCTTTCGGAAGGCATGGTTGAGATTGGCCGGCGCAAGGTAGATGAGAGCGGGCTTTCATCGCGCGTCTCGCTTGAGATTGCCGACTGTCTCGAACTTCCTTTTGCCGACGGCTCCTTCGACTGCATCACCTGTGCCTATGGTGTACGTAATTTCCAGAATCTCCTTGCCGGCTACCGTGAGATGCACCGCGTGCTGCGCCCGGGAGGGAAAGTGGTGATTCTCGAGCTTTCCGTTCCCGTCAGTCCGCTTGTGAAACCCTTCTATCGCCTGTATACCCGTGCGGTGATTCCGGCTGTGGGGCGCATGGTGTCTAAGGACGTCCGTGCCTACAGCTATCTTCCCGAGTCTATAGCCGCTGTTCCGCAGCGCAGGGCAATGACTGCGATTATGGAGCAGGCGGGATTCCATGATGCGGCCTTCAAGTCGCTCACTTTCGGCACATGTACCCTCTACACAGCCTTGAAATAGGCCGCACTCAAAACTCAACATTTAACACTCAAAACTCAATTTCAATGGCAAACAATCAGAATGAAATAAAAATCGAACTTACTCCCGAAGTGGCACGTGGAATCTACTCAAACCTTGCGGTTATCTCCCACGGCGCGAATGAATTCTTTGTCGACTTCATCACCATGGCCCCCAACATGCCCCAGGCAAAGGTGCAGTCGCGTATAATCATGACCCCTGAAAACGCTAAAAACCTCCTCGGGGCGCTGATGGAAAACGTGAAGAAATATGAATCGACCTTCGGTGAGATTCGCCCTAAGCGTCCCATAAACCAGGGCGGTGCCAACGGAGGCGAAATCCCCAATCCATTCATAATGGGTGGCAAAGCATAAGACTATGATTGAAAATAATTTCACAATCTATAATACCCTCACCCGCACGAAGCAGGCTTTCGTCCCGATTCATGAAGGGAAGGTGGGTATGTATGTATGCGGGCCTACCGTGTATGGCGACGGCCATCTTGGCCACGCCCGTCCGGCAATCACTTTCGACATCCTCTTCCGCTATCTGCGCCATCTCGGCTATAAGGTGCGCTACGTGCGCAATATCACCGATGTGGGCCATCTTGAGCACGATGCCGACGAGGGTGAGGATAAGATTGCCAAAAAAGCCCGCATCGAGCAGCTTGAGCCTATGGAAGTGGTGCAGCACTATCTGACCCGCTACCACAAAGCCATGGAGGCTCTCAACGTGCTTCCCCCCTCGATTGAGCCTCATGCTTCCGGCCATATCATCGAGCAGATTGAGTATGTCAAGAAGATTCTCGACAGCGGCTATGCCTATGTCTCCGACGGCTCGGTCTATTTCGATGTGCCGAAATATAACCGCGACCATCCCTACGGCAAGCTCTCCGGACGAAATGTCGACGAGCTCCTTTCAAATACCCGCGCCCTCGACGGGCAGGCCGAGAAGCATCATCCCGCAGATTTCGCCCTTTGGAAAAAAGCCTCTCCCGAACACATCATGCACTGGCCCTCGCCATGGAGCGAAGGCTTCCCGGGCTGGCATCTCGAGTGCTCAACGATGGGCGAGAAATATCTCGGCGAGAGTTTCGACATCCACGGTGGCGGAATGGACCTCATGTTCCCCCACCATGAGTGTGAGATAGCCCAGTCCGTGGCCCACAACGGTCATGACACTGTGCGCTACTGGATGCACAACAACATGATTACCATCAACGGCAAGAAGATGGGAAAGAGTCTCGGCAATTTCATCACCCTCGATGAGTTCTTCACCGGCTCCCATCCACTGCTTGATCAGGCCTATTCGCCAATGACCATACGTTTCTTCATCCTTCAGGCCCACTACCGTGGCACTGTCGACTTCTCCAACGAGGCTTTGAAAGCCTCCGAGAAGGCTCTTGGACGTATGCTCGAAGGCTATCGCCGTCTTCAGGAGCTCAAGCCCTCGGCTGAATCTACCATAGATGTAAGCGACCTGCGCCGTAAATGCTATGAGGCGATGGACGACGATATGAACACACCCGTTGTCATTGCAAACCTTTTCGATGCGCTCCGCCTCGTCAATCAGGTGAAGGACGGCCATGCAAAGGCCACTCAGGCTGATATAGATGAGCTGAAATGGGTTTTCGACACCTTCCTTGTCGATATCCTCGGAGTCCGCACCGAGATGGCAGGCGATTCAGCCGAAGCCATCAAACCGTTTGAGGGAGCCGTCGACCTTCTGCTCGACGTGCGCTCCAAGGCAAAGGCCGCAAAGGACTGGTCGACCTCCGACCTTATCCGCGACCGCCTCGCCGCCCTCGGCTTCACCGTCAAAGACACCAAAGACGGCGCCGAATGGTCACTCAACTGACCTTCATATTATTATCGCTTATAATACAGAGAGGGAACACAATGGATAGGTTGTGTTCCCTCTCTGTATTATAAGCGATATGGCATCATAAATAACAATATAGTACGTTACTAAACTTTTTGACTTGCCTGTTCTTATCGTTCTGTTTTTCTTTGAGTTTTGCTTTGATACATTGCCGGTGTTTTAAATAACATAATAGACATGAAGAATACTAAAATTTGTTATCAAAACAAATTATTCTTGCAGGATTGCCCACAACTGTTGATCCTGCAGGGACATCATGCAGAACGACGGCACCACATCCTACCATTGCCCATTCACCGATAGTTATACCACAGCGTATTACTGCTCCGGATCCGATTGAGGCTCCATGGCACACTCGTGTAGTTTTCAACTCCCAATCATCTTTTTGTACCTGTATACCATCAGAACGTCTTATCGCACGTGGATACATGTCATTAGTGAATGATACATTTGTTCCTATAAAGACGCCATCTTCTAATGTGACACCTTTGTAAATGGAATTGTTGTTCTGAATCTTACAGTATTTGCCAATCATTACATCATTGTCGATATGCACATTGTGATGAATCTTGCAGTAATCACCGATGGTCACATTGTTTCCGACCGTACTATCAGTCTCTATACTTACTCCTTTCCCGATAGTGACGCCCTTACCTACATTATTTATCAGACGTTCACCAAGCCTTTTGGCTATATTGTATGACTCAGGTGTGAGGAGATTTGATATGAGAGTATGCAAATCATTGACGGGAGTAAAATGAATTTTTGAGATTTCCAGATAACCGTCACTGGCAGCATCGTGCATAATCTTAATCTGTTCATACAGTGACGGCTCATCAGGAAGATGTAATGCTGTGTACGAAAGAATTTCTATCTCCAGACGTTCGCTTCTGATGATTCCAATTTCAAATACCCCGTGGTTTTCTTCACTTACAATTTGGCGTTTGACCCCGACCTCTTCTTCGAGAGCGCGGAAAAGGATCTGGTTAATATCAAGATGTACGGTTCCGTCTTTTGATATGACTATATGGTTCTCTTCGTCTTTTACGGAGTCTTTAAGCAGGCTTACGGTTTCGTCATATGAAAAATGCCACATATCTCCTGACGATATCTTTTCAGATCGTTTTGTCCACATAAGGTTCGGGACGCCTTTATGGTAGGCTACTACAAAACCTCCCAGGCCAAGAGAGCATAGAAATGGTGCCAAACGCTTTATGTCGGCCACACTATTAATGATAAACGGAGTCGCGTCCATCGAACAGAGTATATGATACATCTCTGTCATGCACTGGAATGTAAAATAATCGGAATAGTACAATTGGACATCAATAAACGGGTCCTCTACATTTGTTGTCCTTGTATCAGAAATCTCATAAACTCCAAGTTCAGTGCCGTTAAACAGTGTTTTCTTCTGTTGCAGATTGTGGATGAAAGAACAAGCTGTCATCTTCTGCACAAGCAGGAAAAACGTGTCTATGTTCATACATTCAGGAGCGGGAAGCGTGATTGTGTCATATTTTTTTACATCTTTTATGTTGGCGACGAACCAATCATGCAGCTTATTCATTGGATAAATATCCTGATGTATGAGGAGGAATGAGCGCAAGGCGTCTATCAGTTCCTTATTGTCGGGATTCCGTTCGGAAAGATGCCTTTCTACTTCAGGTAACGTATCGGTATCATCTTCATTCGTTTTCTTGAAAAAATTCATCCTCTCTAACTTTTCGTAATATTCCTGTGGCACGTCCATAATCAACGATTTGTTGATGACTCTCAAACGCAAGCTCTTGTTGGTCAGCACTTCATTCTTGTCGGTACCGCACAATTTCATGTAATTGCCGAAAGAAGTGTATTTGTGAAGCAATTTCTGAAGTGCGATGCGGATGAGAAATATGTTCTGGTCATCAAAAATCGTAAAGCCGTGCGACGTGTTGGTCAGGGCTGTTAGCTGTGCTTTTTTCTTCTCGTCGTGTATTGCCTCCTGGATATCTCTTTGGTGAACCGCAGTCTCCTTCGTATCAAGCCATTGTATCTTTTCGACATATTTAGCAATCTTTGATGTTTTCAGGTCTATAGGCTCGTGAGGATAGAACAGAATTGTTTTTCTTTTCTTTATGGCATATTCCAGTTCTTCATTGATGATGAAATCAGAATTCTCTACCTCCTTGGAATAAATCAGTAAGAAAAATGCCGACATATCTATTCCATGATGAATTCTCTTGGTATAATCCTTTCCTACATCCTCATGGAGTTCATCCATGTCAAACCATGTTGAAATGTTATGGTGGTTCAATTCTACTACCAAGCGCGCGATAAACCGTACATTCTCGCGTTTATAACTTACGAACACATCTTTCTTGCCATCAATAGTTTCAAGTTCAATCTGTTTGCCGTTAAATTCAAATAGTTGTTTGTTTTTCATAATATACTGGATTTCGTTAATAATTCTTTATGTAGAAGCACGATTATATATCATTCTTTACTACTCTAAAACCGACATTATGACTATAAAATTCAGGAGGATCATCATCGCGGTTCGTTACCCTCAGGCTTCTTGAGCTACTATGCCATGAACCTCCGCGACTTGCTTTGATTAATCCGTCCACGGGCCCTAAGGGATTGTTAAGAGCTTTTTCTGAGTATGGGTATTTCCAGTTCTTACACCATTCGTAAACATTCCCACTCATATCGAAAACTCCTAATTCGTTCGGCTTTTTCATCTTTACAGGAGCAGTACTGCGTTTGTAAGTGTTGTCTGCAAACCAACCTATTTCTGATGGTGTGTTTCCTCCGCTATATTTATAGTGTTTGGTCTTGTTACCCCCTTTAGCAGTGAACTCCCATTGCGCTTCTGTGGGGAGGCTATATCCATAATACATCGCGAATTCGTTTGCATCATGCCATGATACATTGACAATAGGGTGATTGTCTATCCAGCCCCACATAGGAGGAGGTGGCATTTCTTTTCCAACCTCACTGCAATATGCACGATATTGATTTACCGTTATTGGTGCGTCTGATATCATAAAAGAAGAAATAGTTACTTCATGAACAGGTAATTCTGAATCAAAGGCGTCTTTACCTTATTCTATTGTAGCCCCCATGATAAATGTGCCACCATCCACAGGAACAAAGATTATAGGTTCACTGGGATTGCCTTGCGGTATGGGATTTAAGTCGCTTGATGTCAGGCATAATTGTTTTTTAATTGTCTCGACGAGGTTCTTTGTTTTCTCTTTATAATCAGGGTAAGCTACAAGCCAATGTTTCCTGTTCAGGTAGTATTTGAAATCTTTATTCATCTCAGATTCATCCACAAGAAAAGGAATAATTAGTTTCCCATTGTTGAAACCGAGATCAATTTCTGTACAAACGTGCTCTGATTTGTTCGAATAATTTGAATATATCAGCACGATCATCTGACATTCAGTAATTGCATCTACTATCTGACTTGGATATGTCTGTCCTGGAAGGACGTCTCTGGGTGCCATCCAACATGGAATATGATTTTCCTCAAGCACATGGCAAATAGCATCTGCTATTACTTTATCATTACTCGAATAGCTGATAAATACATCATGGTTCATATTGTTTAAAGCTCTTTAATCCTAATTATGTATTTGATTTCTTTAAATGTAGAAATCACGATTTATAGTTACATTTTTTGAAATCTATCGGGAAAACAAAATTTTCTCTTCATGGAATGTTGCTACATGGAGCGCAGATTCTTGCCCCTGGTAGGCGACAAAGATGATTTTTCGCGATGTTATATTGGTGTTTAAAATACTCGTGAATTATAACTGATTTGACAAAGTTACAATAAAGTCTGAAATATTATCACATCTTCCGACTGCAAAACTCCTACATGCCATTTAAGGTTTCATAATTTAATGAATAATTTATTTCGGTAAAAATCAAACGAGAAGATGATATCACATCGTCTTCTCGCTTAGATAATAAACCAATCATTATCACATTTCTTGCAATGGAAAAAGTAATTTTGCTATGTATCTAATAAACGCATGGCAGGCTTGATGGTTCATTCAGGAATCAAAAAATTTTACATAAAATATTATTTTTCTTGCCAACCTCCCGAAAAATAGCTACCTTAGCAATCTGAATCCCCTCGGGATATTTTTTATACCTATGGCGGATTTAACGTGAATTAGCCGACGTGTGCATGATTGTTGCACATCATCGTGACTAACTTTGCGTAACTTGAAATTGAATAATAATCAACAAACCTCATAACCACTATGGCAAAGAAAGAATCAAGCATAAAGGCATCGAAGGAGAAGGAAACCGACCCTAAGAAAGCCAAGCTCAACGCCCTTGCGGCAGCTATGGGCAATATTGAGAAGAACTACGGTCGCGGGGCTATCATGAAGCTCGGCGATGAGAATATCGAGGACGTCGAGGTGATTCCTACAGGTTCTATCGGCCTCAATTATGCCCTCGGTGTCGGAGGCTATCCCAAGGGACGTATCATCGAGATATTCGGCCCGGAATCATCAGGTAAGACGACCCTCGCCATCCACGCTATCGCGGAGTCGCAGAAAGCGGGAGGCATAGCCGCCATAATCGATGCCGAGCACGCTTTCGACCGTTTCTATGCTGAGAAGCTCGGAGTGGATGTCAACAATCTTCTCATGGCACAGCCCGACAACGGCGAGCAGGCTCTTGAGATAGCCGAGCAGCTCATCCGCTCATCCGCTATCGATATCCTTGTGGTAGACTCAGTGGCCGCCCTTACTCCAAAGAGTGAAATCGACGGCGAGATGGGCGACAAGAACGTAGGCGTCCAGGCCCGACTGATGTCGCAGGCCATGCGTAAACTCACGGGTGCTATTTCCCGCTCGAACACCACCTGTATCTTTATCAATCAGCTCCGTGAGAAAATCGGTGTCATGTTCGGCCCCAGCGAGACCACTACCGGTGGTAATGCATTGAAATTCTATGCTTCTGTCCGCATCGACATCCGGCCCAGCACAACCATCAAGGATGGCGACGACGTGCTTGGCCGCCTTACCAAGGTGAAAGTTGTCAAGAACAAGGTAGCGCCTCCTTTCCGCCGTGCCGAATTCGACATCATGTTCGGAGAGGGCATCTCGCGCAGCGGTGAGATTATAGACCTCGGAGTGGAACTTGGCATTATCAAGAAGAGCGGTTCATGGTTCTCCTACAACAATGCCAAGCTTGCCCAGGGACGCGACGCTGCGAAACGCGTGATTATGGACAATCCCGAACTGGCCGAAGAGCTTGAAGGCCTTATCATGCAGGCCCTGAAAGATAAGGACGCAGAATCTCGCGGTAAGAAGCCCGCTAAGAAAGCCGATTCCGCTCCGGCTTCGTCTGACGGCGGAGAGTCGGACGACGATATCCCGACTCAGGCCGAACTCGACCTCCTCGGCGACGACGAAGACCTCCCCGACGACTTCTCCATCGAAGAAAACATCTGATTACCCCGCCGCTAAAGAGGTACATAAATTCAGAAGCGACATAAATTACAGTTGGTTTTTAGGCTGACCGATATGCTTAAAAATAGTCTGTGATTTATGTCGCTTCTGAATTTATGTACCCTTTTCCATATGATTTAAAATAAAGACCGCCCGCAGGAACTCAAAATTCCCTGCGGGCGGTTGATAGTCTATTTAAAGTCGAGTCTTAGAGCTGGGGACCTGCTGCTACGAGAGCGCGGCCTGCTTCGTGGCCTTCGAACTTCTTGAAGTTGTTGATGAACATCTCGGCGAGCTTGTCGGCCTTCTTTGTCCATTCCTCGGGATTGGTGTAGGTATCGCGGGGGTCGAGGATTTTGGGGTCAACGCCGGGGAGTTCGGTCGGGATAGTGAAATCGAAGATGGGGAGCTGCTTGGTAGGAGCCTTGAGGATAGCGCCGTCGAGGATAGCGTCGATGATGCCGCGGGTGTCGCGGATTGAGATACGCTTGCCTGTACCGTTCCAGCCGGTGTTCACGAGATAAGCCTTGGCACCGCTCTTCTCCATGCGCTTTACAAGTTCTTCAGCATACTTGGTGGGGTGGAGCGAAAGGAATGCTGCGCCGAAGCATGCCGAGAATGTCGGGGTCGGTTCGGTGATGCCGCGCTCTGTACCTGCGAGTTTGCTGGTGAAGCCGGAGAGGAAGTAGTATTTTGTCTGCTCGGGTGTCAGGATTGACACGGGAGGAAGCACGCCGAATGCGTCGGCTGAAAGGAAGATGACATTCTTGGCAGCCGGACCCTTGGAAGGAACGATGATGTTCTTGATGTGGTTGATGGGGTAGCTGACACGGGTGTTCTCAGTCACGCTCTTGTCGGTGAAGTCAATCTTGCCGTCCTTGTCAACGGTCACGTTCTCGAGGAGTGCGTCGCGGGTGATGGCGTTGTAGATATCAGGCTCGCTGTCCTTGTCGAGGTTGATAACCTTAGCATAGCAACCGCCTTCGTAGTTGAACACGCCGTTGTCGTCCCAGCCGTGTTCGTCGTCGCCGATAAGCAGACGCTTCGGGTCGGTTGAAAGGGTGGTCTTGCCTGTGCCGGAGAGACCGAAGAAGATTGCGGTGTTCTCACCCTTCTTGTCGGTGTTGGCAGAGCAGTGCATTGAAGCGATGCCGCGAAGAGGATTGTAGTAGTTCATGATTGAGAACATACCCTTCTTCATTTCACCGCCATACCAGGTGTTGATGATGAGCTGCATGCGCTCGGTGAGGTTGAATGCCACGCAGGTCTCGGAGTTGATGCCGAGTTCCTTCCAGTTCTCAACCTTGGCCTTGGATGCGTTGAGCACCACGAAGTCGGGCTTGAAGTCTGCGAGCTCTGCTTCGGTAGGACGGATGAACATGTTGGTCACGAAATGTGCCTGCCATGCAACTTCCATCACGAAACGGACTGCGAGACGGGTGTCGGGGTTGGTGCCGCAGAAAGCGTCGACTACATAGAGGGTTTTGTCTGAAAGCTCCTTGTCTGCGATAGCCTTGAGGGCCTTCCAGGTCTCGGGAGTGATGGGCTTATTGTCGTTTTTATATTCGTCGGTAGTCCACCAGATGGTGTTTGCGCTTGTGTCGTCCTTCACAAAGAATTTGTCCTTGGGCGAACGGCCGGTATAGATGCCTGTCATCACATTGACAGCGCCGAGTTCGGTCACTTGACCCTTCTCATAGCCCTGGAGCTCGGGATTGGTCTCGTCGATGAAAAGCTGGTCGTAGCTGGGATTGTGGATCACCTTAGAGCCGGTGATGCCGTACTGGGATAAATCAATTGTACTCATTGCCTTAATTTAGAGTTTTTTGATATATATGAATTGATAATTGTTTCCTAAAATCTTTTTTACCCTTTAGCCAGGGTGCTTCTTAGAGATTCTCTTAGACAGTTGCTTCTTATCCGAGTGCAAAGTTACTTACTTTTTTCGGTATAGACGAGCCGGATTAAAGAAATTTTTCTCTATTAATAATTTTTAAATAAAAGTGCTGATTCCCGCCTCTTGATGCGGTTCTTCCCACCAAAATTTACAACGATGCTTCCCTGCGGAGGGTTCAGCCTGTGGATATGCCAAAAGCCTTTTTAATTATTTTTAATAATTTATCCGCCCTTTTTGTGTTACAATTAGCATACAGTTTTGAAAATCCTCCTTATCTTTGCGTCCACGGAACCGATTATGAGAATCCGTTTCCGTATAGACTGTTCCCCCTGTCTAAAAGCCGCCAATTATCGAAAGTCCACGGGGAGCGAGGATCTCAAGATTTTTAGTTTATATGCTCGAAATACGGGCTGAGCTTATCTTACCTTGCAACGTGGAAAGGCGCTTGGCGGTGCCTCAGACAGGATGCAGCATAAGAAACAAATAGCTCAGCCCTATTTTTTCCTACAGGCCGCCCAATCTATTCACATTATTAACTTTTTCTACATTCCTGACATTTATCTACACATTTTAAAGCAAAATATGACGACTATTTTTATTGGTAAACTCATCAAAGACGAACTGAAGGCGCAACAGAAGTCAGTGGTGTGGCTCTCGCAGGAGCTCGGATGTAACCGCACCAATATCTATAAAATCTTCAACCGCCATAGCATCGACGCAGAGCTGCTGCTCCGCATTTCCCGTGCGCTCGGTCGCAATTTCTTCGAACCCTACACCTGCCGCCTGCCTCAGTAGGAGGCCTGTCTCTCCTCTCCGGCCAGCATCCCGCAGGCCGCCTCTATGTCCTCGCCGCGCGATGCACGGATTGTAGCCGTGACCCCAAGCTCATTGAGCCTGTCGCGGAAGCGTTCCATCCTTTCCTTCGGGGCCGGGCTGTGTTCAAAGCCCGGGATGGCATGGAAACGTATGAGGTTGACTCTGCAGTCCACCCCTTTCAGCATGCGTGCCAGGGCCTCGGCATGGCGCATATCGTCGTTCACCCCGTCCCACATTATATATTCCGCCGACAGTCTCCGCTGGTGGGCGAAATCATAATCCCTCATAAGTTCCATCACCTTTGTCAATGGGAACGCCTTCTCGACCGGCATAAGTTCGGCCCTCTGCGAAGGGTAGGGGGAATGGACGCTTATAGCCACATGTACTTTCGTCTCGTCGAGCAGGCGGCGCAGACCGTCAATCTTTCCGATGCTCGACACTGTGATGCGCTTCGGGCTCCAGGCGAGCCCCCACTTGGCTGTTAACACCTCTATGGCCTTGATTGCCTCATCTATATTGTCCATAGGTTCACCCATGCCCATGAACACGATATTTGTCAGTTCCCGGCTCTCGGGAATGGCGAAAATCTGGTTGATGATTCCCGCAGTCGTCAGGTTGCCGTGGAAGCCCTGGCGTCCCGTCATGCAGAACTTGCATCCCATCCTGCACCCCGCCTGCGAAGATACGCAGAGCGTAGCCCTGTCGCGGTCCGGGATATAGACCGCCTCCACGTCGTGTCCCCCCTTGCCCGAGGTCAGGAAATCGAAGTCTTCGCCACGAGTGGCAAAAAGATATTTAACCGTCCCGTCTGCCGAGCGTGACTCCTTGACGGGAGCCTGTAATCCTATCTGATAGTGCTCCGAAAGCCACTCGCGTGCCCCTTTCGGAAGTTCCGTCATTTCTTCTATCGAACTTACGCGCCCGACATAGAGGCGTCTTGCCATCTGTTTGGCCGCGAAAGGTCTCAGCCCCGCCTCCGAAGCCACCGTCTCCAGTTCCGCGAGGGTCATACCGATTAAGGCTTTCTTTACAATATTTTCTTTCATAAAACTTTCCTTACAACTTAAATGCACTGAATCCTGTCCGGCAGCATCCGCCTTCCATTCTGGTCGGCGTCAATCCTGCAGTCCGGGCATTAAATCCGACCTTCCTCTTGAGTTCTGACTCAGTTCTGCAAAATTAGCTAAAAATCCGGCTAAAACCTTGCAAAATCCAAAAATCATCCCTAACTTTGCGCAGCAAAAATATCAGAAGGGGTATTAGCTCATCTGGCTAGAGCGCGACACTGGCAGTGTCGAGGTGAGCGGTTCGAGTCCGCTATACTCCACTTCAAGCGAACCGACATCGGCTCGCTTTTTTTGTTATATCATTATAAATGCCTATATTTGTTGTGTATAACATGAATTCATGGCCGACCTCGTTCTCTACGACATATTCGATATATCTCCCCTGTGCGACTTCATCCGTAGCCGTGGAGAGCTGCGCGTATTCAAAAAAGGGGAATATTTCTGCCGTCTCGGGAGCCCCGCACCGGATATTGCCGTGGTTAGCTCCGGAGGTTTCGCATTTTCTCGTCCTGACTATAAAGGCGACAGCCAGACTTTTTCGCTCGCCTTCTCCGGCGAGATTATAGGAGCCTATGTCCCGATGATGTTCGGGCGCACTTCCCCTTTCGATTCCACTGCACTCTGCCGTTCGGAAATTCATACGGTTCCCCTCAAAGAGGCTATGCGCTTCATGGATGATGAACTGCCACCGTCCTTCCGCCTTGAATTCATACGCGCGGTTGCCTATGGATTCATGATGCGTATGATGGGCTTCCGCTGCAATTCCCCTGAGGAACGCTACCGTGAACTCCTTGTCCGTGTGCCCGAGATTGTGGGCCAGATGTCGAATTCGGCCATAGCTTCCTACCTCGGTATCACACGAGAGACTTTCTCCCGTATGCGCAGCCGCATGGGGAAATAATTCGGAGTGTGATTTAAATCACACTTTCTTTATTATTTACGCTGTAAATTTGCGGAAGCCACTCCTTAAATCGTCACCGCCATGCTACAGCGCACTCTCTGCCTCCTGATTCTCTCACTGTCCGCGACCGTCATGATTCGCGGAGCCGCTCCTGAAGAAAATGTAGTGGTATCGTCAGCCACTGAGGAATATGTCTTCGTCCCGCCTGTCGGTGGCAGCTCTCCTCAGGTCAGACATTCGTCGAAAATCGAATATCTCGCCACGCGCCACTCCGCCACCGTCACGCCCCACGTCTTTCACAGCAATATAATCCGTCTCGACAAAGCTTCGGGCGGCAAGGCGCAATACCGCAACGCAAATTCCCCCACCGTTTTCCACGACGACAGCAAGGTCTGCTTCTTCGACCTGCGGCTCGATGCGAAAGACAAGAAAGCAAAGGCGCAGTTCAAGCGCACTTTCACCGACGGTGCCCACTTCACGGGCTGCTTCCTCATGGAGGACTATCCCTTACGCTCAAAGACTCTTGTATTCGAGATTCCCGCTTCATTTCCGACCCTAGAACTGATTGACCGGAACTTCCCCCCGGAGGGCATAAGCCGCGAGGAGTCCAAGTCTCCCGACGGCTCCCGCCGCATAGTCTATACGGTTTCCAATCTCCCCGAACTTCCTTCCGACCACTCCTCGCCGTCAGCGTTGGCCTCGCTCCCGCAGATTCTTGTGAAGGGCTACTTCCCTGACACTGATTCGCTTTACCGCTATCACCGGCCGATGCTTGAGGTCGACACCGTGATTCCAGGAGTGGCCACCATTATGTCCGGAATTCTTGAAGGCGCCCGCTCCCGCGACGAAATTATCGGGCGCGTCTACCGCTATGTGCAGCAGAATGTCCGCTATGTAGCTTTCGAGGAAGGAGAGGCGGCCTATAGGCCCGACACTCCGGCCGAGGTAATCCGTAAGCGCTACGGCGACTGCAAGGGCATGTCGCTGCTGCTTGCCACCCTCCTGCGCCGCGCGGGGATTGATGCACGTGTGGCTGCCGTGGGCACATCCAAGATTCCGTTCAGGATTGCCGACTGCCCCTCGCTCTCGGCCACTAACCATATGATATGCCTTGTCCCTGAAGGCGACGGTTATCTGTTCCTTGACCCGACAAATGAGCAGATATCCCACCGCCATATTCCTGCGGCCATCCTTGGTAAGGACGCCATGCTGTTCATCCCCGGTTCTTATCTCCTCGTGGATATCCCCACGGCATCCCCGCGCCCGTCCGAGGATATCCTTACCTACCGCTATGGGCTTGCTTCGGATGCCCTTTACGGAGTCGCTTCAAGGCGGTGTTCCGAAGATATGGCCGAGAGTTTTGTAGCCCGTTTCTCCGATGTCCCTTCCCATATGCTCAGCGACCTGCTCGCCCGCTCGCTGGTACCGTCGGGAAAGGCCTCTGTCCCGACCGACAGTGTGGTCTACGACCGTTCCACTCAGGGACTCGTCACGGTCACAGCTCCAATCCGCAATAGTGCCGCCGTGATTGAGGCCGACGGAATCATTTATCTTGACCTCAACACCTCGGGCGAGCCATTCACCTCGCGTGTCGACACCACCGACCGCCATTCCGACTACAGGCTCCCGCTGTCGGCCCGTATCGAGAGGCATGCGGAAGTCACCCTCCCGAAAGTCAGTGGCGTCACACTTCCTGACGATTATGAAGCCTCGCTCCCTTACGCCACATTCTCCTGCCGCTTCTCGCGTTCAGGCTCGACCGTAAGCATGACCAAGACCATGAACCTCAAATCGTCCACGGTTCCTCTCGCCGACATCCCGGCGTGGAACCGCGCCATTTCCGACTGGAACGCGGCCTGCAACCGCCAGATTGAGGTGAAACTCTGACGCCATACCGATTTCTCGGGTCTTTATAAGCCCCTCTCATAAGCCAATCTTTGCAAACCACACAATAAAAATCTGATTATGACTAAACGCCTGACATTTTTTGCAGTGACAATTATTCTTGCCATGTTCGTCCATGCCGATGATTTGGAAAAATACCGCGAGTTTGCCGACACCATCCGCAAGGATGTCTATTCAATGGACCTCCCGGCGTTCCGCCATAGTGAAGTGCCCGCTAAATACAGGAATGAGTCGGCTGTCATAAAGGCCGTCTATGAGGAGGTCGATGCCAAGAAAAAGACCGGTTTCGGACGCAAGAGCGGTTCGCTACTCCGTTTCTCCCCTAAGGCCCAGGTGCGTGGAGGCCGTCTCACACGCATGCTCATTCATGTCAACGATAAGGCCGCGTTGGAGAAATATTCTGAGTTTGACTTCTCCACCGACCGTAAGAAGAAAAACTGGGATGGCTACGATAAGAGCCGTCATGTGCTCGGTGTGCGTCTCCTGAAGCCCGATGGCCGCACGGTCGACATCGACACCTCCGATTTCGTTGAGGTGGAGGAGGGAAAGAAGGGGGAGAAAAAGAGCCGCAAGCTCGCAATCCCCGGTCTGGAGCTTGGCGATGATATCGACGTGTTTTTCTACACTGAGTATCGCCTTCAGAATGTCCATCCCGACCCGATTGAATTTTATCTCAAGGACGACGCCCCGATTCTCAACTATACCGTCCACTGCGTAGTCGACGATAACCTCACTACCCAGTACCGCACTCTGAACGGTGCACCGGACTTCAAGGTGAGCCGCGACGAAGACAATAACTTCGTGCTCGACCTCGAGCTTACGGATATATCCGCCAAGGAACCTCGCCTGTGGTATAATCCCCAACTGCAGTCCCCTTTAATCAAAATGTATGTCTACAACCGTCGCAACAGCGACGCTTATACTCCCGAAAGTGCCCGCAAGGATGGCCTTCAGGCAAATCCCGACCCGGCTATTATGCTTGAAGACCGCTTGACTATCGACGATTGGTGGGCTGAGAGCGGCTATTATGGCGAAATCCTGCTGAAGAGGGAGATGCGCGATGCCGGCAAAATCCTTAAAGGTATCGACAACCTCTTGAAATCAGGGAAGATTACCAAGATTCAGGCTGCCGACTATATCTACAACCTTCTCAACTATGACTACCTCGGTCTGCGCGACGGCGTCAACGGTCTCGCTTTCATGAAATTTTATCTCGACTTGCTGAAACGGCGCAAGATTCCCTTTGCCCTCGGCCTTTCAAGTCAGGACTATTTCGAGCCGCTTGACGAGGCCATCGACTATAGAAACAATATCTATTTTGCCAAAGTGGAGGACGGAGGCGTGACCCGTTATTATTTCCCGCCGGTCGACAATCCCATTCAGGCTCCGTCCGATATTTCCCCGCGCCTTCAGGGACGTAAGGCCCTGATGTGGCGTAAGCAGAAGGAGCGCAAAAAGAATCCTTCGGCTGATTTCTTCCTGATTCCCTCCACGACTCCCGATGAAAACCGCAATCTCACCGTAGTAAATGCCTCTGTCGAGGGCAATGCTCTGAAAATCAATCGTGATGAGTCCTACCTCGGCATAACGAAGACCAATGCTCCCGGACTTGTAAGCTGGGAGGACGTTGACAAGGCCTATGTCGACTATCTCAACCGCTATGGGCTGACGGTCAGCGTAAAGGAAAAGAAAAAGCAGACAGCCGACCGTGAAGCCCGCTATGAGGGGCAGCGCAAGGAACAGCAGGCCGATTTCAGGAGCGAGGTTGAAGCCTACCATTCCGAAGCTCCCTCAGAGTTCATCTCCGGGACTGTCACCGGTCTGGGTATCGACCCGGATAATCCTGCTCTGCGCTATGAGCTTTCCTATACTATGGACAATCTCGTGAAGCGCGCCGGAAAGAATCTCGTCCTTTCAATAGGCAAACTGTTGAGCGCGCAGACCGAAGTGCTCCCCTCCGACCGCAACCGTGAGGACGATGTCTACCTCCGCACTCCGCGTGAGTACGTGACCCGTATAAATATCGCCGTTCCCGATGGCTACCGTGTCAACGCCCGCTCTCTTTCCGCTCTTGACAAGGCCGTGAGCAATCCTACGGGGTCTTTCACGATCAAGACCTCCCTTGCGTCGCCCTCCGAAGTGACCGTAGAGGTCACCAAGCGTTATTCCAAGCCCTGGCTTCAGTCCTCGGAATGGCCCGATTTCCTGAAGATAGTCGATGCGGCCTCGGCCTGGAACGGCACATCGCTCCTCCTCGAAAAGAAATAAGGATTCACCGAATCCTCCCTTGACAGCCTCTGAATCATAATCTACGTAAACACACTTGATTATCCTTCCATTATCGATAATCAAACCGGATGGGCGCCTGCCAAACTCGGCAGACGCCCATCTCCATAATCCTATTTATCAGGATTAAATGAAATTTTCTGACGTTTTTTGTTTTAAGCATATAAATCACTATCTTTGTGATAAATGATGAATAAATCAGACATAGCCCGTGTATGGTTCACTCCTGAAAGGATTTGGGTTGAGACCAGTGACGGACGGCGAGGTTATGAGCTTTATGCTGATTATCCTCGATTGAACTCTGCTACTCAGAAACAGCGAGAGTCTTATGAGATGTCCTATTTCGGCTTTCACTGGCCTGAACTTGATGAGGACTTATCTTACGATGGCTTTTTCTTGGTTAGGTGAGAAATATGGGGTCATTTTTTCATTATCGCGATTGAGTCCTGTTTATAATCGCAGTCGGAAGAGGGGATAGGGGCGTTAATTTTGTGGTCATAATCATAATAACTTATAAAGCAAAATCCGCATATGACCATGACCGTTTCCATGCCCCCGATTTCAAGCATTAAAAAGTCTCCGGTTGCCAAAAAGGCAAAGTGGGACAAGCCTGTGAGCAAAACCATCTATGCCCGGCTCAGGACTAAGGCCGAGGCTATAGCGCAGTCCGTCGCGCAAGGCTCCTCCTTCGTCGACTATGTGATGGGATTCATCGACGACTATCTCACCCACCGTGAAGTACCCCACTGGACTGTCCATAAAGTGATACTTGGCTATTTCCATGCCTTGAAAGACGATATCGACAAGGCAATCGCGCGTTGTAAGCGTGCCCGCAAGCGAGCCGCCGAAAGAAAAGCGAAGAAGAATGGGATTGAAGTTAATGAATATGTCAGTTTATCGGAAGATGGCGGTAAGGCCTTCGAAAATGATAAGGCAAAACATGAAAAGAAACCTGTCAGGAGTGTGTTTCGTAAAGTAAAAGAGATTTCCGATATGATTATTAGGACTCCTGTCAGCTGGATACGTCAGACAAGGAAGCTTTTTAAAGAGCATCAAGCACGACCTTGGGTCTCAGTTCCATTTTTGAAAACCCGAACAGTTTCCGCCCCAGATCCTTAATGGAAGCTCCGATGTGGTATAGTGTTTCGTCTATAATTATAAAACGGTCATGAATCCTGTTTGTCGTTTTTATTTCGATTGGGAGGTATTGATTGTTGTGCCGTTCAATATCAAGTTGCAATTGCTTCGACAGGCGAGATGTGAAGACTGTGGCCGTCACTCCATTGCTGCGTTTGTCTAAAAGAGTAAGGACTGTTTCATCGATATAGTTGTCAATAAGGACTATGCGCTCTTTTGCATTTTTAATTAACCCACATGCGAATACATGCGCATCAAATATCTGTCCATCAAACAGTATTCCCTCTTTTGGAGGCAGGGATGTACGGAGGAAGAAATCCACTTTCCCTGACAGCTCCTTTATCTGATTGTCATGTTCCGACAATCTATGGTCTATGCGGCTCTCCATGTAAAGTAAATGCTGGTTGACACTATAACCGCGCAAAAGGTATTCTTTCAGAATCTTATTAGCCCACTGACGGAAAAGGGTCGCATTTTTGCTGTTTACCCTGTATCCCACTGACAGAATGGCATCTAAGTTGTAGAACTTAGTCCTATAAGATTTACCGTCAGCGGCAGTATATTCCAAAATGGAATGAACTGAAGTCTCGTTCAATTCTCCGCTCTCGAAAATATTTTTCAAATGCTTCGATATTGCCGGCTGTTTTACTCCAAACAAGTCAGCAATCTGCTGTTGCGTCAGCCATACCGTCTCATTTTCCAGTCTGACTTCAAGTTTAACGGAAGCATCTGGCTGATATAATATAATTTCGTTGTTTGTATCCATTCCTTGCATTGTTAATTTTACCAATATTAATTTAAGCTTATGATTGGCTTAGGTTTGTATTTTGGGAGGTTACCTGCGGCGGGCGCGGTGGGAGAGGAGGCGGTGGCCGAGGCGGCAGTAGAGACACTTGCGGGTCTCGCAGAGATTGCGCCGCAGATGGATGAAAGCCTGAGATGTGAAGGCGTCACGGCAGGGAAGGCCGGCTGAGGTGAAGAGCGTTACTATTGAGTTGTTTTCCGCAGGAAGTTCCTGAAGCAGTTCTACGGCACGGTCTGTCAGCCTCTCGTCGCCACGGGCACAGCCGTAGGCCATGAGAAGAGGAGCCACAACATTGATGAGCAGGATGTCGGCTGAGGCCTTCGAGAGCGAGTCATAGTTGCGGTCGCTTCCGGGGCCGAAATTGAAGTGGTTTGACCAATAGCCGGTGAGAGGCTGGCGGAAGAGCTCCCGGGCCTCCTCGGCGCTTCCCGCGTCAAGGATTCTTCCGACTAATCGCGAGTCGGCGCTGACCAATTGAGCCAACAGCGCCACCCTGCGGTGGGGAAAATTATGCGGGCGCATCCTCGCCATCTTCCACCCCAATGGCTGCAGGGGCCTGAGGGAGAATTTATGGGCGAAGAATTCGTGCTCGCGTTTCAGCTGGGCCACGTAAGGGTCAGCTTCCGATTCCTTGTCGAGGAAGCCTCCTTGCCCGAAAAACAGGGCTTCAAGCGCTGTCAGGGAGTCGCTGTGCTTGCGCAGGAAATGCAGGGGGAGGGATTTCGCGAGTCTCTCCATCGGCTCGGAATTGGTGCCGAATCCAAGTGCCCGCGCAAGCACCACATAGGTGGCCTGTTCCCAGTCGCCGTGATATTCATCGACGAGGGTCCTTATGCGGTCGGCTTTGGAATGGAGCCGTTCATAGGCGAGCGATGTAAGCCAGTCGAGGATATGGAGAGGTGGGACTGACGCTATCTCCGGAGCGCACGGGAGGTCGATGTCAGAGCGGTCAACGAGCTGATGGTAATGTGCATGGAATTCCGGTGTGCATCTCATCACCATCTGTGGAATCACTTCGCCGTTTCTCCGTTCGATGCGGGCATCGTCGCGGTCTACCACGTGGAGCACCACGGAGTCATAGGCGGCATCACCGTCATGGCCATGACGGTGCCAGTCGCTCGCCCTTACATGGATTTCGACGTCGCCGACCCACAGATGATCCCCGATTTTCACCTTGGCGTTGAAAAAGTCGGGCCCCGCGTCGCCATTGAGCCTGCCCGGGTCAATGACTGCAATCCTTTGGCCGTCGACGGTCACCATGTCGGTCTGTATGAGCAAGCGGTGTTGCCACACGTATTGCATCAGGCGCTCCATGAGGAATGAGAAGAGAATGTTAATTTGTTATTAAACAACCTCTAAAGGTCGTCGATGAGGCGGTTGACTGCCACCATTTTTATGGCAGTCTCTGCGGCCTCTGTGCCCTTGTTGCCGAGTTTTCCGCCGGCGCGGTCGAGTGCCTGCTGCTCTTCATTGACAGTGAGCACTCCGAAAATCACCGGTATGTCGCAGTCGGCGTTGAGGGATGTGATGCCCTGGGTGACGCTTGAACATACGTAGTCGAAGTGGGGGGTATCACCACGGACCACGCAGCCAATCACGATGATGGCATCGAAATTGCCGGTCTCGATGAGTTTGGAGGCAGCGAATGTCAGTTCAACGGCGCCGGGCACCTCAACCACGGCGATATCTTCGTCAGTCAGTCCGTAGTTGCGGAGCAAATCGATGGCACCGTCGCGCAGTCGCGAGGTTATGTGACCGTTCCATTCGGCTACTGCGATAGCGACACGCAGGTTTTCAATCTCCGGAAGTTGGCTTTGCGGGGTGTGCTGGGACATAAATGATTGGTTATATTAGAGGCTGTTTTTAAACAACCTCTTGGTTTGGATACTATAGCTTTCTATTTTGGGAAGACCTTGTGCCACAGACCGAGAATGTCAAGGGATGTGGAGCGGGCGTTGACGAGTATGTCGACTATCCGGCGGTGTTCGTCGGAAGCCTTGATTTTTGTGGCTTTGTGGAGCATTGTGTTGAGCAGGTGGATGCCTTTGTCTTTCATCGCGCTCACACGAAGCATCGATTCTCCGAGGGCAATCGACAGTTTCAGATGGCGCAGGGAGAATTCGGTCTCGATTTTTGTCAGGTATCTGAGCGCACGGCTGAAATATTGGATTGCCTCGCGGTGGCGTCCCATCTGGGCGAGAGTGTCGCCCTCGATTGAAAGGGAATCTATGAGGCGTCCCGTTGCTTCTTCAACTCCCGAATCCACCATCTGGAGGTAGGTGGAGGTCGCCGCCTGATAGTGGGCAAGGAGTTCGGCTTGCTTTACGCGGTTGCGGTAGGTAGCGGTAGCGGCATTCAGGGCCATGACATGGGCCGGGGCATAGCGCTCGGGATTTGTTTTGGCAAGCCGCTCGAAAATTTTCAGCGACTTGGCGAGCTCACGTTCTGCCTGCTTGTATTCCTTGCGTCCCGTATGGAGGTAGGCTATGTCATAGAGCAGGGAGCCGAGTATGGCCAGGAAAGGCTCGTCCTTGCGTCGCGCCTCCTGAGCCAGGAGCGAGAGGGTGGTGGCGGCTGTGGCTGTCGCGGCCTCGAGGTCGTCTTTCTCGATATAGAGCGCGGTCAGAATCTGCATGAGCGCGGCGTGGATGTCGAGCAACGAACGGTCCTCCTCTTCCGCTCCGTTGCGGGTGATGAGGGCGTCGATTTCCTGAAGGGAGTTTACCGCGCGGTCAATCTCGCCGCGTTCCACCATTTCCACGGCTGCCGCGCGCAGGAAGTCGTAGGCCGTATTGAAGTCTACCTTACCTATCGCATGGCGTATCTCCGACATGGAGCGTCCGCGACGCAGGAGGTTGCGCAGAATTGTTATATCGGTCGTCGGTTGGGCGAATACTGGCTCTAATGATATGGCTTTCACCTGTGTTGAGTGTTAAGTTTTAAGTTTGGAGTGTTGGGCGCGCCGCTATTTTTGGCAGGGATGGCTTATTGAGGAAGCGAGTTCGCTGTGGGCGGTCTCGTTGCCGGCGTTCATTAGCTCGTCGGGGTCGCGATGACCTTCGACGAGTGCACGGACGATTCCCGCGAGTGCTCCCGCGCTCCATTGGAACTCGTTGTTTTCGGTCGGATGGCAGTCGAGCGACCATGACTCATCGTTGTCGAAGAACCGCATTTTCTTGGCCGTAGGGTCGAGATGGAGGAAGCGGGGACAATAGAAGAGCAGATGGTTTTTGAATATCGCTTCGATGTCGTGGCCTTCGAAGATGGCCCGGATGTCGGCGTCGCGCCCCACGATGAGGTCGGCGAGCTCGAGATTGTCGAACACGGATGGCATCACGCGTGTGATGCGCGGCACCTGGTGGCTTTCGAAATAGGGGAGATAGACAAGATAGGCCTTGCGGGCCTTGGCGTGGCGCAGGAGATCGAGCAGGCGGGGATGGTCGCGTTCCTCAAGGGTCATATAGGAACCGTAGACAACGACGTCGCCCTCGTCGATGCGTGGCCAGACTGCATTGACCGGCTCGGCGGGGAAGCGGGTGTGGTCGACGGTCGTGGCGCGGTCGCCATCTTTCATCACTCTTATGGGGTTTACCCCTTCGGTGAAACGGTCAACTGACGTACAGTCTACATTTGAAGCCTCAAGGCAGCTCACTATATGGTCGCCCACTGTATCGGCTGCAGCCTCCCCGACCCAAATGGTGGGAACTTCCATGCGACCGTCGATGATTGCGGCGTTTACAGCCCAGTCGCCTATGCCGGTGTCGGCACGGCCATCGGCGCAGAGTGAGACATTGAGCGCTAATTCTCCGATATAGATTGTCTTGTTCATGATTTATTGACCTTGAAGAGAATTGATGTTGTGTATAATGCTACTGATAGTCCTTTTCCCTGCGCGATTTGTGGCCGAGGTAGCCTCCATGATGGCGTTTGGCATAGTCGGCGTCGGTGAAGCCTATCAGACGGGTGACATTGACCACGAGGATATCGCCAATGACGGTCATGACTGTTGTCGAAGTGGTGGGTGTCAGGCCGAGAGGGCACACCTCGGGGGCTCCGCCCGTCAAGAGTGTAACGTCTGTGACTTTTGTTAGTTCACTCTCGGGATTCCCGGTGATAACTATCATTGGAATCTGTGGATAGAGGTTCTTGGTGAGTGTCACCAGTTCAAGCACCTCACGGGTTCGTCCGGAGTTTGATATCAGGAGCATGACATCGTTAGGCTGGAGCACTCCGAGGTCGCCGTGCTGCGCTTCGCTCGGATGGAGGCTGACAGCTGGAGTGCCTGTCGACGAGAAGGTGGTGGCGATGTTCATCGCAATCTGCCCGGCCTTGCCCATGCCGGCTGTGACGAGTTTGCCTCCGCGGCGGTGCACATGCTCTATTATTAGTTCCACGGCCTTGTCATAGGCGGGTGTGTAGGGAATCGAGCGCAGGGCCCGGGCTTCGGCGTCGAGAATCTGCGCCATTGAATCCTTTATGCTGATGTCTGACATGCTGATGTCCTGTATTTACTGATGATTATGAAAGAATGTGTGTGGTTTGATGGCCGTCAGGGGCTTTCGATTAGCAAATTTAGTGATTATTGGTGAAAGTAGGCGGGAGAGTGAGAGAATTTTTTGTAATTTTGCATATTAAACATCATTAAAGGGAAGGAAGCCGCTTGAAAATCACGTTAAGAAACCGTTTGAGTTTTTTCGTGGATTTCATAGCTTTCCAACGCAAGATTAAGATTATGAAAATAGCTCTTATAGGATATGGGAAGATGGGTCATGCCATCGAGCGTATAGCGCGTGAGCGCGGTCACGAAATAGTTGCGATAATCGATGTCGACAATAGTTCTGATATGGATTCCGTGGCTTTCGCTGAGGCCGACGCCGCCATAGAGTTCACCACCCCGACGACAGCTCCCGACAATGTGGTGCGTGCCGCGCGCCGTGGAGTGCCCGTGGTCTGCGGTTCTACCGGTTGGGGCGCGCGCCGCGAGGAAGTGGAGAAGGCTGTAGAGGATGCCGGAGGGGCACTGTTGGCTTCGAGCAATTTCTCGATAGGGGTCAATGTGTTCAATCTCGTCAACCGTCGTCTCGCCTCGCTGATGAGCAATCTGCCGCAATACAAGCCCCAGATGTTCGAGACACACCATGTCCATAAGCTCGACCATCCTTCCGGGACGGCCATCACGCTTGCCGAGGGTATCATAGCCGAGAATTCACGTGTCAACTCATGGGCTGACGAGGGAATGATGTGGATTGACGAGAGCAATTCGTCAATGACTCCCGACGAGCGTCTGGCTACAATCGAGAAGCCTGAGATGCCTGCGGACGCCCTGCCGATACTGAGTTTCAGGGAGGGGGAGGTGCCAGGAATCCACATTGTAGAGTGGGATTCCCCCGTCGACACCATCACGATAGCCCACAGCGCGAAGAGCCGCGACGGTTTCGCCCTCGGAGCGGTAATGGCTGCCGAGTGGCTTGCCGGAAAGAAGGGTATCTTCACGATAGACGAAATGATATCCGATTTGCTTTAAGGCAAACCGGATAGAGTTTTGAGTTTAAAGTTAAGAATCAATCATTTTTTATGACAACTGTAACTGACAATAATGACGGAAAGCGGGGATTTGTAGAGGATTTCCGTCGCCGTGTGGCCGACAACCGTCCTACGAGGTGGGTGAGGTTTGCAATCGTGTCGCTCATATTTTTCCTTTGGGTCGCCTGGTTGGGTAACTGGTGGGTGGCTCTGGCATGGTTTCTCCTCTTTGACATATATATCACGGGCTATATTCCTTTCACATGGTGGAAGCGTTCGAAAAATTCTGTCGTGCGCGGTGTGATGAGCTGGGTCGACGCGATTGTCTATGCCTTGATTCTGGTTTATTTCGTGTTCAGTTTCATAGGGCAGAACTATCAGATTCCGTCTTCTTCGCTCGAGAAGTCGCTCCTTGTGGGTGACTATCTGTGGGTCAACAAGATGGCCTACGGGCCGAGGGTGCCAATGACTCCCGTGCATTTCCCGTTGGTGCAGAACACATTCCCGATAATCAACACAAAGTCATATCTTGACAATCCTCAGTTCAAGTATCACCGTCTGAAAGGCCTCGGCAAGGTGGAGAGGGGTGATATCGTGGTGTTCAATTTCCCCGCCGGCGATACGGTCTGCGTCAAGGTGCAGAATCCCGACTACTATACGCTCGTGAAGATGTATGGCCGCGATGCCATACTCAACAATCCCCAGACTTTCGGGGAGGTAATCTACCGCCCTGTTGACCGCCGGGAAAATTATGTGAAGCGCGCAGTGGGACTTCCGGGAGACAGACTCAAGATTGTGGACGGAGTCATATATATCAATGGCGAGGCCATGACGCAGCCTGAGAATGTGCAGTATAACTACTATTTCCAGCTCAATGAGGGCGGGATGGATGAGGCACGTTGGGATGAGCTCGGCATTGTGGCCGACGACCGCCACGAAGTGCCGGTGACGGAGGCCGACCTTCCCGGGCTAAGCGCTCTCGGCTTCAAGGTGAACCCGGACGGGACGGTACCTCCAATCTATGTGTCGCCTATGACTCCGGCAATGGTCAAGAGCCTTGAGGCTGACCCGTCGGTGGCAAAGGTGATGAAGGTGCCCGCACCGCAGGGCGAGCCTCTGTTCCCCGACTGCTATGCCGATAAGTGGACCCGTTCGGACTACGGCGAGATATGGATTCCGCGCAAGGGGGCAAGCCTGAAGATGAGTCCAAGGGCCTGGGATATTTACGGGCGTGTGATAAAGAACTATGAAGGCAACGGCGACGCGGAGTTCCGCGACGGGAAGCTTTATATCGGCGGTCAGCCTCAGGACAGCTATACCTTCAAGATGGACTATTATTTCATGATGGGCGACAACCGCGACAATTCGCTTGATTCGCGCTATTGGGGCTTCGTGCCTGAGGACCATATAGTGGGCCGTCCCGAACGGGTCCTGATTTCCTTTGACAAGGACCGTTCGATGTTCAACGGGGGCATACGCTGGAACCGCATCCTGCGCGACGCCAATCCCGACAAGAAAAATTTCTGACAATAATTCTGTCCTTTTCCACAAGGCTGCCATATCTGCTCTATGCGCCCTATATTATTGCCTGAGTTTACTTTGAAACTTCCCCCGCTGTTCTGCGGGGAGGTGGGGCTGTATGCCATGGTGCATGCCTGCGGAAATTCAGTCGTGGACACAGGGCGCCGTTTTGACAAACGCTTCAAGTCTACCCACCGTTTCGCCATCGCTGACACGCGGGGACGCCTGGAGCTGACGGTGCCGGTGGCGAAGCCGCCGAGTTCGAACTGTCCATGGTGTGAGGTAGGAGTCTCGACTCATGGAGCATGGTGGGACGTTCACCGCGTGGCGCTTGAGAGCGCTTACGGACGCACGCCATATTTTGAGTTCTATATCGACCGATTCCTTCCTATGCTCACTGTCGGCGTCGAGGAACGCTTCCCGATGATTACCGACCTTTCGGCAGCCTGGGACAGGGAAATAAGGAAAATCCTGTTGTTTCCTGATGCTTTGGCTTACAGCTATGACAGTGAGGGAAAAGAGCCGGATGATATGGCGAGAGGAGAGGGCTCAGGCTTTCCGACAGGAAATATGATGGATGTGTCCACTGTGAATCTTGACAGGATTGATATGCCTGCCTATTATCAGGTGAGGGCGTGCCAGCTCGGTTTTATTCCGCATCTTTCCATCCTTGATCTGATATTCAATCTCGGACCTGAATCTACGCTCTATCTTGACAGACTCGCAGGGCAGGCTGTCAAGCTTATCAAAGGGGGGACCGGGAGATGAACGGTGAGCCCTTCATATCGGTGATTGTGCCTGTCTATAACAGTGCGGACACTCTGTGCGACTGTGTGGAGAGTGTGCTGAAAGCTGACTTCAAGGATCTGGAGCTTATTCTTGTCGATGACGGGAGTGAGGATGAGTCGTTGGAAATCATTGCCGAGTACTGTGAAATGGATTCGCGTGTCCGCTTCATAAACGGTGAGCATCTTGGGCCCGGAGCGGCCCGAAACCGAGGCCTTGACATGGCGTCGGGCCGATGGGTCACATTCATTGATTCCGATGATTATGTGGAGGCTGATTATTTCAGCCGGCTCATAGATGGCCTTGACATGGCCGGGCAAGAAGAAAACGCTGTGGAGAATGAGCCTGTGATGGTGGTGTGTGGCTACACTCTTGACCTGCATGGCGGGGAGAGGCGGAAGGCGAGAATCTTCCGTGAGGATGAAGATGGCGACAGACTCCTGACAGTCTGCGGGATGCTTGCCAAGTGTAATCTTTATCCATTGACGGGGCCGGTATGCAAACTGTTTCGCCGGGAGTCTATTGATGCGGGAGCTGTCAGGTTTCCCTCTGATATGAACTTTGGCGAGGATACGGCTTTTGTGTTCTCCTATCTGCTTTATTGCTGCAGCCGTATGGACAGTACGGACAGCACGGATTCCGGTAGCGACGGATTTCCGACAGTGGCCGTGGTCAGCTCGTGGAGATACCATTATGTCAAGGCAGAAACGGAGTCGCTGACCTCGAAAGCCTCGCCTCATGATTGGATACGGGCTTATAAACGTTTCTATGAGTTGACAGACGGTATATTAAGCGTAAAATCGCCGAGGTCGGCTTCGGGGCTGAAGGATGCGGCAAGGAGCAATGTTGAGTCGCATTTCGCCGACGGGATACTCAGCGCTCTCAATCTTGACCGAGGGAGCCGCACTCTGTCGCGCAAGGAGCGCCATGAATGTTATGAACTTATCTATCTGCTGACCTCTCCGGAGATTTTCAGGAAGAAGATGCCATGGTTTTTCAGCACTTTCGGCTCTTTCCATATCTGGCGTCCCTATGAGTGGCTCCACAGGCTCGTCTACCGTAAAAAATAAGAAGCTGTGATACCTAAAAAGATACATCTGATATGGCTGAGCGGGGAGGAGTATCCCAAGGAGGTGGCCGATTGCATCGGGGGCTGGCGGCAGCTGCTCCCGGACTATGAGCTTTGCCACTGGGGCATGGCCGAGGCGGAGAAGGTCGACTCGACATTCCTGCATGAGGCCATCGGTGCCCGCAAATGGGCTTTCGCAGCAGATTTTCTCAGGTTGTATGCCGTGTATAATCAGGGAGGCATATATCTTGATTCGGATGTTAAGGTGCTGAAAGGTTTTGACCCGCTGCTGTATGGGAAGGCTTTTGTAGGACGTGAAAATTCGGTTCATATTGACGGAGGGCTGACCGAGTGTTACCTCGGGGCGCATTGTTTCGGGGCGGAGGCCGGAAACGCCTTCGTAGGCCGCTGTCTTGATTATTATTCCAAGCGTCATTTCATGACATCGGAAGACGAATCCCTTCCTTCGGAATTGAGGTATGATATGAAGATACTCCCATATATCATGAGCGAAATCGCCAAGGAATTCGGCTATGACAGCAGCGCGCTCGCTGACCGGGAGCAGGATTGCAGTGCGGTCAGGATATATAAGTCAGCTTGCTTTGACCCGCAGAAGGTGAGCGGGGAGTCATACTGCCGGCATCTGGCCCTCGGTTCGTGGAGGGACAAGGCCCGGTATGAGCCGGAATACACCTTGCGCTACAAGCTTGAGTGGCGCTTGGTGGCGCTTATGGAGAAATTGCTTAAAAAAATGGGCTACATAACCGTCAAGTTGAGATGAATTGAGTAAATTTGCAATTCTATAATAAGTTATTATCACATATAATAATCAATGTCAGAACAGGTTTATAAACGCGTCATAGAGCATCTGAATTCTACCGGCGGACGCACGGCTTTTTCATTTGAAATACTTCCGCCCCTGAAGGGGAACAGCATAGAGAAGGTCTACGGTATCATTGACAAGCTGCGTGAGTTTGACCCTAAATATATCAATATCACATCGCATCGCAGTGAGATGATATTCAAGGAGATGCCCGACGGCAGCTTCCGTCCGCAGAAGATGAGGAAACGTCCGGGCTCGGTTGCGATAGCTTCGGCCATACAGAACAAATATGGTGTCACGGCTGTGCCGCATATCATCTGCAAGGGATTCACACGCGAGGAGACTGAATATGCCCTCATTGATTTGAATTTTCTTGGAGTGCATGACCTCCTGCTGCTGCGCGGCGACGCGAAAGGGCCTGAGAAGAGCGACGACCCATCGAAGGTAAATCTCCATGCCACTGACTTGCAGGCTCAGGTCAATGACTTCAACCGGGGAGTCTATGCCGACGGCGAGCGGTTCGAGGCCAATGCCACGCCGTTCAGCTACGGTATGGCCTGCTACCCCGAGAAGCATGAGGAAGCCCCGAACATGGAGTCAGACCTGCGCTATGCCAAGCAGAAAGTCGATGCCGGGGCCGACTATCTGGTAACGCAGATGTTTTTTGACAATGAGAAATATTATTCGTTTGTGGAGCGCTGCCGTGAGGCGGGGATTACTGTGCCGATTATCCCCGGCATCAAGCCTGTGGTGTTCAAGAGTCAGTTGACCGTTCTGCCGAGGGTGTTCCGTTCAGACATCCCTGAGGCTTTTGCCTCCGAGCTAAGGAAGTGTGGCGACGATAATGATGTGAGGGAAGTCGGGGTCGAATGGTGTGTGGAGCAGTGCCGCGACCTGATAGCCCACGGTGTTCCGAGCATCCATTTCTACACCCTTATGGCCTCAGAATCAGTAAGGCGAGTAGCGAGGGTTATTTATTGACGATTAAATCCGATTATATGGTTCAGTTGATTATTAATGTTGAAAACGAAAATCTTCTTCCTCATTTGAAGAAGGTTCTGAAAGCAATTGATGGAATTTCAATAGCCAAGCCTGAGAAGAAGAAACGGAAAAGCGGTATTGAGAAAGCATACGAGGATATTAGGGCTGGTAGGATTTCTCATTATGAAAGCGTGGATGATATGTTCCAGAAAGTCTTAGGGATATAAGAATTATCTTTTATTGTGAAGTGGATGCACTTGGAAGTATCCATAGATGATATATTAAACCCTCTTTCCATCTTAGTCCGATAGGAAGGAGGGTTCAATTTATTCGTTTGCGTAGGGTTATTTATTGATGGGGGAGAGGAAGTCGAGGAATTGGGCTTTTTCCATGAAGCCGACGGTTGAGGTTACCGTGCCGTCGGGGTAGAGGATTGAGAGCTGTGGGATGGCTGATACTTCGAACTGCCGGGCTGCCTGCGGGGAGTTGTCGACATCGACCGACATGAAGATGGCTTTCCCTTTCAATTCTTTAGCCACTTCTTCAAATATGGGGGCGAAGCGCTGGCAGGGGCCGCACCAGGTCGCATTGAAGTCAATGACAATGGGTAACTTTTCGTCGGGGGTGATGGTGGCGTTATTTACGTATTCTACGGGGCCGTCGGCATTGAATTCGGTCATGCCTTCTTTTTTCTGTTCGGTATTGGCGCTGTTGCCTGCCCCGCATGACATGAGTGATGCGGCGAGAAGAATGGAGACGAGGATGGGTTTCATTTTTTTTGGTTTTTGGTTTTTTGGGGGAATGGGAGTAATGGGGCCAATGGGGCTAATGGGGGTAATATTTTCGATTTGGCAATATTTACTATTTAAGGATAACACCTTTTATAGGTGGGTTGTTTAGAAAACGGGGGCGCACTTCAGTTGAGGTGCGTCCCCGTAGTTGTTTTCCGATGCTTGCCTGAGCGGTTTAGAGGGCTGAGGCGAGGGCGTCGTTTGTTTTGTGGACGGCTTCTGCGCTCTTGTGGAAGAGGGCTTTTTCCTCGTCGTTGAGGTCGAATTCAACGATTTTCTCGATACCGTTCTTTCCGATGATACAGGGAACGCCGATGCAGAGGTCTTTTTCGCCATATTCGCCGTTGAGCAGAGCCGAGCAGCTGATGAGTTTCTTCTCGTTGTGGAGAACTGCCTTTACCATCTGTGCTCCTGCCGCGCCGGGAGCGTACCATGCGGAGGTGCCGAGGAGTTTGGTGAGGGTGGCTCCGCCTACCATGGTGTCGGCAGCTACTTTTTCGAGCTGCTCGGCAGGGAGGTAGGTGCTTGCGGGGACGCCACGATAGGCTGCATAGCGCACGAGGGGGATCATTGTGGTGTCGCCGTGGCCGCCGATAACGATTCCTTCGATTTCAGTCGGGTTGGCGCCGAGGGCAATTGAGAGGAAGTATTTGAAGCGTGCGCTGTCGAGAGCGCCGCCCATGCCGATGATGCGGTTTTTGGGGAGACCGCTGACCTTGTGGATGAGATAGGTCATGGTGTCCATAGGGTTGGAGATGCAGATGATGACCGCATCGGGGGAGTATTTGAGAAGTTGGTCGGTCACAGACTTTACGATGCCAGCGTTGACGCCGATGAGTTCCTCGCGGGTCATGCCGGGTTTGCGGGGTATGCCTGAAGTAATGACTACAACGTCGCTTCCGGCAGTCTTTTCATAGTCGTTGGTGACACCGGTGAGTCGGGTGTTGATGTTGAGGATGTTGGCAGTCTGCATGATGTCCATGGCCTTGCCTTCGGAAACTCCTTCCTTGATGTCGAGGAGGACAACCTCGTCGGCGATACCCTGTTTTACGATCACGTCAGCACAAGTGGCGCCTACATTGCCTGCGCCTACAACTGTAACCTTTGACATAGTTTCTTGAATTTAAGATGATTATAGAATTATTGTATTTTTTGCCTTAGACAGTCCCTCAGTAGTCCGCGGAGTGTCTGTCAAGATAAGACAGCCCAGGGAGTAAGGCATGGGACAATGCCGTCTTATCCGACTGCAAAATTAATGAAAAATTCGACGTAATTCAACAGATTGATGAAAAATTTCTTTAATCGATGCGGCGGATTCGGGGAGTCGGTCAAGGTCGGGTGACGGAGAAGATGTTGACGGCGTTGCCTCCACGGCCGTTACGGCCCTGGGAGGTGAGAATCACGCGGCGTCCGTCGGTCGACACGTCGAGACCGACCGGGTAGGAGTCGACATTGATTTCGGCTACTTTTCTCATCTTTCCGCCAGCGGTGTCAATCACCACGAGACGGGAGGCGCCATTGCACGCGGCGAAAATGAAGCGTCCGTCGGGGGAACTTTCGATTGTGCGTGCTCCCCGGCCAGCCTTACACCGTTCCCAGCCTTTGACAGAGAATGACTTGCGGCCTTTTGAGGCCGAGATTGAACTTAGGATATTTTTCACCGGCACGCGCCAGACGTCGCCCGCCACATTGCGACTGCAGTAGAGCCATCCGTTGGATATTATGAGATGGCGCACGCTCCAAAGGTCGTTGATTGTGCCAATGTATTTGCCCGTACAAGGGTTTATCACAGATATGGCCGAGGCCATGCCTGAGACGAGCAGGATGCTGTCTCCGGGGAGGAAGATGGTGCCGCGCAGGAGATTGCCGCTGTCGGAGTCGCGGTCAACCTTCTCAGTGAGGCTGAAATCGAGTTTCAGTTTGCGTCCGGCTGCCACAGGGGCGTGGTGGCGCCATCGTGAAGGGTCATTGTCGGAGATATCGATTAGCCCTACGGTGTTGTCGCCCCAATGGGTCACGGCTACGGTCCGGCCATCGTTGGATACGGCTACCATTTTGGGCAGGGGGCCTGTCTCAAGCATGCGCACTATGGAGTCGCTGCGGGTATCGATTACGGCTAGGGCTGAGGGGTCCTGGGCGTTTATGTCGAATGTGCGGCGATAATATGGAACGAGGAGGTATCTACCGTTTTTGCAGAAGGCTGACTCCACCGGCTTGCCTGCGAATGGCTTGTCAAGACCGTCGGGATAGTGGGTGAAAGGGTAATAGGGAGAGGGTGTGCCCCACAGCTTGCCTTTCCCGGATTTGAAGCGGTGGTTGATAACCTTCAGTTTGCGGTTTGTGAGGGCGTCGTAGGCTATGGTCCTGCATCCTTCGAGGGAATTGACGTAGTATTTCCTGCCGTCAGGGTGGAAACTTACGGACTTCGGGGAATAGATGTCGGTGTCACGTGAGGGGGAGCCGACGGGGGCATATGCCTGTTTCTTTGCCACGCATTTGAGGGTTATAGAGCCATCAGGCGAGGTGACCGATTCGCCTATCTGCGAATGAATGACGGGAGGGGTCGCTGTCTGCAGGCTGTCGGAGGATTGCGGACTTGCCAAAAGGGACGTCGTGGTCAGGAGGAGGGATAAAAATAAGAAGCGGGGCATTGTCATGGGGATTTTTGTTGTCAGGAGGGGTCCCGTATTGGCTAATATGTGATTGATAGAAGGTTAAAGATGATGCAAATATAATGCATATCGGGCAGTTAGCCAAATATTTGTTGACAGATGTTAATGTGAGTGTGCAATAAGCAAGTAAATGTTAAATTCTCTGTAGTTTTACGGGCTATTGGATGGTGGCCTCGGAAAATTGTGACTAACTTTGCAGCAAGATGTAAGCCTACATGTATGATTGACATGGACTATAGAGGCTTACTTAGCGGAAAATTTGATTCATATGTCTGAAATGAAAACGGCCGGAGCTACATGCGGCTACCCAACGAATATACTTAATACACTGATTGCAAAGCAGGCTTCGCATTATGGCGACAGGGCCGCTATGGCCGCTCCTGACGAGAACAATGAATGGCATGACATCGCGTGGAGCAGATTTTCGGCTGATGTCGACATGGCTGCCACGGCTCTTGCCGAGCTTGGAGTGAAGGAGGGGGACAATGTGGCCACTTTTTCGGCCAACCGCCCGGAAAACTTGGTGACCGACTTCGCCTGTTTCCGCAACCGCGCCGTGTCGGTGTCGATTTATGCTACAAGTTCGCTCGAACAGGTGGCCTATATAGTCAATGATGCGAAATGCAGCCTGATTTTCGCCGGCAACACGACTCAGTATCATATAGCCCGCGAGGTGCAGGCCATGTGCAAGTCGCTGAAGCATGTAATCGTCATAAAGGGCATAAAGCTCGACGAGGAAGATTCGACCTCGATGCTCTGGAGCGACTTCATGGCTATCGGGGCAAAGGCGCCGGCAGCGACAAGGGAGACTGTAGGGCGCCGCACGGCGTCCGCTACCCCGGAGGATATAGCCACGCTTGTCTACACTTCGGGCACCACGGGCGAACCCAAGGGGGCCATATTGACCCACAGCAATTATGACGCGGCCATGGAGGCACATAAACGCCGCCTGACCATGGTGAGCGAGAACGACACTTCGATGGCGTTTCTCCCCTTGAGCCATATCTTCGAGAAGGGCTGGACATATTTCTGCCTCGTGAAGGGTATGAAAGTGTCGGTCAACCGCGACCCGCATGAGATACAGCAGAATATCCAGGTCGTGAGACCGACGTGTATGTGCGCTGTCCCGAGGTTCTGGGAGAAGGTCTATGCCGCCGTCCATGAGAAGATAGCGTCGATGAGTCCGGTGATGCGGGCTGTGGTCGGAATGGCTCTGAAGGTCGGACGCCGGCGCAACATCGACTATGCACGCGTGGGCAAGAAGGCGCCATGGTGGCTCGAGACCCGTTATAAATTTTTTGAAAAGAGAGTGTTCAGTCTGCTCCGCAGTGCCATAGGCATAGACGAAGGCAATATATTCCCGACGGCCGGCGCTCCGGTTTCGTCGACCGTGGTCGATTTCTTCCATTCCTGCGGAATCAACATAGTGGTTGGCTACGGACTTTCGGAGACGACGGCCACAGTGACATGTTTCCCTGAGACGGGCTGGAAGATAGGCTCTGTAGGCACTCCGATACCCTTTGTCAAGGTGCGTATCGGTAAAGAGAATGAAGTTGAGGTGAAGAGTCCGATGGTGATGCGCGGTTATTACAACAAGCCGAAAGAGACAGCAGAGGCCTTTACAGCCGACGGATGGCTCCGCACGGGCGATGCCGGCTATATCGACGATTCGGGCGCCCTTTTCCTCACCGACAGGTTGAAGGACCTTTTCAAGACCTCAAACGGAAAGTATATAGCCCCGCAGGCAATCGAGACCCTGCTCGGCGAGGACAAATATGTCGACACGGTAGCCGTCATTGGCGACAAGCGGAAATTCGTGTCGGCTCTTATAGTGCCTGATTTCGACGCGCTCAAGGATTTCGCGGCCAAGGAGAAAATCAGCTATCATTCGATGAAGGAGCTGGTGGAGAATCCGAGGGTCGTAGAGCTGATGCGCCTGCACATCGAGCAGAAGCAGAAAGGGCTCGCCTCTTATGAGAAAATCAAGAAATTCACCATACTTCCGCGCCCGTTCACGATGGAGGGGGGCGAGCTGACCAACACGCTTAAAATCAAGCGCGCGGCCATCAGTAAGCTCTATGCCAAGGAAATCGACGCGATGTATGAGTAGGATATCGGAAAAGAAAAATTTCAACACAGACTTCAATTATATCAAAAAAGCATGAAAGTAGCAATCGTAGGCGTCAGTGGCGCCGTAGGACAAGAGTTCCTGAGAGTACTTGACGAACAGAATTTTCCCATCGACGAGCTCCTGCTCTTCGGGTCGGAACGCAGCGCGGGCCGCACCTACAGTTTCCGTGGCAAGGAGCACACTGTGAAGCTCCTTCAGCACAACGACGATTTCAAGGGGGTTGATTTTGCCTTCGTGTCGGCCGGAGCGGGTGTGTCGCGTGAGTTTGCCGGGACAATCACGAAGCACGGCGCCGTGATGATTGACAATTCAAGCGCTTTTCGTATGGACGAGGATGTGCCCTTGGTAGTGCCCGAGGTCAACGGGGAGGATGCTTTCGACGCTCCGCGCGGCATCATCGCCAACCCCAACTGCACTACGGCCATCATGGTGGTGGCCCTGAAGCCGATAAATGACATCTCGCCCATCAAACGCGTGCACGTGGCCACATATCAGGCCGCTTCCGGGGCGGGCGCTTCGGCTATGGCGGAACTTGAGAAGCAGTATGCCGAGCTTGCCGAGGGTAAGGAGCCGACGGTCGAGAAATTTGCCTATCAGTTGGCTTATAACCTCATACCCCACGTCGACGTGTTCCTCGACAATGACTATACGAAGGAGGAGATGAAAATGTATAACGAGACCAAGAAAATCATGCATGCCCCGGATATGGAGGTGAGCGCGACCTGCATACGCGTGCCGGTGATGCGTGCCCACAGCGAGGCTGTCTGGGTAGAGACCGAGGCTCCCGTGAGCGTGGCCCAGGCGCGTGAGGCTTTCGAGAAGGCCGAGGGTCTTGTGGTGATTGACGAGCCCGCTGCAAAGAAATATCCCATGCCCCTCGACGCCGCCGGTGCCGACCCTGTCTATGCCGGCCGTCTCAGGAAGGATCTCGCGAATCCGAACGGCCTGACATTCTGGCTCGTCGGTGACCAGATCAAGAAGGGCGCCGCACTCAACGCCGTGCAGATAGCCCAGTACATGCTCGCTCATCCGAGGGAATGAATCGACGGAACAGCACAGGTACAGAATGTACATAATGAACAAAATTCAGCTACATAATGAGCATAAATTAAAAAGAAGTCCCGGACCCAAACGGTCCGGGACTTCTTCTTTTTATGTCCGGCTGTTGCCGTAAGGCGGCAAAGATTGAGCCGCTTATCTTATGGCTATCTTGCGGACGGCATTAGCTGCCTTGACTATGTAGACTCCGGGAGCGGAGGGGAGTGTTGCGTTGTCGGCGGTAGCTGAAATCAGGATTCCGTTGATTGCATAAATGCGGATGAGCTGTCCGGGACAGGAGATTTCGAGGCCGTTGACGGAGAGATTTGAATCGTTGGCTATATCCTCGATTGCAGAAACCTCAATCGACATCGGTGTGTAGGTGTAGCGGAAGATTCTTGTCGATTTCGGTTCCCCAGCTTCATCATAGTCTACGTATTTATGCTCCTCCAGCAGGCCGGTTTCATTGTTGTATTTGTAAAAGTCGGCACTGTGTGTAAACGATTTTTCGTTTTCGCTATCCGGTCGTTCAGTAACAGACTCAATGAAGGATTCACGTCTGACTTCGCGCTTGAGTTCGTCGCGCTCGATAATCTCGGTAGTCGTTTGGGTTTCCTTGTCGCCCCAGCGTGTGCTCATTTTTGTCTTTTTGGTCGTCAGCACGTCGCCGGACATAGTGAATGAGAAGTCGCCGGTCTCTACGGGGTTCCAGTCGTTGGTTTCGGTGTTCCATTCATAGTTGTTGGAGAAGTATTCACTTCTTGTGTCACGTATGGATGTGGATTCTTCGGGGATTACCATGTACTCATCATTGTAAAGCTTGATTGGGTCGAAATTTCCGACTAAGGTCGGGAATTCGAAATTATAGTCAGAAGATTCACTTTTGTAATTTCCCACCCATCTCTTATTGTCTTCGTCCCAGTCATAGGATGCGTCCATGCGGTAACGGTATGAGTTGTCTTCTGAGTTGATTTCCTTGTACTCGCTCTTTGAGGAATAAATAGCGTAGGTTCCATCATCGGAAATGCGTCGCTCTATTCTTACCTCTGTGCCGTCGGGGGTGGTATACTCTTCGGTTTCACACCAGGTGCTGTCCAATCTCCAGGACGAGGTGGAGGAATCATATGTGTATGAACGTCTTACGAAGTCCTTGTATTCGGTGCGTGTCCCATAGTCGATTGTCCCTTTCCCGTCCTCGTCATATTCGATTTCGGTTGTCTGTATGGTGCCGTCGGCGAGGGTCAGACATTCCACTTTTTCGGTGATTATGAGTTTCGATATGTCTAAAGGGCTATAGACTTCGTAGGTCTCGACTGTATAGTCGCCGTTTGCTCTGTAGGAGTAGAGTGTCTCGAGTGATTTGAACTCCTTTCCACCGTTATAGCCGGGATAAGTGACATATTCGGTGTATGAAAGCGGCTTGCCGTCTGAGCCGGTCCTGTAGACCGCGCGCATGGAGATAGAGCCTTGGCTCTGGGTGATGGAGTATTCATCAAGCGGCTTCCACTCAGGATTCGCGGGGGTCATGACCATGAATGTGACGGCATCGTCAATGCCTTCGACGGGAGACTGTTTTACGGTTTTTTGAAGTACTCCGGCGGCTGAATAGTATTCATAGAGATATGTATCGTAATCATCGTCGTCACTGATGGTCACTATGTAGGAGCCGTCGGAATTCAACGTGACGGGTGAGATTTTCCACCGTGGACCATATTCGCTGTCGATTTTTTCGATTTTGGCTATGATGGTATTTGTATACCGGGAGTCATATTGTGTGATTTCGGAAAGCCCGTCAGGACGGATATGGTGTGTGATTCCATATACGTCCGTTTTGACCCATTCACCGTCGATATACTCATACGTTGTACTTATTTGATTGAAATCTGCCGAGTAGTCGGTGTCTTTGACATAGTCGGCGGAGTATTCGTATTTTGTTTTCGGAGTCAGTGCGCCGTCAATATAATCATACTCTATTACGGTGCTGTCTCCTGCGGTGGAAGTGTAACTTTCATATACGGAGCAATTGGTCTGGACGGTGTTACCATTTGAATCGTATTCAAAAAATACTTCTCCATTCCTGGTTCCATAGTAGACTGCCGAGGCATACGCTAATGTCCAGTTGCCACTATTGTTATTGTAATGTGAGGTCAGGATATGGTCATCGAAGATTTTACTTTGGGCTTTTGAATACGGGTCAAACGAGGAAGTCAGAATATAATCGTGTGCCAGATCGATCCACTTGTAGTTTGCTTCGCTGTAGATGCTTCCATCTTCATTATAGGAGACTGCCTTTGTGATCGCCGCATCGGGCACAAGATTGCCATTGACATCTGCTTCACCGCCGTGGCCGTATTCCAGCTCTTGATAAGTCATCTTGACTGCGGTAGTGCCCCATACATCATATATGGTCACGGAAGTGACATGATCGTTTTCAATCGTGCGCTCCTCTTTTCGGGAGAGCATCCAGTCCGGGTCGTATTGTTCTTTCGTTTCGACGATTCTTGAAAGCCAGCGTCCACTGTTGTCAACATTATATGTGTAGCGTGTCTGTTTTTCGGGCTGCGACATAAGTGTGCGGTAGCCATATTTGTCGTAGCTGATGGTGTACTGGTTTTCGGTGCTGTTTTCGTCGATGTAGTCAAGGCTTGTCACGAGTAAGGTGTCGCGGCTTATCGTGCTTCTCGGGTTTGCATCGAGGGCCGTGCCGAGGATTCTTGCGTGAGGCGCTGACAGAGACGGTGTGGTTTTGCGGGTCTGACGTCGTTTTTGTAGGTATAATTGCCAAAAATGGTTGGTGAAACTGCTGTAATTTGTTAATTAGCAAACAGATGTAGTAACTTTGATGAAATCGGTTTCATCAAAGTTACTATTTTATGACAATAAGCA
>JAETNO010000050.1 GCA_021768245.1 Bacteroidaceae bacterium | reverse complement strand
GGGGGGGTGGTTTTTAATATTTATAAAATCCAAAAGTTTGACACTCCACCCATTTTTGCCTATTTTGACACCAAAGCAGAGTAATGTAACAAATCAATTGCATGGCGTTCTTTTGAATGGAGAAAAGAATAACTGCTCCTGTAGGATATTTTGCAAGAAACAATATCTAAGAAGAACTTTGCTCCGTTTGTTGATCTTTCGTTCAACAAAAGAATTATTCTTTTTGTATATTAAATCTTGCTTAACTCACTGATGTAACATCCCTTTCCGAATATTTTGAGATTAAAGTTGCCCATTCACTAATCGCCAATTGATTAAGAGTGTCGTTTATGTCTTCTTTAACCGACATATAAGCCAGTTGGTATTGAGAATATAATATTCCATTATGAAGATTACAAAAAGATATATATCTTGCTAAGAGACATCTTATTAAGAATATATTATCCTCTCATTCTTGGCTATGTTGGCAAATAATAAAACGACCTCTTGATTATAAGAAGTCGTTTTTATGGAGTTTACTTTGTATATTCTCGTAAAAAAGAATCTATAGTTTCTTCATAAGATTTCGTATATGAAGCCCCAAATTTGTATCATCTTCCTTGAGGCCAAGTTTCTTACGAATATCCGTACTGGTATGGTAGTGCCGTTTTATTTGGATATATTCACCAATTTCTTTCCCCCTTAATCCTATAGCATATAAACATACATAGTTCAATTCAGACTCAGTGAGACCATGGTCTTCTAGATATTTCATGAAAGCTGGATGTGAAGCCCTAAAAGCAAGACGAGTGGAGTTCATAAAACTTTTCCGGTCCTCTGTGATTTGGTTTATCCATATATCGTATGGTTTTGAGTAAGTATCATTATCCGAAATTTTAGCGGCTAACAAACCATTTAAAATATCGCTACGTTCCTTTATTGCGTCCAAGACCGGTTTTGACAGCTTCGCTTCAGTCAGCAATTCTTTTAGATGCTCACCCTCTGATTCAAGTTGCGAAATCTTTAACCGCATATTTTCCGCAGCAAGATTTTTCTTCTCAATTTCCAGTTCCGCATTATGCTTGTCAGATTCAAGTTGAGATATCTTTAATTTCATATTTTCAGTTGCGAGATTCTGTTTTTCACACTCCAACTGTGCGTTATGTCTTTCGAGTTCAAGAACAGAGTTCTGTTTTTGCAGATTTTCGTTTTCAAGTTGGAGTCGCGACTGTTCCTGTTCTGAGATAATCCGCTTGATCTTTCCTAAACGAAGTTGGTAATAAATAATACAGATAACGATAATGAGAATTAAAAGTACACATAATCCTAACCAGATTTGCATATTCTTACGTTGAATAGAATAAAGATGATTAATCTTTATTTCATGAAGTTCTTGAGCGACAGTCGTTTTTTGTGAATATATTTTTGAGTTTTCAGATTCGACGGTTGAATGGAATTTTTTATATGCATCAAGAGCTTTCTCATATTCCCCGGCTGCTTCTAAAACCTCTGGTTTAATGGAAATGTATCTAAAAGAATTCGTCTTGGGATTATCTGGGGCAATTGATTCAAAGATCATTTTTGCTTTGAGAGGTTCATTCAGATTCAGGTATCCTAAAGTGATGTCAAGTTTGGTTTCATCATCATACTGAGTGAGATCAGAAATTGATCCCAAGATATTGTTTATAACACTATCTGAATTAAAGCGAATACCATAAGTCATCTTTACCCTTATTGATGCTTCATTTAGTTCAGGATGTATTTGAACAAGAGAGTCTGTGCGCGACATGAGACTATCCGACCTTTCTATGTTTCCCAAACTAATGCAGCCATCCAATGCTCGGATAAGACTTGACAATTCCCGACGCTGTTCTCCAATCTTATTATATAATTCTGACGCACATAGATTATTCCTTACATAACCTTCTATCTGACAAGACTTGGCATATATATTACCCTGAGCGACGAGCATATTGGCATATGTAATAGTGTCTTTACATTCATCTTTTAGATCCTCCGCTTTAAGATAGCATTGCATTGCCATATCAAAGTCAGACTTGTTCAGAAATATACAGCCTTGGTAGTAAAGGGTACGCAATCGTTCCTCGGGGGTACCTTTCTCAAGATAATAGTCGATTGCCGGCTGAAGGACATCAAAAGAGGTCGTGTCAATGTAATTCTTATCAAGTGCCATTGACATCAGCAGTGCATACCGAGCCTTTTCCTTATCGTCTCCAAGTGAAGTCTTTTCAATCGAGGATAATACAGTTAAAGCAGAATCTGGCATGGAGTCCATAAGTACCTCTGCCGTGTCCATAGTATCCCAAGCCTCGGACTTATGACCACAACCAATGAACATTACCATAAACGGCAATGTCATTATAAGAAATATGAATAATATCAGTTTCCTCATTTTTTCAATTACTGTTGCCATACTTCATATTTATCAACAATCCTCTCATCGTAGAACTCCTTTATCCCGATGTCAAGCAATTGCGCAATTCTCAATATCATCAAAATATCCGGTTGAGAAGAATTGGTACACCATTTGGACACTGTAGTGGAGTTGACCCCGAGCTGAGATGCCAGCCATAGATTGGTTCGATTCTTTTCAGCAAGAATACTTTTGAGTCTATTGATTTTTGCCATGGCATAATTTTTTGGCAAAGGTAATGAAAATTTTTCAGTTATAGGTTGTAATAGTCCGAAAAATTGAACCATTAGCATCATTATATTATAAAAATGCGCTCAAATACGATTTCTTAAAAGAAAATATACAATTATATCAGTTTACGACTATACAATTGTATATGTTTTTTACCGTATCCAATTTTCTCCACTTTCTTTACCACATGACCATATCCGATGATGGGCGAATGTGCCGAGGCTTGAAGCGTTTCATAATACGTGATGAGCACACAGGCTTATCCAAACGCATAGATAGCCATAAGGTTCGACTTTTTTACAAAATTAGTGGCGTTGCCAACCAATACGGTCAGCAACGCCATAAGCGATAACATTCATTTTTAATGTCTCATAATATACGCTTTGGACACCGAAAGATTTACATTGACAGAGGTATAATCTATTATCGGTTCTGCAACCATTGACTTCTTTGCTTCCGTTGAGGGAGCATCAATGGTATTAGCTTCGGCTTTCTTGTTCTCAACACCGTCGGCTTGTTCGGGTTTAGGGGCAATTTCGGCTTGGATCTTTCGGTCGAGGGCGGCGAGGTCGGATTTGAGTTGCTTCAATTCGTCCTCCTTGCCCCATTTCTTCGACATGATTCCTTCGAGGGTCGGAACATCGGCTTTGAGTTTGACGGTTCGTTCCTCATACTGGGCGATGATGCCGGGAATCTTCTCCAGAGCGTTGACGAAGTTCATGCAGGCGGCATGGGTGTCCGACATGGCTATGTAGCCGTTGTGTGTGTCGGTACGTTGTGCCAATCCCTGAAGATGCACACCCATGTTCTTCTCATCGGTCAACTTGCAAGTGTCAATCGTGAGATTATTGAGAGGGGTGCCCTCCTTGTCACGCTGCACCACTTTTGAGTATCGCTCCCAGTCGGCTTTCATCAGTCCGATTGTCGCCTCATTGTTGGCAATGTCGTGGGTGATGGTCTGCAACCTGAACTCCGCATCGCCGCGCCCTTTATTGAACGATTTACGCTCACTTTCAAGTGCCGCTATTCGCTTTTCAAGTTTCGCCTTGTCGAGGAGGTCAGTATTGCCGGAAAGAATAGCCATATACTCCGAGAAGTTCATGCCCGATTTCTCGTCCATTCCTCCCTCGTCAATGGTTCGCGCTCCCAATGCGCCGCTTTTGAGCTGGCCGATGAATGTCGCCTTGCAATGGAGAAGATTGAACTTATAAGAGTCCAGCGACTTCTCCACGGCATATATTATCACATCCACCTTATTGTCAGCGTATAACTTGGCAATCTCATTACCTGCGCGGATAGCTCTTCCGTCCCTTTGAGTGAGGTCAGAGGGACGCCACGGCGTATCAAGATGATGGATGCAAACCGCTCTGCGTTGGGCATTTACGCCCGTACCCAACATTGAGGTAGAGCCGAAAAGCACACGCACATCACCGTCATTCATCGCCTGTATCACAGCCTTTCTTGTGCGTCATACTTTCGGTAATATTCTGCAATCATCTTAGCACAGTGGCTTGCCTTGTTATTCGGATCATCCTCATACGAGGGGTCAACCATGCGCATATCAAGAGCCATCTTTCGGGCGTAGTCCGTGGCAATCAGCATCTTCGCCTTTTCCTCGGTGTCCGACAATGGCGCACGACCCAAAATCCGGGCATCGCCACTCTTGGCAAACTCCATCAGCTTTTGGATAAAAGCCTCTTGGTCAGGCGTAGGAGGAATGTTGTGAAGTATCTCATTCTTCATCGGACGGTCAACGCCTACATCTTCGGCTGTGCGGTAATCAGTTATCTCATTATAGAAAGCCGCCAATTCCGGCACCTTGATAAAGTACCTGAAACGCTCCTTTGCGACAATGCTATTCGTAACATTAAACTCATAATCTGTCGTCTTCTTGGCGAAGATAGCCGCCCACGCATCGAAGCATCGAATATCCTGTCTTTCAAGTTCTTTCGGACGAAGATACTTGAACAACAGATACAACTCCGTGAGCGAGTTGGAGATTGTCGTACCGCTGAGAAAAGTAGCACCCAAATCCTTGCCTGTGCGCTCTTGGATTGTGCGAATGGCATAGAGAAGATTGAGGGCGCGTTGTGAGCCTTCCGAATTACCCAATCCAGCCACTCGGTCATGCCGGGTATTGAACATCAGGTTCTTGAACTGATGCGACTCGTCCACAAAGATATGGTCTATACCCATCTGCTTGAAGTCCACCATGTCGTCCTTCTTTTCTTCCATCTGGTGCTGGATAGTGGCGATTTTCGCCGTAAGATTCTCCTTGCGCTTTATCAATCCTTTGAGCATACCACGAGAAATATCCTTGCCTTGGTCTTTCAGCACTTTCAGATTTTCCTCGACGGTATCAAGCTCCGCCTGAAGAATTTGCTGCTGTATCTCCGGCGACTGCGGTATCTTGCCGAACTGGTCGTGCGACATTATCACACAGTCATAGTCATTATTTCTAATGTTGTTGAAGAAGGCTACACGATTCTCAGCCTTGAAACTCTTTTCATCGGCGAACAATATCCGTGCATTAGGATAGGCGGTTTGGTAGGTCATGGCAATCTCGGCGACATTGGCTTTCAGTCCAATAATCATCGGCTTGTGTGCCAATCCCAAACGCTTCATCTCATGTGCTGCCATACACATTATCAGCGTCTTACCGGTGCCGACCTCGTGATCCGCAATACCACCGCCATTCTGCAAAAGCATCCATACACAATCTTTCTGAGATTGATAAATAGAGTTTACACCATACCTATCGCCCAACATCTTCATATTGAGGTCGGGGAAGGTCTGATGGCTACCGTCGTACTTCGGGCGCACGAAACAGTTGAACTTGCGGTTATAGAGGTCAACAAGCCTGTCCTTGAACTCCGGCGACTGCGCTTCGAGCCACTCAGAAAAACCGTTGCGTATCTCATCAATCTTGGTGTTGGCGAGTTGTATAGCCTCACTGTCCGGCACCTTGATGTCGTTGCCATTGTCATCCTTACCGATTGATTTCTTTATGTCCGGCACGGTATTGTGGAGAGCGTGTTTCAACAGGTTCATGCCGTCGTAAGTTCGGTAATAGCCACGCACGCAGAACTCCTCCCATATCTTCATGTTGCCACGGTCAACCTTTGCCGAATACTCGTCCATTGAGGATGAATAGGCTATCGTTACGTTTGTACCATAGAGATGGCTCATATATGCGGAGTATATTCCGGTCGGAATCCAACGCTCACCGAAATTGAAGTCAAGCTCATCAAAGGTGATTTTACGGGGAGTCGCGTCCTGCAACGCTTTGAGCGAGTCCTGCGCCATTTCGATATATGGCTCAATACCGTCATATCCGGGGAAGCCCTTGATACGGTCATTCTCTCGGTCAATCCATGCCTGAATGTCCTCAGCTTTCTTGACAACATTGCCAGCGATGAAGCGGTCAGCAATCTCGTAGTTCTCCACCAGAGGATTGTAATAGATATGACCTTCGAGAGAATCGACAAGAGTATCCTCGTCCATATCCACAAGGCTACCCATGTACTCTAAATTCACCACTCCGTATTTATTGAGGGATGCGGAGAGTGCTTCCATAGGAGTGTCAACCGAAGTCACCTCATCGACAGCAAAGGCTACGGGGTGGTCGAATATGTCAGCCTTGACAAACATACCGTTTTCACCACGCTCCAGTGCCAATGCGTCACGACCGTTTGCATCCATAAGGATAAACTTGGCGTTCTGCTTCTCATTAAGGTTGCCATACTTGGTTACAAACTCATCGTAATATTGGTTGAGATGTTCGCGGAGATGTTCGCTTTCTTCGTGTGTCTCAGCCTCGTAATTGTAAAGTTGCTGATACGTTTCGGATAAGGTGATATACAGCATTGCCCGTTTCTCTTGCTCCGCTTTGAGAGGGAGCGGAGTGAACAATGCTCCGTATTTCTTGACCTCCGAGAGAAAACCTACCTGACCGTTATCCACGACCATAGAGCCATTTTTGTGGAAGAACTGAATATCCTCCGAGAAAGGACGGGGCGACATATCGAGCTTATCTTCCGATGCAGCCACTTTGGGCTTAGGTATAGCGAAACCTTCGGTACGGTCCCAGTTGAGAGAACCATATAATTCCAGCTCCTTATCTGTAAGCTGTCTGAACTTGGATTGAACCTTTGGCGAAATTTCAACTTTCGGTCTTTCAGAAGGCTTTGGCTTATCCTCATTTTTAGGCTGTGCCGATTGGCGTGGCTGACGCTGGGGCTTACCTATTGGCTCCAACTCACCGAAAAGATTGTAGGCGAACAATCGCGGGTCCGGGTTATCATTGTAATCGGGACTGCCGTCGGTATCAATTTCTTTGGCGGGTTCCGTTGGCGCGGAAGTGGTTTCCGGCGCAGATTGAACAGGCGCAGGTGTAGGTTCAGGCTCTGGCGCAGGTTTTGTTTCCGCCTTCTGCGGAGTCACAATCTCAGTAGGCTTGAATTCCTCACGCTGTTTCTGCTTCGGATCTTCAAGCTGCTCACATATTGCCACACGTTGCCCGGCTCTCACCAATTTCGGAAGATATGTGTCAAGGGCATGATGCGGAAATCCAGCCAATTCTATGGATCCGGCTTTGCCGTTCATCCGCCTTGTCAATGTGATACCCAATATCTCCGAAGACTTCACAGCATCCTCACCCATGCACTCGTAGAAGTCGCCGACACGAAAAAGAAGGATTGCATCGGGGTGACGCTTCTTCATCTCGGTGTATTGCCTCATTATTGGCGTTTCCGATATTTTCTTGGATTGCGTGGCTGTTAACTTTGGTTTGGGTGCTGTATAAATAGGTTCAGGCGTGGGCGGCTTTATCCCCTGCGAATTATACAACTCCTTGTCAAGACGCAATTTCAGCGACTCGTCAAGAGCCAGACGAATATCCCTTGCGATGCCATCTACACCGCTGCTGTGCTTATAGATAAACGCGGGCTTGCCGTATGGGTCTGTGCTGACACTCGCGTCGGTGCATATCACATTCTGCGGAAATGCCGCGAAATACTTGTTGGTGGGTGCCTTGCTGTCACGGTCAACAACCGACTGCACGAAAAATTCCTCGTCAGCCGACAATGCGGTTTTACCGCTATGCTTCTGGAGGATAATCAGGTCACTGCCTGTGTCAGTCCCGGCATTGTCGGAGAACGTGTTGTTAGGCAGACGCAATGCGGCCACCAAATCGGCACGCTTCACCATCTCCGCACGGACAAAGGGCGAAGCGGAGTTCATCACACCCTGCGATGTGATAAAGGCTACCAATCCACCCTCGCGCACGGAGTCAAGTGCTTTGAGGAAGAAATAATTGTGTATCGCCTTTGTCGATTGTCGGTAAGCCAGTTCCTTGCTCGTGGCATAGATAGGATCCGCCACGGCAAAGTCTCCGAAAGGGATATTGGAACAAGCCACATCAAAGTAGCCGTTGTAATCCGGCTCAATCTTTTCGAAGCCCTCAACTCTGACTTCCGAGTCAGGATGCAATGCTACAAGGATTTTGCCCGTGAGCAAATCTTTCTCAAACGCCATAGCCTCTGCATTGGGATAATCTCGCATGAACGAGTCAACGAAAACACCCTGTCCGGCACTCGGCTCCAGATACTTCTTGACTTCTACGCCATTGGTTTTGAGCGTATCAAAGATAGCATCGACAACCGGCGACGGAGTATAGAACGCCGTCAGCACTGATGTTTTCAGCGAGTCCATATACCGGGCAAATTCCCTGTCATCCTTTGAATACTCGCGGATAAGCTGGCGCAGTTCCACAGTAGGGGCAAACAGCTCGATGTCCGATTTGCTCCATTTGGCGGCATCCATAAGGCTGTCGGCATCATTGAGGATACATTTCAGTCCACCGAACCCGGCATACCTGCCCAGCACCTCCATTTCCTCGGCACTGGGCCCGCGCTTCTCAACACCGAGACGAAACGCCGTGCGTATCGCCTCGATGTTGTAGCGCATCGTCTGCAAACGGTTATAAGCCATTCTCAGTGAGGATTATGGAGATTATGCCTGTGAGTTCGCAGCGAAGCAGGTGATATGTTGCGGTGTTTACAAACGTGTTTGCATGAATGTCATAACTGTCAAACACATTTTCAACCATTCCGAAAGACAGGAGGAATGTCGCCATGAACGGACGCATCTCCTCGCTCACATCATCCTTGAACTCTTCTTCAAGGACATCCATAATTATCTCGTATTCGGAATATCGGTAGCCTTCAAGTAGTGCGGCCATTGACATCTCGTGTGCCTCGTCAACCTCGGCACCGTTGCGGCGTGCGTTTTCGTATGTTTCCTCGGCTTTTTCAGCGCGAGCGCGTATCATAGTCTCGGTAACGCCCTCAAAGCGGTACGATGCCAGATAGTTTTTCAGATAGAGGTAGTAGAACGACAGTTCTTCCTCGCGTGTTGGATTTTTCATCTTTTTGGAGATTTTAGTGGGTGGGTAAATGAAAAGCCGTCCGGGTATCCCTCCCAGACGGCGCCACTAAAATCCCAATCAGATGAATCAAAAAGATTTTATGATTGGATTCGGTGGCAAAGATAATAAATATCTTCGGTCCGGGAATGGGGAACGGCTCGATTTATTTTTATTCTCTACATATATCCTGCATTTATAGGAGATAATATTATGGTTGCAGGGGCTTTTCTCACCCCTGCAACCGGGGTTAATGAATATTGGGATTGCGTGGATTAGTGGCGCCGTTACGGGCAAAGTCTAAACTATCGGACCTTTGGGTTTTCGCTGCTGTTTTTGTTGGCTGTCATTCTTTGGCGCTGTCTGGCCCTGTTGAAGCGGCTCCTTCACATTCTTTGTGGCTTCATTGGTCCTGCCGTCGTTATTGACCGCCATTTGCGTAGCGCTCTCGTTTGACGGTGCAACGGTCTGTGCCAGATCCGGATTTTTGGTTGAGGCGATAGGCCGTTGTTTAGCCGGGTCGAACTTCAAATAAAGTGTGCATGGCTGACCCTTTGCGTCAACAGCATTTTCCAGCACCACCGTCTTGCCTGCCACATAATCTGCTTTCTGCTGTTCGGTGAAGCGGTTTTCCTTCCATTTCCCGATAGGACGGATATTGCCCTCGGCATCGGTCCAGCTGTTTTGTTGGGAGGACTGCTGACGCTGGCCCTGCGGCTGCTGTTGCTTCTCGACCATGTTGTGTTTCTGCCATGCTTTCGGAACGAACTCCACGCATCTGGAGTCGGCGTTGACCTGCAAAGTGGTTGTGAAAGTCTTGCCCTCGCGAAGACTCACTTCCTTGTTGATGAGTGGCAGACCGCTTTTCAGCGTCTCGATTTCCTCTTTTGTGAGGACTGTCTTGCCGATATTGCCGCGAATGTGCAACTTGTCCACAGGAAGGCTCACAATCTCGTTGGTCAGGCGGTCGAGGCTGACATACGAAGGTATCTTCTTACCGTCCTTGCCGTTGAGCTCCACAATCCTGCCGAGGTTGCCGGTGTTGAGCAACTGAGCCTTATCCTCTGCCGTGAACTGATGACCACGGTATTCCTTTTCAAGATTCGGCTCCAGATGGATGAAGTGGGGCACGAGTTTCACCATGCCGTTGGTGTCCTTGCGTAACGACAGACGGGCATCGAGTTCCATCTTTTCTCCGGCAAGAGTGGGCTGAATTTTCACAAGCCCCGATTTGCCGTAGTTGAGCATCTTATCAAGATCTCCCGACTTTTCAAGCTGCTCCCGGTCAACGCCCCAGTTCTCCTTGAAGGCAGCCCAGTCAATGCTGTTTCCGTCGATTGCCTGATACTTGTGCTGTGACTGCGATTGCGACTGTGATACCTCCGACGCTTCCACCTTGAAGGGTGCCAGCATCTCCTTGTTTTTCTCAGGCGATTCAAGCAAAGCGCCGAGACCTTGTCCTACCGTGCCGAAGTCGTCGGCATTGACGCTGAAGAAACCGAATACGGACGGATTCTTCGCCTGACGGAGAAAGTTTGACACAAAGGCCTCTACCGGATTCTGACCCTTTGTGAACTTCACGAGATCGCTGAGTTTCGCCGACTTGACATCGGCCATCTGCGGTGTGCCGTCGGGATTCTGCCCCGTCACCGCGCCGATTTGCCCTGTCTCGTTGTTTCGGGCAATCAGTACCTTTTCTTTTTCTTGGTTTTGATCCATTTGAAAATAATTAAGATTTTAGTGGGTTATTATGGTCCGGAACTATTCCGAATCTCTCAATTTCTGCATCTTGTCAGGACTGGTGATTATTTCCGCCACCTCATGCTCCAGCATACGGAGCTTTCCGCCTATTTTACGGAGAGGTATGCTCCCGAGGCGTTTCCAGCGGTAAATGGTGTTGGCTGTCACATTGAACACTTCGGCGAGTGCCGGCACATCATACACTCTCTCGCCCTGCACTTCGGGAAGCGACGGCTGGTTGCGTCTGGCGAGCGCATCGAGTTTCTTGTCCTGACGGTCAAGGCGGTCAAAAATCATCCGCATCCAACGCTCGAACGAGCCTTTCTCCATAGTTATCGTCTCCATGTCGTGTTCCTTTTAGAGATTACAGCATGGTAGTTATGCTCAAACTCAGCCTGTATTCTTGGAGTGGACTTGATTTTGCATCTTTCAACCGCATCCCAGATGTCATTATAGGAATATCGGCAGGAACCTTCCACGATGGAATATGCTATGCTTCCATTAGCCCTCATACGGGCAAGTGTCCGGGTGCTGACATTGAGCAGTTCGGCAGCCTCAGTGTTTGTCAGAAGACGGTCGGTGTCACGCTTTGTCTTTTCCTCAAAGATCGAGCGTATGAAGTCGGCTATGAAGGTTATCCCTTCCGAAATCCGCTCCAGTCTTTTTTCATCAATCAGTACGTAGCTCATATTGGGATTTTTAGTGTTGCTTGTCATTATTGACATCGCAAAGTAAATTCATAATCCCATGACCATTTCCTAATACTACCCATGAGGTAGGGGTAGTTAACGGCGATACTTAACAGCATTTAACAAAATTGGTATGTATGGGCAAAAAAAAGAGCCGCAGAAACAGGTTCTACGGCTCCTTTTAATATATTTTTTCCTTATATACCCATAAGATTTGATGCTTTTGGGATAAAAACACCCCATTTCAGAGGCCTATATCACCTTTATTTATGAATTTTGTTAACATTCATTTAGAAATTGACGCTGACACCCCAAGGCTTCCTCCCATTTTCTCGGCGAGTGCTGCCATATCCTTACTTATTTTTTGATTGGTAATTCGGGCGTATATCTGCGTAGTCTGAATATTGGTATGACCCAGCATCTTCGATACTGATTCGATGGGTACACCATGTGAGAGTGTAACGGTTGTGGCGAAGGTGTGACGGGCAAGGTGGAACGTGATGTTCTTCTCAATGCCGCATACAACGGCTATTTCCTTCAGATAGGCATTCATCTTCTGGTTGCTCAACACGGGGAACAGAAGACCGTCCTTAGCCTGCCCCTCGTATTTCTTGATCAGTTCCTGTGGGATTGCGAGTAAGGGCACATTCACCGGGGTACCCGTCTTGTGCCTGTGAGTCATTATCCATTGATTGCCGTCAAAGGAAGTTTGGATATGTTCTTTCTTCAACTCTTTTATGTCTATATACGCCAATCCGGTGTAGCATGAGAAGATGAATATGTCGCGCACCTGCTCCAGCCGCTTTGTCGGAAACTCTTTCTCAGCAATAGTGGCAATCTCTTTTTCGGTGAGATAGCCTCTATCTACTCTCTTGATGCGGATTCTGTAGTTGGCAAACGGATCAGCAATAATCCAACCGTTGTTTTTGGCTTTTATGATAATCGCCTTGAATGTTTGGATGAACTTGGCTGTGGTATTCTCATTACATCCGCTTACTGTACGCAGATATGTCTCCAAGTCCACAATGAATTTGTGGTTAACATCGCGCAGTGGCATATCCGTAAGATGATACTTGAACTTGATGAATTCCTTTACTCTGCGTAATGCGCGGTCATATTTCTGGACGGTTGCAGGGGTCTTGCTTATTCCTATAAGGGCACGACATTCCTCTATGTGTTCCGTAAATAACCCTATGAGCGTCTGGTTTTCCGGAACAATCCCCATAAAGGCATTACGGAGTTTCTCGGCTGTGACAGTTTCATATCTTGACATATCGAAGTACATCTGACGAATTGATGACTCCATATCAGACATAAGTCCATTCAATTCAGTGGCAACTTTTGATTTGCCGCTGACCTTGCCTTGCTTGGTGTCCCACAGTTTGGGATTGACATTCAGTTTAGAACTGAAATTAGTGTTCTCTCCGTTGATGGTGATTCTTGTCATGATGCAGCACGTTCCGTCTGCATAGACATGGTTTCTTCGCAGGAAGAAACGGATTTTGAGGGTGCTTTTACTCATACGTCTTTTTGATTTGTTTGGGATTTTTTGTGGCGATCCCCAACAGGAATGAGCAAAAAGGCGTTAAGGATATTTAACTATCCCGATATTTGTCTCCGTAGGCTCATATCCAATTGGTAATCGAACGCAAAGTTAATTGATTACTCTGAGGTATGAGTAGACAAATCATTGCCAAATGACGACAAATCAGTTTGTTATACTGAAAAACCTAACAATTTGAGGTTTGCCGATTTTTCTGTTAGGTTTTTGTTAGGCAACTCTGTCTAACAATGGCCTAACAGTGTCAAATCTTGGCATTGCATCCAAAAGAAAATCCCCTGTAAATCAAGGATTTACAGGGGATTGGGATTGTTCCAAGCGGA
>JAETNO010000021.1 GCA_021768245.1 Bacteroidaceae bacterium | reverse complement strand
TACGACCCCGTCCTCCCCCAGTGGACCCAGCCCGACCCCATGGCCGAGAAATACTACCACATCAGCCCCTACTCCTACTGCGGCCTCAACCCCGCCAACAACATCGACCCCGACGGACGTATCGTACACCCTGCAGGTGAAGACGAATTGGAAATGATACGCAACACTTTACCAAAAGATATTCAATCATCTATAGTATTAGACAAAAACGGGAACATAGATGTAAATATATTAAATTCCATAGAGTCTGATGATATTAATTTTATCAGATTAAAAACCTTAGCCAATGACAATCTAACAACAGATGTAATACTAAATGATGAGTTTACATATTCTACCCAATTGGGTGTTACAAAAATCGGACAACTCAGTCATTACCCATACGAAGAAGGCGTTTCTATTGAAAAAGATATTCATGGAGATACTCCTAGCGGAACTTCCACGGGAGAAGAAGGCAATTTAGGAAAAACACTGTTTCCTGATAAAGCTGGTTATCAGAACTCGCCAGATTCTAATATGAAAATAATAGTTCATAATTCACTATCAAAAGCTGGAGCTGCTGAAATATTTAGTCATGAGGCTTACGGACATGGATATCTATATGTAAAATCATTTTATAACAGGATTAAGGCATCTCACGAATTCCTATACACACGTGATCTGAACAAAGTCCTAATCAGAACCATATTAGATAGCAAGAAGGCTACAATCAAAAATATGCAACGATGAAAATATTTTTAACAATGCTAATAGCTATAATCCCATACATCTGTTTGGGACAAACTCACGGCATATCACAGACGGTAGAACATATTGAATATTCAAGCTTATTTAATAATGTAAGAAGTTCGCATGTGGCCATTACCCTCAAAAATGAATCGAAAGAAAATTATTATTTTTGGATTGGACGAATCCCCACACTTGGATGCAGTCCGCAGAAATTATGTAACAGCTTCTTTTTTGGGAAAAGGGATATGGGTATCGATTATTCCTTTGGTAATATGATTATGGAACAAGATGGTCTATTAGGAGGAGTCATGACCCCCCAAATCGGATTCAGTTTTATAAAATTGATTAAACCCCAGGAGAAGTTCTACATTATAATTCAACTTATAAATGATTATAAATTTTACAACGAACGGTTCGTATTTATGCCTGTATTAGAAACTCAAAAATATTTCGGTGAGATTCCCGAGACATTCCTCTATAAACCGATATGTGTAAAATTAGATAGAATACAAATTAAACACTCACGGCAACAATGAAAAGAATGATATTAATATTGGGTATCTTAGTATTCGGATTAATCCTGCTAAGGTATCTGTCAATAAAAATTAATATATTTGGACGTCAACCGTCATCACTAACATATCAAGTTCAAAGTTATACAATATCTAACTATTATAACGACACTTCCACCATAATTAGTAATTATATAAGAATTATAAATGATAGCGAAACCGAATGTTTTTTTTGGATAAATCGAAACGCCTACGACCCCAAGGATATGGAATGTGCTGTCAAAGAGTATTTTTATGAAATGCCAATAGGTAAATCCAACCCTTTCATAGATTTAATCAAATGCCATAATTGTAATTTACATGATATGCCACAGACACAGATAGGATATAATTTTATTAAAAACATAGCCCCAAATGATGAATTTATAATATTGATGCCAAATTCAGTTTCAGATATACAATGGTATAAACATCGATTCGTATTGTTACCTAAAGAAGAGGTTATAAATATCGTTAAGTGTAATATCCCCCCAAATTTAATGTATAATTCTGCCATTATAGAATTAATGCCTCTGCATTAAAAATTAAATAAATGATAAAAAATATACTATTCTTTATAATATATTTATCAATACCACTTTTTATTGGTATTAGAATAAATACCAAACGGAAAGGTTATTCTTTCATATCATATATTAAACGTTATAAGGCAGCTTTTATCGGATATCTTGTCTTTATTATAGCGTGTATAATTTATATTTATATCAATGATAATAGGGTCAACCATTCTTTGATATTCAATTATAATGTTTTTTACGAAGACTCAATACCGCCATCTAAATATCATTTCTACGCCGGAGGAGGTACCGAGAAAATAATACTTGATAATAAGGAATATAAGTTCCTCCTTATAGAAAATGCTATATATGATAAGAAAAATTACGTAAAGTATGGATTCGCATATGATACTATAATTAAACTCTCCAAAGAGGGATATCTCATAGAAAAGAAAGCTCTTTGCGATACCTTTTATTTAAGAAAAGATAATTATATAAAATGCTTTGTAATCAAGGAGCCATAATTTAACCATAAAAAAATCCATCTATTATTAAGGTATAAATTGCTTACAATATCTTTTAAAACAGTGACTAACTTCATCTTTGACCACGTGGGCTATATTCGCGAACCTATAAGGGCAGTGCCATCGTCCAGTAAACCGCCATAATAACCTTATGACCCAAACAAAATATATAAAAGGAGGCCTGGCAAACAAGTCCGCAACAAATTTAGGCCGAAACCAAATTATGGATATCTATGGTCGATATAAAGCAGGGCAATTAAACAAGAATAGTCCGATATATCGAGTCCCAACATTCTCTACTAATTGGCCATTTATTTCATTACAGAAAAATCTACGTTTATAAAAATCAGCTACATGAAAATGCTTTCATTACAAAAAATTAGCCTATTGCTGTGTATTGGCTTTATCTCTCTAAGCTGTACACATTCAGGCTATGAAGATGCCATCGATAACGGCAACTGGAGAATTCTTGAAAACTTCGAGAGAGAAGGTTGGTATTTAAAAGTTAATAATAACATCTATGGGTGTGATGAAATTAATATTGAATGTTGTATAAAGTACAATGAGCCACTACAAGATATCGACGTGGAATCTTTTTTAATAGCAGAGAACTGTGATTATTCAAAAGATAAGACTCATGTATATTATCCATTGTTAATTAGATGCGCTGATTTACTTGGTGAGAGTAGCGAGGATTGCAATGATTATTGCTACTTTATAGAATATATAATCGATGGTGCTGACCCTAAAACTTTTAAATATCTTGGCGATGGTTATGCGGTTGACCGAAGACATATGTACGATGAGGGACGGGAAATCCCATGGGACAATGAAATAATAAAAAGATATCAGAAACAGACAGTACCTAATGACTCTAAGCCTTGATTATGGCACGAAACTTCGCACCGTCCACACCACGGCCACTGACGGCGTGACCGTCTCGATGGGCTCGACGATGGAGTTGACATTTGACATGGTATTATGGTATTCCACCGAGACGCTACCAAATACTTGATTTATGGCAATAGGACAATAGAAGGTATGAAATATGCCTTGGGGATTATATCGGTTTTTCCTAAATTAATCAAGTTAAAAAATTAGACACTATGGACAGAATAAAACGGAAACGGCATCCTTACTTATATGTATGTGGCATTATATATATAATTGCTATTTGGATAAATCTCATAACCTTCAATATATTCAATACAATCGAGACAGGAGGTATTTATTTTGAGAAAGATGTAATAATATATAAAAATAATAATATACACGATTCCATCTCTGACAGGGTCTACACATTAGAAGAGCTAAATAACTGGCTTGACTATGTTGATATTTCAAACTATAATAAACGGAATATGCGGGAGTCTGAAGAAAAATATGAAGTCTATTCCAAATATATAGCTGAATACCAACATGATATAGATTCCATTATTCTTTATTTATATAGCGAACATAAATTTGATAATTTCTATAAAAGAGTACTTAAATATAGGAATTCACCATCCAGACTACTATTTAAAGAGTCTGTAGATGTTTGTGATACCCTATCCTTGATTAGACCATATCTTCTAACATTATATGGATTGGAGTATAGCGACATAAAGTATAGATTCGCTCTATTGAATCAGGCCATGTCCAATTTAGGATACGACGCGCATATAGAAATTCCATTGTCTTTTGCCGGCCCTAATTTCAATACGGATTATTCAGGGAACAAACTGTTTCTAATCTGGCTTTTCGCATGGCTGTGTCACGGCCTGTTATGGAATCCCATCATGTTCATCTGCCTGCCAGTCGGTATCGGATTCCTGATATTCTCGCGCAATGCCCGCAGACAGACTGTCACGTTCCTACGCCGTACTTTCAATAAATTAAAACAATGGTTCCGGTTGCGATAAAGACAGAGCCCGACTACTATCCCTTCGGGGGAGTGATAGCCGACCGGGGCTTCGGGCGCGCCGTGCAGCCTCACAAGACCGCCGCCAAGGAGCTCGACATGATGCACGGCCTCGGCTGGGCCGACTTCGGCGCCCGCCGCTACGACCCCGTCCTCCCCCAGTGGACCCAGCCCGACCCCCTATCTGAATTGGCCTATAATCTAACGCCATACCGCCACTGTTTCAACAATCCCATGCGATACACTGACAGAAACGGATTATATGAGAAAGAAGAGGAGGCCTGGGAAGCTTCAAAAAATTACAACAACGCGCCAGTATATCAAGACAGAAATACAGGAGAATGGTTCATTGCACTAAATGCCGACATGACAGATAAATATACCCAAGGCGGTACATTAACCAGATTCTATGGAGAAAAATCTTCTTATAATACAGGTGTTTTCGCAGTGGGTACCGTACTTTCATATCGAGAAACGACCCAATATAGCAAGGAGCTTGGAATTTGGAGAGGAAAAAACGGGAAGATTTATGAAGGACTATCTGGAAAAGGGCCTAATCAGTATACCGGTTCAAGAAACCTTGCTAAAACTAAAAGCATTAGAATTGGAAAGGCAGCAAAAGAGTTGACTGCTATAAGTATGTACATGACATGGAAACAGTACAATAATCCCCAAAATCAAACTTTAGGTCCAAATATGCAACATTACTTGACGAATCGGCATGCTATTGACCAAGGCCTCAACGGCATGGGATTAGTAAATGTGTACGGTACGGCATTAAGTTCAGGGTATAATTTGGGATATGTAATAGAAGAAATTGGACAATGGTTATTTAAAAATCCAGATTTCAGAATAAGACTGAATCCATATACAATGGATTTTACACCTATAGAACAAACTTTAATGGAATATGATGAAATGGGTATCAATCTATATTAGGACATCTCTAAAGATAATATATTGTGCTTTTTACGTTATTTTTGAAGGAATCTTCAAAACAAGTAATTCATGGCCGGTAATAATAAGTGTAACTGGAGCCCAAGCCTTAATATTATCATTTCCAATCACATGCTTTATACAGTGGTTTGCATTGTACATCGGTATAATCAATCTAAATTCCAATATCTATCTATTAATAGGCATTGGTTTATTCATATGTATTGATTGGTTATTAAAGAAGTATTATAACCCAATATCTAAACCTATCGAAAAGAAAATCAAAAAAGAAAAGCTACATATTAAAATAATGTATATGATTATTGCTATATTGCTAATGTTTAGTTCTTTTATGATATCTTCATATTTTAATAAAAAATACACTTCACTTTGGTGTATATTAAGAGATAATGGCATTTTATAAAATTATATTATTTCAAAATGATTAAAGCCCTTCATAAATAATACCAATTCAATAGTGACCATTCTTAATATTAAACCTCAGATAGATGAATACACCTATTCTTATAAAAATAATAGCGATTATATTCTGTGCGATTTGTCTTTCATGCGGGCACAGATATCCTGCGAATGTCACAGAGGAAGGAGAATGGAAGCATTTGAATGAGTTAGAATACAAAAGTTGGTATTTCAGAGCCGGAGATAAAATATATGGCGTTGATTTAGGGCCTATAATGACGACAGAATATCATAGATATAAACCGATGAACGGTGTCGATGCAAACAGTTTCCAGGTCAATTCGGAAAGTGAATATGCTAAAGATAAAAAGAACGTATATTACCCCCTTGATATCGAATGTTCTGACGGAGACAGTATCGGTGGATGCGAGATAATTGAATATGTCATTAAGGGCGCTGATCCAAACACTTTTAAATATCTCGGAGACGGTTATGGCGTAGACCGGAGGTATATGTATTTCGAAGGAATAAGGAGTCCTTGGGACAATGATATCTTCGATAAGTCTAAAAGATATGAAAAAGCAAAAACTCAAGATCTTTATATCTATGGTGATGGGAAACCATTCGCCCAAGTAGATACGATTCCATATTGATTTAGTCATTCCAACTCTTATATTTAGTCGATATCAGACTTTGAAAACACCTGTGAACACCCTTGATAACATGACCGCCTATCGCGTGGAACTGACACCTGACATGGTGCTTTACCGCGACACCACCGACTACCGTGGTCCATTGGTCATTGAGAACGGTCAGCTCGCGCGCGTCCTCTTCGCGGGCGGTTACGCCGAGATAAGGGAGTCAGACAGGGTTCCCGTCTACCACTATTATACCCTCGACCACGTCGGTAATGTCCGTGCCGTTACCCGTGAGGACGGGGCGGTGGTGCAGCAGACCGACTACTACCCATTCGGTGGCGTCATAGCCGACAGGGGCTTCGGGCGCGCCGTGCAGCCCCACAAGACTGCGGGCAAGGAGCTCGACATGATGCACGGGCATTGGTCTGTTAAGATTTATTAATTGAATTTTCACTGACGGACTACTCTTTTTTTCTTATTTTTGCGCATTAATTTCCGCATTTTAGCCGAATGTCTGAGTTCGTATAAGTGAGGAATCAATTAATCATCAACACTTTCACCCCAAAACGTAAGATTAGCCACAAATGATAGCCCGTGACAGCCTTAACCTATATTTCCAGGATGCCATAAAGGAGTACTGGGAACTTCCAGCCTTAACTGACTTCGGAAGCACCACACTGACCTACAAGGACGTAGCCCGTAAGATTGCCAAACTCCACATATTATACAAAGAAACGGGTATTGTTCCGGGCGACAAAGTGGTCGTTTGTGCGAAGAACTGCTCCACATGGTGCGTGGCCTTTATCGCAACCCTTACATATGGTGCGGTCGTTGTGCCCATCCTGGCAGATTTCAAGCCTGACAACATACAACACCTAATCAACCACAGCGACGCCAAACTGGCTATTATAGATGAGAACATATGGGAGAATCTTAACCCGGAAGGGATGCCATCGCTTTTAGGGGCATTATCTATCAAAGACTTCTCGCTTATCCAGGCCAACGATGATAAACTGGCTCACGTCCGCGCCCATCTGAATGAACTGTTCGGCCACAAGTATCCCGACCGATTCGGCCCCGAGGATGTGAAATATTACCATGACAGCAAGGATGAACTTTGCCTCATCAGCTACACCTCCGGCTCGACAGGCTTTTCAAAAGGGGTTATGCTCCCCTACCGCAGCCTGTGGTCAAACGTGCAATTCTGTCTCGACTTCCTCCCGACCAATCCGGGTGACGGAGTAGTATGCATGCTGCCACTCGCCCACATGTACGGACTGACAATCGACATGCTGCGTCCGTTCATCAGCGGAAACCATATATACATACTGACCCGCACCCCCTCTCCACGCATCATCATGGACGCTTTCGCCCAGGTGCATCCCCGATATATAGTCACCGTCCCTCTCATTATCGAGAAAATCATCCGCACACGCGTATTCCCGATGCTCGAGAAACCGCTTATGAAACTGCTGCTCATGGTTCCATATGTCGACGAACGCCTGCTCGGAAAAATCAAAGACCGTCTCACCGAAACTTTCGGCGGAAACGTGCAGGAAATAATTATCGGAGGGGCCGCCCTCAACAAAGACGTGGAGAAATTCCTGCGCCGTTGCGGCTTCCCCTATACAGTAGGCTACGGCATGACGGAATGTGGTCCACTCATAGCCTATGCCAATTCAAGCGAGAACCGCATGGCCTCGTGTGGCCGTATAGTAGACCGTATCGAAGCCCGAATAGACTCGTATGAACCGGCGACAAAACCGGGAATCCTATATGTGAAAGGCGAGAATGTGATGCTCGGTTACTACAAGAATCAAGAAGCCACCGACAGCGCGATGGACTCCGACGGCTGGCTATGCACCGGAGATATCTGCAACCTCGACAACGACGGCTTCCTATATATACGCGGACGCGATAAAAATATGATTCTCGGCCCTTCAGGACAGAACATCTATCCCGAAGAAATCGAGGACAAGCTCAACAATCTTCCCTACATTTCCGAATCGCTCATCATCGACAGCGGAGAGGGACGCCTGATAGCCCTTATCTATCCTGACATCGAGAGCATAACTTCGCAGGGGCTCAGTCCACAGACCGTTAACGATATAATGACAGAAAATATCAAGACTCTCAACTCAGACCTGCCGGCTTATTCCCAGGTGCAACGGTTCAAGCTGCTCGACGAAGAATTCGAGAAGACACCGAAGCGCTCAATCAAGCGTTATCTCTACCAGCAAAAATAACATATCACTAAAGAACCCCATAAAAAAGCCATGCGGCCCGTGTGTATCATAAAGCATGAAAATACACGGGCCGCGTCGTATATGACATAACCGGCCTTATCCTCGGACGCAGAGAAACAGTTTCTTAGAATGTGAAATGAAATGTGAAGCGAAGGCCGCTCTTGCATGCTCCGGGACTGTCGCGATAGGTCAGACGCCAGGAATAGTCAAGACGAAGTATCCTGAAAATATTATCGAGACCGACACTCATTTCCATATACGGAGTACCACTCATCACCTGAGTCTGACAGATTTCAGGGAACCCGTAGAGCTGAGGATTAAGCCATGGCTTGTTCCTGTCGCTCAGATGCCCCCACACACCCTTGAATGTTATTGCCTCTCGGAGTTTCAGCTTCTTGATAATCGGAATATAATTCAATATCGTCCCGTTGGCCCAGTATGTCAGATCCCACTGAGCATACGAATCATTGATAAACTCCATCGGATTCAGGCAGGAAAAAAGGTCGGGCACCAGCATATATGAAAGATTGGCCCCCGGAATAAGGAGATTTGGATATGGAGACCTCGACCATACATGACCACCTTTGACACTTGCGTCAAGATAGCCGAAGGCTGAAAACCAGAAACGCTTCGAAACCGAAGCTTCGGTGACATTCAATGCATACGGATTTCCCATAAAGCCCTTGGGAGCGAAGGTATGTGACAAAGTGAACACCGGGGCATCAAAATTAATCGGAAGACGTCCGGTTTTCATCTGATAGAACTTCTCGCCCGGGGCATAGCGCAACTGAATCCTCATTGAATTCACCGTATAATGGCCGAAGTTCCGTCCATAGCCATCGATAAATGTCATGAAAGGTGTTGAATACTGTGTCTCGCTCTGAAGCCTCGCTTCAAGAGAGAAATGACTTTCAGTCTCAAGAATATATTCAAACTTTGTCACCCTATGATAAGTCATCTGGCGGTCAGGAAGACGGCGGAATGACAGAAACATATTATCATCATTGTGCATCAATGAAAGTTGGCCGAGACGGTCAAGGTCATAGAGGTGGGTCGCACGGACAGAATGCACGGGGAATTCGCGTGAATGATAGTCCTTGTCACGGAATGAATATTCCAACTCGGCAGAATATTTCCACCTGTGGTCCTTAAAGCCATAAGCTCCATAGCCACGGGCAAACCAACGGCGCGAAAGATTTGCAGTAGTGATTCCTCCGAGACGCAGACGCAGTCCTTCAACGGAGTTATAAGAGATAAGACTCGTCATAGGACCAATGTCGAAATAAGGAGGATTAGAAGTCGACAGATAGCCCGACACGAATGTCTTCACCACCTTTTCACCCCAATAGAAAATAGGGACAGAACGCATCCTCTCCATCATTTTCTCCATGGAATTCTCCCCATGGGAAATCTCCGCCATCCTGTTTTCATTCCAGAAACTGTCACCACGGTATGCCGCGCCGGGAGCAATAATCTGTGAAAGCCCGCGGTCAAAAACCGACGGGTCGGGAGCCGGATTGAAATCATGATTCTCATACACCGTATGCCGACGCCCATAGACACCCGGCATCCCGGGCATCACAGTTGCCTCAAGCACCATATCATCCTTCGTTTTCAATCTGGAACCGTCAGGAGCTTTCACATAATCCTGCATAATCACGAGACCGTCGATAAAATTCAGGTTTATATCACGCGGAACTCGCAGGATTATACGCTTGATAAACATAGTCGTGTCGCCGAGAGGCACATAAAATCGGCCTGTAAATCCCATTGTACTTGAATTTCGTGGCACGAACGTCAGTTCCACACAACGTGTAGTGTCAACCGCGACTGTATCGGTCAGATAAAACTTATAGAAATCAGGAGCAATCTTTGAAAGAGGCGATACGAAACGATTTTGAAAGAGCGTGATATCATTGCTGTAGACGTCGACTTCGCGCAACACATCCTCATAGAAGGTCTGCATGCTTTGCTTGTCAAGCATATCGTCAAAACCGGAATTGCGCAAGCCGGTAACATATTCTTTCTCTCCATGAGGTTCCTTACGGTAATGGACAGATGAAAGTTTCTCACGGAGGGCCACATTTAATATAGGCTTGCCCGAGACCTCAGAAGTGTCTATATACTCCTTAAGGAAAGAAAAAGTCTTGTCTATGCCGCTCTTTGCGGAATCGTTGAACTGATAGTCATTGATGGCAAGGGTTATGCGCTCGTATTTGTCGTAATTATAATGGGGATTGCGCCTGGGGTCATTCAGGTCACTGGTGGCACGGATTCTCTCCATAAATGCCACCGCAGGGTTATTCTTTTTAGTGTAATGCTGCCGTTTGGGCTTGGCTATGACCTCCCCGAGCATAACACCGGTCGAAACCAGATCTATGTCAAGTTTTATCTTGGAACCCTTTTTTGAAGGCACAGTTCTTGTGCCATAGCCAAGCGACGAAGCCATGACACTGTCGAAAGGCAATGCACTCGTGATTGAATAACGGCCCTTCTCATCAGTCAGGACTCCACGGTCAGTCCCTTTGAGCAGGACAGACGCAAATGGAATCGGTTTTCCGGATAATGAATCGCGCACCACTCCCCTGACGGTCACAGTCTGGGCTACAGCTAAGGCAGAAGCAGACAGAAGGAGGGAAAACAATATAATGAAGCGCATTAAAAAGCGCAAATTTACCATATGGAAACGTTGCAAAAAGTTACAATCTTCTTTAACTTTGCAAAATTAGTCATAATAGTGAAGACTATCATCATCCCTTATATAATTTTCACACTCCGAAGAATGTTTATAAGGGTGTTTCATAACAAAATCTCCAAATATAGATACATAATGGCCAAAGAAATCGAACGGAAATTTCTCGTTTCCGACATTGAGACCGTCCGCAGACTCGCGGCTTCAAGCAGTCATATCCGTCAGGCTTACATATCCTCCAATCCTGACGCTACAGTCAGGCTGCGAATCCGTGACAATGAAGCTTTCATCACGGTCAAAGGACGTAATAAAGGGGCGGTCCGGGATGAATGGGAATTCGGAATTCCGGTCATTGACGCAGAGGAAATGGCTGAGAGACTTTGCGGGGGATTTGCGATTGACAAGACACGCTATATCGTGGAGGTCAAGGGGTGGAGCTGGGAAGTAGACGAATTCCATGGGAAACATGCAGGTCTGTTGCTCGCTGAAATCGAAATGCCCTCCGTCGATTCAACGCCGGAAATCCCTCCGTTCATAGGGACAGAAGTGACGGGTGATGCAAGATACTATAACTCAAATCTCGCCAAGGGCTGTTCGCTAACCGATTGATTTCAGGTCGGCGATAAGGAAATTGCTGCCGGCAATCAGTATCATATCATCCGGGGCAGCGTCGGCAGTAGCCAAAGCCAAAGCCTCGTTCACATCACTGATCGCATTGCCCGACAATCCAAACTCAGCGGCTTTCTCCGCAAGCATATCGGCTTTCAGTCCACGCGGCACTGACGGAGCGGAAAAATACAACTTTTTAGAGACATCAATCGAGGCAATCTTTGCAAGAATCGCGGAGATATCCTTATCATTCACAAAGCCTACTATCAGATGAACCTTTCCACGTCCCTTGCGTTCGGAGAGCTGTGAGGCTATGTATACCCATCCACCGATATTATGTCCCGTATCACATACCGTCAACGGAGTTTCCCTCACGGTTGTCCAGCGCCCCATCAGTCCGGTATCCCCGCATACATTCGCAAAACCTTCACGGACTGAACCGGGAGCAATCCGCCATCCTGCATCAATCAGTTTAGACAATGCACAGATGATTGTCGCAGCATTTTTCACTTGACAACTTCCGGTGAGTTCTCCATATATATCCCCGAAAGGAGTTGACATATAATGCAGACAATCCTCCAGTCTCTCAGCTTCAACAGGCGATGCATAGCAAAGCGGAGCATTCATCTCCAAAGCCTTGCGTTCGAACACGGGAGCTGTCTGTTCCTGCCACTCCCCTATGACTACCGGAACGTTCCTTTTTATGATGCCTGCCTTTTCAAAAGCGATTTTCTCCAGACTGCCACCAAGCAACGACGTATGGTCAAGTGATATGTTAGTGATGACACTCAACACGGGTGATATAATATTCGTACTGTCAAGCCGACCGCCAAGTCCGGTTTCAATAACAGCGATATCCACCTTTTCACGCGCAAAATGCTCAAAAGCCATAGTAGAGGTCAGTTCAAAAAAACTCGGAGTCAAATCAGACTTCAAAGCTTTCCACCGCTCAACGAAATCCACTACGGCATCAACTGAAATCTTCTGACCATTGACCCGTATACGTTCACGGAAATCAAAAATATGCGGTGACGTATAGAGCCCTACCCTATATCCGGCGCGCGCCAGCACGGCTGCGATGGTATGGGCGGTCGAACCCTTTCCGTTGGTCCCAGCGATGTGAACGCACGCATACTTCCGATGAGGGTTCCCGAATATACCGTCCAGAGCTATAGATGTGTCAAGCCCGGGTTTATAGGCAGTGGCCCCTTCGCGCTGAAACACGGGTAGGGAGTTGAAAAGAAAATCTATCGCCTCGCTGTAAGTCATAATATGCATAATCAATAAATCAGCCATCCCGCCACTCCGGCGAGACATATGATGAGGATAGGATGGAAATCCATCTTATAGACCATTATAAATGCGACGAAACAGATTGCCACACTCCATATCACCTGCGACATTTCCTCCCCGAAATTGGCGGAATTCATCAGTAAAAGAGCCGCCGAAGCGATAAGGCCGACCACCACTGGTCGCAGACCTGCAAAAATTCCTTTGACCACAGTGCTCTCCCTGTGACGGCGAATCAAATGGCTCGTATAGGCAACAAGCACGAATGAGGGAATTATGACCACCAATGTACACAGAAGGGAGCCCAGCACACCATAGAGCGGAGACGCAAAAGCGTCAGAATACTGTCCCGGGGCGACATATCCTATATAGGTGGCGGAATTTATCCCTATAGGCCCTGGAGTCATCTGCGAGATAGCCACAATATCAGTGAACATCTGTTCGGTAATCCATCCGGGCCCTACTATCTCACGCTCTATCAGAGCGAGCATCGCATATCCTCCACCGAATCCGAACAAACCGATTTTCAGATAGGCCCATATCAAACGAAGGTAAATCATAGTTCACTGTCCTCCTTCCTTATTTCTTTCTCGACCTTATGGAGTGCCTTGACATGGCGTGAAAACCAAAGCCATCCAAAGAAACCGCCCAACACAATGTACAAAATGGGATTTGACACCACAGGTAGCTTTGAAAATATGAGCAAAGCCACGCCAATAGGGATTATGGCTGTTTTCCAACCTATCTTCGCGGCCTTTGCCGAAGAAATCACCGGAGCTATAATAAGCGCGACCACAGCCGGACGGATACCTTTAAATATGCTTGATAATGTTGGATTATTCTTTATCAGGTCGGGTGTCAGAAAGATTGCGATGCAAAGTATTATAAGGAAAGACGGCAGTATACATCCTGCTGCTGCAGCCGCCGAACCCCGCATCCCTCTTAGTTTATCACCGACAGCCACAGATATATTCACGGCCAGTATACCCGGCAGAGACTGCGCTACCGCGAGGAGGTCGAGGAATTCTTCACGTTCAATCCAGTGACGCTTGTCGACAATTTCCTTCTCTATAATGGAAATCATGGCCCAACCTCCTCCGAAGGTAAAGGCCCCGATTTTAAAGAAAGATAAAAACAACTGCACACAAATGCTATTCATAATTATCCTGTAAGTTAACCGATGTTACGGACTGCAAAATTACAAAAAAGAGTTTTAACAAACACCAACAATCAACTTTTCATATATTGAATTGTTTTAATGATAAAGAATTAACAAGTCCATAAACGACTATTTAAAACACTTATTAAGGAGATAAGAAAATTACGATTATGAACACTGCACCTCTTCAAGGAATCAAGGTGATTGACTTCACCGAAGTACAATCCGGTCCTTCATGTACACAAATGCTTGCATGGCTTGGCGCCGAAGTTATAAAAATTGAACGTCCCGGAGTCGGTGACGCAACCCGTAAGGAACTACAGTTTGACCCTGACTGCCCGAGCTATTACTTCCTACAGCTTAACTCAGACAAAAAATCACTCGCCCTCGACGCAAAGACCCCCGACGGCAAGGCAATTCTTACAAAACTGATTGAAACATGCGACGTATTCATTGAAAATCTCCACCCAGGAGCAATGGATAAACTCGGTTTCAGCTGGGAAGCTGTACATAAGCTTAATCCTAAATGTATAATGGGCACCATCAAGGGGTTCCCTCTTTCATCCAAGTTCAAAGACCTTAAGGCATACGAACCTGTGGCCCAGGTTACAGCCGGAGCAGCTTCGACTACAGGATGGTGGGAAGGCCCTGATAACGTACCTACCCAGTCAGGAGCGGCATTGGGCGACTCCAATTCAGGTATGCACTTGCTTATCGGTATTCTATCCGCACTTCTTCAGCGTGAAAAGACAGGCGAAGGATGCTACGTATATCAGTCCATGCATAACGCTTGCTTGAACCTCTGCCGTATCAAGACCCGTGACCAGTTGACTCTCGACCGCATCGGTTATCTTACACAGTTCCCGCAGTATCCCGACCAGAAGTTCGGCGACTTCGTTCCACGAAGCGGCAACCAGGAGGGCAGTGGTGTGCTCGGATGGACCTACAAGTGCAAAGGATGGGAGACTGACCCCAATGCATATGTCTACGTAATCCTCCAGCGCGGAGCCAAACAGTTTGAGCTCGCCTGCAAGGCTCTCGGATTTGAGGACTGGCTTACAAATCCTGACTTCAATACAGCCGATGCACGTGATAAACACAAACAGGAAGTCTACAAACGCATGGAATCCTTCACCATCACCAAGGACAAATTTGAAGTTACCGATATCCTTTCGAAGGCAGGAGTCCCCGTTGGTCCGGTGCTCTCAACCAAGGAAATCATGAACGACCAGAGCCTCTATGACGGAAATACCCTTGTGAAAATCAACCAGGGTGGCAAAATCGGCGAATTCGTCACCGTCGGCTGTCCGTTCACACTTTCCAACTATCAGCCTACATACGGCCCATGTCCTGAACTTGGAGGCAATACCAGTGAAGTCCTCAAATCATATGGCTACACCGACGAACAGATTGCACAGTTCGCCGCAAACCATACCACTACCCCGATGCCAAAGCCGGCTGCTAAATAAACTGAAGGCTCACTCACAATCAACAACAATGACAGTATTTTCATAAAAAGAGGGGGCAATTTACAATTGTCTTGACATCCAAGCCTAATTGAAAATTGCCCCCTCTTCGATTTAACTAAAAGGGCTGTCAAATTTATTCTAATCATCAATTCTATTCTTATATGGCTACTACAACTAACCCCGCGACTCCGGCTGCAAATCCCGCGACCCAGACACCGCATTTTCCGGAACAGGTCACAGGAATGTATATTCTTGCCAGAGCATTGAAAAATGTGGGAATTGAAAATGTTTATGGCCTTGTAGGTATTCCAATCACCGAGGCCGCCTATCTCATCCAAGGTCAAGGCATACGCTTCGTCGGATTCCGTCACGAACAGCAGGCAGGAATGGCCGCAGCTACCGAAGGTTTCCTGACAAAGAAGCCGGGTGTGCTTATGACCGTATCGTCTCTTGGATTCCTTAACGGACTTACGGCCACGACAAACGCCACGGTCAACTGCTATCCTATGATTCAGATTTCAGGGGCAAGCGACCCTACAATGGTAGATATGAACATGGGTACCTATGAGCAACTCGACCAGTTCAATACGGCCAAACCGCTCGTGAAGGCCGCTTTCCGCTGCTATAAGGCCGAGGATATCCCCGCTGCCGTTGCCCGTGCCTACCGCGCCGCCATTTCAGGACGTCCGGGTGGAGTCTACATTGACATGACCACCCCGGCCCTCGGACAGATTATGAACCGCGAGGATGCAGAAAAACTTCTCTATCAACCTGTTGATGTCTATTCGCCTGTAGCACCCAACGAAGCTGCCGTAGACCGCGCTGTAGAGATGCTTACCTCAGCAAAACGTCCGGCAATACTTCTTGGCAAAGGTGCCGCCTATGCCCAGGTCGATGATAAAATCAAGACACTCATTGAAAAATACAACATTCCCTACTTCCCCATGTCAATGGCCAAAGGGCTTATGCCCGATGCAGGGCCCTTGAGCGCACTGTCGTGCCGCTCAACTATCATGAAGGAAGCAGACGTGGTGATGCTTATTGGCGCCCGCCTCAACTGGCTCCTTTCATTCGGACGTGGAAAATGGAATCCCGACATGAAATTCATCAACCTCGACATAGAGCCACAGGAGATGGATGTAAATGTCCCGACAGCCGCCCCCGTCGTAGGTGACATGGGTCTATCACTTGATGCAATCCTGGCAAAGATGGATGGCAGGAAGATGAGCACCGACCCGACATGGGTTCCATCCCTACAGACAGAGACAAAGGAAAAAGATGCCAAGTTTGCCACACGTCTTGAATCGACAAAAAGTCTCATGCCAATGCACCATTGGACTGCCCTCGGCGTAATCAAACCTATCATAGAAAGCAACCCAGACGTCATACTCATCAATGAAGGTGCCAATACCCTTGATGACACCCGCGACGCCATCAATATGTCGCTTCCACGCCACAGGGTCGATTGCGCCACATGGGCCATCATGGGAATGGGCATGGGCTCGATGATAGGGGCAGCCGTTGCCACCGGAAAATCTGTCGTAGCGATAGAAGGAGACTCCGCTTTCGGATTCTCAGGGATGGATTTCTCTACAGCATGCCGATTCAAGCTCCCTGTCACAGTGGTGATATTCAATAACGGAGGTATCTACAACGGCATCGGTAAGCCTATGGATGAAACTACCGACCCCGCGCCAACCACACTTGATATCAACGCCCGGTACGATAAACTCGGAGAGGCATTCGGAGCACAGACATACTATGTACAGACACCTGACGAACTTGCCAAGGCGCTCACAGAAAGTATCGCAAGCAAGAAGCCTTGTCTTATAGACGTCCAGCTCGGTGCTGACTCCGGCAAGGAATCAGGCCATATCGGATATCTGAATCCTGCTCCCTTACAGGACATAACCGTATAGCAGTAGCCATCCACCACGGACAATGACCGGCGCGGACTGCGCATCACCACATCCGCGCCGGTTGTATAATCTGCAAATCATCTCATAATCAACCCATTTAACTATTTTATGGAACATATAATCCTATATGCAATCGTCCCGATTATAGTCGTGATGCTTGTCGGATACATTTCCGGGAAGAAAGGAATTTTCAGCGGTGATGATGCCAAGAAATTCAACAAAGTAGTGCTTGACTATGCACTTCCCGCCGCCCTATTCGTATCCATCGCCCAGGCCAGCCGTGAGATGCTTGCCCACGACATCAAACTGTCACTCATCTCTCTGTTCGGAATCATGGCCTGCTTTATGCTCGTCTATTTTGTTTTTCTTATGTTCAAGAAAAACACCGGTGCTGACGCCGCAGTCTCAGCTCTTATCAGTGGGTCCCCGACAATCGGCTTCCTCGGATTTGCCGTGCTTGAGCCTATTTTCGGTACAACACCGACTGTTGCTCTCGTGGTCGCGATTGTAGGTATCGTGGTCAATGCCGTAGGCATCCCCGTAGGTCTCTCACTGATGAACGCTTCGCTTGAAAAACAGCAGCCCGGTTCCACTAAGAAAGAAAGTGCATGGAAACCTGTGATTCATGCCCTCGAACAACCGGTAGCATGGGCTCCTATCCTTGCCGTGATATGGGTAGTGGTCGGAATTCCATGGCCTGAATGGGCAAGTCCTTCATTCGACCTTATAAAAGGTGCCAATGCATCAATGGCCGTATTCTCGGCAGGTATAACCCTCTCAGCTATCAAGATTCAGATTAACTGGCAAGCCGTGCTCGGTTCAATACTCAAGATGATTGTGATGCCTGCAGTCATACTCGCGCTCGGACTCCTCTTCCACATGGATCCGCTGAACCTCAAGATGCTTGTTGTGGCATGTGCCCTTCCACCGGCTTTCTCAGGCATCATCATTGCCGACGAATATGATACCTATGTGGCCACCGGCACTTCATCGCTTACACTTTCAGTAATACTCTTCATCGGATTCTGTCCTCTATGGATATGGATTACCGACCTATGCCTGAACGCGGGTCTATGACCCTGACATAACATCGGAGCGGACATAAGGAAACATTATCTTTCCTTATGTCCACTCTCCATTTTGAGTTTGCAAGACAAGACTATGAAAAAACAGATTCTTGACGGATGTACAGCTGCCGCCCATGTAGCTTTCGCCCTGAGCGATGTCGCTACAATTTATCCTATAACTCCTATAGCGTCAATGGGCGAGACCGCACAGAAATGGGGCCTTGAAGGTCGACGCAATCTCATGGGACAGCCACTTGATGTCCGCGAGATGGAAAGTGAACTCGGAGCAGCCGGAGCCGTTCATGGCGCTTTGGCTGCTGGAGCTCTCGCGACTACATTCACTGCATCACAGGGATTGATGCTGATGATTCCCAACATGTATAAGATTGCAGGAGAACTGCTACCCGGAGTGTTCCACGTGGGATGCCGTTCTCTTGCTACTCACGCGCTTTCTATATTCGGAGATCATCAGGATGTGATGGCCTGCAGAGCCACAGGATTTACAATGCTTGTATCGGCATCCGTCCAGGAAACCATGGATCTTGCTCTTGTGGCCCATATGGCCGCAATCGAAGGCTCGTTACCGGTGCTTCATTTCTTTGACGGATGGCGCACTTCATCCGAAATGGACACCATCGACGTGATTGACTATGAGGATATGCGACCTCTTATAAATTGGGAAAAAGTCAATGAATTCCGTCGCAAATCGATGAATCCGGAGCATCCCGACCTTCGCGGGTCGGCTCAGAATCCCGACGTCTATTTCCAGAACCGCGAAGCCGCCAACAGATACTACAGCGGGTTCCCTGCAATTGTGCAGACCGCAATGGATAAGGTCGGGAATCTCACAGGACGCCATTACCATCTTGTCGATTACTACGGTACACCTGATGCTGACCGAATAATAGTCGTCATGGGTTCGGCTGCCGATGTGGTCAGCGAGACCGTAGACTATCTCAACCGCGAGAAAGGCTATAAGACAGGAGTAATAAAGGTGCGCCTCTACCGTCCTTTCCCTGCGGAAGAACTTCGCAATGCACTTCCACCCACAGTCAAGACGATTGCCGTGCTTGACCGCACGAAAGAACCCGGCGCAGTCCATGAACCCCTATGCGAAGATGTGATATCAGCCGTATATCCCACGGGAAACAAAATCCGCATAATCGGTGGACGTTACGGTCTTTCAAGCAAGGAATTCAATCCGTCGATGGTAAAGGCCATATTCGATGAGATGGGAAAAGACAATCCCAAACAGGAGTTTACGGTAGGAATCAATGACGATATAAGCAATCTTTCGCTCGATATCACTGAAAAAGTCGAAACCAATGCCGCAGCCGACAGCTATCAGACAATCCTCTACGCCATAGGTAATGACGGCACGGTAGGTGGCACCAAACAGGTCGCAAGCATCATTGGCAACAGTCCCGGCCTCTATGCCCAGGCTTATTTCAGCTATTCGGCCAAGAAATCCGGAGGCTACACTATCTCACAGCTGCGTATAGGCAGAAAACCGGTCACATCAGCCTATGGCATCAGTGGAGCTGACTACGTAGGATGTCACAAGACATCATATGTCAACCGATTTTCCATGCTCGACAATATCAAGAAGGGAGGCATTTTTGTGTTAAATTCACCGTGGACAGCGGAACAGATGTGTTCGAAACTGCCACTTTCGATGCGCAGAACCATAGCTGAGAAAAAACTGCGGTTCTATACTATCGATGCCGACCGTATAGCAGCCCAATGCGGACTGGGGCCACGCGTGAACATGCCTATGGAAACTGTTTTTCTCTATTTAAGCAATATAATTCCCTTCGATGAGAGCTTCGGAGCCCTCAAGGAGCAGATAAAGAAAGCCTATATTCATGAAGGAGGCGATGTTGTCGAGAGAAATCTGAAAGCAGTTTCAATGGCAATAGGGGCACTGAAAGAGATAGATTATAATTCTGTTGACGGATGGCTGACAAACCCGCAGAATTATAAGAGGCATGAAGTCAAGTATGCCAATAATGAGATTGAATCATTCATAAAGAATGTCCATACGCCATGCATAAAAGGTAATGGCGATATGATTCCCGTTTCATCACTCTCCCCCGATGGCAGGATGCCTATGGGAACAACAGCATATGAGCACCGGCGTATAGCCACGCGCGTGCCCGTATGGGATGTTGACAAATGTGTGGAATGTACGGAGTGTTCGCTCGTATGCCCCCACGCAGCCATCAGACCATTCATACTTTCGAAAGATGAGGCAGAAAAAGCTCCCGAAGGATTCCCGATGAAAGACGCAATCGGTTCGGAGACCCTGAAACCATATAAATTCCATATCCAGAACTATCCTGAGGATTGTCTCGGATGCTCCTCATGCTCCATCATATGTCCGGGACACGCTTTGACAATGACACCGATAGAAGATGTGCTTGAAAAGGAAATTGACATGCTCGAATGGGCTAAGAACAATGTCACGGCAAAAGACAGATTGCTTCCTGTAGAAAGCGTCAATGGTTCCCAGCTGCGACAGCCCTGTCTTGAATTCTCCGGGGCATGTGCGGGATGCGGAGAAACGCCATATGTCAAGCTCCTCACTCAGCTCTTCGGAGAAAGACTCATCATCGCCAACGCGACAGGATGCAGTTCGATATGGGGAGCCAATTTCCCGTCAAACGCTTACTGCACTACAGCCGATGGCCGTGGGCCGGCATGGGGAAACTCACTTTTTGAAGACAACGGAGAATATGGCTTCGGCATGCTGGTCGCCATTGAGCAACGTCGCAGGCGTGTTGCCCAAGAAGTAAAGGCTCTTATCGACAGCCCTGAGGCCCTCCCATATCTAAAAGAACCCCTCGAAGCCTGGTATTCTTCACGCGACGACGCAGAAGCATCGGCCAGGACAGGAGAACAGCTCAAAGCCATGCTCTACCCTATCAAGGACATCAGCCCTTCATATGCATCGCTTTATGAAGCGGCAGATATGTTCGCAAAGAAATCGGTGTGGTGTATAGGTGGCGACGGCTGGGCCTATGACATCGGTTTCGCCGGTCTCGACCATGTACTGGCATCAGGCGAGCCCGTAAAGATTCTCGTCATGGACACTGAATGTTATTCCAACACCGGAGGACAGACTTCAAAAGCCACTCCGCGAAGTGCGGTAGCGAAATATTCGCCAGACGGAAAACGGGAGGCAAAGAAAGAGCTCGGACGAATGATGATGACCTATGGTGATATCTATGTGGCGTCAATCTCTCTCGGAGCCAATTACCAGCAGGCAATCAATGCCCTTGTTGAAGCCGAACGTTATCCAGGTCCCGCTATAGTCATAGCCTACTGCCCATGTATAAACCATGGTATTCGCCCCGGCCTCGGTCATTCCATCGTGGAAGAAAGACGGGCTGTAGAAGCGGGCTATTGGCAATTATATCGCTTCAATCCTCAAGAATATGCCGAAGGGAAATCAGGCCTGACCATTGACAGCCCGATTCCCGGGAATGACAACAGCGGGACCAACGGTTCGGATTCGCTGACCGCATCCCCGCGCTACCCAAACAGCGAGCCGGTCAAGACCGTAAACGAATACGTAATCAATGAAGACCGCTATGCAGATCTCAATATGATTGACCCCACGGAAGCCGGCATCCTCCGTCCGAAACTACAGGCTGACTGCAACCGTAATCTCGATGCGCTGAAAAAAATGTCCAGATAAACCACATGTATAAAAGAAAAATCAGCAAGACCTACGGCGCTATATAACAATAGTTTTGACGTTGATTTTGAAGCCGAGGGAGGGGCGTTGCCGTAACGCCGCCTCCCTCTTTTATTGACTGACCATTCATATTGGTAACCCTGTCAAATCCATGGAATCACCGTAATGAGAGATAAAAAACAGAAAATCCGTTCCGGAATTCACATTCTGAAACGGATTTTCTGTTTAATCAATTAAATCAATCTCCTTCTTCCTGCTTTTTATACGGAGGAGGAGTTGGAGTTTCATCGGTCACGTCCTTGGCCTCTACATCGACCGGGGCTCCATCGCTATCCTGCTGTCCATCGGACGTGGCATCGGAACCGGGATTCGACTCAGCACGCTTGGCATCGCGCTCGGCCTGAAGCCTCATAATCTCTTCTGTGCGCGACTTCCACGGACGCTTTCCAAAGATATTGACAAGGTCCTCAGCATACATGACTTCCTTGGTAAGCAGGGTTTCCGCCAGTTTAGAATGACCCTCCTTATGCTCGCGGAGTATGCTCTTCGCACGTTCGTATTGCTCGTTTATGATACGCGACACCTCGTCATCAATCTGCTTGGCACGCTCTCCGCCATATGGCTTGGAGAAGCCATAGGCCTGACCGGTGGAATCATAGTAGCATACGTTGGGAATTTTCTCGCTCATACCGTAGTAGACCACTATGGCATAAGCCATCTTTGTCACTTTTTCAAGGTCGTTGAGCGCTCCGGTTGAAACCTGTCCAAGTTCAAGCTCCTCTGCCGCACGGCCTCCGAGGGTCATACACATCTGGTCGAGCAAAGCCTGCAAGGGTGTTATCTGTCGTTCCTCAGGCATATACCACGCGGCTCCGAGCGCCATGCCTCGGGGTACGATGGAAACTTTGACCATTTCATTGGAATATTCAAGGAACCATGAGACAGTGGCATGTCCGGCTTCGTGAATCGCTATAGCCTTTTTCTCGTCATCCGAAATAATCTTAGAGCTATGTTCAAGGCCTCCGATTATACGGTCAATCGCCGCCATGAAACTATCGCGGTCAACAGCCGTCTTATTATTACGTGCGGCAATCAGTGCTGCCTCATTACATACGTTGGCTATATCGGCACCCGAGAATCCGGCTGTCTGACGTGCCATAAGGTCGACATCGACAGACTCATCAGTCTTTATATTCCTAAGATGCACTTCAAACACCTCGATACGGTCTTTCAGTTCAGGCAAATCCACCGATATCTGACGGTCGAAACGGCCTGCACGCAGAAGAGCCTTGTCAAGGATATCCGCGCGGTTGGTAGCGGCGAGAATTATGACGCCACTATTTGTCCCGAAGCCGTCCATTTCTGTAAGAAGCTGGTTGAGGGTATTTTCACGTTCATCATTGGCCCCCATGTTAGGATTTTTCCCACGGGCACGCCCCACGGCATCAATCTCATCGATAAACACAATGCATGGGGCTTTCTCCTTAGCCTGACGGAAGAGGTCGCGGACACGCGAAGCTCCCACACCGACAAACATCTCGACGAAGTCAGAACCCGACATGGAGAAGAACGGCACATTAGCCTCTCCGGCAACCGCCTTGGCAAGAAGAGTCTTACCTGTTCCGGGAGGGCCCACAAGCAAAGCGCCCTTAGGGATTTTCGCACCAAGGTCTGTGTAACGCTGAGGATTGCGAAGGAACTCGACAATCTCGCGAATCTCAGTCTTGGCTTCCGAAAGCCCGGCGACATCCTTGAAGGTCACATTGGTCCCCTCGCCCTTGTCAAACATCTTGGCTTTCGACTTGCCGACGTTGAACACTCCGCCGGCACCGCCACCGCCTGCTCCACCTGACATCCGGCGCATCATTATGAACCAGAACGCGACAAGCAACACTATAGGGCCAAAAGTCCAGAAAAGAGCGGAATAATCCGATGACTTCTCATAATTGACCTCTCCTTTGAACTTTCCGTCCTGACGCCAAAGGTCAATCTGGTCCTGAAGCTTGTCAGCCGATGGTATGTCGGTTACAATTTTTGCCAATGCCCCTTTTCCCGGTTGATACTGGCTTTCAGGAAAAATCGTAGCGGCAAGTGAATCGGACAGCACAGCTTCCGCCTGATTGGTATTGGTGAAGACCGTAATCTTCTCCACACCGCCGGTTCCCACGTATTGTTCAAATTTCGTGAAACTTACATCCTTGGCGATAGAATTATTGTCGATATATAGCATGCCAAGAAGGAACACTATTATGATGGCATAGGCCCAGTACATACTGAACTTTATGCCGCCGGTTTTCTTGGGCTTAAGATTGTTGGGAGGAGTGGATGAACTCATTTGTAGATATTTTCTGTAAGAAATATGCGTTTTTTAGACTGATGGCTCAGGATAATCCGTAATGACGGCATCGCTCCAAAGCTCTTCAAGATTGTATAGCTGACGTGTCTGGGGAAGAAACACATGGACCATCGTATCACCGTAGTCAATCACAATCCACTGCGAATTCGCATAACCGTCATAGTTATACGGCTTGACTCCGGCTTCATTCAGAAGATATTCCCTTATGCTGTCGGCAACTGCCGCAACATGTTGGGTAGAGGTACCCTCACATATGACGAACCTGCGTGCGGCTGCGGTATCAATGTCAGACATGTCGACAACTGTCACTTTTCGACCTTTGCGGTCATAAACGCCCTCAATAATCAAGGGCAATATGTCGGTGGTTTTTTCAGTCATGAACTGGTAAAATGATGAAAATAAAGTTGAAACTTTCTATTATATATACCTATTATAAAGGAGTCACAAAGGTAAGCATTTTCCTCGAATTACAATCGATATGCATCTGCATTTGAATACAATCTATAGCATGATTCGCTACGATTCGTTACATATTTAACAAACAGTAATAAAGTTTGGTTTTATTCGACAAGAGCACAGCTTGTCTGCAAATATTTGTTAAAACGGGGTAAAACATTTGCAACGCTCAAAAAAACGCGCTACCTTTGCAGAGCAAAAGCGAAAAAGCAAGGCGATTTAGTGTAGTGGCCTAGCACGCCACCCTCTCACGGTGGAGACCTGGGTTCGATTCCCAGATTCGCTACAGCAAATCAAAGAGACTTCCGTATCGGAAGTCTCTTTGATTTTTATATGATTCTGAAATTACACAATTTCGGGCGCTCTATACATTTATAGAGAGTTTCGCGATGTATCCATTAAATTATATGGCCTGTAAATGTTATGATTGGCTTATGTAATCAAAGGCCATCAAAAATTTTAAGATTCGGTATTTGGAAATTCAAACGAAATGACGTAATTTTGTGTTGTAATAATTGAAGAGACTAAAAATTTCCCGCGCCGGAGCACGATTGGGAAACTCATCAATTATTCTTGAAATACCGAGACAAGCTTAGCCGCCCAATGGCGGGCCTCATCCCTGCGAAGGGAGGCTTATTTGCCCGGAGGATTACAAAGGTCGGCGAGCACTCAAATCCTGTCATTCGGAGTTTCATCATCTTCCTCCGGCGCGGATTCCTATAAAGACAGGCTTCTTTCAGTGTCATGAAAGAAGCCTGTCTGATTTATGCCGATGTCGTTTAATAACGGTTTGACAACACAGCTGACACCTCTGTGGCATAATGACGCCCGATTGGCAGCAGCTTGCCATTGGAAAGCCGGATATCCTGCTTGGTGAACTTCATTATCCTGTCAACTGCCACTATGAAAGAGCGGTGTATCCTCACAAAAGCGGACGCCGGCAGCATATTTAGCAACGTCTTCAAAGAGATACGCGAGATTATACATTCGCCATTATCCTTGAATATCTTGCAATAATTTTCCATTGATTCAATATAAAGGATATCGGCCAACGGTACATTGACATTGTCATATTCCTGCTTGACGACTATCGAACGTTTAGTATCAGCGCCAGCGTTAAGTTTGATGCGCCGCCCTGCCTTCTCCATAGCCTTGACGAAACGCTCATAGGCAAAAGGCTTATGTAGGAAATCCACGACATCGAGGTCATATCCGTCAAGAGCATACTGAGCATAGGCCGTGGTGAAAATTACAGCTGCCTGCTGCCCGACATGGCGGGCTATATCAAGGCCGTTCAACCCGTTCATCTCAATGTCAAGAAGCACCAAATCCGGCTTGCGTTCCATTATGGCATCCAATCCGAGACGGGGGTCGGTATATGTGGAGAGCTCCACATTGCCCATCCTTTCACAGAAAGTTGAAATCACTGAAAGGGCAAAAGGCTCATCATCAACGGCTATACATCTAATCTTACCGGTCATTGCAGCTGAATTTTTAAGTTCACCTTAAATATATCGCCATCCCTGGCGGCAGAAAGAGAAAAACGCTCCGGATACAGCAACTGAAGCCTGGCCTTGCAATTTTCAATACCTATAGGCTGCTCATCTTTCTTGGAAGTATTCATTATATTATTGACTGTCGAAAAATCCAATAGACCATTCTCAAGCACAATCCTAACGGATATCGTGCAGTCATCGCTCGAGGAAGTACCATATTTAAATGCATTCTCGACAAAGGTTATGAGCAGCATAGGAGGTATCTGAGACTTATCATCGTCTATATCCTTTGACCATTCGACATGCGTGTGCCCATTGAGCCGCAACGACTGCAGCCCTATATAATCCTCTATGTACCGGATTTCATTTCCTATATCAACGAATGTCCTGTCGGCATAGGTATAGGAATATTTCACCATGTCCATGAACTTGACAAATGCATCCTCTGATTTATCAGACCGACTGACAATCATCCCATATAGAGTGTTAAGGGTGTTAAACATGAAATGGGGGTTAATCTGAGCTTTGTAAAGACCTAGTTCCGCCTTGATTTTCTGTTCCTCGAGCCTGCGCCTCCTCTCCTCCTGACGCATCAGTTCCAATATCAGCGAGACAGAAAGGCCATAGCCGAACACGACAAGCGAGAGCATCCAAACCTTTTGCGTTATCATGTATTCAGCTAAATTAGGGAAAGCGTCCATAACCTCGTCGCTCTCGTGAGGATACCGTGTGAGCAGTTCCGTAATCAGCCAGAACAGTATGAGCACCGAAACAATTTGCCAATATTTTTTGTTGATAAAAAGTCTTGGGATATTGATTTTCCTTACGACAAAATATATTGCATAAGAGTATGCAATCAACACGCAACTATAGCTCGGATACATCTGCAACCATCCAAGAATCGATGCGAAATACAGAAGTGACGGGAGAAACAGGAAACAGAACAACGCGTCAACCAGTAGCGTCACTCTCTTCAGCGGCATCTCCTGTTTAGGAGAATCCAAAGTCTTTTCATCAGTTTTCATGATGCAAAGTTATCGCTTTAATCCCATCGATGCAACCCGGGAGAAGCCCTTTGTCAATACATTCCTGTCGTTCGTCACCACATGAATCGAAGGATGGCAATTGTGTATTAAATTTGTCGACACGTATTATTTCAACGTTTATTTATGAGACACCTTATTTCATTCATCATCTTATTCTTCTCATGTATAAGCCTGTCTGCAAACGCTAATAAAGTAACCGTGACAGGCACTGTCACAGACAGTGACGGACAGCCACTGACCGGCGCGCTGGTAAGCGTGGCCGGATCAGCGGCAACCGCAGCAACCGATATCGACGGGAAGTTCCTATTGGCTGACATTCCGGTCGGAAGCGTACTGCAAGCCTCCTTCATTGGCTATGCTCCCGCAGAAGTTTCAGTGGTCGAAGGCACGACTGTCTACCCTATGGTACTCGAAGTCAATCATTCTGTTCTCGATGAAGTGGTAGTTGTCGGCTATGCCACCCAAAAGAAAGTCAATCTGACGGGCTCGGTGGCATCAATTTCAAAAGATGCATTCAGCGACCGCCCTGTCACCAATGTAACAAACGCACTCGCAGGTCTCGCCTCAGGCATGACCGTGACAAATTCCGGAGGCAACACTCCAGGTTACGAGTCACAGAGCATACGCGTACGCGGCCAGGGCACACTTAACGACGCGGCACCGCTCGTGGTAGTCGACGGCATGACAGGTATAGCCCTCAGCGACATCAACCCTCAAGACATCGACAACATATCAATCCTAAAAGATGCCGCATCGTCAGCGATATATGGTTCCCGTGCGGCTAACGGAGTAATTCTTGTCACCACAAAAAACGGCACGGAGCGCCGTCCGCGTCTGACCTACAGTGGCAATGTGTCGTTCGAGACCGTAGCCAAAAGACTAAACTTAGTGACAAACTACGCCGATTTCATGGAAATACAGAACGCCGGTTTGATAGCCAACGGGCAGGCTCCCCGATTTTCACAAGGGAAAATAGACGAATGGCGCAACGACGCGGGACGCAATCCGACCATCTATCCAAACACCGACTGGCAAGACCATATCTACCGGAATCCATCTGTTGTACAGAATCACAATCTATCCGTGACAGGGGCCACACGAACGGTAAGATACAACCTTTCCGGAGGCTACATCAATAATCCCGGCATGATTTACCATACCGATTACGAACGTTACCAACTAAGAGCCAATCTTGACATCAGCGTGAAACCATGGCTCACAGTCGGTACAAACCTCTTCGGATATATCGATTCAAACAATCCTTCAGCAGAAAACGCAACAGCCGGTGGCGACGTGATTTTCGGGTCCGGAGCTTTCAATTCCGTACCGGGAATGACCCTGTTCGACCCCGCGACAGGTCTCTATGGAGGAATCCAGAATCCTGAAGAAGAAAATGTAAGCAACTTCAACCCATATCGCCGTCAATGGTTCTATAAAGACGAATTCCCAACCAAGACCCGACGCACGGTAGCCAAACTCTATGCCCGCCTCTCCCCTATAAAGGGACTTTCAATACAAGGGTCTTTTTCCTATAACTACTGGCAACGTCGTGAAGAATACCAGCTCTGTGACCGAGACCTCTACCGCTTCACCTTTGACGGCCCGGTTTTGATACGTGAAGGAGTGGTCAGAACATATATCAGACGCTATAACTACAGCAATACTTTCCGCACGTCAGAACTCACTGCAAAATATGACTTCAAAGTCAGCCGACTTGAAGCGACCCTGCTCGCGGGCATGAGCCAGGAATATAATAAATATGAAAAAGAAGGTTTCACCAAATACGACCTCATTGACGATTCCCTGACATCCATTGACGCCGGAACGACAAACGGCCCCATATCAGGCAACTATTCGGAATGGGCAATGCGCTCCTATTTCGGACGCATCAACCTAAATTGGGACGACAAATATCTTCTCGAGGCCAATCTACGCGCCGACGGTTCATCAAAATTCGCACCCGACAAACGCTGGGGCTATTTCCCGTCGGTCTCAGCCGGATGGCGTATCTCGGAGGAATCCTTCATGACAGCGGCAAGTTCCTGGCTCAACCAGCTGAAACTCCGCGCATCATACGGCTCGCTCGGAAACAATGCCACCACAAGCTACTATATGTACCAGTCGCTCTACTCTTCAGCCAACTATATACTCAACGGCGCCATAGCAGGTGGGTTCGCCCAGACCATGCTCTCAAATTCAAAGCTAACATGGGAAAAAACCTATATGACAAACATCGGCTTTGATTTCTCGATGCTGAACAACAGACTCAACGGCTCGTTTGACATCTACAATAAAGACACAAAAGGTATACTCATCTCCCTCCCGGTAGCACTCGAACATGGCACAAGCACCATCCCGAACCAAAACGCGGGCGAAGTAAACAACAAGGGATTCGAACTCGACATCAACTGGGCCGACAGAATCGGTAAAGTCAGCTACAGCGTGGGATTCAATATGGGATTTGTCAACAACAAAGTGACGAAATTCCAAGGCGACGTAGCGTCAATCAACGGAGTCTACAAAACCCAGGAAGGAAAACCCATCAATCAGCTTTATGTCCTTAAAGTCGACAGAATCATACGCGACCAGGCCGACCTTGATTATGTGGAGCAACTTGTCGCAACAAATCCCAATTATTTCGCCACATACCAACGCCCCGAACTCGGTGATTTCCTTTATGCCGACACAAACGGCGACGGCAACCTCGACGCCAACGACCGCATTGAAATCGGCTACGGAACCCTTCCAAGATTCACCTATGGAATAAGCCTCGGTGCAATATGGAAAGATTTCGATTTCAGCATGCATCTACAGGGCGTCGGAGACAATCCAGTGTACTACAACAATCAGGCTTTCCGCTTTGTAACCGTCATGGGACAATCGCTCAACAAAGACATCACCGACAACGCATGGACTCCCGAGAATCCTTACTCATCTAAATATCCGCGTCTCAGGAACAATGCCAACAGCAAAAACAATATCGCGAGCGACGCTTTTGTCCATAATGCCGCATATCTAAGATGTAAGAATATACAGTTAGGCTATACGGTTCCACAGGAACTGTCACGGAAAATCCGTATTGACAGACTTAAGATCTACGCAAGCATCGACAATCTTTTCACCATAAGCGATTTCCCGGGACTTGACCCGGAAATCGCGGCCGGAGTAGGATATCCCGCAATCCGACAATATTCAATAGGACTCAACGTATCACTTTAAATGCTCTCCAACAATACATTTTAAGCCTAATTCATCTCAATAACATCAGTTCATCTCATGAGAAATCATCATATTATCTCAATATCAATCGCACTTGCCTCAATCCTATCGACAAGCTGCGAAAGCCTCGATTACAATCCATCCGATCAAATGTCGGGCACCACCTTCTGGCAGACAGAAGCGCATGCGCGACAGGCCGCAATCGGCATGTATGCCGCAATGAAAGCGCCATGGTGTTTCGGCATGGAATTCACCTTTGACATGTGTAGCGACCTTGCCGACGGCACTACACCTTGGGCTGACATTTCCCGTGGGACATCATTCTCTTCAGGCAGCGGAGGTGTACAAAACCATTGGCAATATCTCTATGAGCTTGTCCACCGCTCAAATACAGTAATCAGGAATGTGGCCAAGATGCAAATCAGCCAACAGACCATCGAGAGGGTCACGGGTGAAGCGAAATTCCTTCGCGCCATGGCCTACTTCAGGATGCTTAACTGCTGGGGCGGAGTGCCCTATTATGACGAAAGCTTCGATATCAACGAACAGTTCACATCGCTTAACGCTCCCCGCTCTTCGCGCGAGGAAATCCTGCAACATATCATAAACGACCTGAATGACGCTGTCGCCCTGCTTCCCGTGAAATGGGACGATGCGGATATGGGACGGGCTACCAAAGGGGCCGCCTATGCCCTCCGAGGGAAAGTGTACCTCTTCAACAATCAATGGCAGGAAGCTATAAATGATTTCGAGGAAATAGTCTACAACCGCAATAATAATTACGGATATGAACTCCATCCCGACTACAATGAGCTTTTCCGTCTCTACAACGGACGTCACAGCAAGGAAATGATTTTTTCAATCCAGTCAATTGACGGCAATACTTCCGGCTATGCCTTAGATATAGTATCATATTTCGGCAACAAATCCACCATGCGCCTGATAGCGTCCAATTGCATAGTTCCGTCTGTGACACTTGCCGACATGTACGACAACCTTGACGGCACACCCTTCAACTGGGATGATGTTTTCCCCGGTTTCAACGAAGGAGGAGCCGATGTCAGACGCAAATATCTCAGCGTAGCAATCAATCAGGGCAGCACGGAAATCACGAGCACACTCGAATGTGACACGACAAAAGTGATGGACGCCTACCGCAAGCGCGACCCACGTCTCTGCCTTAATATCATCACTCCCTATTCACACTACCTCGGGACTGACGCAGGATCCAATCCCATGGACAAACAGTTTGTACTTGCCGACCCGACACAAGGAGGGGCTCCGATGGAGGCAATGGCCTTCATAAGGAATTCGGAAGGATGGAACTCTTATTTCTGGCGAAAATGGATTCCGACAGGGAATCTCGACGGATACTGGGGAGAGTACAACCGTACACCATATGAATTCCCACTAATCCGCCTCGGCGACGTACTGCTTATGCTTGCCGAAGCATATAACGAAAACAACGAAACCGACAAAGCAATAGTAGAGGTAAATAAAGTGAGAGCTCGCGTAGGTATGCCCGGCCTCAACTCAGGACCGAAATGGTTGAGCGTGACCGACAAGGAAGAAATGACTGCGCGAATACGCAAGGAGCGTGCATGTGAACTCGCCGGAGAAGGTCAACGATACTGGGATTTACGCCGATGGGGACTTCTCGAATCGAGTGTCAAAGACGCAAGGGACATATTTGGCAATCTTATGTATACCCGCTCCTACCAGACTCGTCATGAACTGTGGCCAATCCCCTTGGTTGAACTTGAACGCAACACCAATCTCGTACAAAATCCCGGATGGTAATCCGGAAAACAATCAAAAAACAATTCCCTTCTGTCCATTTCGAAAATGGTGGAAGGGAATTGTTCTTATTTTATAACAAACTGTCTATATCGGTAGCCGACAAAAACAGATGTCAGAAGAATCAATATTTGCGGCGCTTCTGTTCGTAGACAAGGGTCAGCGAAGGCTGGTCACACACTTCTACCGGGCCGAAATACTGGATAGGACCGGGATATGTGTAGCAAGTGTTGTACTTCCACTGCTCACGCTCCTTGGCGAATTTGAGGAAAGGAGCACCGTCAAGTTCAACAAGAGCCTTGCGGATAACAGGTTTCATCTCGCCATGACGACGTTCCATGTTCATCATCATAGTGATAGGTATACCGCCTGCAACCCAGTTGACGGGCGCGAAGGTCAAATTGCGGAGACTCGACATATAACCCGTCTTGCCGGCAGCGATAAGGCATGCGGCAGTGAAGCCGAGTGCATAGCAATAGTTGGCGTCAAAGTTTGAAGGATCGGCGCAACGTCCCTCGTAACCGAAAAAGTGATGCATTGTGGCATACTTGCCGGAATATTTTCCTTCAGCGGCAAGCTGTTCAAGACGTTTGCCAACCATTTCTGAAAGGAGTTTCTCTGTCTCGATGAGCGACACCTGAACATTACCGTGCGGGTCACGGTCAAGGGTCAACTGACGCGCCACTCCATGAGGAAGTGATTCATAAGTTCTGGCATTAGCCTCGCTAAGCTGTGAAATCACCCATCCACGCTGCTGCTCCGGCTCAAGAGCGGCAAACTCATCAGCCTTGGCGGCAAGGAGGTCGTTGAGTTCGGCTATAAGAGCCTTTACAGCAGGGATAAACTCGATAAGGCCCTCAGGGATGAGCACTACACCATAATTATTACCTTCTTTCGAACGGGCCACAACTGCATCGACTATATCATCTACCACCTGTGCGAGGGTCATGTTCTTTGCCTCAACCTCCTCGGAGATGATACACATATTAGGCTGGCACTGGAGCGCACATTCAAGAGCAATATGAGAAGCCGAGCGACCCATGAGCTTGATGAAATGCCAATATTTCTTTGCAGAATTGCAGTCGCGCTGGATATTTCCTATCACTTCGGAGTAAACCTTAGTAGCGGTGTCAAAGCCGAATGAGGTCTCAATCACATTATTCTTGAGGTCACCGTCAATAGTCTTGGGAACACCAATCACCTGCACGCCAGCACCGATAGCCTTATAATATTCAGCGAGAATCGCTGCATTGGTGTTAGAGTCGTCACCGCCGATAATCACAAGCGCCTTGATGTTGAGTTCACGAAGGATTTCGAGACCCTTGTCGAACTGCTCCTTGGTCTCAAGTTTCGTACGGCCTGAACCAATGATATCGAAACCGCCGGTGTTACGGTACTCATCGATGATATCGGCAGTCAATTCCTTGTACTTATGGTCAACAAGGCCACCAGGTCCCATGAGAAAACCATAGAGACGGCTATTGCGGTTAATGCTCTTGATTCCGTCAAAAAGGCCGCTTATCACATTGTGTCCACCTGGAGCCTGACCGCCGGAAAGAATCACTCCGACATTGATTGGCTCAGCCGATTCATTTGCTGGAGCCTTCTCGAAACGCAATTCGGGGAGACCGTAGGTGTTTGGGAAAAGCTTCTTGATTTCTTCCTGGTTGTCGGCCGACTGTGTAGGCTGCCCCTCAACCACTCTCACACCGCCGGTGAGCACAATGGGTAACTGGGGCTTATAAGCCGCACGGGCCTGTTGCAAAGCACTTTTTTTCATCTGTAATAATATATTATTGTATGATTATATTCTTAATATCAGCGGCTTTGGCGGAGAAGAGAACGACGTCAATCAGTACCGGTTATATCCATGGCAAAGTTCGCAATTATTTTGGAAAAAATCAAGTATATCTCTTCCACAATCATGGCAAAATATTTGCACGCCCGCAATATTGTTAAATTATTTAAATTATTGTAAATTGCACATAAGCGGATATTATGCGCATTTTGCTGATTATTCAGCTATTATATATGTTTGCAAATGAAAACTGTTTAACATATAAATGCAAACTGCACATATATAAGGTGATATCAGCACATAATATTTAATATAAACCGCAAGTAAGTGGTTAAAATCAGTTAAATATTGTATACATAACAACTAAAATAGCCACAATCGTTAACATTTAGGCTTTTATTGCTAAATTCTGTTTCATTATCTTAGTAAAACTTGAATTTAGGCCAATATACGATAAGTCAATTAATTGCAGTTTGCCATTATGGCTGGAATTAACTAATTTTGCATTGCAATTAAGGAAAAAGCAAAGCTTAACCTTACAAATCGGAATTAAGAATCATCAACAGACAATGAATAGAATAATCTCGTCGGCACTCGCCACATTCATGCTTCCAATCATGCTTGGAACAGGCGCAAAGGCAGAGAACAACCCTACTCCCTTCAAGCTACCCGCCGCACACGTCGAGTCATTCGACGCTGTAGCAGGTCTCGCCGACAATGCTTTCGCCTCCGTCCGCGAATTCTCTCCATTTGCCAATATCGATATAACCGACGAAAACTCCGATAACGAACAGGGAGAACTTATCGGGAAAATGACAGATTTCGCCTCTAAATATCTTGGCACCCGTTACCGTCGTGGGGCCTCAGGGCCTAAAGCCTTTGACTGCTCCGGATTCGTCGGATTCGTCTTCAAGAATTTCGGCTTTAATCTAAGTCGCTCTTCCCGTTCACAATATGCAGAAGGCGTACGAGTTGACCGCGACGACCTACGCCCCGGCGACTTACTGTTCTTCTCAGGAAGAAGCGGACGCGGAGCTGTAGGGCATGTAGCTATGGTTGTCGATGTCAACAGTGACGGAAGCTGCACCTTTATCCACGCATCCACATCAAAGGGGGTGACTTATCAGAAATTTCCTGACGGAGGATACTATTCAAAACGATATATAGGAGCAAAGCGCATTGTAGGCGCGGAGCCCAAAGCATAGATATCGGATACATTTCATACATCAGACATAGATAGAAAGAAAAATCTCACGACGCCGCGACGGCATCGTGAGATTTTTGATTTCAGTGCTCAATAAGCGACTGCAGTTATTGATTCATCAAAGGAATCACTGCAGTTCGTGAATTACAAGTCCGGAACGGAGCTTCGGCTCAAACCAGGTGGTTTTCGGTGGCATTATATTACCTGAATCGGCTATATCCATCAATTGTTTCATAGAAACAGGATATAAGGCCAAGGCAACAGCCATCTCGCCATCATCCACCCTACGCTTTAGCTCACCGAGGCCACGGATACCGCCTACAAAATCGATGCGCTTATCGCTACGGAGGTCGGTAATCCCAAGAATATCACGGAGGATAAGGTCACTCGAAATAGTCACATCAAGCACACCGATAGGGTCATTGTCATTATATGTACCCGGCTTCGCCGTCAATGAATACCATTTACCGCCAAGATAAAGCGAGAAATTGTGGAGAGCGACAGGACGATACTCATCATCACCTTTCTCCTCGACAATAAAATTCTCACGAAGTTTATCCAGGAACAGTTCAGGGCTAAGCCCATTAAGGTCTCTGACAACACGGTTATAGTCAATGATATTCAGATGTGAAGCAGGGAAAGCCACAGCAAGGAAATAGTTATACTCCTCATCTCCTGTATGGGCCGGATTTGCGAGAGCCTTTTCGTGACCGACAAGAGCGGCTGCTGCCGAACGGTGATGGCCGTCGGCTATATAAAGATAGGGAATCTTGGCAAACTCCGCAGTTATGGCCTCAATCATTTCCGGCTTGTCGACAACCCAGAAATGATGTCCGAACCCGTCGGGCGCCACAAAATCATATTCAGGCTCTCCAGCCGTGACAGCGTCGATTATGTCCTGAAGAGGAGCGTTGTCAGGAAACGCGAAAAAGACCGGTTCGATGTTGGCATTGTTGACACGCACATGCTTCATACGGTCTTCTTCCTTATCGCGTCGGGTCAGTTCATGTTTTTTTATGCGTCCTTCCATGTAATCAGCCACGTTGGCCGCAACCACGATGCCATATTGAGTACGACCGTCCATCGTCTGGGCATATATATAATAATGCTCCTTATCGTCCTGAACCAGCCATCCACTATCACGGAAAGCCTTGAAATTTTCAACGGCCTTGCCATAGACCTTCGGATCATGCTCGTCAGTGCCCGGGGCAAAATCAATCTCCGGTTTTATGATATGATACAGGGAACTCGGATTCCCTTCGGCCTCACGGCGGGCTTCCTCTGAATTCAGTACATCATAGGGACGCGACGCAACTTGCGTGACCATCTCACGCGGAGGACGGATGCCTTTAAACGGTTTTACTTTAGCCATGGATTTTAGATTTAGGTTTTAAGTGTTTTTATAGCGACAGGAAGGCTTATGCCTTCTTGTCGCGAATGATTGTCTGCTTACGGTCAGGACCAATTGACACTATAGTGATGGGAGTTGCGAGTTCTTTTTCAAGGAAGCTTATATAATCCTTGAACTGAACGGGGAATTCATCCTCGCTCTGCATCTTTGTCATATCGGTCTTCCATCCGGGAAGGGTTACATATACCGGCTCTATGCTTTCGTCAATCGAGAATGGGAACTGTGAAGTCTCCACTCCGTTTATCCTATAAGCGACACAAACCTTGATTTCATCGAAATCGTCGAGCACATCGCTCTTCATCATTATAAGCTGTGTCACGCCGTTGAGCATAATTGCATAACGGAGAGCAACGAGATCAATCCAACCGCAACGACGTTCACGCCCCGTCACAGCTCCATATTCATGGCCCAGGTCTCGGATACGCTTTCCGACAGCATCGAAAAGTTCAGTGGGGAAAGGTCCGCTTCCCACTCGCGTGCAGTAGGCTTTAAATATACCGAACACTTCACCAATCTTATTTGGAGCCACGCCAAGTCCGGAACATGCACCGGCACTGATTGTATTTGATGAAGTCACAAAAGGATATGAACCGAAATCAATATCAAGAAGGGTTCCCTGGGCTCCTTCACATAGCACACTCTTGCCCTCATTAAGCAGCTGGTTAATCAGGAATTCCGAATCCACGATTCCGAAGCCTTTAAGATAGACTATCGCATCCATCCATGTCTCTTCAAGCTGGTCGAAGTTATCAGGAGTAGCACCGAGTGCGGCAAGCTGGTCTAAATGACGCTGGCGGAGCGCTGAATATTTTTCCTTGAAATTATGGAACACGTCACCAAGGCGGAGACCGTTTCGCGAAATCTTATCGGTGTATGTCGGACCGATTCCCTTTCCGGTGGTGCCAATCTTCTTTCCGCCCTTCGCCTTCTCGTTTGCGGCATCGAGCAGACGGTGGGTAGGAGTGATAAGATGCACCTTCTTGGAAATCTTCAGTATCGAGCGAAGGTCTACCCCACTCTTCTCAAGTTCTTCGGCCTCCTGCTTGAAAAGCACGGGGTCAAGGACAACGCCATTGCCTATTATATTGATCTGGCCATGCTGGAAAATGCCGGAAGGGATTGAACGGAGCACATATTTCTTGCCTTCGAATTCAAGAGTATGGCCCGCATTGGGCCCCCCCTGAAAACGGGCCACAGCGTCGTAACGCGGCGTGAGCACGTCAACCACTTTACCTTTTCCCTCGTCGCCCCACTGGAGGCCGAGAAGCACATCAACTTTCATTTTACTGAGTTCTATATATTTACGTTAAAACTGTGAATTCTTCTTTTATTTTTTGACACGGCCTCCGCTCCTGCATTTGGAGCACAGGCCACGAATATAAAGGTCAAAGCCATTCATGACAAAAGACGGAAAACGCCGCAGATTAAGAGCCTTTACAATCTCCACATCCTTTATCACCTTAGAGCGGCCACAACGCGAACACACGAGCGAAATGTGATTGTCAACGCCCGACGAATACTCGTAGGTGTCAATCCCTCCCTCGACAAGACGCTTCCTGACAATGCCAGCAGTCTCCAGCAGCCTCAAAGAATTGTAGACTGTCGCCTGACTTATATGGAAACCGTCGTCAGTGAGTGACCTAAGGAGGGATGAGGAGGTGAAACTGCTACGGAATCCCACCACCTTGCCAAGAATCATCATGCGTTCAGGAGTGCAACGCATGTGATGCTGAGAAAGATAATGAAGCAAGCGGCTCTCCGCTTCCGATTTTCGCTTTTCCTCGTTCATCAATTCACAAAATTACAATCCGACGCGCTAATATCCAAATTTTGGGCTCCAAATTATACCATTCAGATTATTCCACGGGCTGTCAGGATTCTGAACATCAAATCTTTCAGGAGATCATATTCATTTTGCCGCGAGCCTATGCCCTTGCTGCGCGTGTCAAATTCACGGATAGCCGATATTATCTCTATTGTCTGACGGACATTGTAGTTGCGCGCCGCCACTTCGTAGCCTTTCAAGGCCCATGGCGAACGTAGCCCCAATGCATCCATATATCCGCTTTGAGTCTTATCGCGGGTATAGTGATATATAAGGAGGTTTGAAAACTGATTGAACAGCGACGACACAGTCATAACCGTCGGATTGTTTTTAGGATTATTCCTGAAATATTCCACGATTGTAAACGTCTTTGCCGCATTGCGGGAATTGACGGCGTCAATCAGCTCAAAATTATTATAATCCTTCGAAATTCCGATATTCCGCTCAACAGCCTCGGGAGTAATCATCGCTCCGGGTCCGAGAATCAAGGCAAGCTTGTCGATTTCATTGTAAAGACGTGAAAGGTCTGTCCCGATATAATCACGCAGCATTGACAAAGCCTTTACGTCGACATTCAATTTACGCTCTTTTATAAGGTCGGAAATGACAGGAAGTACATTACGTTCGCTAAGACGCTTGGATTCAAATATAACTCCGTTCTTCTTCACGGCCGCAAGCAGCTCTTTCCCCTTTGCCTGGGCACCGCGACACGAAATGACAAGCACAGTTGTAGGATTCGGCTGCGCCACGTAGTTGTGTAGTTTATTCAGTTGGTCTGCCCGGATTGCCTGCGCCTCTTTCACTATCACCACCTGCCTCTCAGCCATCATGGGATAGCGGTGGCATATATCCATCACCGTCTCCACTCCGCTCTCCGGGGCATAGAGGATGTAGAGGTTGAAATCACGCTCCTCCTCGGGAACAAGTTCCTCAAAAGCCTTCACAAGTTCGTCGATGTAATACCCTTCCTCTCCATGAAGAAGATAGACCGGCGACAGCGAAGAGCGAGACGCTATCTGACGCCTGAGTTCCGGATATGAAGGATTAGCCGATGCCATATAGTTCCAAGATAGATGCGTATTGATGTTTTCAATGTGTAAATTTACAAATTTAGGATGAAACGCCAAAGAATTCCACAAAGTCATGCGATTGCTACAGCACGAAATGCTTAACTTTGTCGAAAATTCCAACGATGGCAACAAAATTGTGCGCACTCAACCTTCCAATCGCGGATGTCAGGCTGCGCCACGGCAACCGTGGCGATGAGATTTTTGACCCATTACGGAAAAAATGGCTGCTAATAACCCCGGAAGAATGGGTGAGACAAAATTTCACCGCGCATCTCCGTACGAGCCTCGGATATCCGGCAGGCCTAATGGCCAACGAGGTCTCGATAAACCTTAACGGTACATCAAAAAGATGCGATACCGTTGTCTATGACACGGCACTACACCCTAAAATGATAGTGGAATACAAGGCTCCTACCATTGCGATAACGCGTCAGGTATTTGAGCAGATAGGTCGCTACAACCTCGTGCTCGGAGTGGAATACCTTACAGTCTCAAACGGGCTCAGTCACTTTTGCTGCAAAGTCGACAATGAAAGCCACAAGTTCAGCTTTCTAAAAGAAATCCCCCCTTACAGCATGCTTTGACACTCGGTAAGGGAGGGATATATCATATAATCTGCAACCTCCTGACTTGTCAGACCGAAAGCAACTCAGACTCTATTTTAGCGATATCGTCCTGCAACTTCTTTTCGATAGCAAGCCGCTCTCCAATCAGGCGGCATGCATAGAGCACAGTGGCATGCGTACGCGAAAGACGCGTTCCTATTGCCTTCAATGGCATTTTGGTATGTTTTTTTGCAAGATACATCACCATCTGGCGCGCATCCGACACTTCACGCTTACGTGATTTAGTGAAAATCTGGTCAGGTTCGATGTCATAGAACTCACTGACACGACGCGTGATTGTCTCGAAGTTGACAGTACGCTTGTTAAGTTTCACAGAGTTCGACAGCACCCTGCGCGCAAGCTCTACCGAAATATCCTTGTCAAGGAAAGTAGCATGGGCCAGCAATGACACCACCACTCCTTCAAGTTCACGTATGCTGTCAGTGACATTCGACGCTATAAAATCCATTACCTCAGATGGAAGCTGGAGACCGTCGCGGAGAGCTTTTTGGGTGAGCACGTCGCGACGCAGTTCAAAATCCGGCTTTTCAAGCTGTGCGGTCATTCCCGATTTAAACCTCGAGAGAAGACGGTCCTGCATACCCTCCATTTGCGAAGGGCAGCAGTCACTTGACATTATAAGCTGGCGATGGTTCTGCTTGAGATGATTGAATATATGATAAAATGTCTTCTGAGTCTTATCCTTTCCAATGAAGTCCTGAATATCATCTATAATAAGAGTGTCGATGCTCTGATAGAAATTGATGAATTCATTAACCTTACTGCGCTGCACCGCTGCAGTATACTGGCTTTCAAACAAACGTGCTGTGATATAAAGCACCCTTGCGCGAGGATTACGCTCCTTGATGCGGATGCCGATTGCCTGAATGAGGTGGGTCTTCCCCACTCCGCACGGGCCAAAAACAAACAGAGGATTGAATGTCTGAAGCTTCGGGTCGTTGGCAATAGCCTCGCCAATAGAACGTGCCACCTTATTGCTGTGACTTATACAATAGTTCTCAAACGTGTAGTCAGGATTAAGCTGAGAATCGATATCCTCCACCACTACCTCCTTAAACGGATTTGAAGTGGCTCCGGGGATAGGCTTGACGGCCGGGCTCGGATGGGCACTGCCGACAGCGACTTGTGTCGAAGGGTCGTTGGCGACGATAGGATATTCATAAATAAGCCTTATCGAAGGGCCGAACACCCTTTTCAAGGTTTTGCCAAGCACCCCTATATAACGCTCCTCCAACTGCTCTGCAAAAAACTCCGTAGGGCAATAAATAGTCAAAATGTCATTCTCAACCCGCAGGAATGTCAGCGGGCTGAACCATGATTTGAATTGTTCGGGAGGGACAATGTCACGGATAATCTCTAAACATTTATCCCATTTTTTGGAGTATTCTTCTTGCATCGGTTAGATTGAGTTCTTAGGCAGGTAGGAGAAGATTTAAACTAAGGATTGCGTACCTATCTTTGTCTGCAAATTTCCAAAAATAATTTATTAAAAACAAAGACTTTTTTATTTGGATTTTATAAACAAATTGCACACTACTGAATTTCAATATTTTATATAAAGCATAGAAATCAGCTTAAATAAAAACTTAATATTTTTGCCATAAATATCTATACTCCTATTATTTATAATACATCTGTTGCCGACAATTAACACATTTAACAAAGCTTATTCACAATGTAAAATCTCTGAAATTCGGCTATGTGCAAGAGCTTCCCCTCTCAAACAGCATAAAATGGTTATTTAGAATGATTCTAAATAATGGCCATTTCTCATTTCAGCATCACAAATGTGAAATTACGGCCGGAATTTACGCCGGATGCCCTCGCCGAGAAATACCTGGAAGGATGACAGCGTGTACACAAATCAGTTGAAAAAGGATGTATATTCTTAGCCTCAACCCCACTCTCAATCAAACGGCCGACAGCGAATTCAGGCAGATTGACATGTGGTTTCAAACCTGATTGCCGCTCCACGCATGAAGCCGGGAAACGCGACGCAACCTCTTCCCCAACCTCAAAACACCCTGCGCATATAGCAGGGCCAAACCAAACGCTCATGCATGAGGCCGAGGCCCCCATATCAATCATTGTATCGACAGTCCTGTCAATAATACCGCCTACAGCACCCCGCCAACCGGCATGTGCCACACCTGCCACCCCTGCATTTCTATCATAAATGACCACGGGCAGACAATCTGCTGTCGATACACCTATAACCAATCCCCTTGTCGATGTAACGACGGCGTCAACCCCATCCAATTCCGTATCACGCCCCATTGACATCGGTTTGTCGACAACAAGCACATTGACCGAGTGGGTCTGACGCGGTACAATCAATGAATCCAATCCCACTCCCAGCGCATCACAGAGTTTCTGACGACAGGAATCCACGTGTGCAGTTTCATCACCGGTATAATGACAGATATTAAACCCTTCGTATGCTCCATATGACTCGTCAAACTTTTGATGCACTGCATCAAGACCTCGCGACGTATATCCGACCGCCAGAGCCGAACCATCATAAAGCCAGTGTAGCCAGTCTGGCGAAGTTTCCATCATAGACATTACCATTATTTGAGTGTTTAATCATGAATGTTAGACACCATCTAATTTTGCCATTAAGGCCAATTGTTATAATTTTGCGCGGAATTTCCGGGACTATTCATGAAGGCCGGCAGCCATCCGCCAACATACCGGGCTGCAAATTTATGCAATTTAGTCTGAATTAATATCAACCATAGGCATATTAATCAATAAAATTTAGCCATCCAATGAGTGAGTACAAACTGAAAGGACACTTCGCGATGTTAGGTGCAAATATGATGTGGGGCATGATGGCCCCTGTCGCTAAAATAGTGATGGCCGCAGGAATTGTCACGCCCTTGCTCCTAACGAACTTCAGGATTGTCGGTGCGGCAATCCTCTTCTGGATCGCATCGCTCTTCACTCGCCGTGAACATGTCCCCGCCCCCGATTTGCTACGCCTGGCAGGAGCGGCAATGCTCGGAATAGTATTCAATCAAGGATGCTATGTGTTCGGCGTGGGAGCGACTTCTCCCGGAGAAGCATCAATCATCACGACCACAATGCCTATATGGGTGATGGTATTGGCCGCCCTCATACTTAAAGAACCTATAACCTGGAAAAAAGCCGGTGGTATCGCACTCGGCGCTTCGGGTGCTTTGCTTCTTATTTTCGGTGGAACAATGGCTCCGATGAAAGGTGACAATCCTATACTTGGCGACGCATTAGTGCTCACCGCGCAGCTTAGCTATGCCCTCTATCTTACCTTTTACCGGAATTTCATTAAAAAATACTCGGTGTTCACCCTGATGAAATGGATGTTTACCTTCGCTTCTATCGCAGTGCTTCCACTTTCGGTTGGGAAATGGATAGACACTGACTGGGCATCAATGTCGGTTACAGAGATTGCAGGAGTGGCATATGTGGTGGTCGTCGCTACTTTCTTTGCCTATATCTGCACGATGATTGGCCAGAAAAACCTGCGCCCGACACTGGTCGGAATGTACAACTACGTACAGCCAATCATAGCCTCGCTTATTGGCATATATCTCGGCCTCGACCGCTTCACGGCCCTGAAAGTCATAGCCGTAGGCCTTATCTTCTCGGGCGTCTACCTTGTGACTATAAGCAAATCCAGAGGGAACTTAGAGAAAAACGTCAAGCATTAAAGCTTTTCTTACAGCCTGAACGCTATTGGCAATATATAATAAACGGGGACAGGATTCTCGCCGATGCTTCCGGCCATCCACTGTGGCATCTTTGAGATAATGCGCATGGCCTCACGGTTGAGCGATTCCTCAACGCCCTTTATAACCGATACATGAGATATGGAACCGTCCTCATTTACGACAAAACTGCACAACACGCGACCTTCAATACCCTCGCGATAAGCGCGGGAAGGATAACGGCGCTCCCGGTTTATGAAACGCAACATTGCTGTGTCACCACCGGGGAAAGACGGCTGGACATCGACACAGTCGAGGTCATAGACGTTAATGCACACCCTTGTCTGAGGTGATTGTGTCGCATTGTCTATCGGCTGTCGCTGTGCCGCCGCAGTCAGCGTGGCAAGCGAGATGAGGGGAAGGAAAAATGAGCGGAGTAGAGATTTGTGCATAGGGGAAATAGGCTAATGTGACAAAGCAAAATTATATATCCGAAGGAGATAATACAACTATTTTGTGAATGATTACAATTGTTTTTATTTTGTTGACATTTTACTCCGAAAGCATGCGCCATATATAATAATGTGGCGTAACAGCGCGTTTACATATAGAAGAAATCATGACATGTCAACACTTAACTCCATATCCAGAATATCACCGCGCTCTATAACGGGCCTAATCATTGCCATAGTCTCGGCACTCGCCGTAACAGTACGCGCACAAGAGACATCTCCGGCCTATAGCTTCCTGAACCTCCCCTCTTCTACCCTCGCCTACGGACTCGGGGGCATAAACCTTACCGCAATCGAGGATGATATAAACAGTATAGACCAGAATCCGGGGCTGCTCGGTTCAGAAATCAACATGCAGCTCGGAGTCAATTACATGCGCTACGTCGGCGAAAGTAATTTCGCGGGAGTGAAATTCGCCCATCGTGCCGGAGAGCATGGAGCATGGGCCATGGGAGTTCAGTATTTCGGATACGGAACTATAAAGGGAGCTGATATAAATGGAGTGCTGACCGGCGATTTCTCTCCAAAAGACATGGTCATCAACGGAATGTATGCCCACGACATCTCTGACAGATGGCGCGGAGGAATAAACCTTAAATTCGTCTACTCAAGCTACGACGCATATTCCGCGATGGCCCTCGCGACCGATTTGGGCGTGAACTATTTTGACCCCGAAAGGAATCTGTCATTTTCAGCCGTAGTGGCAAACCTCGGAGGACAGGTGAAAAGGTTCAACGAAAAATACGACCGCTTGCCTATAGACATACGTCTTGGCATCACAAAATCATTCGGCTCCCTGCCTATCAACTGGTCAATCACAGCGTGGAATCTTACCAAATGGCATCTCCCATTCTACGACAATGGTGACGGGACTGACAGCAGTGAGCCTGTCGTTAAGGATAAATTCACATCAAACCTTCTGCGCCACCTGATTTTTGCCGCAGATTTCGTGCCAAGCGAGAAATTCCACATAGGAATTGGATATAACTACAAGACACGCACCGACATGTCAACCTACAAACGCAGTTTTCTATCAGGATTCTCGGCCTGCGCAGGAATCAATGTCCGTAATTTCGGCATAGGCGTGGCCCTCTCGCAACCTCACACGGGGGCAACGACTATCATGCTCAACATATCAACAAAACTCTATGAATTCTAAAATCATAATCGCAATCGACGGCTACTCTTCGTCGGGCAAAAGCACTATGGCCCGACGGTTGGCAAAAACAATCGGATATAGATATATTGATTCCGGAGCGATGTACAGGGCAGTCACACTCTATGCGATGGAACATGGACTTATCAAGCCTGACGGCAATGTTGACGCCGAAAGGCTGACCGAAATGCTACCTGAGATAAATGTAGATTTCACGCTTGACGGTGACCGTCAGTTCACGACACTCAACGGACGAGTGGTAGAGGATGAAATCCGTAGTCTTGAAGTCTCATCGCATGTGTCGCCCGTAGCCGCAATTCCATCCGTACGCCATGCACTTGTCAGGATGCAGAGAGCAATGGGCGAAGAAAAAGGTATCGTAATGGATGGCCGCGATATAGGGACTGTAGTATTCCCGCAGGCAGAAATGAAAGTTTTCTGCAATGCGTCCCCTCAAAAGCGCGCCGAACGCCGTTATGAAGAGCTCAGGGAAAAGGGGAAGGACGTTAGCTTTGACGAGGTGCTTGCCAACGTTGTCGAACGTGACCGCATAGACACCACCCGCGCTGAAAGCCCTCTTCGCTGCGCTCCTGATGCCGTCAAGCTCGACAATTCCTCTATGACTATCGAGGAGCAAAACGAATGGCTGTTGAACCTATATAATTCTATTGCAGGACAACAGGCTTAGAACACTCGCCTATCCACACCTATTTTATATATAGCATTGGAAAAATTCATACCGGAAATAGAAATCGACGCCCGCTCCGGATTCTGTCATGGAGTGGTGACTGCAATACGCAAAGCCGAGGAAGAGCTGGAACGTAGTGGCGAACCGCTTTACTGTCTCGGCGACATAGTCCACAATAGCGACGAGGTTGAGAGGCTCGAACGGAAAGGGCTTTCCACTATAACCCACGAAGACCTCAACGGACTCTCGGGGGTCAGAGTGCTTTTGCGAGCCCACGGAGAACCGCCTTCAACCTATAGCATGGCCAAGGAAAAGGGTATCGAGATTGTTGATGCCACATGTCCCGTCGTGCTCCAACTCCAACGCAGAATCAAAGAGACCTACGACCATTCATCGCCGCGACCGCAGATTGTCATTTACGGAAAGGCCGGTCATGCGGAGGTCAACGGACTCGTCGGACAAACCAATGGGGAAGCAATTGTCGTAGAGAATATCGAACAGCTTGAAAGAATCGATTTCAATCGAGATATAGCCCTCTATTCACAGACGACGATGTCGTTGCAGGGACTGGCAGAGATGGTCGATGAAATAAACCGCAGAAAATCTCCGGAAGTCAATTTCACCTACCACGATACAATCTGTCGTCAGGTAGCCAACCGTGTCAGCCACCTCCGGGATTTTGCCCGGCGCCACGATGTGGTTCTGTTTGTAGCCGGAGCGAAAAGCAGCAACGGGAAAGTGCTTTACCATGAGTGCCGTGACGTCAACGAACGCTCCTACCTCGTCTCACGCCCATCGGATTTCAAGGGCGAGTGGGTAGACGGAGCGAGAAGCATAGGCATCTGCGGAGCCACCTCCACCCCACGATGGCTGATGGAGGAAGTCAGGGACATAGTAAAAAAATGGATAATTTCGTAGCAATCGACGTGGAGACAGCCAACAACGAGCCGTCGTCAATCTGTGCGATTGGCGCGGTGAAAGTTGTTGACGGATGCATTATCGACCGTTTCTATGAACTTGTGAAACCCGAGCCGGAGTTCTATTTCCGCCATTTTACACTCAATGTACATGGAATCGGCAAAAAGGACACTGAAAACGCCAGGCTATTCCCGGAAGTATGGCGCGACATCGACAGGATGGCAGGCGGACTCCCCTTAGTGGCCCACAACAAAGCTTTCGATGAACGATGCATACGTGCGGCCCACCGTACATATGGGATGGACTATCCGGACTATACATTCCAATGCACCCTGTCCGCTGCGAAGCGTCAGATTCCACGCTCGATGCTGACCTCCTATTCGCTACCCTACGTATGTGAATTCCTCGGAATTCCATTCTACAATCATCACAACGCGCTCGCCGACGCCGAGGGATGCGCGAAGATAGCCATGACAATAATATGAAAAGTCGTGTTAAGACATATATTTTAGCTGCCATTATAACAATCACTTCCTCCCCCCTTTCCCAAAGTTGCAGTTGCGACTCCAATGTGACTCCTGCCGCAAAGACTTCGACAAGAATAAAAGACCGCGAAGCATATGAACTCGGAGCGCTACACGCCTCACGCCTGCTCGAAAATGCAGAAAATGAAGATATGGTCCAGGACGCCTTGCTCGATGTAAGAGCCCGGCAGACCAATATAGAGTCAAAACTCGGACGGCAATCGGCTTCGGACTATGAGCGTGGATTCTCTGACTTCATCCGACAGCACTGCGACTCACTCGCCCGAATCATATTTTAATCATTTTTCACCATCCCGCATTTGCAGCACTGAGCGGAGATTCATAACTTTGCTTTGCTCAAAACTCCTAAAAGCATGCAATTCTACAGCACCCACGGACAATGTCGGCTGGCTTCGCTCGAGGAAGCCGTCATGACAGGGCTCGCTCCCGACGGCGGACTCTATATGCCTGAACGTATACCTGTGATTCCCCGTGCTTTCTTCAATAACATCGGAGAAATGTCTGTCAGTGATATAGCCTATGTCGTCGCGACAACAATGCTTGGCGACGATATAGAACCATCGGAGCTGAAGGACATTGTTTTCGACACCTTTTCATTTGACATACCGCTCAAAGAAATCGAAAGCGGAGTCTATTCCCTTGAATTGTTTCATGGCCCGACCTTGGCATTCAAGGATGTCGGCGCCCGCTTCCTTGCACGGATTATCAGCCACTATTCCAAGCCTCGTGGCGAGGAAGTCAACGTTCTCGTTGCCACATCCGGGGATTCAGGTGGCGCTGTAGGGGCTGGATTCCATAGAGTACCGGGAGTAAAAGTGTTTGTATTGTACCCGGAACGAGGACTCAGCCGCATGCAACGCAGGCAATTCTCTTCGCTTGGCGACAATGTATACCCCATAGAGGTAAAAGGGAATTTCGATGATTGCCAACGGTTGGTGAAAGAAGCCTTTATCGACAGTGAACTCCGGGGAGCTATGCATATAACATCTGCAAACTCAATCAATATTTGCAGATTGCTTCCCCAGATGTTCTACTATTTCTATGCCTACAGCCAATATCTGCGCATGGGAAACGATGAAGCAGGCGGTGTGATAATTTCAGTGCCGTGCGGAAATCTCGGAAATCTCACTGCCGGACTTCTTGCCAAGAAAATGGGGCTTCCGGTGAAAAGATTTGTTGTGGCCAATAACATCAATGATTCCTTCACCCGCTACCTTGCCACAGGCCTGTTCTCACCGATGGAACCGACCCGCACAATAGCATCCGCCATGGATGTCGGAAACCCATCGAACCTTTCGAGAATCCTTGACATGTATAAAGGTGACTACAACGCAATCAAACGCGATATAAAAGGACATTCATTTACTGACCAGGAAATAGAACGGGCCATGTCGGGAGTATATAAATCAACCGGCTATCTGCTCGACCCCCATGGAGCGACTGCATATCTCGCGCTGAAACGCGATGTATCGGCCGAAGAGAAAGGCATTTTTCTTGCCACTGCCCATCCATCGAAATTCGCCGAGAGCGTAAGCCGTGTAACAGGTGTCTCTTTCAAAAGCACTCCGAACCCACACGTGCACACCGACTGCAATGACACGGCAAAAATATCGCCTTCACTGGCGGCACTCAAAAAAGTTTTGACTTTATCAACATAATTCAATTCTTTTTTGTTAAATTTGCATAACAACAACTTTTAATTCACCACCCAATGGCTTCAAACAAACGACTCCTCAAGAAAGAAATCAGAATGATATGCGGTTCGCTCGCAGGCGAGTGTGTAATAGCTAAGATTACCGTTCCGGGAATCAATCCTGAGAAAATCAACGAAATCATCTATGAAATCGCGGCTCTTCAGCAAAATGCACTCCAGCGTACGAACTTCGATTTCCCACAGACAGAGAAATCATTTGCAAATGCACAAGAGTACCATAAGGCACGCCATGACTATTTCAAAGCGGCCTACGGAAAACTCAAAAGCGAATTCAACAACCATGTCGAGTCTATCGTAAAGAAAATGAACGAAGCTTTGCCCGCCGAACAAAAAGAAGCGAATAAAAAGGCTGCCAAAGCATAACATAATTCATAAAGCATAGGAACGATGTCCCTGAGTAGATTCATATTGAAAATCTTCGGTTGGAAGGTAGAATGTGGAGTTCCAGATTATCCGAAATGTATAATCTGTGTTGCCCCCCACACCTCCAACTGGGACTTCGTGCTTGGCAAACTTGCCTATTGGTCAATCGGACGTCAAGCCGGATTCCTCATAAAGGATTCATGGTTTTTCTTTCCGATGAACTATCTCTTTAAAGCGCTTGGAGGCATACCCGTTTCCCGCCGGAAGGGAGGATCGTCACTTACTGAAATCCTTATAAAGAAATTCGACAGCTCCTCCAAGATGGCTCTTGCCATCACCCCTGAGGGAACCCGTGCCCGGGTCAGTCAATGGCATACAGGATTTATCCACATTGCCTATGCCGCCAAAATCCCCATCGTACTCGGAGCCATAGACGCCAGGACGAAAACAATTCATCTCCAGCGGTCATACCTTCCGACCGGCGACACTGATGCAGACATGGAAGCAATCAAAAACTACTATAGGCCGTTTACAGGAATAAAACCTGAAAACTTCACAACCTGACAAGACATCATCCACCCGATACCCTTCTCCTGTAGATATGAAAATCTGTGCGATACCGCTTGACATAACCTATGCCGATGTTGAAAACAATCTGATATCGGCAGCGCACCAGCTCAATCAGGTTGAGCCAGACACGGATATCGCCATACTGCCCGAACTTTTCACCACAGCATTTATCCCCGATGCGAAGACAATCGCACAGAAAGCGGAGCCTAACGACGGACACACGATTGAAACCGTTAAACGATGGGCTCAATATTTCGGATTTGCAATCGCGGGAAGTTTCCTTGCCACTGACGGAAACGGCAAATATTATAACCGTGCATTTTTCGTCGAACCTATGGGCGACGTCACATTCAGCGACAAACGCCATCTGTTCCCCCTGTCCACAGAAAATATCACATATTCTCCGGGGACAAAACTACCTCCGACCATACGCTACCGCGGTTGGAATATCAAGATAATCGTCTGCTTTGACCTTCGCTTCCCCGTCTGGACACGTAATTGCCCCGACGACATGTACGACCTACTAATCGTGCCATCGAACTGGCCGGTATCACGAATCAAGCCTTATAAACTCCTCCTCAGCGCACGCGCCGTAGAAAATCAGATATACACTATAGGCGCCAACCGCACAGGCACAGACAAATTTGGCGACTACACCGTAGGTATGTCATCGATTTACGACAACCTCGGTGAAGAGATAAAAGAAACCCGCAGAAACGGCCACATCTATGCGCTGCTTGACCTTACGAACCTTAAAGAAGGACGCGAACGCTTCCCTGCATACCGCGCCTCTGACCGCTTCTCGATTGATTTGACCCCTGCCGAATAAATCGGCCTACTACCAAACTACAGGTTATCTGTTCCGCTACAACCACTACCCACCATAATATTAAAAAAATATTATGCGTTATGACCGAACCTTTCATCTACGTTCAGTGTTATTATTTTTGGAAAAGTATTTTTTATCTATCTAACGTAAAACATCAGCACTATGGAACTTAAAGACAAATTCGCAACCGTCCACGATGATTTTTTTGGCAACATCGTAGGGACTATCGTAAACACAATTAAAACGATAGCGCCTAAAACCGACTTGTTTATCGCCGATTGGTCAATGCCCCTCCCGGCAACGCCATAAGAGCGTACTTGAATTTAAATCATTTTAGCATTGAGCCTTATTTCGAGGGTTTCCAGCAAGTTAAAGAAATAGCGATGCGGGCATTGCGACTGATGAGACTTTGCTGAAAAGGCCGGAAGATGACTCCATAATGGAATGAAGGAATAAAAATATTAATGGTTTAAATCCAAACAGGCTCTAAGAAAGACGAAAATATTGATATTAAAACTATGGACAACAGACTATTGCGCCAGATTCTGATTTATGTCCCTGATTTTACCAAAAGAAACTAAATCGGCATGAAAATAAGAACAGATACCGCTCAACCTTGGTCAAATCACCCCCAAATCGTTTCTGTCAAAAAATAATCAACGTACATCCATAAAAAATATCAAAAAATATTTGTAGGATTCAAAAATAACCCCTACCTTTGCACCGTCAAAAGGAAATAAGGCAAACAACTTGTAGCGACAAGTCATTAGGCATAAAAAAACATGACGTTTAGACGTCTCATCATCCAGCCTTATTTTGCCTCCTTTAACAGACATAAAATTGCCTTGTGGTGTAATGGTAGCACGTCGGATTCTGGTTCCGCCTGTGAGGGTTCGAATCCTTCCAAGGCAACACAAATAAAGAGCTAAGTCGTTAAGATTTAGCTCTTTATTTATTTTTATCCCGCCGCAAAATGTTAAAAATTGTGATTTTGATACAAATTTGATACAATTGCCCCAGAATGCGTGGTTTATAAAGGTTGATAATCGTATCAAAAACAGATATGCGAACTATCATTGGGTATCGCGTGTTTATGTTATCGAGTGCTAAGATTTAACAAAGATTCAACAAGGCTGTTTGAGTTTGATTGGCTCTCATCATTAATAACACTTAACGTAACACCCGCAAATGCCAAACCCTACGACATTACGAGATGTTGTGCCAATATTGGAAGACCTGAGGCAGCTCACGAAAGTTCCGCTGGTAGCCAAACAGGATACAATTTTATACAAGCGAATAGCCGAAGCCACCAGTAAACTTTGCTCTATCGACATCGAAAATGCTATTATCGAATCTCACGCCTCCGGAGAAATCGGAAAGGTGCAAGCTAACCAGACCAGAAATTACTGTGCTGAGATTGCGACAAGAATAGATACATTCCAAAATGTATTCTATAAATTGGACAAAGATCGTAAAAATAAATCCAAGGCAGACATGATAGACGGCTACGAAAGCAACCACTTCCTTAAAGAAGTGGAGATGTTCTATATGATTGCCGCTCATTATGAGTACGCGCTAAAGGCTTGTCGCAAAATCCCGGTGCCTGATGATTGGACGATAGATAAGTACAAACAGGAAATCGAGTTATTCCATATGGCCGAAACCCGTGAAGGATGGCTTGAAAAGAAACGGGAATTTCTTAAGAAATTGCAGGAAAGCGTTGAATATGATGAATTCCTGTTGAAACCTTCATTCGATGTGTACCATGACTTGCGAAATGTCTGTCGCAAAATTTTTATCACGGTGGAAAGATACTTTCCGCCATGTGAAATTCAGTTACATCCGAAATGCAGGGAAACCTTTATACAAAAGATGCAGGTTCATAATGGTAGTTATCCCACGCCTGAACAACCTGTAAAACAGAATCAGACCAATACGAAATCATGCCGCCAATGGGAAGGGGAACTGTTCCCGATGATTCTTGTGTCGGAATTATATGAAATTTGCGCCATAATATTTGATGGTCCGACCGAAACTCAGTTCCATTCATCATTGAACCTTCATGGTAAACATGAGCCTCTTAAGATAAAGCCTAAGCAAAAAATCAAGGTGTGCTATCTTATCTCCAAGCTCTACGATATCGTGCCGGAAAAGCACAAAGTCGCATGGCGTGAGGATATCCTTTTACACTTCGGAATAGATTCATCATATTACGAAAGCAAATATTCACATCCGCGTGGGAGCGATGCCAGCAGGTCAAGTATGGCCTTTGCAGATGACATCGATGAAATCATCAAAAACCATAAAAAACGGGCTTGATAGTCCTTGCGACTTAAAGATACCACTCGCGCACCACTTTCACCACTTGAAATTCCACTTTTGAAACTTTATGATACTACCCGTTAGAGCCTGATACTCTGATGGGTAGTTTTAGTAAGTGGAGAAGAGAAATCCACATACATACCACTCATAACCAGTTGTAATTTTGCAGTGTCCGGGAGATACTCGGATACGCTCTCTCAAGGAGGGCGGAAGTATAATTCAAACCCACACTGCGTATGACAAAAGACCAGTTACTCAAACTTCCTCTCTGGCAGTATACCGGAGAACAACTTTTAGAATTACTTGATTCCCGAAATGTCAAGGATAACATCGACCCCGACAGTACAGCTATCACAGCAAAACGATGGCTCGTCTATGGAATAGAAGGTCTCTGCGAACTTCTCCAATGCAGCAAAGCAACCGCACATCGCATCAAGAACAGTGGCGTAATCAAAGATGCCATTACTCAAACGGGCAGAAAAATCGTTATCGACGCACAACTTGCGCTCGATCTTATCCAGTCATCAAAGAAGGGAGGTCGCCGATGCAAGAAGTGAAAGCTGACATCCTCCGACTTTGGGAGGAAAAGCAGCTGCGAATCACGGATGAGATTCAGACCGCGCCGGAGGTACTGTATGCCAACGGCAGTGTCATTGGCACACTTGGCAATTTCTCGGCATCGACAGGCAAGGCAAAGAGCAAAAAGACCTTCAATGTCGCCGCCATCGTCGGAGCATCGCTCGTCAATGGCAAAGTATTGGGCTACACAGCCGAGTTTCCCGATGACAAGCGCACAATCCTTTACTTCGACACCGAGCAAAGCCCGTATCATTGTCAGAAGGTAATGGAGCGGGCGTTGCGACTGGCGAAACTTCCGACCGATACCCATCCGGAACATCTGAAATTCGCCGCCCTACGTCAACTTACACCCTCATTGCGCCTTGAAGTTATCGAACAGGCGATAATCAACACTCCCGGTGTAGGACTTGTAATCATCGACGGTGTGCGCGACCTGATGTATGACATCAACTGTGCCAAGGAATCGACCGACCTGATAGGCAAGCTAATGGAATGGACTGACAAATTCCAGATACATATCCACACGGTTCTGCACCTCAACAAGAGCGATGACAACGCCCGTGGTCATGTCGGCACTGAGCTGAACAATAAGGCTGAGACCGTACTTCAGGTTAGCCGCAGTAAAACCGATGATACCGTGTCGGAAGTATGCGCCGCCATGATCCGCGCCGCTGAGTTCGATCCATTCGCTTTTCGCGTAAATGACTATGGGCTGCCTGAGATTGCCAGCGGATATGTATTCACCGAGCCGGGCAAGAAAGCCAAAGACCCTTATCCTTACAAGGAGCTGACCGAGGAACAGCACCGTGAGGCATTGGGCATAATATTCGCCAATGGTCCGATAAAAGGATGCCGAAACTGCGAGACTGCCCTCAAAAGAGGATATGCTGCCTGCGGACATACATATTCCAACAATAAGGTCAAGGGCTTGAAGACCTTTCTTGATAACAAGGGCATGATTCGTTACGAGAACCGCGAGTATATCTACAATCCGGATTTCTACTATTGAGAACCACAATTCTGGTTTGGTTTAGAAAAGGGCATATATAATAGGACCCAAACCAAGAACCATCTCACCCAAACATTTTAACACCCATGATAAAAGAGATTAAATCAATCCCTTTAGCCGCCTTCTTGTCCAGACTCGGACATGAACCGGCGGCGAGAAAAGGAACGAGGCTTTGGTACAGGTCGCCGTTGCGCCAGGAACATACGCCGTCGTTCAAGGTCGATACCGCGATCAACTGCTGGTATGACTTCGGCATTGGCAGAGGCGGCAACATCATAGACCTGGCAGCAGAGTTGTATCAGACAACAGACCTGCGCTATCTCATGCGCTGCATCGCCAACAGCAATCCTGTGCCATCGGTGCAGACAGTCGCTTCCTCTTTTCTTTGCGAGGCAAAGCGTCAAGGACGGTTAGCTCCGCGACACTCGGCTCCGAGTATGGAGCGATTTGAGATCGTGCCATTGGAACACCGCGCACTTGTCGCCTACCTCCAAGAGCGTGGTATTCCGGCACACATTGCCAAGGCGAATTGCAAGGAGGCTCATTACAGCGTCAACGGTAAACCATATTTTGCCGTGGCATTTGAGAATGTCAACAATGGCTGGGAACTACGCAACAGATATTTCAAAGGTTGCCGGGGAAGCAAGGACATCTCATATCTCCCGTGGGCGAGAGATGGCCCGTCATCAGAGTGTGCCGTGTTTGAGGGATTCATTGATTATCTCTCTGCCCTCGCTCTCGACATCATCAGCGGAGCCGATGCAATCATACTCAACTCTGTTGTCAATGTCAATAAGGCGGTGCCTTATCTCAAAGATTACACTGCCATCAACTGCTACCTTGACAACGACAATGCCGGACAAACGACACTCGCCGAGTTGACAGCCATATATGGCTCAACAGTGATTGACCTCTCCACCCTCTACTCCGAGTTCAACGACTTGAATGATTTTCTTGTCAACCAAAGTTTCACCCAAAACACACTTTCCAATGAAAACAAATAAACCCACCGCATCGAAATCAACAGAGTTGACCGATGCAACCAAATCCAAAGTATCAACCTCTAACCCACAAATTATTATGCAACCCGATAACTCAACTAATTCAATCAACTCCACTTCCACAGTTAACAGCGATAACGCTGTTAACAGCACCACTCCTGCCAACGCTGACAATCTGTTTGACAACGAACAGATACCGGCAGAGGCAACAGCCGTAACCGCCACAACCGAGCCACCTAAACAACAGCGTATCGGCAAGCAACAGCGCAAATCGGACTTCGCCGAGTTCAAGGCTACCTTCCTTGCTCCTGCAAAGCTGGTGAACCGCCATGCCCTGAACATTGAGGGCGATCTGTGGGACCAACTTGAGCGCATTTCCAGAATCCTCGGCGACCGTGGCACTACTGTCAGTAGTTACGCCAACGCCATCCTCGCCGAGCATCTGAAACAGTATGCCGACGACATCGAAATCTGGCGCAAACTCTGACATAATAATGTCGGGATACCACTGCACCCGGTACACCGTGGGGCAGCTTCCCGATGAACGTAGTGAATTGGGAAGGCAAGGATATGTTTCGGGATTTCTTTTTCTCCGAAAACGCCTCCCGAAACTGCGCGGAATAAGCCGCTCTTTGCCTCCCCGATTCACCCAAACCATTACAATAACTACAATGAGAAAATACAATACAAGAAAGGGCGGTCGCCCCTCAAAACCGACCGATGAGAAGCGCACCCATGTGGTGACAATCAAACTGACCGATGCCGAACACTCCGACCTCAAGGCACGGGCGAAAGCCGCCGGTGTGAAACTCGCCGAGTATGT
>JAETNO010000020.1 GCA_021768245.1 Bacteroidaceae bacterium | reverse complement strand
GTTTGTTCATGCTCAGTCTTCGATTTGCCATCCATTATATGTTTTATGTATTTTTAACATATAATATAGATTCAAATCCACACTCCCGCAATCTTTTTCCTCTTTTTCAGGGGGGCAATTTGGATGAGCAACACGGGGTCAATTTAATTGGGTTTTAGGGGGGCAGTTTCTTTGACCACGACGGGGTTAATTTAATTGAGTTTTTCCATTTGAGAAACGGTAGAATCAATTAGCCGGAGATCTATGAATACTTCAATTTCCCAGTCTTATCTCCCCGCTGCGCACACGAAAAACAACTTTATGCCTACCGCGCACTCTATTAAAAAGTTATTTTTCGTGTAAATAATTTGGGTGTGTCCAAATATTTCCCTACATTTGCACATCATTAAGCAATAAATATGGCAACCAATCTTATAGCAAGACGCCAGGAATGTGAGGAACTTTCCCGCTGTATGGAATCCGACAAGTCCGAGTTTGTGATTATATGCGGGCGCAGGAGAATTGGCAAGACCTATCTTGTTGACAGGTACTTTAACGGCAAATTTGATTTCAAGTACGTTGGAGGACACAATCTGCGCACCCGCGACCAGCTGCGCAATTTCTCAAAGGCTCTCGGCAAGTATTCCAAAAAGAAATGGCCGGAGTTCTCGGACTGGTTCGAGGCTTTCGATGCGCTGGAGGAATACCTTGAATCATTGCCGTCCGATAGGAAGAAAGTGATATTTATTGATGAGATGCCCTGGATGGACTCAAAACGCTCCAATTTCGTGAGCGCGTTGGAAAATTTCTGGAACGGATGGGCAAACGGCCAATACAATATTGTGCTTGTCGCTACCGGATCGGCTACATCATGGATGGTTGACAAGCTGCTCAAAAACAAAGGTGGACTTCACAACCGCGTGACACGACGGCTCTATCTTGCTCCTTTCACCCTTCGAGAGATGGAGGAATATCTCAGAAAACGTCGTACAACATGGGACAGATACGAAATGCTGCAATGCTATATGGTAACAGGCGGTGTGCCATATTATCTTGATCTTATTGAGCCGCGAGAGACTCTGGCAAAAAATATCGACAGGCTCTGCTATGGAGAGGATGGCGCGTTAAGCAAAGAGTTTGATGAATTATACAACGCTGTTTTCCCTACGGCCGATACATATATCTCCGTGGTCCGGCTTCTGTCACAGCACAAGAACGGACTAACCCGTAAGGAGATTGAGGAAGGTGTCGGGCTTAACGGCGCAAATCTCTCACGGATTATCGGCAATCTTGAAAAATGCAGTTTCATAGGGAAGCGCGCCCAGTTCGGCAACAAAAAGAATGAGGCGATATATCGTCTTATAGATTTCTATACCTTGTTCTATTTCAAATTCATTGAAAACAATCTGTCGCTTGACAACGCATGGTGGACGCATCATCTTGATTCAAGCGGAATATCAGCATGGCAAGGGCTGACGTTTGAAATCATCTGCATGGAGCATCATCAGCAGATAAAGAATGCTCTCGGAATATCGGGGATGGCAACATCGGTATCGACATGGCGCACTTATCCCGATGAAAAGAAAGGGCTTCCTGGAGCACAGATAGACATGATTATAGAGAGGGCAGACCGCATGATTCACCTGTGCGAAATGAAATTCTCTCAAAAGGCATACAATATTTCAGCCGATTACGAGAAGAAGCTGCGTGATAGAATGTGGCTCTTCGACTTAAAGACAAAGAATAAGAAACCTTTGGTGCATACATTTGTAACCACCTTTGGACTTGGTGACGGCAAGCATCACAGCATAGTTCATAGTGAGGTCACAATGGATGATCTTTTCAATTCATGATGAATATGATAAGGGATATATTACCCCGGCTAAACGAAGTCAACAAAATTATAGCCACTTGCAATGGTGACACCATACCGTTTGAACAGGCTTTGGCTCTTGCAAGGTTCTACTATGACTTTCAGGACACCAACGCGCTTATTGCCGAGGCAGAGGCTATGGCTACGGAAAATCCGGCAGAACTGAAAGAGATTGCTATTTCCCTCAAAGCCGAAACTGCCATGCTGCTTGACAACATAGGCCAACTTGATGGTGTTGATTTTCGGGCGATTGCCAACGCACACTCACGGAAATTCCATGACGTGTTCCAAGAGGCTTCCGACGGGCTTAACCCTTACTGGAAACGGTACTGCGAACTGAACCACCGTCTTGACTATCTCCCTCTCGGCTCAAAAGAGTATGCCGAGGCTGAAAAGGAGTGCGAGGCGGCAAAGGCGGAGCATGACAGGCGGCAGACGGAGGTGAAGAGACTTTATGCCGAGTATGAGCGTGAGAACGCATATTCATTCGATGTGTTCTCTTTCAAGCCGTCACACCTGTATGCGTTGGCAGCGAAACTGAACGGCATAGCCGGGAGCATACTCAAAGACCTTGACCGTATGGAGAAAGGGGAAAGCCAATGAGCGGAAGCCTGCTGCTTGAAACCGCCAAATGGCGTGATGTGGTGGAGCTGGGTCTGTGCATGGCGATACACGATGTATGCAACGACAGCCAGTTCGAGAACTGCACGCCGCTTGACTTTGCCAATTTTCTCAACGTAAGGGAAGAGGCAAAGGCGGTAGCGGTCATGCCGAAAGAGAAACTGCGTGTGTGCTACATGGTGTATGCGGTGGCGCAGAACATCACCCCACGCAAGGAGGCGGAGACATGGGCGCGGTTGTTCCTCCAACGCTGCAACATCGCCAAGTCATATTACGACAAACACCGCTCCGACATATGCGCAGACTATGCCACCGAGGACAACAAAAACTACCGTGAATCCATAGACGGAGCCATCGAGGAATGGCGTTCAAGACGGAGAATCCCATAATATACCTACCGTTCCCCATTTACAGCATATAAAGATATTTCGCAAACGCACTATACGACTGAAATTCAGCGTATAGTGCGTTTGTCTTTTTTTACCCTTCCCCATGACACCCACATTGTGCCACATGGAGGCGGCGGTAATTTTGCATCGGAATCCAAAGGCTGACAAATCTATCAATCAGCACTTTCCAAAATCAATGAATACAAACTTATAAATTAAAGAACCGATGCAGACAAAACGAAAACTACTCACGTCTCAAGAAGCCGCCGACTATCTCGGCTTCTCCCTATCGTACTTCCGCAAGATGATGATGCGGCGTGTAATCCCCATGTACAAGCCGAGCGGGAAGATTTGCTTCTTTGACCCAGACGATCTCGACGCATATCTCAAGAGCGTCCGCATATCGTCGCAGGACGAAATCGAGGCCGAGGCAGCACGCTATCTCGCGAACAAGAAACCGATTTAACGAACACACGAATCAAACCATTCAAGACTATGCCAACAGACATAACCATGACACCGGGCGGAAAGCCCTCGGCATCCGCAGAATCCAAATCCAAAGAATCCAAGACCGCGAGCCAGAAGAAAACCCAAATCATCATGGATTTTCTTCGTGAATGTTCCCCTTATGAATCAGACGCTCTCCGCGCCATCATAGGAATAGCATCCGGTAAAACGACAGTGGAGACTATGCCGCAGTATGACCGCGCAGCCATCAACCGCTATATCAATTTCAGTTGGGACAAGGAGACCGGAAACACAGACGAGATACGGGCACATCGGCAGGCAAGAGCTTTGGAGCTGATAACATCAGCTTCACAATATGTCGGCAAAGAAGAGGTAATCAAAATCACCTCCGCGCTCCTTGTAATATCCTCGGACAGAAAAGACATCGACAACATGGTGAGCAATCTTCCGAAGATTCAGACTTCGGGCAGACCCGGCAATAACGTGAATCAGTCCGCCAGTCAAGCGATACCGAAATAACCGGAATCCAATCATTCATTTTCCCTACCGTCTCATTGTTCCATCTTTCAATAAGCGAAACCGTAAGGAATATAGCTCATCGGAAAATTGAATGGTGAGACACGGGGATTGAAGAATATTCAATAATCGCAGATTGTATCCGGGAGGCGCAACGAGCTTGACAAAGAATTTTCTAATGAATGGAATCCGAAAAGTTTTGCCTTCCTGCAATCTGTCTGAGATACGCCAAATTGAAAATCAATAAAGAACATGAAATCAAATAAAAATTATCCCTTTCTATCTATCAATCTCCGTCTGACTGCGGAAGCATTGGAGTGGCTGTCGGGAACAACGACCAACAACGACGGAAAGGAAATCCCCAACATGGCACTCTTCAGTTATTTGCTCAAAGATATGAGAACCACAGCCGGGTATGACGACTCATTCCGCAGACCTCTCAACTTGAAGCCGGGTCAGATGCAATTCTCTGAAATATCCCTCGCAGAGCGATGGAATTTCGGACGGAAGAAGATACACAATATCCTGTCAAGAATGGAAGCCGCAGGGCTTGTAAGCATCTACAATTCCCGTGTCGGGTCGGCTCTCTCGTTCACCTGCGTATCCGGTTGGAAGAATACCGACGGAGAGACCGTAATCAACGGATTCTTCACAGATTGAGCAATCCAATCCGATGTGCGGCTGCAAGCCGAGAACCAAGGGCGTGAAGGCAGGTCTTTTGAGAAGTGTTGCGAGATATGTTTTGGTGTTACACCCGGCTCCGCCCGGTTGTACCAAAACGCCTCGCCCCTCCCTGCGGTCAGGGTCATGGCCGCTCGCAGGCTCGCACCCGACAATCAGTTATATCAATCATGGAATATCCTTCTATATGAACAACAAAGTCAATAGCCCCGACACCAACGCCAGAAAGACGAAGCGAAAGAAGCTGCCGCCGGAGGCTGTGCGCTCATGCACCGTCACCACGAAGATGACAGCCGCAGAGCGTGAGAAAATCCACGCAATAGCCGCCAAATGCAACCTTACACCGAGCGACTACATGCGTCAGCGGGCGTTGGGCTATGAACCGCCATCAGCCCTGACCGCTGAAGAATCGGCACTGCTGCACAACCTTGACGGTTGCCGTGTCGATATACTCAACTTCGCCAACGCCCTTGCCGGAATGAAGCAAGACAAGAGAATCATACTTTTCCAAAAGGTCTCCTTTATGCTCGACTGGTACAGGCAGGTGGTGCCGATAACGAATGCCGTAACCGAGTTTCTGAACTCCGTGATAAACGGTGGCCGTTTAAGTCCGCGCACAAGAAAAACCATCACAAAAGCTTGAAATTATGATAGCGAAAGCAAAATCAATATCGCATGGCATAAACGCCTTGAACTACATAACGGGCGTGTCGGCGAACAAGAAACACCCCGAAAAGATATATCATATCTGCGACAGCTTTCTCCCTCCCGGCATAGACCCGTTGGGAATATGGAACTCGGTCAGACTTGATTCCTTGTGCCGCCCGCGCATGAAGAACAACCTCATCCGAATAGAAATCAGTCCTGCCGCCGAGCATACGCGCAACTTCACGCCCGAGGACTGGAAACAGCTCTGGCAGGATTTTGTCACCGAGTTTGATTGTCAAGAGATGAAAGACAAAAACGGCCATCTTCTCTCTCTGAAAACCAATCTCGCCGGAAGCAAGTCAACCGTATGGCTTCATCTTGAATCCGATAGCGGCATACCTCACCTCCATGCGGTTGTGAGCCGTCTTGACGAAAACGGGAACATCAACAATGACCGCAACATACATCTGCGGGCACAACGGGCGGCGGAACGTATAGCAAGAAAACGGGGATGGCAGACTGCGGTCAACATACACGATATAAACCGTCAGTCCGTAAGCCGTGACTGCCTCGATGTCCTCGGCAAAATGGGGAAATGGTCGCTTGAAGATTATTTCGCCCGGCTTGAGACGAAAGGATATGATGTCAAGGTCAGGACTGATGAAGGCGGCATTGTCAGAGGATATGTGTTGAAGAAAGGCAACGCCAAGTTCAAGGCTTCCGAGTTGGGCAAAGGGCGTAATCTCATGGTGAGCAAACTTGAAGGCACATGGAAAAAATTACACCCCACACAAAGTCAGCAGACAAAAGCCAAAAGTAAAGAATCCGATATTAGGCCGGACTATACCACTTACAGACCCGACACGCGGCGTGTTGAATTCGAGCATGAGGGTGAATCATACAGTCGTTTCATACCCGAACAGGTCATGCGAGTGTTCGACGATGAGTTTGATTACCACGAGGTGGAGAACTGGGCCGACCTTATCAACGAGGCGTGCTATCACTTTGCGGTTGCGATGAGCTTCATGTCGTTCCTGAACACGCCGACCTATGTTTCCGGTGGTGGCGGGGCATCGAACAACGACCTTCCGAAGAAGCGTGATGACATCGAGGAAGAGATAGCCCGCGCCCGTCGTTGTGCCGCCGCTGCCTGCTCGAAGATTGGAATTGTGAGAAGAAAAGGAATCCGAAGATAACCGATTGTATCATGGCTCTTAAAAAGATTGACGTATCCGACATCGACAGCGCGATAGCCGAGACGAGAGACGACGAGTTACGGCAGAAAGAGATCGAGGCGCAGAGCGACCTCGCACTCCAAATCAGACTCTTCATGAAAGAGACTCCCTATATCATCAACGAGATCCGGGAAGCCGCCTCGCCTATGGACGCTCAAAAGTTCTCTTCAGGGGTAAGCGACAGCCTCCAGAAGTCCGCGACCGAAATGGCTGCGACATTCAATGCCAAAGTCAAGCCGATGGTCGATAAGATGGAGACCGCACGGAACTGCGTCATAGTCCCGGCTCTCGCCGCCTACATAATTCTCTTTTCCCTGATATGGCTGACCGTATTTCTCGCCTTGGTGATTTTCGCAAATTCCCAGGCCATACATTCCGAAGAGATAAATTCACTTGTCTCCCTGATAATCTTCTTTTGGGTGGTCTCAGTGGCACTCACCACCTATCTCACCCGAAAATTCATGTGGTACTGATACTGCAAAATCCCTGTGCGTCAGCATGGGGATTCACTTTGTATATTCCCATTATATCACTGTATAAGTATTCGGAGTGAGAATATCTATGATATGCTCGGTTGTCTTTATGGCAAAATGCCGGACATTGAGTGTATCGCCATATAGCACCTTCATACCGGATTGCATTAGCCAGTTATAATATTCGGAGTTTTCAACCTCATATAACGGTGCTATACCCACACCATCCAGTATATCGTTGATTCTGAAATGTTCCAAAGTCACGCGATACGCGAACACTTCTTTGAACTCAATCTTTACTATCCCTTTGTGGTTTAAACGTTCAAGCTCGACAATAAGATCCATCGCATTGTAGTCTATTGAATTGACCGAACACTCGCAGTCAATCATCCGTATAGGATTCCATATCTCGTGATTAGCCATATTATTATTTCGGTTCATTTGTTTCAGCAATTTTTTGAATACCCCAAAACAACAGTAGTATAATAAGCTGAATAATTGGCAAAACAATCATAAAGAACACCCATCCCCAACCATTGCCATCCTCTCCTGTGATATTTATATACAAGGCATAGCTTGAATATATACATGCAAAGATTAAATTTGCCAATGCTCCATTTGGATGATGCTTTTTGTATAAAGCAAATATACCCATTAAAGGTTGTCCGATTACAAAAACGCACAGTATTTCTAAAACTTTGCTTTGGACTGCCATATAAATACAAGAAGATAGCATCAATAGCTCTACCACAATCCATGCTATCCAAAATCGTTTATCAGTCTGTTTCATAGCGGTCAAGATACTTAACGATTTGTGCAAAAGACGCTTTCATGTCATCGCGAAAATCCTCTTTAGCGACAATACGTTCATACATTCTTCTTAACTTCTCATATTCCGTATTGCCGGAAAGTCTGGCCGCAATCAAACCGACAATGCAATGTGTATCTAAGCCGGAACAATAGGGGCTATATTTTTCAATCGGAATGGTGTTAAACAAATGGTCTATCAAGACTATGTCAGCCGTTTGCGAAATAAAATCAAGAGCAAGTGGCATAAGTGACTGGATATTATCAATCACGATATCCATATCCGTTTCACCCTCAATAATTACGACTCTGTCCTCATTGGCGCATTGCATTTGCCAACGCAGATCCGAATTGAATCCGATGCTATTTATCTTCTCCAATAAGCGAAGATTGATAAAAGCCGTATAATTCAGATGAAAGCCACATCTTTCACATATAGCCCTTATTTCTTTGAAATCCACATAAACCGAAGGGAATATCTGAATCTCAACCCCCCAGGTATTGTATGTAAAAAACACGCCCGTTTCACGGTTGTCATCTTTCCGGGATAAGCAGAATTTTCCCTTATAAATTTTGAACCCATTTGCAGCGGCAAAAAACTCCAAGCCAGTTAAGATTCTTTGTTTGACTTCCTTTATCTTCATACCATTATTAATCTTCAAAAATTGTTTTCAAGGATGGATCGCCAATTTCAAAGATCCATTTATATCCATATGAATCCACAAAAATAATTGTATCATTATAGGCTTTCTTTTGTAAAATGATTCTGTTCTTCTTGTTTTGGATTATGTTTTCGACCTCTATAACCATGGTAAGTGGTGCGATATATACGCGATAAGATTCACCATTAGCTAATTTGATTTCATTTCCCATTTTACCCCATCGGTCTAATGCGGTGACAGTATCATTTATTGCGGTTTCATAGCATCTATGGTACTCCTTTGCGCTATTATGAAATCCCAACGAGTTAACACCCGCTAAAAAAAGCAGCAATACCGACACCCCAAAATATGACCATCGGTATTTGTTCAGGAAATCCTTTGGACTTAGTTTTATCTGTTTCTTATCCAAGGTGATTAGAAAGCTTGCAGTTGCGCCACCATACATCAATATTGGGGCGAACAGGAAATTATAGATGGCATATACTGATGTGATTATGACACATATAGCCAATATTATGATAGTTGTTGGTTTCATATCTGTTGGATATTACTTTTATTGAGCATAATAATCAAGGTAGTTTTTGGGATATGTCATTCTTTTTATACACATGCCATAACCCTATAAACCCTGTAATCATAGAAGGAATAAATGAAATAAACATCCATATCAGTAATACGACAACTGACAGTCCGGCAGCTGAGAATCCGACATGAATATCGGCTGATATATCTGTTTTACTTCCCTCAGCAAATAAACAATCTAAACCGTTAATTACCAAGAGTATCATTACCAATGCAATAATTGAATAAAGATATATTCCTAACCCTAATTTTAGCCATCCACCTGATTTATAATTTTTCCAAGCAATAGCTTGTCCGATTAAATAATTAATCAGTATAAAGACGCACATAGGCACTATGTCGGAATCCAACTCAAATCTTCCAAGACAGACTTCCATTATTCCGATAGTTAAAACGGTTGACAATAGAGACAATGCCTCAAATTTCCAGAATCGTTTATCGGTCAGTTTCATTGTCTATCGGGAATTTAGTCGTTGATAAATCTATACCACCACGAAAGGCAACATCTGTCAGAGTGGCTTCCGTGAAATCCACGTCGAGCAACTTGCCTTTATTGGAAGCCCAATAATTAAGTCGGTTCATGTAGTAATACCCATTATATTGTGGGCCACAGAATACACAGCCATGAACATTCCCGACGAATTTACAATTTGAAAATGAGGCGGCAATAAACGCAGTATTAAAATCACAGTCAATGAAGCGGCAGTCTATAAAGTCTGCAATTCCGAAATTCCTTAATTTTACTCTCTCAAAAGTACAGCCGACATAGACCGTTTTTCGTAGCAAGGCCAAAGTTCTCCCACCCATAGAAAAGTGTTGCAACTTACCACCTTTGAAAACACAATCGGTAAATTGACATCCTCTTGCAAGAACATTGGATAAATCACAGTTGAGAAACCGGCAGCTCTCAAATCTCTTTTTAGTCCACCAAACGGCAATACCTCCATTACGAAATGAGGTGTTCAGAAAAACTTGATTAATATATAATTTATCTGCCAGTTTCATAGCATTCAAGTATCACTGGAATTTCTTTTCCATTGCTTCAATGATTTCATCAAGCCGTGGAATATACTCAATGATATTCGGCTCGTTTCTTCCCGCCATAAAACGGACTTGAGATAATATTAATGTCTTCATCTTTTCATAATCATGGGGAGATACTATCCGTGTTAAGGTGAGATTTCTGAAAACCCAATCGGCTCCGACATCGGGTAACTGTTTCTTACCTTTCAATATCGGGATGATCTCAAGGTTATACATATTCTGCAAAGATGTATAGGCTGAAAATACCATATTAGTACATTCCTCAAGCAAATCACGAAGTGTTATATACCTTTGTTCAAAATCATCTTCTGTAATTGCAAACTTGTCGTTCTTGTGCAACATATTACCGGTAAAATCCACCGAAGGAGTATCGCGCTGAGCTTGCAGAGTTTTTAAACTATACACCTCAAACCATTTCAACAATATGTCAAACCGCACTCCATAGATAGGATAAATGATAAGTAGTCCAAACTTAGCCCAATGATCCAGCTCAATAGATTGTCGCAAATCCCCATCCTGTCTGAAGAACGTGGAATCACGTTTACGGAACTTGAATCCTGAGAGGAAAGGCTCGGTTTTAAGCCGTTCAACGATAGCATTAAATATCTCTGTATTTGTCATATTGAAGAATTTAGAATGGAATATAATCATCACCATGTGGCAAATTGCGCTTATACAGGCCTGCTGTCCTAAGTGTATTTGCCGACGAGTCGTTAAATATCACTTTCCTGTTTTTGGCATTTATAGAGATTTGCTCTAATGGTGATGTGAATTCTTCAGGAAATGCGATTATTATGACAACCATTGAAGTGTCTTTAGTATATACACCAACATGGTCATCGCCAGGATTGATATTATTCTTGAATAACGCAAATTTTGTAGGCCTTAGTTTGAGGATATGATAATTGCCTCCTATCTCGTTATTGTCAATTACTTTGCCTTCTATTTCATACTCACTTTTTAAGAAATAATCATTTTGATTGCTACTATAATTGTGAGATGATAAAGTCGCCACACCAATAAAGGCAACAATAGCCAATATTAAAAGCATGACTCCACCAATTACACCATAAATTATTTTTCCCGTCTTTTTCATCGTATAGAGTAAATTACGAGGAGTACGAATACTGCCAATAGTGCGATGATAGCTATCATTGCGACATAGCGGTTCTGTTGGCTTGAACTTTCATAATCGAATATTTCGGTTCCGCCAAATTTTTCAATGGCTTGCCTTACGCTTTTATTACGGCATAATTTGCCGGATAGCCTGATGTCATGGAATTGTTCTCTTTTTCCCGCCGAGGTTTTGATGCTCAACCAACGGGAACAGTGCCCCATAGCGGTGCGCCACGATATGTCGCATTTCTCGATTTCATCCCAATGCAGGATTTCATTCTTTCGCCAGTCTTTTATAGTGATTCCGGTTTCATCAATTATCAATGCACTAAGTCCATATCTCACATACTTGAAAATGTAAATGACCATGCCGATAGAGAAAAATATCAAACCGCCGACACTGAGTATATTCCAGCCTTCCGTGCAACCGGCCCATATGTACCAAGCAGTCATTACGACACATAAGGTTGGTGCAGTAAACGATTCCTTTGCTATGTATTGGTCATCTATCCTCATTTTTTATCTCCTGTTTTGTAGATACATTGATTTGGCACCACATCTGATTCGACCTCGTACCTATCAAAGAATGGCTTAACATATTCCGTGAGGTCATGTTCTATTTCTTCCCATAGCTTCAGCACATCGGTGTCAGCAGTGATACAATACCATTTATCATCATGCACAGGCAGCAAATTTCCGATTCTTTCTCTGATAGCGCAATCATATTCTTTCGGGAAAGGGGGCACAATTCCTGTATGTTTGAGATCCTCATGCTCCAGCCAAAAACTATCAGTAAATATGCCTATGTTCAAAGTAAATCTGATTATCTCCCGATTATTCCATTTGTCATTCTGAATGTTCACGCAATATCCAATCGCTCCAATTTTTTTGAAGAAATGATAGCCACGCCTTTTGAAATCATCATCTTTGAAGAAATCTGCGATTTTGTCAAAAATGAAAGCACGTTTGCCTTGCAAATCCATTTTGGGTAAAGAGGGTTTATCAAATCGCCACAACAATGCTATGCCAAGCAATATTATTGAACAAAATATCGGAGTATGCCATGAGATTGTTTGTTCGATTGGATTGCAAAATCGAAATGTCATTAGCCCGGTTGAATTAATGTCTCCTACGAGCATAAGAAGCCCTATACACAGCAGGATAGCCGAGCATGTCAGGAAAATTGCAAATCCTCTCCGATGAAACTTATTGTCGGTAATCTCTTTCATTGTTTACCTCCTTTCCAAATTGGCAATAATCCGACGCACTGCTGCGGGTGACAGCGAGGTTACGGAATCTTTTGGGTATGACAATTCGGTAAGAACATTGTGGTAAAATGATATCCACAAGCTATCACCGGCGTTACAGTCAATATGGTAAGTTACAGAATCGGTGTATGTTATAAAGGGGGCTTTATAAGAAACTTCATTAAAGTTATCAGGATATGTGAAAGTACCGTAAGATTGTGGTTTTAATAAAGGTTGGGATTGATACAGGCTGTCAATGAGCGATGTTATCTCTGCGGCATAGTGACGATATTTCGCAGAATCTATCGGGCAACACCATACCGTAGGAAATGCTCCGCGCTGTATGCCGTAGAAACAACCTTTAAGAGTGTCAACTCTGAAACATTCAATTTTTGCATTGTCATATTCGTATGCTCCGATATAGGAGTATGGCGAGATTTTGCGAATAAACAGACCATCCTTTTTACCGCACTTATAATTTGGTGCCACAGCCATTAATCCTCTTATATGATAGAGTACATATTCTCCATCCTCCGCATCTATATAATATCGGCCAACATAAGATAATAATGGTAATACAAGAATCGACGGTATGAGTGAGACCCAAAAATCAACTCTAAGCCACCATTTCAGCAGTTTGGATTTTTCAAGTCCCCGGCTTATTGGCAGGGCAAGTAATCCGATGCAATATCCTCCGACCATCAACCAGTTAGGCAGGTTCCATCGCCACATCACTCCTCTGTCAGTAACATTAAGCATTACAATGACAATCGGCAGTATGGCAAGCTGCACCCACACCATCCAAAGCACAATCTTATATCGGAGAGAGGTTTTCATATTTCTCCTCCTTTCCCGGTATAATTTCCATCGCTGAACGACGGAGGAATGAAGTAATAACGGCAACGGAGCGGGCATCCGTGAAAAGCCACAAGCGTGGTGACGCCATCGCCGTCGGTAGAGAGGCGATGACGCGCTATGCCGATGATTCTTGCGAGGCCGTTTTCCATTGTGCCCGGATTTATGCTGTCATTTTTTCTTTGCTATCCCATAAGTCGCTAAAGGGTAGTTCTCATCACAAAGTTAACGAGAATAATTGACTTTAAGTGTGACATTTGTCACACCTCCTACGGTTTTCGCCATATTGTGAGGATTTTATAAGTCCGGAAGGGCCAAAACCTCATAAAAAAGTGGTAATTTTGCATTATGGAGAAGTTCAACTCCTTTGAACGGGATATTGATTTCGCTTTCTGGAAAGAGATCTGCGAGAGTCATGGCGAACTGCGGCATTATCGTCGTGGCGAATACTTCGTGCATTCCGGCGAGAGCCTGAAACAGTGCGGATGGATAGAGAGCGGAGGTTTCAAACACGCGCTCACCGATTGCGAGGGGAACTTGAAAACCGTCGGTTTCGTATTCAGAAACGCTGTTTTGGCCAACTACTCCGTGATAATGTCGGGAGCGCCCATGCCAACAGCCATCATCGCATTGGAAGATTCCGATGTGATGGTCGTGCCGACAAAGGTTATCTGGGAATACCTGGAGTGCAATCCGGAACTTAACCTACGATTCGTGCAGTCGTTGTTCTCTCAAGCCTACAGAACAATACTCGACAGCTATTATTACTCACCTCTCCAACGCTACCGCCAACTGATTGAGCGGTTCCCGCGCATACTTGAACTCGTATCATTAGGCGAAATCGCCTCATATCTGAATATCTCACGCCGCCAGCTCCACCGATTCCGGGAGACATCCGGCAGTCACGCCGATTAACACTCTTGACAAATTGCCTGTTTTCGCTTGGCTGATTCATCAAAATTTATTTCCTTTGCAAAGTCAAGAAGGGATTACAGTCAGCCATATCCATAGATTACCGACCATACCTTTATCTTTCCCTTCCGTTCCATTTTGACCGTCTGACTGCTTCCTACAAATAAAATCCATTTTTGTTACCCACTTGTTATCTGTCGCTGATTTCTCAATCGTAAATCGGTGACGGTTAGCATTATGCCTTGTTGCTTAATTTTCGAGGGAGAATTTGCTTAGAGATAATCAATGGATTCTTGACGTCGGGTTTAATCCGGATGAGATAAGGGCCCGGAGGCTATTTAATGACGATGTATATTCCTTTTAGTCTCAAAATCTCATGAAAAATTCTTACCTTTGCAGTCCGAAAATGAATATTGACAAGTTTTTAGAATGATAGCTGTTAACAATTTAGGAATGCAGTTCGGGAAGCGGGTGCTTTTTCAGGATGTGAACCTGAAGTTTACTCCGGGAAACTGCTACGGTATTATAGGCGCTAACGGTGCCGGGAAATCGACGCTCATGCGTATACTCAGCGACCAGCTTTCACCGACTCATGGCAACGTCACCCAGGGTCCCGGTGAGCGAATGAGTGTCCTTGAGCAGGACCACTTCAAATTCGACGACTGCACGGTGATGGAAACCGTGCTCCGGGGCCATACCGTCCTTTGGGATATAATGCAGGAAAAAGACGCGCTATATGCGAAGGAGGATTTCAGTGACGAGGACGGCATACGCGCCTCTGAACTCGAAGAGAAATTCGCGGAACTTGAAGGATGGAACGCCGAGAGCGATGCCGCAGCCCTGCTGAGCGGCCTCGGAATCAAGGAGGACCGGCACTATACGCTGATGCGCGATATGAGCGGTAATGAGAAAGTCCGCGTGCTTCTTGCGAAAGCCCTTTTCGGTAATCCCGACAACCTTCTGCTCGACGAGCCGACCAATGACCTTGACCTTGAGACTGTGGCGTGGCTCGAAGATTATCTCTCGAAGTTCGAGAATACCGTGCTCGTGGTCAGCCACGACCGTCACTTCCTCGATTCCGTCTGCACTCACACCCTTGACATCGACTATAATAAACTCACTCTTTTTGCCGGCAACTACAGCTTCTGGTATGAATCCTCGCAGCTTGCTCTCCGTCAGCAGCAGCAGGCCAACAAGAAGGCTGAGGAGAAGCGCAAGGAATTGCTGGAGTTCATCCAGCGTTTCAGTGCCAACGTGGCGAAATCCAAGCAGACGACCTCACGCAAGAAGATGCTTGAGAAACTTAATGTGGAGGAGATTCAGCCTTCGTCGCGCCGCTATCCCGGAATTATCTTTACACCCAACCGTGAACCGGGCAATAAAATTCTTGAAGTCAAGGGGCTAACGGCTTCCGTTGATGGGGAGATACTGTTTAAGGATGTGAACTTCCAGGTAGAGAAGGGTGATAAGATAGCTTTCCTCAGCCATGACCCGCGCGCCATGACTGCGCTTTTTGAAATCATAACCGGCAATCGCAAGCCTGACGCGGGCACATATGAGTGGGGACAGACTATAACTACCGCCTATCTTCCACTCGATAATTCCGCATTTTTCAATACCGACCTCTCGCTTGTGGACTGGCTGTCGCAGTATTCCGACGACAGTTCCGAGATTTATCTCAAAGGCTTCCTCGGCAAGATGCTTTTCTCCGGTGAGGAAGTGCTTAAGAAGGCGTCGGTGCTTTCAGGCGGTGAGAAGATGCGTTGCATGATTGCACGCATGATGATGACAGATGCGAACACCCTTGTGCTCGATTCCCCAACAAATCATCTCGACCTTGAATCCATTCAGGCGTTCAACAATACCTTGCAGTCATTCAAGGGCAATCTCCTCCTGTCGAGTCATGACCATGAATTTATCCAGACAGTCTGCAACCGTATCATTGAATTGACTCCCGGTGGCACTATCGACAAGCTTATGGACTACGACGATTATATCACGGATGAGAAAGTGCTGGCAGCGCGTGAGAAACTCTACGTCAAATAGCCTTTCCAGTCCCGTTTAGGATACTGCACAAAACAACGGCAGATGATTTCATTATGGTTTGAAATCATCTGCCGTTGTTTTGTATATAATAATAAATCAGAATATCTTGATGGACGGGATGTAGCGTTTGGGCTGTTTCTTCAGGTCGATGAGTATGCTGTCGATATGGGCCGCGCTGTTGTTGATGTTGTTATAGAGCGCCGGGTCGTTGAGCAGAAGTCCGAGAGAGGAGTTGGTGGAGTTCAACTGTTCTGTGGCACGGTCAAGGTTGGCCGTGATGTTGTTGATGTTGCGCATTGTTGAGTCGAGCGGCATGTCTTTCAAATCATCCGACAGTGCGGCGAGGGCCGAAGATATCTGTGTCAGGTTAGAAGATATCTCCTTGACGTTTGCCATAGTGCCGTTTGCGGTATTGACGAGAGTCGGGACTCCGGCCATTGCCCTGTTCAGATGGTTGGTTGAAACCTCAAGATTCGCCATAATCGCATCGAGTCGTTTCACGGAATTGAGCAGGGCCGGGTCAGCTGCGATTTTTGTCAAGGCGACCACAAGGGAATCGATATGAGGTGCTATGGAGACTATGGTCGGCATGAGTTCTGACGATACCTGACTCATGAGGCCGGCGTTGACCACACCCTCAATCTTTGAGCCTACCTCGCAGTAATCGTTGCCGGGGGCCATGTGCAGTTCCACGCTTGAAGTACCGAGCATATCAGTGACAATTACAGCTTTGGTGCCGACCGGGAGGCGCAGTTTCTTGTCAAGGCTCAGCTCTACGAGTACATGGCCGGGGTTGTCATATTCATAATTGATTTCTCTGACGAGTCCTATCTTATATCCGTTGAGTGTCACCGGCGCAGACTGGGCGAGCCCTGCCACGTTGGTGTAGGACGCATAGTAATAGTTTGCAGACTTAAATACGTTTATGCCTTTCAGATAGTCGATGCCGAAAAAAAGAATCAGCAGTGAGAGCAGGGCGCTGACGCCTATGATGAGTTCTTTTGAAAATTTAACTTTCATATTTAAGCTTTCTTGTCTTAGTAACGGTTGGTTGTGGGGGTTAGTTGTGACTTTTCCCTATTTTATGCGTTTGCCGTCGCGGGTTTTTATGATGAATGCGTCATGGAAAAGACGTTTCACTTTCGGAAGGTCAGCATTGGCTTCCGACTGTGAGTTATATGAGCCGAACGTATATTTCACGACGTTACCGTCGCGGTAATAGTCTACCGGCGAGAGGCCTTTGAGGCGTTTGTCGTCATCGGAAAGTGGTTTTGACGATGTGAGGAATTGGATTTTATATATGATTCCGTCATTTGAAACAGTAGCCTTTACAGGTGCAGGTTCCGTCGGAGTTGTCTCGTTTTTTGTCTCGGTTTTAGGTTTGTCTTTTTTTCTCCGTTCGGGTTTCACGGGTTTGACATGGCGGCCGGCGCGGTCGTTTTCAGATGCAATCCGTTCCTCTGTCTCCCGTATGTCGGACGTCGTCGGTTCGGCGGTAGATGCCTCGGACTTTATCGGAGCTGATTTCCGATATTTGGCGATACCGTTATATATGGCTTGGGCGAGTTTTTTCTGTCCGCGCTCGGAGGCCATGAACTTTTCCATGGCGGGATTGCATATGAAGTCGAGTTCTACGAGTATTGCGGGCATACTTGTGCGGACGAGCACCCAGAACGGTGCCTGACGAACGCCGTTGTTCTTACGTCCTGCTGTTCTCACCAATTGGTTCTGCACGGCTTCCGCGAGTTCGATGCTTTGGTCGAGGTTTGAGTGTTGCATCATCTCGAAGGCTATGTAGCTCTCGGCCGATGATGGGTCGAAGCCCTGATAGGTGGTCGTGTAGTCCGGCTCGAGTTTCATCACCGCGTTCTCACGCATAGCCACGCTCAGGTTGGTGTCTGAACGTTTAAGCCCGAGGGTATAGACGGATGCCCCGTTGATTTTTGTGAACATCGGAGATTTCCTGTCAACGGAATTGGCATGTATGGAGATGAATATGTCAGCATGTTTGTGGTTGGCGAGGTCGGCACGCCCTTGAAGGGTGACGAAGCGGTCATTGTCACGTGTCATGACTACTGTCGCGTCTTTCATATTGGCGTTGATTAGGTCGCGCAGCCGCTTTGCCACTCCGAGATTGACGGTCTTTTCATTTGTCCGCTGTCCGAGGGCACCGGCATCCTTGCCTCCATGACCCGGGTCGATTACGACTACGAAGTCTTTTGCCGCCACGGAAACAGGGAGTAGTAGCAGGAGTATGAGAAGTCGGATTATGCGTTTTGTTGACATTTCGAGTGTTGTTGACGGGGGATTGTTGGCCAAAACGTCATGCAAAGTTAGCAAAAGTCTCCCTATTTGCTACTTCGGGATTGAAAAATTATGCATAAATGCCAAAATTTGATTATTTTTGGCCAATGGTTTTCATTTGATGAGGCATTATATTCATGAGAGTAACAAATCGGATTATGTTGAAGACTTATTATCTGGGACTTTTGATAGTAGCTGCGTTGGTGGTGCTTCCTGCATGCGTGGAGAGCGACGACAATCGTGTGGAGGTGAAAAGACTCGACCTCCTTCTGCGTAAGGGCAATATGAAGGCTCTTGGAGATATGCGTGATGCCGCAGACAAGCTGTTTAAGATTTCAGGCTATGGTGAGTTGACAGATTCGGCGCTTGCCGTTTATTCCAAAGCTCCGTCAATCACTCTAAGCACATCTGTTATGGATTCAGTATGGGGCGTTGAGGGGCAGGAAACCGTGGCTTTCATTGATATGGAGCGTGCGTTCGGAAGCATGGTTGCCAATTTCAGGGAACGTTTGCCGGAGGTGGCTCTCCCGTCGATATATGCGGTGGTCTCTCCGTTCAATCAGTCGGTGTTTACAGTGGATTCCGTCATGTTTCTCGGACTGAACCATTATTTAGGAGTTGACTATGAGCCTTACGGCTACTTTCCCGACTATATCCGTCGACGGAAAGTTGCTGACAGGATTCTGCCCGATGTGGCAGAGGCGCTTGTGCGTCGTGATTTTCCATACAGTCCCGCAGGGGATTATCCTACGGTGTTGTCCCGATTGCTTTATGAAGGGGCGGTGACAGAGGCTGTGATGCAGCTGACAGGACTTGACGAATGTCAGGCTCTCGGTTATGATGAGAGCGAATGGGAATGGCTTGAGAAGAACGAGAGGGAATTATGGTATGCTCTCGCGGGGAGAAAATTGCTTTTCAGCACCGACGATCTGACGGCGAATATGCTCGTGGGGTTGTCGCCTGTGACCACTGTGCTCCATCATGAGAGTCCCGGTTATGCCGGTCGCTTCATCGGACACAGGATTGTCGCATCATACCTTAAATATAATAAGGTGGCATTGTCTGAAATTCTGTCTCCTGTTTTTTATGATGATAAGCAGGCACTGTCCAAGGCCCGGTATTAAAAGGAATATTTTATATGAAGAATGATTCTTTTATAAAGGAACATATTGAATAAGGCGTGCTAAAAATATTTTTAGCACGCCTTATTCAATATGTATTCCGGTTCCCTTAAGCGAAGTTTGCCCAGTTGACGTTGCGCATGTCGCCCGACGAGAGGAATTCCGTGTGGAAGCCGAGGGCGGCATGGAGGGTGTGGGGCGTTTGTCCGCCACGGGTTGAAAGTTTCAGGTAATCGCGGAGCAGTTCGCGGTAAATCGGGTGGGCGCAATTGTTGATTATTTCGTGTGCGCGTTCAACCGGGTCAAGCCCGCGGAGGTCTGCTATGCCCTGGTCGGTGACGATGATGTCGACGGAGTGTTCGGTGTGGTCGACATGTGAGACCATGGGGACGATATTGGAAATTTTTCCTTCCTTCGTGATAGATGGGCAGGAGAAAATTGAGATGTAGGCGTTGCGTGTGAAGTCGCCGGAACCACCGATACCGTTCATCATGCGTGTGCCGGTGACATGTGTCGAGTTGATATTGCCGAATATGTCTGCTTCAAGGGCGGTGTTCATCGCAATGACACCAAGTCGGCGGATAACTTCAGGGTTGTTTGAAATCTCGACCGGACGAATCACCACATGCTCCTTAAAGAAATCTATATTGGAAATCACTTCTTCCTCCACTTCGTTAGACACCGTCAGTGAGCTTGTCGAGCCGAATTTGCAGCGGCCTTGTTTCATGAGGTCGATTACGGCATCCTGTATGACTTCAGTATACATTTCGAATGGGGGAATCTCCTTGGCATCGGCGAGACCGTAGAGCACTGCGTTGGCCACGTTGCCCACACCCGACTGGATGGGAAGGAAAGTGGAGGGTATGCCGCCTTTGCGAAGTTCGCCGAGAAGGAAACGGCATACGTTGGCACCAATCATCTTTGTGGTCTCGTCAAGTGGGGTGAAAGGCTTCACTCCTTCATAAGCATCGCTCATCACCACTCCGACAATCTTTTCCGGGTCGAGTTTCAGCACCGGGGAGCCGATGCGATCGCTTGGCTTGAAAACGGGGATTTCCTTGCGGTAGGGAGGATCGTCAGGAAGATAGATGTCGTGAATACCATAGAGGGCATGGTGGAGTTTCTCGTTGAGCTCGATGATTATTTTTTTAGCCATACGGGCTATGGTGGGGACATTGCCGACTCCCGTGCCGACAACGCATGTGCCATCATCTTGAATATCGGAAACCTCGATTATGGCAAGGTCGAGCTCGCCAAAGAAACCGTAGCGGAGCTTCTGGGCGGTTTCAGAGAGGTGAAGGTCGAAATAGTGTGCGTCGTGAGCGTTGATGCGCTTGCGGAGGTCGGGATGATTCTGGTAGGGGGTGCGTTTGCCGATTGCATTTGCGCGGGCAAGGACGCCGTCGCACAAATCGGAAGTCGAAGCGCCGGTCACGATATTGATTTTGAAAGGTTCGCCTTGGGCGTGAAGCTTCTCAGCCTTGGCGGCAATGGCCTGCGTGACTACTTTGGGCGCGCCGGGGGCGGTGAAACCCGAGAATCCGCATTTGGCGTCGTGGAAAAACAAATCAGCAGCCTCTTCGGGCGTCATGATTGGGAATTTCATAAACTTCTCTGTTATTTTCTGAATTAAATGGATTGAGGAAGAAAGGTCTTTGGTTCAAATAATTGAGGAGTGGATGTGGATTCCTGTAAATCCGCGTGCAAAGGTAGTTATTTTATTAAGAAACTGCAATATCTAAAATTTTCTTTGCAGGATTTCGGCGTCGATTATTGCTTGCCGCCAGTGCTGGAAATGGGCCTCGCGTTCCGGGTCGGGAGCGTCTGATGCCGTGATTGCGCCTATTGCCGGAGATTCCTGCGGTTCGGTGGCGGCGATGTCGTTGTCATGGCTGATGTTACGCAGCCGTTCTCCGGGAAGGAATGTCGTGTTGCGTGCTTGCTGTGGCCGTTGGGCGGAAACGGTCCTCGCTGTTGACTCCGGTGCCGGGACGGCAGCCGAATGGGTCATTGCGTCAATTGGCGTCATTCTCCCGGGCATTTTGCGGGAGTGGGGGAGAGGGGCGTCTGCCATGCCTTCTAATCCGGCTTTCTTCTCTTTCATCTTTTTCAGATATTCAAAAAGGGAGCCGATGCCGAAGATTATGAGAAATAATATAATTTTTTCCATTGCGCGGATTTTCGTACTTTTGTGGAGAATATAAATGAATTCGATTGTTGCAAATTTACAAAATCTTGTGGTCTCAGCCAAGAGAATGAAACTTAATTATTGGCTGACACTCAAATAAGATGATATATGACTAAAACACGCAAATTGCATATAGAGACCTATGGCTGTCAGATGAATGTGGCCGACAGCGAGGTTGTGGCTTCTGTCATGGAGACAGTGGGCTATGAGATGACATCCACCGTCGAGGATGCGGATGCCGTCCTGCTCAACACCTGCTCTATCCGTGACAATGCCGAACAGAAGATAATATCCCGTCTGGCCTATCTCTCGTCATTACGCCGCAAACGCCCCAAGACCGCCCCTAGGCTGATAATAGGTGTGATCGGTTGCATGGCCGAACGCGTCAGGGAGGAATTGATTGAAAACCACGGTGTAGACCTTGTGGCCGGCCCAGATTCGTATCTCGACCTGCCTAACCTTTTCGCATCCGTAGAGGCGGGAGAGAAGGCGGTCAATGTCGAACTCAGCACCACCGAGACCTATCGCGACATAATCCCGGCGCGCATATCCGGAAACACTGTCTCCGGATTTATCAGCATCATGCGCGGATGCAATAATTTCTGCTCCTATTGCATCGTGCCGTATACAAGGGGGAGGGAGCGTTCGCGAAGCGCGGGCAGTATACTTGCCGAACTCGCCGACCTGAGGCAGCGCGGATTCAAGGAGGCGACCCTGCTCGGACAGAATGTCAACAGTTATCATTATGTGGATGATGATGGCCGTGAAATTGATTTTGCCACTCTGCTTGGCATGGTGGCTGATGCCGCGCCGGAGATGAGGATACGCTTCACCACTTCACACCCCAAGGATATGAGCGACGAGACGATAGCCGTGATTGCGTCTAAGGATAATATCTGTAACCATATCCATCTTCCGGTGCAGTCCGGTTCAGACAGGGTGTTGAAATCAATGAACAGGAAATATACCCGCGAGTGGTATCTCGGGCGTATAGCGGCCATAAGGAGTATGATTCCCGACTGTGGCATCTCGACCGACCTTTTTACGGGATTTCATGATGAGAGTGAGGAGGATTTTGAAGAGACTCTGTCGCTTATGCGTGAAGTAGGGTTCGATTCGTCGTTTATGTTCAAGTATTCAGAACGCCCCGGCACTCTCGCTGCCCGCACTATGCCCGACAATGTCCCTGAGGAAGTTAAGATAGAACGTCTCAACCGTATGATAGCCCTCCAGAACGAACTTTCGCGTCAAAGCAACGCCCGCGATGTCGGCAAGGAATTCGATGTCCTGGTCGAAGGGGTGTCGAAGCGTTCCAAAGAGCAGTTCGTCGGTAGGAACCAGCAGAACAAGACCCTCGTGTTTCCGCGTGGCGATTTCCGCGTAGGCGACACTGTGAGGGTGAGGGTAGTGGATTCCTCATCGGCAACTTTGATTGCCGAGCTCGTGTAGCACAGGGCTGACCTGTGTAGCATGGAGAAAAGAATAGGTAAAAGGTTGTTAACTTCCACATATATCGCGCTGTAGCCAATGCGGGTACAGCGCGAAATTTTAACAGTTTTTCTTGCGTTTTCTTGATAAAATGCACTAATTTAGGGGTGTAAGTTTATAGGGCGGAAAACTGCAACTACAGAACGCACAATAAGCAACGATATAATTTCAGTCCCGATATTGCACATTGGAGAGTAGGAGGATTTAACTATGATAGATTTCGAATCACTGCTTTTTAACATAGACATCAGCACACGGTGTATCCCGCGCGCAGGCTCACTGCTTGTCGCGGAGCCGTTTTTGCGTGAGCGCTATTTTCATCACGCCGTGATTTGCCTCGTTGACTATGAACCGAGGGGTTCGGCGATGGGAATAGTGCTCAACAACCGGACGAGCTATACACTCCAGGACCTTCTTCCCTCTGTAACATCGACAGTGCCGATACCTATATATTGTGGTGGCCCGATGTCGTGCGACCGTCTCTACTTCATGCACACTCTCGGCGAGTTGATTCCTGATTCCCGTGAGGTGAGCCGGGGGCTATATATCGGCGGTGATTTCGATACGATGCTCTCCATTGTCAACGATGGATATCCCACGGATGGAAATCTGCGCTTTTTCCTCGGTTACAGCGGGTGGGGTGTAGAGCAGCTTGACGAAGAGTTGCTTAAAAATGTCTGGGCTGTGACTGAAATCCCGTCATTGCCTCATTTGCTGGTTGGAGAGGAAGATGCATACTGGCATAATATCGTGCGCACGATGGGTAAGAAATATCGCGGATGGCTTTATCATCCGCGCAACCCACATTCGAATTGACCATAGTCACTCATACTGACACACATTAGTGACATCTGTGATAGATGCCCGCAGGATGGCTTGGGGGATGGTAGGGGAGTAGGCCGCGAATAGCGGTGCCGACCTCCGCTCCTTTCAAATGTAAACTCCGAAATTGTAAATAGTCGTCATCAATCAGAGTCCCCAAGCCATCTTTTTAATATTAATACCGGTTTTCAAAGTTGGGATGCTCTCGGGTGCATCCTGAATGTGTCCGAATATATCTCCTGGAAGATGAATTCGCTGTTGCGATGGAGGGAATGTTTGTTAAATAAAATTAATTAATGCGAGGCTGCTTAATAATAGAATGAGTATAAAGTTGGCGATTTGGCGAAAAATCAGTAACTTTGCGCCCGAATTAATCAATACAAATCACAAATAATTAATGGCAACAAAAATCAGACTGCAACGTCATGGTCGTAAGAACTATGCGTTCTATCCTATTGTTATCGCCGATAGCAGGGCACCACGAGATGGTAGATTTATTGAAAGGATAGGTTCTTATAATCCGAACACTAATCCTGCTACAGTAACTTTGAACTTCGAGCGTGCTTTGTATTGGGTAAATTGTGGCGCACAGCCCACCGACACCGTACGCACTATTCTCTCTAACGAGGGTGTCCTCCTCATGAAGCACCTTCAGGGTGGCGTGAAGAAGGGTGCGTTTGATGAGGCTGAGGCTCAGCGTCGTTTCGATGCCTGGAAGGCTCAGAAGCAGCAGTCAGTCGATAAATTCCGTGCCGATATGGCCGATAAGAGTGAACTCGCTGCAAAGGCTCGCCTTGAGGAAGAAGTGGCTAAGAACAAGGCTAAGGCCGAAGCTGTGGCTAAGAAGAAAGCTGAAGCCGCTGCTGCCGCTGCCGAAGCTGAGGCTGCCGCCGCTCCCGCAGAGGAAGCTGCTGAAGAAGCACCCGCCGCTGAATAAGCCGCAAAACAATTCTATCGGAAAAATTCAGGTCGCAATCCCTCGGGGACTGCGACTTTTTTTCTTGTGAAGCCGTGTGACATTATTGAATTATTTTCGGAGGCGGGCTGCTATCCGGCGGTGGCGATGAGCGGATGATTTGTCGCCTGACGCCTCGTATAGGTCGCCAAGAAGTGAATGGAGTGAACTCAAGGCCTGACGCGGATATTCATTCGCTTCGCTAAGGTCGAGAGCTATGAGGCAGCGGTCCATGGCATTGTGGATGTCGGAAAGTCGGTAATAGGCCATCGCCATGCGGATAAGCGCATCAAAATTGTCGGGTTCGATATGCAGGAGGTCTTCGAAATCAGCTATCGCAAGGCTGTTGTCGTCAATCGACATATAGGCGATGGCTCTTCCATAGAGGGCTTTTGCATGGTCGGGTAGAAGTGCGAGAGCTTTGTCGTAGTTGGCTATCGCGGGGATAGGCATGTCGTCCATCCGGCAGTCGTCGCCGATAGAGGTGTATTCAAAAGCCATATCACGGAAACGGACGGCATCGGTTTTAATTTTCTCTTCAAGATTTTTTATGCGGTCTTGCAGACGGTCGATTATCGATAGCTTCCGGCGTGCAAAGCGCATTGCCACATCGTTGTCAAGCATGCTGCGCGAACGGTTCCCTTCAATGAAGCGGTCGAAGGCTTCAGCGAGCTGTCCCTTGTCGGCGAGACGGATTGCTGACAGGAAACATTCGTCGGCATGAGCCTTGCGCAGGGCTCCGTCTATTAGGACAGGGTCGTTGAACGAGCGACTGAACCGTACTACGGCAGGGTTGACGAATATATCGCGTTCGGCTACGGTGGAACGCAGTGTGAGCCCTTCAAAACTGCGGCATCGCGAGAGGGCTACATAAATCTGTCCGCCTGTAAAGGCTCCGCGCCCGATGTCGATTACCACATTGTTGAAAGTCAATCCTTGACTTTTATGTATGGTAAGTGCCCAGGCAAGTTTTATGGGATACTGGGTGAAGCTTCCGAGTTCTTCCTCCTTTATTTTATTGGTCTTGGAGTTGAATGTATAGCGGATATTCGACCATTTCTCGGGTTCTACGGCATGGATTTCCCCGTTTTCGAGTTCCACCTCTATAAGGTCTTTTGTAAGGGTCACTACGGTGCCGATAGTTCCGTTTACCCATAGTCTGTCAGGTGAGTTTTTTATGAAAACTATCTGCGCTCCCTCTTTAAGCGATAGTTCAAGGTCTGTCGGGAGTGAATTTTCGGGGAAATCGCCTCTGATTGAACCGACGAATTTGAACAGTGGCCTGTCGATGGCTTCCAGTCTTGATTCATTGATATGGTCAACCATGTCGCGTCGCGAAGCGAGGGTCATGACCGGCTTGGGCTGGTTTGTGGAATCCGTTTTTGTCGCTTCGGAGCGATTAGTGCCGTCGGTTGCAGACGAGCCGTAGGGGCGGCAGCGAGTATTAAGCCGGTCGAGGTCGGCTGATGTAGCTTCGCCTATGCGTATACGGTCAAGGAGTTCTACGAAGGCTCCTTCGCTTTGGCGATATATCTTGCGGAGCTCTATCGGCACGAGGTGTATGTGGCTGAAAGCCCTGGCCGAAAAGAAAAACGGATTGCTATAGAATTTCCGCAATATATCGCGCATGTCGCCTGTGAGCACCGGTTCGAGCTGGAACACATCTCCTACGAGCAACAATTGCTTCCCTCCAAACGGTTCGCGATGGTTGCCGGTATAGGTGCGCAGGATAAGGTCGACGAAATCTATAATGTCGGCTCTCACCATGGAGATTTCATCAATTATTATAAGGTCGAGCTCGCGGAGAAGTTTCACTAACGAGCCGGGATATTTCATGCGCTGACGTATGCGGTCCGGAGCGAAATCCGGGTCGCCGGGCACTATAGGCTTGAACGGTATACGGAAAAAGGAATGTAGCGTCTGCCCTCCGACATTGACAGCCGCGATGCCGGTAGGGGCAAGCACAACAAATTTCTTTTCGGTGCGCGCTGTGATATAGCGCAGGAAAGTCGATTTTCCTGTCCCGGCTTTACCGGTAAGAAAAATCGACTGTTTGGTGTGCTGCAACAATTCCCAGGTTTTGATGAATTCGGGATTGTCGAGGTCAATATTGTCGGGAATCTCCGCTTTCCTTTTTGAGGGGAGTCCTGATTTTTTAACCATTTGGATAAAGTTCTGCCGGATGGTTTCAGAAACGGAAGCCCACTGTGAGGACAAATGAATTGTTGTCGTCTGTCACCTTTGCGGTAGGAGCTTCGTTGAAGTAGCCGTCAATGTCATTGTAGTTTGAGAAGGCTGAGAATTTGCTTGAGCGGTGACGATGCACGTAGGCTGCGTCAGCGTAGAAATTCTTGTAGCGGTAACCGAGGCCGCAGGTGAAATACTGGGTCTGCTTGTCAAGGGTATATGACGGGAGAGTTTCTGTGTCGTCAGGGCCGGAAGTATACATATATGTGGCCTCTACGCCGTTGGGGGTCTCGTTGTAACCGCGCATGACATCGGTCTGTACGGGCGATGTCTCATACATGTAGCCGGCACGCAGGCTGAACTGAGGTGTGAGGCGGTACTCGGCGCCGAGTCGCAGGATATTGGTCGACTTATAGTAGGTCTTCACGTCAGATGTGACGTCTGACCATTCATTGCCGTCATAATCGAGAACTTTGATGTCGTTTGTCGCACGATATTCATAGTCGGCGCTGAGGATTGCCCGTCCGCCTATGACTCCAGCTACGCCTACCATCAATCTCCAGGGAGTGCGGCACTGCCAGTCGAAGTTGTCAAGATAGCCGTCGTCTGTGATTTCTGAACCGCTGTATACTTTACGTTTGCTTCCAGGATTTTCCGGATTTTCAAGAGGATAGGTGTCTGATTGGTATAGATAGCCTAAAGAGGCGCTTCCTTCATAGGAGAGGTTATAATAGGTCGGGGTGTGGATTGCGATTCCGATACGGAATTCGTTGATGGGTTTGATAATCACACCGGCCTTGAAGTTGAAGCCGCTGCCCCAGATATGCTTATAGTTTCCGAGCGTGAAATCTGCTGAGCCACCTCTTACATAAGAAGTTCCTGCCTCGTCAGGCACATTAGCATTGTCAAGGCTTTCGGAATAATATGATTCGGATTTGTAGTCGAGGTCTGTGATTCCGAAACCGATACCCCAATAGACTGTGTTTGAGATATTGCCGCCGAAATTGATTGAGTATTCGTCGATATAGCCTTTTTCCTGGATATCTACATCAGCCAATGCCGGGGATACGGGATTGCCCTGACTGTCATATGCCATCAATCCGGTATACATGTTTGCTCCTGGTGATACAGGATTTATGAGATATGAATTAAAGGCGAGGATACTCGACCATGGAGTATAGGAATCCTGATATGGGTTGTAATCTTGTGTTTGAAGGAGCTCATTAGGTCGGTAACCTCCGTTCGTTCCGTTGCCACGGTTGGCAATGTCGGCTACGAAGTTGGAATAGGAACTTCCGATATTCCCTAAAGAGCCACGGTAGCGGCGGTCGAATGACGCCACTCTTGAATAGCTCGCGCCCCAGTTGAAGAAGGGCATCACAGAGTTTGACCCGAGGTTCACGGTGCCTATATATCCGAAGTTGTTGCAGGCCGCACGAGTAAAGCTATGGCTTGTAGAGCCGCCTACGCTATTGAAATCCGATGAATGGCGTGTGATGTCGAGCGTGGCCGAGAGGTCGCTGCTGCGGTATACGCCTATGCCACCCGGGTTCTGATTGAGGGTGGAGATATCTCCGCCGAGCGCAGTGAACGCGCCACCCATCGACATGAAACGGGCGGTGCCACGAAGGTCGTTTTGGGAGATTGAGAAGGCGTCGAGAGCTGTCTGTGCCATCATCGCCGAGGGAAGAACCATGAGCATCCCTGCCAATAGAGCCTTGTTGTTCATAAATTCGTGAGTTTTTATTTCGGGAGCTGAAGAACGAAACAATCATATCATCGCTCCCTTTTGACAATACCAAGAATAATAGTTGAGATAAATATGAAATGCGGGAGAACACCGGGATAATGTTTACGGTGTTCTCTCCGCGAGATTATAGGCGCTTAGTGACGTCCGCGACCGCCGCTTGATGAACGGCCACCGCCACTGTAGCCACCGCCACGACTTCCACCGAAGCTTCCGCTGTTATAGCTGCTTCCGTGGCGACCACCGTTGGTCGTTGACGGACGGTTGTAGCTGTTGTTGTTCGACGGACGGTTGTAGCCGTTATTATTGTTGATGCCCGGACGCGAAGTAGAGCCATTGACTCCTGTAGGACGGCGGTTGGTGGTAGTGCCGCTGCTGACTCCGGGTCGTCCACCGTTTATGCCCGGACGACCGACATTGACACTCGGACGGTTATTACCGTTGTAGGTAGGATAACGGTTGGCATTGATGCCCTGATGGCGTCCACCGTTGATGATACCCGGACGGGAGCCTGTGCCTGCACTGACACCGGGACGGTTGGGCCTGTATCCATTTACTCCGGGATGGCGCGGATTGTAAGGACGGCTCCATCCCCAGGAGGGATAAGTCCATCCCCATCCCCAGCTCGGTCCCCATCCCCAAGAGGGTCCCCAACCCCAGTTCCAGTTCCATGAAGGCCCCCATGCCCAATAGGGGTCATACCATGTTCCCCAGTACCAAGCGGAGTTCCATCGCCATGGATTGTTGTACCAGTATGGCGAATAGTTCCATGCTGAATATGGATAGAAGTAGTCATATCCCCAATAAGACGAGGGCGTGTTTACGTATATGTTGACCTGGTCGGGCTGCATGTAGTATATCTGAGCCAGTTCCTCATCGCCGGTTGCGTTAATGACGTCAGGATTGTAGAACTGCTCGATACGGCGTGTGTAGGCAAAATCAGTAGCCGTCGTATCCGACGATAGGGAGTCTGTGGCGAAGATGCCACGACGGTTGTAGTCGTCGACGCTGATGGAACGGGTACCGTTGACAGTCCCCGCATAGCTGTCGGCCGAAGGATAGTTGGCCACTATTACGGTGTTCCCACCATTGTAGACCCGGGTCTGCTTTGGCTTTGGAGCCTGTTTGGGGGCTTTAGAAGCATCGTAGTAGATATCATCGTCGTAGTATGACTGGGCCGATACGGCTCCGGCCATTACTGCAACAGCTGACATTAATGTGAAAAATCGCTTGAAATTCATCGTTATTATGCTGAGAAATGAGAGTTCGTTTTAATTCAATCACTTATAGTTTAGACACGCGAACGCGTCAAAAGTTTAAGGGACTTCTCACTATAATAACGCAAATTTAGCGATTTTTCGTATATTTGCAAAGAATCCGCTTATTTGTAGCGTACCCATCTGATAAGCTCTTTCATCGACGGCTTTTTGCCATACATGAAAATGCCCACCCGGTAGATTTTTCCGGCAAGCCAGACCATGAAGACGAATCCGACCACGAGAAGAGCAAGCGAAAGAATGATTTCCCACGCAGGAATCCCGAAGGGGATACGGGCCACCATGACCATCGGAGAGGTCAGAGGGAACATCGACATCCAGAAGGCTACACTGCCCATCGGGTCAGCCGCAGCTACCATCGCGAATATCAGTCCGAATATAATCGGGAACACTGCAAGCGATGTGAGCTGGCTTGCATCCTGAATGTTGTCGACAGAAGAACCTACTGCAGCAAAAATAGATGAGTAAAGCAGGAAACCGCCAATCAGGAAGAGTGTCATAAGCCCAAAGAGAGTGATGATGTTGCCTACATCACCAAGCATGCCCACGGCCTGAATGAGTTCGATAGAGGAGCTGTCGCTTACAGAATCGAAATTACCTGCCTGGACAGCTGCGACATCTGCCATTGCATCAGCGGGCATTAGAGCAGGAAGCAGATAAGCTGACATTACTGTGAGAAGCACTCCCCATATTATAATCTGTGTAACAGCCACCAGGGCCACACCTATAATCTTGCCCATCATGAGCTGTGCCGGTTTGACCGACGAGACTACCACTTCGAGCACACGGTTGCCTTTTTCCTCTATAATCGAGGTCATGACCATCTGTCCGTAAATCAGCAGGAACATATAGAGGACAAAAGTCATGGCTATACCTACTCCGTAGCTGAAAGCCGATGAATTGCTTTCCTCGCTGTCTTTGTCGGCGCGGACGGTTGTCATGCTGACATCGCTCTTGACGCTTTCGATAATTTCATTGATATTGCCTATGTCGTAGGCTTTGAGGCGTTCGGATTCTATGATGGAATTTACTTCCGAGGTAATTGCGCTCTCCGTAGACATCGATGATGGCCCGTTGGTGTAGTATCTCAGGCCGGCCTTGTTGTTGTCAATGATGTTTGCGGGAATGACGAGCACCGCGTCTATCCCCTCGCGTGTCAGGGCCGAATCGACTGTGGCGTCGGTGGCAGGCCGGAATGTTACCTGTTCGTCACTCTTAAGCTGAGGCAGAATCACGCCGGTGTTGTCGATTACGGCTATTGTAGTGGCCGACGAGTCGACAAAGTTCATTATAAGCGCGGGAAGTGCCATCAGCACAAGCATGAGCAATGGCATGAGGATTGTGGTGATTATGAAGCTTTTTTTCTTGACGCGCTCCATGTATTCACGCTCTATTACGATACCGATTTTTGACATTATGTTTTCTTGATGTGAGGTTTTTGACTGTTTATTTCTCTGGAACTTATGTTCATGAAGCCTCGTCTTCCTTGACGGCGCGGATAAATATGTCGTTCATCGACGCGATGCTTTCGTTGATTCCGGCGAGCACTACGGCTTCGTTTGCAAGCGAGATGGCTTCGCGGAGGGTAGAGTCTTCATTCAGGTGGAAATTCAGGCGAAGGCGTCCCTGAGCGTCCGGTTCGCCCATTTCGAATTCCCCGCCAACTGGGCTAAGGCTCTCCATGAGTGAGCGGGAGTCGCCCGAGAAGGTCAGTTGATAGCGGTTGCCGAAATACTGGCGTCGGATTTCCTCTACGTTGCCGCTCAGGATATTGCGACTTTTGTTAATCAGCGTGATATTGTCGCAGATTTCTTCTACCGACGACATGTTGTGGGTGGAGAAAATCACCGTCGACCCATCGTCTTTGAGTTTGATGATTTCATCTTTAAGCAACTGGGCGTTAATTGGGTCGAAACCGGAGAAGGGTTCGTCGAAAATCAGAAGCTTGGGACGGTGGAGCACCGTGATTATAAACTGCACCTTCTGAGCCATGCCTTTTGACAGTTCCTCGACTTTCTTATCCCACCACGAGAGTATGTCGAAGCGTTCGAACCAACGGCGAAGCTCGCGGACGGCGTCCTGTCGGCTCAGGCCTTTCAGACGTGCGAAAAACACCGCCTGTTCGCCGACTTTCATTTTTTTGTAGAGTCCGCGCTCTTCAGGGAGATAGCCGATGTGTGCCACATCGTCCTGCGTGAGCTGATGGCCTTCGAATAGCACCCGACCTGAATCGGGGGCGGTGATATGGTTTATGATTCGTATCAGTGTCGTTTTCCCGGCGCCGTTAGGGCCGAGAAGCCCGTAGACCTGGCCCTGAGGGATTGAGAGGGAGACGTCGTTGAGCGCAAGATGTGATGAGTAGGCTTTACTGACGTTTTCTACTTGAAGAATGTCCATAAAATTATGAGAAATTAGATGCTTTTTTCATTGTTTGACGCAAATTTATTCAAAAAGTTTCACAGGCATGTAACTTTTTTCGGAAAAACACGTCTAAGGGAGTAAAGAGCATGTTTAACCAAACTGAGAGAAAGCTACTGTAGCATCCTTCGCAAAATGGCAACGAGCGAAAAAGAATCACGTTTCCTGACGATTGTCAACGACAACCGCCGGCTGATTTATAAGGTGTGCTACATGTATGCCACTGACCACGACCATTTCCAGGACCTCTATCAGGAGATATTAGCCAATATCTGGGAGGGGCTCGGAAGCTTCCGTGGCGATGCTTCGGTGTCGACATGGCTCTATCGTACGGCTATCAATACCTGCGTCACGTTCTACCGTCGCCATAACACTCATGCTTCCGAGATGACTTCGCTCGATCTGGCGGGGGAACTTCAGGCTGACGACGGAACACATGGAGAACAGCTGCGTGAAATGTACCGGTTGATATCCAGGCTTGGAAAACTAGACAAGGCCATTATATTAATGTGGCTTGACGAGAGAAGCTATGATGAGATAGCCGAGGTTACGGGTTTCACCCGCAATAATGTGGCCACCCGTCTGAGGCGCATAAAACAGCGCCTTGTTGATAGCAATGCAAACGACGAGTAGCCGGAATTAAATTTTAACCCAAGGACTGACAAATGAATATAGATGAACTGAAAAGCAATTGGAATTCCATGGATGTCCCTCCGGCCTATCATGGCGAAAATGTGAGAGAAATACTCTCGCGTGTAGAGTCGGGGCGGGTATCGACCCTGCGCGACCGTCTGAGTGGCATAAGCCGTGGACTGATGGCAATGTGTATGGCCGGTCTGATTATAATGATACCATATTTTTCGGCAACCCCGACCCTCGCTTTTTTCGCAGTCTGTTTTTTTGTTTTTCTCGGAGCGATGCATTTCCGCATGTATAAGAAAATCAGAAGGCTTAATTTTTCGCAGATGACTGTGAAAGAGGCTATGACTGCAGTCTGCATAATAGATCGCGACCGTATGCGTCAGAGGGCTATAGGGATTGCTCTCGCCATTCCTTTGGCTTTTTCCATGTGTCTTACTTTCTGGAATGAGTATGGCGATTATACACTCTATGGCTGTATCGCGGGGGCGGTAATCGGCCTGACAATCGGCCTGACTATAAACCGTCGGGCAGTGGCTATAATCCGCGAGATGAAACAGCAGCTCGGCTGAGGAAGTAACGGGTAGGCCTGTCGGAATTTTTTTTGACATTCTCTCGCGGAATTAGACGGAAATTGAGTAAATTTGTGCAGTGAACTCACGAAGCATTTCAACATTTCTCTGCAATGAACACCAAAAGTCTTGTGTCAATAAGCGATATAGGCCGCGATGAGATTCTAAGCCTTCTCGACACCGCCCGTCATTTCGAGGAAAATCCCAACCGCCGTCTGTTGGAGGGAAAGGTGGTGGCAACCCTGTTTTTCGAACCCTCCACACGCACACGCCTAAGTTTTGAAACGGCTGTGAACCGTCTTGGAGGTCGTGTAATAGGCTTTTCAGATGCCAATACCACAAGTTCATCGAAGGGTGAGACCCTGAAAGACACCATAAAGATGGTCAGCAATTATGTAGACCTCATTGTGATGCGTCACTATCTGGAGGGAGCCGCGCGCTATGCGTCGGAAGTGACGGATGTCCCGGTAATCAATGCCGGTGACGGCGCTAACCAGCATCCCTCGCAGACGATGCTCGACCTTTACTCCATCTACAAGACCCAGGGAACTCTCGAGAACCTCACTATAACTCTTGTAGGCGACCTTAAATATGGACGTACGGTTCATTCGCTCCTCATGGCAATGAGATATTTCAATCCTACATTCCGCTTCGTGGCATGCCAGGAACTCGGGATGCCGATGGAATATAAGATTTTCTGTGATGAGAATGGCATACGCTATACCGAGCACCGCGATTTCTCGCCTGAGGTCATAAACAGCAGTGATATAATCTATATGACACGCGTGCAGCGTGAGCGATTCGCCGATATAATGGAATATGAACGCGTGAAGGACCTGTATAACCTCAACAATTCCATGCTGAGTGGGGCGCGGGAAAACATGCGCATCCTTCATCCCCTGCCAAGGGTCAACGAGATTGCGCAGGATGTCGACGACAACCCCCATGCCTATTATTTCGAGCAGGCGCGTAACGGCCTCTATGCCCGTCAGGCAATCATATGCCGTGCGCTTGGAATCACGATTAACAGCTGAAATTTTTAAAGTAGCAAAGACTATGACAGTATCATCAAAGCAGGAACTCGCCGTGGCCGCTCTCCGAAACGGTACGGTGATTGACCATATTCCCTCGATGTCGCTCTTCAAGGCTGTGAAAATACTGGGCATTGAAAAGCTTGAGGGGGCCGTGACCATCGGTAACAATCTCGACAGTAAGAAACTCGGTAAGAAGGGGATTATCAAAGTGGCCGATGTGTTTTTCCCTGAATCGACACTCAACAGGATTGCTCTTATCGCTCCTACCGCAGTGGTCAATATCATACGTGACTATGAGGTCGTGGAAAAATTCCCTGTGACACTTCCCGATACCATAATCGGGATTGTGAAATGCGGGAATCCGAAATGCATTACCAACAACGAGCCTATGCGCACGAAATTTCATGTAATCGACAATAAGGATGTCACCATCTCGTGCCATTATTGCTCTCAGGTAGTGAAAAGTATTGATGCGAAAATAATATAGTTCCTTACAGCGGACTGAAGATGAAGACCTCCTGGAAACCCGGTACGATGATTTATCCACTGCCTGCCGTGCTCGTCAGCTGTGGAACGGAAAGCCATAGTAATATTTTCACTGTCGCATGGACCGGCACGCTGTGCACCAATCCTCCGATGTGTTATATATCGGTGCGGCCCGAGCGTTTCTCCTATTCCCTTATAAAGGAGAGGATGGAATTCACCATCAATCTGACTACAGAGGCTATGGCGCGTGCGACCGACTGGGCCGGAGTCCGTTCTGGTCGCGACTACGACAAGTGGCGCGAGACGGGGCTGACTCCTGTAAAGGGGGAGAAAGTAGCCTGTCCGTATATAGCGGAATCGCCTCTGTGCATAGAGTGCAGGGTGAAGGAGATAGTGAAACTCGGAAGCCATGATATGTTCATAGCCGATGTGGTCAACGTGCTTGCCGAAGAATCGCTTATAGACCCTGAGACCAAGGCTTTTGACCTATCAAAAGCAGGACTTATAAACTATTCACACGGGCATTACTTCGCGCAGGGCGAAGAAATCGGAAAGTTTGGCTGGAGTGTGAAAAAGAAATAGAAACCACACATATAATTAATATATAATGAAAGAGGACAAAGTAATCTTTGACATTATCGAGCGCGAGCATCTGCGCCAGAAAAAAGGAATCGAACTTATCGCTTCCGAAAACTTCGTCAGTGACCAGGTGATGCGCGCCATGGGGTCGTGTCTCACAAACAAATATGCCGAAGGCTATCCCGGCCATCGCTATTATGGCGGTTGCGAAGTGGTCGATGAGGCTGAAAGAATCGCCATTGACCGTCTCAAACAGCTTTTCGGTGCCGAATGGGCCAATGTGCAGCCTCACTCAGGAGCCCAGGCAAACATGGCTGTGTTTATGGCCTGCCTCAATCCCGGCGACAAGTTCCTCGGGCTGAATCTCTCTCACGGAGGCCACCTCTCACACGGGAGTCCTGTGAATTTTTCAGGTCTCGTGTTCCATGCCCTCGAATATAACGTTGACCGTGAGACCGGGCGTGTGGACTACGAACAGATGGAGGAAGTGGCGCGTCGTGAGCGTCCGCGCCTGATTATAGGCGGAGCAAGTGCCTATAGCCGTGAGTGGGACTATGCCCGCATGCGCCGTCTTGCTGACGAAATCGGCGCTATCTTCATGGTAGACATGGCCCATCCCGCAGGCCTTATAGCCGCAGGCCTTCTCGACAATCCCGTGAAGTATGCCCATATAGTGACCTCCACCACTCATAAGACCCTACGCGGTCCCCGTGGCGGTGTGATTATGATGGGCAAGGATTTTGAGAACCCATGGGGCAAAACTACTCCGAAGGGTGTTGTCAAGATGATGTCGCAGTTGCTTGACTCGGCTGTGTTCCCCGGAGTGCAGGGTGGTCCTCTCGAACATGTAATAGCCGCTAAGGCTGTGGCTTTTGGGGAGGCTTTGCAGCCTGAATTCCGTGAATATCAGTTACAGGTGAAGAAAAATGCCGCTACGCTTGCCGCTGCATTGGTCGATATGGGCTATGACATAGTGTCGGGTGGTACGGAAAACCACTGTATCCTCGTTGATTTACGCTCTAAGTTCCCCGATTTGACCGGAAAGGTCGCCGAGAAGGCTCTTGTGGAAGCTGATATCACAGCCAATAAGAATATGGTGCCTTTTGATTCACGCAGTCCATTCCAGACATCAGGCATACGCCTCGGTACCCCTGCCATTACCACCCGTGGTGCCAAGGAGCCGTTGATGCTTGAAATTGCCGAGCTCATCGACGCTGTTCTCCGCAATCCCGAGAGTGCCGAGAATATCGCTGCCGTACGCGCTAAGGTTAACGATACCATGCAGCCATATCCGATGTTTGCATATTAAACAGTTTCTGACATCTGCGTTCTATAAGGGCGTAGATTTCAAAATAAAAAAGAGCTCAGCGGTTTTCTATGAAGGGAAACCGCTGAGTTCTTTTTTCTTGAGGATTACGTTCTATTCAAATATCCCTACAAGTTCTGACTTGTAAGCCTGGAGAGCCGTTTTAAGTTCTTTAATCACATTATAGTCCGTGTCGGCATCCCTATAGTCAAAATCCCATTTGAAATCACCTTTGTTAAGACGCCCCGCGCCGTAATAACCGCATACGATTGACGGAATCTCCGTGGCGTCGGATGGCTTGTAGCTGTGCATAAGCTCGGGATGGGTATCGAAATTGTTGTAGGCTGTCGCTCCTGCCTTTGTCACATAGTCGGATGGCACTTTCTCATCACGGCTTGAAGCTTCATAGCAATCGAAGTCTGTAGGGCTGCTGTGGTGGGTAATGACAGTGTAGTTGCTGCTTGACCCTTTCTCTGCATATACGTTGCCGAAACTCTTCACCATCCCTCCATTTTCTCCCGAAAATGTTCCGCTGCCTTTGGCATCTGTGCCCTGCATCGAAATCATCATCGGGTCTTTGGTATGGCGATAGAAGTTGTTTTCCACAAAAATACTTGACCCCATTGTGGCGCCGACGCCGTATTTCGCAACGCCGTCATAATAGTTGTTCCACACATGGACTGTCATGGTGCGTACGCGTGGATGGCGGGAGTCGCTGTGGTCAAACCAGTTATGGTGGTAGTCGACATAATCCTCCTCGGATTCTGATTTCATGCCGCAAAGGGATGTCTTGCCGCAGTCCCAAAAACGGTTGTAAGCTATCGTCATATATCGGCTATGGCCTTTAAGGTCTACCGTGCCGTCTCCCTTGGCCTGGTCGGAGTCACCGCCAGTGTTGCCATAGAAGAAATCCATATGGTGAATCCAGCAATGGGAATTGGCGGTGTCGAATGACAGGGCATCGTCCATACAGAGCATATTGGCGAAATTGCGGAACTCAACGGAGGAACAGTTCCTTATCAGGAATCCGAAGCCCCATGTCGTGGCATCATCCCCAATTCCTTCGATGGTCACATTGATAGGGGAGTAGTTGTTCCTGCCTTTTATCTGTATGCCTTCGGCCTTAGACGAAAAGCCGTCCATGTCGCTGTCCTTTATGCAGCCGATGATGCGTATGGCGATAGGCCTTTTTGCGGTGCCTTTCTGCAGGGCATCCAATATGGCTTGAAGACCAGTGAATTCTTTTTCCGCCTTGTCGTAGAAGATGGTACATTTCACGGTCTTGGCGGTTTCGGCTGTTACATATATCACATCGGCATCATCTTTCAGCTCTCCATTATCCTTGTAAGCTCCTATTCCGCTGTAGTTATGGAAGGCGAAACCGCTGCGGTCGTAAGGACGTACGTCAAGATTTGAGGCTTCCGATGCCTGTTCGATATTCTCGATGCCGTTGATTACCGGCACAATTCTCATCGTATATGAACCTTGTGGCAATCCTACCATATCGGCGCGGCCATAAGTACCATAGTTTCTCACTAGTTCACGGTCAATAGGGGTATATTCAATATATTTCCCACCTTTTATATATACACGGTATGAGCTTGCGCCTTCAAGTATATCCCATTTGGCATAGCATGATTCAAGCCAGCCCTTGGCTTCCGTGATGTTGACGCCACGGTTGGTTATTTCTCCTTCGGAGCCGGAAGTCGGAGCCTTTGCGAAGTTGATTGCAGAGATATTCTTTTGGAATACATCACTCCAATCGCCCTCTTTAGGAGTGACTGTTACCGTGCCTGTGGTTTTATCGATGTCGACTTCCGAGAGGTCGGATGTGTTGTAGTATTTAAGGTCACCACCGGTGGTCCGGAGGAGCATCTGGTTGGCGAGAGGATTCATTTTTACGGAATGGTCGGAAGTCTCGCTGCCGGGGTTGTCATTGCCTCCATTTCCGTCGGACACAGTTATTGAATAGATATACATCCCTCCGGTAGCATTGAAAGTCACATCGCCATCAGATATGACGGTTGCAATGCGCGTCTTGTTGCCGTCTCCGCTTTTTGAGGGTTCGAAGCCGGACACAATGGTAAGGTTCGCCACTTCAAGTGTTCGCGCCACGTCCTTGCTTGAGCATTTCGTGACAATGGAAACCGTATGGCCGGCGGTCAGTTTTGGAATTGTAACCCTTGCGGTGGACTTGTTGAGTGTCAGGCATTTTGTCTGAGGGTCGATGCGTATTTCGTCGGCAGCAGTTGCCGTGAAGAGCAGCCCTTTGGCGAAGGCGAGCTCATGGCCGTTTGCCGTGAGAGGTGCATTGGAGATTGTATTCAGATTGCCCCAACGGTTTTTTGCGCTGTCGAAACTCCATGACGAAAGGTCGGCATTGAGATTTGTCCTGTCATTGTCAGACAGGGTGGAGAAATCCCACGATGATGCAAATGCCTGGATGGAAAGGATAGAGACCAATAGGCTTACAAGGCCCCTTATGTTTAAAGCGATGGATTTCATTTCACATAGATTTTTTCGCCGTTTACAATATAGAAGCCTGATTGGAGATTCTTGGGCGATTCACCCAGGTATTGCCCTTTGAGATTGTAGACTCCCGTAGCTTTTTTCGGGTCAGCTATTACTTCGGTGATTGCAGATTGACTTGAGTGGTCAATGGTGATTGACACGAGGCTCATGTCGGCGATTTCGGTTGAATTATCGCTGAATGTCAGCGTGACTGTCTTGTCGCTGAATGTAAGTTTTGTAAGGTCTTTCGGAATCTGCCGGCCGTCAATAACGGTCGTGACTTTGGAATCTGCCAAGGCTGTTGCAGCTAAAAATGCTAAGGCGATTCCAAGCAGTGGTCTGATGGATTTCATGATGGAATTTAAGGTTGTGAATGGATTGCTATGCTTTTTGAAACGCTCCGGCATTTAACCATCCCGTGTTTTGATGGCCGATGTCGGAGCATAATATTATTTCTTTTCTTTCAGAAGGTCGCGTATCTCAGTAAGCAGCACTTCTTCTTTTGTCGGTTCGGCAGGCGCTTCGGGGGCAGGTTCCGGTTCTGCTTCCTTGCGTTTCAGCTGATTGATAGCCTTGATAGCGATGAATATGCAGAAGGCTACGATGAGGAAGTCGACAATGGTCTGAATCCATGAGCCCCAGTTCATTGTCACCTCCGGTTTCAACACCTCCTGGGTGGAACCGTCAATTACAGCCTGCTGAATCACCCATTTATAGTCGGTGAAATTTATGCCACCGGTTGCAACCCCGACAAGGGGCATGATGATGTCGTCGACAAGCGATGATATTATCTTGCCGAAAGCGGCGCCGATAACAACACCGACAGCCATGTCAATCACATTGCCACGCATGGCAAATTCCTTAAATTCTTTGATGATAGCCATTTTGATTTTGAATAAAACTGGATGGTTTGTAATTGTATGTTATCCGCAAAAATATGAAAAATATATCTTATTTCCATTAAATGCCAGCTTTATTTAGCTTTTTTATAAAAAATCGTGTGAAAAATGCCAATATTATTTAGGTATGTGCTACCGAAAATTCAAAAAATAGTACTAACTTTGTAGCGCTTTTTAGAGATGTTCTCTCTCTGGAAAAGAGGGTGGATTATCTATGTAAAAACAACCGTCGTTTCAACTTTTTCAATAGGATAAATATCATAACCCAATTTTTTTATAAGAATTATGACAAAAATAGGTATTAATGGTTTTGGCCGTATCGGTCGGTTCGTATTCCGTGCTTCAACCAAGCGCGATGACATCGAAGTAGTCGCTATCAACGACCTTCTTCCCGTTGACTACATGGCTTACATGCTCAAGTATGACACAATGCACGGTCGCTTTGACGGCACTGTAGAATGTGACGTTGAGAAGAGCCTCCTCATTGTCAATGGCAAGGCTATCCGCGTTACCGCTTGCAAGAATCCCGCTGAAATCGGTTGGGGTGCAGTAGGCGCAGAATACGTTGTTGAGTCAACCGGTCTCTTCCTTACAAAAGAAAAGGCTCAGGCTCACCTCGATGCCGGTGCAAAATATGTGGTTATGTCAGCTCCTTCAAAGGACGACACCCCCATGTTCGTATGCGGTGTTAACCAGGACAGCTACGTTAAGGGTACACAGTTCGTTTCTAACGCTTCTTGCACCACTAACTGTCTCGCTCCTATCACCAAGGTGCTCAACGATAAGTTTGGCGTGGTTGAAGGCCTCATGACTACCGTTCACTCTACAACTGCAACTCAGAAGACTGTCGACGGTCCCTCAATGAAGGACTGGCGTGGTGGCCGTGCCGCTTCCGGCAACATCATCCCCTCTTCTACCGGTGCTGCAAAGGCTGTAGGTAAAGTTATTCCCGAACTCAACGGTAAGCTTACCGGTATGTCAATGCGTGTCCCCACTCTTGACGTTTCTGTAGTTGACCTTACTGTCAACCTCGCAAAACCGACTTCTTACGAAGAAATCTGCGCTGCAATGAAGGAAGCTTCTGAAGGCGAACTCAAGGGTATCCTCGGTTATACTGAAGATGCAGTCGTTTCAAGCGACTTCCTCGGTTGCCCCCTCACTTCTATCTTCGACGCAAAGGCAGGTATCCAGTTGACTCCTACTTTCGTTAAGGTTGTAAGCTGGTATGACAATGAAATCGGCTACTCTAACAAGGTGCTCGACCTCATCGCTCACATGAAGAAAGTTAACGGCTAATCCCGCGAAACCAACTTTAATAATAACGGCTCCTCCCTCTGATTCAAGAGGGCGGAGCCTGTTGTCTTTAGAAACTGTTTCTAAAATGCAGGATAAAAATTTAGACAGCTTCTTGGAGTATGAAAGTCCGTTTATTTTCGGAGGTGTTTCTTCTCTTCCCGGAATTTAGATTTTTGTTCTCTTTTTCATTGTGTGTATTTTGTATCTATCTGTTGTATCTGATTCTTCAGGTCGTTGATTCCAGATAGTCTGTCATGGCTGAACTGATTTGTTCCTTGACCTGACGGCGGAGCAGCAGGAGGGTAATCATCGTCGGGAAGGCCATCAGCGCATAGAAAAGGTCGCAGAATCCGATAGCTATGCCGAGTGGCATCACTGCGAATATCACTAATGTGGCGATAAAGAACCATGTATACCATCTTGCCCGTCGCTCTCCGAACAGATAGGCTGCACAGCGGTTGCCATAGAAACTATAGCTGAACATTGACGACAGGGAGAAGCACAGCACTATAATCATAAGAAGGAATTCTCCCATAGGCACGGCATTGCCGAAGGCTTTCATCGCTACGTCAAGGCCTTTTATGCCCTCTACAGCCTGTATGTCACCGCAAAGCAACAGCGCGAGTGCCGTCAGTGTGCATACTAATCCGGAGTCTATGCTCGGGCCAAGCATGGCAATCAATCCTTCGCGGAGGGGTGAAGGATTTGATGAGGCTCCATGCATGATGGTCGCAGTGCCGACGCCGGCGTCATTGACAAGAGCCGCCCTCCTGGCTCCTATGATAGCTATTCCTGCCAATGCTCCCCAGCCCGCACGCAGATTGAAGGCTTCGGAAAAGATAGTCTTAAAAACTCCCGGGACTTCTGAAATGTGTGTGATTATGATGTAGAACACCAGGAGGAAGTATATGCCAACCATAAATGGGACGAGCCATTGCGCCACTTTAGCGATACGGCGTATACCCCCTATGACCACGAGCGTTACCAGGGTTGCTATTCCCAGTCCTACAAACAGACGGAAGACGGTTTCATGGCTCCATCCGAGCGATTCTGCCACAGGATGGATGAGACTTGAATTTCCGAGCCACTGAGGAGTGGTGAATGTGGAGACAATCGCCTCTGTAAGTTGATTGGCATTCATGATACAGAGGGTGCCGAGCATCCCTGCAATCGCAAAAGTCACGGCAAGCCAATGCCATTTCTCTCCGAGACCTTTATCGATTATATACATTGTCCCTCCGGCGGTTGAGCCGTCGGGCATGCGGTGTTTGTGGATTGTAGTGAGCACTCCTTCATGGAGTTTGGTCGACATCCCGACTATCGCGCTCACCCACATCCAGAATATGGCTCCCGAACCTCCCATGACCAATGCTATGGCCACGCCCGCAATGTTACCCATACCGACGGTCGCCGCCACGACAGAGGCAAGCGCCTGCACAGATGATATCTGTTGGCCCGAATCCCTCGACTGCTTGCTCCGAAGTTCGCGCAGCGCGTCGGGAAGATGGCGTATGGAAGCAAATCCCGAGTAGCACAGCAGGAAAAATCCCCCTCCGATAAGTAATATGAACAGGGGATATCCACACAGGAAATCAGCCAGGGATGTGATGAATAGCGCTACCATCTTCCGCCGGCACCTCCGCCTCCGGTCATTCCTCCTCCGAACGAGCCTCCTGAGAAGCCTCCACCTCCGCCTCCGCGTCCTAAGGCGCTGCCGAGTATCGCTCCGGCTGCAACAGCAGCTGTCGGGTCAGGCTTTTTCGGAATACGGAAACGTTTGTTATTTTGATTGCCGCAGTTCTTGCAGATGTAGATATCCACGCCTTCGCCTTCTGAATTTACAGTCGGTTGCCGCAGTGTGCGTCGGTCAACTATTGACATGGCACGGGCTCCGCAGCGGTCGCAGACCGTGTAGTTCGATTCGCGGTTTATATAGGGTAGAATCTCGGTCTGATGACATTTGGGGCAATGCCATACGTCATAGTCTATTGAATTTATTTTTTCCTCCGTATCCTGTGCGGGAGTGAGATAGTCGTTGTCGTGTTCCTCGTCAATCAATTCCATATTTGTGCCGCAGTGGGGGCATGCCCTTTTGTGACGGCGTATGCGTTTCATCTTATAGATGAGTATGAGATAGGCGGGGAGGGCCATTCCAAGTGTGAGGAATACGCTGAACAGCATAAGCGTGCTGTATTTTTCAAGCGCACGGTAGCGTTGCACGTCGTCGAGTTTTCCTGTGGAGCTTATGGTGTATATGGCAAAAATAAGGAGCGCGACTGCTATAACCGCTGCGAATCCGAGATACATGTTGAAGAGCTCCGTCCCTGAGAGGTCGTCTTCAGTCTGGCGGCGGGAGTCGTTGGCATACTTTGATTTGAGTTCTTCCGCCAGTTTGGGGTCGCGGAGCACCCGGCTTATCATTTCGACCCCTGCGATAGTGCCATCATCGAATTTCCCTTCGCGGTAGAGAGGGAACATTCCGTTGCGGATGATACGTCCTGCGATTATGTCGGGGAGTGCTCCCTCAACGCCATAACCCGTGCGGATTATCGCTGCATTATCGTCGCGGGAAAGAAGCAGGAGCACTCCGTTGTCCTTGTCGCTTTTTCCGATACCCCATTTTTCGAACAACTTGGTCGCGAATTCCTCAGGAGTCATTGATGAATCGACTTCATCGACCGCTACCACTACAAGTTCCACGGATGTGTCAGTCCAAAGCGCTCCTATTTGATTGTTCAGTTGGCTGACAGCCGAAGGGGAAAGTATGCCGGACGGATTGGATACATATTGGTTGCGGTCCCTGACGTGGACATTGGGCACCTCGTCTACCGTAATGGCTTCAAGAGGCAGTCCGATTGAGACAGCTAATAATAAAGATAGGAATATTTTAAAGATACTTGTTCTCATTTTGTCAGTTGTTGATTTTTAGACTCATTCCGTTTAGCTTACGGTAAAGGTCAAGCGCATAGACATCGGTCATGCCGGATATGTGGTCGAGGACGGCCTGGATTTTTCCATATAGCCCCGGTGAGTTGATTTCATATTGTTCAGGGACTTTCGACAGAAGCAGGCGCGAGTAGTTGAGCTCCGGATTGCGTACTGCCTTTACGAGTTCATCTATGAGGAAGGAGATTATGCGTGTTCCTGCGAGTTCGATGTCGACGACATCACTCGCGCAATAAATTTTTTTCCACGAAAGAGCCTCACAATCGCGATATCCCTGACGTTCGAGCGGTGAAATATGGTCAAGCAGTGAACCTTTGAAGCTACCGCTGAGTATTTCCTCCTCATGTTCCACAAAGGCTTCCGCACAGCGGTTGACGAGCGCGCCTATTATGCATGAGCGAAGATAGACTATTTTTTCGTTAGGATCGTCGACCCCATCCATGACACGGCTTATGTGGGACCGGCGTGCATCATCAAAATATCCAAGAAACAGAGGAAGGACTTCTTCAGTGGAAAGTATCTTGAGTTTGTGTGCGTCCTCGATGTCCATTATCTCATAGCAGATATCGTCGGCAGCCTCTACGATATAGACTAAAGGATGGCGGGCGTATCTGACGCTGTCGCCATTGTTTTCTTTAATCCGTAGCATGCCAAGCTCTTCGGCTACTTTTTTGAAATCTTCCTCCTCAGAGGTGAAAAAACCGAATTTGCCATGAGAGCCCGCAAGTGAGGAATCGAAGGGATATTTCACTATCGATGCGAGGGTGGAGTAGGTCATTGCGAATCCTCCCGGACGCCGCCCGTTGAAGCGGTGGGTCAGGAGCCGGAAGGCATTGGCATTGCCTTCGAAGTGGCAGAGGTCCGACCATTGTCTTTCCGTCAGTTCTGATTGCAGGGCGCGCCCGGCTCCTTCGCTGAAATATGAGCCTATGGCCTTTTCCCCCGAATGGCCGAACGGCGGGTTTCCAAGGTCATGAGCGAGGCAAGCTGCGGCCACAATCTCATCGATAGAGTCGAGTTTCGTCACCCACGGCTCATCGGCATATTTCTTTTTCAAAATGCCTGCAATCTCTCCTGCCATGGAACGGCCTACGCATGCCACTTCCATGCTGTGGGTCAATCGGTTGTGGACAAATATGCTTCCCGGCAATGGAAATACCTGGGTCTTGTTCTGCAGGCGTCGGAATGGAGATGAAAACACCAGGCGGTCAAAATCGCGCTGGAAATCACTGCGTGACCCCTTTTTCGGGTCGTGATAGTGTTCCAGCCCAAAGCGCTTGTCATTGATAAGCCTGTCCCATGACATCTGTCCCATATCGGATTGAAAAACTTGTTATATTGTTTATAATGCGAAGTTAGGAATTTTTTCAAGAATAGTATCCCTACAATACTCAAATTTTTGTGAAAGGCACCTAATTAAGGCGCGTTCGACATAAGGAGTGCTCGTCACAATCCATAAGTTCAATATATATCTATAAATCCATAATTGATATATTTGCCAATTTAAAATTATAATCTTAACTTTGCCATGTTTTAATTTTTAAAAGTGGCGGCAACACTTTAAATACGGCATTTAAATATGAATAAAGAACTTAAAAAATTTTTAGAAACAGAGTTTAAGACTAAAGCCAGGATTATAGATTCTAAGATAGTTGAGGTTACAGCTCCAGACGGAGAGGTGTTCCAAGTGTTATGTCAAGTTGGCAGATATATAAGTCAAGAAACACGAAACTATGAACTTCATATCATAGAAGCAATTTTTGACAAAAATTATTCCAATGACAAAGAACTCATGATAAACAATATTTGGAGAGATGCGATATTGAATGGCATCTCTTTTATGGGTATGAGTTCCGGTGATAGGCAATGTGAGCGAACTCGAATTGGCAACCGCATACGTCAAATAAGGGATGAACGAGGCATTGAAGCTCGTGACCTTGCTAAATTAGCTGGGATAGATGCCGCTAATTTAAGTAGGATTGAGAACGGTAAATATTCGGTTGGTATAGATATATTGTCAAAAATAGCCGCTTCTTTGGGCAAAAAAATTGATTTAGTTGACATTTGATATGAGAGCAAAACAGGATTATTCCTATTCGATGGATAAGGAATCGCATTTAATTAATGTCCAAGATGCGATAAAAGGGAATGATTACTATTGTCCTTGTTGTGGTGAAGCCCTGATTCCACGACAAGGAAATATACGACGGTGGCATTTTGCTCACAAGGGTAATCTCGGAGATTGTTCATATGAAACATATCTACATAAAGTTGCGAAGAAACGTATATGCGAATGTTTTAATGAATCTTCACAATTCACTATAGTGTTCCCACGGTCGACATGTGATACTGCCAAATGCCAATTAGGAATGAATCAACCTTGCACTATGGCTCCGACAAACTATGACCTCAAAAAACGCTATAACCTTTGTAAAGAAGAAGTGACAATTGATAAATACAGAGCAGATTTAGTTATTTCCCACCAGTCTAATAATGTATCTCCCATTCTTATAGAAATATACGTTAAGCATAAATCAACAGAAGAAAAACTGAATTCAAACTATCGTATTATTGAGATTCATATTGAATCTGAAGAGGATATAAACCAAATTGTATCCGACGCGTCTTTTAAGAAAAGTGATAAAATCCGATTTTACAATTTTAAAGATATTTCAGGCGAAGTTCCTGAGTGCTTTTTGTGTTAGGTATTTTTTTATATGATAACATACACACGTGACATTAGTACCGATTATTCAGTTTTTGATTCTCGTTGTATGAAAAGATAAAAATCCATAAAAGAATCAAGGAGTTAAATGCTGATTGCTTAACTCCTTGATTTTTGTGCCCTTAAGAGGAGGCTATATTTGAGTTTTTAAATAAGGCTATTATTCCGCTTTTCCGTTTGAGCCGAGGACGGCGACGATTTTGTGTTTGTAGAGTTTTTCCATTTCGTCGCGGGCCGGACCGAGGTATTTGCGGGGGTCGAATTCGGCGGGCTTGGTTGCAAGCACTTTACGGACTGCCGCTGTCATGGCGAGACGGCTGTCGGAGTCAATATTGATTTTGCATACTGCGCTCTTGGCTGCCTTGCGGAGTTCTTCTTCGGGGATACCGATCGCGTCGGGAAGTTTGCCGCCGTATTCGTTGATTTCGTCAACGTATTCCTGGGGAACCGAGCTTGAACCATGGAGCACGATGGGGAAGCCGGGGAGTTTCTCCATTACAGCGTCAAGCACGTTGAAAGCCAGTGGCGGGGGAACGAGACGGCCGTTGGCGTCGCGTGTGCACTGTTCGGGCTTGAATTTGTATGCGCCGTGAGATGTGCCGATTGAGATTGCAAGAGAATCAACGCTTGTGCGGGTTGCGAAGTCGATAACTTCTTCGGGGTCGGTATAGGTGTGGTGGTCAGATGAAACTTCGTCCTCAACGCCTGCGAGCACGCCGAGCTCGCCTTCAACGGTGACGTCATACTGGTGAGCGTAGTCACATACTTTCTTTGTGAGGGCAACGTTTTCCTCATAGGGGAGGTGAGAACCGTCAATCATGACAGAAGAGAAGCCATGTTCGATGCAGTCCTTGCAGAGCTCGAAGCTGTCACCGTGGTCGAGGTGGAGCACAATCTGGGGATGTTCCCAACCGAGGCTCTTGGCATATTCCACTGCGCCTTGTGCCATGTAACGGAGAAGGATGGGGTTAGCATAGTTGCGGGCACCCTTTGAAACCTGAAGGATTACGGGCGATTTTTCCTCAGCAGCGGCCTTGATGATAGCCTGGAGCTGCTCCATGTTGTTGAAGTTGAACGCAGGAATTGCATAACCACCCTTGATGGCCTTTGCGAACATCTCTTTGGTGTTCACAAGACCTAATTCCTTATAACTTGTCATATTAGTTAAGAGGTTATTTTGGTTAATAATTAATTAGAATTGTCTGGCTACAAAGATAACAAAAAAATCCCGGTTACGGTCTACTCCGCTCTGACTTTTTTGCGCGGATGCATTGTAGATGCGACATTTAATATTTTCTTAATAAAGCCTTTTTGGCTCTTAGGCGTTTTAATATTAATTTTGTGCCCGTTATTTTTCAGTCTTTATGAAACAGAACTCATCGGAATTGAGAGGCTTGTCGCCTGCAGAAGTGGAGGAGAGCCGCCGTTTACACGGAACAAATGTGCTTACTCCACCGGCAGAGGAATCACTTTGGAAACTGTTTTTGGATAAATTTAAGGACCCGCTTATCATAGTGCTTATGATGGCCGGAGTGCTCTCTGTGCTGATTTCCATTTATGAGTATGTAGGGCTTGACCAGGGTGCGACAGTGTTTTTCGAGCCTGTAGGGATATTTATGGCGATAATCCTTGCCACAGGCCTTTCGTTTTATTTCGAGAAGCGCGCTGAGGATGAGTTCAAGATTCTCAACAAGGTAAATGACGATGAGCCCGTCGAGGTGATTCGCGACGGCAATCCCACGCAGGTTCCTAAGCGGGATGTAGTAGTGGGCGACATCTTGATTCTGAATACCGGGGAGGAGATACCGGCAGATGCAACTCTGCTTGAGGCCACTTCGCTCAATGTCGACGAATCGACTCTTACCGGAGAGCCATTGGCTTCTAAGACCACTGACCCAAAGCATTTTGATTCGGAAGCTACATTTCCATCAGACCATGTGATGCGCGGAACGAGGGTGATGGAAGGTCATGGACTGGCCCGTGTCTTTGCCGTCGGCGATGCCACTGAGAACGGTAAGGTATATGAGGCCGCACATATCGACGACGGGACAAAGACCCCGTTGACCGAGCAACTTGAGCGTCTTGGTGCCATGGTGACCAAGGGCAGTTATATAATAGGTGGTGCGGTCGTGGCCGGGCGCATAGTCATGTATCTTATGAATACACCTGGTTTTGACTGGTTGCATTTCATCGCCTATTTCCTCCAGACGATAATGATTGCCGTGACTCTTGTGGTCGTTTCCGTGCCTGAGGGACTGCCAATGGCTGTGACTCTGAGTCTCGCCTATAGTATGCGCAGGATGTTGCGCACGAATAATCTTGTACGGAAAATGCATGCCTGCGAGACTATGGGAGCCACTACTGTTATATGTACTGATAAAACCGGTACGTTGACACAGAATCAGATGCGGGTTGCGGAAACTGATTTTTATGGACTTCCGGAGCAAAAACTGGATGGAAGTGCCGAGAGCCGGGAGATAGAGACCGCGATAGCCATTAATTCTACCGCTCAACTTGATTTTTCAACCCCTGGGAGGCCGTCGGTTCTTGGAAATCCTACAGAAGGGGCTCTGCTTCTATGGCTGCATGACAACGGCGTGGACTATAAGGCTTTGCGTGATGGAGCTACGATAGTCGGAGAATTGCCCTTCTCTACAGAGAGGAAATATATGGCGACGCTTGTCGCTGACCCGGATGGTGAGGCCGAGACTCTGTATGTCAAAGGGGCTCCCGAAATTGTGCTTGCCATGTGTAAGACCGTAAGTCGCGGAGTGGAACGCCTGGAGATTGAGCGTCAGCTGCTCGGATTCCAACAGAAGGCTATGCGCACGCTCGGTTTTGCCTCATGTCGGCTGCCTAAAGGGGCTGAGCCAATTGGAGACAACGGTGTGAAGGCTGACAATCTTAATTTCATGGGGATTGTTGCTATTGCCGACCCTGTCAGGACAGATGTCCCTGATGCGATACGGGAATGTGTGGATGCCGGGATTGCCATTAAAATTGTAACCGGCGACACGCCTGCCACGGCACGGGAGATAGGACGGCAGATTGGACTCTGGACGGCAGACGACAATGAAAGGAATATCATTACAGGCCCTGAATTTGGTGAACTCAGTGAGGATGAACTTGATGAGAGGGTAGGAGATATGAAAATCATAGCCCGCGCACGGCCGATGGATAAAAAACGTCTCGTAGAAGCCCTTCAGCGCAAGGGGGATGTCGTGGCTGTGACAGGCGACGGTACAAACGATGCTCCGGCCTTGAAGACGGCTAATGTAGGGCTGTCGATGGGCGACGGGACTTCGGTGGCGAAAGAAGCGAGCGATATAACCATTGTCGACAATTCGTTCGCCTCCATAGGTCGCGCTGTGATGTGGGGCCGCTCACTGTATCAGAATCTTCAGCGTTTCATTCTTTTCCAGTTGACGGTCAACGTCGTTGCATGTCTTGTCGTGCTTGTCGGCGCTTTCATGGGCACGGAGTCGCCTCTCACGGTAACTCAGATGCTGTGGGTCAACCTTATAATGGATACTTTTGCGTCGATGGCTTTATCGTCGCTTCCCCCTTCCCGGGGTGTGATGGACTCGAAGCCGCGCGACCGGCGCAGTTTCATAATCTCACCTTCCATGTGGCGCTTCATCATTGGCACGGGAACCGTATTTACTGCTATAATCCTGGGTATGGTATATGTGTTTGAACATGCTGATGTCACGTCTCTCTCTGAGATATTCGATATAAGCCTTGGTGGACGACAGGGACTTTCTCCCTATGAGCTTTCGCTTATATTCACCACCTTTGTGATGCTTCAGTTCTGGAATCTTTTTAATGCCCGCGCTTTCGCGACACATCGCAGTGCGTTCCATCTCGGAAAATGCGGGGAATTTGTACTGATTGCAACATTGATATTCGTGGGACAAGTCTTCATTGTGAGTGTGGGCGGTGATTTCTTCAATGTAGTGCCGCTTAAACTGGAAGACTGGGCGATAATTGTGCTCGGCACATCGCCAGTGTTATGGATAGGGGAGCTCGGACGCCTGCTTAATCGGGCGTTTTGAGCAGGACAGAGCGGAGGTTCATGCGCGACATCACCCTGATTTCATTGGGGGAATAGTCAATCAATCCGCGTTCTTTCATCGAGTCAAGGGTGCTCATGAAAGACGAACGCTGCACACCGAATAGCGTGTATAGGTCGCGTTGACGGCATGACAGCACAATCTCTTTTGCGTCGCGCTGCGAGAGTGCTATAATCCAGAAAGCTATTCGCTCCTCCAGTGAACCGGTCGTGAGGGCGAGCACCCCGTCCACTGCTTTCTGGGCATTAGTTGAGATGAAGTTGAGATAATTGTAGAGGCACACCTCATCACTGCGTATGATTGAGATAAAATCGTTTTTCTCAATCTGCATTATGGAGACTGTGTCGATTGCCGAAACGGTTGCTGGAAAGAGCGTGTTGCGCCCGAAAAGAAAATCGGGCGAGACTACGGTCGGCGCCTCAAGGGTCTGTCCGAGGCTGAAACGGTCGGAATTATTGCGTATGGTCAGTCTTACACGTCCTCCTATGACAAACATTAGGTTGGTGCATGGTGCTCCGGCCTGAACGATTGTTTCACCGGGAAGATATTTCATGAAGGCAAGTTTGGTGTTGCCCACTATCTCAGAGATGCGGTTGTAGCTTACCCCGTTGAAGAGGGGAAGCCCCATGAGGTTTTCATACATGCTGTTGAGTGCCATAGCTCTTCCGAATTAAGAAGACGAAAGGCCCCGTTATTGGACCTTCTTTGTCTTATTAACGTAATTTGAGAGATTTTAGTTTTAAAATTAACATTTATCTCTAATTAATGCTTATTTTTTGTCATGTGTGCGTATTGCACGGCTGTTCTTATCCATTCGTTTCTAAATCTCCCGCTTTTTCGCTTTAAAATAAAGTTGGGCGGAATTTATGGTGTTTTGCCATGCCACGTATGCAGCGGGGGCAACCGAGGCTATGGGATGGAGATAGGTCAAGGCCATCCAAATGGCGAGTACCGTGTTTTTTTGTCCCAGTCCCTGTGCGCCGGCGATTCTGTCGCCACATCGCCGCCCTATTTTCCGTCCAATCCAGAACTGGGCGCAGCATACGGCTCCGGAGAACAGTGCGAGCACTATCATCTCAGGCACGGCTTCAGGCGGTTCCTGCATCACGAAACTTACTGCCCTCCCGACTACGATGAAAAGTGACACAGCCCATATGTAGAACGATACAGCCTGCTTTTGAGCGACTGCACGGTGGATTTTCGGAGCTACGCGCAGGATGACTAAGGCGAGCACAAGAGGCGCGATTATAAGAGGTATAACTTTGGAGGAAATTGTAAGCAGGGTGGAGAAAAACGATATTTCCGCTCCGCTGCCCATGAGTGTGAATATTATAGGAGCGAGGATTGCCACGCAGAGGTTAGATATTATGGAATAAGTTGCAACTCTCGGCACGCTTCCACCAAGCATCCCGGTGATTACGGGGGCTGCTGTGGCTGTCGGGCAGAAGACGCAGATGAACGTCCCTTGTGCCACATCTTCACTGTAAGGCAGTATTGCGAAGTACAGACCGATTGCTCCTAAGATCTGCACGGCGATGAGTCCCCATGACAGGGCCGTGACTCTGAACTCTTCTGGTCTGACACGGCAGAACGTAATGAAGAGCATTGTGAATATAAGATATGGAGCAAGGAATTGCACGCTGTCGATGAAGTCGTGAAACAATATTCCCGCCACCATTGAAATAGGCAGCATCCATGGTTTGATACGTTGGCGGATAATTGCGAATTTAGACATCTTTTCTGTCGGCTTTTGTGGCCAATATTTTTTGCTTTGTTTTTAAACGGTTTCTTAATCAGATGCAAAATTACTACTTTTGCCGTTCAAATAGTATTCTTAAAATGCTTTTTTGGACTATCTATGGCCGACAATTATCTTGAAAAACGGATGGCAGACTATCGGGCGGGTCGTCTGAAGCCTGGCGTGAGGCATTATGGAACTCATGAGACGCGCTCGGCGCTTATTTTTAATGAGCGCGTCGAGGATATATCCTTGTTAGCGACGGAGCTCCGCCGTAGGGGATGGCGCGTGGCCTTCTGCTGTGGTGACCGCGTGGGCGGTACCCGTTTCGCCCAGACAAATGGATGCCGATTTTATCCATTCAACCCGACTGACATCTCCAGCCGCGAGAGGTCGATAGTGGACCTTTCGTCGCATTGGGGATTCATTGATTGTCTGATTGACCTGTGTGACGTTGAGGCTCCGTTGTCTGAAACAGAGCTTGAGGTTCTTCTTGAAAAAGTTAATTCCACGTCTGAAAATAACGAAAATAATGCGTAAATTTGCACCCTTGGAAATTTAATAGCAAAAATTTAATAATATCATGGCACTTCAATGCGGCATAGTAGGCCTTCCCAACGTAGGCAAGTCAACTCTCTTTAATTGTCTTTCCAACGCTAAGGCACAGTCGGCTAATTTCCCTTTCTGTACGATTGAACCAAATGTCGGGGTCATAACGGTTCCTGATTCGCGTCTCAATAAACTTGTGGAGATGTGTAATCCCCGCAGTGTTGTGCCGGCCACTGTTGAAATTGTCGATATCGCAGGCCTGGTTCAAGGCGCGAGCAAAGGCGAGGGCCTCGGAAATAAATTCCTCGCGAATATCCGTGAGACAGATGCAATCCTCCATGTGCTCCGTTGCTTTGATGATGACAATGTCACTCATGTCCATAATACCGTCGACCCTGTCCGGGACAAGGAAATCATAGACTATGAACTCCAGTTGAAGGATCTCGAGACTGTGGAGAGCCGTATAGCGAAGACTCAGAAGCAGGCGCAGACGGGTGGTGACAAGGTCGCGAAGATGCAATATGAGGTGCTGAAAAAATATCAGGAAGCCTTGCTTCAGGGAAAACCGGCACGCACAGTGACGCTTGATACTGTCGACGAGCAGAAATTTGCCCGCGACCTGTTCCTCCTCACCAATAAGCCGGTCATGTATGTCTGCAATGTCGACGATTCGTCAGCGGTGAATGGTAACAAATATGTAGAGGCCGTCCGTGAGGCCATAAAGGATGAGGATGCCCAGCTGTTGATTGTTGCAGCCCAGACTGAAAGTGAGATTGCCGAACTCGACACTTTTGAGGAACGTCAGGAGTTTCTAGCTGAAATCGGGCTTGAAGAGTCTGGCGTGGCCCGTCTGATTCGTGCGGCTTACGCGCTCTTGAATCTACAGACATTCTTCACGGCCGGGGCTGATGAGGTCCGTGCATGGACATTTATGCGCGGCAGCAAAGCTCCGCAATGTGCCGGAATCATACACACGGATTTTGAAAAAGGTTTCATTCGTGCGGAGGTAATCAAATATGACGATTATGTCGCGCTTGGTAATGAAAGTGCTGTACGCGATGTCGGTAAAATGGCAATTGAAGGCAAGAACTACATTGTTCAGGACGGTGATATAATGCACTTCCTGTTCAATGTCTGATAATTATTCCATTATATTTTTAACTTATCCATGAAAACTGCTCTCCTCGCCCTTGCTTTGGGCGTTTCACTTAACGCTGTGGCGGCCGGAAACGATAATGACCGCTTGAAGCTCATATTTGACCGCCCTGCCGGATTTTTTGAAGAATCGCTTGTGATAGGCAATGGCAATCTTGGTGCTATAATTTATGGCGGTACGGATGTTGACCGTATTTCTCTCAACGATATAACCCTATGGACAGGGGAGCCCGAGAGGGGAGTTACAACCCCGGAGGCTTACAAGGCAATCCCTGAAATATGTGCGGCTCTCGACCGTGGGGATTATCGAGCTGCGGATTCGCTACAGCAGAAGGTGCAGGGCCATTACAGCGAGAACTATCAGCCTTTAGGCTCACTCACCATCCGCTATGAGGGTAATCCTCCTTTCAGCGATGGCAAAGGCATTTCGGATTATAAACGGGTACTCGATATCTCGGATGCGGTGGCTTCGCGTTCATTTTCTGTCAATGGCAGGCGTCAGCATACCGATTATTTTGCATCTGCTCCGGATTCGGTGATAGTTTTACGTATCAAGAATGACAGTCCTGTTGATGTCGTGCTTACGCTTGATTCTCAACTCCCTCATAAGGCCGTTTCATCTTCTGACGGTGCAATTCGTTCGCTCGGGCATGCCGCCTATCTGTCGTTACCTGGCTATACGTCTTTTGAAGATAAACTCAAGTATGACCCTGAACGCGGCACCCGTTTTTGCACTATTGCCAAGGCTGTCCCCGTTGACGGGAAAATAGAATCCCTTCCTGATGGCTCGCTTCGTCTTAAGGATGTGACTGATGCTGTTGTCTATATTACTAATGTGACGAGTTTTAACGGCTTTGACAGAGACCCTGTAAAAGAGGGGCGTGATTATAAAGGCCTTGCCGAACGCAGAATCGGTCGCGCCGTCTCTAAGGGTTACGAAGCCTTGCTGGCAGCTCATAAGGATGATTATAAGGCTCTTTTCTCGAGGGTGGAACTTGATTTGGGAGCTACGGATGATTCTATTGCAGCTCTTCCGACAGATGTGCAGCTTAAACGCTACACGGATTTCCATGAGGCGAATCCTGATTTGGAGGAATTATATTTTCAATACGGGCGTTATCTGCTGATATCGTGTTCGCGCACCAAGGCGGTCCCTGCCAATCTTCAGGGGCTTTGGAATGAATATATCCTTCCTCCATGGAGCAGCAATTACACTACTAATATAAATGTGGAGGAAAACTATTGGCCTGCTGAGGTTACGGGCCTCGGTGAATTGCATGCCACTGCGCTTATTCCATGGATTGAGAATCTGTCCAAGGGCGGTCGTCTTACGGCGCGACATTATTATGGTGTGGACCGTGGATGGAGCCTGGGACATAATTCAGACATATGGGCTATGACGAACCCTGTGGGACTGAACAGTGGAGACCCGACATGGGCTAACTGGACAATGGGAGGGGCATGGCTCGCATCTCATATCTGGGAACACTATCTGTTTACCCCCGATAAGGATTATCTTGAACGTTATTATCCCGTTCTCAAAGGGGCGGCGGAGTTTTGCCTTGGCTGGCTCGTGGAGAAAGACGGGCGTTTGATTACCTCTCCCGCCAATTCGCCTGAAAATAAATATGTTACTCCCGAAGGTTATGTAGGGGCAACTATGTATGGTGGAGCGGCTGACCTTGCCATGGTACGCCAGTGTCTGATGGATGCGCGTGATGCTGCTGCGACCCTCGGGATTGATTCCGTGTTCAGGGCTGAGGTCGATTCAGTCCTGCCTAAGCTCTATCCTTATCAGATAGGTCGTAAGGGCAACCTTCAGGAATGGTATTTCGACTGGGATGATCAGGACCCTACGCATCGCCATCAGTCGCATCTTTATGGCCTTTTCCCGGGGAGGCATATAAGTGTTGATTCAACTCCGGAGCTTGCGCGCGCGGCCGCGCGTACATTAGATATAAAGGGTGATAACACCACTGGCTGGAGCACAGGGTGGCGTGTCAATCTCCTCGCCCGGCTCAGGGATAAAGAGGGCGCTTATCATATGTATCGCCGTTTGTTGCAATACGTGAGTCCTGATAACTATGACGGGCCGGATAAACGTGGGGGAGGTGGAACCTATCCTAATCTTCTTGATGCGCATGCCCCATTCCAGATTGACGGAAACTTTGGCGGGGCTGCCGGTGTAGCTGAAATGCTCATCCAGTCGAGCCCTGAGTCCATAGTCCTTTTGCCTGCTTTGCCTGAAGAGTGGAGGAGTGGAAGTGTCAGTGGCCTGCGTGCGCGTGGCGGATTCGTGGTGGATATCGCATGGAAAGAAGGGAAATTGATATCTGCGGACATAAGGACATGTAGGGGTGGAAAAACGAAGGTCCATTTCCCTGATGGCGAGATAATTGATGTCGAATTATCGCCTGGAGAGTTGCGTCATTTTGAATAAAAGGTTGGCGCGTTTGAAAAATAAAAGTGTTAAATTTGTGTTAAAATGATGCGCGAAATTTGGTGGGAATACAGAAAGTGCCTACCTTTGCACTCGCTTTAAGGAACTAACGGTTACTGAAAAGCTATCGAACATTGACATGTTTACAATGGATAAAGGAAGAAGTACAGGAGTCACGCAGGAGCGCGGCTCTGTCGGTTCCAAAAAAGAAACAGGAAGCTTTAATTGAACGGGCGTCCGGGCACAG
>JAETNO010000049.1 GCA_021768245.1 Bacteroidaceae bacterium | reverse complement strand
GGCTGGCCGTTTTTCGTGCAGTTCCACAACTGCGGCCATAAGGGAGGATAAGGCAAGTGTGTAGTCAGCGGCAAGCGAGGGATACCCATTTTTTCGGAATTGAGGGAGAAAAAATGTGGAGGCTCACGAGTGCGGACGCCGACCACAAGCGCAGCGTCACTTGACGTTCCTCCCGGACGCAGTAACTTCGCACGCCAAAACGCCTGTCCCTGCCGAGGCTCAAAATCTTCAAGGGAAAGAACCGGCTACCGTTGACTTTTGCCGTTTCAAAGTGCCAGCCTTGAAGCGGCCGAAGTCATCGTTTGCAGACAGGTATTCTAAAGAGAGGCGGCAACGCGAGAGTCGAGCGAAGGCTTGCCCTCGCTTTGCTCTGGCGTTGTCGCCGCCTCCGGCTTCTGCCGGACATCATATCTAAAATCAGAATTGCCCGAAGCAGAATCGGTGTGCAGCACGGAATCAGTCGGGCAACCGGTAAACAGCACAAGGCGATGTGCCGTGCCTGTGGATCTGCGGGCCACTGACACGGTTTATCGCCTGAATTATCACATCATATGGGAGCAAGGGGTGGTGATATGGTTGTGTGAGGTAATACGCCCGGCGCACTGCCTCACGCTCCTGTCACCACGGCTTGCAAACCACTCGGCACCCATAGACGCCCGTAAAACGCACATTTATCAAATGCAAAGTGGGCGAATTCAAGAACGAAGTGCGAAGGCGATGAGAAGAGGAGCCTTTCCTCTATCCTTCTGGAGGGGGATGCCGGAGCGGCGGGGGCGGCCTAAACCGCCCCCAAGAGCGGACAGCGGCAAAATCAACTGGCAATACAAAAAAGGAGACCGAAGTCTCCCTGAGATTAATTAATTTTGTATTGCGTATGTATCATCAACTAACCTCGGAACAAAGGTACGTAATTTCTGCGTTACTGAAAAGAAAAACTTCTCCGAAAGAGATAGCGGAGGAGATAGGTTGTCATATTTCGACAGTTTACAGAGAGAAATCCCGCAATGCCTGCAAGGACGGTCACTACAGTGCTAAAATTGCCCATGAGATGGCAATGGAACGTCGGGAACGTATTGTCACAAACAGTCGTCTGAAGCCAGGTGTAATGATCAAGGCATTGAAACTTCTGAAAGAAGAGCAGTGGTCTCCACGTCAGATTTCAGGGTCTCTCGCCCTGAAGGGACTGAAAATCTCCCATGAACGTATCTATCAGGAAATCCGGAATGACAGTACGGGAGAACTTGCCTCGCATACCCGCCATCACATGAAACACAGGAAGCGTTACGGAACTCCCGGAGCGCACGTAAGGAACATACCGAACAGAACCAGTATCCATGACAGACCGCAGGAGGCCGACGGAAAGCGGTTCGGTGACTGGGAAATGGATCTGATTGTCGATTCCTACGGACACGCCATTCTCACGTTGGTGGAGCGCAGCCGGTCTTTCCTGCTGATGAAAAAACTGCCCCATGGCAAGAAAGCCGAAGCGCTGGCTCATGAGGCTTACAGACTTCTTTTCCCCTGGCGGCAATATGTGTTGACCATAACTACAGATAACGGTGGCGAGTTCGCCGCCCATGAATTGCTGACAAAGCTGCTGCAGCGAAAGTCTCTGCCTGATGTAAAAGTCTATTTCGCTGATCCGTATGCTTCCTGGCAAAAGGGGGCTGTGGAGAATATTAATGGCCTTATAAGGCAATATATCCCTAAAGGAGCTAATTTTGACGACTTTAGCGATGACACGATTATGGAAATACAACGTAAGTTAAACCGAAGACCTCGGGAAAAATTACAGTTCCTGTCCCCGATTCAAGCTTTGAATCGAAAAATTTCGTAATTTCGCACTGGCCAGTTGACTCCACCGTGAATTATTTATAGGCTATAATAGCCTTAATCCCAAATATTATTATTAACTTTGCGACTGATAGACTCCTGTCTGTCACGACATTTTGGAAAATAAGAAGCGTTATGCTCATCTTGTTTGTTGAAAACGTAGGAAATTTTCAAAACGATGCAAGAGATAGCATAGTGGTTCTCACGCGTATAGCGTGGGCTGCTATTGTTACATCTGCATCAAAGGTTTCCTACGACCATCAACAAAGACGTGGCATAGTTGGCTCACGCTTTTTTATAGTAACTTAACTCTCTATGAGCCACCGGGAGATTCTGGCATATATGAAAAAGATATTGCTCCCATTATCAGTTTTCGGTTCGATGTTGTTATCAGCGTGCAGCGATGACAATACGGTTTTCAACGAACCGTCGCCTATCCGCGCCTATGAGACTGATGCAGAGATACTGGCACAATTTGTTGATGTGGATAACGCCACAGGTGCGTTTTTCATCAATCCCGACAAGAAAATCACAGCTTCCGACTATGTGGTAAACCGTAGCCGAGAGGAGTTGATGATGGTAAACTCCGTGAACCGGGACAAGTTCACACGCGATATGGAAGACGTCAACGGGGTGCTCCGCACGGTCAAACAATCTGGCATATCAACGGCTATCATTTATTCAACCTATTTTTCTGACAAACTTATCGAAGGAAGTGCCAACGGAACTTTTGAAATAGAACGCTTGGCACCACAGTCCAAAGGGGGCAGCACACTCGCTCAAATGGTGGTGACTTCTGAAGGAAGCGATGCGAGACAGTTTTATGCACCTCAATATATGACGATGAATTTATCGGCCAACAGTGCTTCAAAGTTCTATCTGTATCAGCTCTCTTTGGGTGACACCTCAAATCCCGATGCCGGAATATTGATTGTCGCAGGGTTGAATACACCCCAACCGTGCCATTCTTATACTATTACCAATAACGGCAATTCCGATTGGCTTTCAGTCAAAGGCATGAATCTTGTCGGTGACGGAACGCTCTCCGTTTCATTTTCACAATGAAGGCGTTATTTATCTCTCTCTGCCTCTCCTTATTGATGATATTGTCGTCATGCGAAGGGCGAACCGGCTACCTTGATGAAGGTCAGCAGAACACTGTCGCCATGCTCACTGATGTGGAATGGCTTGTTGTGTATGTCGATTACAGTATTGGCAATGAACAGACATTTGATGATGAAACCAATATCTATTCATTCGGTAGAGACACCAAGGGCTGGACTGCGACAGGCTCCCTGAAAGATCCGTCTATCAAGAAAGATGTCAGATATTTCCAATGGACTTTCACCACGGAGAATTACGCTGTTATTTACATGGCCGGGAACTCCACAGATGGATACTGGATGATCGAGAAACTGACACCTGACGAACTATGGGTTGTAATTACGGCTTCTGATCCTGTTTTATATCCCAACCAGTATAAAACTTATTACAAACTCAAAGCCCGCAAAAGACAATAATACACTAATAAGCAAAGAATATGAAAAAGCCGGTTACTATCTTCATGTTTATAGTCTGTCTTATAATGACAGCTTGCAGTAACGATGATGAGCCAATCGTGATTGACAATATCGTTGGCACATGGCACGTTCAATATCCCGCAGACAATCTCCATCTACAAACTTAAGCCCTTAAAGTCTATGAAACAAATGAAGATAACCGTGATGAGAAGAATATTCTTATATCTGTTTATGTCTGTGGGATATTTATGCGGACTTAGCCAAGATCTGACAGATACACTCAATATCTCAAAAATGAATACAGACAGTATTCAGTTGAGACTTTTACTGTTGTCACCGGAGGTTCGTTTTAATATTGAAAATCATGTAATGGGCCAAATGGTGAATCACCCTGACAGTGTGCTAAACAATCCAGTAAGATATAACGAAAATCCGATTGTTTCAAACTCATACTTTACTCCTGAACAGTCAGGTTTATTTAGTTGGAACAACGGCGGTATATTTATTTCTGGACGAAGCGTTACATATCCGGGGCTGATGGCCGTTGATAATGGAACTCTCGGCTTGTACCAATCTTTTGGCAACTTTAATTTCAGCCTTGGCGTAACGGCGAATAAATATGGCTGGTATCAGGGGCTGTCAACACAATACGGGCTAAATGGCAACCTTAATTACCATTTTACCCCCAAATTGTCTGCCACTGTCTATGCTATATATTACTTGGGTAAACCGCCATTTATGGCAAATGGTATGCTTATGCCACCCTCAATGTTAGGTTATTATGGCTATACAAGATTTGGCGGTTATGTCGATTATAAAGTCAACGAGCGTATAGGGGTGCAGTTTGGTGGACAGATAGTGAAACGCACTTATAGCAATCGCTATGAGGCAGAGCCTATTGCAACTCCGTACATTACGGTCGGGCGAAAGAAGAAAATTGGGATTGGACTACCTGTTGGTCAGATACTTCAAGGATTTTTCGGCAAATAAATAATTATGGCAAAGATTATCACATCAATAATATTGTCGGCAGTAGCTATAATTCCTGTTTCTGCGCAGGAACAGGCCGACACGTTGAAGACACAAGAACTGAATGAGGTCGTGGTGCAAGCTCAGATGCAACGTACCTCATCGGCAAAGTCAACATATACGCCTACCGGGAGGCAGAAGAACGCGGCTCAGAACGCGGTGGATCTTCTGCGCCAGATGGCGATACCCCAAATCAGGATAAACCCGATTAATGAGACCGTCACCGACAATGCAGGCGGCAACGTAGCAATTTACATCAATTTCCTTGAAGCCTCCAAAGAGGAAATGGAAGGACTGCGAACCGCTGATGTAAGACGTGTGGAATATCTTGAATTTCCTACTGACCCTCGTTTCCGTGGAGCTGAGAGAGTTATAAATATTATCGTGCAGGAATACGCATACGGCGGTTATACAAAGGTAACTGCAAATGAAAATTTCCTTGTCGGCTTGTCAAGTCGTGTCAACATTTTCTCAAAGTTCTCTTACAAGAAGATGACCTACGACCTGTATGCAGGTGCCAACAACTGGAACAACCACCATATTGGAAGCACGACAGAGGGCATATACCGTTTGACCGGGGAGGACGGCAAAGAATTTTCGCTAACCCGAAAGGAAACTCTCGAAGCATCACACTATAAGCAGAACCAATATCCTATAACCTTCCGCGCCACCTACAACAGCAACAAAATCCAGATACGCAATCTACTTGCGTTTACCAACTTAGGGATACCCACAAATGAATATTCCGGCAAATTGGAGTATTCGCCCAATTCAGTTCAGGGATATTCTTTTGACAGAAAAAATCCGAACCGATCCAATTCAGTCGCTTATTCGGGTACATATTTCTTCGTTCTACCAAAAGGATATTCTGTTGACTTCTCACCATCATTCAACTATACGCACGGCAACGATTATACTGACTATGCCGCATCAGAGCAGCCGGCAATATACCGTCATGCCAAAGAGAACGCCTACAACTATCGTCTGAATCTATATATCCGAAAAAGTTTCGGACAGAAACACTCTGTAATGTTAGGTGGTAACTATGGCGACAACATCAACCGTCTTGAATACACAGGAGACAACGGATATAAAGACAAATTCCATAACGCATTTGACGCAGGTATGGTCGGCTACAATTTCCAGACACAGAAAATATCAGTAAACCTTGATGCAGGTTTTGCCTGGGAGAACAGTGATATAAACGGAAAGAAAAACAGCGACACTTATCCGTTCACTCATATAAATGTGCGGTATGTTCCGAATCAGAAAAACAGCTTCTCCGCTTATTTTCAGTATGCGACAAATAGCCCCGGCATATCAGAGAAATCATCTGACCTACTCCGAGAGAATGAACTGATGTATATTACAGGAAATCCATTATTGGAAAATTGCAGACACACAACAGTCAACCTTGCATATACTTGGATGCCGTCAAATGCTTTCGGCATGAGTGCCTACGGACGCTATTTCGGTATGTATGACCGTCAGCTACTTACATATTCGCCCTATGATAATGGAAAAGCTCTGTTACGTTCATATATCAACGATGGTGATTATCTCAATGGAGAGATAGGATTGGCCGCGAACTGGAAACTGCTCAACGGAAAACTTCAGCTATACGCCAATCCAAGCCAGTCGTTCTATAAATCAACAGGTATCTTCAAAGAGAACTGCAATTCATTCCGTGTGACAGCTCAGGCAAGCTATTATCTCGACAGCTTCTATTTCCAAGCCTATTATGAAAGTCCTCAGAAAAGTATGTTTACCGCTTCTCCCCGAATAAACAAGGGAAGGAATTTCCATAGTGTGACCGTTGGATGGGCCAATGCTAACTGGAATCTACGCGTCATGGCTGCCAACTTCTTCAATAAAGGATGGGACGGTGCTACAAACACGACTGTTTCACCCTATTATAGCGAGAGACAGACTGTCATCGGCACATCATCGCACCCACGCATAAACTTCACCGCCACTTATACATTCGGCTACGGCAAGAAAGTACAACGAGGCAATGAAGTCGGCGAACAATCAGGCGCAGCATCAGCAATCTTGAAATAAAAACAGATTATCATACTAAGACAATAAGCTCCCGGCGTGAGTCGGGAGCTTTGTTGTTTTCCAAAGAGGCGGCTTTTGGGAGGGGACGAGCAAAAGCCGCCCCGCGCCTCTCGGCATGGGGTGGCTTGCTCAAACATAGGTGCTTGTCGCTTTATGCAACAGCTTCTTCGCAGTACCTTTCTTCTTCGGTAAGGATAGCCTCGGCTTCCTCTGTCGTTGGTTCGTATTGGGTAGGCTCGGCTTCTGCCTCTGCCTCGATGATGTCGGGTGTGGCTTCTTCCGTAGTCGGTTCAGCTTCCGGCATAGGTTCTTCTTGTTCTTGGGGCGTAACCTCGGTTTCGGGTGTGGTCTCTGCCTCGGTGGTGTCGGGAGTGGTTTCTTCCGTGGTGGGTTCTGCCTCAGGCATAGGTTCTTCTTGGGGTGCGTCCTCGGCTTCCGGCTCAGTTGCTTCGGGTTCGGTATCTTTGGCGAGTAGAGCCTTGCGTTCCTCAATGCGTTGGTGTCGCTTCTCATAAACATCGTTGTACTCGGCTTCGATGT
>JAETNO010000019.1 GCA_021768245.1 Bacteroidaceae bacterium | reverse complement strand
TTCCCATCCCGAACAGAGAAGTTAAACCTCACCACGTCGATGATACTGCGAAAGTGGGAAAGTAGATAACCGCCCCCTCTTCAGAGAGAAGGAAGCCGTCAAGGGAAACATCCCCCAGACTGCTTCCTTTTTTTGTACCTATTATGGAACGTAGGATAATTTTCATTACCTTTGTAGCTCAATTCCAAGAGTATTTTGGTATTTAAATCGAATAAATGATTTAAATCCGGACGCACTCTTGAAGAGAAATTGATTTCTATATGAAGTTTAACACACTCTGCAAGCTGATATTAATTTTACTTCTCCCAATCCTTTCAGCCACGGCATATGCTGATGGTTATGCAGTCGACTATGAAACGTCGATGACGGTAGGGGCGGGAAGTGGCGGTTTTGCACCATATTATATCTCGTCATTACGCCACGGACGTTTCACGCAGGCTGACAATGTACAGGCTGAAGCCCGTCTATGGCGTGGGATGGAGAGAGAAAAACATTTTTCCTATGGCTTTGGCGTGGATATAATTGGCGGATATTCCTCAAAAGTAGATTATGAACGCTATAATTCAGCTGATAAGTCGTGGCTTTCTCATGGCGAACGTCCCTCTTCTTTTTGGTTGCAGCAACTTTACGGAGAGTTGAAATATCGCTCTGTATTTGTTGAAGCGGGGATGAAGGAACAGCAATCCGCGATTCTTAATCAGTCATTGACAAGCGGCGATTTGATTGAGAGCGGCAATACGCGTCCGATGCCTCAGCTAAGGGTTGGTTTTATCGATTTTCAGGATGTGCCGTTTACCCGTGGCTGGATTCAGATTGGAGGAGAAGTAGCCTTTGGACGTATGATTGACGATGGCTGGTGGCGTAGTCACTATAACTATTGTTCCTGGCATATCACCACCAATCAGTGGTATAACTACAAGCGATGCTATTTCAGGACCATGCCTTCAAAACCGTTTTCGGTAACTTTCGGCATGCAGGCTGCCGCCCAGTTTGGCGGTAATTCTGAATATTATTACTTCGGGGAGAACACCATCACTCAAAAAAATGAACTGAATCTTAAAACTTTCCTTAAAATGATTATCCCGTTTGAGGATGGGGGAGAGGATTTCTATACCGGAAACCATATCGGCTCATGGGATATCAGAGCCCGATATCGTTTGAAAAACGGTGACGAGCTGTTCGCCTATTGTTCATGGCTATGGGAAGACGGTTCGGGAATCGGAAAGCTTAACGGCTGGGACGGTCTCTGGGGACTTGAATATAAGTCCGGAACGCGAGGGATAGTTTCAGGTGCGGTGTTGGAATACATGGATTTCACTAATCAAAGTGGCCCTATACATTTCGCTCCCGATGATTTCCCCGGGACGACGTTACCCGGGCATGTCTCCGGCGCTGATGATTATTATAATAATGCCACCTATAATTCATACGCTTATTTCGGACAGTCAATAGGAACTCCTGCGATGATGGCTCCGATTTATAATACGGATGGTTATCCCGCATATATCGCCAATGCCATGCGTGGTTTCCATATAGGTATAGAAGGCTCCGTGACCCCGCGCTTGGATTATCGTCTGAAAGGTGGTTACCGTAAGGCTTGGGGAACGTCGAAGGTGATGCTTACGCATCCTATACACCTGACGGCGCTTATGTTCGAAACAAAATGGAGACCGGCCGGAATCAAAGGGCTCACCGTAAACGCCTCCATGGAGCTTAATCGTGGTACAATGCCCGGTAACTCCTTCGGGGCAATGCTTGGGGTAAGTTATAGCGGATTGTTGAATTTTTAAGATGAAGGGGAAATATGAGACATTATATCAATAAAATAATATCCTGCTTCATTGCAATGGCCACTATCTGTGGCCTTGCCGGATGCACCCGTAATAACGGTGATATAGGCGATTATTTCGGAGAGTGGAGATTTGATAAAATCACTGCCGACGGAATCGATATGAATATTTACGATAACCCCAATGGAGTGGAACTTTTCACCTGGGCTTTTCAGGACAACATTATAAGAATAAATACAATCTATCCCCACCATATGACTTTCAGCAGTTTTGGCACATGGCTACAGAGAGGAGATATTCTTGAATTGAATTTCAGCTATCATGATGATGATTCAGAAAATGCAATGTACGCTCCTCCTATAGAGATGCATTTTGATGAGAGCGGAATCACGCGACTGCATATAGTCAGTATGAAGAACCGAAAGATGATACTTTCTCGGATAGACACAGACGGAACAGAATATATGTATTATCTAAACAGGCCTTATTGAACAGGCATATAAAAATCAGGATGATATATGGATAAGAATAAGGAAAAAGTGCTCGTCACGGGAGCTGACGGTTTCATTGGCTCGCATCTTACGGAGGCTCTTCTTGCCGAGGGCTATGCCGTAAGGGCTTTGAGTCAGTATAACTCTTTCAATAATTGGGGTTGGCTTGAAGGAATAGACAATCCTGACCTAGAAGTGGTGACAGGCGATGTCCGCGACCCTAACCTGTGCCGTCATATTACCGAGGGGTGCTCAACGGTCTATCACCTTGCCGCGCTGATTGCTATCCCCTATAGCTATGTGGCTCCTGACAGTTATGTCGACACGAATGTGAAGGGTACGCTAAATATGTGTCAGGCCGCAAGAGACTGTGGTGTGAAGCGGATAGTCGTTACATCTACAAGCGAGGTTTACGGGACTGCGAAATATGTTCCTATCGACGAGTCCCATCCACGGCAACCGCAGTCACCTTACAGCGCTACAAAGATTGGCGCTGACGCTATAGCTATGAGTTTCTACAACGCCTTTAATCTTCCGGTCGTGATTGCGCGTCCGTTCAACACTTATGGTCCACGCCAGAGCGCGCGGGCAATAATTCCTACAATAATAACGCAGATTGCTTCGGGGCAGCGTGAGATAAAGGTAGGAGACTTGAGCCCGACACGCGATTTCAACTTTGTAAAGGACACGGCAGCCGGTTTCATCGCTCTTGGACGTGCTGAAGGGATAGAAGGACGAGAGATTAATATAGCGACCGGTACGGAAGTGACTATGCGTGAGACATTGGAGACAATCGCCCGTATCATGGGGGAAAAGGTTGATTATGTCGTCGACCCTGCACGTCTGCGCCCGTCAGGAAGTGAAGTATTCAGGCTGTGTGGCGACAATTCGCTCATAAAATCGCTCACAGACTGGCGTCCGCGTTACAGTCTTGAGGATGGCCTGCGCGAAACTGTCGGATGGTTTACAAAAGCTGAAAACCTTGCCGGATATAAAGCGGGGATTTATAATGTCTGATTCTTTATTGGAGGTTTTAAGTAAGAGCTTTGTTTAAACAGAAGCGGATGATATTGCAGAGAATATGGATAGCATGAAGAAAACAGTCAATGTGCTTTTCCTTGGAGGAGCCAAGCGAGTGTCCTTTGGCCGTAAGTTGATAGAAGCGGGTGAGCGTCTTGGCCTTGATGTCAAGATTTTCAGCTATGAATTGGAGATGGAAGTGCCTATCGCCTTGATTGGAGGTGTCGTTATCGGTCGCAAATGGGGGGCTCCGGATGTACTTGAGCATCTCAACCAAGTCGTAAATGCCTATAAGATTGATATTATGCTGCCTTTCGTCGACGGAGCCATATCCATCGCAGGTGCATATCTGGCAACATATGGCAATGTATGGTCTCCGGTTGTCAATTCAGGCAAAGCCGAGACTTTTTTCGACAAGGTGCTTTCGGCAAGGGCTTTCGAGGCCGCCGGTCTTGACATTCCGCAGACTTATGCGGGAGGCCGGCCTGTGTTTCCACTTATCGCTAAACCCCGACGCGGTTCAGCCTCAAAAGGAATCGTTGTTATAGATACGGTCAACGAATTCCGTCAGGTGATGAAATCCGCTGACGAATATCTGATTCAGACCTACTATCCCGACCGGGAGGAATATACAGTCGATTGCTACATCTCTAAACGTGGAGAGGCCTTGTGCATAAGCCCGCGTAAAAGGCTTGAAGTCGTAGGCGGGGAAGTGGCCCGGACTGTCACGGTCGATTATCCTGAAATCATCGACGCCTCGCGGAAGGCAATCTCGGGGTTAGGACTCAGAGGGGCCGTGACTTTGCAATATCTGCTTGACCTCCATACCGGCCATCTCATGTTGATGGAGATAAATCCTCGCCTGGGTGGGGGAGTGGTATGCTCGATACATGCCGGAGCCGATATCCCCGGTATGATATTGGAAGAGTTTCTTGGGCTTCCGCTCAAAGAGTCGGAGATAAGGCCCGGAGTAATGATATGTCGCTATTTTGACGAAGCTGTTTTCAGCGTATAGGGAATTTATGAATTGAACTTCTTGAATATGAAAGATATCAAAGACAATAGGGTTATCATAATAGCCGAGGCCGGAGTCAACCATAATGCATCCATGGAAATGGCCCGGAAGATGGTGGTGGAGGCTGCCCGTGCAGGTGCTGACTACGTTAAGTTTCAGACCGCAGTGCCGGAGCTCGTGATTTCTTCCATAGCGCCTAAGGCGGAGTATCAGAAGGAGACAACTGGCGAGGGGGAGTCTCAGCTCGATATGTGCAGGGCAATCCATCTCCCTCTGTCAGCCTATCCCGAACTCGCAGCACTCTGTAGGGAAGAGGGGATAGGTTTTATGAGCACTCCTTTCGACCTTGTAAGTATAGATTCTTTGGACTCCCTCGACATGGATTTCTGGAAAATTCCGTCAGGTGAGATTACAAATCTTCCCTATCTACGTAAAATAGCGCGTAAGGGAGGAAAGGTGATTCTTTCCACAGGCATGTCGACTATAGTGGAGGTGTCTGAAGCAGTAGATATATTGACTGCTGGAGGCATCGACCGTAAGGATATATTCCTCCTTCATTGCACCACTCAGTATCCCACACCTTATTCCGATGTAAACTTGCGTGCGATGGAGAGCCTTGCCCGGCTCGGTGTCGGAGGTGTCGGCTATAGCGACCATACTCTTGGCATAGAAGTGCCCGTGGCGGCTGTGGCTCTTGGCGCAAGAATAATAGAGAAACATTTCACTCTCGACAAGACTCTTCCCGGCCCTGACCATAAGGCATCCCTGGAGCCTGATGAGCTTGCGGCTATGGTGAAATCGATACGTCACATAGAGATGGCTTTAGGCAGTGCGGAGAAACGGGTGACCGATAGCGAACGGCCCAATATAGAAATCGCGCGTAAAAGCATCGTGGCCGCGCGTCCGATTTCGGAAGGAGAGATTTTCACGGAGGAGAATATCACAGTAAAGCGTCCGGGCAATGGAATAAGCCCGATGGAATGGGACTCAGTGATAGGAAAAATGGCGAAAAAAGATTTCCCATATGACTCCTTGATTGAACTTTGACTTCCTGCCGGCATTTTAAAGATTAAAGCAGGCTTGTTATTAAAGTTTTTAAAGTGGACTGATGAAAGAATCGCTGAAACTGTCATTGTCGCAGAAAATGCAGCAGAGGCTGTCGCCTTTGCAGATGCGGTTTGTGCGTATGCTTGAAATGACAGCACCTGAGGTCGAGGATGAAGTCAGACGCGAACTCGATGATAATCCTGCGCTTGAAGTGGCTGACCATACGGATATGGCAGAGGAAGAAGCCTTCCATGAAAGTGCCGAGGAGATGCAGATGGCTGATTATCGCGATGAGGATGAGATGCCGTCCTATCGTTTGGAAGCACGTAATTCCTCTTCTAATGATGTGTGGTATGAGCCGGTGGCAGTGGCCGCCGGCAATACTCTCGGCGAATCGCTCATTTCCCAACTGTCGGAGACCGATATCAGTGAGAGTGACATGCTTATAGCACGCTATGTCATAGGAAATATAGATGATAACGGCTATCTGACACGCACTCCCGCGCAGATTCTGGATGATTTGGCCTTTAATGCCGGGATAGAGATCGACATGTCCCGGCTTCGTTCGGTTCTCGTCCGTGTGCGTTCACTGGACCCTCCGGGAGTATGCGCTTATGATTTGCGCGACTGCCTCGCACTGCAGTTAAGGCGTATGCCGTCTACGTCGGAGCGTAATATCGCATTGGAGATTGTCGACCATTATTTCGACATTTTCTCCCTGAAACATTTCGACCGTCTGCAGGCCAGTCTCGGCGTCGATAAAGAGAAGATGAGCGATGCGATAAACTTGATTCGCACACTCAATCCAAAACCGGGGGGGAGTGTTGGCGATAGCGAGGCCGATGAGAAATCTCGTCATATAATTCCTGATTTCAATGTTGAGGTCGATGGCGACAGTCTCACGCTCACGCTTCCTAACAATGTGCCTGACTTGCAGATTGAGCAGAGTTTTGTGTCTGACGGTGAATATTTTGCCGATTCAATGCCAAGGGCTACACGCAAGGAGACTCAGGCCTTCATTTCGCGCAAAAGGGAAGAAGCCTCCGACTTTATTGATATTCTTAAACTGAGGCAGGAGACCCTCTATCGTGTTATGGCGGCCATCGTCAAGTTGCAACACGATTTCTTTATGAGTGAGGATGAGAGCCGCCTGCGTCCCATGATTCTGAAAGACGTGGCGCGTGAGACCGGCTATGACATTTCTGTGATATCGCGTGCCACTGCGGGGAAATATGTGGCTACTCCGGGCGGGATATATCCTCTTAAATTTTTCTTTAATGAGAGTGTGGGTGGCGATGAGGAAGCTTCTTCTCGCGAAATCCTCGCGGTAATAAAGGAGATTGTCGGTGAAGAGGACAAGCGCCATCCATTGAGCGATGACTCGATAATGAAACTTCTTGCCGCGCGAGGTTATGAAATAGCGCGCCGTACGGTGGCTAAATACCGTGAGCGCCTTGGTATTCCTGTCGCCCGTCTGAGAAAGGGTATCTGATATACCTTAATTTCTCGTTTTTTGTGATTTTTTTAGCAAAATGTAAGCGATTTTTGTGGATTTAATAAAAATTGCATTATATTTGCGTTTTCTTGCATGGACAATCTCATGGCTCTCCCCTGACATTGACTATATCTCATTTCAACTATGAAAGGATGTTTTAAAATATAAAATAGTTTTTATTACAACCTTCAAATCTCTCTCTACTCAATAACGATTCGATTCATCTACAATTTTTTAGTAACTTTATAATTTTTAATTGTATGAAGATTGGTTTAACACGTTTATTTGCATCGGCTTTGCTGATTGCAGGGGCAGGCATGGCCTTTGCCGCCGAGCAGACTCCGATGGTCACGTTTACCGTTGAAGCAGACGGTGAATCAAAAGCCGCGTTTAAACTCAGCTCAACCCTTTCTGAAGGTCAGGAAGTGCGGGTTGACTGGGGCGACGGTGTTTTGTCCGAACCTGTAAAGGTTGTGTTTAACGACGGTGGTTGGGAAAGCACTACATTCGATGGAATTGCTAAAGGCAATGTAATCAAAGTATTCGGAGACCAGAGTACGATTTTTGAGGTTGACGCTTCCTATACAGTAGGAAATCTTCCTATGGTTGGTGCTGACTTCAGCGCTCTTACAGATGTGAAAAAAATTAACATTGCCACCAATGCTTTCACATCGGTAGATCTCAGCAACTGTTCAGCCCTTGAGGACTTCAGGGCATCGAGCAATAAGCTGACCGAGATTAAGTTTGGCGATATAAACAAAGTGACCCGCCTTGAACTTCAGAACACAAGTGCGACTGTTGGCGAAAACCGTCTTGCATCTGTTGACCTTTCAAAACTTGCGGCCCTTTCTTATCTGAGCCTTAACTTCAATGAAATTGAAACATTTGATTTTTCGCCTCTTAAGAAACTTGCAAGCGCCTATCTTATGGGCAACAATATGAAAGAAGCTGATTTTTCCAGATGTCCTGAAATCAATTATATCAGTCTAAATAATAATCCATTAGAGACATTAAAACTTCCCGAAGTTTCAGTTAAGAAGGCTACGATTCTGTTGCTTAACACTTATCTTGATTTTGCGCAGCTTCGCAATGCGTTGGATTTTGTAGAACAGAAGGGCGGTCGCGTGACAGCTGCCACCTTTGTTATTCCCGCCAAAGGTGATTCGCGCGTGATTGATTTGAGTGCATACTATAAACAGGGTACAGATATTTCTACTTTTGAATGGAAAGCAAGCGAAGGAGCAATTCCTGAAACAGCTTACACAATGGAAAACGGCATCTTTACTTTTACTGAAGATTATCAGGATGCTGTATGTACTGTGACCAATGCCGCTTTCTCAGGACGTAAGTTCGTAACCCCCCCTATGAATATCAAAGAGGCTGGGGCAGAGCCATTTATGTCATTCACTGTTAAGACTGGGGTGCAGGAAAATCTGGCGTTTAATCTTAGCTCGATGCTTGACGAAGGCCAGATGGTACGTGTTGACTGGGGCGACGGAGTGCTTTCCGACCCTGTAAAGGTGATATCCTACAACATTGATCCTTACGCCACGAAATTCGAATCTGTTCCCAAGGGAGAAGTAATTAAGGTCTATGGCGACCCGAGTACAATATATGAGGTAGATGCGTCATGGGGCATCGGTTATGCGAAAATTATTTCCGCTGATTTGAGCAAGCTTTCGGATGTAAAGAAAATAGATTTTGCGTCAAATGCTATTTCGTCTATTGATTTAACGAATTGTAAGGCACTTGAAACTTTTGCCGCTAATAGTGGGACTGTGTCTGAGATCAAATTCGGAGACAGCCCGAATTTATGGAAAATCGAGTTGCAGAATGCTGATGCAAAAACCGGTGAAAATAATATTAAGAGCCTGGATATCTCTACTCTTCCCGCTTTGAAAACCCTTTATCTTGGCTACAATGGAACCGAAGAGCTTGATTTCACTAAGGGCAAGGCGTTGGAAAGCCTTTATTTGCTTGGCAATAAGTTCAGCGATGTCGACCTCTCGGAGTGCAAGAATATAAAACTCGCTAACTTTAATTTCAATCCCGTGAAATCGGTGTCTCTTCCCGCTGAAGCTGTCAATAAATGTACATTCTACTTCAATGAGTCATATCTTGACTTCGCAGAGCTTCAGAAGGTGATTGACTATGCTGATATAAAGAAAGGCAGGGTGACTGCAGCCACAATGTTCATCCCTTGTGAGGACAACACCGACAAGTTTGATTTCTCCGCTTATTTCAAGCAGGGTGAAAACACCTCTGTCTTCGCCTGGAGAGATGCTGATAACCTTGCTATCCCCGCTGATGCCTATACGATGGAAAACGGTGTGTTCACATTCTCTAAGAGCTATGAGAACGCAGTCTGCACAGTGACAAACTCTTCTTTCTCAGGCCGTACATGGAAGACTCTTCCTGTCAATATCAAGACTGTGACATCTGCAATCGATGATATTACTGTCTCCGGAGAAGACGCTCCGGTGGAATATTTCAACCTTCGCGGTGTCCGCGTGGCAGGTGACCAGCCCGGTCTCTACATCCGCCGTCAGGGTAATAAGGTAGAAAAGGTAATCGTGAAATAAACGATTGTCTATCCTTTAGACTTCATATCCGGCAGGCGTGGCCAATAAAGGCACGCCTGCCGTTTTTTGTGGGATTTGAGCGAAATATTCCGTATATTTGCAATGTTATTGACAAATTGTTTGTTAATGATAGGAAGCATGTTTCTTGACTTCCGATTTTATGGATAGATTTATGAAAAAGATTTCAGAAATATTGTCGGCCGTGTTCTCGCCACTGCTTGTTCCGACCTATGGGATGATTCTCGCAGCTTTCCTCACTATATTGAGCTTTCTTCCTTCCAATCTCCTCTGGACGGCTATAGGCATAACTTTTGTCATTACCTGTCTCATCCCTTGTTCGGCTATCATAGCTCTTTACCGGTCGGGGTTTATCACTGACCCCGGGCTCAATGAACGCAAGGAGCGTTATATCCCGTATGGGGTGGTGATTCTCTGCTATCTCGGCAGTGCGTTTTTCTTCTATAAGGCAAGTGCGCCTTTATGGTTGCCGATGTTCTTTGCCGGAGCCGCACTGGCCACGCTGATTAATGTGATTGTCAACCGCTGGTGGAAAATCAGTGCTCATTCCGCCGCAATGGGTGGCCTGGTGGCCTTGATGTTCAGGGTGATAGTGTCGCACTATGCCCTTTATAATATGAATTTATGGATATCTGCCGTGATTATAGTCACCGGCATGGTCATGACCGCCCGTGTCTATCTCGGACGTCATACGTTGTGGCAGGTCCTCGCAGGATGTGCCAACGGTTTTCTCTGCGTCTATCTGATGTCGATGATACACTGATTTGTCGTTTAACTATCATTATTTATTGATTTAGGAAAAACTTTATTCATAACATAAGCTTATTGATTCATGAAACCGATAGTAAGTATAATAATGGGGAGCACGAGCGACCTTCCCATACTTAAAAAAGCCGCTGACTTCCTCAATCAGATGGAGGTTCCCTTTGAAATGAACGCGCTTTCAGCCCACCGCACTCCTCTTGAGGTTGAGTCATTCGCCCGTGGTGCCCGCGACAGGGGCATTAAGGTTATCATAGCTGCGGCCGGCATGGCTGCCGCCCTTCCGGGTGTGATTGCAGCAATGACCCCGGTGCCTGTTATCGGTATACCCATCAATTCGACTCTCAGTGGTATGGACGCTCTCTATTCGATAGTTCAGATGCCTCCGGGCATTTCTGTCGCTACTGTCGGCATCAATGCAGGCATGAACGCCGCCATCACTGCGGTGCAGATTCTTGCCCTCAGCGATGAAGGGCTTGCAAAGCGTTATGAACAGTATCGTTCTACACTCTCCCAGAAGATTGTCAACGCCAATGCCGAGCTTAAGGAACTTAAATATGATTTCAAGGTAGATTGAACCATAGGGATAAACGATGAGAGAGGATTTCAATTACAGGCGCCGCCCGACATGGCCGGTAAATATCGGTGGAGTAGCTGTTGGAGGCAATAATCCCGTCAGGATTCAGTCCATGACATCGACAAGCACCATGGATACTCCAGGGTCGGTGTCGCAGATTAGGCGCATAGTGGATGCCGGAGGCGAGATTGTGCGTCTGACAGCCCAGGGAGTGCGTGAGGCGGAGAATCTATCCGAAATTTCCGCGCAACTTCGCCGTGAGGGGATTGAGGTTCCTCTCGTGGCGGATATTCACTTTAATCCGCGTGCCGCATTTGCAGCTGCATCGCGCGTAGAGAAGGTGCGCATAAATCCGGGCAATTTCGTTGACCCGGGTCGTGTGTTCAAGAAAATAGACTATACCGACGGTGAATATGCGGCAGAAATCGTAAAAATCGAGGAAGGGCTCCTGCCTTTGCTCGCGATATGCCGTGAACACGGGACAGCTCTCCGTATAGGAGTCAACCATGGTTCATTGTCCGACCGCATCATGAGTCGCTATGGCGATACTCCTGCCGGAATGGTGGAGAGCGCCATGGAATTTCTGCGCGTGTGTCTGAAACATGATTTTAGGGATGTCGTCATATCGATAAAGGCCTCCAACGTATTGGTGATGGTGGAGACCGTGCGCCGTCTTGTCGCCGCGATGGATGCGGAGGACATGCATTTCCCCCTCCATCTCGGAGTCACTGAGGCCGGTGATGCCGAGGATGGACGTATAAAATCAGCGGTTGGAATCGGAAGCCTTCTCTCGGAAGGCATAGGCGATACAATCCGTGTTTCGCTCAGCGAGGAGCCTGAATGTGAGATTGCTCCCGCGAGGGCTATCACGGCTTTTGTCGACGGCCTTAAAGACGGTAAGCCTGTCGCTGAAACCGAACTGCCGGAAGGTTATAACCGTTTCATGCCTTCGCGCCGCGACAGCATATGGTCTGAGTCTCTCCCCAAAGTAGTGGGCCTTGATATTGACGGGGATGATTTGAATGATGCTCTTTCTGTCAATGCCGAGGATGGTCTGACGGCCTCGCTCATTGAAACATTGCAACAAGATTCTTCACGAATAGTGATGGTCGGGTCTGCTGACAGCAATGCTATCGGGCATATAAAGTCGTTTATGGCCTCGATGATGTGTAAGGGATTGAAAAATCCTGTGATAATACATCGTGACTATAGCGGTATGGAGGAGGACGCTATGATAATAGCCGCTTCTATTGAATTCGGGGCTTTGCTCCTCGCAGGCTTTGCTGACGGAATCAGGATAGAGGCTGAAGGAGTAAGTCGGGAACGTCTCAATAGCCTTGCCCTTAATATATTGCAGGCTACACGTCTGCGTATCTCGAAGACTGAATTCATATCATGTCCCGGTTGTGGCCGTACGCTCTATGACCTCCAGTCCACGCTTCGCGACATAAAGGCTGCGACCTCTCATCTTAAAGGCTTGAAAATCGGTGTGATGGGTTGTATAGTCAATGGCCCTGGCGAGATGGCTGATGCTGATTATGGCTATGTCGGTGCCGGTGTAGGCAAAATAAGTCTCTATAAAGGAAAAGAGTGCATCGAAAAGAATATTCCTGCTTCCGAGGCGATTGACCGTCTGATATCTCTCATAAAGGAAAATGGCGATTGGACAGACCCTCAATGAGAAATATATGCGGCGTGCTATTCAGCTTGCATGCAACGGTATTCTCGATGCTTCCCCTAATCCTATGGTAGGAGCCGTGATAGTGGCTCCTGACGGTAGGATAATAGGGGAGGGGTGGCACCGTCGCTGCGGTGAGGGTCATGCTGAGGTCAATGCTGTCGCTTCTGTAAGCGATGAGTCCCTGCTCAGGGATGCCACGATGTATGTCACTCTTGAGCCTTGTGCCCACTATGGCAAAACTCCTCCCTGTGCGGAACTTATCGTCAGCAAGGGGATTCCCCGCGTTGTTGTGGGGTGTACCGACCCCTTTGCCAAGGTTGCCGGACGTGGCATCGCAATGTTGCGTGAAGCCGGCGTGGAAGTCGAAGTGGGCATACTTGAAGAGGAATGTCTCGCTCTCAACCGTAAGTTTATGCGCGCTCACCTCATGCGTCGGCCTTTCATCACTTTAAAATGGGCCCAGAGTGCCGACGGTTTTATTGACGGTCGGATTTCCACTCCGCTAACATCTATGCTTGTCCACCGATTGCGTGCGACCCATGATGCAATCCTTGTCGGAAGCGGGACGGCTTTGAGCGACAATCCGTCGCTTGACACGCGGCTATATGCCGGACGATCGCCCTTGAAAGTGGTGCTTGACCGCCGTAGGCGTCTCGACCTTCCATCGATGAGACTCAATGATGGTGGTGAAACCATTGTCATGAGCGATTTCCAATCCCTAAGTGAGGCTATGGCCTCATTGTATGGGAAAGGGATTACGTCGCTTCTCGTCGAAGGCGGAGCGACGGTGCTTGATTCGTTTATCTCCGACTCTCTGTGGGACGAGATACGGGTCGAGATATCCCCTGAATCAATCTGTGGTAAGGTGGCGGCTCCGAACATCGCAGGGCTTGCCGTTGTTCCATCTATCGAGACCATAGACGGTCATAAGATAATAACATATAGAAAATGACAATTACAAACGCACGAAAAGACGACGTTCCATTTATCGCACGGGCGATTATGGATGCTGTTGGCGAAGAAATATGCAAATCACTGGCTGGAGACGGCCATTCGCTCGCGGATGTCGAGCGGCTTTTCACTGAGTTGGCTGCCCGCGACGACAGCCAGTACAGTTATGTCAATACGCTTGCTGCCGTCGATGAGGACGGTAAGACCCTCGGTGTATGCGTAGGCTACGATGGTGCGAAGCTCGATGAGTTGCGCAAACCGTTTTTTGCCTATGTCAGAGAGATGCTTGGCAAGGATCTGGGAGATGTGGAGGACGAGACCGATGGGTCAGAGTTTTATCTTGACACGCTTGCAGTTCTCCCTGAATACCGTGGTAGGGGCATTGCCTCGGCTTTGCTCAAAGCTTCTATAGAAAAGGCGCGTAAGATGGGAAAACCGGCAGGTCTTCTCGTAGACAAAGACAATACGCGTGCCCGCCGTCTCTATGAGAGCATCGGTTTTGAGCAGATAGGCGAGCGTCCATTCTGTTATGTCATGATGGATCATCTGCAATGCAAATGAGGCTACGGCGTTTAACCTTGTTTAGGGCGGGAATTGCGTTAGTATTCCTGTCCTCTGCCTTGCTGTCCTCAGCTTTCCCTTTGAGGGTTAAAGGTGTCGACACGGTGCGCACGTCAATCTTGATTCGCGACCTCCGTTTCGGGGTTGACATTGTGGCCGAAAACATTGACCGCTCCCTGATTCCTGCCTCAGTGATGAAATCGGTTACGGTGGCTTCAATGCTTAACCTCGCCGACACTCAGGAACGCTTTTCCACACCTGTGATTGCAGAAGGTGTGATATCGGACAGCGTGCTTGACGGAAATATCGTGGTGAGGGTCTGTGGTGACCCCACTATTGAATCGCAATATTTCCCGGCCTCCCAAGGATTTGCCGACAGTATTGCCTCCGGGCTTGAACGTTTGGGCGTGAAGACTGTCAGAGGACGTGTGATAATCGATGAGTCGGACTTTCCTGACGCCACCACACCTCCGGGATGGATGGACGAGGATATACCATGGTATTACGGAGCGCGTCTCCAGGGGGCCAATTTCCGCGACAACCGTTTCCGTCTGCGTCTTCCTTCCAAGTCGACGGAGCCGTTTGTGCCGGACCTTAAGTTTAACTACGTCAAAGGGCGTGGAAAGCGCGTAAAGATTGACCGCAAGGACGGCTCGGAGACATTCATTGTGACGGGGAACACCCGTCGCGGTCTAAGCGATGTGTTCGCGACTCCCTATCCCTACAAAGTAATGCGCCATGAGATTGTGAGCAAGCTTGAGGGGCGTGGTATCAAGGTGGAGGGAGGCAAGCTCCCGCCTGCCGATATGGTCAGAGAAGTCTATGTCCATCGTTCACCGGCCTTTGCCGATATAATGCGCAGCCTGATGTATCGTTCCGACAATCTGATGGCTGAAGGTATCCTCAGGGCGATAACTCCCGGAGGCACACGGTCTGATGCTATCAATGAGGAGCTTGCCGTATGGTCGATGGCAGGAGTCAGCGCTCATGGCGTCGAAATTAAGGACGGAAGCGGCTTGTCGCGCGACAATCGGCTGACAGCACGTTTCCTCGCCGACATGTATCAATATATGATTACAGACCCTTTCGCTTCTGACTATTCGTCGCTTTTCCCGAGGGCCGGTTATGACGGCACTATGCGAAATTTCCTTGCGGGCACTCCGCTCGAAGGGCGCGTGGCGATGAAGACAGGCTCCATGAAAGGGGTGCAGAGTTATGCAGGCTATCTTTTCGATGAAGACGGGAATCCTACGCATATCCTGGTTTTCATGATCAACAATTTTCGCTGTAGCCGCGCCGCGCTAAAAAATGATATCCAGCGTTTGCTATTAGAAAAATTTGATGTAAGTTTGCAGACCGAAAATCCGGCCGAAGAAGGGGCGGATGAAACCGATGAAGATTCAAAGGAAGATGAAAAATGACATGACCGGCCTCCTGAACCTGGCCTATGAGATAGAAGGATTGCTCATGCTGCATATCAATCGCGGTGATGAGGCAAGTCCGGAGATGATGCAGCTTCTTGTCAGCAAGGCAAAAAGTCTTGTCGACGGCCTGACTGATTCTGAAGAGTCAGCTACGGTGGCCGCTCCGCTTCCTGTTGAATCAATCGGATTGGAAGGTAGTGATTGCTGCAGGCAGTCGGCTCCTGTCGAAGAGATGGTAGAGGAGACGGTTGAGGCTGTCGATGCTGTAAATAAGGATGCCGATGAGGCAGGAGTTGCCGACAGTGCCATGAGTGAGGAACTCGAGGATGCCTGTCCTGATTCCCCGTCTGTCGCTGTCTGCGATAAGGCTTTTTCTGAAGATAAGCTGACTCTCGACGAGAAACTTGCCCGCGACCGTGCGGCAGATATCTCTAAGGCTTTCACCATTAACGACAAATTCCGTTTCCGTCGCGAACTTTTCCGTGGTTCTGATGAGGAATTCAAGGAGACTCTTGATGTGATCGCTTCCATGTCGAGCATGGATGAGGCTGAGGAATATTTCTACAATGACCTCTGCTGGGATGTCGACAATGAGGATGTGAAGGAATTCATGGCGATTGTAGCCAAGCATTTTTAGGCCCATTCCCACATTAATATAAATAAAGACCTATGGGCAAACTCTACATAGTTCCGACCCCTGTGGGCAATATGGCCGACATGACTCCGCGAGCTGTGGAGATATTGAAGTCGTGTGACCGAATTTATGCCGAGGATACGCGTACTTCCGGAGTTTTGCTCCGTCATTTTGACATAAGCACTCCTTGTTCGAGCCACCATAAATTTAACGAGCACGCCACAGTGCGTCCTATAGTGGAACAGCTAATGGCTGGAGAGACTGTGGCGCTTATATCCGACGCCGGCACTCCGGGCATAAGTGACCCCGGTTTCCTTCTCACCCGCGAATGTCGTCGGGAGGGGATTGAAGTGGAGACCCTTCCCGGGCCTACAGCCTTCGTCCCGGCGCTTGTCAATTCCGGACTTCCTACCGACCGTTTTATATTCGAAGGTTTCCTGCCCCAGAAAAAAGGACGCCAGACGAGAATTGACCGTATTGCTTCAAGCGATTGCACTTCAATAATATATGAGTCTCCCCTGCGCCTTGTGAAAACCCTCCAGCAGCTAAGTGATGCTTGCGGAGCCGAACGCGAGGCTTCCGTCTCGCGGGAGATTTCAAAACTCCACAACTCTACCGTAAATGGAACTTTAGGAGAGCTTGTGGCTCATTTCAGCGAAAACATTCCGAGAGGAGAGATTGTTATTATTGTGGCTGCCCAGAATTGTGACACGCCAAAGGTACATAAAAATAAATATAAGGATTAAGCTCTGCATCGGTCACAGGGCAGAGTAAGACATTAAAAAATCACTTTCAACTACGAATTTATGAAAAAGATTGTAACTTTAGCAGTCATTGCAACTGCAATGCTTACCGCTTGTAACGGCGAGAAGCTTCGCGACGCTGAAGCTCAGAACGAACAACTCAAAGGCGATCTCCGCGAGACACTCGCTACTCAGGACAGTCTCCTTGTCCTTGTCAATGATATTTCCGACGGCATGAGCCAGATTAAGGATCTGGAAAAAATCATTTCCACTCCCGGATCACTCGGCGAATCGGCTTCACGCAAAGAGCAGATTAAGAATGACATGATTGCTATTCAGAAGGCTCTTCAGGAGCGTCGCGAACGCCTTGAGGAACTTGAAAAGAAACTGGCTGCCAGCGGTGAGAATTCAACTCTAAAACGCACAATCACCAACCTCCGTGCCCAGATTGCAGAGCAGCAGACCGAAATCGGTACCCTCACCAATCAGCTTGCAAGTGCCAACATCAAGATTGAGGAACTCAACACTCAGGTCAGCACGCTCAACACAAGCGTTGATTCTCTCAGCACCAAGGTGATTGACGTGACAACCCAGAAGGATGCCGCCGAAGAGACTGCCAATGCCGCTATCAAGGAGCTTAATACCGTCTATATCGCCATAGGAAGTAACAAGGAATTGAAAGAGAAGAAGATTCTTCAGTCAGGCTTCCTCCGCAAGACAAAGGTGATGAAGGGCGATTTTGACATGAATTATTTCTCCGCTGTCGACAAGCGTACCCTCACCCAGATTCCGACTCACAGCAAAAAGGCTAAAATCATGACCTCGCAGCCCGCTGATTCCTATAATATCGTTGACCAGGGTGGCCAGAAGGTAATCATGATTACAGACCCCGATAAGTTCTGGCAGCTCTCCAACTTCCTCGTTGTCGAGGTTGACTGATACTCCTACTTACTGACAAATCATAAAAAATCAAAAATCAGGGATTGAAATCTGTTTCAATTCCTGATTTTTTCGTAATTTTACATACAGATATATTTATACTTACATCTTTTCAACTTTCCAGTAATAATACATGAATAAACGATTATCCATCTTGACAATGGTTGCCATCAATGCCGCAATTGCCACAACCGCGCAAAATCCCGATGCGGCCTATCTTGACTATCCTTCCTACAACGGCGAGGACCTTGAACTGACAGTTGACTCAAAGGGCACTCACTGGCGCCTGTGGTCACCGGCTGCTGAGGCTGCAAGAGTGATTCTCTACCCGACTGACCGGAACACAGCTGCAACAGACACGATTCCAATGACCCGTGGCGAGAACGGCACATGGGTGGCAAGCGTCCCGAAGCAGCTCTATGGCTCATTCTATACCTTCTCTATTCTCGACAAAGGAAAATGGCTCGCCGAGACTCCCGGCGTCTGGGCGAAGGCTGTGGGGACAAACGGCCATCGCGCGGCAATCATTGATTTCGCCGCCACAAATCCCGCAGGGTGGGAGAGTGACCGTGGCCCGAAAATAAGCCACATCAATGATGCGGTTATCTACGAGATGCACCACCGCGACTTCTCGCAGCATCCATCGTCAGGTATTGTAAATAAAGGCAAATTCCTCGCACTTACGGAGCCGGGGACGGTAAATGCACAGGGTGAGGCTACGGGTATCGACCATCTGAAGGAGCTCGGTGTGACCCATGTGCACATTCTGCCCTCCTATGACTATAACAGTGTCGACGAGTCTAACCTTCCTTCTAATGGCTATAACTGGGGATATGATCCGTATAATTATAATGCTCCCGAAGGTTCCTACTCCACTAATCCGTCCGATCCTTCGGCGCGTGTGACGGAAATGAAGGAGATGGTCAAGAGTCTCCACGACAATGGCATCGGAGTGATAATGGATGTTGTCTATAACCATACGGCCAACAACGACGACTCCAATTTCTCGCTCACGGCACCCGGTTATTACTACCGCCATCGTCCTGACGGAAGCTACAGTGATGCCTCGGGTTGTGGCAATGAGACTGCATCCGAACGTCTGCAGATGCGTGACTTCATTATAAACTCCGTTAAGTACTGGGCTAAGGAATACCATATCGACGGCTTCCGTTTCGACCTCATGGCCATCCATGATATCGAGACGATGAATGAGGTAGCCGCAGCCTTGAAGGAGATAAATCCCGATATCTTTATCTACGGTGAAGGCTGGACAGCCGGTGACTCTCCGCTCCCTGTCGGGAAGCGTGCCCTGAAAGAGAATGTAGCAAGGATGCCGGAGGTTGCAGTGTTCAGCGATGATATCCGTGATGCCATAAAAGGACACTATACCGACGCCTCCGACCGAGGGTTTGCTACAGGTAAGCCCGGCCTTGAGGAGACGGTTAAAATCGGTATTGTCGGAGCTACCGCACATCCTCAGGTAGATTATTCAAAAGGCAATAACTCAAAATTCGCCTATGCCGCCGCTCCGACTCAGGTAATCAACTATGTGTCGTGCCACGATGACCTCATGCTGACCGACAAACTCCGCAAATCAATGCCCGATGCTACCGAGGCCGAACGGAAGCGTGCGGCGCGTCTTGCACAGACGATAGTGCTCACCTCGCAGGGTACACCCTTTATTTTTGCCGGAGAGGAGATTTTCCGTGACAAGAAGGGTGTCCATAATTCCTATAAGTCGCCCGATTCGATTAATGCGATTGACTGGAGCCTGAAACATGACAATGCCGATCAATTTGACTATTACCGCGAGCTTATCAAACTCCGCAAGGAGCATCCTGCCTTCCGAATGACTACTACTGACCAGGTGGCGCGCCATCTTAAATTTGACAAAGTCAGCGAGCCGAATCTTATATCCTATTCCCTTGTCGACAATGCCAACGGTGATTCATGGAAAGAAATCAAACTTGTGTTCAATGGTTCCGACGAGCCACGGCAGGTGAAAATCGCCAAGGGGGACTGGACAGTGATTGCCGACGACGGAAAGATTAAGGCATCCGGCCTTTCATCGTCAAAGGGTGGTAAAATGACAGTCGCACCACGTTCGGCGCTGATTCTTGCCCGTGAAAAATAAGAGGCAGAAGCCGATATAACTTCAATTTCTAAATTATTGAAAATATCAATCCATTTCATGGACGCGCAGACCTCTGCGCGTCCATGTCGCATTTAATTTTGTAATCTGTCTATGGTATAAAAATGTAAATAAAAAACTAACATTCTACTGTTTTACACTTCTTTTTGTTTGATAATCCACTTAATTTGTATGAAAATGTATTAATTTTGCATGCTATTACGCTTTAACCAATCTCTTAGTTACTTATCACAATATTTCAGTCTTACGTTGGAAACAAAAAAGAAACCTACTGCCATATTGAGGATGCATTGTCCTGACCAGCCGGGAATCATCGCAGTGATAACTGAGTTTATCACGACCAATCGTGGCAATATCATATATCTTGACCAGTATGTAGACCGTGTGAACGGCATTTTCTATATGCGCGTCGAATGGGAGCTTGAAAACTTCATGATTCCCACTGAAAAAATCAACGAATATTTCAACACCCTCTATGCAAAGCGGTATGAGTTGACTTATCGCATAAGTTTCTCCCGTCGCCGCCAGCGTATGGCGATTTTTGTAAGCAAGATGTCCCATTGTCTCTACGACATGCTCGCACGTCACATGGCAGGGGAATGGGATGTTGATATCCCGGTCATAATCAGCAATCATCCGGATTTGGCAATTGCAGGAGAGCAGTTCAACATACCGTTTGTCCATATCCCCGTCACGCGCGACAACAAGGCTGAGATGGAGAAGCGCGAGTTTGAGATTCTTGACAGCTATGAGGTTGATTTCATAGTGCTCGCCCGCTACATGCAGGTGCTATCCGAAGATTTTATAAACCGCTATCCCAACCGTATAATAAACATACATCACTCCTTCCTCCCGGCTTTCGTCGGAGCCAAGCCCTATCATCAGGCTCATGAGCGTGGGGTGAAGCTCATAGGGGCTACGAGCCATTATGTCACTGCCGACCTTGACGCCGGGCCTATTATCGAGCAGGATGTGGTAAGGATTACACACAAGGACACTATCGACGAGTTGGTCAAGAAAGGACGCGACCTTGAAAAAATAGTGCTGTCACGTGCGGTTGAGAAGCATATACAGCGCAAGATTCTGACATATAACAACAAAACTGTGGTGTTCAGCTGATTGTGCCATTAATAAAGGAATATTCAGATATAAATATATTTCAGACTTCAACTATTATTAATTAAATCTAAACCAAAAAACTTATGAAACGAAATCTACTTAGATTTTCATTCTTGAGTGCATTTGCAGCTCTGTGTGGCGGCCTGGCCGTCAGCGCGATGCTTGGTGAGGAATCAAAGATTCCCAGTGCGGAATTAAAGGCTGCCACTGTCGAAAAGACAGCGACATGGGACTTTCTTGATGCCTCAATCATGGCTGAAACCGTGGCTCTTTCCCATACTTCTGAGCCCGGCAATGTGAAAGCTAAGGAGAATAATGGAATTCTTCTTAACGTTTTCGCAAACAACAAGACCCTTCGCGACAACGGCAATAGCCTTGCCATCGAAAAGGGTGTGGAATTCCGTGTCCCCGTAGTGACAGCTGAGGATTTGGTCACAATCAACGGCTATCCTGATTATTCCCACTATTTCATCAATGGCGGTGATGAAATCACAAATAATTCCGCCAATCCTTCCACTGTCTATAAGGCACGCAATTCTGACGTTCAGCGCGGCTATGTTTCAATCGTCAGTGGAGAGAACAACTATTTCTACTCCATCTCTGTTCAGCAGATGAAACCGCGTCAGCTTCTCGTACTTGACAACGAGGCCGTCAATGCCACATTTAAATTCGACCTCGGCACGGAGAAGCAAACCGCTACATTCAATGAACCTGACTATTTCGTTTCAAGTAAGGTGACCTATGGCGCTAACCTTGTTCTGGACGGTCAGGACAATAAGGGACATGGTCAGACATGGTTCACTACAAAATCCAAACAGAGCGGTCCCAAGGATGATAACTTCATCCGCTTTACAATCCAGCCCAGGTTTGGTCTCTCATTCACACCGACAAAAGTATCATTCAAGTCGACCCGTTTTGGTACCGGTGGCGGTCACATGGATATCGCATGGTTAAATCCTGATGGTTCCACGGTGGTTCTTGCCAAGGATCAGAACCCTCCGCGTGAGAATGAGAACCCGAGTATCAAGGAGTATAGCTATACAGTCACAGGCGCTAAACCGGCAGAGGGTGCATGTGGTATTCTGATTAATCTGTATAGCCTTGACCCGAGCAAGCATGTTGGCTACTCTGATATAGTTATTGAAGGTACACTCTCCGGCAATGAAAAAGAAGTTCCTGTTCTTGAATCGTTCAGTGCCAATGGTGTCGACTATCTTGTTGAGGAGATTTTCGAGGCAGATGGCGGCAATTATGAAGCTACGATTGAAATTGCTTCTGCCGAGACCATGATTTCAGAGTCAAATCCTGTCAAGAATGTAGAAGCTGCTTCCGGCGTTGTCGGTACTGTTGTCTATGAAGGTGATGACAATAAATGTAACGTTACTATCCCTGTTTCTCTTAATGGTGTAACAATCAATTATATAGCTCATTTCGTCCGCAAGCCCCTCTATACCCTTACTTACATCGATACAACCGGTGAGACTATGGGCACTCAGAAGGTTGAGAAAGATGCTAAGATTGGAGCCTTCGCTGTTGACTACACAAAGGCCAAGACCGACGAAGGTTATAAAGTGCGCGGTTGGTTCGAGCAGCCGACATCAGGGAAGAAGAAATTTTCAGTCAATGATGTCGTTACAGGCAACATGACTCTCTACGCTTTTGCTACCGAGATTGAAGTTGTGAGCCCTTCCAGAAAATATATTTTCGACCTCACATCCGACACATTCTATCCCGAGGATCACGATGCCTTCAACCCCGATGGAGGATATTGGCATGACAAGACCCATGGCTGGGCTTTCAAACCCGGTACCAAAATCGGCCTTCTTGTAGGACCCAAGGCTTCAATCTCTATCGGCCTTTGCAAATATGGATATGCTACCGGTATAGTGGTGAAGGATGCCGATGGCAACACACTTGAAACCCTTGCCGGCATGTCAGCCGATACCGATGGCGAGATTGTGGCTTATAACTATGAAGGTACGGGCGGTGAGATATCCCTCAATCTTGAAGGCACTGGCGAAATGTACATCCACAGTGTGAAAATCGTCAACACATCTGAAGTTGCCTATGATAAGCAGGGACAATGGTACCATGTTAAGGCCGGCGACGCTCAGAGCTTCCTTGATGTTCTTGAAGCAGTCAATGCCGCCAATGGAAACCGTGAGGCAGAGCGCTCATTCATCTATGTGCCCAATGGCCTCTATGACCTCCGCGACAAGGTTCTCACTCAGATTTCCGGCCATAACATTTCTATTATCGGCCAGAGCCAGGAAGGTGTAGTCATCAAAAACGCTCCAAGCCATCTGATAGAAGGCATCTCAACTACCGCCACTCTGATGAATGTCGGCACCAACCTCTATCTTCAGGATATCACAATCCAGAACGCCCTCGACTATTATGGCGCTCTCGGCAACAAGCAGCCAGGGGGTCGCGCTGTGGCCCTTTGGGACAAGGGAACCAACACCGTTTGCAAGAATGTGACACTCCTCTCATATCAGGATACTTACTATAGCAACAATGGCAACGGATATTACTATTGGGAGACTTCCGAGGTTCATGGCACTGTCGATTTCTTCTGCGGTGGTGGTACGATGTTCATGGAGAATTCCAAAATCGTAGTTGAGAAGCGTAACCTTAATGGTTCGGGTGGATGTACAATCGCTGCACCTTATACCGAACCCGGTAAGAAGTATGGCTATGTGTTCAACAATTGCTATATTGAAAACTATGCTCAGGAATACAATCTCGGTCGTGCATGGGGTGGAGCTCCCCGCTGTGCTTATCTCAATACTACATTAAGTGACAACAAGTTGGTTTCATCCCGTTGGACTGCAGGTGGTATGAACGTGGCAGCTAAAGAGTTTGTTGAGTACAACACTATGGACAAGGACGGCAATGTTGTTTCGCCATCATCCAAGGTGATTAACTTCACCCATACGAGCGGCAACAATAGGATAGAGACCATTCTTTCTGCCGCACAGGCCGCTGAGTTCACAGTAGAGAAAGTTTTCCCCGACTGGAATCCTGCCGAGCTCGCCGCTCAGGTGGCTGCACCTGTAGCTCAGTTTGCAAATGGCGAAATCACATGGGCCGCTGTTGATGGGGCGATTGCTTATGCTATCTTCAACAACAATGAGCTTGTGGCTATAACTCCAGATACAGCCTGTGCGGTCGCCAATGCTGCCGACACTGACAACTATTCAATCCGTGCTGTCAACAAGATGGGTGGCATGGGCGTCGCTGCTCCTGTCAATGGCCTTACCACCGGCATTGATGAAATTGAAGTGTCTGATGCTGACATTGTAGGCACTGACTACTACAATCTCCAGGGCATTAAAGTCGATGCCGCATGCACCGGCGTCCTTATCAAGGTAGTGACCCTTTCCGACGGTCGTACTGTCACTTCCAAAGTGATTAACCGTTAATAATCATTCCCATGACTATAGCTCGGAGGGATGAGACGCAAAATTTGCGCTCCATCCCTCCGACTTTGTTTATGAAAATTCAAATATACTTTTAAACTATGCTTTTATAGTTGATTCCCGTGATTTTTTGTCGCAGGATTATAGGAAAAATCGAAAATAATATCTAAATTTGCGCTTTGGTTATATGGCTCGCTATAGCGAACATACCGATAGGAAAATTTCGATTTAAGACAGTTCACTTAAATAATATATTAGGAATAAATTTAAATCATTATTAAAATCCGTTTTACTAAAAAATCAACCGTAAGCAAAGCCGAGAGGCATATGCACACAATTAAATCTTAGTATCCAATTCGTAACTTCAAGACAATCACTTCATGGACAGCAACGAAAAGAAAAGCAAACGTCCGCGCATAGGTGCGCGCCCGGTAAACTCAGATGGTGCTGAAAACCGCAGCGAAAACCACGATTTTACTCCTCGCGATGAAAATCAGCATGCCGACTCTCAGGAGCGCGGTCAGTCGCAATATGGTTCTTATGGCAACCGCCAGTATCAGCCCCGTCCCTACAACAATAACCGTCAGGGTGGCTACAACAACCGCTACAACAATCAGGGTGGTTACAACAACCGCTATAATAACAACAACCGTTACAATAGCAACTACCAGCCACGCCATCAGGCTGTGAACCCTCAGCTTGAAGGTGAGCCGCAGACTACAGCTGAAGGCTCCGCTACAACTCCCGCTGAAGGCGAGAGCAATGGCTATCAGCCCCGTCAGGGTGGTTACAACAACCGCTACAACAATCAGGGTGGTTACAACAACGGCAATCATTATAACAATAACCGTCAGGGTGGTTACAACAATAACCGTCAAGGAGGTTATCAGCCCCGCCATCAAGGTGGTTACAACAATGGTAATTTCCAGCCCCGTCAGCAGCAGGGCGGTTATAAGCCCCGCCAGCAGCAAGGTGGCTATCAGCCCCGTCAGCAGGGCGGTTACCAGCCCCGCCAGCAGCAGGGTGGCTATCAGCCCCGTCAGCAGGGCGGCTACCAGAACCGTCAGGGCGGTTATAACAACAACCGTCAGGGGGGCTTCAAGAAGCAGGGTCCGCGTCAGAATCAGTATGGCATGCCCCAGGGTGGCCGTAGCTTTACACCGCGTCCCCGTAGGATTGAATATGAGGTGCCTCTGCCCGATCCGAACGAGCAGATTCGTCTCAACAAGTTTATGGCCAATGCCGGTCTTTGCTCGCGTCGTGAGGCCGACGAATTTATCCAGCAGGGCCTCATAAAGGTCAACGGAAATGTTGTCACCGAACTCGGAACAAAGATTTCCCACAATGATGTCGTTGAATACAACGATAAGGTTGTGACCCTTGAAAGCAAGTGCTATATCCTTCTCAATAAACCCAAGGATTGCGTGACCACCAGCGACGACCCCAACGGACGTCTGACTGTAATGGATCTTGTAAAGGGTGCATGCGAAGAGCGAATCTATCCCGTAGGCCGTCTCGACCGCAACACCACAGGCGTTCTCCTCCTTACCAACGACGGAGACCTTGCCTCCAAGCTGACCCATCCTAAATTCGTGAAGAAGAAAATCTATCACGTATGGACTGACAAGGATATCGCTGAGGAAGATATGCAGCGCATTGCCGACGGCATAGAACTCGAGGACGGTCCCATCCATGCCGATGCCATTTCCTATGCCACCGACACCGACCGCAATCAGGCCGGCATCGAGATTCATTCAGGCCGTAACCGCATCGTGCGCCGCATCTTCGAGAGCCTCGGCTATCATGTGACAAAGCTCGACAGGGTGTTCTTTGCCGGCCTTACCAAGAAGAACCTCCCGCGTGGACGCTGGCGCTATCTGACTCAGGAAGAAGTCAACTTCCTCAAGATGGGTTCTTTTGAATAAAATATATATGGCGTTATAAACTGATTTTTGAAAGTTACTTATAAGCCTTTAATTTAAGCAAAACCGCAAATGAAACGAATAAGAGTAGTCGACCTTCTCAAAACCCCGGACTTTATCGGTACGGATGTTGTGGTCAAGGGGTGGGTGCGTACCCGCCGTGGCAACAAACACGTGCAGTTCGTGCAGTTGAGCGACGGTTCGACCATCAAGAATATCCAGATTGTGTTTGACATGGCGAAATTCAGCGATGAGGAATTGAAGCCTGTCACTACCGGTTCTGCCATCTGTGTGGAGGGCAGGCTTGTTGAAAGCCAGGGCAAAGGACAGACCTGTGAAGTGCAGGCCGACACCCTGACTGTCTATGGCACTGCCGACCCCGAGGCCTATCCCCTTCAGAAAAAGGGCCATACGCTTGAATTCCTCCGTGAGATAGCCCATCTGCGTCCGCGCACAAACACTTTCGGAGCTGTGCTTCGTGTCCGTAGCACATTGGCTTTTGCCATCCATAAATTCTTCAACGAAAGAGGTTTTCAGTATCTCCATACTCCGCTTATTACTGCGAGCGACTGCGAAGGTGCGGGGGCTATGTTCCAGGTCACGACCCTTGACCTTAACAATCTCCCAAAGACCGACGACGGGAAGGTGGACTATACTCAGGATTTCTTCGGAAAGACAACGGCTCTCACTGTCTCCGGCCAGCTTGAAGGTGAACTCGGAGCGACGGCTCTCGGTCAGATTTACACCTTTGGCCCGACTTTCCGCGCTGAAAACTCCAATACCCCCCGCCACCTTTCCGAATTCTGGATGATTGAGCCGGAAATGGCTTTCTACGATATCACCGACAATATGGATCTGGCCGAGGAGTTCGTGAAATATTGCATCAATTACGCGCTCGACCATTCGATGGACGATATCAAGTTCCTCGCCGACATGTATGACAAGGATTTGATTGACCGTCTCCGCTTCGTTGTCGATAATGATTTTGTGCGTCTCTCCTATGGTGAAGGTGTTAAAATACTTGAAGTTTCCGGTAAGAAGTTCGAATTCCCGGTTCATTGGGGTACTGATCTTCAGAGCGAACACGAACGCTACCTCGTTGAGGAACATTTCAAGAAGCCCGTTATTCTCACAGACTATCCTAAGGAAATCAAGGCCTTCTACATGAAGCAGAATGAGGATGGTAAGACTGTCAGGGCAATGGACGTGCTCTTCCCCCATATCGGTGAGATTATAGGAGGTTCGGAACGTGAGGAGAACTACGACAAGCTTCTGGCCCGCATCGAGGAACTTAACATCCCCATGAAGGACATGTGGTGGTATCTCGATACCCGCCGTTTCGGCACCGTGCCTCACTCGGGCTTCGGGCTCGGCTTCGAGCGTCTTGTGCTTTTTGTGACAGGCATGACCAATATCCGCGACGTGATTCCTTTCCCCCGTACTCCGGGCAAGGCGGAATTCTAAGCTATAGCCTGCCGTAAAACCGGAATGTATCATTATAAAATCAGGGATGCACAAGCCCGTGCATCCCTGATTTGTATCCAGTGAACAGAATTATGAATCGCCGGATAGAACGGGAAAAAAAGACTGTCGCCCTTATGATTGGAATATATTGTCGTCATAAGGAGGGCAACCGTGAACTATGCGATTCATGCAGGGCTTTGCTCGATTATGCACGCGAACGTTTGTCCCATTGCCCTCAGGGCGAATTGAAACCGGCTTGCCGTCGATGCACAATCCATTGTTACTCTCCGTCAATGCGGAGCCGTATCCGTGAAGTCATGCGCTTCTCCGGCCCCCGCATGCTTCTCCATTCTCCATTTCAGGCAATAGTTCATCTATGGAATGATTTGATATCTTGAAAAAATGCGGTCTCTTTAAGATAAAAACGGCCTTGTCAAGCATATTGCTGGCAAGGCCGTTTATTATCTTATAGTTTAATTCAATATCGGGAGATTTCCTGTTTATTCGTGGTCTTTCCGGTAGGCTTCGTCAGGCTGGCATCCGCTGCCGTCGAAACAATGCGTGCAAATCTTGCATTTCGGAAGTCCTATGCTCTTTACGAGGTCCTCGATTTTGCTGAATTTCAATGTTGTGAGTCCTAACTGGCGGGCAATCTCCTTTACCATACGTTCGTATTCGGGTGAGCCGGTTGTAGCGTATTCTTCTAATTTGGCGTTCTCATTACCCTCAAAATCGCGTATAATTCTGCGGGTGATGAGTTCGAGGTCACTTTTTGACGAAGTGAAACCGATAAAGGGACAGCCAAATACGAGCGGCGGGCATGAAATGCGGGCATGCACTTCCTTTGCTCCATATTCAAAGAATGTCCTGACATTGTCGCGAAGCTGGGTTCCGCGCACTATGGAGTCGTCGCAGAACACCACGCGTTTACCGTTGAGAATAGCCTGATTAGGGATAAGTTTCATCTTAGCGACAAGGTCACGCCTGGATTGGTTGCTCGGAGTGAAACTCCTTGGCCATGTCGGTGTGTACTTGAGCACCGCACGCTGATAGGGGATACCGCTCCCTTCGGCATAACCAAGTGCAAATCCTACGCCCGAATCCGGAATTCCGCACACGCAGTCAGCTTCGGTCGGGTCCTCCTTTCCCATGCTTCGTCCGCAATCCTCACGCGCATATTCCACGTTCACTCCCTCGTAGTCGCTTGACGGGAATCCGTAATAAGTCCAAAGGAATGAACAGATTTGCTGTCTTTGGGCAGGAGCCTGAAGCACCTCGATGCCGTTGGCTTTCAGACGAACGATTTCGCCGGGGCCTACGTCGCGCACCGTCTTATAATCGAGATTGGGAAAGGCTGACGTTTCGCTTGTGGCGGCATATGCACCATCCTTGTGTCCTATGACTATTGGTGTGCGTCCCAGATAGTCACGTGCGGCGATAATGCCGTCCTCCGTGAGGATGAGCATCGAGCACGAGCCTTTAATCTTGCGGTAGACGAGGTTGATGCCGTCAACAAAGGTCTGGCCCATATTTATGAGCAGCGCAACCAGTTCGGTCTGGTTAATCTTGTTAGCGGAAAGCTCGCTGAAATGCATCCGTTCGGCGAGTAATTCATCGGCGATATCGCGTATATTGTTGATTTTAGCTACGGTTACCACCGCGTAGCGCCCGAGATGAGAATTGACGATAATTGGCTGTGGGTCAGTGTCGCTTATCACTCCGAGGCCCTGATTGCCTACAAAACTGTCGAGCTCGTCCTCAAACTTGGTCCTGAAATAATCCCGCTCTAAGGCGTGGATTGAGCGGTTGAACCCGGCCTCGGGGTCGAATGTCACCATACCCGCACGCTTAGTGCCGAGATGTGAATTATAGTCCGTGCCGTAAAATAGATCGTTGATGCAGGGCTTCGTTGAAATAGCACCGAAAAAGCCACCCATAGTTCTATGATTTGTGTGATTGGTTTTTTGAAAGTGCAAAATTAGTCATTTCTCTAAAAATATATGTATATTTGTAGGAACTTTAATCAATAAATCTACCAAAACTCCCAATGACAAGACTTTTACTCCTGTTCTCTTTTTTAATTTGTTCACTTTATGCTTTTTCTGTCGATGAGACACCGAGTGCTACTATCGTGAATAATGGCACTACTATGAAAAACGGCATAATCACCCTTACGATTGGCTCCAATGGCCGGGCATCTAACATGAGGCTTTCCGGCTATAATCAGAATATACTCGGGAGCAACGGAATCTATTTTGACTATACTGCCGCCAAAAATGCGGCATTGAGCCCTGACAAGGCTGAGATTGTACGTCAGACTGACGATATGGTTGAAGTATTGTATTCCAACACATCGGCCGACCTCCGGTTTCAGCAGGGTTGGATTCTTCGTAAAGGGATCAGCGGTGTGTATACATATATAATAGTTAACGGGACTCCGACATCATCATCCGTAAATGTAAAGGAGGCCAGGGTCTGTACACGCCTCAATTCCGGTTTCCTCAATGGTTATGTCGACGACGTGATGCAGGGCCGTATTCCTTCCAACGAGGAGATGGCCTATGCCGAGAAGAATACACAGATTCAGGACGCCACCTATGAAATGGCTGACGGTTCGGTCTATACGAAATATAATTGGGCCCAGTTTATAGATTCTGACTTATTCCACGGATTGATGAACCACAAGGTAGGTGTATGGAACATCCCTGTGAGCTATGAATGGCTCAACGGAGGCCCGATGCGTCAGGAACTCACAGTGCATGCGACAGGAAAGTCCCCGATAACCATCCAGATGCTTCAGGGAGAACATCTCGGAGGTGCCGCACAGGCCTATGCCGATGGCGAGCGACAGATTTTCGGCCCATTCTTCATCTATGTCAATACTGGCGAGTCGCAGGCGAAAATGATAGCCGATGCCCGTCGCGAGGCTCTTGCCCAAAAGGCACAGTGGCCATTCCAATGGTTTGATAATGAACTTTATCCTCTTGACAGGGCAACTGTCAGGGGACGAATTGAGCTTACAAACCACGCGAGACCCTATTCAATGAAAGTTATTCTTGCCGAGCCTGGAAAGGAACTTATACGTCAGGGCAAGAAATATATGTTTTGGACAGAGACTGCTCCTGATGGTTCGTTTGTGATTCCGAATGTCCGTAAAGGAGATTATGCTATTTATGCCTATGCCCTTGACGGTGATATTACCGATGAATATCAGCTTGCGGATATAAGTGTAGATACTGACGACGTTGATCTCGGGACCCTTGAGTGGACTCCTGATGTCTATGAAAATCTACTTTGGATTATAGGCTCGAACAACCGCCGTTCAGACGGGTATAAGATATCAGGTTTGCCACGGGCTTACGGCCTTTGGAATGATGTTCCCGCAAATATATCGTTCACTCCGGGGAGCAGTGACCCTCAGGAGGAATGGTATTATGCCCAGGCTAAGAATGGCACTTGGACGGTAAATTTTAATCTTGACGAGGAGTATACCGGCAATGCTCATTTGACGGCTTCTTGTGCGGGTTCCACCAACAAACCGAAAGTAGCGGTAGGGGTCAACGGTGTAGACCGTACGACATGGAGTTTCCCTAACAATGACGCAGCAATCTACCGCAGCGCCAATCAGGCGGGACGCCATTGTGTGAAAATCGCCACATTTCCTGCTACAGACTTGAAAAAAGGCCTTAATCAAATTACCCTAAAGATGTCGGGAATAAGCAAGAACGGAGGAGTGATGTATGACTGCATTAAACTTGAGGCAGGAGAGAAAGTCACGCAGTCCGCTATCGACGATATCGATATGGATGCATCATCCTTGCCCATAGACCTATTCAATCTTCAGGGAATCCATGTTGCCACCGTATCATCTTTCCGCGAAGCCTCCCTTCCCGCAGGTATCTACCTATACCGTCAAGGCTCCCGCACCGGCAAAATCCGCTTGTAGTATAAATGGTTTTTATTTTTGAACAAATCACCATTTAATATACAATATTAATTGATATTTGTCATCGTTTAGGCCTTTTCAATGGCTATTCAATGATTTTGAATCCTAATTTCAATATGAGTTTTAAGGTCTCCTGTGATGTTGCTCTGTCATATTCTTTTTCACTTTCAGAAAGGTTTTCGTAATCAACAAGACAAGGATGGGTCTTTAGTTTGTCATCCCTTTCGGGGCCATATTTCCATCCTTCTTTAATCCTGTTTTCAGCCCATACTTCATGCACATTCTTTGCAATCTGTTCAGCAAGACAAATCAGACTCTGGGGAAGTCTTATATCAGATAGGTTTATTGGTTTAGGAATATAAATTTCATCCATAATTATACCTGTTATAGTTAAATATTAAAACGTTTTTTATTAAGCTTGAGGTGCAACATCATAAATAAGTTTTTTCCCGTCAAGTGATGCTGCGATTCTGAGTGCCAACGGAATGATTTCCACTATACCTTCATCGTAAACTGAATCAACTCCTAATTTATCGTTAGAGGCAAGATTTGGATGTATTCCCAAACTCTTCAATCTGCTTTTCTCACTTTTATCCGTAATTGGCAGTGGAGAAGGATATTTATTATCAATTGGTCGCATTCCTAATAGTAGTTGTTCTATTACCCATCGGTTATGTTCGGTTTTTGCTAAAATAGATTTAAGTTTGGTGTCATTAATCAATCCCGATATTGGCAATTCAATTTTATTAGAGCTGTTTTTATGAAGAGTGGAATTTATTTTTGCAAAAAATGAATTAGCGCAATATAAGTTGGACCATCTTTGGGATATTGTACTTTTACCGTTCTCTGGCGAAATTGATTTCCAACATTCCTCAACATCGTTTATAAAATCCATGTCAGATTTGCGGTCAGCGTACTTCTTGTCAAACGGTTTGCCATCTCCTATACATTTATATGCATAGGCGACGAATTTTGCAAGCCACATGTCGCTATTGTTTAGATAACAGCATTTGTCAATCATGCCAAATGGACGCAACACTCTGTAATTGTCCGATACAGAACCTGCTATTCCTGCGCTTACTGCATCGACCAGCGAACCTGATTCTTGCTGCTGAACAATTATCTGCTGAGCATCTTTATAGACTGATGGATTGAAATATAAAGCAATAGACATCGCTTCAGCGGCTATCGGAAGACATACGGCTATAGTTGTTTTACTTGTAGCGGTATATTTACGATGGTTGTCATCATATAGATTTATATTTGAATCCGCTTTGTCTGCGCATGCGTCTGTTATATATTGTTGAATGGAAGGTAATGACATCTCTCCTTCGATGAATTCAAAATCAATGTCAATGAAATCATCACCTAAATAATTCCCATAATATGGCGAATTAAACGATTTGTCAGTCTGGGGTTTATTCCATGGATAACAATGGTTATTATCAGACTCTATGTCCGTGATTGAATCATAAATTTTCCATGATGGCTTTGAGTCTACTACTCCTTTGGGCGCTTTTACATAACGCCATCTCGCAAGTTTGAAAAGCTCTCTGTAACGGCCGGTGAAAAGATACATTTCCCTTTCCGCATTACGGTCTATAAAAGTTATTAATGTTCGAGGCCTTCCTGCTTCATGATTGTTAAAGTTTGGATAATGTGCTACATGTGCGGCTTCAAGGGCTAAGGCCATGCCCATTTTAGACATTCCTATTATAATGAGGTGAACTCTTTGCCGGGAATCGTATGACAAGCCATCGTTACCTTCAAGCGGGATAAATGGCTTTTTTGATTCATATGGATTTTGCACCAGAACCTGTTGTGCCCATGTCTCATATATACTGAATGGGATGAACCGGAAAACTTGACTGCGTTCTACATTAATATCTGTGAATTGAAATGCATTGAATGTAGATTGGTATTCAAACATTATATGGCATGGAATTTTTCCCTCTCTCTTTTCCCCTTTTATATTTGTAATCTCGTTCCAGCATTGCATATTTATTGCATCATGGCTTGAGCCATCAACTGTCGGCAATTCTCCGATGATGTAGACTTCTTCCGCATAATTTAGATATAACTCTCTGAGTTCATGTGGAGCCGTGCGGTCTCCTGCATATATTATCACATTTGCAGCAAGTTTCTTGTCTTCTATGCAAGCGGATATCTCACGCCTCAGATTTTCAGGTGGTCTTTGGGTTTGTATTATCACATACTCCAGCTTTTTCTTCTTGTCTGTAAGAATATCATTAGCCAGTTTTGCCACCATCTTATGCCCTCCGATGATTACTGCAAACCTTGATTCCTTGATATGCTTGTATCTGGCTGTGCCGTTTGTAAATCGTTCTTGCCTATTGAGTACCCAATTTACCAATAAAGTGATTATTAGTCCATTTATGGCAATCATCCCGAATATGTTAGTTATAATGACATATAAACGCTCTGACAGTCTCGAGTATTCCGCTATGTCCGGGTTTGACATGTAGAGAAACGTGTCCCATCCGGGACGGAATGATGAGTCAGCCACTAATCTTGGAGGCAAGAAAAGGCCGACTGTCGATAATATTGTAAAAATAATCAATGTCCCAGCGACTATTATGCTCAACTTTCTGATAAAAGATCCATACATCAGTCGATCTATTAATAGGAAGCGACTTTTCCACCATTTTTTCATAAATAAGTAAGGTTTAAGGCGAATGAATTATGCGTACTGTCAGAGTTACAAAGATATACATTATTTTTAGGATTAGATTAGGATTTTTTAATTTAATAATAGCGTATTATCACTTTTATTATGAATTGGACATCTAATTTTAAGATACTTATCTTTATAAGTTACGTTTTTATGGCATAAGTCTTGTTAGTTGGTACATAATATTGCGATTGGAATCGCTGTTTTTGTTAATTCGGAAAAAATTATTAACTTTGTAGTAGCATAATAATCAACAATCCACATTTTTTCCACACTACCTTAAAGCCAATGAAAAAGTTAAAGCTTATACTTGCATGCGTGATTTTAACGGCCTTCGGATGCTCTTCGGTGACGGCGTTTGCCGCCTCTAAAAAGGCTGCGAAGCCTAAACACTATTCTGAGTGGATGACCCGTTCGGAGATGAAGCGCTCCCCTAAAAGCTATCTGCTCGATTTTTCCGACCGTCCGAAATGGAGCTACGTGATGGGTATAGAACTCGAGTCCATGCTTGACACTTATCTGCGCTATGGCGGCGACGATATCAAGGCATACTGTATCGAGTATACCGACACGATGATTAATCCTGACGGTTCTATACGCCGCTACAACCTCAAGGACTATAACCTTGATAACGTGCGTACGGGTCACTTTGTAACCCGCATGTACGAGCACTTCCCCGAAGAAAAGAATCTCCGCGCCATGAATACACTCATGGCCCAGCTCGACCATCAGCCGCGTACCAACGAAGGTGTCTATTGGCACAAGGCCATCTATGCCTATCAGGTATGGCTCGACGGCATTTTCATGGGGCTTCCCTATAGAGTGCTGACGGCTTCGAAACTCTATGCGCCCGAACTCGCGAAACCTATCTATGACGACGCTGTCGACCAGGTGAAGAGTACCTACGAGCGTACTTATGACCCCAAGACTGGCCTTAACCGTCATGCATGGGACGAAAGTCGCGAAATGTTCTGGAGCGACAAGGAGACAGGGCTCTCTCAGCATTGCTGGGGCCGTGCGCAAGGATGGTACACCATGGCGCTTATCGAGCTTCTTGACGCGCTTCCCGCAGACTATGAGCGTCGCGGTGAGGTGCAGGAACTTCTCGTCAAGTGCTTCGACAATATACTGAAATGGCAGGATCCGAAGACCGGAGTATGGTATCAGGTCATGGACTCTCCCGACCGCGAAGGAAATTACCTTGAATCCACAGCATCGTCGATGTTCGCTTATTCACTTCTCAAGGCTGCGCGCCGGGGATGGGTCGACAAAAAATATCTCGATGCCGGCATCAAGGCTTATAAAGGTGTTGTCAAGGAATTTATCAAGGAAAACCCTGACGGAACGATATCGCTTACCGATTGCTGTTCGGTTGCTGGCCTTGGCCCGGGTGTGAGTCCTGCCGTGCTCGAAGCAGCTCCAAAGGTTAAGGAGAACAAACGTCGCGACGGCTCGTATGAATACTACCTTAGTGAGAAAATTCGCGACAACGACGCCAAGGGTATCGGCCCGTTTATCTGGGCATCTCTAGAGATGGAGGATATGGGCTACGACACTTCTCTTAAAAAGAAATAAAAGTAATATTATCCTCAAAAATTATGCTCCACGGATATCAAAATTCGTGGAGCATAATTTTTTCGATTAAAAGCTCTAATTCTATATCGTAGGGGAGTAATCAGAATCGCAGGATTTATAGGAGTTCTGTCCTATACATCCTGCGATTTTGATTGATTGATTCTACATTGTCAGATGGACTCGCGGAGGGTCTGGAAGGCCTGGGAAATACCATCCTTGTCCTTGCCTCCTGCCTGGGCGAATCCCGGCTGGCCGCCACCGCCGCCTTTGATTGCTTTGGCAGCTTCGCGTACAATGGTTGATGCATTGTAGCCAGCTTTCACGAGGTCGTCGGTAAAGGCTACCGTGAGAAGCGGTTTACCGGCCATGTCGACTGTCGCAGCGATAAAGGCCGTGTTTTCAGGTGACATCTGACGGATTCCGAAGGCCACTCCCTTGACAAGGTCAGGGATTCTCACGCCGTTGAGGCTTGCAAGCTTAATGCCATGGACGGTCTCAGCTTTTTCAAGAGCCTCGCGTGTCACATTGCGTGTGCGTTCCTGGAAGAATTCCTCAGCCTGTTTGCGTAGTTCAGCGTTTTCCTCTATTGATTTGCGAAGAGCGGCGAGAACGTCAGGCGCGTTGTGGAACATTTCGGCCACGTTGCGCATATTGTCTGCTATATGGTCGACCATATTTTCCGCTACCTCTGCGGTGACGGCTTCTATACGGCGGATGCCTGCCGCGATGCTTGATTCGGATACGATACGAATCATTCCTATGTTGCCGGTATTGGGAACATGGGTACCGCCACAAAGTTCTACGGAATCACCGTATTTCACGACTCTGACCTCTTCGCCATACTTCTCGCCGAAGAGGGCCATCGCCCCCATGTCAAGGGCTTCGGCGATGGGCATGTGGCGGTTCTCGTAGATAGGGATAGCCTTGCGGACATTTGAGTTCGCTATGTGCTCGGCTTTGCGGAGTTCTTCGGGAGTAACTTTCTGGAAGTGCGAGAAGTCGAAGCGGAGCATGGTAGGGGAGACGTAGGAGCCTTTCTGTTCTACATGCGTTCCGAGGACTTCGCGCAAGGCCGCGTGGAGCAGATGGGTCGCCGTGTGGTTACATTCTGTAGCGCGGCGGTTTGCCTCGTTGATTTTTGCTGTGAACTCAGCCTCTACATTAGCCGGAAGTTTGGTTGTTAGATGTACAGCCTGACCGTTTTCACGCTTGGTGTCGTAGATCTCAGTTTTTTCTTCTCCGCAGATGAGCCAGCCGCTGTCACCGACCTGACCGCCCATTTCAGCATAGAAGGGAGTTACGGAGAGCACAATCTGATAGAAAGTCTTGTTTTTCTGCGACACCTTACGGTAGCGCAGTATATGGGTCGTAGCCGAGGTTTCGTCATAGCCTACGAATTCGGTCTCTCCATCGCGTAGCACTACCCAGTCGGTAGCTTCTACTGCGGCGGCATTGCGTGCGCGGTCTTTCTGTGCCTGCATTTCGACATCGAATCCTTTCTTGTCGAGGGTCATGCCGTTCTCTTTCAATATAAGTTCAGTCAGGTCGAGGGGGAAGCCGTAGGTGTCGTAGAGCACGAAGGCTTCTTTGCCTGAAATCTCACTCTTGCCATTGGCTTTGGCTGCCTTGATTGCATCGTCGAGTATTGCGATACCCTTGTCAAGAGTCCTGAGGAATGAATCTTCCTCCTCTTTAATCACTTTCATGATAATCTCGCGCTGTGCGGCGATTTCAGGATAGGCCTCGCCCATTGAGTCGATTAGAGTATTGACGAGTTTATACATGAACGCCTGCTTCTGGTCAAGGAAGGTATAGGCATAGCGCACGGCCCTGCGGAGGATACGGCGTATTACATATCCGGCTTTTGCATTGCCGGGAAGCTGGCTGTCGGCTATGGAGAAGGCAATCGTGCGTACGTGGTCAGCTATGACGCGCATGGCGATGTCGACTCTTTTGTCCTTGCCGTAGGTCTTGCCTGAAAGCTGTGAGATGCGGTCGATTAGCGGGGTGAACACATCGGTGTCATAGTTGGATTTCTTCCCCTGAAGAGCCATGCAGAGACGTTCGAATCCCATGCCGGTGTCAATCACCTTTGCGGGGAGGGGTTCGAGGGAGCCGTCGGCCTTGCGGTTGAATTGCATGAAAACGAGGTTCCAGATTTCAATCACGAGGGGATTGTCCTTGTTGACAAGGCTCGCACCGTCAATTTCTGCCCGCTCCTCGTCGGAACGCAGGTCTATATGTATCTCCGAGCAGGGCCCACAGGGACCTGTGTCGCCCATTTCCCAGAAATTGTCATGCTTGTTGCCGTTGATTATATGAGATACCGGCAGATGCTTCTCCCAATAAGAGGCAGCTTCGTCGTCACGTGAAAGGCCTTCATCCGGAGCGCCTTCAAACACTGTGGCATAAAGGCGTGCAGGGTCGAGTTTGAGCACATCCACGAGATATTCCCAGGCCCAGTCAATGGCCTCTTTCTTGAAATAGTCGCCAAATGACCAGTTGCCGAGCATCTCGAACATGGTGTGATGGTAGGTGTCCATTCCCACCTCTTCGAGGTCGTTGTGCTTGCCGGATACACGCAGGCACTTCTGCGAGTCGGCTACACGCTGATATTTCGCGGCCTTGTTGCCGAGGATGATATCCTTGAATTGGTTCATCCCCGCGTTGGTAAACATCAGAGTGGGATCATCCTTGATTACCATTGGGGCCGAGGGTACTATATGGTGGCCCTTAGAGCGGAAAAACTCTTTGAAAGATTCGCGTATTTCCTTTGCTGTAAGCATAGTGTATATGATTTGTTTATATTTTTTGCAAAGATACGGAGAATTGGCGAGACGGCTGCACAACCGCGCGTTATTTTCCCGTGAGGATTGATTTGATATCGTGGAGTTTGTTGAGTGCGGCCATCGGGGTCAGGTTGTTGATATCAAGGTCGAGGATTTCGTCGCGGAGCTGTGCGAGCACCGGGTCGTCGAGCTGGAAGAAGGAGAGCTGCACCCCCTCGGCGGTATCTGCGGCAGAGGAAAGATTGCGCGCCACACACTCGTCATTCTCCCGATTGGCCTTTTCAAGATGTTTCAACACCTCGTCGGCCCTGCGCACGATGGACTGTGGCATGCCAGCAAGTTTCGCCACATGTATACCGAAACTGTGTTCGCTTCCGCCTCTGGCAAGTTTGCGTAGGAAGACCACCTTGCCGTCAATATCCTTGACCGAGACATTAAAGTTGACTACACGGCTGAAGCTCTTCTCCATCTCGTTTAGTTCATGATAGTGGGTGGCGAAGAGTGTCTTTGGATGGATGTCGCCATATTCGTGGATATGTTCTACGATGGCCCATGCGATTGAGATACCGTCGTAGGTCGATGTCCCGCGACCGAGCTCGTCGAAAAGAATCAGCGAGCGTTTGCTCATGTTGTTGAGTATCGATGCGGCCTCGTTCATCTCGACCATGAATGTCGATTCGCCGAGCGAGATGTTGTCGCTTGCCCCCACGCGCGTGAAAATCTTGTCGACAATGCCTATATGGGCGCTGTCGGCTGCCACGAAGCTCCCTATCTGGGCGAGAAGCACATTGAGTGCCGTCTGGCGCAGCAGGGCTGATTTACCCGACATGTTGGGACCCGTAATCATCATCACTTGAGTCCCGTTGTTTGAAAGTTTTACGGAGTTGGTGATATATGGTTCGCCCGGAGGTAGTTCTTTTTCTATGACAGGGTGGCGTCCTTCGACGATTGAAAGTTCCAATGAATCGTCGACAACCGGACGGTTATAGTGGTTTTCGAGGGCTATGCGCGTGAAAGAACCGAAGACGTCGAGGCGTGCTATCAGCTGGGCGTCGAGCAATATGGCCGGAATATAGTGGCATAAATCCTGCACGAGTGCAGAATAGATGCGTTGCTCTATAATGGCTATTTTGTCCTGTGCGCCAAGTATCTTCTCCTCGTAGTCTTTCAGCTCCTGAGTGATATAGCGCTCGGCGTTGACAAGTGTCTGTTTGCGTATCCATTCCGCAGGCACCTTGTCGCGGTGGGTGTTGGTGACCTCGATATAATAACCGAACACATTGTTGTAGGCGACTTTAAGTGACGGAATACCCGTGAGGGCGCTTTCGCGCTGCTGGAGCTGCATGAGATAGTCCTTGCCCCGGTATGCGATATCGCGAAGTTCGTCGAGTTCGGCATCGACCCCTTCGCGGATAACGGGTCCACGGTTGAGTGCCGTGGGTGGGTCGGGGATTATCGTGCGTTCGATTTCCGCAGCTATGGTGGCACAGGGATTAAGCTGCTCGCCTATGCTGTGGAGTGCGTTTTCGCCCGCGTTTGTGCATATCTCTTTTATTGGGGCTATCATCTCAAGGGCGTGGCGGAGCTGCCTGAGCTCGCGGGGATTGACTCTCCCGGCAGACACTTTTGCGGTTAGGCGTTCGAGGTCGCCAATTTGGCCGAGGGCATCTTTTAGGGACTCACGCTCGGCGGGTTGACGGAAGAAATATTCCACGATGTCAAGGCGGCGGTTGATTTCGCGGGCGTCTTTAAGAGGGAAAAGCAGCCATCGGCGCAACAGTCGGGCACCCATTGGACTGACTGTGCGGTCTATGACGTCGAGAAGGCTTTTTCCGTCATCACTCATCGACTGCACGAGCTCAAGATTGCGGATGGTAAAACGGTCGAGCCTTACGGAATTGTCCTCTTCGACGCGTGCAATCGATGTGATATGCGATATATGGGTATGCTGTGTGATATCGAGATAGTGGAGTATGGCTCCGGCTGCGATTATGGCCGAGTGCATGGCATGGATACCGAACCCCTTGAGGGAATTGGTGGCAAACTGTTTCAGAAGCCGGTCCATGGCGGCATCATCGGTGAAAATCCAGTCGTCAAGTTCGAAGGCGAGGTAGTGTTCCGGGAAGCTTTCTTCGAGGAGTTTTTTCTTTCCGCGTTCCACGAGCACCTCTTTTGGCGCGAAATTCGCAAGGAGTTTCTCTATGTAGTCTATTGCGCCTTCAGCCACGAGGAACTCACCGGTAGATATGTCGAGAAAAGCGGCTCCTACAGTCTGTTTGCCGAATTGGAGTGCGGCAAGGAAGTTATTCTCGCGGTGGTTTAGCAGTGTGTCGCTTATCGACACTCCGGGAGTGACAAGCTCGGTGATGCCTCTCTTGACAAGCTTTTTAGTAGTCTTGGGGTCTTCAAGCTGTTCGCAGATGGCTACGCGTTTGCCTGCGCGTACGAGCTTCGGAAGATAGGTGTCGAGCGCATGGTGGGGGAATCCTGCAAGCTCAACAAACTGGGCTGACCCGTTGGCGCGGCGTGTAAGCGTTATGCCAAGGATTTCCGAAGCTGCGAGAGCATCGTCGGAAAAAGTCTCGTAAAAGTCGCCTACACGGAAGAGCAATATGGCGTCGGGATGTTTTTCCTTCATAGCCATATATTGTTTCATCAAGGGGGTCTCAACTATCTTTTTTGCCATTTCTGTTTATAGGGTCAGCGGTTGAAAGGCCGTTGAAAAAATGACAGGATTTCTTTACAGCCTCAAAATTCACTACAAATTTACAACTTTTCTGACAATTGCGGAAAGTCGTGGTGATAGCTTTTTCGGGGCTGACATAGGTATATGGCGATAATCACGATGATTTATTGAGGTTTATTGAACAAATAATGCTAATTTTGCCTTTGAACTTAGACTAATCTTTACACGACCAACTATAATCAACATAATTCAACTATTATGAAATCAAACTCATCAATTATTTCCGCTCTTATAGTGGCGGTCGGTATTGTGATTCTCGGTTTCTGTCTGAAAGCCGGAATTGACAACATAGCTTTCCGTGACCGCGAGGTGACTGTGCGCGGACTTGCCGAGCGCGAAGTCCCTGCCGACCTTGTGACATGGCCTATTTCCTATTCACTTGCGGGCAACAGTCTGCCTACGCTCTATGACCAGGTAAGCGCCAACAATGCCACAATTGTGAAATTCCTAACTTCAAACGGCATAAGCCCGGATGAGATATCCGTCAACCCGCCTGACAGCTACGACGCTACCTCCAACCGTTATCGTTCAGATTCGTTCAGCTACAACTATTCAATCAACTGCACCGTGACGGTTACTACCAAGAAGGTCGACAAGGTGCGCGAGCTGCTTAACCGTCAGAGCGAATTGCTGAAGGAAGGAATCGCCTTCTCTAATTCATATATAAACTATCAGTTTACCGGTCTCAACAAAATCAAACCTGAAATGATAGCGGAGGCGACGAAAAACGCGCGTGCTGCCGCCGACCAGTTTGCCGCCGACTCAGAGAGCCGTGTCGGAAAAATCAAGACCGCTTCGCAGGGACAGTTCTCAATCGAGGACAGCGACTCATCAACCCCGTTCATCAAGAAAGTGCGCGTCGTTTCGACAATTATCTACTATCTCGAGGATTGATATTCCGGGAACAGTTTCACTTCCTGTAAAACATCAAAAAACGGATTCCTTGTACGGGAATCCGTTTTTTTGATTAGGTGTCAGACTGCTGTTATCGGCGTGGTCAACGACCGGAACCTCCGCCAGGGCCTCCATGCCCACGGCGCATGAAGTCGCCACCGCCACTTGGTTCGTTGCCTTTTCCGAAGGTGTTGAAGCGGTAGGAGAGGGTCACCATGAAGTAGCGCGTGAGTGAGTCATATTCGATATCGTCGATATAGTTGGCAGTGATTGTACGGCGGATGTTGTTCTGCTGGTTGAGAAGGTCGTAGACTTTCACTGCGAGAGTCAGGGCCTTGCTGCGAAGGAACTGCTGGGAAATTGTGGCGTTCCACATCCAAGTGCGCGTATTATAACCGGTGGCATAGCCTGATGTTGCCGAGTAGTTCACGTCAGTCTGTATTGTGAGCCCCCATGGAGTATAATAGGTCGCATTCAGGAAGCCACCGTAGCGGTGGACGGTCTGGTCGTTGCTTGACTGCAGACTGTTATGTGTGGTCTGAAGCGAGTAGCGCGGACGCAATTCAATCTCGAAGTTGTCTGGGCGGTATGTGATGCCGGGGCTTTCGTTGATGTTGAATGACAGTGAGGTGTTACGTCGGTTGTTGTTGAAACCTACATTACGCTGGGCGTTGACGAAGACATGGTTGGAGATTGACCACTTCTTATTGCGGAGCGGCATTGAGAACATGTTCATTACGCGTCCGTTCCATACGCCGTTGACGTTGAGATATTCTGTCAGTCGCGAGCCGTACTCGTCGAAAGTGGTGCGCGAGATGATGGAATTCTGTGTCAGCTGGAAATTACCCATGAGCATGAGGCTTCGCTGTGAATCCATGTTGAAGTCCTGGAAACGTATGTTTATGTTGTGGCTGAACGACGGGTCGAGGTTCGGGTTACCCTGCACTTTATTGGTCGGGTTGGATATGTCGAGCACAGGCTGTAGCTGTGACATGGACGGCTGCGAAGAGCGTCCCTGATAGTTTAACTGGAGGGAGCTGCGCTTGCTGAACTTATAGCGGTAGCGGAGGAAGGGAGAGAAGTTCCATACCCATCGGCTGATATTCTTGTCAGCGTTGTCGAGATAGATTGATTTCGACATTTGCGGCACAAGTGAGAGACCTACGTCAAGGGTGGCTTTATTCGATACTTTTTTATAGCCGAAGCGTATGTTCTGGTTGAAGTAGTTGTTGCGGTAGCGGTTGGAGTAATCCGGGTCAGGCTCGACGCCGAGCGGCGGCATGATGTCGAGTTCATAGTCGTCAGGGATGTTGTAGACGAGCTTGTCGGCATTGTTCCAACGGTAGTTCATGCGGTAGCTGAAAGTAAGGAAATGCCCGTTGGCGGAGTTGCCGAGCGGTTCGGTCCATGTGAACTGTCCCATCACCTGATTGCTCCACGTATGGTTGTCGGTATATTGGTTGAGGAGTTCGGAGGTGTCTTCGGTATTGTCGGGGTCTTCCTCGGTGATATAGCGGACGAAATCGGAGAGAGAGGTACCCTTTTCAATCACGTTCGAGAAACGGTATTGACCGGAAATTGAGAATGAACGACCGCGATGCTGACGGAAATTATGGGAATATATGAGGCGTCCGCCTGCTTCGTAGGAATCTCCCTTGGAATTTCCGAAGGCAGTATTGTCACTGACCTTGTTCATATCCGAGTTGAAATATGATGTCAATTCCCTGTCGGTCGATTTGTTGAAGTTGAGGGAGAAGTTCGGGCGGAACTCGAGGGTGTTGAATGAGTCGGGTTTCCAGAGCACACGGAAGTCACCACGGAAGTTATTGCCACGGTCGCGTGTCGCCTTGTTGATTTTTGAATATGTGGAGTGGTCCTCGAATAGATATTCGCGGTCCTGTCTGGTCGAGGATTTGCTGTCGGTATTGCTCCAGAGAATGTCGCCACCCACGCGTATGATTTCTTCCTTGCCTATGTTGAAGTTCAAACCGAGTGAGCGTGAGGTCGTGATGCCGTTGTTGCCTCCGAAGCGGCGGAAACGGTTGCCGTTGCTGTCGGTGAAACCAAGATTGTTGGTGTTATTGAAATTTCCGAGGAAAGTGATTTGATTTCCGTTCCAGAAGCGGTTAACGTTGAAAGAGCCCATGTAGCGGTCGTCGGTTCCATAACCGGCTTCGCCTGTGCCGAACCATCCTTGGTTCATGTCTTTTTTGAATGTGAGATTTATGACGGTCTCGTCCTCACCGTCGTCTATTCCCGTCAGACGGGCCATGTCGCTCTTACGGTCTACCACCTGAAGTTTGTCGACCATATTGGCGGGAAGATTCTTGGAAGCAACCTTGGGGTCGTCGCTGAAAAACTCCTTGCCGTCGATGAGGATTTTGCTGACGGTCTTGCCATTGGCCGTTATAGAACCGTCTGTCTCCACTTCCACTCCCGGCAGACGTTTGAGGAGGTCCTCGACCACAGCGTTTGGCTGAGTATGGTAGGAGTCGGCATTATATTCCACGGTGTCCTCCATTACCTTGATAGGGGTCTTGACTGCTACTACCGTGACTTCGCCGAGAAGTTGGGATGATTCCTTGAGATACAGGGTGCCGAGGCGGAGATTTGAAGAGGTCACAGAGATTGGTTTTTCAAGATCGGCATATCCGATGTAGCCTATTGATAGGATATATTTACCGGCTTTGATTCCTTTTATCGAGAATTTGCCGTCGATATCTGTTGTGGTTCCTGCGACCAGGGAGCTGTCTTTTGACGCAAGTATTCTGACGGATGCTTCAAGGAGTGGTTCCTTGGAGTCGAGGTCTTTGACGAGGCCTGTGATGTTGGCAGCGGATATTGCCCATGAAGATGTGAGGGCAAGGAAAATAATAAGCAGGATTGTCAGACGGTTGAAACGTGTCATTGCTGATTTTTTCGTTGAGTTCGGATTGGTGGTTTCTGTTTTGTATTCTTACTCAATTCTGACCGCAAAGATACTTAAAAGTTTAAAGGTGAGACGTCGCTTTTCTACCTATGGGGCAGTTTCGCCGATAAACGGGCGGGAGAGGAGCGTTTGTTAAATTTTGTTGAGGGGAAAATAGCTGTCTTATGGACAGACCATGGTGTAGAGAGCCTGATTGACCGGTGGGTAAAAATGGTGTTTTAAATAAAGCAGGCGGCCCGGTATAGGGTCGCCTGCCATTTTATCCTGATTGGTAAAATAGGAATCGCTGATTATTCGGAAACTACTTCGAAAGGTATTTCTACAGCCACTTCGCGATGGAGGCGGATAGTAGCGGTGTAGTTGCCGACTTCTTTGACAGGCTCAAGAGAGATGAGCTTGCGGTCAACGTTGTGGCCGAGTTTTTCGAGAGCTTCTGCAATCTGGATTGCGTTGACAGAACCGAAGATGGTGCCGGTCGACGAGGTCTTGGCGCCAATAGTGAGCTTAACGCCTTCGAGGGCGGCTGCAGCAGCTTCTGCCTCAGCCTTGATGCGGGCGAGCTTGTGGGCGCGCTGACGCTGGTCTTCAGCGAGAACTTTAAGAGCTGATTCGGTTGCAATCACAGCTTTGCCGGTGGGGATAAGGTAGTTGCGACCATATCCGTTCTTGACTTCGACTACGTCGTCTTTGTAGCCAAGGTTGGCGATGTCTTCTTTAAGGATGATTTTCATAATTCCTGATAGCTTTTAAAGTTATTTCATCAAGTCTGTAACGTAGGGGAGAAGGGCAAGGTGGCGTGCACGCTTAACAGCCTGGGCTACGCGACGCTGGAACTTGAGGGAAGTTCCGGTGATACGGCGTGGAAGGATTTTGCCCTGCTCGTTGAGGAACTTCTTGAGGAATTCGGGATCCTTATAGTCGATGTATTTGATACCGCTTCTCTTGAAACGGCAATATTTTTTCTTTTTTACGTCTACCGACAGGGGAGTGAGGTAGCGGATTTCAGATGCTTGTGCCATGGTTTAATTCTCCTTTGCTTCTTCAGTGACTGTAGTTGATTGTTTAGCGCGGTTGCTGCGACGCTTTTCGGCGTATTCGGCTGCATACTTGTCGTTGCGGAAAACGAGGAAGCGGAGCACGCGTTCGTCGCGACGGAAAGCTGTCTCGATTTTCTTGACGATTGTCGGGTCGCCGTCGAATTCTACGAGGGTGTAGAAGCCGGTAGATTTCTTCTGGATGGGATAAGCGAGCTTGCGAAGGCCCCAGATCTCTTCGTTTACGATTGATGCACCGTTGTCGGTGAGCACCTTCTCGAATTTTTCTACCGCTTCCTTCATCTGCTGGTCAGATAAAACGGGAGTTAAAATGAAAACGGTTTCGTAATGATTCATTTTGTAGAATGATTATTGATTGGTAGTTGTTTATGCGCGTAATTACCAAAGCTTTATTCGTATTTCCGCGCTTTTCGGCTGCAAAGGTAGTGATTTTTTATTTAAAATCCAAGAATATAGATGATAGGCCGTTAAAAAAATTGCGAAGATTCTTTAACGGCCTATCAGCGGGGGATAAAAAAGTTTGTGTGACTTATGTTTACTTTATCAATATTTTATGGGTATTGCCTCCGACCGTGACTAAATAGATTCCTGTGGCGACAGGGATTCTGCGATCAAGGCCTTTATAGATTTCACGGCCTGTGATGTCATGGACGGTCGCAGTCTCTGATGTGCCGTTTATGACAATATATCCGTTGGAGGAATTCACCGTAATATTGTCGTCAGTGAGTATATCGTCAATCCCTGAATTCGGGTTAGGACCGAGATTTACTAAATAGAACGGACACTGTATCCCGAACTCAGCCGGCCCATTGTGCTGATACCAATATTCGATTCTTTCAAGTGGATTGGGGTCAGACGGCGCTCCGAAGTTCACCGTTTTCCCTTCCATCCCGAGAGTCTGGTATCTGTTGCACCGGGTGTAGTCAAATCCGTATTTCTCAAGTTCCGTCATATCGAATTTGCCATTGTCTGTATAGACTCCGACTTCGTTGTTATATATTGAGAAATAAATCAGCGATTGATTATTTGAAAGGTCGATAGACGGGAGCTTGTTATAGGATAAGGTCAATTCTTCAAGCATGGGCTGGTTGGATGTGTCTATGCTTCGGAGGTTCAATTCGTCTAAACGCACTACTTTTAGTGACCGCATGGCCGATAGATCGATTGATTCGATGTCGCCTACTGTCAGTGTGAGGGATTCGAGGAGCGGGAGATTGGTCAGGTTTATGGATTTGAATCGGTTTTCACGTCCATAAAGCATTTTAAGCGCATTACAGTCTCTCACTTCCAAGGTCTCGATTTTATTATTCTGGAAATATGCGTTTTCGAGCTTTGGCATGTTGCACAGGGCCAGCGAGGTAATGAGGTTGTCCTCTACCGATACGTTTTCGAGCAGGGGATGATCGCCGAATATGATGGTCTCGATTTTGTTGCCATAGACGGAAAGCTCCCACAGTTTGTTCAGCTTGCTCACATCGAGATATGACAGATTGTTGTTGCGGCAGCACAGATATGATACTTCAGGAAGGAGTTCTATGCCCTGCAAAGAATGTATGTCGTACCCCTCTTCGATATATATGTCGGTAATCTCCTTTTTTTCGGAGATTGAGAGATAGCCGTCGCGATTTTTGTCATACCATTCCAGACAGCGTCTGAATTCCGGGTCAGGGAAATTGGTCTCGTCGAGAGCTGTCATGTCGCTGCGGTCAGGCTCGGCGATTGTGAAAGTCTGTGAAGTCGCAAGTTCCTTGTCTCTGATGTCGGTGAAGACGAGTTGATATTCGCCCATGTCATATTCAAAGACGGCGTCGAGGCTTAGTTGGAGACTTTCATCCGGGCCGGCTTCGGTCATGACATACTCCAAAGTCGATGTAGTGCCTGACGTCAGATTCTTTATAGAGATTGTGATATCGCCGTGGTAATAGTCGGAGTCCTCATTTTTTAGATTGAATGAGATTGGCTGTTCACTTCCCATCGGGATTCGGGCGGGAATCCCGATGTCAGAGAGCAGAAGCTTCGATTCTTTTTCAGGATTAGTGACTGTGAAGCGGATTGACCCTTCCCGTTTCATGATGGCATGATCCCTCATGCCAAGAGGCACACGGATTGGTCTGGGGGTGTCATCTTCAGGCGTCTTGTATACCGGATAGATTTTGTAGGTATCATTGGGGGCATCATCAGCCAATCTGTACGGGGCACGTATGGAGCTTTTGTATTCCGAACTTTCGAGCTTCGTATGATAATATGAATCATCCTCCCAGGAGATATATTCTTTACCTGTGGTGGTAGAGACCGCCTTGATTCCGATGATGAACTCTGTGAAATGCGGTGAATTATTCAGGAAGCCTTTGAAGCCACAGAATTTTGAATTGTTGACAGTTCTTCAGGTATTGAAATTGAAATCGTCAAATACGATATCACCGGAGGCGATGAGGTCTGAGCCGCTGTAGGTGTAGTCTTTCGGGTCGGGAAGCTGTTTTTGGATACCTATGTAGAATACCTGATTATAGTTATAGGCACCGAGGCCTCCTCCTGTGCCCTGCTGGTCGGGATTTAGGGCTGAGAGTTTGAAAAAGCCGTCACACATGCCGTCCCAGCCCCAGTTGATGTGGAAGAATCCATCTGTGGTGCAGCCGTCGAGCACGAAGGCATGCCCTCCCTCACGGCTGTCGGCTCCGACGAGAACGGGCCGTCGTGCTCCGAGTTCGGCATAGAGAGCTTCGTGTACATCCTTAAGAGGCATATAGTCACGGTATATCGTTTTCATTGTGCTCTTTTCATATAGGAAATAGTTGCCGAGGGCTGAGACAACCAATGGAATGGAGGCTCCGCTCGCGCTTGCCTGATAGCGCATGTTGACTGATTCTCCACATTTATGCATGAGGTGGGCCACGGCATTGGCCTGCTCATCCGTGTAGGAGCCGGGAGTGTAGCTGTCGATCATGTTGTCCCAATCGAAGCTCTCTTCAGCGAATTTATCGGTGCCGTTTGCGGGCCATTTGTGATAATACATTATCTGTGCCATCGCTGTGGCGACGCAACCGGTTGGACACGGTATAGACCATGAGCCTGAGATGTCCCAACCGATTTCATTAGGACACTGGAGGTTGTAGGGCTCGCCCTGTCCCCAGGAGCTTTTCAGAAGGGGGGCGACGTCGATGGCGTTATTGCCGCCTCTTCCAGTGAAACTGCGGGGATTGGCAGAGCTGTCAACGTCACTTATCGAGGAAATCTCACGGTCATAGATTGAAAGCATGTAGGCCATGCCATCAGGCATGTTTTCATAGCTGAATTTACCCTTGTCGGCATAAGCGAGAATTGGTTCGACTTCATCATCGGCCGGTATGATGAGGTAGCCTCTGCCTGCGTTGTCGTTGAAGACATATATGTTTTCAAGCCTGTCACGCTTCGATGTGGCAGGCCTATCCACCAATACATATCTGTTATCGCCGCTTCTTGAGATTGAATTGGCGATTTTAGGCGAGGAGGAAGAAGCCCGTTGCAAGGCTTGCTCAGGGCTTATCCTGGCGGCTTCTGAAGATAAAGCAGTCAGTAAGGCTATGGCCGCAAGTGGTAAGATACGTGAGTTCATATTGTGATATTAAGCTGTGGATTTGGCTAAATTTAATGATACTGATATAGTCAATCTAAACTTATCCCCTTTATATTCCAACTGCTGGTCGGGGTTTCGATAAAGTCGAATGTCTTTACCCCGTCTTTTGACGGGGATTGAAATGATATAGCGAAGCCTACTGGAGTGTTGCCAAACATTGATAAATATTCGGGTGCAACCGGAAGGCCTGCACTCCATGTCGGTAGATATTTTTTCCCTGTTTTGGGATCTAAAATATGAGTGTCTTTATCGAGACATGGTTTGTTTGAGCCATATCCATCAGGTGTGGTGTATTTAAACCAGATATATATATTTTCGCCGTCGTCTGAAATAGCTTCAATTCGAAGGTTAGACGTCTCAGCTTTTAAATCTGCCGGAAACCATCGTCGAATCATCCTGCCATTGTTTTCCTCAGGCAGTCCGCTGATGTCAATATCATAGAATCCAAAATCGGTATTCACGGTCTTTACATCTGACGGGACGGGAGCGTATACCAATGTAGCCGTTAACCTCTGTTCACCATCCTGCGGAAAGACGTATTCATAGGGCTCTTTCGGTATTCCTTCGGCATATATAAGCGGATATGTTTTTCCTGTCATTGGGTCTTTCAGCGCTGTTGCCGGAGGGAATCGTTTTGCCCAACCTGCGGCTCGCCAGGGATTATAGTATTCAAATGTCAATACTACACCATTAACATTACGCACTACTTTTTTCAGGGTGAACTCTTCTTGATTATAACTCCTTTTATGTGGCACAGGGCTATCTAATACCTTGTCATCAAAATAATTATCAGCAGATATAAAGTGCATGGACCCCAGTAAGAGGACCATTAAACTGAAAATCTTCTTCATAATTACTCAGAATTATAGATTGACATATTATTCCCAGTCATCGGTGTCAAAACCGCCGACCTGACCTCCGGGGGTGAAACATGTGCCATGGACGTAGACTCCGGCGCGGGCTGCGATGTCTTCCCAGATTATTATAGGCATTTCGAGCTTTTCTCCGCTGTCTTCTCCATATTGGACTTCTTCTGTCAGGAGCAGATAGCCGTCTTTGGCTACACCCTTATAGTAATATTGGTTGGCGCGGACGCGTCCATTGGTATCGGCATAGTTCTCGGAATACATGGCGCGGACTCCTTCACCATCCTTCCAGAAAGCCCATCCGGCAGTGGTCTCTGAATTGTCGGTAGTTTCGATGTTTAGCAGAAATGCTTCCTCCGGCTCGGTTTCAGCAAGTTCAGGCGCGAGGAGGGGATAGTGGGCATGGTTGATTTGCATTGTGTCAAGATAGCCTTCCTTGCCGGTCGCGATGTTGCGTGCCTTTACATAGCCGTCGGCCGGCAGCGCGGTTACGCGGAAGATTTCGCCTGCGAGCACACGTTCGATATCAGTAGATTTCGCATCGGGGGCTGACTTGAGGTCCGCGCCGTCGGAGGCTATGGTGACATAGCTTTCGGGAATCTCCGCCTGAGCTTTCGATGAGCATGAAAGAGGAAGGAATATTGCCACGGATGCAGCTAAAAGGATGAATGTGCGGATGATTGAATTCATGGTGATATTATATATAAGCAGTCAGGTTAAAAAGTCATGTTATTTATTGTTTTTCTTGTTTTGCTCAATCATGTCCTGTTTGATTTTTTCTTTCAGTGCTTCATATGCTTCGACTTGTGAATCAGATACTACACGCTTTGTGGCCCTGGACATTGAACCGGCTCTGGAACCAAGGTTCATCCAAAGACGGCCAAATTCACGGTCCTCGTCGGTCTTAGTGTAGTTCTCGTCTTTTGATTCGGAATCTTTTTTCGCCTTTTCCCAACCGGCATCGATGAGGTCGAGCATTTCATCGAAATCTTCTGCGGTAAGGGCTTCAAACTCTTTGTCATAGAGTTGCTGTGCGCGTTCTTGATTCCATTTCGGTCCGCCACAGGAGCTCAGCACTGCCGTCAGGCAGATAGCCGAGAGGAAGAATAATAATTTTTTCATGTGATAAATAAATTGTTTATAAATGTGTGTGACTGGTTCAGCGATAAAGTCCTGACGCCTCGTGTCGGGGCGTTTTCAGATGCGAGATGTCGGCAGGAGCCCGTAGTTTACGGCATTGAGCACAAGTTCGGCTGAATTGCGGGCATGGAGTTTGCTAAGAAGGTGTCTGCGATGCGTCTCAATGGTGTTGGAACTGAGCCCCATCTCAGTCGCGATGTCGTCGGTGGTCTTGCCTGACGCAATCATGCGAAGCACTTCGAGTTCCTTTGAACTCGGCATTTCACAGGTGCTTATAAGGCGCCGGAGCTGTTCGGCGCGACGGCAGAAATAAGTGTCGCCTTCGGCTACTCGCCGGATTGCCGTGGCAATCTCCGAGGATAGGGCGTCTTTAAACAGGATTCCTTCCACCTCGGCATCAAAGTAGTCTTTTATAATCCACAGTTCTTCATGGATTGTATTGACAATGATTTTAATGTCAGGGCATTTCTTGCGGATTTTGCGCAAGAGGGTGATGCCTGAGGCATCGGGAAGCTCTACGTCGAGCAGGCATAGGTCGTAGGTCTGTACTGCGGATTTGGATAGTGCTTCGGCTGCGGTCATAGCGCCATCTACATGGCATTTATCCCCGAGAATGTCCTCGATGAGGTGGCGCATGCCGCGGAGTACAATGTCGTGATCATCAACCAGGAGGATTCTCATATCAGATTTAGCCATGGGTCAGCAGTAAAAATTTCACTCCCCAAAATTAGATAAATACTATGATATAAAAATCATGGAAATCCGTGAGCCGACAATGTTTTTTAGATAAAAAATCGGACTGAAAGGGTATTGTGGGCGTTTTTGCTGTCGATTGAGAGGGTACCGCAGAGTGCTTTTACCCGTCGGTTGATGTTTTCGAGCCCCAGGCCTCCTGTGGGGGCGGACGACGGCGAGAAGGCTTGACCGTCGTCGGTGATTTCAAGGATTATTGCATTGTCTCTCCGGGTAAGGGATATTGTGGCAGAGGTCGCGGAGCTGTGACGGTGCAGGTTGGAAATCCATTCCTGAATGATGCGGTAGAGATTGATGGATTTCTCGGAATCAAGGCTCACAGGACTGTCTGAGGGGATATAGTTTACAAAACCGTCGCTTTTCATGGCGTAGGCGGCTATGAGCTGTGAGAGGGAGAGCCCGTTGAAGTGAGGAGGCAGAAGTTCGTGGGAGATTGAGCGCACCTCGTTACGGGTCGTGCGTACCATTTCAGTGAGTTCATTATTGTCGCTTCTGTCGGATGCGAGCATCAGTTCTATACCGAGAAGGTCGTTGCAGACCCCGTCGTGAAGCTCATGGGCGAGGCGTCCACGTTCCTGCTCTATACCGTCAAGCCGGGCGCGGATGTTCTCAAGTTCGATTTTCCGGCGTCGCGAGCGCAGATAGAAAAAGAGGAAGACCGTGCCGATAAGCAGGATTGAGACTATAATTACGATTATGGTGCGCTGACGCGATTTCTCTGCCTGGAGGTTTGCGATGGCCAGTTCCTTTTCCGCAGTCTGATAGCGGACGTTGAAGTCTGATATCTGTTCATTGATGTCGCTCTGATGGATACTGTCGGAAATGGCTATGGATTTGAGGTAGGCATCGTTCATGCGCTCTATGTCGCCAAGCCCTTTGTAGTTCATGGCTATGCGCTGCCAGAGGCGGTCGAGTGGCATAAAGGGACGGGAATCCTGCATGTCGAGGATTTTCATCTGTATGTCGAGACTTTCGCGGTAGCGTCCCATGGAGGTAAGGACCACGAAGCTCTGCTCCATGAACCCTATTGATTCGATTGAAGCCTCGGGCACTTTATTGATAAGCGCTCGTCCCCGGTCAATGTAGCTGCTGACGGAATCGGTATTCCCGAGGCGTTTGTGCATGGCGATAATCGAGGCGTAGGTTTTCAGTATGTAACGGGGTATTCCCTTCTGCTCGGCGACGCTTACGATTCGTCGCTGCGTTTCAAGGCTACGTACATGGTCGCCTGCAAGGAACAGTGCTGATCCGAGCGAGGACGCCGCATAAATCTGCGTTTCAATATCGTCGGTGAGACGGGCTTTCTCAAGGCCTTTCTCCGCGAAGGGAACTGCCTCCTCGAAACGGCCCTGATTGGCAAAAAGAACCGCTATGGATGTGAGGATGTTGGCTTCAAGATCAGGAGCGTCGCGCCCTTCGAGCATGGCGAGCGCGCGGTTGTAGCAAATGAGAGCCGAATCCGGCTGCTGGCTGACGCGGTAGGCTACCCCGAGGTCAGACAGGGCGTTCACGCAGGCCATTGTGTCCGGTATTTCTTCGGCAGACTTGACCGCATAGTTGAAATCGGATATCGCGGCAGGATAGTCGCCGAGGGTGAAATAGGCATTTCCCCGGATGGTCAGCAGGGAGACTTTAGCTGTTGTTGGTTTCGACGGCAGCTGCTTTAGTGCGTCGTCACACAGGATTATCGCGCTGTCGGGAGCGGAATTGACATAAGAGTCAATCTTTTCAATCATTTCCTCGCTTATCGGTTGCGAAAGACAGGCGAAGACAGTGGCGAACAGGGCGATAGAGCTAAGAAAGATTCTGACTCGGTCCATGCGAAATCCTGGTTTTTTAAGGTTTTGTAATCCGTTAGAAATCTATTGTCAATCTGAAATTGACCTGCCTGCGGGTCAGATAGTTTGGAACTGCATACTGGATATTGTTGACATCGGTAACCCAATAGTAGGACGCCACGTTGGTGATATCGAAGAGGTTAAATACGTCGACCCCGAGCCATACACTCTTGATATGTGAGCTTATGCCCGTGCGGCTTTCTCCTTCTTTCAGTGGCGAGAGCAGGGCGTAGGAGAGGCCTGCGTCAACTCGTTTATAGGCCGGCATGCGGAAGTAGCCTTTGTCGCGTGTCGACCGTGGCCATGTGACAGGCAGTCCGTCCATGAATATTCCCTTGAGGGCGAACTTCAGTTTCGGGAATTTAGGGAAGTAGTCTGTAAAGTAGAGGGCAAAGCTGTAGCGTCGGTCGGTAGGCCGTGGCACTTTGACTCCGTGGAGATTCTCGGATGTCTTCATCAGCGAGAAGCTGACCCAGGAGTCACTGCCGGGCACGAACTGCCCGAATAGCTTCATGTCGAGGCCCGCAGCGTAGCCCGAACTTTCGTTGAGGCCGGAATAGACAATCTTTAGGTTGTCGATTTCGTAGGGGACAAGGTTTGACAGCGCTTTATAGTAGATTTCCCCGGAGAGCTTGAACGGGCGGTTGAGGGCGCGGAACGTGTAATCGGCTCCCGCTATAAGATGGAAGCTGCGCTGAGATTTTATCTCATTGTTGAGGAGTATGGTCTGGTTGCCCTTGTCGTCGGTTACCGGCAGACGGTATTCCTTGTAGAATGGTGCCTGATAGTAGAGACCCGTGGCGAAACGTAATGCCCATGACGGGGCACGCTCGGGGACGAACCCAACGGTTATTCGCGGACTAAGCAGGAATTCCTTGTTGAATGACCAGTAGCTGAGACGCAAGCCGCCGTTGACCGTGAGGAAGCCTGCGGAGGTGTTGACTTTCCATGCATCCTGTGCGAAGGCTGAGAGTCGTGTTGACGTCAGGTCGTGGCGGGAGGCAAGGTTGTAGACCATGCGCAGGTCGACGCCGTCGGATGGGAGAGAGAAGCCTGCGGAGTCGCGGAGCTCCCATTCGCGTGAGCGGTCCATGATTTTCTCGTTTTGGAACGAAAGTCCATAGCTGAGAGTGTGGTGCGGGTTAAGTGCGCTTTGCCCCTTTAGGGCAAGTGATATGACGGATGCCTTCAATCGGTTGCGGGCATGCTCGTGGTAGCGTCCGACACCGAGCTCGCCTCCCACGTCGGAGGTGCCTGCCTGGTCAAGCCAGTATTCGCCGGAGATGTCATATGCAACGAGTTCGTCGGTCAGATAGCCAGATGCGAGAAACTGGAGATTGGTGCCACGGTTGGGACGCCAGTCGAGGCTGAGCGCGCCGAAATAAGTCTCGAAACGGTCTTTCTCATGACCGTCAAAGTAAACTGTAAACTTTTTGGCATCCATCGAGGTGCCGAAAGTCGTGGTTCGGTTCTGAGGAGTGAATTTATAATGGTTGGCTGATATGTTGCCGAGGAAGGAGACCTTGAATTTAGGATGGATTTGATAGGAAAGTGAAGTCTGATAGTCGAAGAACGATGGGTCATATTCTCCTTTGGTGTCCATTGAGCTAAGGAGTGAGGAGTTGCGTTTGTAGCGGATGCCATGGAGCTGTGAGAATTTCTTAGATGACTGGCCTATCGACAGGGAGCCTCCCATGAGCGAAGCGGATAGTGAACCTTCGAAACTTTGGGGCTGACGGTAGCTAATGTCGAGGACCGACGACATCTTGTCGCCATATTCCGCAGGATAGCCGCCGGTAGAAAAACCGATTGCTCCTACGAGGTCAGGATTTATGATGCTGAGGCCCTCCTGCTGGCCTGAGGTGACAAGCAGTGGACGGTAGACTTCGATTCCGTTTATATACACGGAATTTTCGTCGTAGGAGCCGCCTCGGACAGAGTATTGGGCCGACATTTCGTTTGACCCGGTGACCCCTGCCATGGTCGTGAGGAGCGATTCGACACTTCCTCCCGATGCGTCGGGATTGCGCCGCAGTTCAGAGGCATCGATTGTGGCGATTGAGCCTGTCTGCTTTCTTATTTCTGTAATCTGTACTTCACCGAGCACCTCGTCGGCAAGGGCGAGGCGTACATTCAAGGTCACATCTCCCTCGGGGTCAATCAGACGACGCATGTCTTCACGGAATCCGATGCATGAGAAGTGAACCGTTATTGTATCTGCAGCAGGGGCCGACAGGGAATAGTCGCCTTCGAGGCTTGAGGTTGTGCCGAGGGCGGTGCCCGCTATGCGCACGGTGGCGAATTCTACAGGGTCGCCGTTGGCATCGGTGATTTTTCCGTGGATTTTTACGCTCTTTTTTGCCGGGGGGGTAAGAGGAGCTGCCATCACGCATAAGGGGAGCGCGACGGCTAAGATGAGAAGAAAAAATATGATTGCTGGCTTATGACGATGGCGGATGCCTTGCATGGTTACTATATTAGACTGTCTTTTTGAAGTTGATGAGGCTTACAGGCGAGTAAGTCACTCTTCTATAGTAACGATGGTGAGATAAAAAAATTGTATCGTGTGAGGATGGAGTGTCAGTTGCATTATGAGAGTCGCTCAGAGCGGAAGTGCTATTATTTCATAGTTTTTCCCGTCGATAGAGGGTACTTCAGCTGCGAGCCGGTTGATGGTGGATGTGAAATTGTCAGGGGTAAGCATGGCAGTGTGACTGTGGGGAATCATATAGCCTGTCGGGGCGACTATGAGGACTCCGTTGAAAGAAGTGGTAGCCTCTGTCTCAGACGAGAACGCAGTGACAATAGGCGGTGTAAGCGGAGAAGCGGTGTCTATGGAGAGTATTGAATTGCGTGCCACCTTGCCGTTGATTATGATGGCGTGTGCATGACGTCGGAGTATGGACATGGAAATATGATTCTTGGATGTCAGCGTGTACGCACTGTGTGTTGCAAGGCGCGTGCACGGGCGTTGTCGCCACGCGTGCGGGTGCGCACAAGGCTTATCGAATCGAGATAGGCTATCTCATCTTTAGCCGGTGCGTAATAGATGGAGCCATAGACATTGGTGGCCACCTTGGCTGAGTCGAGCACGAGGGTCAGCTGCTTGCGGCCTTCCTGTCCCTGCCGGAGTGTTACATATTCTGCTGTGCCGTCATTGTAGTTGGCGACTATGGTCATGAATACTGGTGATTGGGTGGCGATTGGCCGTAGCGACAGCGTGTAACGGTCACCGCGCTCCCAGTTGCGGTCGGTCGACATCGAGAAGGTGAGGAAATCAGTGGCGTTGAGAGGCGAGAGGCGCACAGTAGACGGCCCTTGCCATAGATTGACCGAATCGCCGTTGATGCTGACTTTCGACGGGCCGGCTGTAGCCTTCCCTCCGGCACGCTCTGCCTCGGCTATGCGTCCCTCAAGGATTTCAATAGTCCGGTCGTAGACTTTCATGTAGTCTTTGAGATGGTGGCCGTACCAATAGAAAGATGTATCGACCTGTTCGGAACTTACTCCATGACGTGCGTAGACCGATTGTCGCAGGGCCCGTTTCGATGAATCCGTGCGCCATGATGAGTGGTTTGCGTCGACCACGGCTTCCGCAGTGTGGATATCGGCGAGCAGCCTTGCCACAGATTTAAATGGATTATCGAGATGATTTTGCAAGTTGAAGAGGGAATAATGCGGGCATTATGACCGATGAGGCTTGGCAAAATCAGCCGATAGGACATTTAAAGATGGCCGGAAATTTGATTTAGAAATCTCATGATAAAATAACTATAAAATTTAGACAATCTCTTAGTATTTAGCTGGCAGCTCGGCAAGCGCTTTCGGGGAGATGACGTAGCGATGATAGAAGATGAAGAGCACAACTATCCCACATGAGATTGCCGCGTCAGCGATGTTGAAAATCGGCTGGAAAAATAGGAATTCCTGACCGCCCACTACTGGAATCCATGATGGCCACACGAAAGAGAAGAGTGGGAAATAGAGCATATCGACGACGCGTCCGAGAAATATCGGTGCATACCCGCCTGCTTCAGGGAACATCGAAGCTACCTGAGGCGGAATGGGATTGTTGAAAATAAGGCCATAGAACACACAGTCGAAGATATTGCCTGCTGCGCCTGCCGTGATGAAAGCGAGGCAGACAAGATAGCCTGTAGGGACGGAACGCAGCCTACAGATGCGCGACACATACCATATCAGGAAGCCAACAGCGGCAATACGGAAAAGGGTCAGGGCGAGTTTACTGCCTATTTCCATCCCGAAAGCCATGCCATTGTTCTCGATAAAATAAAGATGAAACCAGGAGAAGATTTTAAGGTCTTCTCCAAGGTAGAAATGGGTCTTAATCCAAATCTTGGAGGCCTGGTCGATGATTACGACCAGGAGGATTATCGCTGTAAAGATGGCCGCGCGGCTTTTACGCATTATTTCTTCTTTTGTGAGTTTTTGGCTTCTACGCTGCGGGTCGCGTGGGGCACTGCACGCAGGCGTTCCTTGGGTATGAGTTCACCCGTTTCGCAACATACTCCATAGGTCTTGTTTTCGATGCGTATCAGGGCGTTCTGCAGATGCTGGATGAATTTTTTCTGACGCTGGGCGAGCTGGCCGGCTTCCTCTTTTGAATGGGTTGAAGCCCCTTCTTCAAGCACTTTGAAAGTGGGGGAGGTGTCGGCGGTGTCGTTGCCTTCAGTGTTGTTGATAAGCGAACGGAGGGAGTCGTATTCCTTCTGAGCCTTCTCGAGTTTCTGGAGGATGAGTTCCTTGAATTCAAGGAGTTCCTCGTCGCTGTAGCGTGTTTTTTCGCTCATGGGATGTGTGAATTTTATGTGGGTTTATTTTGCTGCTTTGGAAATTTTCACAAACGCTGTCACATCGTCCATCGAGAGCTTTTCGACGTCGAGGGCCGAAGCGTCGACGGGGAGTATCATGATGGAATTTGCGAGAACCTGACGCGAGATGTAGTCGGAGTATTCGCGTATGGCCTCGTCGGTATCGGCCGACGGAGCGAACACGAGGTCTATGCGGTCGGTGATATCGTAGTCACGGGACTTGCGTATGTTCTGTATACGGTTTACTATGTCGCGGGCAATGCCTTCGCGTTTAAGTTCGGGAGTCACGGTTACGTCGAGGGCTATCGTCAGGTTGCCTTCATTGGCTACGAGCCATCCGGGAATATCTTCAGAAATAATTTCCACGTCGCTCAGCTCGATTTCGGCAGGTGTGCCTTCGAGGTCAAAGCTGATACGGCCTTCTGCTTCAAGAGTGGCTATCTGTTTTTGGTCAAGCGACTTTATGGCGGTGGCTGCGGCCTTCATAAGTTTACCGAATTTCGGACCAAGTTTCTTGAAGTCGGGTTTCACGCTTTTCACGAGCACTCCTTCGTCAGAACCTACAATGTTGAGCTCCTTGACATTTATTTCGCTCATGATGAGGTCTTTTACGGCTTCAAGTGCCTGACGGCGACTGTCGTCGGCCACTGGTACCATTACGGAGTGGAGCGGCTGGCGCACTTTGATATTGACCTTACGGCGAAGTGCGAGGGCCATTGATGTGATGTCCTGCGCGAGTTTCTGCCTCTGCTCGAGTTCCGGGTCAATGAGGGATGCATTTGCCACAGGGAAACGGTCGAGATGTACGGAATTGGCCGAGCCTGTGAGGTCGCGGTAAAGTCTGTCGGCATAGAAAGGCGCGAAAGGCGCAATGAGTAGTGACAGTGTGCGCAGACATGTGTAGAGTGTCTGGTATGCGGCAAGTTTGTCATTGGTCATGCCACCACCCCAGAAACGTTTACGGTTGAGGCGCACATACCAGTTCGACAGATTGTCGCCCACGAATTCGCCTATCAAGCGTGCGGCACGCGTGGGTTCATAGTCGTCGAGAGCTTCAGTGACCTGAAGAGTGAGTGTGTTGAGAAGCGAGAGTATCCATCGGTCTATTTCAGGACGCTCTGCTACCGGTACCTGAGGCGCTTCAGGGTCAAACCCGTCTACATTGGCGTAGAGGGCGAAGAAGCTGTAGGTATTATATAATGTGGAGAAAAGTTTGCGTGAGGTTTCCACCACGCCTTTTTCGTCGTATTTGAGATTGTCCCACGGCGCGGAATTGGAAATCATATACCAGCGCACGGGGTCGGCTCCATACTGGCCTATCTGTCCGAAGGGGTCTACGGCGTTGCCGAGTCGCTTGGACATCTTGTTGCCATATTTGTCAAGCACGAGGCCGTTGGAAATCACAGTCTTATAAGCTATGGAGTCGAATACCATCCCTGCTATGGCATGGAGGGTGAAGAACCATCCGCGTGTCTGGTCAACGCCTTCGGCGATGAAATCGGCGGGATAGACCTGACGGGTGTCAAGGGCCTCTTTATTTTCAAAAGGATAGTGAATCTGGGCGTAGGGCATTGAACCCGAGTCGAACCATACGTCGATGAGGTCTTTCTCACGGCGCATCGGCTTGCCGGAGGGCGACAGCAGCACGATATCGTCGACATAGGGTCGATGAAGGTCGATAAGTTCATAGTTTGCCTTATCGTAGTCTCCTGGTTTGAATCCTGCCTTGCGATAGGGATTCTCTGCCATTAGCCCGGCCTCTACTGCCCGGTCCATCTCTTCGAAGAGCTGGGCGACGGAGGTGATAATCTTCTCCTCGCTCCCGTCTTCAGTGCGCCAGATAGGCAGGGGTGTTCCCCAATAGCGGCTGCGTGAGAGGTTCCAGTCCTGAAGGTTTTCGAGCCATTTGCCGAAACGTCCTGAGCCTGTCGACGTCGGTTTCCACTTGATTGTGTCGTTAAGCTCCATCAGGCGTTCGCGCACAGCCGTAGTCTTGATGAACCATGAATCGAGCGGATAATATAGCACAGGTTTGTCAGTGCGCCAGCAGTGTGGGTAGCTGTGGGTGTGTTTTTCGATTTTAAACACACGGTCGGCGGCTTTGAGTGCCATGCACAGCTCTACGTCAAGTGTCTCGGTCTCGGGAGTGGCGTCGGGATTGTATGCGTTTTTCACGTATTTTCCCTGCCAGGGAGTGTAGGCCTCTACATTGACATTTTCCTCGACAAATTTGGGGTCGAGTTCGGATATGGGATAGAAACGGCCTGTGAGGTCTACCATCGGACGGTTGTTGCCGGCCTTGTCGATAAGCAAAAGCGAGGGAACGCCGCTCTGACGCGACACCCTGAGGTCGTCAGCACCGAATGTGCCGGCGATGTGTACTATGCCCGTACCTTCTGTTGTGGTCACATAGTCGCCTGGTATGACCCTGAAAGCTCCTTCGCCCGGATTGACCCACGGGAAGAGCTGCTCATAGTTCATGCCTACGAAATCAAGACCTTTGACTTGGGCCACTACTTCGTAGGGCACGAGTTTGTCGCCCTTCTTGTATTCGTCGAGTTTTAGGTCTTTAGCCTTTGCACTGAAAAGTGACCCCATGAGGTCGTCGGCAGCGACTACGGTAATCATGCTGCCTGTATACGGGTTGTAGGTACGTACTATATTATAGGTGATATCCGGTCCTACGGCGAGCGCACAGTTCGAAGGCAGGGTCCATGGAGTTGTTGTCCATGCGAGAAAGTAGGGTGTACCCCATTTGAACAGTATCTCGCGATAGGGAGCGAGAGCGGGAGAGTAGTCGTCGAGGATGCGGAACTGTGCTACACAAGTAGTGTCCTTAACGTCGCGGTAGCATCCCGGCTGATTCAACTCGTGGGAGCTAAGTCCCGTACCGGCTGCGGGAGAGTATGGCTGGATGGTGTAGCCTTTATATAGATAGCCTTTTTCGTAGAGCTGACCGAGAAGCCACCATACGGATTCGATGTAACGGTTGTCGTAGGTGATATATGCGTTGGGCATATCTACCCAGTAGCCCATGCGGCGGGTGAGGTCTTCCCACTCGCCTGTATATTTCATCACCTCGTGGCGGCAGGCGGCATTGTAGTCGTCGACAGAGATTTTCTTGCCGATGTCCTCCTTGGTGATGCCGAGATTCTTCTCCACACCGAGCTCCACGGGGAGGCCGTGGGTATCCCAGCCGGCTTTGCGCTTGACCTGGAAGCCTTGCATGGTCTTATAGCGACAGAAAATGTCTTTTATAGTGCGCGCGAGCACATGGTGGATACCGGGTTTGCCGTTGGCTGAAGGAGGCCCTTCGAAAAAGACGAAGGAGGGACATCCCTCACGCTCGGTCATTGTGCGTGCGAACACATCCTCGGTGCTCCACTGAGAGAGCACTGACTCATTGATTTCAGGCAAGTTAAGGCCGCTATATTCTTTGAATCTCTTTGACATTACTATAATATATAGAGGTGGATTCTACAAAAATTTTTGCAAAAGTAGTAATTATTTCCGTAATTACCTAATAGAAAAAGCTATTCAAGGTCGACGCGTACAATGACCGGGCGCGTCCCGTCAGGGCATGCGAGCAGGAGGGTGGAGCTTTCGAGCGGCCTGGCGCATGATTGACCCGGCAGGCGGGAAAGAGTGTTGCATACCGTGGCCCAGAGTTGCGGACAGAAACCGTCGGGATATCCGGTGTCAGCCTCGAAACAGAATTCGCTACCCGACGTGAAGAGAGGGCACGGCCCTGAGTCGGGGTCGTCGAGGAAGATGGTCTGAAGGTCGGAATGGAATTCGCGGCGCACTATTGATATGCGGCAGGCGCGGGGTAGCGCAGGAAGAGGGGAGAGTGACAGTGTTTTTGCCTGGGATTCAAGTCGCGAAAGCCCTAATGATGCAGCTGCGAGTGAGGCGATTTTGCAGAAATGTCGACGGTTCATAGTGGATACAAAGTTACGTCATTATGAGAATTTTTTCAAGCGGGAATTTCAAAATGTTTTCAAAAAATAGTGATAAAATTTTTTTGAGTCGAAAATAAAATGTAATTTTGCTTCATCAAATGCGGCAGTAGCTCAGTTGGTAGAGCATCAGCTTCCCAAGCTGAGGGTCGCGAGTTCGAGCCTCGTTTGCCGCTCAAAACAAGAATCAGGCAGTCAGTTAAAGTCGGCAGCCTGATTCTTGTTTTATATTCCGGCATAGCCCGAATGATTGTTATATAACAATTTTATACCTTATATATAATAAATGTGCACTGCGGGTGTCGGCTATTTTACGAAAATTTTATATCGTGAGCTGTCGATTGTCGCTATTTTTGCAAAAGATAACCGCACACAGTCGTGTGATAAAAATATAGCAACTTACCGTATGAAAAAAACTATCCTAAGCCTTGGCATACTGCTTTCGGCAAGTGTATGCAGCGCTTCAATCCCTGTCAGCAGTCCTGACGGAAAGCTCAAGGTCGTGACCGACATTGTCTCGGGTAAGCCGATTTATTCCGTGATTTATAATGGCAACACCATGATTGAAAATTCTCCTCTCGGGCTTCGTACCGACGTGGGCGATTTTTCTACCGGCATGTCGATGGTTGATTCAAAGACGTCGACTGTGTCCAAATCATTCGACCAGGATAAAATCAAGAAAAGCCACATCGATTACAATGCCAACAGTCTGGTGACTACCATGAAAAACGGGGCCGGGCAGGAGATATCCGTTGAATGGCTTGTGTCGGACAACGATATCGCTTTCCGCTATAATATCCCACGTCAGGGCGACACCGGGGCGATGGTTGTGGAAAGCGAGGCTACGGGTTTCCGTTTCCCTGCTGAAACAAAGGTCTTTCTGACCTCGCAGAGCGATGCCATGATTGGATGGAAGCGCACTAAACCGAGCTATGAGGAATTTTATATCACCGATGCACCTCTTGATTCTGTCTCGAAATTCGGCCATGGTTTCACTTTCCCCGGCCTGTTCCGTATAGGCGACAAAGGCTGGGTGCTGCTCAGCGAGACAGGTGTCGACGGCTACTATTGCGCGTCACATCTCAGCGATAATGTCGACGGCGTGTTTTCTATTGCCTATGCCATGCCAGAGGAAAACAATGGCAACGGTTCGGCTGCTCCCGGTATTTCGCTTCCCAAGTCCACTCCGTGGCGCACAATCACCGTGGCTGATAATCTTTCGCCGATAGTCGAGACCACAATTCCCTGGAACGTGGTGGAGCCCCGCTATGAGACTTCGCGTCCCGGCCGTCCCGGCAAAGGCACATGGAGTTGGATTGTATGGCAGGACAACAGTATGAATATGGCTGACCAGAAAACCTTCATCGACCTTGCCGCCGACCTCGGTTATGACAATATACTGATAGATGCCGGCTGGGATCAGAACATCGGCTACGACAGGATGCCTGAACTCCTCGGATATGCCCGTGAGAAAGGCATACGACCTATACTCTGGTATTCGTCAAGCGGTCATTGGAACGATATCGTTCAGAGTCCGATTGACAAGATGGACCGTCCTATAGTCCGCAAGAAAGAAATGAAATGGCTCCGCGACAATGGCGTGGAATGTATAAAAGTCGACTTCTTCGGTGGTGACAAGCAGGAAACAATGCGCCTCTATGAGGATATCCTAAGTGATGCCGCCGACTATGGTATCGACGTGATATTCCACGGTTGCACTCTTCCGCGCGGATGGGAACGAATGTATCCCAACCACGTTGGCAGTGAGGCTGTTTTCGCGTCTGAAAACTTGATATTTGAACAGATATTCTGTGATATGGAGGCTTTCCACGCCACTCTCCATCCCTTCATCCGCAATTCAGTGGCATTGATGGAATATGGCGGTACTATTTTCAACCGCCGCATGTCGCGCGACAATAACAGCGGAAACACCCGCCGTACAGGCGATGTCTTCCAGCTTGCCACATCGGTGCTTTTCCAGAATCCCGTGCAGAATTTCGGCCTGACTCCCAACAATCTGACAGAGACTGCCCCCGACGCGATTTCTTTCATGAAAGAGGTGCCTACGACATGGGACGACACCAAGCTTATCGAAGGTTATCCCGGACGCTATGTGGTGCTTGCGCGCCGTCACGGTGACAAATGGTATATAGCCGGGGTCAACGCCCTTAAAGAGCCGCTCAAGCTCAAACTCGACCTCTCCGCACTCGGTCTGAAAACGGGTTCTGCAGTTTTCTATGCCGATGAAAAAGGTAAGGAGGTAAAAGCAAAGACAATGAAGATTAAGAAAGATTCTTCTGTGCCCGTAGAGATTCTTCCTGATGGAGGAGTAGTGATTGTGGCGGAATAATCTATTATTAAAAAACTCGATTTATGAAAAAATTTATATTGGCCTGCATGCTTATGGCCGGAATGGCGGTGCAGGCTCAGACTAAGGTGCAGATGCTGCTGTGGGAGAAAGACACTCCCGCAGGGGCATCGCCCGAAGCTATCGCCGCGATGATTGACGAGAACGATTTCACGCGCAATCCCGGCCTTACGGTCTATGTCCCCAAGAAGCCTAACGGAAAAGCGATAATAATGTGTCCGGGTGGCGGTTACGGTTGGGAAGCTACCGGCCATGAGGGGCATGGGATGGCTGAGTGGTTCAACGCCCAGGGAATCACTTATGTGGTGCTCAAATACCGTCTTCCACAAGGTAACCACGAATTGCCTCTTGCCGACGCCGAACAGGCGGTGCGTCTCGTGCGCAGTCATGCCGATGAGTGGGGCGTAAATCCTTCGAAAGTCGGCATCATGGGTGCCTCTGCCGGTGGGCATCTCGCCTCTACGCTTGCCACCCACTATGGCTCTTCCGATTCACGACCTGATTTTCAGGTGCTTTTCTACCCTGTCATAACGATGGATCCTGCATATACCCATGGCGGTTCCCGCGAGAATCTTCTTGGGAAGAATCCTACAAAGGAACTGGAGGAAAAGTTCTCCAATGAACTTCAGGTAACTTCCGAGACACCGAAGGCTTTCATCATGCTTTCGTCTGACGATGGGGCTGTGCCCGTGGCCAACGGAGTGAATTATTACATGGCTCTGCTTGCCAAGAACGTAAGGGCTTCATTGCATGCCTATCCCGAAGGCGGTCATGGCTGGGGATATGGCGACGGATTTATTTATAAACACCAATGGAAAGAGGAGCTTGAAAAATGGCTCCGTGAGGAAATCTGAAATAATATTGATGTTTATAATTTTATTCGGGTCCATCTGTTTTTCAGATGGACTCGTTGTATTTCTTACCGTGTTTGGACTGATATTCCGAGGGCAGGATTCCGAATTCGTTTTTGAAATATTTACGGAAGAGGTTCAGGTTGTTGAATCCTGTCTGATAGGTCACTTCAGCTATGCTCAACTGGCTTTCAGTAAGGAGCTGCGCGGCGCGTTTGAGGCGGATGATACGGATGAATTCAATAGGGGTCTTGCCTGTGATGGAAACCATTTTCTTATAGAGATGGACGCGGCTCATGCCAAGTTCGCTGCTGAGTTCCTCGACTGAGAGCTCGCTACGGCTGAGATTGTCCTCTACATAACGCACGGCTTTCTGCATCAGTTTCTGGTCGAGAGGAGTGATGTTGATTTTGCTCGGGGCTATCTCCATCGGTTGTTTGTGGGAATCGCGACGATACTGAAGCAGATTCTTTATGCGGCGGGTGAATATGTTGAGGTCGAAGGGCTTGGTGATATAGTCGTCAGCCCCGCTTTCGAGACCTTTAAGCTCATGTTCCTTGGCAGCTCTTGCCGTCAGCAGAATCAAGAGGATGTGTGACGTCCTTATGTCGTTTTTAACAAGCCTGCAGAGCTCGTTTCCGTCCATTTCCGGCATCATCACGTCGGACACGATGATATCGGGCTGGAGTTCGGGAATTATTTCCCACGCTTTTGCCCCGTCTGGAGCCTCGTATGTGACATAGTCGTTCTTCAGGCAGTCTTTCATGAAGTTGCGGAAATCGGCATTGTCGTCCACAATGAGAACTGTTGGACGCTTGTCGTCCTTGTTTTCCGCGATAGGTTTGGCTGGCTTTTTAATCTCTGTGGCGACAGTATTCCCGTCTTCCTTATCAGCCGGTTCATTGCCTGGAGATTTTTCCGTGGGGGAGGAAGTAGGAGCAGTGATTGTGTCGCTCTTCACAATTGGCAGTTCGATGATAAACACGCTCCCTTTCCCGACATTGTCGCATACGGTTACAGAGCCTTTATGGAGGGTGACGAATTCTTTCACTAAGTTAAGCCCGACTCCGCTTCCGCTCGATGTGCGTCCGCCTTTCTGTGGCACTTGGTAGAAGCGGTCGAAAATGAGTCTCTTGTGTTCGTCGCTGATGCCGCAACCGTTGTCGGCCACCTTTATTTCAAGTAGTTCGGGTTTTCCTCCCGATGCCGGAATCACGTCGAGTGACACGTCTACCCTTCCTCCTTCGGGTGTGAATTTAAATGCGTTTGAAAGTAGGTTCATCACAATCTTGCAGATTTTGTCTTCGTCAAACATCATGTAGAGGCTCTTGACAGAAGAGTAGAACGTGAGATTGATGTTGTGATGTTCTGAGTACTCGATGAAATTGTTGCATATCGTATGAACGGTGTCGACTATATCGCCCCTTGTCGGATTGAGATTGTGACCTTTCATATCGCTCTTGCGGAAGTCAAGAAGTTGGTTGACCATGCCGAGCAGACGCATGGCATTGTTGCGTGCCATCACGAGTTTATCCCTCAGGTCAGGATTCTCGGTGTGTTCGATTACATATTCAAGCGGAGTCAGGATAAGGGTGAGGGGAGTGCGCAGGTCGTGGCTTATATTGGTGAAAAAGCGGAGTTTCATGTCGTCAATCTCATGTTTGTGACGGGCTTCCTGCCGTATTTTCATAAGCTTGTACTTCTGCTGCTCATTATGGCGCATATAGGCCCTGACGAGCAACACCACGCATAGAAGGAGGATTGCGTAAATGACATATGCCACCCATGAACGATAGAATGGAGGGGCTATCACGATTTTTAGTTCCGCCGTTTTGTCGCTCGCATATCCGTCGCTGTTTATGGCCTTTATTTTCAAGGTATATTCTCCGGGAGCGAGATTGGTATATGTCAGCTTGTTGGAGTTTGAAACCGTCCACTCGGAGTCAAAGCCTTCGAGTTTATACATATACTTGATTTTTTCCGGAAGCACATAGTTCATGGCCGAGAAGCTCACCGAAAATACATTCTGATTGTGATTCAGATGTATTGACTTGGCATATGCAAGGGAGGTGTCAATGATTTTTCTGCCGTCGTAGACACTGTCTATTTTGACATCGCGGTTGAAGAGCTGGAGTCCGGTGAATTTTATCTGAGGTATCGAGGTGTCATATTTTAGATTGGAAGGATTGATGAAGCTGATGCCGTTTACTCCGCCGACGGCTATGGTGCCTGAGGAATGTTTGATGATAGTTCTCTCGTTGAATCCGAAATTGTCGAGCAAACTGAGGTCGTTATACTTATTGTGTGAGAAGGTGTAGGTTTGCGAAGCCGGGTCGCCGTTGACCACTATATAGTAAATTCCTTTGGAGGTGGTGACCCAAAGATTTTTGTCATTGTCCTCCACGATTCCGTGGATAATAGTCTGGCTCAGTTCTTTTATCGGTGTGGTGACCTCGTCCTTGCGTCTGTCGTAAAGGTCGAGCCCTTCACGTGTCGCCACCCATAGCATGTCGCGGCTGTCTTCGTAGACCTGCACTATTTGAGTGCTGGAAAAAGTCTGGTCTCCCTTTCTGTTGCCTATCGTTTTGGCGAATTTTCCGGTCATTGGATTGTAGATAAGCAATCCGTAGGTAGTCGCCATGTAGATACAATTGTCTTTTGATATGCATATTGAGGCAATCTGGTCATTGTGTGAGCTACCGTCACTATAAGAAGTGACGCGTCCTGTTGCCGGGTCGAGACCGTAGAGCCCTTGTCCCCAGCTTCCTATCCATAGATATCCTGATTTGTCCTTGGCGATTGACCATATCGTGCGGTTGACTGATGAATGGATATTGTTGCCGTCGAGGGCATGGTGACGGAATGTCTTTCCGTCATACGACATCAAACCATGGCTGTAGGTGCCCATCCATATCTTCCCGTCAATGCCTGTCGTCATGCAGATGATTACATCGTTGGGGACATAAAGATTGTCGTTATCGGGAAGTCTTACAAGCTCCTTTTTCTTCGTATTTCTGTTTACCCTTATAATGCCGTCAGGTATGCCCATGCAGAGATTGCCGTTGCTGTCCTCGACGATTGCACTTACATCGGGATTGAAATCGGGCATATTATTGAATGTCAGAAATCTGTCCGTGCGAAATTTGAAAAGACTTTCATTGTAATATGAAACCCCGCGTTTGAATGTGCCTACCCATATCCCGCCATCTGTATCGGTGTAAAGGCAGGTGACGCTGTTCTGTCCGAGGCTCCTTTCATCGGCTACATCGTTGCTGACATGCTCAACCGTCATGCTTTTTTTGTCTATAATGTCGATGCCTGCATTATCGATGGCTATCCATATGCGTCCGTGACGGTCGGAGGTGATGTCGCGGATGTTTTTACCACTCAGTTTATTGGCCGTGGCCGTCATGCCGGAGAGATGCTCCCATTCTTTGGTGTGGGTACGGTAGAGCCATGCTCCTGACATGCAGTATATCCAATAGTCTCCTTCCTGATCACAGTAGATTTTGAAATTACACTCGCTAAGTGGTTGAGCTTTTATTAGATAGTCGTTTCTGTAATCTATTTTTGCTGTCGCGCGGTCGATGTGGTCAAACAGTCCGTTTGAATAGATTCTTATAATTCCGCTGTGGTCTTCCCTCATGTCGGTGAGGGATGCTCCAGCCATGCGACCGTCGGGCAATGCGATGGTTTTGCCCGCCTTTGTGTCGCAGTGGAACATATTGCCTGCGACCGTCTCCACCCATATGTCTTTCTTTGAGTCAATGTAAATGAAAATTGGTTTTTCATTTATACTATATCTTTCTGCAAGAATTTCTCCGGCGTCAAAAAATATTTCTTTGCGTGGATTGTAGCAGGCATATTGGGAGTTTACGAAACCAATCCAAAGCATGCCTTCGGAGTCTTCCTGCACATTCTGCACGGAATAGAAAGGAATAGACCCCGGTGTGTTATTGTCTTTAAGGAAAGTCTTGAACGAGTAACCGTCATATCTATTCAGGCCGTGGGATGTCGATATCCACATGAACCCCTGGGAGTCACGTGTAATATGGCTAATCTGGCTGTCGCTGAGCCCGTCTTTCATGGTGAGGTGCATGAATCTTATATCGTCGGTGGCATATGTCACCAATGATACAAGAAGCATGAGGGTGGAGACTATTCGCTTCATCATTGATTGGTTTATACCTACAAAATTAAGCAAAATAATCTCCTCCCACCATCATGACAACTGTTTATTGATGATTCGTCATGAGTTTGCACAGGGTAGATAAGTAGTTGTAAAAGAGATTTGTATTAAATGTTGTTAACAAAAATATATCTTTTTTGCAACATTTGTTTAATGCTCTTTTAACCAATGTCACAGCAATGTATATTATAGGGGACGGGATGCTCGTGCCACTTGGCTTATCTTTGCACTTGGTAACTAAAAAGAATATCCGATGAAAAAGAAACTACTGTCATTAGCCGCATTTTCCTTGATGGCTCTCTCTTCAGTCATGGCAACTGAGACTTACAGGAATCCTATATTGACCGGCATGAATCCGGACCCGAGCATATGCAGGGTGGGCGATGATTTCTATCTCGTCACCTCCACCTTTGAATATTATCCCGGCTTGCCTGTCTACCACAGCAAGGATTTGGTCAACTGGAAGCTTATAGGCCATGCGGCTGCGACTCCGCAAAGCAATCCGCTTAAAGGAGCAGGCACTTCAGGCGGTCAGTATGCCCCGACCTTGCGCTATCATGACGGTAAATTTTACATCATAGGCACTAACTATGGAGGCGAGGGAACTCACGGCATTTCAATCCTCACGGCAGAAAATCCCGCCGGCCCATGGTCTGAACCCGTGTGGTTTGACCAGTGGTGGGTAGACCCCTCGATTGACTTCTACGACGGTAAGGCATATTATCTGAGTCCTGACAACGCAGGCTCTTTCCTGCTTGGGACTATTGACGTTACTACCGGCAAGGAAATTGAACCGCGTCGCAAGGTGGCGAGCGGCCTTGGAGGCTCATCTCCCGAAGGGCCACATTTCTATAAGATAGGAGACTATTATTATATAATGTCGGCTGAAGGCGGCACCGGTTATGAGCACCGCGAGGTGATTCAGCGAAGCAAGAACCCTTATGGCCCTTATGAACCGAGTCCGCTTAATCCTGTGCTCTCTAACATGAGCCGGCCTGACCATCCATTCCAGGCCATAGGCCATGCAGACCTCGTGCAGCTCCAGGATGAGAGCTGGTGGGCGGTATGTCTCGGAATCCGTCCTCAGAACGGCAAGTACCAGCATATCGGTCGTGAGACTTTCCTTGCTCCCGTGACATGGTCTGCCGACGGCTGGCCGAAAGTCGGTACCGACGGTGTTGTAAAAGAGGAATATGAACGTCCTGACCTTCCTTGGCACCCTTGGGAGAAAGAGCCGGCACGCGATGATTTCGACAACACGGAGCTGAATCTCCACTGGTATTTCCTTCGCAATCCATATGAGAAGGACTGGTCGCTCACAGCCAATCCCGGGCATCTTCGCCTCAACGGTTCGGCACTCTCATTGAAACAGAATGATTCGCCTGCCTTCGTCGGACGCCGTCAGACTTCGATAAATGCTGAAATTTCAACGAAGATGTCGTTTGTCCCGACAGCCGAAAACGAGGAGGCCGGCCTGCTTATTCGCGGCAATGATAAAAACCACTATGATTTGCTCGTGACCGAGCGCGGAGGACGCAGGGTGGCCATGCTGCGCCGCTATCTTAATGACCGCGAAGAGGACGTTAAATGTGTGGATATTCCAGACGGGGAGGTGATTCTCTCGATAAGTGCTGACAAGGATGAATATAAATTTTATGTCAAGGATAAGGACGGAAAGTCAGCACGCCTTGTGGGTACAGCCACTACACGCAACCTTTCAAACGAGGTTATCACCGGCTTTACAGGCGTATTCATCGCTATGTATGCCTCCGGCAATGGCAAGGACAACGCTAATCCTGCCGATTTCGACTGGTTTGAATTCATTGAAAAGGACTGATTGCCCTCCATTAATTCCGATTTTAAAATAAACTGCGTCTGCTTTTACTGCATAAGGGCAGATAGGAAAATAAGCCATGAAAAAATATCTTATAGGAGCTGTTATGCTCGCTGCGGTCTCGCAACTGAGTGCGCAATATGTTTTCGACAGGCCTCTCTACGGGGCGGCATACTACCATGAATACATGCCTTATAGCCGTCTCGACAAGGACATCTCAATGATGAAGGAAGCCGGGCTTTCCGTGGTTCGTGTCGGCGAATCGGCGTGGGGGCTCTTCGAGCCTCGCGAGGGCGTGTTTGAGTTCGGTTGGATGGATACGATTATCGATAAATTCCATGCTGCCGGAATAAAGGTTATCCTCGGCACTCCCACTTATTCGATTCCGGCGTGGCTTGCCCACAAGCATCCCGAAGTGCTGTCTGAGAAGGTCGGTGGCGAGAAGTCGCACTATGGCATACGACAGAACATGGATTTCACAAATCCTACGTATAAATTCTACAGCGAACGGATAATCCGCAAGATGCTTGAACGCTATGCGAAGCATCCCGCCATCATAGGCTATCAGGTCGATAACGAACTTGAAGCGCGCGGAGTGAACAACCGCGACTATTTCATCGGGTTCCGCAATTATATCAAGGATAAATTCGGCGGTGACCTTGACCTCCTTACGAAAGAGTGGGGCATGAACTACTGGGGCATGAACATCAACTCCTGGGAAGAGTTCTATGAACGCGACGGGGTGACCAATCCTTCCTATAAGAATGAATGGGAACGATATAACCGTAAGCAGATTGCCGATTTTCTCAACTGGCAGTGTGATATTGTCAATGAGTACAAGCGTCCTGACCAGTTTGTGACCCATTGTTTCATGCCGGCTTTCCACAATGTGGACCAGGTGGAATCTTTCCGTCAGATGCAATATCCGGCAATCAACGTATATCACGGCGTGCAGGATGGCCAGGACGGTCAATTGATTGCATATGCGGGCGATTTCATGCGTACTGTCGCCGGCAACAACTATCTCATCACCGAAACCAACGCGCAGGGCACGGGCTGGGATTCGGCAGGCCAGTATCCTCCCTACGACAACCAGTTGCGCCAGAATGTATATTCCCACTATGCTTCAGGAGCCAACATGGTGGAATACTGGCACTGGGCCACTCTCCACTACGGTCAGGAGACATATTGGCGCGGAGTCATAGGCCATGACCTCGAACCGAACCGTGTCTACCGTGAGTTTCAGCGCACGGCATCCGAGCTTGACCGCATCGGCAAGGAGATTGTCAACCTGAAAAAAGATAATAAGGTGGCGATTCTCTATAGCCATGATTCCCACCATGCCTTGGGCTTTATGCCCTATAATCACAGAGGAGGTTATCCCGTCGACGGTAATTATCCAGTCGATATCGCCCACAGAGCACTCTACACTCAGAATATAGAGACCGACATCGTACCGTGTGACAAGATGAGGGATTTCAGCAAATATTCCATGCTCGTGATTCCGCCCCTCTATGTGGCCGACGACAGTCTGCTGATGGCAATCGACAAGTTCGTGAGCGATGGTGGCACTGTAGTGATGATGCACAAAAGCGCATACTGCAACGAACATTCCGCCGTGCGCCCAGTCTGCCATCCCGGCCCGCTGAGGAAAGCCTGTGGTTTCTATTATCAGGAATATTCCACTATAGGCGACATGAAGCTCCGTGACAACGCTTTTGGCCTCGGCGACACAAACAGTATCGGCACATGGTATGAATTCCTCGTTCCCGAGACCGCCAAGGCACTTGCCTATGCCGACCATCCTTTCTTCGGGCAGTGGCCTGCGGTTACCGAAAATGAATATGGCAAAGGGAAACTATATTATATAGGTACTTATCCCTCGCAGGCGCTTATGAACAAAGTGGTGCGCCTTGCAGCCGTAGGGAAAGGCTTGATAGCCGAGGATGAATATGAATTCCCGGTGATAAAGCGCTCCGGGACAAATGGACAGGGCCATGAAATCAACTATCTCTTCAACTACAGTCCGCGTTCGGTGACGGTTGCCAATAGGGGCAAGACCGCGAGCGACCTATTGTCGGGCAAGACTGTAGCCAAAGGCGACAGCATCAGTATCGGTCCTTGGGACCTCGCTATATTGCGCTCGAAATAAAAAAGTGCTGAAGAAAATGAAACACTTTGCAATACTTTTAGTAACATGTCTTGCCCTTTCGCTCTCCCTTACGGCCTATGCCCGGACGCCGCAGGAGACCTTCCGTCACTATCTTTCGGGGCTTGACAAGGATAGCTCCGTGGAGTGGGACTTCATGTGTTCGTCGGGTCGCAAAAGCGGTCAATGGACACGCATAAAAGTCCCCTCTTGCTGGGAGACTGAGGGATTCGGCACTTACTACTATGGTTGGGAAGAGCCGGAAGGCTGTGACGAGACGGGTTATTACCGACACTCTTTCACTGCCGACAAATCATGGAAAGGAAATCATGTAGACCTCGTTTTCGAGGGTAGCATGACAGATACGGAAGTGAAACTCAATGGACGGAAACTGGGTACCACTCATGAGGGCGGTTTCTATCGTTTCAGCTATGATATCACCGACCGCCTCCGTTATGGCAGGGAGAATACTCTTGAAGTGAAAGTGAGGAAATCCCCGCAGAACCCTTCACTGTTCCGCGCCGAGCGTCAGACAGATTTTTGGCTTTTCGGGGGCATATACAGGCCTGTATATCTTGAAATAAAGCCATCGCGCCACATCAGTTCGCTGGCTATTGACTCTCAGGCCGATGGCTCGCTCGCAGTTCGTCCCTTCGTTTCTCCCGGAGCCAAGGGTGAAATCGAACTTAGGGTCGAGACTCTCGACGGGGAGCGGACACTCGCATCCGTCAAGGGACATGTAGGGGACACGCTGCGCACACGTGTCGTGGGAGTGAAGCCCTGGAGCCATGAAAGCCCCGTGCTCTACCGTCTTGTGGCCGAGCTTAATGAAAACGGACATCCGCGCCATCGCGTGAGCGAGAAGATAGGCTTCCGCACCATGGAGTTCCGCCCCGCCGACGGTTTCTATCTCAACGGTCGCCGTGTGATTTTCAAAGGCGTGAACCGTCATTGCTTCTGGCCTGAGAGCGGCAGGACCCTTTCACGTGAGATTTCCCTCGCCGATGCGGAACTGATAAAGGATATGAACATGAACGCCGTCAGGATGTCGCACTATCCTCCTGACAAGGACTTCCTTGAAATCTGCGATTCAATCGGCCTCCTGGTTATTGACGAGCTTTGCGGATGGCAGAAGAAATATGACACCCCCACCGCCCGTCGTCTTGCGCGCTCCGTAGTGGAGCGTGACCGCAACCACCCCTCGATAGTCCTTTGGGCAAATGGCAACGAGGGTGGATGGAACACGGATGTCGACGATGATTATAAAATCTATGACCTCCAGCATCGTTTCGTGATCCATCCCTGGGAGCGTTTCCGGGGAACGGATACGAAACACTATCCCGACTATAACTATGTCGTCAACTCGGCCATCTATGACAACGCCGTCTTTTTCCCCACCGAATTCATGCATGGAGTATTCGACGGTGGAGCCGGGGCCTCGCTGCGCGATTTCTGGGACGTGATGATGAAACACCGTGCCCCTGCCGGTGGCTTTATATGGGCCCTTATTGACGAGGGTTTGGTGCGCTCCGACATGAACGACAGCATAGACTGCCGCTACGATTTGGCCCCTGACGGCATCCTCGGGCCTCACCGCGAGAAGGAGGGGAGTTTCTATGCAGTGAGGGAGATATGGTCGCCGGTGCGCATAGTCGACCGCGTCCTTCCCGCTGTTGATGATTTGAAATTCCGCATTGAGAACGACTATATGTTCACCGACTTCTCGGACTGTGGCTTCACCTACGCCCTTTATGACATAGAGCGTGGTGTCGATGGCCGTTTCGGCAGGAAAACCGTGGCCGAAGGCTCTCTGGAGTCCCCGAGTGTCGCCCCCGGCGAACGCCGTGAGGTTGGATTCTCTCTTCCAGACGGTTGGCGTAGCCATGATGTTATCGAGATTTTCGTCTCCGACCCTTCGGGCCGTGAAGTCTACAGCTATGTCTCCCCGATAGGCGACGCCCGTCTCAGGGATAAACTGAAGGCAGGTAGCTTTGACGGCTCTGTGGAGATGAATGACATAGCCGGTAGCCTTATGGTGAAACATGGAGCGAACAGCTTCATATTCAGTAAGGAGACAGGTCGCTTGGAGGGAGTTGAGACTCCGTCAGGCCATGTGTCGCTCTCCGGTTTCCCCGCTATCGCCACTTCCGGCAACCGCTTCAAGGAATTGGGCGTCTATCGCGACGGTGATGCCGTCATTGTTGAGCCGCGTTTTGAGGACAGCCAATGGATTAGATGGCGCTTCGCTCCTGATGAGGCTCCGAGGATAGACTACTCCTTCTCTGTCAACGGCGAGGTCGATTATATAGGCATAGGATTTGACTATCCTGAAGAAAAAATCCTTGGCATGGAATGGGTGGGCAATGGCCCTTACCGTGTCTGGAAAAACCGTCTCGACGGTGCGACTTTCGGTGTGCATCACAAGGAGTATAACAACACCGTCACCGGCGAATCCTGGGATTATCCCGAATTCAAGGGCTATCACTCAGACTGCCGTGCGGTGACAGTTCAGACATCTGAGGGCAACATCACATTCGTACCCTCACAGCCCGGGATTTTCTTCCAGATGCTGAGACCGGATAAGCCCCGTTTCATCGGCAACGCCCGTGTTGCGCCTCCCTTCCCTCAGACAAATCTCGGATTTATGCATGCCATCCCCCCGATAGGCACTAAATTCCAGTCTCCGGCCCAGCTTGGCCCCTCCGGACAGAAAAATATGCAGCTCAACTACACGCCTGTGAGCGGCAGTCTCTACCTGATTCTGTGAGCGACTACGTGTGAGTCTGAAAAACTTTATTCGGTTTAAATCCAAACGTACTCTTAATTAATACCTTAAAATAATGATTGAAAACAGTCTGCGTGCTTTCGCCTTGAGTGTGATGGCGACCGCCTGCGTTTCTTCAGCTTTCGCTCAGCGCGAGCCTGCCGATACAGGCAAGTTTGAGCCTACATGGGAATCCCTCTCGCAATATGAGACCCCCGAATGGTTCAGAAACGCCAAGTTTGGAATATGGGCCCATTGGGGGCCGCAATGCCAGCCGGAAGCCGGTGATTGGTATGCACGCTCCATGTATGAGGAGGGTGGCGTTGCCAATAAAAGACACCGCGAGCTCTACGGACATCCTTCGGAATTCGGTTTCAAGGATGTGATTAATGAATGGAAGGCCGAAAAGTGGGAGCCTGAGAAACTTGTCGCGCTCTACAAGAGGGTAGGGGCGCAGTATTTCTTCGCCATGGGCAACCACCACGACAATATGGACCTGTGGGACAGCAAGTATCAGCATTGGAACTCCGTCAACATGGGCCCGAAGAGAGACATCCTCGCCGAGTGGGAGAAAGCCGCGCGCAAATACGGCCTTCCTTTCGGCGTGAGCATCCACTCCTCCCATGCGTGGACATGGTATGAGACCGCGCAGGGTGCCGACAAGACCGGCCCATATGCAGGCGTTTCCTATGATGCCCGCGTGGTGACCAAGGAGGACGGAAAGGGAAAATGGTGGGAAGGCTACGACCCGCAGGAACTCTATGTGCAGCGACATTCCCTCAGTGGCCATGCCTGGAGCGTATGGAACTGGCCGGAAGGCACCTCGCGTCCATCTCAGGAGTATTTCGACAACTTCTTCAACCGCACCGTCGACATGATTAACCGCTACAATCCCGATTTGATTTATTTCGACGACAGCGTGCTCCCTTTCTGGCCGATTGACAATACGGGCCTTGACGTGGTGGCCCACTACTACAACCGCAACATGCGTCTTCACGACGGCAGGCTTTCTGCCGTTGTCTTCGGAAAGCAGCTTCAGGACAAGCACAAGGAAGCCATCGTATGGGATGTAGAGAAGGGTGTACCCTCCAAGCCTCAGGATAAGGCCTGGCAGACCTGTACATGCCTCGGCAACTGGCATTATGACCGCTCCTGCTACACCGACAACTGGTATAAGTCGGCAAAGACCGTAATCCACATGCTGATTGATATTGTGAGCAAGAACGGCAACATGCTTCTCAGTGTCCCTGTGAGGGGCAATGGTACTATTGACGACAAGGAAGAAAAAATCCTCGGCGACATCGCCGCGTGGATGGATATCAATAAGGAAGCCATCTTCGACACCCGCCCTTGGAAAGTCTATGGCGAAGGTCCCTCGACAGAGGTCGACGTGCCTCTTGACGGCGCGGGTTTCAACGAATCGAAAAATGCGCCTTATACCTCCGCCGATATCCGCTTCGTGGAAAAGAACGGCACTCTCTACGCTCATGTGTTCGAATGGCCTTCCGACGGCAGGATTCTTATAAAGTCACTGGCCAAGGGTAATGACAACTTCAAGGGTTCCGTAAAGAGAGTGGAGCTCCTCGGAGGAGGCAAGGCCAAGTTCCGTTCGACGGCCGAGGGGCTTGTGGTCGACCTCCCCTCCGGCAAAAAGCCTAACGATATATCCCTCGTATTGAAAATCAAATAAGTAACTCTCAAAAATTAGCTAATATATATTTATGAAGTATTTTCGAAGATTTTGCGGTTGGAGTGAAGGAGTGTAGCGAGCTACACGACTGAGCGACAGCTGCAAAAGCTCCGGAAAGACGAATAAAGATATATTAGCCTGTAGGGTTACTGAAAATTATATTATAAACTAATTTTTAAGAGTTACTTAGTATGAAAAAAAGTATTTTATCGGCCTTAGCGGCTGTAATGACACTGTCGGCGAGCGCGGAAATCGAGCTTCCTGACATTTTCAGTGACAACATGGTGCTTCAGCAGCAGTCCGACGCCCGAATTTGGGGATGGAGCTCTCCCGGAGCCAAAATCTCCGTCAAGCCGAGCTGGGGTGGCAAGAGCTACAGCGTTAAAGCCGGCGACGATGGCCACTGGGATTTGACTGTGGCTACTCCTGCGGCCACCTACACGCCTCAGACCCTACGTCTGAAAGGCGACGGTTCGGACGTGGAGCTGAAAAATATCCTTATCGGTGAAGTTTGGTTCTGCTCCGGTCAGTCCAACATGGAGATGCCTCTGAAGGGTTTCTGGTGTCAGCCGGTCGAAAATGCCGGGCGAGCCATCGCCTATTCGGGGAAATATCCCGGAGTGCGTGTGGCCACAGTCACCCGCTGCGGTGAATATGAGCCTCAGGCAAAGGTACTTGGCAAATGGCAGGAAAGCAAACCCGAAAATGCGGGTGAATTCTCTGCCGTGGCCTATTTCTTCGCCCGTTCGCTCAACGATATCCTCGGGGTACCCGTAGGGGTCATAAACTGCTCGCTCGGTGGAAGCCGTGTGGAAGGCTGGATGCCTAAATGGCAGCTCGACCGTTATCCCGACTGCGATGTCGAGAAGGAGAAGGCCACACCCGACTCGGTGTTGCATCTCTGGGAGCGTGCCAATGTGATGTACAATGCCATGCTCCATCCTCTCCGTGGCTACACTGTCAAAGGTTTCCTCTGGAATCAGGGTGAGGCTAATGTCGGACGCCATGCCGACTATCCCTCACGTCTTGCCGACATGGTGAAAATCTGGCGCGACGAGTGGAAACAGGGTGAGCTTCCCTTCTACTTCGTCGAGATTCCCGCGTGGAGCTACGGCAACCCCGACGGCTCTATAGCCGCCTTCCTGCGTGAGGCCCAGCACAAGGCTGCGGCCATCATCCCCAACAGTGGCTACGTCAGCACCACCGACCTCATCTATCCCCATGAGATTAACGATATCCACGGCTCGAAGAAAGAGGAGATAGGGGAGCGTCTTTCATATCTCGCCGCCAACCGTACATATAATATAGGTGGCATTGACACCGGTTATCCCGTTTTCAAGTCCGTCGACCTCCATGGCGACAAGGCCATAGTCCATATCGACAATATGGAAAACGGTCTCACCCCAAACGGCGCTCTCGAGGGTTTTGAAGTGGCAGGTGAGGACAGGGTGTTCCATCCGGCGCAGGCCAAGGAACTGTGGTATAACAGGGCCATCGAGGTTTCCTCCGACAAGGTTGCCGACATCAAGGCCGTACGCTATTGTTTCAAGAACTTTTCAATCGGCAGGATTCACAATCTTAAAGGGCTCCCCTTGGTGCCCTTCCGCACTGATGATTGGAATGAATAATATGTTGAAAAACATAAAAACCAACATATGTTCACTCATATTAACAAAATTATACCCATTCCACAACAAAATTTCACCCCTCTACGCACCGTTGGCCTCACTATAGTTAACAAAGATTAAAGCGAATTGGCCTTATTAGCGGTAATTTTGTCCAAATGGAAAACCAAGCGGAAAATATAGAACATACAATATAATTTAACCTCAAATCTTATGAACAATGAGTAAACTGATTTTGCGAAAAACTTTTGTTTGCATTAGCAAAGCAGTTTTGGCGTTGTGCCTCTTGCTCCCTGCGATATCATTGCAGGCTGTAGCCGCGCCAAAGATTTCTGTTTCCGGTACGGTCACGTCAAAAGGCGACGGCGAACCGCTTATCGGAGTCAGTGTGAGAATCAAGGGCACCACTCAGGGAGTGGCCACCGATATCGATGGAAAATATACGTTGCAGGCCGACAGGGGTGCTGTGCTTCAGTTTTCCTATATCGGTTACATGCCCGTTGATGTGACCGTTGACCGCAGCGTTATCGACGTAGTCATGGAAGAGGACTACATGAAGCTCGACGACGTGGTGGTGATCGGTTACGGTACCATGAAACGCAGCGACATCACCGGTTCGGTGGTTTCCGTGGGAGCCGACGACATCAAGAAGACTGTCGTGACATCTGTCGACCAGGCTCTTCAGGGCCGTGCGGCCGGTGTGCAGGTGACACAGAACTCCGGTTCTCCCGGTGGTGGTATCTCGGTAGCTATCCGCGGTACCAACTCGCTCAACGGCAATGAACCTCTCTATGTGATTGACGGTGTGGCTGTCGACGGTAAATCCTCCGACGGCAAGTCCTCCGCACTCTCGACCATCAACCCCTCCGACATAGTGTCGATGGAGGTGCTCAAGGATGCCTCGGCAACCGCTATCTATGGTTCGCGCGCGTCAAACGGCGTCGTCCTTATCACCACAAAGCGTGGAAAGGCCGGCAAGACCCGTGTGACTTATGAAGGCTATTATGCATTACAGTCGATTCCCAAACATCTTAAGACCATGAACCTCCGTCAGTATGCCAAGCTCTACAACGAGCGTGTCGACGTCCTCGGTTGGGGTGAGCGCGAGGAATTCGCCGATCCATCAATCCTCGGCGACGGTACTGACTGGCAGAGGGAAATCTTCAACAATGCCGGCATGTGGAACCATCAGGTGTCTGTAAGCGGTGGTAGCGATGCCACCCAGTTCCTTATCAGCGGCAGCTACACTGACCAGGACGGTGTTGCTGTCGGCTCCGGATTCCAGCGTTTCACTGCCCGCATCAATGTCGATACACAGGTGGCCAAGTGGCTTCAGGTCGGAGCGCAGTCCTCGCTCTCGCAGACCAAGCGCACGAACACTATCGATGATTACAATGTGATTCAGACCGCTCTCCGTCAGATGCCCGAGGTTCCCGCGAAGAATCCTGACGGCTCATGGGGCTATCAGGAAGAAAATCAGCTTGGCACATACTATACTAACCCGCTTGCCGACGCTATGACCCGTGAGAACTACGACAAGGGGCTTCAGGCCATGCTTAATGCCTATGCCAATATAACCATTATCCCCGGTCTTACCGCCCGTATCGAATATGGCGCTACCTATGACCGTGGCAATCATTACTATTTCCAGCCTGAAATGCAACTTGGCCAGTTCAAGCAGACAAGCAAGAGCGAACGCTCCTCTTCAAGCAGCCGCTATATGAGTTTCAAGCAGTATGTGACTTATATGAAGGATTTCGGCAAGCACAGCTTCAATGTCATGGCCGGTCACGAATCGCAGGAGTCGAGATGGGAAAACCTCTCCGCTACGCGTACAGGTTATATTTTTAATAATATTCATTCGATACAGGTTGGTGATGCTAAGACTGCCACCAATGGCAGTGGCAGTGGTTCATTTGCCATTGAATCCTACTACGGACGTATTAATTACAACTTCGACAACCGTTATCTTCTTACCGCCACCCTCCGTGCCGACGGTTCATCGACTTTCGGATCCGACAACCGCTGGGGTTGGTTCCCTTCTGTGGCCCTCGCATGGCGCCTTAAAAATGAATCCTTCTTGAAGGATGTGCAATGGCTATCCGACGCCAAGCTCCGTCTCGGGTGGGGTCTCGTCGGTAACCAGAATGCCGGCAGCTATGCCTACGGAGCTACGATGGCTTCCATAGCTACAAATTGGGGAACCGGTTTCTATCCTGGTAATTTTGCCAACAGCAAGCTTAAATGGGAAGAGACTCATTCCTACAACGTAGGTTTTGACCTTGCCATGTTCAGCAACCGTGTGGAATTCATCTTCGACGCTTATTTGAAGAATACCGACAATCTCCTCATGCAGGCCGCTCTTCCCGCTTATATAAGTGGTGTAATTCAGTCACCGTGGGTCAACACCGGTAAGATGCGCAACAAGGGTTTTGAATTCACCCTAAACACTGTTAATATCTCTAATCGCAACCTACAGTGGACTTCCGGCTTGACTTTCTCGCTCAATAGGAATGAAGTGCTTGATCTCTATACGGAAAGCTCAGGTATTCAGGGTAAGATTGGTAACACTGTGTTTACCTACACCACCGTTGGCAATCCCGTAGCCCAGTTTTATGGTTATCAGGTGATTGGCATGTTTGAGAAAGAAAGCGACTTCTACATGAAGGACGCCAACGGAGATTTCATCCTCGATGCCAACGGTAATCGCCGTTTCGTAGCCATCCCTGAGAATAAGGAAGTGGCAGAGGGAACGGGCGTATGGTATGGCGACTATATCTACCGCGACGTCAATGGCGACGGTAAGATTAATGAGCAGGACCGCGTCTATATCGGTAATCCCGAGCCTAAGTTCACATTTGGTTTCAACAACACCGTTACATGGAAAGGCTTTGATTTCAACCTCTTCCTGACGGGTTCCGTAGGCAATGACGGTTATAACTATCTGCTTCAGGAGCAGAGTGACCCGGCCAGTCGTTGGACTACCCTTGCATCTGTGTGTGATTTCGCAAAGGTTGGTCTTATCGATCCAGAGGGTGGCAAGACGCTCGAGAATATGTATGTGACTAATCCCGGAGCATCTACCTACCGTATCGATCAAGCCGCTTCCAATCAGAATTCCCGTACGAGCAATGTCTATGTGGAGGATGCTTCCTATCTGCGTATTAAAAACCTCTCGCTCGGCTACACTCTGCCTGTCTCTTTCACCCGTAAGTTCAGCGTGGAATCGCTGCGTGTTTACTGCAACATCCAGAACCTCTATACTTTCACCAACTACAAGGGCTATGATCCTGAAATCGGTGCATACAACCAGAACGTTCTTCTGCGCGGTGTCGACTATGCACGCTATCCCTCGCAGCGCATGTTCACTTTCGGTCTGAATCTCAGCCTCTAACCTTCGTTTAACACCAATTGAATTCTTAAAATGAGATTTTCTAAATATATCATCGGATTGGCCGGGCTTCTCTGTGCCACCTCATGCGGGGACGATTTCCTCAATAAGGTTCCCGATAATGAATATACCGAGGACAATTACTATGCTTCCGATGCAGCCTTGGCCGCAGGTACCGCGCCGCTCTACAACCGTGCATGGTTCGACTATCACTCCCGTTCGATAGTGCTGCTCGGCAGTCTGCGTGCCAATGACGTCTATTCTCCATATAATAATCCGACCTTCACCCTATTCACTGTCGACGCTCTTGAAGAGAACCTCGCTCTTGCATGGCAGGGTCTTTTCTCGGTGGTTACCATGGCGAATTCCGTGATTGATAATATCAATACAAAGTGTTTTCCCGAGGTCACCGAGCGTGCCAAGGAAGTCGGTATCGCAGAAGCGCGTCTTATGAGAGCCTGCGCTTATTATTATGCGCTTCATATCTGGGGCCCGGTTATTATTTTCGACCACAACCAGGATATTGTCGCCAATCCCGTGCGTCCGCGCAACTATGAGGAGGATGTTTTTGAGTTTATCATCCGCGACCTTAAATATGCCGCTGAGAAGCTTCCGGAATCCCCGTCGGCTCCAGGGCGTGCTACTTGCTGGAGTGCCAAGGCCATGCTTGCCAGGACCTATCTCAGCCGCTCGGGATGGGACAAAGTGGAGCGAGACCAGGCTGACCTCGATAAATGTAAGGAATTCTGTCTCGATGTGATTGAGAACAGTGGTGCTGAACTCATGGAGAATTATCATGACCTCTTCAAGTATCGCCACAATAATAATATAGAATCCCTGCTCCAGATGCAGTGGTATTGTTCCGCCGATGGACCTTGGTATGCTAAAAATACCCTTCTTCCCGACCTCTGTGGTGATGCCAAAATGATTGGTGGAATATCAGCATGGAGTGCCTATAATCCCGGCGCTGATATGCTCATGCAGTATCGCTATACGGGTAGCAACGGTAAGGATAAATGGGAAACCATCCGTCGCGATGCAACCTTCGTGACTCCGGGCGTCCATTATGACTATATCTGTATTGCTGACGGTGGCTATACCTATGACGGCAAGACTTCTATTATCAAAAAAGGTGTTGTCGGCGGTCCGGACGATGATAATGACGGCTATGTATCAGAAATGAACTCTCCGCTCAATACCTACATTGTGCGTCTCGCTGATATTTATCTCACTTATACCGAGGCCTGTCTCGGCAACAAGGAATCAATCTCCGGTGAGGATATCAAATATTTCAATGCTGTGCGTCGCCGTGCCGGTATCGACGAGGCCTCCAAGGTGACTCTCGACGACCTCATCCGTGAGCACCGTGTGGAATTCTCTATGGAGTATCAGAACTGGTACTATCTTGTTGACCTCTATAAGTGGCAGCCTGAAAAGATGCTTGCCTACTTCAATGGTCAGTACCGTGGCTACACCTGGGATGAACTCGCCATTGGCCCTAATCAGGAAATCACCTTTGTGTCAAAGGGAGATGACTGGAAAACATATGAGGAGACTCCTTTCGGTCCTATTATCGAGCCATCGGTCAAGGCAAACATCACGCCCGGCAATATATTCCTCCCTTATCCTGAAACTGACGTGATTCAGAATCCACTGCTTAAGAAAGAACCGGAACATTATAACTTTAACGACTAATTCACCGTATCATGAACAGACTTTATATATTGCTGGCAGCTTTGCTTGCCAATATCGCGCTTCTTTCGCTGGCGTCATGTTCCGACGATGATAACGGAGGCGGTCAGCCCGTGATTGAGTGCGTGCGATCTACCGATCCCGAACTTGCCGATTCGACCTTCACCGATGCCATGGTGGGACAGATGATACTTATTCAGGGTAAGAACCTGAACAATGCGATTCATGTCTATATCAATGGACAGGACGTATATTTCAACAGTAACTACAACACCGCTACCCACCTCATCGTGACCATTCCGGCAGAGTTGGTGACCCGTGGCGAGGATGAGAGCGTGCCTCTCGAAATTAGGATTGAGACAAGCCATGGCACCGCTACCTATGATTTCCATGTGATATCAGGCTATCCTGCTATAGATGTCTATAAAGCTCAGCTTGAACTCAATGAGAATGGTGTGGCCGAAATGAAGCCCGGTCAGGAAGTGACTCTTCTTGGAAGCACCCTGCATGAGATTGAGCGCATCTATGTGGCTGACCTCGACACTGTGCCCCTTTTCGATATTACCGAGTTCACGGTTAACTCCGCGCGTACGGAGATTGATTTGACTATGCCCGCCAACGAGATTCCAGACAAGGGGCTCTTCGTGGTGGAATGTTATGCCGCAACCGCTTATTGTGGCTTCTCGAAATCCCCGCAAAAACCTGTGCTTACCGACATATCTACCGATATGCCTATTCCCGGACAGCGCGTAGTGATTTATGGCAAGTATCTGACCGACCTTACCGTTCTCAACCTCGGTGGTGAAATCGATATCGATGTCAACAGCGTCGAAACCAACGAGAATCAGGATAAACTCATCTTTACCATGCCCAATCAGCTGCCTTCCGATAATTCCAACGGTCTGATTACCGTGGGTACTCTCGGTGGACGTGAGACACTCCAGTTCTATAACTATAGCCGTGTCTATGAAGACTTCGACGGCCATGGCACTCAGATGGCCTATGGTTGGGGTACGCAGCATTTCGGTGGTAATCCCGTATGGGGCTGGACAGCCATACCGGCTACTTGCCCGATAACGGAATCCGCAGGCAATTTTATATATTTCGAAGGCTTTACATCTTGGTGGGACCATAATCTTACGATTAACTCAAAGGTAGCTCCCACCGGAATTGATGCCTCGACTCCGCTTAGCGACATCGAACTTCGCTATGAGGTCTACATTCAGGAGCAGTTCACTGTGGCCGAGACCATGACTTCGACTATTACGGTATTAGGCAAGGAGAAAGCCGGTATACCTATAGCCGACCGTGTGACCGGTGAATTGATGCCGGCACAATGGATGTCTGTAGCGGTTCCGATGTCGGAAGTGGCTCCCGATATCGCAACCTGGGGTGATCTCTGCACCGCTGATCCTGGGGGAGACAACTTCAAGATATTCCTTGCCTACAACACTACAGGCGACAATGTGATTATCGCTTACGATAACTTCCGTTTTTACGTTAAACAGCAGTAAACGACTATGAAATTCAATTTTAAATCTATAAGCGGGCTTATGCTGGTCATAAGCCTGCTCCTCCCCTCGCTCGGGCTGGTGTCTTGCTCCGACGATGATGATAAGTTTGTGCCAGACGGTCCGGTGACGCTCTCCGTGACCCGCGACGGTGAGGATTTGACCGACCTTGATTTCGGCACCTATGGCGGTAGCATGATTGTGGCTCTCGAAACAAATGCCTACTGGAACATTTCAGTCTCCGGCGAGGGTGCTGACTGGCTCGTACTCTCCAACCGTTCGGGTGACCCGACGATAAAGAACCTCCCCGACAGGGAGGATGAACCCCGCTATATCAAGATTTCTGCCGCTGCTATCGGAAAGAATCCCACTCGCTCCTGCACTGTGACATTCCGTGCGGCTAATGAGGTGAAGACTGTGACCGTAACCCAGAAGCAGCTTGCACCCGCCGACGAGGCAGGATGGGAATCTGCATACATAGCATGTCAGAATATGACCGTGGGTTGCAACCTCTTCAACACTCTTGATGCCGTCGGAACATGGTTTGACCCGGACGACATCGTGACCTGTGAGACTTGCTGGGGACAGCCGCTCGCAACCCAGGAATGGTTCAATGCCGTCTATGCCAACGGTTTCAGGGTTGTTCGTGTGCCTGTCACCTGGTGGCTCCATATGGATGAGAACTGGAAGGTCAAGGAACCTTGGATGGCACGCGTGGAGGAGGTGGTCAACTACGCCCTCAACGCCGGCCTCTACTGCATCCTTAATGTCCATCACGACACCGGCGCTAACGACGGAAAAGATTCGAAGAATAAGAGCGGATGGTTGCGTGCCGACCTCGACAATATCGATGAAATTTCGGTTAAATTCGAGTCTTTGTGGCTTCAGATTGCAAACCGTTTCAACAAATACGGCGAAAAACTCCTGTTTGAAGGCTACAACGAAATGCTCGATGCCCAGGATTCATGGCTTGAACCAGTCGCTGGCGGTTATGAGGCTATAAATATCTATGCGCAGAAGTTTGTCAACACCGTCCGTTCGACGGGTGGTAACAACGCTCACCGCAACCTCATTGTCAACACCTACGGAGCCGGTGGCAGCAGAACGCGCCTCGATAACTTCGTGATTCCCGAAGATGAAATCGGAGGCCACCTCCTTCTTGAGGTCCACAACTATTCACCGTCGAAATTCACCAACCTCAACGGTGAGATTGACGATGATCATCTCCCGGTATGGACGGCTGAATTTGAGTCGCAGCTCGCCGAGGAACTTGACTTGCTGATTGAATATTCTAACAGTAATAATATCCCCATCGTTGTCGGTGAATGTGGTTGCTATGACAAGATTGCCGACGTGGAAAAAGCTAAGTACGGCGAATTCCTTACAAGCTATCCAAAAGGTAAGGCTGATATCGTGCTTATCCATTGGGGAGGCATGATTGACAGAACGACATATGAGAAAATGTCACCCTTATATGTCGACGGATTCATACGCGGGGCACAATAACAGTTTTTACTGACCCTAATTTCGTAGAGGGTCGTGCGAGTTGTACGGCCCTCTAATTTAGTTTTTCAGGTATATATGTTTTTGTTATTATGACTGTTTTTAAACCTTATCTATTAAGTTCCTTCATTAATTTAAGATGGCTTTAGGAGTTGATTGGACCATATGACATGAATATGATATGGTCAAATGAGATGCCCTGCTTCTCCGGAATGGAGCGGCAGGGCATTTTTTACTGGATATTTAAAAGGATAGATAAAGATATCTCAGTACGTGTGATTATTTTAAATTTTCATTATGAGTAAATCTTCCTCATTCCAAAACCACAAATAGCTTGAAAGATACCTATAAAAATTTATGAGAAAGTTTAAACAAGTTTCTTAAAGTCATTTAGTCACTTAAATTCTTAAGCATTATTCTTAAAATTTTATTTTCAGCATCTCTCCGTTATAGCCGGTGCTCTTCTCCGTTCTCCCTTTGCCGTCAGTGAGCACGATGTTGAAATTGCGCTGCTCGATCATCCCGGGATAGGAGCCTTCGCGTCGGCCGATTGTGAGCGTGCGGTTTTTATCGTCCCAATGGAAGGGGATGATGGTGTAAAGGCCCTTTTCATAGTTGTAGTTGTCGAATTCATCCTCATAGAGGACAAAATCGCCGTCGGAGTCTCCGTAGACCCTTATCTCAAGCTTGTCCCATGGCTTTTCAGTGGCATACTGCACGTCCGGCCCGAGAGGGATGATACTTCCGGCCTTCGCATAGAGCGGTATGGTCTTTATGTCGGTGTCGCGCATGATAGTCCTGCCACCCTCATATTTTTCTCCGCTGAAGAAATCATACCATGCGCTTCCTTTCGGGAAAAACACTTCGCTTTGCCGTGGGGCCATGAAGTCGACCGCGAGCGTAGCGGCTGAGGGGTCGGCGCTCTCTTTGCGGTCCCATCCCGAATTCTCGTCGATATTCGAAATATGTTCGGGTGTATAACGGGCTTCAATGACAGGGGCGGCCATAAGTGACTTGCCGAATAGGAACTGGTCGCCACGGTTCCATGTCTCCTTGTCGGAAGCGAAGTCTGCCACGAGGGGTCTGATGATGGACTCTCGCTGTGAGGTGACCCCCCATGAGGTAGAATAGATGTAGGGAAGCAGGGAATAGCGCAGGCGTATCGCGTCCTCGATAGCGTCGTATACAGGCTCGCCCTTCTCTCCGAATTCGTAAATCTCACGGCGCACGTCGGCCCCGTGTGAACGCATCATCGGGAGGAAGGTGCCCATCTGTAGCCATCTCACGTAGAGTTCCTTGAACTGGGGATTTTTTGCCGGTCCGTTTTCCACGCCCGGAATGTTGTAGGCACTGCAGAAGAATCCGCCGAGGTCGGAATTGACGTTGGGGTTGCCGGTCATGGAGAAATTGAGCATGGCGGGAATCTGATTGCGCAGCATTTCCCATGTGGAGGCGACGTCGCCTGTCCACACGTTGCATCCGTAGCGTTGCTGTCCGGTCCATCCGGAGCGGGTGAGGATGAAGACACGCTGACGGTCGGAGGTGGCGCGCTGATGGTCGTGGACTCCGCCCACTGTCATAAGCGGATAGGCACCGCGCACGCGTCGGAATGAGCCGAGGGCGGTCTTGCGTGTCATATCCTCCTCCTTGATGCCATAGTGGTCAGGTTCGGTCGAGTCCATCCACCACCCGTCCATCCCGAGGTCGTAGAGGCGGCGCAGATGTTTCCAGTAGATGTCGCGTGCCTCGGCGCTGTAGGCGTCGTAGACCTTCACCCCCGATGGGTAGTCGAGGCGTGCGGGCCACAGGTCGGCGATTCCCGACATGGGCCATGTGGTGATGTCGAAGAGCAGACCCTTCTCCCCGAGTTCCTGAAATTGCTTGGTGTGGGGGCCGAACGACGACCATATTGAGATGATGGCGTGTGCGTTGTCCGCGTGTATGCTGTCCATCATCCCTTGTGGGTCTTTGAAGTCCGACGAGAGGAATTCCATTGCGTTCCAGAGATAGTTGCTCCCCCAGTATTGCCAGTCCTGGATGATTCCGTCAAGGGGCACTCCAAGTTGGCGGTGGCGTTTCACGACTTCCGTAATTTCTTTTTGTGACTTGTAGCGTTCGCGGCTCTGCCAGAAACCGTAGGTCCATAGAGGGAACATGGGGACGTCGCCCGTGAGGGCGCGTATCTGTTTGGTGGTCCCGTCGATTGTCCCTCCGCCATAGAGGAAATAATAGTCTATGCAGTCGCCAACCTCCGACTCAAATACCGTGGCCGTCGGGCTGTCGCTGAATTGGGTAGGGGAGTAGTTGTCCCAGATGATTCCGTAGCCTTTCACCGATTGCATCACCGGGATTCCGTCCTCGATGTTGCCGGGAATTAGATTGTGGCTGACGCCGCGCATCGACAGGTTCCCTTTCTCAAGATTGCCGAGGCCGTAGATGGCTTCGTCCTTGTCGAGGACAAACGACTGCTTGACACGGTAGGAAGGGGTACCGGCATCGTCGAATGGCATGAACTGCGCTTCCGCACCCTCCTGCAATAGTTTTCTGCCATCTTTTGATTTGAAGTTTAATGCCCCCGTTTTAAGGTCGATTGTTACGCATAAATCGGAGCTGTATACCGACAGCCGGTTGCCATTCTTCCTGGCGTTCAAGGCTGTCTCTTCGGGAGTGGCGGTGACCGAGAGACTTGATTTTTCAAAAAGGCTTCCCGACGGCGACTTTATGACCCTGACAGCCGACGGGTTGAAAAACTGGAGTTCGATGTCGGTATTGGCTGCCTTTGCCTTGACTCCGTCAGGAGTTTTCTCGAAAGTCTGCGCGTTGAGCAGGAATCCCGCGAGCAGGAGTAGGAGTGGAAACGTGATAATACGCATGGTTGTACTGTGATTGATGTTATATTTCCACAAAGATAAGCAATCCATGTCTACAGCATGCTACGTGAATGATAAATAACAGCGCAAAAAATGTTAGAATCCATTTTTAACCTTCCGAAATTTTGCCGCTTTGATATTCCTCTTTAAATTTGTAGATTATACAGTGTGGTTTATGCCCTGAATTGAATTATTATAAAATTTTGATAAGTTCTAAATAATATGTACAGAATCAATATAGTTTTACTCTCGCTGATGTGGGTGCTGACAATCACGTCGTGCAGCGATAACGCTGTTGGCGACGAGCCGCCGCAGACCGGTGTGGCGGCCATCTCCGGCACTCTCCCCGTGCTCTATATCGAGACCGAAAACCGTCAGCCTGTGACTTCGAAGACTGAATATGTCGACGCGGGCTACTGGCTCGACCCTTCGGGCAAAGACGGTGTGGAACCGCTCGGCTCCCGGTCGGAACCCTTGCCAATGCAGATACGCGGGCGTGGCCACTCCTCGTGGAACGGTGTCAAGAAACCTTACAAAATAAAACTCGGGAAAAAGACGTCTGTGATGGGTATGCCCAAAAACAAACACTGGGCACTCCTGAAGCCGACGGAAAGCACTGTGGCCGGACTGCAACTTGGCCGCTTGATGGGCATGGCGTGGACTCCTGATTTCCGCCCGGTGGAAGTGGTGCTCAACGGTGACTATATCGGCCTATATTTCCTTACCGAAACCATCCGTATCGACGGGAATCGTGTCAATATCTATGAGCAGCCCGACGGAGAGACGAATCCGGAACTGATAAAGGGCGGATGGCTCGTGGAAGTGGACAATTACCGCGATGATTGTCAGATTACCATTCCTGAAAACTCCAAATGGAATCTCACTCTGAGGTATCATTCTCCCGAAGACCTCTCACGGGAGCAATTGAAGTGGCTCACCGACGAATTCAAGGCAATAAACGCCGCAATCTATTCAGCCGACAAAACTTCGGCGGAGTGGGAAAAATATATCGATGTGGAGAGCATGGCGCGTTTTTTCATCCTGCAGGAAGTGATGGACAACCCCGACGGATTTCATGGCAGCTTCTATCTCCATAAGGATTTGGCCGATAACGCTAAATGGATTGCCGGTCCGGTCTGGGACCTCACATGCTATGACCGCGTAAAGACCGACTATACCTTCCGCATGAAAGTTCACTATGGTTTCACTCCACACTGGATTGGCGAGCTAATAAGATATGAAAGCTTCTGCAAGGCAGTTGAATCGGCCTGGCGCGAGCTTTATCCTGACAGGATTTCTGAAATATTCAGCTATATAGACGCCACTGTGCCCCCGCTCGGCGAGGCCTGGAGAAACGACGATGCAAGGTGGGACGGCGACCCGTCGCAGAGTGCCGCATGGCGCGCCGAAAAAATAAAAAACGCCCTCGACCGCAACATACAGTGGTTCAACGCCCACCTTCCAAATATATCCAAGTAGATATGACAGCTATATTTTTGTCCCTCGGTTTGTCTGTAATAAATGAACACTGCGGTTTTAGTCCGGTTTTTGCAAATCCGCTATAAATAGGTCTATCATTTCCCGCGTGACATGCTGCATTACAACAACATGCGACAGGTTGCCGCCAAAACGTTCGTCAAAACTGTTGGCAAGGTTGTATTTGCTTACGAGTTCATCGCTTGGACGATGGAAAAACACGGTGTTGCTGTAAGTGTTGTTCCAGCAAGGCCAGTCGATGCGTTGCAGTTCCGACATCAGATACTGTGTATTGTCCATCATTTTCTGAGCCTGTGCCGTCCATCCTTCAATGCCTATGGTTTTCATCAGCCACCAGAATTTCAGCGGGTCAGTGCCGGAGCGTGAGCAGCTTATCATGCGCATATTGGCATTGAGGTATGGTACATCAAACGAATTCTGATTGTCATAGATATTTTTGGTTGTTATAAACAGGCCGCAAGGACTGTCTATGCCGAAAAACTTATGGCCGCTGATGGAAATTGATTCAAAATCCATCTGCTTGCGGCTTACCAGGTCGCGATAGTCGGTGAATGGCAGATACCCGCCGAAAAGAGCGGCATCGACATGACGGTATACCATCATTTCCGGGTGGCGGTCGAAAATCTCCTGGAGTGCCTTCTGGTCATCGATTGCTCCTTTGAATGTAGAGCCCATCGCATAGATAATCAGTGCGGGACGTGTGAGGTCAAGCGAGCTTTCAAGTTCTTCGGGTATCATCTGTCCCATGTCGTTGCTCTTCACGAGTCTTACATCGAGATGTTGCACGTCGCAAAGACGGTAGTTGCTGTAATGGGCTTCGTCAGAGACATAGACAACAGGCATCTTTCCCGTCTTGTTCCTGAGATAGTTCACGCCGTAATATATTCCGTGGTTATTTCCGTCGGTTCCGCTCATGGTTACGATTCCCCAGAGGTCGTTCACGTCGAAGCCATAGAGGGGAGCGAAAAATTCTATTACATCGCGTTCAAACTTCGCGGATGATAGCGCACCGCTCTTATCGAATGGATTTCCGGCGTTGTTTATCAACACATTCTCCATTTTGTTGGCAGTGTACCATTGGTAGAATCCATCGAGCTTTCCGTCATAATTGCCGGGATAGCCTAAGGCAAAGGGTCGGTCGGTCAGACATTGCTTGGTCCATTCGTCAAGCTCCGGGAACCCGGAAGCGACATTGGTCTGCGCGATTGACAGAGACCAGCATAGCAGGGCTGAAAGAGAGAGGATTATCTTTTTCATAATTGTCAAGAGTTATGTTCGGATTAAGTAGCTGTCAATAATTGGCTGTAAGTAGAAGCTCAAAATAAATTATATCTTTGAATTCTTTTTTTCACCCTGCGGGCCTGCATGGCATTATCCGCCTTTTCGGCGTATTCATATAAAAACAATTCATGGTATTTATTGCCGTCGGACGATACCAACACCAATTGATAAGGCAAAGTTACAATAAAATCTGAAATATCGCCCTATCTCTCAACAGCAAAAAGCAGATGCAGGGTTCGCGGTTAAATCGCTTTTACACAATAGCCTCAAACAGAGGATTATTATATAGGAAATCGGATTTGATAAATATCTTAAATGCTGAATATACATATACAAGTAAATAGTTAACTTTGCATGCAAAGCATAAATGACAGACAGTTATGGAACATATGACTGACATGCAAAGACAATACCTTCAAATGTTAAAAGAAGAAAAAGAAGAGTTGTCCAAAAATCTAAACTTGATTACTTCTTTTAAAGAAATTGCCTTAAAAAGAGGGGTTAGATTAATGGATGAAAATTTTAGCTATATTCCAACTATTGGGATAGTTGCCAGTTATCCCAATATTGTTGAGTATTTGTGCCGGGATGTTAAGAGGGATAAAGAAGGATTATATAATTTCTCTCAACTTTGTGGTAATTATAAACGAAAAGTAATAGCAGAGGGACTTTTGTATTCGGACGATTTTGTATTGATGGTACATCCCCATTTTAGACGGAGCTATTCAGATAAAAATAATTTTGCACCACGTTTTATAGAATTATTTTGGAATGAACCTTTTAATAATATAGAGTCAAATATTGCACTTGATTGTAATAGGGTCAGGATTGATGTAAATCACAGATTGTATAAAGAGTTTGACACATGGTACGGAGCTAAGTTCAGTAAGAATATAGAATTAATCCCGGATGGAATAGTGCATCTGCGTTCACCTTCGGATTTGGACAACTCTTTTGTTTCCCTTTTTTTCAATAATGCATATTCTCTTGATATCAAGTGGAGCACAAAAGGGAAAATTAAAACATTTCAATCAGAAGAATTTAAAACAGAAGATATAGTCATTTCGCATAATCAAAATAAAGTTTATCCTGTGAGATATGTGCATGCCGAGTTTGATTTAGATACAAAAACTTTCCGTCATTTTGATGGCGCAATTCATTATTATACTGTTGAGGAGTATTATGATAGAAGGGATTCTGATCTTAATTACAACGCAAAAGAAAGCAATCAAATAAAAAGCCAATCAGAAAAGTTGTTCAAAATGAACGGCGTAATTGATGTTGAAACATGGGTAAAATTTACCAGCCATTTTATGGAGCATAATCCATTGATATTTGAATATTTTGAAGGTAGATATCCTGAAAATATTGAAAAGGTTATACGCAAATTTAGAAATAAAGACAAATAATGTATGCCCCTTGAATATAGAATTAGTGCTGAAAAAGAATCAAGGAGTACTTTGATAAATTTGATGGCATACAGGCTGTTGTGAATTTTGCGGATATGAAGAATTTGTAGATATTGAAATTTAATAAACTATGAGTGTTGAAATAACGCTATACACTAAGAAAGCGACAAAAGGAGCTTTAATGAAGTTTTTGGCGGCTGAAGGTTTTCAAAAAACAAGACATATTCTGGATGAAATGAATACGCCGGATATGATTCATTATATGTGGCCCGGCTTTGACAATTATGAATCTGTTTCTGGTGTTGAAGCTACCGTTTATAAAGTATCGGCCAAAGAACGTGCTAAATATAAATGCTCTGAATGGATTTTAACCACAAGAACACGTAGCAGTGGAAGTTATGAAGATAAACAAAAACAAAATGAGACAATTAGAAAAGCGAGACATTTATTTGAGGGAACATTTTATAATGACTGGTATGGGACAAATACTTATACAAACCTCAATGACTACACAAAATTCAGCCCGTTAGAAAGAGGAATTTCAATTATAGCCAGTAACTCGATAAAAAAATTGGACCAAATAGAGAGTTGCTTGGCAGGCTATAAAAACGAGATTTCCGATTCTATTGCTAATATGAATATAGAAGGCATGAAGAAGCAGCTTAAAACAAAAGATCCAAGCATAATGCTATATAATAGTTTGATGCCTGTTTTGGTCGCCATTCTTGAATATTTTTATGGTCAATGTTTTGCAAATTTTATAAAATATGACACTGATGCAAGAAATCTGTTAATTGATGAAAAACTCAAAATAGGAATATCTGACGTAATTGCTATCCTTCAGAAGGAAAATTCTCTTGAACAGATAATAGCTCAATCATATAATTTTCAAAACCTTGATTCAATCAATAAAGCATATAAAAAATACCTGTCTATTGATGTCGTGTCAATATTAAGCGAAAAGAAGAAAGTTAACAGAAAAATAATACGGGTATTAGTGAAAATTCAGGAGATATTAGATGCCAGACATAGGTTTGTGCATAAATTAGATATTAACTATGACTTAACAAAGCAAATTTATCTTGACTACATCGCTACCGTTGAATATGCAATATTGCTGACTGTCGAATCCTTTAAACAAAAAGGATTGAGAATAGAAATCGACTCTCTGTGAAAAAGGAACTCAAATGAAATATAAGTGTGTGGCAAGACCAAATATCTTGCCGCGTTCTTTGCTCCATCCCTTGTTAAAATTGAGTAAATCACTCTATAATATTCTGTGTTTTAAAGTGGTATGTTAAGGACTGACTACAAGTCGAGACAATGCCTGGCGTATGTGGATGCCCCATGGTTATGCAAGGGCTGAGGTGTGTGCAAATTGTGTGCAATGGATTTGGGCTAAAAGAAATCAAGCGGTTAGATGAGGCTATAACCGCTTGATTTTTAACTTATTATTTGGTGGTCCCACTAGGGCTTGAACCTAGGACTCCCTGATTATGAGTCAGGTGCTCTGACCAACTGAGCTATAGGACCGTGGAGGAGATATGTCTTTGAGTTTCGCGGAGTGACCGAGATTCGAACTCGGGATACGCTTTTGGCGTATACACGCTTTCCAGGCGTGCCTCTTCAGCCACTCGAGCATCACTCCAATGAGGGTTGCCTCGGCTTTTGGCCTCATTTCCCCTTATTGCGAGTGCAAAGATAGAGATTAATTTCTGAATCTCCAAATTTTTTTGAGGGGGATTCAGACAGATTCCAACAGTTTTTCATATGCGAGCCTTTCGCCCCACACGAATTCATGTGTTCCGAGCCTAGTATATCCGCGTTTTTCAAGTATATGCTGCATGGCTTTGTTGGGCAGTCCGGTGTCAATCCTTATGAGCCTGGTTCCGCGCCTCACGATTTTGGCTTCTATAAGGCTGAAAAATCTTCCCGAAATCTTCCGTCCACGGTGGCTGTCTGCGAGTCCGAGGCGGTGTGCGACGCAATATCTGTTGCCTTTCATCTGCCATATGTGTCTGAGTCGGTCATATTCACTGTCACCCTCCGCAATCGCCACATAGCCGGCTGCGTTCCCATCGTCTATAAGCATATAGGCGTCTCCGCGCTCGATATCGGAGACTATGGTCGATGAGGCCGGATAGCCGTCCTGCCATTGCACGAAACCCTGTGCCCGCTGGGCTTCCCGGGCTTCGGAGAGAATCCGCATTATGGTGTCAAGGTCGCTTAATATGGCTTTGCGTAGTTCCATGATTGTGCAAATTTAAACTATAATTCTGAAATAACGCTCGGATAAATTGGCATTTTTCGCATGTGGTTTAAGAAACTGTTTAAAATTTACGAGAAAAATTTAAGCCGTTTCTTAGAAGATTGTTGTAATTTTGTGTTGAGTTATAAGTCATATCAATTCTAAAAATGGATTTTCGCACCGTTATCCGTCCTGCGGAGGGCTTTCGTGGACTCGTGAGGCATGGGAGCCCGATATTGTTGATGGGCTCGTGTTTCACCGACAATATAGGCGGCTGCCTGCGCGATGAGCTTTTCGAGGTGACGGTCAATCCGTTTGGCCCTATCTACAATCCGCTTTCGATAAAGCAGGGGATTGAGCTGCTGTGTCGTGGCGACGGAATTACCTCCGGCAGCCTCTTTGAGCGCGAGGGCATGTTCCATAGTTTCGCTTTCCATTCCAGATATTCCGACGCGGACGCTGTGGAAGCCTCTGCACGGATGTCGTGTTCGATACGCGAAGCTTCCGCCAGCCTACGTAAGGCCTCGGTGATAGTGCTGACCCTTGGCACTACCCGTGCTTTCGTGCTGAAATCCTCCGGCGAAGTAGTGGCCAACTGCCACAAACTCCCATCGGGGGAGTTCGTGCAGCGTAACCTTTCATTGGAGGAGACATACGCAGCGCTCAGCGAGACCGTAGGAATGATACGGCGTATGAACCCTGACGTGAAAATTATCTTCACAGTCAGCCCCTTGCGATATCTCGACCTCGGAGCCCACGGCAACCAGCTGTCAAAATCCATCCTCCTGCTTGCGATTGACAGGCTTATGGAGTCGGAAGCAACCGCGGATATAGGCTATTTCCCTGCCTATGAGGTGATGATGGATGATTTGCGCGACTACCGCTTCTATGCCTCCGACATGAAGCACCCCTCCGCGCAGGCCGTGGCCTATATCTATGAGCTTTTCCGCGACACCTATTTCGACGAAGAGACCGTAAGGATTGCCAAGGAGGCATCGGCCCTTACCCGCCGCCTGCGCCATACTGTCACCACGGTTTCCCCTGAAATGGCTTTGAAGGAAGAGCTGGCGCGCAAGGAGGCTGCCGCCCTGTTATTAGGGCGATATCCTAAACTCAATATAGCATACGAACGTTATTTTAAGTACATAGGTCAATAATGGAATATAGTATTTCAGAAATAGCCAGGATTCTCGAAACCGACTGCGGCCCCGGTCGCCCCGACTGTAGAATCGCCCGACTGCTAACCGACAGCCGCTCATTGACATATCCTGCCGACACTTTGTTTTTCGCACTGACCACCGCGACAGGCGACGGTCACCGATATATAAAATCCCTCTACGGAAAGGGGGTAAGGAATTTTGTGGTTTCGTCACTTCCGGACGACGCATCCTCGATGCCCGACGCTAATTTCCTTATGGTCACCTCCCCGCTGGAGGCCCTTCATAGGCTTGCCGCCTACCATCGCGGGCGCTTTTCAGCCCCAGTGATTGCTATCACGGGCAGCCGGGGCAAGACTACGGTCAAGGAATGGCTCAACCGTCTCCTTCAGGACGACACGGTGATAGCCCGCAGTCCGCGCAGCTATAACTCCCAGATTGGCGTCCCGCTTTCCGTATGGCAGATGGATTCCGAGACCCGTCTCGGCATTTTCGAGGCCGGCATCTCACTTCCCGGAGAGATGGCGGAACTGAAAAAAATCCTCCGGCCCGACATCGGAATTTTTACCAACATTGGTCCCGCCCACAGCGCAGGCTTCGCTTCGATTGAAGAGAAATGCGCTGAGAAAGCCTCCTTGCTCGACGGCTGCAAGTGTGTGATTTACAATGGTGACAATCCCTTGATTGCATCATGTGTGAAGCCTGCCCCCGTCACTATAGCATGGTCGCGTGTCAATTCCCGGTCTCCGCTCTTCATATCCGACGTGCGTAAGGCTTCCGATGGCACCACGATTGCCTACAGCTATAATGCATCTCCCTGTCATGAAATTTCAATCCCTATGAGCGGGGAACATGATGTGGAAAATGCCATCCATTGTCTTGCCGTAATGCTTTATCTCGGCATAGGGCATGACGCCATCCGTCAGCGCATGGCCCTGCTGACACCCGTGGGGACACGTCTTGAAGTGATTGAAGGGGTCAACTCATGCCTCCTGATTCATGACAACTACACAAGCGACTTCAACTCTCTCGTACCGGCTCTTGACTTCATGCGTCGCCGTGCTACTGCCGAACGCCGTCTGACGGTTATAATCAGTGACCTTATGCACGATTGTGAGTCGACCGACGAAGTCTATGCCTCCATGGCCTCGCTTCTGCGCATCGCGGGAGTGGAAAGGGTTGTCGGCATAGGGCCGGAGATGAAGAGCCATGCGGCAGATTTTGGAACCGGCAGCAGTTTCTACGGTTCTACTGAAGAATTCCTGTCCTCCTCCGACGCCGCTGATTTCAGCAATGAACTTATATTGATAAAAGGAGCTCCGGAATTCGGCTTTTCACGCATCTGCGAGCTACTCGAAAAGCGCCAGCATGAGACCGTGCTCGAAATAAATCTCGATGCTATAGTCGACAATTTCAATGCTTTCCGTTCCCGCATCCGTCCGGAGACCGGAATCGCCTGCATGATAAAGGCCTCTGGCTATGGGGCCGGTGCCGACGAGCTTGCACGCACGCTCCAGGCCCAGGGGGCTACATATCTCGCCGTAGCCGTCCACGACGAAGGCGCAGAATTGCGCCGTGCCGGAATCACAATGCCAATTCTTGTCCTCAACCCGACAGTCGAGAATTTCCATGCCATATTCTCCGACCGTCTCGAGCCGGAAATTTATAGCATGGATTTCCTCCGCGCCCTCATCCGCGAGGCCGAGCGTTATGGCGTAAGCGACTATCCCGTCCACATCAAGATTGACTCCGGGATGCACCGCCTCGGCTTCCTTAAAGAGGATTTGCCCGGATTGATTGATTTGCTCAAAGGTCAGGACCGCGTCTATCCGCGTTCTGTCTTCTCCCATCTCTGTGCTGCCGACGACCCGCAGGAGGATGATTACACCCGTCGGCAGTTTGAATATTTCGACGAATGTTGCGCCATGCTTCTCTCCGCCTTCCCGGAGCGTCGCATACTGCGCCACATCCTGAACTCTACGGGAATAACCCGCTTCCCCGACCATCAGCTCGACATGGTGCGTCTCGGAATCGGACTCTACGGTGTCAGGACGCTCAACGACGGTTCGCAGGACGATTTGCGCCCCGTGTCGTCGCTCCACACGGTCATAATCTCCCTCAAGCGTTGGCCGGCAGGGACGACCATAGGCTACAACCGCCGTGGTCTCCTTAAGCGCGACTCCGTCATAGCCACTATCCCTGTAGGATATGCCGACGGCATCAACCGTCACCTCGGCAACGGTGGCGCGTCATTCCTTGTCAGAGGGGTGAAATGCCCGACTGTAGGGAATATATGCATGGATGCGTGCATGATTGACGTCACCGACGTCGACGGCGTGGCTACAGGCGACCGTGTCGAGATTTTCGGAGAGAACATCCCTGTCGACACGCTCGCCGAAACCCTCGGGACCATCCCTTATGAAATCCTTACCTCTATCTCCCGGCGCGTCAAGCGCGTCTATTACAGGGAGTAGGGAGGATAAGGATATAAATATTATAAAAACACACACTAATCTAAATCCTCAAATAATTATGAAATCGCCCAGTTTATACATCATCGCCGGTTGCAACGGTGCGGGAAAAACCACCGCGTCGTTCACCATCTTGCCAGACGTCCTTGACTGTGAGCAATTTGTCAACGCCGATGAAATCGCCAAAGGCCTTTCGCCCTTCCATCCCGAGAGCGTGGCCATAGAGGCGGGGCGTATCATGCTCCACCGCATCGAGACTCTCCTCCAGAAAGGAATGACCTTTGCGATTGAAACCACCTTGGCAACAAGAAGTTATCACACACTCGTGTCTAAGGCCCATAAATTGGGCTATTTTGTGCATTTGCTTTATATCTGGCTCTCCTCCCCGCAGCTTGCCATCAAGCGTGTGGCCCAGCGCGTGAGTGAAGGTGGCCATGATATTCCCTCTGACGTGATTGTACGCCGTTATCATCACGGCATCGAGAACCTCTTCAATCTCTTCATGCCGATTGTTGACAGCTGGACAATCATCGACAATACCCGTTGCCGCCCAAGAGTGGTGGCCAACGACACATTGACTTTAGCGCCGGAATTGTATGACAGAATTAAAAATGATGGACAAACAGAAGAAGCAGACTGAAAACATAGCTGAAAAACTTGCCCGCGGCATGGAAATTGCCGTGGAGAAATGTCTCTTGGACAAGATTGTCAAAGGACAGACCGTTGTATATGCCCATGACGACGGCTCAATCTACACTATGTCGGCCAAGGAGGCCCTTAATCATTTTCTTGCGGAGACAGCCGCCGATTCAATTATTAAATCAAATTGATTTATGCCATAACAGGAGGACCGTAGATTTTCTGCGGTCCTCTTGTTTTGCAATAATAGCCTTGGGGTCAGAGTCGTTTCAAGGTATCGATATCTTGTGTAATAAAAAACGGGGACGCGAACCGTTATTCACTTTTCGCCTCCCGTTGACTTATGTTTTGTTAGGTGTAGTCTCTAATAAACTGTCGTGAAACTTTCATCAGTTTCTTAATAGTTCTCGGCTTTGCGTTCGAAATAGCCTTGCTCCTTGCCGCACACCGGGCAGCGCTTGGGAGCCGATTTGCCTTTGTGGACATAGCCGCAGTGCATGCATTGCCACTCTGTCTCTTCCTCCGTTGAGAATTCCTGACCGTTGGTCAGGCGGTCGAGCAGTCGGAGATAGCGCTGTTCATGTTCTACCTCCACCTTGGCAATGAGCTTGTAGAGGTTGGCGATTTGGGTGAATCCTTCCTCCTCGGCTGTCTTTGCAAATGATGCGTATAGGTCGCTCCACTCCTCGCGTTCGCCGGCGGCTGCCTCGCGGAGATTGGTCATGGTGTCGGCTACGACTCCGGCAGGATAGCCTGCATTGATATTGACCACACCGCCCTCAAGCAGTGAGAAGAACTGCTCCGCATGGCTGAGTTCCTGCTCTGCGGTGATGAGGAATATGCGTGCTATCTGCTCGTAGCCCTCTTCACGTGCCTTTTTTGCGAAAAGTGTATAGCGTGAACGCGCCTGGCTCTCCCCGGCAAACGATGCGAGAAGATTGTGTTCGGTCTGTGTGCCTTTGATAGATTTTTTCTCCATAATATCTGTAGTAACGTTTTAGTGCGTTTTGATTTTAGTAGTGTCTACGTTGATTAAACGCGCTCGCCGTAGCTTCGGTTCATGGAGAAAGGCGTTTTTTCAGACCTTGGGATTCATATATTGCCCTTTGTTTAATGTAGATTTTCCGTACATCACGGCATGTCGCGGACATACGTGGTAGCAGGAGAGACACATAGCGCAGTTGTCGCCCCAACGTGGACGTTTGCGTGGGCGTTGCCGGCCATCATCCACATTTTTTTCGATTTCCATACTTATGTTCCGCATCGGGCAGGCGGCGGCGCATTTCCCGCAGGAAATGCACTCTTTAGTGAAACGGAATGGTTTTGGCGACATGGCATGGCGCACGAACCATGGATATATAATTCTTGTCTTTATCCATGCGAAGCGGCCTCTTACCACGTCAGTAAGCACCTTTCCCTCAGAATCATTAAATGCCCGTGAGATTTCATCGATGCGGGCCGGGGCGGCTGAGAGTTTTGCTTCCTCGATTTCCTTGGAATCGACATCGAAGCCTTTCATGCACACATAGTTATTTGGCATCGTGACCGAAAAGACTTTGTCGCCTGTCCATCCGCGCTTTGAAATCTCTTTTCGCCACATTTCGGGAGCAAGACCGCAATCGTCGCCGCAGGTCAGCACGAGGTGGTGTCTCATCTCTCTGCAATCTTCATTTCCGTCACGCTCAAAACGGATGTCCTTTATGACAGAGCGGACATAAGGCGGTATGCCCCATGAATATACGGGGCATACCCATATGATGTCCCTTTCAGCCGATGGGATATGTAACGCTTGCTTGATTAGCTCGGGGCGCATCTCCTTTTGCGCCTGTCCGAGCTGTGCCGCGAGCCGTTCGGCTACATAGCGCGAGTTTCCTGTCCCTGAAAACCACAGAATCATATTGTCACCTGTGTGGCCCCGAAGCCATATTCGCGGAATGAAGCGTCCTGCACGGTGTGCCCCTTGTATCGGTGGTTAAGCTCCTTCATGATTGCAGACCGGAGCACCCCTTCGCCTTTGCCATGGATGAAGACTATTTTCTGCCCCTTTTTCTTTAGGTTGGCATCCATGACTTTGCGGAACTCATCTATCTGTAGATTGAGTATGTCGGCCGGCGAAAGTCCTGCGGTCGAGTCTATAAGCTCATTTATATGCAGGTCCACCTCGATAATGTCGGGATTCTGCTGCTTTTTCTGCACCGGTCGTTTCGCCGGACGGCGGTCTACAGCCTTCTTTGCCTTTATCCCTTCCTCGATGCGCGAGGAGTCAATCACCATGCGCTTGCGTGGCACATCGTTGGTCACGAGTTCGACCGCTATTACCTCCTTGTCAAAATAGACATTGTTGTGGAAGCAGTGGAGCTTGAAGAATTTCGTGGTGTCGAGGGAGGTCTCTATCGCTATTGGCGATTTCATTTTGAACTGGCGGTCAGACTTGAAGGCTATCATCTGGACTGCGATGCGGTCCATGGACGGCAGGTCGGAACCGTTGATTTCCTCGAGGAAAACCTGGATATTCGGCTCGACGATTCCCGCATAGCGGGTTGTCCAGCCTTCATCCTCATCGGCACGGGCGAGATATGTGAAATATAGGTAATAGTTGGAGTCGTTGACGAGGTAGACGTCGAAAGTCGTAGTGTTTAGATGCTTGATTTCAGCCGGTTCATAGGCCAGCACCACATTGAGTTTCTCACCCTCGGGAGTTTCCTCGACCGAGGGTTCCTCCTTATCGCTTTTTGGTGCCGCAGCTGTCGCCGTAGCCTTGGGAGTCACGGGCTGGACTGCGTCCTGGGTCAGGGCTACTTTCTTAGCGGTCTCCTCGACCGACGCGACCACCACACATTCGCGCAGCAGGGTAGGGGTCTCGAATCCGTCGTCGTCGACATAGGCTATGTTTCCTTCTATCTTTCTGATTATGCCGCCTCCCACTGCGTTGAGGAAGCGGACACGGTCGCCAACTTTTGCCATATTTTCTGTCGTTTGTTGATTACTTGTTATTTTTCGTTATTGTCCAATTTTTCTTTAAGGAACTTTCCTGTATATGACTGCTGGCAGGCAGCGATTTCTTCAGGAGTCCCCTGTGCTACCAATGAGCCTCCTCCGTCGCCTCCTTCAGGCCCGATATCGATTATATGGTCGGCACATTTCACCACGTCGAGGTTGTGCTCGATAATCAGCACCGTGTGGCCGAGTGATATGAGTCGGTCAAAGGATTTCATCAGAGTGGCGATGTCATGGAAGTGCAGTCCCGTGGTAGGCTCGTCGAATATATATAAGGTAGGCTCGGCGTTTTCGTCGGCGAAAAACGACGCGAGTTTCACTCTTTGGTTCTCGCCTCCCGACAGCGACGACGAGTTCTGGCCGATTTTTATATATCCGAGCCCTACGTCGCTCAGCGGTTTCAGACGCTTGACTATGCGTTTCTCCTGAGTGCCTGCTTCTTCCGAGAAGAATTCGATGGCTTGGTTTATTGTCATTTCCAACACATCGTAGATGTTCTTTCCGCGATATTCCACCTCAAGGATTTCCTTTTGGTAGCGTTTGCCGTGGCATGATTCGCAGGGAATGGTGATATCGGCCATGAATTGCATCTCTATTGTGATATAGCCGTCACCCTTGCACTCCTCGCAGCGTCCGCCGTCGGAGTTGAACGAAAAGTCAGAGGCCGTGTAGCCCATCTGTTTGGCCATCTGGGTCGATGCGAAAAGCTTTCTGATTTCATCGAAGGCTTTCAGATAGGTGGCCGGATTGGAGCGGGAGGATTTACCGATGGGATTCTGGTCCACGAACTCCACATTTTTTATTCTCGATAGGTCGCCACGGAGTTTCCTGTGGGTTCCCGGGGCGTCACCCGGATTGCCGAGATGGCGGTTGAGGGCGCGGTAGAGTATGTCGCGGACGAGGGTTGATTTGCCCGAGCCGCTGACCCCGGTGACCACCGTCATTACGCCGAGGGGAAATTTCACGTCTATGTCTTTCAGGTTATGCTCCTGTGCTCCTACGACCTCTATCGCGTCGCGCCATTTGCGTCTCTGCTTAGGCACCGGGATTGAGAGGGCTCCCGTCAGATAGCGGGCGGTGTAGCTGAGAGGGTTCGTCTCGCGCGCCTGGGACGGGACGAGTTCGGCAGGATTCCCCTGATAGATTATCTTGCCTCCGAGACGTCCGGCGTCAGGCCCGACGTCAATGAGATAGTCGGCTGCGCGCATGATTTCCTCGTCGTGTTCCACGACTACCACCGTGTTGCCGAGGTCGCGAAGCTTTTTCAGCACATTGATGAGGCGGTCGGTGTCGCGTGAATGTAGCCCGATTGACGGCTCGTCGAGAATGTAGAGTGAGCCTACAAGGCTGCTGCCGAGCGAGGTCGCGAGATTGATTCTCTGGCTTTCGCCTCCCGAGAGTGATGATGAGAGACGGTCGAGGGTGAGATAGCCGAGCCCAACCTCTTCGAGGTAAGAGATGCGGTTGTTGATTTCCTTTAGCAGGCGCGATGCGACCCGTGAGTCTGTTTCGTCCAGCTTTAGATTGCGGAAAAAGGCGAGCAGTTCGCTGACCGGCATCTTTACGAGTTCTCCTATTGTGGCGCCTCCGACTTTCACATACGATGCCGATTTCTTGAGCCTTGAACCGTGACATTCCGGGCAGATGGCCCTGCCTTGATAGCGCGCCTTCATCACGCGGTATTGAATCTTGTATTGGTTCTCGTCAATCATGCGGAAGAAATTGTCGATTGACGGGAAATCCTCGTAAGTCAGTTTACGCTTTAGGTTGCGCTGTTCTACGGGGCCATGCCAGAGCAGGTCTTTCTCCTCCTGCGTGAGGTCAAGATAGGGTTTGTGGATTGGGAAGTTGTATTTTGCACAGTCGCTTATGAAGGCTCTCTTCCATTCGCTCATCTTGTCTCCGCGCCAGCAGGCCACGGCGTTGTCGTAGACCGAAAGGGTGTTGTCGGGCACCACGAGGCGTTCGTCTATGCCGAGCACCTTTCCGAATCCTCCGCATGTCGGGCAGGCTCCGACAGGATTGTTGAAATTGAACATCATTTCGGTCGGCGGTTCGAAGCGTATGCCGTCAGCCTCGAAAATCTTTGAGAACTCCTTTGTGACAGGGCCTTCTTCCGCCCATATTGTCACGTAGAGTCTGTCGCGTCCTTCGAAGAAAGCGGTCTCTATGGAGTCGTTCAGACGGCTTATTTCGTCTTGTTCCGATGAGATGGCGAGGCGGTCGACGAGGAGATTGTAGTCCGAGGGCGAATAATCAGCCTCGTTGCCGGAATTTATTTCCTGAAGCAGTTCCTCTATTTCAATGAACTCGTCGCCTTTGACCACTCTTGAGTAGCCGGCCTTGAGATAGACGTCGAGCTGTGATGCGAAGCGTCTTCCTTCGGGAGGGAGGATTGGCGCAGTGAGGGCCATGCGGCTCCCTTCGGGGTATGACATCACGAAGTTCACCACGTCCTCAATCGTGTGTTTCCTCACCTCTTCGCCCGTAACGGGGGAGTAGGTGTGGCCCACGCGTCCGAAAAGCAGGCGCATGTAGTCATAGATTTCAGTGGAGGTGCCCACGGTGCTTCGCGGGTTGCGGGTGTTGACTTTCTGTTCGATGGCGATTGCCGGCGGAAGTCCGAGGATGGCCCGACATTCAGGCTTAGGCATCTTGCCCATGAACTGGCGGGCGTAGCTGCTAAGGCTCTCCACGTAGCGGCGCTGGCCTTCGGCATAGAGGGTGTCGAAGGCCAGTGAAGACTTTCCCGAGCCGGATACGCCCGTGATTACCACGAGCTTCCCGCGCGGGATTTCAACATCCACATCCTTTAAATTATTGACTTTCGCACCCAGTACGGAGATATTTTTCTCCCGGTCATATATATTGTCAGTTTTTTTCTGCATCAATGAAATTCAGATATGAAAAATCCAATTGTAACATACAAAGTTACAAAAATTCCCCCTAAAAAGCAATAGGCTGCTTTCCCGACTTTCATCATCAAATCAGATTTTACTTAAATATCTGTAATCGGATTTATTATATATATCTGTTGATTATTCTGTCTAATTGACCGACAAGATAGAAAGGTAGGTTGACAAGGTGGAATGTAGAGCCTGAGATTTGGTTCTTGACATCATCGATAGAAAAAACTCCCGGCCATATCCTGATTGCCAAATCAGGGGCTCCTTCTATGGCCGTATATGATTGCAGTGAGCGGAGATGAGAGTTGCTGCCGCTCTTCACCTCTATAGGGAGGAGTTTACCCTGGGTTTGAAAAACGAAATCTATTTCAGCGTTTGACCCTTTTTTATCCCTTACCCAGAAGTTTTGAGAATCGATGTAACTACGGTCTAATACCTGCCAAAGTTCTTGTCCGACAATCTGTTCTGCGGCATGTCCTCTCCAGATGTCGGTGATTGAAGTATTGGTCAGATATTCAACTTGTATTCCGGCTGAAAAATTGACCAGACCCGAATCTAACCATATTAATTTAGGAGAACGGGTCAATGCTTCCTGAATAGGCGCTTTTACGGATGTTGTAGGATAATCGAGTGATACTAAAAATGCTTTCTCAAGCAGCTCAAATGCTTGATGGACAGATGATGATACGAAAGAGCTCCCTCCGAAACGCGCGAATGATATGCTTTGCCCTGCGTAGCTCCAGCCACTTCTTAGCAAATGGCGCAATACCGCAATCTGCTGCGTGGATATGGCATATTTCTCCACATCCTCGTCGTAACTTTGAAGGAGAGACCGATATAATGGAGAGAGCGATGCCACGTCTTTTGCGTCCTATCATTTGTTTTTGCTTGATTTACAGCCGTAAATATACGAATATTTTTAAAACATAGGCAAATTTTAGTATTTTATTTTCTAAAACATAGGCAAAATATCGGCGGGAGTTTTCTAAAACATAGGCAAGACGGGGTGGGGTGGATTTTATTTTTTATGCGGATGCTGTTCATAATCGCAGTCGGAAGGGGGTGATTGCGATGTAAATTTGCGGTGTTGTCAAGTTTATGTCAACTACAAATAAAATTTCAGTCATGAACAATAAGGATAAATCAGCATCGGTAGGCACTGTGGGCGGAAAGCGTGCGGACTCACGCAAGAAATGGGATAAACCCGTATCTAAGGCTTTTTATGGGCAGCTTGAAGAGAAAGCCCTGGTAGTCATACAGGAAATGTCGTGCTCCAAATCGATTCTCAGCTGTGTTATGGGCTACATAGACAATTATATGGCCCGCAAGGAGGAGCCACATTGGTCGGAGGTGCAATGGTTGCGCGCGTTTTTCTATACAGTGAAGCCCGACGTCGACAAGGCCATGTTGAGGCGTGAAAGGGCTATTCAGGCCGCAGCCCGTAGGAGAGCGAGGAAACAGGCGGAAACGGAGGCCGTGGACGAAGAGAAAAAACAGCCGCAAACGCCACAGGCGTCCGCGACTGAATCGATATCGAAATATTTTCCTGAAAAATGGTTAAGAAGCTGTTTAAAATTTAAACAGTTTCTAAGGCCTATGGCCGGAAAGCTCGTGGAACTTGGTCCCCGTATTTCCAATGGCCGTATTGGCACTGGAATCAAATCATTGAGGCTATTATCTCCTTGATGCGTTCGGCGAGGGCATCCGCATCAGCCATTGTTGCAGCTTCGCTATAGATACGGATTATAGGCTCGGTGTTTGACTTGCGGAGATGCACCCATGAGTCAGCGAAGTCAATCTTAACTCCGTCAATGTCGGTAATCTGTTCGCCTGCAAATTTTTCCTTGACTGCGGCAAGGATAGCGTCGACATCAATCTCGGGAGTCAGCTCCATTTTGTTTTTGGCAATCTCATAGGCGGGATAGGTCTTTTTAAGGTCGCTCACCTTCTTGCCGCTCTTGGCGAGAAGGGTAAGGAAGAGGGCCACCCCTACGAGGGCGTCACGTCCGTAGTGGGCGGCAGGGTAGATGACTCCTCCGTTGCCTTCTCCTCCGATTACGGCTCCGGTCTCTTTCATCTTGGTGGTAACGTTGACTTCACCTACGGCGGCTGCGTTATACTCACATCCGTGATTGCGTGTCACGTCGCGCAATGCGCGTGAGGAACTGAGATTGGACACCGTTGACCCGGGGGTGTGGCCGAGCACATAGTCTGCTATCGACACAAGGGTATATTCCTCTACGAACATTTCGCCGTTTTCCATCACTATCGCCAGACGGTCAACGTCGGGGTCGACTACAAAGCCGACATCGGCTACGCCGTCGGCCATAAGCGAGGATATCTGAGTGAGATTCTGAGGAATCGGCTCGGGTGTGTGGGTGAATTTTCCGTTGGGCTCGCAGTTCAGTTCGATAATGTTTTTCACTCCGAGCGCGCGCAGAAGTTGCGGAATCACTACGCCTCCGACCGAGTTGACTGCGTCGACTGCCACCGTGAAACCGGCTTTGCGGATTGCGTCAACATCCACAAGGTCAAGTGCGAGCACTTGCTCTATGTGGCGGAGATTATATGTGTCGTTGTGATATTCCTTTCCGAGGCGGTCGACGTCGGCGAAGCTGTAGGATTCGCTTTCGGCTATTCGGAGCACTTCCTTGCCCTGGGCATCGTTGAGGAATTCTCCGTCCTCGTTCAGCAGTTTCAGCGCGTTCCACTGTTTCGGATTGTGGCTGGCGGTCAGGATGATGCCTCCGCAGGCCTTCTCGGCGACAACGGCGATTTCAGTTGTCGGGGTGGATGCCTGACCGATATTCACGACGTCGAATCCCATAGCGGTCAAAGTGCCTACGACGATGTCGTTGACCATCTTTCCGCTCAGACGTGCGTCACGGCCTACGACGATGGTACGGTTTGCCCGCGTGGTGTTCTTAGCGATGAAAGTGGCATAGGCCGCAGTGAATTTCACAATGTCGAGAGGGGAGAGTCCGTCACCGGGTGCGCCGCCTATGGTGCCGCGTATGCCCGAAATGCTCTTTATCAGTGCCATGGGATTAAATCATTGATTTGTTATATTGTATCCAATAGATATAGGGAACTACGTATGACATGTCGCTTGTGGGGCCGGCCTGCGATTTGATGACGATGTTTACGGTCGCTCCGTAGCCGAGATAGTGGAGAGGAAGCTGGATGCCGGTGCCATATTGCGTCGACTGAGAGACGGTTGTGTTGTCGAACAGGAAGAATGTGCTCTGCGTGTTCATGTTGTCGGCATTTCCTGACCAGTTGTTGTCGTCGCTTCCGACCTCGAAGTTGAACAGATTTGCACGTTTGAAGCGGAAATATACTCTCGCATCCTTTTCCGCTTTCTCGTCAGAGCCCTTTGAAAGTACTTGCATATAGACGTTGCCTTCATCGTCGAGACGGTAGTAGGGAGCATCCTCACCGATTTCAAAATTGTTGTCGGCCGGCACATAGTCGACCACCTTGTGCTGCACGAGAAATTTGTTGACTGCCTGGTTCTCGTCGGAGAGCAGTTCGGCATAACTCTTTGAGTCGTTGCATGAGACCGAGGCTATAGCAAGGCCTATGATTGCAATTATCGGGAACAGATATTTTTTCATTGCAGATATTTATCGTAGTTTGGTATTATTTCAAGTAGTTTCTGGATTGCATCATTCAGCGGGCCGTGAAATTCCCCTCCGGCGGCGTTGGTGTGGCCTCCGCCACCGAAATTCTCTTCGCATATCAGGCTCACTGAAAAGTCGCCTTTGCTCCTCATGGACACTTTCACGCAGTCCTTGGCATCCTCGCGGAGAAACACCGAGTAGACTACCTCGGGAATCGAGAGCGGTACATTGACGAGGCCTTCCGTATCCCCTTTGCTATAGTCGAACTCCTTGAGCTCCTCCTCGCTGAGCATGATGATTGCCGCGCGGTGTTCCGGCAGGATTTGCATGCGGTATTGGCCGTAGCCCATTATGCGGACACGGCTTTCCGACGAGGTGTTCATCACGAGCTTATAGAGATTGTCCTTGTCGATTCCCTTGCGCAGGAGGTCATGGATTATGAGATAGAGGTCGGGGTCGTTGGAGTTGTAGGAAAAGTTACCCGTGTCTGTCATCATCCCTGTATAGATGCAGGCTGCCGCATTGCGGTTGATGAAGTTGGCCCAATGGGCCTGCCACAGGAAAATGTAGAGCAGTGCCGAGGTCGACGAGACTTCCGGACGGGAGATAATCACATCGGCTTCGATGCAGGGGGCGAGGTGATGGTCAATCACTATCTTTCTTGCGCGGCTCGACAGGAGGGGCTTTGTCAGGCGGTCGACACGGTCGGCATCGTTGAAATCGAGGCAGAATATGAGGTTGGCGGCGGCGATGAGTTCATGGGCGCGGTCGCCCTGACGGGTCGAGGCTACTATGTCGCGCACTCCCGGAAGAAACTGGAGGGAGCGGGGCGCACAGTCGGCTGTGACTACATTTACCGACTTCCCGAGGGCCTTGAGCACGAACCATAACGCGCATGAGGAGCCGAGGGCGTCACCGTCGGGACTGACATGGCACGTTATGACAATCTCGTTCGACGCAAGCACCAGCTGCTTGATTCTGTCGACGAGGGCTGTGTCAAGTTCAGTCCTGAATCGTGAATGTCGTTTTAATTCGGCCATAATCGGACGCAAAGTTACGAAAAATATGTGAGAGGGCGTTTAATAACAAAAGTTAAACAATATCCTGCCCGCATTATTTTTTAGGTAAAGTGAAGATGAAACGGGCACCTCTGTTGTAGGATGTGTCGAGTTCGACGTCCCCTCCGAGCATTCGTGCAATCATGCGTGAGATTGTGAGTCCGAGTCCCGAGCCCTGGGTCTGCTTGTCGAGTTTCACGAAGCGGTCGAAAATCACGTCTTTCTTGTCGGCCTTGATTCCTATGCCGGTGTCGGTCACGCAGAACACCACCTTGTCGTTTTCCACCTTGTAGCCGAGCGTGATGCTGCCCGAGGGTGTGAACTTGGCTGCATTGGTCAGTAGGTTGAGCAATATCTGGTGGACCCGCTGGGGATCTGTGAAAAGGCTGATTGCCGGTGACGCTGTGTCGAACTGCAAGGCTACTCCGGGATTGACTCTGTGGCGGACGCCGTCGAGCACGGCTGTGCAGAGTGAGCGCAGGTCGGTCGAACGGTTGTGGACGGGCATTGACGCGCTGTCGAGCTCGGAAATGTGGAGCACATCTTCCACGATAGTTGTCAGCAGTTCGCTGTTAAGTTCAACGAGCGATGTGAAGCGTTCGAGATACTTGCGGTTTGAGGCGTCGGCGCAGTCAACTATAAGTTTTGAATATTCATTTATGGCTTTTAGCGGGGCATTGACCTCATAGCTCATGTTTTTGATGAAGTCGCTTTTGAGATTGTTGGCTTTCTGGGCCATATCGCGTGCCTGGAGCAGTTCTTTGCGTGATTTTTCAAGATTCTCGCTTTCGGTGCGAAGGGCTTTGTTCGACTCGTCGAGAGTTTGGACAAGGGCGCGTTTCCCACGGTTGAGCCGGAAAAGGATTATCACTAATATCAGGAGCACCACAACCGCCGCAATTGAGATAATCATGATTGAGCGCATGAGTTTCGCCTCGGAGGTCTGTTTCTCCATCTGAAGACGGTTGTAGTTGTTGCGCATATCGTAGGTGTCATATACGATTTGCAGCTCGCGGTACTTCTCGTCCAAACGTTCGGCGATGTGTTTTTCAAGAAGTTTGTTGTATTCGCGTGACGCTTCGAGCAGGGTCTGGCTGTCGCCCACGGCCTCCGCGCATTCTATCTCGTATTTCAGCAGTTTGCGTCGATGGAAGTCGGCATATGGGTTGGCAAGAGCCTTCTTGATATAGCCGAGAGCCTTGCCGTAGTTTTTATAGGCAAGGTTATAGTATATTTCCGGAGCGGGAAACTGTGCGTAGGTTTCGGATGAAGTGAAATCCCTGTCTACGAGTTCCTTGGCAAGGTTATAGTATTTTTCCACTTCGTGGGGCGCGAGCATGGGGAAGTTGGACAGGAAGCGGCAGTAGATGAGATAGCGGTTAGCATCGAAATTGCGGAATGGCCGGCCGTTTTTGCGATACATGGCTTCGAGATCTTCAATCCCTTTCAGCATTTTAAGGTCGGACTGCATGGACTTTTCATATTGTCCGTTGTCGGCATAGATGACTGCGGCATGGACGTTGAAGGCATTGCGCAGTGAGATTGCCGACTGGGGGAGCTGGTCGATGAGTTTCCCGAGTGAGTCTATGTAGCTCGCGAGAAGTTCGTTCGAGCCCATCTGCACGAGCAGTGTGCACATCGCATGGACGAGCACAATCTGGTCGTAGAGGTTCGAGGGAGGAGTCAGGGTGTTCGTGCGCAGGAGGTCATGGAGTAGTTCGTCACGCTTTTCTTCGTCGGCATAGCGTGCCTGATGCATGTTCCGGGTGAGACGGATGAAAGTCCGTGTCTCCATCAGCTCGTCGGCTTTGGCTTTGATTGTCCCGGGGTCATGGCTCGTGGTTTTCTCGTCGGTGTAGCGGAGAGTGAGGTTGTAGAGCTCCACGAGCATGGAGTCGTTGCGCATATAGCGGTTGGCGAGGTTGCGCAGCATGCTGAGCGCCGCGCTTGAGTCGCCGGCACGGTTGGCCACATCAAACATCTCTCTACCCACTTCCGTCCCGGTGTCGCGCGGAAGCACGTCGAAAAGATTTCCCATTATCACGAGAGAGTCGGAAGGGGTCGTTGCCTTTTCCAGACAGCTGTAAAGAGAATCGGAGATTGCGGAATTGCTGTCGCGTGTCACCACGGCTGCGGAATTGAGAACCCCGGTCAGGAGCAATAGCGCGACGATATATCCTTTAAGTTTCATAATAGTTGATTGTGTTTCATATGGCGGCAAGTTTCAGAATCCTTCTGTCATAGGCGTTCTGAGCCGTGCCTTATTAGAATTGGTATTTTTTTCTCTGTCGGTCAGACGTCAAGTTCGAGACCCGACCTCTTGACTATCGTTATGATTTCTTCGGGGGAATTCACTATGTTGTCGGCATGCGCTTCTTTCAGTTCTCGGAGCGGACGGAATCCCCACGTGACACCGCATGAGTCCACGCAGGCCCGGCGAGCCGTCTCCATGTCCACGCCTGAATCACCGACGTAGAGCACTTTTGATTTCCTCGTGGGGCATTTCGCGAGAATCTCGAAGACAATGGAAGGGTCGGGCTTTGTCGGCACTCCCTCTTTCTGACCCTCTACGGCATGCCAGTCGATGTAGGGGAAATAATGTTTTATGAGTGCGACTACCGCAGCTTGATATTTGTTGGAGGCCACGGCGAGTTTGACTCCCATCGATGAGAGTTCGCGTAGGAGTTCGGGTATGCCGGGATAGGGGATTGTGAGGTCTGTCTTGTGCTCGTTGTAGTAAGCTTTGAATTTTTCCCTCACGGTTTCGACTGTTTCGGGATTGCGTTCGTCCTCGGGAAGTGAACGTTCGATTAGGCGGGTGACACCGTTGCCCACGAACATCGGGTAGGACGACAGATTGTGTTGCGGATAGCCACATTCTTTCAGAGCATGGTTTGTGGCGGTGCCGAGGTCGGCTATGGTGTCGAGCAGTGTGCCGTCGAGGTCGAATATGACGAGTTGTTTCATAAAATGAACAGTGTGGTTCGGATTGCAGTGTTGAGGTTGTCAGAAGGGGTAACCGACAGCGAAGTGGAAAGTCGCGTCGCGATGCCAGTCGGGGTGGATTATAGGCCATCTTTCCTGTCCCGCCGCAGGGTTGTGGGCTTTCATGCCGAGGTCGAGGCGCAGCAGGAAATATGAGAAGTCAAACCGCAGTCCCAGGCCATAGGCCACGGCTATCTGTTTCCAGAATGTGTTGAAGTGGAACATTCCACCGGGCTGGTTTTCATAGTTGTGGATGGTCCATATATTGCCGGCGTCGATAAATGCTCCTCCTTCGAGCACCCAAAAGAGTTTGGCGCGGTATTCAAGGCTGAGGTCAAGTCGGATGTCGCCACATTGGTTTATGAAGTCGGTCACGGAATTTCGGGAGTCGTAGCTGCCGGGGCCGAGCGTGCGCACTCCCCATCCGCGGACTCCGTTGGCTCCTCCGGCATAGAAGCGCTTCTCGAAGGGGAGCACGGAGGAGTTGCCGTAGGGTACGCCTATGCCGCCTCCCACATGGAAGGCCAGCGAATGGCGAGGATTGATGTTGCGCGTGATGGCGTAGTCGACTTCCCCTTTGACGTATTGTGAATATCCGATGCCGAACACCTGATAGATGCCGTCGTGGCGTTTCGCTCCGCTGAGCGAGGAGATGGCGTAGAGGGTGTTGCCCGCAGTCTCGACCGACGCGCGTATGGTGTAGACCGTGGGCTGGAGCTTGTAGGTGCGCAGCAGGGAGGAGGGGATGCGTTTGTTGGTGTTGTAGTATCTGTAACCGATGCTCATGATGAAGTGGTCCTCATAGCTGTAGCGCAACAGGGGGTTGTCGGGGGCTATCTGGTCGAGGAAGTCGTGGGTGCTCTCGGGGAGATACACGTAGTTGATGTCGAGGAGGTCGAAGTTGTGGCGCCGCGTGTTGCTGCGGTTGACCCATTTATATTTCCAGGCTGCGCCTGCGATGATGCGGGTGTATTCCGGTCGTTCCTGGTAGTTGAAGGATAGGGCGAACTCCGTGCTTACGTTCAAGCGTTCGCGCACCCGCTGGGAGGCGAAGGGAAATTCAAATTTCGGGAATGTGATGCCGATTTCCCCTGCATATTCAGTGTAGCGGTCGTTGATGAGGCCGTTGAAAGAGCCGGATAGGCTTTCGTAGTTCATGCGGAGACGGGCGGTGAGGAGCTGCGAGCCTTTGGCGAGGTTGCGGTGCTGGTAGGTGGCTCCGAGACCGAAGCCGAGGTCACCTTCGGAATTGGTGCCTTCGACGTCGAAGGTTATCGACTGCTTCTTGTTGCGGGAGAGGAGTATATAGGCGTCGAGCCATTTTTTTCCGTCGAGTTCGGCCACCGGCACGAGCTCGATGTTTATTGATTTCAATATGCCGAGGCGCGCGAGCGATTCGTAGGTGCGGTCGACATCCGCCGCTCTGTAGAGCTGGCCGGGCGCGAGGTAGCATTTCTGCTGTAGGGCCGAGGGCTTCAGATAGTGGTCGGGACCGTAGATGATGGCTACGTCTTTATAGTAGACAGTGTCGAGCGGGCTTGTCTCGGGCTGTGCTGTGACGAAGAAGATTTTGTTGATGTAATATCTGCTATGTCCGGTCAGTGTGTCGGCCAGGATTTTCTCGTTGTTGAGCCGTCTCGGCGGCCTTACTGTCATTGTCAGGTCGACGTTCTTGTCATATTCGGAGGTGTCGGCGTAGAATGTGATATATTCCTTGTTGAAGGCGTAGTAGCCCCTGTCGCGCAGGCGCTGGGTGATTATGGCTCGTTCGGAGTCGAGATTGTCGCGGTCGAAGCGGTCGCCCGGCTTGATGGTGGAGAGAATCGTGTCGCTGATTATTATGTTGGCTATGGCTGTGTCGGGGATTTCGTAGGAGATTGACGATATGCGGCGTGGTTCGCCGGTGGTGACGAGATAGCTGACTTTGATTTTCTTTTCCTGCGGAATCATCACGGTGTCGGTCTCGACAGTGGCCTCAAGATAGCCACGGTTGACGAGGGCGAGCCTCAGTTGTTTTGCGGATGCCTCGGTCAGTGACTGGGAGTAGATTACCGGCGGCTGGCCCATGCGGCGCACCCAGCGGTTATACCATTTAGTGGTGTCGGAGCCGGAGAGATTGTATGTCCCGAGCTGGAGTTTCCAGAAACCGAGCACTTCATGGTTAGGCGACTGTTTCAGGTAGTTTTCAAGGTCGCTGCTGCTGATTTCGCGGTCGCCTTCGATGCGTATGCTGACCTCGTCGAGCATATACTGCCCTTTGGGGACATGGCGCGTCGAACTGCACGATGCTATGACCGTGAGGATGATAATCGTCGCAAAGTATATGATGAAGCGGGCCACTTTATGCATAATAAGTGCAAAGTTACATCACTCCCCGCAAACCGCCAAACCTACGGGGCGGTTTAATCGCTAAAGAATTACGGAAGTGTATTTGGATGGTTGTAATTATGGTTATTATCTACTGATACGCCCCATTATGTGCCGTTTGAAATTCCGAAGAGTTGGGTATGGTGTCATTTAGATGATTGCTGTCAAATTGTAGGACGTATTGGATTCAGAGGATATACGAAAGAAGATTT
>JAETNO010000048.1 GCA_021768245.1 Bacteroidaceae bacterium | reverse complement strand
TTAAAATAACTCGAATAACTTTTGATTATTATCCAAACTTTTATCTGATAATCTGTCTATATATCAGGCGATTGCACGATTAGTTGGAATAATATAAAAGTTAGGATAAGCCATTTTATCCGAAATTTCGGATAAGGTCACGCACAGCACGGGACATGCGGAGCGTCTGAACCGTCCTTTTGGCGCTTACTACGGAGATGCCGGTTATATCCGTGAGGAGCTGGTCGCCGAACTTACGGCGGCCCTGTGCGGTGCGATGCTGGGCTTCGCCACGACACCCCGCGAGGAGAGCGCCGCCTATATCAAGGACTGGCTGGCGGAGTTCCGTAAAGAGCCGACCTACCTATTCGACATCCTCACGGACGTGAACCGTGCCGCGCGGATGATCTCCGAACGGCTGGCCGTAGAGCAGGAGCCGGCAACCCCGGGAGCGATTCCGGCCGAAGCCGCCTGATCCAGAAACCGAATATAAACGATTGTTCAACCTGTGCCGCGACCTTTGGGCCGCGGCGCTTTCATTATCAGCAATATGCAACAACCCAAAACCGAAGATCGGTACAGCCGCGAAACGCTGCGGCCGATGAATACGCTTTACGACCATGAACACCACCTGACGCAAGAGGACGTGGACATGGCCAATAAGCTGGTGCGGCAGATCGAACATACCCGTAACCCGCGTGTCCCGCAGGTCGGCGACCGGGTGCGCTATACCACGCGCCACGGCGACTTCTACGGCAATGCCCTGATCGAGGCTGTCCGTGAAGACGGAACGCGCTCGATCTGCCTGTGCCCTTACGTGCCTTTCGTGTGGGCGACAGCCGGCGGTATAGGCTGCTCGGTCAGCGGAGGACCTTTTACGGTCGTGGCGCCGCACGCGTTGCACCCGACCGGAAGCGTGCCGGGGGATTTCTGTGCTTGGGGCCATTGCGGCGCCTGCGGCAACGGAGTCGTCCGGTTCTGCGCCGAGGTTCCGCTGTGGGAGTTCCGGGAAGGCGATCCGCTCTATGGTGATTTCTCCACCGAGAAATGGCGCAAGATCAGCCTTTATAAGGATACGGAGTGCCGAAACGGTGATCTTTACCGGGGCGAGTGTATTTCGTTTCAGACGGAGAAGGAGTTCCGGCAGTTTCTCTCCGATTACGAAGGAACCGTATTCGCAGCTCCCGACCCGAAATCCGTCATCGTCTGGTGCTATCGGGACGAGCAGACCGCCGTATTGCAGCAGGAGTGGGATGCGCTCGATGCTCCCGTTTCCGAGCGGCGCATCTACAACGCGCCCCAGCCCGTGAAACTCGTCAAGGATCACGGGCGGCATACCACGGTCTGCTATTTCGTCAGACCGGAATTTTCTTATAAATAACTTGATTCTCTATGACTATGAACAACAAAGAAACACTCGAAAAACTGCGCACTTATCAGATCGGCGTCATCCGCTCGGTCATCGCCAGCCGGCAAGGGCGCCTGGGAACTTATTCGGCCGATGCGACAGACTGCGAGCGGCTGGCAGATACGGACGGCCTCGCCTACGAGGAGTATTACGAGTCGCCCCTTACAATCGGATACGACGGCCTTTGTCGCAATGTAATCTCCCTCGAATTTTGTGAGGACGGGCTGACGCCCGTCTGCCTGATGGACGGCTGGGATGGAGATGATTTCCCGCTTGCGCTTGAAAATCTATCCTGCGATACCCTGCAAAGTATCGTCGAATGGCTGGAGGAGTACGACTTCATCCCGTCCGCCGAGGCTGCGCCGCAGACGACAAACGACCTTACGGAAGATTTCGTGGAACGCTGCCTGCCGGAATACCATACGTGCTACGACGTTTTCCGGCTGGGCGAGTTGCAGAACTTCCTCGATGGCCATGAATCCCCGGAATTCGGGCTGAACCGCGACGAAGCCGCCGCGGAGCGCGACCGTTTGCAGCTTCGGATCTATGCCGAGGCCATTACTGCCTTTATGAAAAGGCAGTCCGCAGCGCTTCCGGGCAATGTGTCCCTGCGTGACTATGCCGAGGCGCTGGTCGATATCGCCTATGAAGCCGGGCGCAGGAAGTTCCGGCCTTCGGACAACTCCCGCGATACGGCCGCGACGCTCATTGCCTGGGGCGACGAGTTCTCCCGGCGGCACGGGAATACGGACTGGACGGAAAAGGAGTATCTCGACGAGATTTACCGATTCACCGACGAGAAACTGCGAAGCGTTCCGAGTAAGGATGATCCGAATGCGGAGTTCGACATCGCCTTTCTGAACCGTACGGCTCTCGAAAGACACGGATACGATACTGCGACGATTACGGACAGCGATTTGCAGGAGTTGGCCGGACGGATGGGTGATTATTATTGCGAGAGCAGCAAGTTCAGCGAAGATCTGCGTACGGCCTGCGGCGATTTCGGATTGAAGCTCCGGAACACGACCAATCCGAAATAACACGACACTTCACGTATTGTCAAATCAGACCGCAGCCCTAAAGCTGCGATCTTTTAATTGCGAACCCGCTATGACCGGGCTGTCGGTTACACGCTGCTGACCGACGGCATCGACAAATACGAGGCGTGGGAACGCTGCCGCGGGGACAAGGAGTACGAACGTGGCCTGCTGCTGCGCATGCGGGGCTTCCTGCACTATCGGCCCGTTCCGTGCCGCTGCCACCTCGAATATCAAAGAAGCCCTGTGCGGCGTATTTATGTCGGATACATCTCTTTTTCGCGGCAGAGGCGCCGCATCTTTCCGAGCGTCATCGACGCGCAGGCTGCACTGGTCGCAAAGGGCTGGAACCCCGACAAGTTCCAAATCGTCGAAGAAGATACCAAAAATCTTAAATCTCAGAAACAATGAAAACCTATCGCATCAACAAATATGCCGAGCGGCTCGCTCAAGGGACGGGCTTCGCTCCCGAATTGATCTATAATATCTCGCTTGTCCGGTTTCAGGGCCGTAACGGCCGCTGTATCGCGGCATGGACACCGGGGATGAAGCGCCCCCCCCGGTATGTCTACAAGGCCCACACCCCGGAAGAATACGACAAGGCTATGGAGCGTATCCGGCAGGAGGCCGAGCGCTTCCGCCGCCATGACGAGGCGCAGGAAAAGGCTGCTGCAGCTTTCCGCGAATCGCTCCGTGTCGGCGACATCCTCTACTCGTCGTGGGGCTGGGAGCAGACCAATATCGACTTCTATCAGGTCATAGCGATCCGCGGCAGCGCGGTAGACCTGCGGCAGCTCGACCAGCGAACTACCGAAGACGGCTATATGTGCGGAACGACCGTCCCGCTGCCCGATGTTTTCAAGGGCAAGACCCATACGCACCGCCAGCAAGGGTGTAAATCAAGTAGTTATAAGATTTACGCCCAATTTTGCACCCAAAAATCAAGAAACTATAATATCTTTCTTGATTCTTCTTTTAGGATCTTCCTCCCCCAACAGATCGCTATTTTATCGTACAAATAAAGTAGCTCTCCATCCATTTTGGGTAGCAGAATTAACTTCCATGTAAGACGAAATCTTTTTGCAATATAAAAAAATTCTTACATTTGCTTCAGTAAACCACAAAACTAAACAGTCATAACAAACGAATTCGGCTCATTGAGCATTGAAAACGGGAACGTGACCATCGAGCTTTCATCAGATGGAACGGTCTGGATGACGCAATCGCAAATTGCGCGACTGTTCGGAGTTTTGTGTCAGCCATCAACAGCAATATTCGTTCAATCTACAAGACGAAGCAAATGAGCGAGTATTGTACCCATCGTTTTACCGAATGTGGAGATTTCTACAATTTGGCAATGATTGCCGCTCTATCGTTTCGGGTGTGCACCATGGAATCCGAAGCCTTTCGAAAATGGCTGCTTTACCGTCCACAGCGCAAGATGATTGTCGTGCAAGTCGATGCAGACAATCGACAAAAGGTAAGTTAATTCTTCACACAACCGTTAACAAAAAGAGCAAGTCCATCTTCTTGGAATTGTTCTTTTTGTTACAGTCGATGGCCTTGAATGCGATACACGCTCTCTTATCCGATTTGCAGGGTGAAAGTAACCCGCCGGTCGGTATTGCCTGTCAGACGCAGCGATCCGCCGTGGAGCTGCATGATCTGCCGCGAAAGGCTCAACCCGATGCCCGAGCCGTCGGGCTTGGTCGTGTAGAAGGGGGTAAAGATATTTTCGGCGACCTCGGCCGGGATCGCTCCCCCGTTGTTGTTGAACTCGATGATAACAGTCTACGCCGAGGCTGAATGCAAGCGAGCCGACGAACAATCCTCTACCGGACGCAAGCACCTTGCGAAAATCCTGTCCCTCGACGCAAAGCCATGATCGTTACCAGATTGAGAAATGACGAGAGTAACCCGATGACCGACTACTTTTCCAGCAAAAGCGTGAGCACTGTGATTGGGGGATTCTCCTACCACACGCGCGACCTATTCTCCGAGATACGCATATGCTGCCAATATGCCAGAAACGGCCTATTTAAGTGAGATCAACGATGAGTACGAATATCGCGGGAATCTCGGTAAACCGCGGCTAGTACCTTGGAGAGAGCAGTTACAGAGGGTGAATCATTCAGAAAGTTCCTATTTATGATCGCGAACAGACTTTGGGATTACGACAGCACCGCAGGCAACAAGACAAATATCTGCTTCAAAGCGCACGCCACCGAAACCGAGGACGAGTAAATTGTTATCAAGGGAGAGTTTATTGTCGTGATTTACTTGGGGAAGTCCATCATCCTATTCGGTGATACCTGTCCGATAAAGATGTGCTTGCTGCACTCGTAAGTCGTCTCAAATTATATAACATAAATTTGCCTTATTTTCATTTTATCCTTATTCAACAATGTCTCCCCAACCAACCGGAATAATATTTTCTTTTCTCATCCAAATCAAGGCTTTCATTACGCGATCCCGATATTTATACTTATGAGGATCCCAAGCTAAAAAATCTGCCTTCAATAATTCATCTGTGATCTCCTGTTGTCGAATAATTCGATTATTCCATACGGCATAAAGCGTTGCAACAATCTCACATTGCTCCATTGTTGCTTTATGGAATTTGAATAGGAAGGTATCAATCATGTCGCATTCGGTCGGAAAATTCTTGCGAAACAGATCGTCAAGCTCCTCCGCAGACGACAAGGGGATATATTGCACAGCTTTGTTGTCGGTATGCTGTTGAGAGATATCATAAAAATGATATTGCTGCAACATCGTCTCGACTCTTTTGAGCAGGATTCCATCGTATGGACCTGCGGTTTGTCGTATGTAATTGGAGCGCAGGTTCAGCTGACATACATGCTCAACCAAATAAAGCAATTTTTGAAATTTTACTCTTCCAAAATCTTTCATGTTGCATGTATTGATGATATGTCCGGCGAGGATTGCTTTATCCATGTCGGTACAATGTTTTGAGGATCGTTGATTCTGTACGGCGTTAAAGACAAATTCCGGAGTGCGGAACTTTTCGGGTAACTCTCTGAGCGTTACATTTGCCTCATAAATGGACATCTGCTCGTCTGTTTCAGGGAATAAGTATCCCGTGGATTTCAAGAGGTCTTTAATATACGCCTCATCTGTTTGACGCTTCTTTTCCATCTTTAATATCATTTGTCCATTTCCAACAGCTGAATCTGTTGACGTAACTTCTTCATGGCCCGTGACTTTATTTGACGTGCGTTGTCGGCGGTTATTCCATGTCTTGTACAGAGCTCCTGTAAAACAGTTCCAGGCAAATACTTGGTTCCATCCTCATACATCAAGTATGTCAACAATATGTCTTTTTCCCGGTCGGATAGCATTTCGAGAGCCTGAGTTAGCAATAAATGCAGGGGTGATGATGTCGTAGACTCATCCTCCTCCGAAGAAAATTCGGGTATCGGTTCGACTGTGGTTTGTGTGTGGTCATTCCATTCTTTCAGCAAGTCGAATGCCGTGTTTCTGGCGATGCCGGAGATCCAGGTCGAAACCTTTCCTCTGATAGGATCGTAGGTTGGATGAACGTATATTTTAATCATGGTCTGCGAGAAAAGTTCCTCGACAAATTGTTCTTTATTCCGGCGGACCAATTTACTGCCAGCGTCGCAGCATAAGGACCAGATTAATTGTGCATATCGGTCATATAACACACGATATGCCGCATGTGCAAGATCATCTTTGGCGGCAATCAGTGCAAACAATTGACCGTCGCTTATATTTTTAAGGTCTGGGACATATTCTCCATCTGCAATCATGCTGCCACTCTTATAAAATATACTGAAAACCGTGACACTTTCTACAAAGATAGTATTTTGTCACGCTTTTCTGTATACTAAAATAAAAAAGCATGAGTAAAACACCAATATCAGTGAAGAATCAAAACCTCCTTTGGGCAATATCAGGAGGACGTTGTGAGTATGAGGGTTGCAATACGCCCCTATACATGGATATACTCACGAAAAAGAAGTACAACAAAGCATACATAGCGCATATTGTGGCGGATAGCCTCGACGGGCCTCGAGGAGACCCCGAACGCTCTGAAAAATTGGCCAATGAAATAAGTAACCTGATGCTGCTTTGCGATCCGCATCACACCTTAATTGACAAGGATGTTGCCAATCATCCCGAAGATCGATTGGTTGAGATGAAGCGCAAACACGAAGAACGTATCGCCCGTATTACAGCTATAGCTCCGGAAAAAGAGTCGGAGATCATCCTTTACGGTGCGAATATCGGGAAACACGCTTCACCGTTGAGCTATGCCGAGGCATGTCGGACTTTAACGCCGAACTTTTATCCGGCCAGCAGTACGGCAATTGAAATAGGATTGAAGAATTCGTCCATGACCGATTGCTCCGACGCCTATTGGAATGCAGAAGAAACCAATCTGTGTGAACAAGTGAAAGAACAGATCCTGCCACGAATGCGCAGAGGCGAAGCAAAGCATTATTCGGTGTTTGCATTGGCTCCTCAGCCACTGCTGATCAAGTTTGGCACCATGATCAATGATCTGCAAAATGTGCGGGTCTATCAGAAGCACAGAGAACCTAATACGTGGAAATGGCTTGATGATGGACCGGTCTGGCAAATTGAACTGATCGAGCCTTCACGGCGTAACGGAATCCCGGCATTAGTGATCGGATTAAGCGCTACGGTGCAAGATGAACGAATCATCAGGGTGTTGGGAGACGAAGTGGGTATATGGCGCATCACGATTCCAGACCCCAACAATGACAGTCTCAGAAATGAGGCGTCGCTCTCCCTGTTTCGGCAATGTGTCCGACGGGCCTTGGACACTATCAAAGCCCGCCATGGCCTTACGGAACTGCATGTATTTCCGGTTATGCCCGTTGCTGCCGCAGTCGAGTTTGGCCGAGTTTGGATGCCTAAAGCGGATATGCCCTTGACCATCTACGACCAGAATAAAGGACGTGAAGGCTTTTATAAAACGATTCAAATTGATTAATATGAATACAGAACAGGTAAAACAATTCGACAGCATTTTCAATGCCCTTAGCGAGTCTTTGGATATTACGGAGACTCAGTATGAAGCCGCGGTTCGCAGTTATCGGGCCGTTGGTGATTGGTTGGCAAAGGCGGACTCGGTTTTGGTCTCCTATAATCCGATCATCAGAGCCCAAGGATCATTTATGCTGGGCACGATGATTCGACCCTTGAATGAGCAGGATGATCTGGATATAGACCTTGTCTGCGAACTCACAGGAAAAGGCGCTTCGTGGACACAATATGATCTGAAGCATAAGGTGGGTAACAGGCTGAAAGATCATGAAACCTATAAAAGAATGCTTGATGAAGAGGGGCGTAGATGCTGGACCTTGAAATATGCTCAGGAGTCCAACTACCATATGGACATCCTTCCGTGTTTGGTTGCGAAAGATTATAAGACCGTGATGGAGCGCTCGTTTTCAGCTTCATTGGGGGCAATACGTGAACTGGATAATCTTGCCATTCGCATTACCGACAAGGAGAGCGCAAATTACAGGTATGATCCTTCACCCGAAAACTGGATGAAGAGTAATCCGTTTGGATATGGGATCTGGTTTATTCAACGGGCAACAGCAGGAGATCGGCAAAAAATGATGTTGCTGGCGGAATCGGTACGAGCGGTTCCGAAATATCAGTCCAACAAAACTCCATTGCAAAGGGCCGTGCAGATTCTCAAGCGACACCGGGACATCATGTTTGCCGGAGATGAAGATAAACCCGTCTCCATCATCATCACAACCCTTGCAGCAAAAGCATATCAGGGAGAAGGTTCGATTACCGAAGCCTTGCAAACGATTCTTATACATATGGATAAGTACATACTCAATGAGTTTGATCCACAAAGCGGCAAAACGATCAAGAAAGTGGAAAATCCCGTAAATCCAGAGGAAAACTTTGCTGACAAATGGATCGAACACCCTAAGCGCCAAGATAACTTCTATAAGTGGCTGGAAAAGGTCAGAAAAGATTTGTCGCTGATTCTGCAGTTGCGCGGTATGCATGTGATAGCAGAATCCATGATGCCCCGTTTTGGACGACAAGCTGTCTCTCAAGGATTTGATTCCCTGGCCGAGAAGGCAAGATCCTTAAGAGAATCCGGGACGATGAAGATGGCTGCGGGCAGCGGTATCTTGGGCTCTGCCGGTAGTGTGTCGGCCAAGGCTCACCATTTTTTCGGGAATCATGAGTAATCGGGTTATTCCATTGAGTGTCCAGTTGGGAAAGTTGAAACATTACTTTCCCAACTCTACGAATTATATGGATATCCATACGAATCGACTGATATGGAAAACTACGTTGCAACCTTCAGAGTTAAGCTTGGCTTACGAGATAAAAATCGTGTACACCTTGGGGCAAAGTCCCAAGGTGTACGTCGTATCACCCAAACCATTGGCATTGGCAGACGGTGCGCAACGTCTGCCTCATGTCTATGATCATGTCAAGCAACAGCTTTGTCTTTATTATGGTCCAGCGCGAGAATGGACCCCCGACAAGATGATTGCTGACACCATTGTCCCGTGGGCCTCGGAGTGGTTGCTTCATTATGAATTTTGGTTAGTAACAGGCATATGGCATGGCGGAGGAATACATCCCCGTTAGAAAGACTCTACCACTGACAATACCCCCCCCAGAACTTATGGATGATTGACAACGGGCAATATCTACTATAACCATTTGCGAACAGCTCTATTTTAGTTATGCCCCTCCAATAAATCGAATGAATTTGCAAACAATATTCTAACCTCGTGTGTGAATTATACGAGATTTTGAGATGATTATTATATTTTTGTGAAATGAAACAATGCGATTGATCCGGACGGCCATGATCGCATTGTTTCATCGACGGGCCGTTTCACATTTCATGTCGTCTCTCGTTTACGTGTCAGGCAAAGGCCCGGATGTCGAAGTTGGCGATGGCTTGCCGCTCCTCGGCCGTGGCGTCGCCCATGACGGCGCCCTCTCCGAAGTCCAGCTCTCCGAGCATCGCATGAACCTCCGCGTCACGGAGTTCTGCTTTGGCGGGGAGAGCCGGAAGCTGCGGACGGGCCGGTGGGGCGTCAGGAGCTTCGGGCTCCGCAAGTTCGCCGTCTTCGCCGATCGAGGGTTGCACGACAAGGGTGTTCCACCCCTGCATCGCGGACTTCTCTTCCGAAACCGGGGCAAATATAGCATCTCCGCCTGCCGGGGCGGTGCCGATGTCCGCTCCAGTCCGCTCCAGTCCGCTCCGATAGGATTTTGACACGTGTCCCGTCCTGAAAAAGGTTTACAGAAAAGAGTAAATCTTATGCAGCAAACAACGAATTCAGACTTATCACGTCATTATTTACCGCGTCAGTTGCGTCATCTGATTTTACAGGAG
>JAETNO010000047.1 GCA_021768245.1 Bacteroidaceae bacterium | reverse complement strand
AATGAGGTAAAATAAAACTGACCCCTGCCGCCAGGACTTTTAGTGGGTCAATCTTATTTTGCCCGAGGGGTCAAATCTCGCGTGCCCGAAGGGGTCAATCTCACGCGCCTTTTCCAATACTTTAATATTTATGAAAAATCCATGAAATCATACGAAAGTACTTTTGCACTGAAAACCAATAATAACAGTAACAGTGAAAAAAGTAATTTCGTTAATCGTGGGTATGCTTGCCATAAGCTTAACCATACAGGGAGCGGACTCCGGCGGCTCCCGCCTGCTCAAGGGACGTATTTTGGACAATGAACACAATCCTCTCCCTGGCGCTGTTGTCATTCTTGATGGCAAAGCCCATTCAGCAGTGGCTGATGCCGATGGGTTCTATTCCTTTTCCAACCTTGAGTCAGGAACTCATAGACTGAATATCTCATATCTGGGTTTTGTCCCGGTATCCCAAGCCATCGTTCTGGCAGACACGGATGTAACGCAGGATATTATAATGTCAGACTCCTCCAAAGAGCTCAACGAAGTTGTGGTGACAGGTGTATTTTCGGGTCAGCAACGTGCCATAAACGCGCAGAAGAGCAACATAAATGTCACAAACATCGTTTCGGCTGATCAGATTGGCAAGTTCCCCGATTCAAACATAGGGGATGCCCTGAAGCGTATAAGCGGTATCAACGTGCAATATGATCAGGGAGAAGCCCGTTTCGGACAAGTTCGCGGCACACCCGCTGATTTCAGCTCCGTGACCATCAATGGTTCAAGAATCCCCTCGGCAGAAGGTGACATTCGCAATGTGCAACTTGACCTTATTCCGTCCGACATGATTCAGACTATCGAAGTCAACAAGACTCTGATGCCTGATCAGGACGGGGATGCGATAGGCGGTTCGATAAATCTTGTCACCAAGAACTCTCCCCGCCGACTTACACTTAACGCCGTAGCGGGGACCGGTTACAACTGGATAAGCCGGAAAGCGCAGATGAATTTCGGTCTCACCATAGGCAACCGGTTCTTCAATGACCGTCTTGGCATTATGGTTTCGGCTTCCTATAATAACGCCCCGTCCGGTTCTTACAATACTGAATTTATCTGGGGAAAGGATGATGCCGGAAAACTCTATCTATCTGATTACCAGATACGCCAGTATTACGTCACACGTGAGCGGCAAAGCTATTCGTTGTCAGCGGATTGGAAATTCAATGATTTCAATAAAATATGGTTCAAGGGAATTTTCAACAACCGCAACGACTGGGAAAACCGTTATCGCACGACTTTGAAAGACATCACACCTGACGGAGTCGCGGATGTACGTGTCCAGACAAAGGGTGGATCGCACGATAATCGCAATGCGCGTCTCGAACGTCAGCGTACTATGGATTTTACCCTCGGTGGTGAAAACCGGCTCGGTTTCCTGAGCCTTGACTGGAGAATCGGATATGCACGTGCCTCCGAAGAAAGGCCCAATGAGCGATACATAGACTTCCGGTTGAAGAAGCAGCATTTTTCATTTGATCTGTCGAATCCGCGAACACCTTTCGCAACACCCGACGAGGGTTCGACAATGCTCCTTGACGACAAATTCTCTCTTAAAGACCTCACTCAGCAACAGGAAGACATAACGGAACAGGACTTGAAAGCGTCGCTTGATTTCAAGACTCGCCTCAGCGACCGTTCAAAATTGAAATTCGGTTTCAAGTTTGTAAACAAGACAAAAGATAAGGAGATCGATTACTATGAATATACCCCTGTTGATAAAAAGGGGTTCAATAAAGACGCTTTGGCACATTCGGTTAATGAATCCACCGACCGTTTCATGCCGTCATCCCGCTATCAGACAGGTTCATTTATAAGCAAACAGTTTCTGGGGAGCCTCAACCTTGATGATGCCTCCTTGTTTGAAAAGGCGCAGGTTGCCGAAGAACTTGCTGGAAACTACAATGCCAGAGAGAACGTGACAGCAGGTTATATCCGACTTGATTCCAGAATCACAGATAATCTGAACTTCACCGGTGGATTAAGGGTCGAAAACACAGCATTGCGTTATACCGGCAGAATTTATGATGACGAATCGGGTACAGTATCAAAGACCGACCCTGAATCGTCAAGCTACATAAACTTCCTCCCCTCCATGATATTCAAATGGGATGTCAATAAGGACTTCATGATACGTGCGGGATATAATCAGTCGATTTCCCGTCCTAAGTATTCGGCATTGGTGCCAGGCATGAACATCAAGCGTGGCGACAACGAAATCGTAATCGGCAATCCGGGACTTAAAGCCACGACCTCGCACAATATAGACCTCAACGCGGAATATTATTGGAAATCCATCGGACTTGTATCAGCCGGCCTCTTCTATAAACGGATTGAAGGCTTTATAGTCGATGAAGTTTCATTCAATCATGAATATGAAGGGCACGTGTGGACCAAGTTCACGCAGCCTAAGAACGGCGGTAACGCCAATATCTTCGGCGCGGAGTTCTCTTACCAGCGCGACTTCAGCTTTATTGCTCCGGCTCTAAGATGTGTCGGACTCTACGGAACATATACCTATACCCATTCCAGAGTCACGGATTTCAATTTTGAGGGCCGCGAGAATGAGAAAGGATTGAGCCTTCCCGGTTCTCCGGAGCATACAGCCAACGTGTCGCTCTACTTTGAGAAATTCGGACTTTCCGCCAGACTATCGTTCAATTATGCTTCGGACTTTATTGATGAGATGGGTGCAAGCAAGTTTTATGACCGCTACTATGATAGCGTGAAATACATGGATTTCAACATAAGTTATACATTCGGAAAGAAGACAAAATTCACAATCTATGCCGACTGCACAAATCTACTGAATCAGCCGCTACGCTACTATCAAGGTAGCAAAGACCTCACCATGCAGCAGGAGTATTATGGAGTGAAGATCAACGGCGGCATAAAAGTTTCATTCTGACAATCACAAAACAAATAATGACAATATGATACGAAAATTATTCATCACGGCAGTAGCCGTTGCCTCGGTCATGTTTTCATCCCTGACCGCATGGGCACAAAACGAAATTCCCAAAGGGGATATAAACCTCATCGTGACATCCGATCTTGGACGCAACGGGTATTATGACCAAAAGAAGGTAGCGGCCACAATGGGAGATGTTGCTGAACAGATAGGCCCTGATGCGGTGCTTGCCCTCGGCGACACACATCACTATGAGGGTGTGGAAAGCGTGTCCGACCCATTGTGGATGACCAACTACGAACTTATCTATTCTCATCCTGAACTGATGGTGCATTGGTATCCAATATGCGGCAACCATGAGTATCGCGGCAACACACAGGCTGTAATTGACTATTCCAAAGTGTCGCGTCGCTGGGATATGCCTGCGAAGTATTACACCAAGGCCTTCAAGGACGGTGATACATCGTTGCTGGTGGTATTTCTTGACACTCCTCCGCTGATTGACAAGTATCGCAAGAAATCCGACACTTATCCTGATGCAACAAAGCAGGATGCTGATGCTCAGCTCAAATGGCTGGATTCAGTTTTGTCTGATGCCTCTGAAGACTGGATTGTAGTAGTGGGTCATCACCCTATATTTGCTTCTACCGACAAATCTGAGTCAGAAAGAACCGATATGCAGAAACGAGTTGACACCATATTGCGCCGTCATAACGTGGATATGTATATCTGCGGACACATACATAATTATCAGTATATAAAGAAAACCGGCTCAAAAATTGATTATGTTGTAAACACTTCCGGCTCAAAGACAAGAGTCCCCGGAGATATCGAAGGGACTGTTTTCAAAAGCGACGCACCCGGCTTTTCGGTGCTTAACGCCGACCGAGAATCTCTCCGATTGAATATGCTTGACAAGGAGGGCAATATCCTATATACAGTGAAACGAGACAAATAAATCTTCTAATTATCAATTTTCTGAGGCTGTATCACGTTGATGCAGCCTCAATTGTTTCACAATAGCTTAAAGATTTTGAAATATTCATGAAATGTTTTCCCGGTTACTTTGCACTGAAAAAAGTAATTTGAGAAAACAATGGAAATACTGTTCCTCTGTGTAGTGATTTTTCTGTTCCTGCTGGCGGTGTTCGACCTGTCGGTGGGGGTAAGCAACGATGCTGTCAATTTCTTGAACTCCGCGATAGGTTCGCGGGCGGCATCGTTCAAGAGAGTGTTGATAGTCGCCTCTATCGGAGTATTTATCGGGGCGGCGATGAGCAACGGGATGATGGATATTGCCCGGCATGGTATATTCCGACCTGAGCATTTCTCGTTCTATGACCTCATCTGCATCTTCATGGCGGTGATGGTGACCGACATCATACTGCTCGATATTTTCAATTCGCTGGGTATGCCGACCTCCACCACCGTTTCAATGGTGTTCGAGCTTCTCGGAGCTACATTTGTAGTGGCTTTGATAAAAATGGCCGGTGGTATCGACCTCGGTTTCAACGACCTGCTGAACACCGAAAAAGCCCTGTCGGTAATACTCGGAATATTCCTTTCGGTAGCGATAGCGTTTTTCTTCGGAACTGTGGTGCAATTTCTCTCCCGAATGATATTCTCCTTCAATTACCGGAGCAATCTCAAATGGAAAATCGGGATTTTTGGAGGCATCTGCGCCACAGCGATTGTTTATTTTCTTCTTATCAAAGGCGCTAAAGACCTTACATTCATGACCCCGGAAGTCAAAGGATGGATTAAGGCCCATACCGGACTGATCATTCTCTGCTGTTTCGGATTCTTAACGATATTGATGCAACTGCTGCATATATGCAAGGTGAATGTCCTGAAGATAATCGTGCTTATGGGTACTTTCTCTCTGGCAATGGCATTCGCCGGAAATGACCTTGTGAACTTCATCGGTGTTCCCTTGAGCGGTCTGGCTTCATATCAGGACTATATCGCCAACGGCGGAGGCGACGCTCACGGATTCCTGATGGATTCGCTCAACGGTCCGGCAAATACTCCAATTTATTTTCTCATTGGCGCGGGCGTGATAATGGTCGTATCCCTCGCCACATCGAAGAAGGCGAAGAATGTCACCAAGACAGAAATCGGCCTCGGTTCTCAACAGGGAGGCGACGAGATGTTCGGCTCGTCGCGTATCAGCCGCCGACTTGTGCGCTGGACGCTTTCATTTCTAAATTGGGTGCGAGGTATCACTCCGCCGCGTGTACGCCGGTGGTTCAATCGTCGTTTCAATGTCGATGAAACAATAATGGATCAGGGAGCGTCATTTGACCTTATCCGTGGTTCGGTAAACCTTGTGCTTGCCGGTGCCCTGATAGCCTTCGGCACATCGCTCAAGTTGCCGCTGTCCACAACATTCGTCACCTTCATGGTAGCAATGGGTACCTCTCTCGCCGACCGTGCTTGGGGTCGAGAAAGCGCAGTGTTCCGCATCACGGGCGTGATTTCCGTCATCGGCGGCTGGTTCCTAACCGCCGGTGCAGCCTTCATTGGAGCCGGAATCATAGTCGCCGCAATGCACTACGGAGGTCATTGGGTGATGTTCCTGCTCGCAGCTCTTACCATCTTCCTTATTATCCGCAGTAACAGGCGGTTCAGCAAGAAAAACGATGCTGAGAATGGGGGCGACGCTCTTTTTCAAGCAATCATCACCACTCAGGACAAAACGCAGACTTGGCCGTTGCTGCTTATGTATATCACTGAGCAACAACAGGGATTCTTAGCATACGCGGAGGAAAAATACCGCGACATTACAGCAGCCTTCATCGGTGACAATGCCGGAGTGTTAAACAAGGCGGAGTCAAGTCTGGCGAAACAGAAAACAGTATTGAAAAACGCGCGCCGCAAGGAAACGCTATGCCTGCGCCACCTGACACGCGAGATGGCAATAGAGAAAAGCACATGGTTCTACCTGAGCAACAACCTGTGCATGAACATTCTCTATAACCTGCGGCGCATCAACGAGGTGTGCAAGGAGCATGTGGAAAACAATTTCATGCCGCTTCCACCACGCTATGCAACAGAGTGTGAGCTGCTCCGCACCCGTATCAGCACACTGTTCAACGATACACTGGAGTTGATGAAATCGGGCGATATAGCCGCCATCAGCGTACTGCGCCGTCACTGCGACGAGATAAAGGATATTGTTTCCGACACTTACCATCGTGCCCACGACCAGTTGCGCGACGGGGATACCTCGGCTATGGCTGTGCTTTATGTCTATGTCAATATGCTTCAGGAAACGCAGGAAATGGTATCGTCCATCCGCAAATATCTCCGAGCCTTTGCAAAACTCCGCGATTCGGAGTTCCGCAGCCGCCCCGCGCTTTCATCTGCTTCTTTAGAGTAAAAAAGATTGTTTTACGTTACGCTATGGGGATATGCAAAGTATCTCCATAGCAAATTTCTCTCAATCGCATGAAACTATTTCTGATAATCCTAACAATATTCATCTTCCTTGTCATATATCTCGTGATACGCAGAAACCGTAGGGAAGCAGATGATTCAGGGATTTCCGTCAAGGGAAACCCCAATTTTGACGATATGGTTTTATGTGTTGCCGAATCATGCCGTAATGTTATCTGTCTCGCGCTGGATTCATTAGCCGATGTCGATGTCATAAATGCCTGTAAGAATCACAGGATTAGTTCAGACTCCTTATGCACACTGGATAATAAAGTCAGGCGTAGTTTCGGTGTCAATTCCGACAATAATTCAAGGCTCGTATATGTATGCTATATGATTGAATCGGCAGAAAAAATCGCAGAAACGATACGACACATAGTGTGCCGCCCGTCATTCAGCATCTCCATTTCTGATAAATGCGAGATTCAGGCATTGCGGAAGATGATGGATGATATGCTTGAACCGGCTTTTGACTTTCAGATGATTGACGGGAACAAGAATTTTGTCGAGCATCTTATTGCTGTCCGTTCCAAATCTATGGGATATGAGGATTTCAGCGATGGTGCGCAGGCTTATTCCTATCTTACATTACTGTATTATCTTCACTCTTTAATAAACTCATTCCGCCACATCATTTCCACATCATCACAATCGCTCATGCAGTAATTGTATTTTCCTCAGCTAATTATCTTTAATAATAAGTTATTGATTAAACAAAAATACTAAACAAAATGAAAGACAAACTCACTATCGCGCTTGTCGCTCACGACAACCGTAAAGCCGACATGGTCGATTGGGCGCGTTATAACACCGAATATCTTTCAAAGCAACATCTTGTCTGTACTGGCACTACGGGTGGATTGATAAAGAAAGCATTTGAAGAAATGGGGGTTACTGCCGATGTGCAGTGCATGAACTCCGGTCCAATGGGCGGCGATGCCGAAATTGCCGCAATGGTGGTGCGTCATGAAATCGACCTTGCTGTCTTCCTCATCGACGACCTTAACCCGCAGCCCCACGAAGCTGACATACAGATGCTTCTGCGTCAGTGCCGTATCCATAATGTGCCTATCGCCTGCATGGAAAAACTCAATTAAATTAACCCCGTCGTGGTCAAAGAAACTGCCCCCCTAAAACCCAATTAAATTGACCCCGTGTTGCTCATCCAAATAGCCCCCCTGAAAAAGAGGAAAAA
>JAETNO010000096.1 GCA_021768245.1 Bacteroidaceae bacterium | reverse complement strand
CAATTCAGACCTTCGCTTGCGCTAAGCCCTCCTCTTAACCTTCCAGCACCGGGCAGGCGTCAGCCCATATACGTCATCTTTCGATTTAGCATAGACCTGTGTTTTTGGTAAACAGTCGCTTGGGCCTATTCTCTGCGGCCCCCTCACGGGGGCTCCCCTTTTCCCGAAGTTACGGGGTAATTTTGCCGAGTTCCTTAACAACCCTTCTCCCGTTGGCCTTAGGATCCTCTCCTCATCTACCTGTGTCGGTTTGCGGTACGGGCGCCTTAGCATTCACCAGAACTTTTCTCGCCTCGTTATTCTCCGGCTTCCCTACTTAATTTCGGGGTTACGGAATTTCTACCGTATGTGCATCGACTACGCCTCTCGGCCTCGCCTTAGCTCCCGACTTACCTTGGGCGGACGAACCTTCCCCAAGAAACCTTAGATTTTCGGCCATTATGATTCCCACATAATTCTCGCTACTCATTCCGGCATTCTCACTCGAATACAGTCCACCAGTGCTCCCGCTCTGACTTCACCCCGTATTCGACGCTCCCCTACCACGCATTGCTGCATCCCAAGCTTCGGTTACATGCTTAGCCCCGTTATATTTTCCGCGCAGGGTCACTCGACCAGTGAGCTATTACGCACTCTTTTAATGAGTGGCTGCTTCTAAGCCAACATCCTGGTTGTTTCTGCAACCCCACATCGTTTTCCACTTAGCATGTATTAGGGACCTTAGCTGTGGGTCTGGGCTGTTTCCCTTTTGACAACGAAACTTATCTCACGCTGTCTGACTGCTGTACATCAATTAGCCGGCATTCAGAGTTTGATAGGGTTCAGTAAGCTTATCGCCCCCTAGCCCATTCAGTGCTTTACCTCCGGTAATCTAATACAACGCTAGCCCTAAAGCTATTTCGGGGAGAACCAGCTATCTCCGAGTTCGATTGGAATTTCTCCGCTATCCACAGGTCATCCGCCACCATTGCAACGGGGGTCGGTTCGGTCCTCCATGGAGTTTTACCTCCACTTCAACCTGCCCATGGATAGGTCACCCGGTTTCGGGTCTATGGCAACGAACTTTATACGCCCTATTCAGACTCGCTCTCGCTGCGCCTCCGGTGCTGAACACCTTAAGCTTGCTCGTTACTATAACTCGCCGGACCATTCTACAAAAGGTACCTCATCACCCTTTAACGGGCTCTGAGTGCTTGTAAGCACAAGGTTTCAGGTTCTATTTCACTCCCCTCCCGGGGTCCTTTTCACCTTTCCCTCACGGTACTGCTCCTCTATCGGTCATCAGGTAGTATTTAGGCTTGG
>JAETNO010000095.1 GCA_021768245.1 Bacteroidaceae bacterium | reverse complement strand
TGATGCCTCGGCCGCCCGCGTGCACGCTGCGGAAATATTGATCCGCGCGCAGCGCCCTCCGGCTGCGCCGTCGGTAAATATTTCCTTGCGTGTCCTTGCCTATGGTGCAGTCTCCGTGACCGGCTGATCGCCGCATCGCTGTTCCGAGCGTTTCGGCAGCGTAGAACTCCGGCGCAGGAGGATAAAGTCTGCATTAAAGTCATGGAAGAAATGGCACAGTACATCACGTCGATTTTGAAATCCGCTCCTCAGATCGTCATGTCTTGGGGATACCATCAGCCTTCCGTCTATAAAGAGGACGGCATGGAGGGGTTGCGTTTCCGGGTGCAAGGTTTCAAGCATACAGGATATGTCGCCGTGCTGTATAATCCGGGCTCCGACTATTTCGAGGTCGAGCTGCAGGACGACATGGGGCATGCCAAAACCCGTGTCGAAGATGTTTGCTTTACAGAACTTGTCGATAAAATCGACGAATTGGTCGAGCGCACCGACAACTATGATGCAGACATCGAGGTCTGGAAGAATACACCTGAATCCGATCCGGATAAACAGGCAGCCAAGGATCTCGGTAAACTGGTTTGCGAGCTTCAGGAGCTCGGTATTGGCGGGGACATTATTATCATCGACTGATCGAGGTGGGGAATTTTCCCCACTTTTTTTGTTCGTGTCTTATTCTTTGTGATGAATCACAAAGAGTCCCTACGCCGCTTGATGCCTCGGCCGCCCGCGTGCACGCTGCGGAAATATTGATCCGCGCGCAGCGCCCTCCGGCTGCGCCGTCGGTAAATATTTCCTTGCGTGTCCTTGCCTATGGTGCAGTCTCCGCGACCGGCTGGTAGCCGCATCGCTGTTCCGAGTGTTTCGGCAGTGTAAAGCTCCGGCGCAGGAGTATAAAGTCTGCAACAAATCAATGGGACATTCACAGGTTCTCGAAAAGGTCTCGGCGCACATCGCCGAGCTGCTGGTCTTGAAAATCGAATCCATGACTCAAACGTGGCAAAAGCCGTGGTTCTACGGCCAGGGCCTCCTTCCCTGCAACATCACGGGTAAGAGGTATGCCGGCACGAACCTTTTGACGCTGCTCATGCTTACGGAAGTCAAGGGTTACCGGACTCCGGTATTCCTGACCTTTCGTCAGGCCAAAGAACGCGGCCTGACGGTCAGGAAGGGCTCCAAACAGTTCCCGGTGGTATTCTGGAAACCTTTTTACCAGGCGAATAATCCGACCGACGGTCAGCGCCGGTATCTTACGGTCGAGGAATACAACGCCTTGCCCGAAAGCGCCCGCGCCGAGTATGTACTGCGCTTCAGTTTACGCTATTATCCGGTTCTGAACCTCGATCAGACGGATTTCGAGGAGCGCTTCCCGGAACAGTGGCAGAAGCTCCTGGAGCGTCAGTCGATGACGCCACGTCCGTCGGGGAGCGTGCACCCCGTGCTTGAGCGGCTGCTTGCCGCGCAGTCGTGGGTCTGCCCGATCCTCCAGAAGTCGGGAGATGCAGCCTTCTACTCTCCCTGTGACGATAGGATCGTCCTGCCGCGCCAGGAGCAGTTTCACGACCTGGAAGCCTTCTACTCGACCATGCTGCACGAAATGGCTTATCCTAACTTTTATATTATTCCAACTAATCGTGCAATCGCCTGATATATAGACAGATTATCAGATAAAAGTTTGGATAATAATCAAAAGTTATTCGAGTTATTTTAA
>JAETNO010000094.1 GCA_021768245.1 Bacteroidaceae bacterium | reverse complement strand
TAACGTGAGTTCGACGAAAATTAATTAGATGAGAAATTGGTGATTAGCGATAAAAGTATTAAATTTAAAGGACTCAATTTCAAACAAATACTCTTATCGCTATGCTCACCGAAGACAAAATTACTGAAATATTCGTGATTGCAGATGAATTCTGCAAAGTTTTTAATGCGATGCTCCGTCGCAGAGGTCTTTCGAAGATTCGTACGGACAGGAAGCGGGAATATCATCGAGATTGCCGTCTGTCGCAGGCGGAGGTCATTGTTATCATGATCATGTTCCACAGTTCCAACCATAAATGTCTCAAACACTTTTATCTGAACGAGATATGTCAGCGATACAGGCATCTGTTCCCCGAAACAGTCTCATACAACAGATTCACGGAGCTGGAGAAATCAGTGGTCGTTCAGTTCGTGATATTCGTAAAGAAATGTCTGCTGGGAAAATGTACCGGTATTAGTTTTGTCGACAGCACACTGCTACGTGTGTGCCGCAACCAACGGATACACATGCACAAGGTGTTCAAAGGAATAGCGCAACGTGGGAAGTGTTCGTTAGGTTGGTTCTACGGATTCAAGCTACATCTGATATGCAACGACAAGGGCGAGATTCTCAACTTCATGATCACTCCGGGAGATGTTGATGACCGGGAACCTCTGAAAGTGAAGTCGTTTGTCGAGTTCATATACGGCAAGATGGTCGGTGACAAAGGTTATATCGGCAAAGACCTGTTCTGCAAGCTGTTCATTGACGGAATCCAATTGATCACAAAACTGAAAAACAACATGAAAGGCGGTCTGAGATCAATGTATGACAGAATACTTCTGAGAAAACGGGCTATTATCGAAACTGTAAACGACCAACTCAAAAACATCGCTCAGATAGAACACTCGCGACACCGTTCATTTCCGAATTTCATCGTTAATCTCATTGGTGGGATAGCGGCTTATTGCCTGTTTCCAAAGAAACCGAGGATAAACTTAGAACGCGTGTATGATAATCAG
>JAETNO010000093.1 GCA_021768245.1 Bacteroidaceae bacterium | reverse complement strand
GCCAACGAACTTTCCGTAGCCGGATTGTTGAGCGAGACATATTATAAAGAGGTACTGATACCTTCCATAGATGGCTTGAAGAAGACTATGGATAAAATCATAGCCGAACACTCCGATGTAGTAAGCAAGATAATACGCGGTGTACTGAAGAACGGATAATCCGAACATCCGATGCAACGATAAACGGATTATCATATAGCCCCTATTCCTTATACTCACATAATCCCAAACCGTGATTTTATCTTAATCATATATTCACATGATAGCGACAATACTTCCTTCAAGCACCTGCTTCCATGCGGTCGGATATAATGAACGCAAGGTAGCCAAAGGCTCGGCACATCTGCTGGAAATGAAAAATTTTGATGCGGTCGAAATGATGGGACCCCATACCCCCGACGACCTTGTGGCCTATCTTGAAAATTACTCTTCCAAAAATCCGAGAATCAAGAAGGCGCAGTTCCACATGGCGTTTTCATGCCGGGGACACGAAAAGACGGAACAGGAGCTTCTGGACTTCGCCCATGAATATCTCCGGGAGATGGGATATGGAGAAGAAGGACAGCCCCTGCTGGTTTACGGACATACCGATACTGACAACACCCATATACATATAATAACATCGCGTGTGGCACCGGACGGCAGCAAGATTGACCATAACCATGAACGGGTAAGGTCGCAACGTGTGGTCGAGCGGTTGCTTGGAAACGACATTAACGAGAAAGCACGCAGGGATATGGAAGAAGCCCTATCATATAAATTCACATCCATCACACAGTTCAAGGCTCTTATGAACTCGCTCGGTTATGAGTGCTACGACAATGAGGGAGTGGTATCCATAAAACGTGGCGGTGCCGTGTGTCTTAAAATACCGCTGGAGGAAATCAGCTCACATTACCGTTCAACGACATTCGACCGTCAGCGCAGGAGACAGCTCCGCGCCATATTCGCCAAATACCGAGACCTGACCGCCAACAAGAAAGAACTCACCGATGAACTCAAAA
>JAETNO010000046.1 GCA_021768245.1 Bacteroidaceae bacterium | reverse complement strand
CACACCCTCATTATTTTGCTCCGAAATGCCGGTTGGGATAAACGAAAAACCTCCGAAATCGTCTGGATTTCAGAGGTTTTCTGCATTTTGCCGTTTGGCTTGGTGACCCCGGAGAGAACAATAAATATGAATCTTGATGAATGATGATAAAAGATATCCCGAATACATTAAACACAACAAACTTCTAATAGATAGGTGATTATATGGCAAATCGCATCTGTTTTAACATCCAATGTTGATGTAGTGAGATGTACGCAGATTTAAGTTTGGTGGACAAAATGTGGACAAAAATTTGCGACGGTGGACAACAATGATTATCTTTGTTTCGTTCTTAATCTAAACAACCTTTTATGGCTACAATCACACGAAACATATCCACAAAAATTAACACGAGCGGAGAGGCTGAAATCCTCCTTCGTCTTACCGTGTCGCGCTCCTTGCGTCTGCGATTGAAAAGCGGCATCTACATGAATCCAAAGCGCTTCAAAGATGGGGCGATAGTTATGCCTCGTGCCAATCAGAAGGAGGCGCAGGAGCTTAACGAGATTGACAACCGACTGACCGCATTGGAGCAGCTGATTGTGACTACTTGTATCAACGCTCCGCAGGAAGAACTGACGCAGGATTTTTTCCGCGAAATGATAGACCGCTTCAATCACCCCGAAAGATATGAGGTGAAGAAAGTCGGTCTTACATTCTTTGAACTGTTCAACGAATATCTTGAAAAGCATCCATTATCTCCGGCAAGAGCCAACCACTACAAAGTGCTTGCCCGTGCATTGGAACGATTTGAGATGTACATTAAACAGACATCAAACAAGTCATATAAAATCACTCTCGATAATTTCACAACCGATTGGCTTGAAAAATTTGGCGATTTTCTCAAGGCAGAACCTGAACTGTTCGACAAATATCCCGAGATATACGCTGCGGTGCCGGCGGTAGTCCGTACACAGCGTAAACCGAAACGCCCGTTGCCGAAAGGTTCAAACACTATCTGTTGCACTTTCAAGCGTTTCCGGGCTTTCTATAAATGGTGCATAGACCGAGGCTATACCCAAAACAATCCATTCTCTAATTTCAAGGGGATGGGTACGGAAAAATACGGTCGCCCATTCTACATCACGGTGGCAGAGATGGAGCAGATAGCAGATTTCGACCTCTCGGCAAATCCGGGTCTTGCCATTCAGCGTGACATATTTGTTTTTCAGTGTCTTATCGGGTGTCGTGTTTCTGACCTTATGCGTATGACCGACAGCAGCATAATCAACGGCGCTGTGGAGTATATACCAGACAAGACAAAAGATGAACGCCCGGAGGTTGTCCGTGTGCCACTTAATCAACGTGCAAAGGATTTGCTTGCCAGATATGCCGACACGGAGCGTAACGGTATGCTTCTTCCATTCATTAGCCCGCAAAAATATAATGACGCTATCAAGAAAGTGTTTACAACCTGTGGCATTACCCGTATGGTGACGGTACGCAATCCGACAACAGGCAACGAGGAAAAGCGGCCAATCAATGAAATTGCCAGCAGCCACCTTGCCCGACGCACATTCATCGGCAATATCTATAAGAAAGTCAAAGACCCGAACCTCGTCGGAGCTTTGTCGGGCCACAAGGAGGGCAGCAAGGCTTTCGCCCGATACCGCGATATTGATGAGGAAATGAAACAAGACCTTGTTAACTTGCTCGGATAATAGCCCTGATTCCCAATAAAATTCGTAACTTTGCATTTGTCAACGGCAAACAATCGCCAGTCACCCCCTCAACATGAGCAAACTTATTAAAACCGATGCCGAATACTCCCGGTGGATACAGGAGCTAAAAGAACGCTATCGCAGCAGTCAGATTAAGGCTGCCACGCGGGTAAACCAAGAGATGCTGCGCTTCTATTGGTCGCTGGGTCGTGACATAGTGGCTCGTGACGCTGAGAACAAATATGGAACGGGGTTTTACAAGCATCTTAGTCAAGACCTCAAAGATGCAATCCCCGAAGCGGAGGGCTTCTCTCGACAGAATTTGCAGTACATGAAGAAGATGTATCTTCTTTACAGTCATGCGGCTGCAAATTGCCAACAACTTGTTGGCAATTTTGAAGGAGAGATATGCCAACAGGTTGTTGGCAATTTATCCGACACCCCGGCTGAAATATTGTTCTCTGTTCCGTGGGGACATCATTGCACCATTATTGACAAATATTTTTCAAAGTCAGACTATGATGCAGCATTGTTTTATGTAAGAAAAGTAGTTGAAGATGGTTGGTCAAGAGGTGTGCTACGCTCCTTCATTGATACCAATCTACATCTACGACAGGGAAAGGCATTGACAAGTTTTTCGCGCTTGCTTCCTGCACCCAATAGCGACCTTGCACAAGAGCTGACAAAAGACCCATATATCTTTGATTTTACTGAAATGAGGGAGCCATACAAAGAGCGTGAATTGAAAAAGGCTCTTATGGCTAACATTTCACGATTTCTTCTTGAATTAGGTTCCGGCTTCGCTTACGTTGGCGAGGAATACCGATTAAAGATAGGGCATACAGAGCAATTCATTGATCTGCTGTTCTATAACGTCAAGTTACACGCTTATTGTGTGATAGAGGTCAAAACCGCGACATTCGGAGCAGGCGACATCGGCCAACTTGGAACATACATGACGGCAGTCAATCATATCCTCAAAACCGAACAGGACAATCCGACAATCGGTCTGCTGATATGCAAGGACAAAGACAATGTGCTTGCCCAATATGCCCTCGAATCCTCATCGCAACCAATCGGAGTGGCTGAATTTCAGCTCACAAAATTTATTCCTGATGAATTCAAGAGTTCCTTACCCTCAATCGAAGATATTGAATTAGAACTGAAATAAGTTGCGTTTTCTGCATTATCCGCATTTTGATGGCAAAGTTCAATACCTACATAGAGCATCCTGAAATTGAGCGTTGGCGGGATTTATGCGTCAATGAGGGCGAACTACGCCGATATGTAAAAGGAGAGGAGTTTGTAAGCATCGGCAGGGTTGCAAGATATATCGGCTATGTCAAATCGGGAACGCTGAAATATGTAGCTTACGATGATGGCGGTGCGGAACATATAGTCGGATTGGAATTTGCAGGAGAATTTGTAGCCGATTTTCCTTTCTCATTGAGAGGTGAGCCCTCGCGTGTTACCATTGTTGCAGATTCAGTCTGTGAGATTTATCGTGTTTCGGTAAGGAAACTTATAGAGCAGTTGAAATCTGATACAGGACTGTCGGAGTTGGTCACAAAATCTACAGAACTCTTATTCTCACAGACCTATGACCGTTATTTGCAACTTTACTGTCAGTCGCCGGAACGGAGGTATCAGACACTTGTATTTCATCATCCCAATATTTTTGAACTGTTTTCACTCAAAGATATAGCTTCGTTTCTCAATGTCACGCCCACATATTTGAGCCGCATCCGTAAAAAACTCGGTAAATAGTTGAAAAATCTTATAACTCTCAACTTTGTTTGAGAGTTTTTATTTTACGCCGCTGTAACTTTGCTGTCTAATCAAATACAAAGTTTATGCGGCAATATCTTGGCATACTGTTCTTAAACGCGATAGCATCACTAAATGCTGTCGCGCAGAACGAGTTGCCGGATTCCTTGGATATTTCGCGTGAACTGAATGAGGTGGTGGTAGTCGCCCCTGAAAATCAGATTATTGGCAACAAGACTTTTTTCTATCCGACAAAGGAACTTAAAAATGCCACAAACAACGGAATACAACTGCTTGCAGGTCTGCAAATCCCCGACTTAATTATAAATCCGGCTACAGGGTCTATTGAAAGACTGGGTGGCGGCGAATTGTCCATAAGGATTAACGGTCGTCCTGCCTCTCAAATAGATCTCACATCCATATCTCCCAAGGATATTACCAAAGTAGAATACATATCTAATCCGGGCGTGAGGTATGGGGAGGCAACAGGAGTATTAGATATAACTGTAAAACGACGCGAAACAGGCTATGGAGTATCCCTCAATCTGCTCCAATCTGTAAACCGTGGTTGGGGTAATTATACCGGCGCATTGAAATATACGTCAGGGCGTAGTGAATGGACTCTTGATTTCCAGTCCAATCCTATGTGGAGAATGTCTGCTTTCCGTGACAATTCTGAGCATTATCTCTTATCTGACGGAACCGAAATATTACGTATGGAGAACGGCATAAAGGCCCCTAACAGGATGGCTTCTCATCGAGTGTCATTGCAACATTCCTATGTAATAGGGAATAAGTTTCTGTTGAATACTCAGTTACGCATATTCCACAAGAACGATCGCTACATATCCGAAGGAGATATAACCACCGTTATTGGCAATGAAATTACAGATGATTTTGAACGGGAGGAACTACCGATAAAATCGACACAGATTGACTTGGACATCTATATGCATTGGAAAGTAAATAAATCCAACAAACTGTATTTTAACATAATCCCTACTGTAATGAATGGCTCGAATGGCCGTAGTTATCAAACATCTGAGATGGAATTATCTACCTCCATATCCAACCGAGGATACAGATTGTTCGGTGAAGGCGTTTGGGAATGTCGAATTGGGAACGGCATCCTATCATCCGGCATACGAAGTTTGGGGGAATGGAACGAGGCAAATTACAATCAAAATGCAAGCATAAGTGAAAAAAGTATTACGAGTAGCGTATTTGCCGAGTGGAAACAGACCTTGGATAAGATTCAGTACAGCATTGGTGTTGGAGGAACTGCCTATATCGTAAAAGAGCCATTGAAACACAATTATTTCAATGCAAATCCACGGATATATTTACGATATACACCTGCTTCATGGGGCGGTATTTCCTTTACAGGGAATGTAAACACGGTATCCCCCACAGTGAATCAGCTTAATCCGGTTCTTCAACAAATTGACAGTTACCAGTGGAGCAAAGGAAATCCCAAAGTCTCCGCATTTCAGCAATATGACACAAAGGTAGAATTTGACGGTAGATTTAAGGATATATCTCTGAAACTTACTGCTGGCAATACCTACAATCACAATCCAATAATGGGTGCCAAGACATATATTGACAATCAAATAGTCAAGTCCTATCACAACTCCGGCTATAATAACAATTTCATAGTCAAGGCTCAGATTAGATTGCCGATATTCATAAAGCAGCTTAATCTTTCTTTAGAAGGTGGCTGGCATAAGACAGTCAGCAAGGGACTCAACTATCGTCATTATTATTCACAGCCATTTGTAAATGCCCAACTTATGTATGTAAATGGTCCGTGGTGGGTTATGGTTAAGTATAATACCACATATAATTCTCTATGGGGAGAAGATATATTCAGCGCCAATAACAATATGCTGAATATCGGAGTAGGCTACACATACCGCAATGCGACTTTTATGGCCGGTGCTTTCAATCCCATTGGAAATATCAGTGTAAAAAGCCGGGATTTGAGCGCAATCGCCGGATTTGACAGAGAATACCAAGTGTCATCAACTCGCCAATTATTCTGGGTCGGGGTCACGTTAAATCTCTACAAAGGTAAAAAGCGAAGTGCATCCCAACGCAAGTTAAACAACACTCAATCATATGAATCAATAAGTAACGCAAAGAAATGAAAAAGTTATTATTCATCCTCGTATTGATAGCAATATGTATCAGTGCGAAGGCCGAAAATTCGGCTTACACAATCATCGTAAGTGAGTTGCCTTATACAGAGGGGACTCTCTATGTTTCTGCAGCCTGCGGCGATAAAGAACTTCTAAAAGTCGCAATCGAAGTCGAAGGAGACTCTGTTGCAATCCCTGTTGATTTCTCAGAGGTAATCGACAAGGAGGTATCATTACGAGCCTTTCAGGATCTTGACGAGGACAAGCAATTGAAATTTGACAATTACGGGCGTCCGGCAGAGCCATTCTTGCAAACCAAACTCATCCCTCAAAAAGGAAAAACGAACTATGATTTCAAATTGACCGTATTGCAATAGCGCAATTTTTCATACGACAAAGACAGGCAACCTCGGTAGCGATTATCGAGGTTACCTGTCTTTACTAATGAACGGATTATTCCTCTGATGGGTTGAAATATAGGAAAGTATCGTCTATGTGTCGGGCTTTTTCATATTGTCGGATGCAGGTTTTCATGGAATCCTGCTCTTGCGGTGTGCCGACTGCAAAGATTTTTTCTCGGCGCAGCAAATCTTCCTGTTCCTTGCCCTTCCACCAAAGCCTTTCGTAACGGTAGAGCCATTCGACATCTTTCAGCTTGGAGTTTTCGTTGAACTGATAGAAGAACCCATAGCCAAAGCCTCCGGCGGCGAGGACAGCGATTGCAAAGACGATGTATGCCCATTTCGGTATTGCCGCCCATATTGCGCCGTGAACAAGATTATAGATGCGGTGCATCACGGTGTCAGCCACTGCATCCAGTTTCTCATAACGCTTGGATACAGCCTTGTCAGCCGCTTTATCCGCTGCTGACTGCGCGATTCTTGCTATCTGCTCGTCGCTGATTGCAGGAGATGATGGCTGTGAAACGTATGATGGCTTAGGTAGAATATCCGTGTATAGTTTGGTTATACCATTCACCATGTAGTCCGTCTGATTTTTGAGGGCTTGATTCACCGCTCCATAGACATTTTCCTTTGTGGCAATATTGTCAGGGATGTTTACGGTAACTTTCGGTGCCGGAATGTTGACAGGCATTTGCGGAGGCGTTGCCATAGCCTTTGTTTCAAGGGTCTCGATTCGTGTGTCGTGGGTGTCCACTTTCTTTTGCAGTCCGTCAAGCTGCTTGCCTTGTTTCTGAACGGTGTTGTAAAGATCTGCCATATTTTAGAATCTGATTTTTCGGGTTGGTTTCTTTTTCTTCTTTTTCATATTGCGGATAAATTCTTCCTCCGCAGGGTCGTATCCGGGACCGACATTGAACAGTCCGCCGATTGCCTCGGCTGTTGACTGTACCACATCCTCGATAAGCGATGGCTGCTTTACCGGGGCGTATTCAACCGTCACTTCCGGCTGATTTGTCAGGGCCGATGTCTGTTGCTGCCCCTGCTTACGGTTGGCCTCAAAGAAATTATTGAGACGGCGGTATGTAAAAGCACGGTCAATTTTAGAGCCGTTGATTGTGATGTCACCGTCGGAGAATTTCACTCCGATATGCTTGCCAGTGTCGCGGTCATCATGGAATTTCACCTCTATTCCGGCACAGGCGAGGCGGTGAGAGAACTCTTCCCACGACTTGCAGCCATACATGGCCGCTGAAATCTTGGTCTTGAACTCCGGCTTTTTCTGCTCGTATTTATCTTTCAACGGCGAGTATGTAAGCCCGTATTTGTCCTTGATTGTCTTGACAACCTTGTCGCTCCGCTTGTAATTGTTGCGCTCATCAACGGCTTTGCCATGAAGATTCACCCGGTTATAGACAATATGGAAATGCGGATGTTCGGTTTCAAGATGGCGTACTATAAGATACTGCGTGTCCTTGATTCCTATGCCGTCCATATACTCTTTTGCGAGTTGAGCCATGAATTCATCGGTCAGTCTTGGAGCGTCGGTCTTGTCAAAACTGATGGAGATATGCCCTGCCGGATTCTCCTTGTCGGGCATACATCCGTGTATAGCCTCAAACGACTGCACCATTTTCGCATAGTCGAAAGTGATTATATTGTCACTGCCGATGATGCGCCATGTGTCGGGCGTGTATTCTTTAGGGTCGTGAAATTGTCGCGTAACGTACCCGACGACATCGTGAAACGTGCCGCTTTTAAGGATTCTTGCAAACATAGTCGGCTTCTTTATTAGGTCTTAATTTTTTGAGAATGTCAAACATCCTGTCAACGACAGCAGCCAATTTGTTGGCTGCGCTGCGGAGTTTAAGCTGGTGGAAACAGGTCATGGCCTGATTGAAATCGGAACTGAGATTGAGTATCCCTTTGGCTATTTCCTTTTCAATTTCGGTAAGTCGGCTGACGATTGTGAGCCGGAACGCTCCGTGACGGACATACTCGGCGAGTTTCACACCGGCGGCTTTCGCCCGTGCCTTGAGGTCGGAGTGTTCGGCATCGGTCAGTTTGATTGTCACCACATGGGTGCGCTTCTCATCGGT
>JAETNO010000005.1 GCA_021768245.1 Bacteroidaceae bacterium | reverse complement strand
CACGTTTCGTTTTTCGCGCCCGACCACCTCCGACACCTCAAAACCCACTGAAAACCAAAGCATTTCACCGCCGACCGACATTCACACCGATGCTCGCTTCATTTTCATGCCCATATATGAAACAGATTCTAACATTCTTAGTGCTCTCGATTAGCTATGTGATGTGTGGAGCACAAGCGACCTCCTTGACGGTCGACAACCAGACTCCGGGCTGGCTTTCAAGTAAAATCAATTATGGAGACCAATTAACGGTGGAAAATCTAACCATAACAGGTTATATCAACTCAACCGATCTCTCATTTATAGGCACCTTGATGCAAAAACAAAAACTTAAAAAATCTGTAGATTTGTCAGAGGTTTTTATTGTCGGCGATGCCGAGAGGGAAGATAATGATATCTCATATACCAATATTTTTGGTATTAAAAGTTCTGATCCATCGGTTCATATAGGAAGATTAGAATTACCTAAATCAATCACTACACCCAATCCCAATCCCAATGCCGGTCCTCTAAGATATATTCAAGTTGACACCTTAGTATACGGAGGAAATCAATGTACAACATATAATAATGCTCTTTGGGGGTATTGGGCTTCCGGAGGGAGCGGGGCAAACTCATCACCAAAACATCTTATTTTACGAGAAGGCGTTACTTCAATCGCAGCTTATGCATTTGACAATCATACATATAATTCTTATGGGGGCAATGTTAAAATTGAAACGGTAAGCTGTCCAAACTCTATGACTTTTATCGGAAAGAAAGCCTTTCGTGGATGTAATCTGCTAAATTCAATCAATCTTCCTGATAATATAGATGAAATTCAAGAAATGGCTTTTGAGGACTCGTCATTTACTCCCGATACTTTAAAACTTCCCAATTCCATAAAAGTATATCATACAAATTCTTTCCCAATTATGGATGGTCAAGTAATAGAATTGGGCAGTAATGTAAGCGAATTTGATAATCAGTCATGGTATATTACAAAGAGGACAAAAGCAACTTTTATTATCAATCGGGAAATTCCTCCGACATTCAAGAAAGGATTCAAAGACAGCCAGTGGAGTCCTTCATATAGTGATGGAAAAGAACTATCCGGATGCATATTGTACGTCCCTAAGGATGGGTATTCTTTATATGTCGACCCTGAATATGACTCTGTTGGAGGATCTTCCGGTCAATGGTCTGGCTGGAGTAATCCCTATTCACACGCAACTGTGAAGCCAATTTCTGTAAAAGTGACTGGAATCATATTGAACCATCATTCAGAAATATTGAATGTAGGAAATATTTTGCAGATTAGCGCAAATATGCAACCGACCAATGCTGATAATAAAGCTATTGTATGGTCTTCATCAGATATTGATATTGCCAATGTAAGTAATAACGGCTTAGTAACTGCCATTTCCAGTGGTAAGGCCTTAATTACGGCTGCAAGTCAGGAGAATCCTAATATATTTGCTACTTGCGAGATTACTGTGCATCAACCACTACAGAAAATTTCATTAAAACCAGCAGAAATACACTTAAAAGTTGGTGAGACATATGATAAAATGGCAGTGACCTATTATCCGGAATCTGCAGATAATAAAGCAGTTTTATGGGTATCTTCCAATGAATCTGTGGCAAGTGTTGATGCAAAAGGGAAAGTAACAGCCATATGCGCCGGAGAAGCGAAAATTACAGTTTCAGCTATAGAAAATCCGAAAATCAAAGATGAATGTATCGTGACGGTCATTCAGCCGGTCACCGGAATAGTCTTGAATCAAAACTCTGCGGAAATTACAGTGGATGAATCCTTTCAATTAATTGCCAATGTTCTGCCCGATAATTCCACTAATAAGAATGTGTCATGGATCAGTTCGGACGTAAGTGTAGCAATGGTGTCAGGTAACGGTGTTGTTTATGGCATAAAACCCGGTCAAGCTACCATTATGGCTACCACTGAAGACGGTGGTTTCTCTGCTTTATGCAAAGTCTTGGTTAAAGAAAAATTTATTCCTGTTTCTGAAATAACGTTGAATCAGACGAATATTAATGGATATTTAGGTGACAGTTATCAACTTATAGCGTCAATATTTCCTGAAAATGCCTCGAATAAAACGTTGATTTGGCAATCTGATAATGAAAAAATAGCAAGTGTCGATAATAATGGCTTGGTTCGAATGTTTAATCCGGGCGTCGCAATAATTAAGGTATCGTCTACTGACGGTTCTGGAGTATATTCTGAATGTGAGGTAACGGTAAACAAAGTTTTGGTGACATCTATAACTCTATCTGAGACTGCAAAAGACATGACTGTAGGTGATGAATTTCAATTGACTACAACTATTTTTCCTGATAATGCGACCTCCAAGAACGTAGAATGGGGATCAACTGATGAATCCATAGCCACAGTCGATAGTCACGGTGTCGTAAAGGCTCTTAAGCAAGGAGTGTGTGATATATATGTTACAGCGACTGATGGCTCAGAAGTGACAGCTTCATGTAAGATTAAAGTTGACAATACTAATGCCATTGAAGATATTACTGTTGATAATAATGAGAGTGTAAAAATTTACTCAATCCAGGGATTCCTTATCTTTAAAGGTATGTACGGGGAACGACCATCTCTTAACAATGGAGTGTATATTGTCAAGAGTAATTCCGGTAAAACTGTTAAGCTGATAATAAACAATTAAATAATATTAGAGTGTAATCAATAGGAAGGCGTGATATAATTTTATGAGTTCCAACTGATTGCATTTTCTTGGTAAAATTAAAATCATGTTTTAGAAAACTGGTAAATTATGAAAACTTATATAACCATAATATTATTATTTCTTTGCACTACTAATTTATTTGCAGCGGAATTTGAATCAGATGGGCTTAGATATAAAATATTATCTGAGGAAGATAGGACGGTAGGAGTATCGAAATGTATTGAATATGGATATCAAGGATATTTTGAAATACCTAAAAAAGTTATTAATAACAGTAAGACTTATACTGTTATTTCCATAGAAAGAAAGGCGTTTTATAATCGTAGTGGCCTTACCGCAGTCAGTATTCCGAATTCGGTGACTACGATAGGTGCTTCGGCGTTTGAGGGTTGCAGTGGTCTTACCTCCGTCAGCATCCCGTCTTTTGTTACCACAATAGGTGCTTCGGCGTTTGAGGGTTGCAGTGGTCTTACCTCCGTTAGCATCCCGTCTTCTGTGACCACGATAGGTGCTTCGGCGTTTTATAGATGCAGCAGTCTTGAAAAAATTGATGTTGCGGAGAATAATACAGTATATGCATCGATTGCTGGGATTTTATATTCGAAAAGTTTGAATACGATACTATTGTGTCCGGAAGGTAAAAAAGGGAAAATTGAAATTCCGTCTTCTGTTACCACGATAGGTGACTATGCGTTTTATTGTTGCAGAGGTCTTACCTCCGTTAGCATCCCGTCTTCTGTTACCACGATAGGTGACTATGCGTTTTATTGTTGCATAGGTCTTACCTCCGTTAGCATCCCGTCTTCTGTTACCACGATAGGTGACTATGCGTTTTATTGTTGCAGAGGTCTTACCTCCGTTAGCATCCCGTCTTCTGTTACCACGATAGGTGACTATGCGTTTTATTGTTGCAGAGGTCTTACCTCCGTTAGCATTCCGTCTTCTGTTACCACGATAGGTGACTATGCGTTTTCTGATTGCGAAGGTCTTACCTCCGTTAGCATCCCGTCTTCTGTGATTACGATAGGTAACTATGCGTTTTCTGATTGCGAAGGTCTTACCTCCATTAGCATCCCGTCTTCTGTGACTACGATAGGTGACTATGCGTTTTATTGTTGCAGAGGTCTTACCTCCGTTAGCATCCCGTCTTCTGTTACCACGATAGGTGACTATGCGTTTTGTTATTGCAATCAGTTGAAGAGTGTATATTGTAAGATGGAAACACCAATAAAGTGTGGAACCTTATTTGGAGTCGACGCATTGCAGTATGCTGTTTTATATGTGCCTAAAGGGCGCAAGAGTGAATATGAAAAGGTGGATCCTTGGCGAAATTTCTGGAATATCGAAGAGATGGACTATTCTTCGGGAATCAATGATATTGTCGTTGACAATGATTTCAGTGTATCCGTCTGGGATGGAATAATCTATATTGACGGTATCGCTGACCACGTAAAAGTTGATGTCTATGATGTTTCCGGGAAAAATGTGTATAGTGGTAACGGCAGCTCTATTGAGGGCTTGAATCATGGCGTCTATATCGTCGGAATCGGTAACATAACTAAAAAAATCATATTATGAGAAATTTCGATTTTACGGATGAGGATTTGCTCGCTTTCATCGGGAGCATGGATGAAAATCAGGCTCTTAAGGAACTTTTAGAGCAGTCGGATTCGGCTGACGTCCTAAGACAGGCAGTTGAATTTGTAAGGAATTTCGATTCATTTCCGGCAGAGGCAGAAGGTGTAATGACGGAATTTCTCGATGATATCTGTCCCGAGCAATGTGAAGGGTGTTGCGGAAACATACCATGGTCTGAAATGGCTGAGGCCATCTCAAACGGAGGTTATTGCGGTCACTGCCAACACAGAATGGAAGCCGAGTGATATCGGTAAAGCATAGATAATCAAAGGCACATAATGTACATAAGTGACAGAAGTCTGTCCATTGTGTACATTATGTGCCTTTTTATCAGTGGTCTTTATTAATCGAAACCGGGAGGGATTATTTGTCGTTGACGATTTCCATTATGATTTTGGGGATGTCGGTGTTGTCGTTGAATGATGAGAATTTTTCAGCTCCGACACCGATGGCATAGACGGGGACAAGGCCTCCTGTGTGGCCGTGGGTGGTCCATCCGAGTCCCGTGAAGCTGTCCATCACTCCGAATACTTTCACAGCGAATTCATTGAAGCTGTTGTAGAGCGTAGCCTGGTCTACGCCCCGGTTTTCAACGAAGCATTTGTCGAATTCCTGGCGAAGCATTTCGGTCTGGGCTTCGGTCACGGGGACGTGTTTCCAGAAACCGAGATTGTCGGTGAGATATTCTTTCATGTCGTCCCAGGTGTAGACACGGCGTGTGCGCAAGAGGTTGCGGCAGTAGTTAGAGAAGGTGTCCTTCGACACTTTCTGATAGTCGAGGTAGTTGAGGTGGAGGTCATAGCCCACGGCATTGTTGGCGAGCCCCATGCCTCCGGTCTCATGGTCGGCTGTGACGACGATGAGTGTCTCGTCGGGATGGGCGAGATAGAAGTCATAGGCTATCTTAAGGGCATCCTGAAAGTTGAGCACTTCCTTGACCACGGTGCCTCCGTCGTTGGCATGGCCGCCATGGTCGATGTTGCCACCCTCGACCATCATGAAGAAGCGGTCGCGACCGTTCTTCTCGAGATGTCTGAGGCAGGCATCGGTCATTATGGGGAGGGTGAGCACTCCGGGGATTGAGTCGATGGTGTAGCCGATGTTGGACTGGTTGATTGAGTCGGTGTTGAGCAGCAGGACGCGGCGTGAGCTTACGGTCTCGAGGCCGTCGGTTCCACGGACTACCGCAACATCGTTTTCGACGAAATATTTCATCAGGTCGTTGGGCTTTCCGTCCTTGTCCCTGGTCCCGCGCAGGTTGGAACCGGCTATGAAGTCATAGCCACAGGCGGCGGCGTCCTTGCCAATCTCGTAGAACATGCCACGGTTGGGCACATGGGTATAGAAAGCTCCGGGAGTGGCATCGTCGGGAGCTACAGAGGTGACGAGTCCTATGCCGAAACCTTCGTCGAAGAGCGTCTTGGCTATGGAGGTGACCGCCACGGTGTCGGCGTTCATGCCGAGCATGCCGTTTTTAGTCTTGTTGCCTGTGGCGAGGGCTGTGCCTGCCGCTGCGGAGTCGGTCACGGGTGACGATGCGGAGTAGGTTGTGGCTGTCGATGCTACTGAAAACTGCATCATCAGCAGTGGGTCGGAGTTGCCACGCACAGTGCGGTTGTAGGCCTCGGCGCCCATCACCTGACCCATGCCCATGCCGTCGCCGATGTAATAGAAAATGTATTTGAGCTTTTCTCCGGCAGAGGAGGAGAGCGCGAGCATAAGGCTCAGGACAATAGTTGAAAATCGTAGGTTCATAGATGTTTGTTGTGAAAAATATTAGAAATAAGTTACTTTGGTATGTCAGGAAAAAAGGAATGCCTATCGGCTTGCCGCGAGGGCTCCGGCGAGCTGTCGGAGAGCGGGAATGTCGGCTGAATGGAGACGGCTGCGAAGCGTCACGGTTGGGTCGATTATCTCCATGTCCTTCATCCCCGAGAGGGCGTCGCGCATGAGTTTTCCGGATATCGGGGCCCATGAGCCGTTTTCGACGATTCCCACCTTGCGGTTTCGGAAATTCTTGGCGGCGAGATGATGGAGGAAGTCGTGCATGGCGGGGAAGAGTCCGGCATCGTAGGTGACGGAGCAGAGGGCAAGGCGGTTAAGGCGGAAAGCTTCGGCGAGGGCTTCGGAGACATCGTGGCGTCCGAGGTCCATAAGAATCACATCGCCTGCACCCTGAGCATCGAGCATCGAGGCCAGACGCCGGGCGGCTTCGGCAGTGCCGCCGTAGATTGAGGCGTAGGCCACGAGGACACCGTCGGTTTCCGGTTCCCAGCGGCTCCATTTGTCATAAAGAAGCCAGTAGTGGGCGAGATTGTCGCGCAACACGGGGCCGTGGAGGGGACAGATTGTATGGAATCCAGCTCCGGTAAGTTTTTTCATGAGGGTCTGGACATTATTGCCGTATTTCCCCACGATATTGCAGTAGTAGCGGCGTCCCTCGTCGTCCCAGGGTTCGGTCGACCATGGAGTGGCGAAAGTGCCGAAGGCGTCGGCCGAGAAGAGGATTCCGTCAGTGAGGTCGATGGTCACCATGACTTCGGGCCAGTGGACCATCGGGGCCATCACAAATTTGAGTTTCGCACGTCCGAGATCGAGGATATCGCCCTCCTTTACGGCAATCGAGCGCTCTTCGAAGTCGAAATCCTCAAAGAAATTTCCGAGCATCGCTATGGCTTTGGCGGAGGCCACGACTTTCATAGAGGGATAGCGGTTGAGGGCGTCGACCACGCAGGCCGAATGGTCGGGCTCTACGTGCTGCACAATCAGATAGTCGGGTTGACGGTCGCCAAGCGCCTCGCGGAGGTTTTCAAGCCAGTCGGTGCGGCGTCGGCGGTCTACGGCGTCAATCACCGCTATATGCTCGTCGTCGATAAGGTAGGAATTATATGAAATGCCTTTCGGCAGGGGATACTGTCCTTCAAAAAGGTCGAGATTATCATCTACAACTCCGATGAATTTGATTTCGGGATGAATAGTAAGCATATGCCGGATAACTTTTGTTATTAAACGCACTCTTAAGAAGAGTACAAAATTAACTATTTTTCCGCATGATTCATAATTCCACCATGCTAAAAATAAATAAGACCCATTCCCCAATAAAAGTGTGGTGAAATCCCGGTTATTCCCCAATAAAAATGTAAATCCAGCACAATTATTCCCAAATAAAAGTGCTGTCAAGGCTTGATTATTCCCCAATAAAAATGTAAATTTGTGCTTGATTAAGAAATATGTTATGAGACGAAGCATTTATAATCAGCTACTTATATGGAAAGAGTCGACTAATAGGAAACCCCTTATGCTTTATGGTGCCCGTCAGGTTGGAAAGACATATATTCTTAAGGAGTTCGGCCGGAGGGAATTTGACAATATGGTCTATGTTAACTGCTATCTTAATCCCGCAATAAAGACCCTGTTTTCACAGGATAAGGATATCGACCGTATTCTTTTGGGCCTGTCGGCGCTAAGTGGCGAGGAGATTAAACCTGGTCGCACAATGGTGTTTCTTGATGAGGTACAGGAGGTGCCTGAAGTGGTTGCTTCACTGAAATATTTTTGTGAGGACGCTCAGGATATCTATATAGTCGTGGCCGGCTCTTTGTTAGGAGTTCTCAATATGGAGGGCTGTCCGTTTCCTACAGGAAAGGTGGATATAATGCATATGTATCCCATGACCTATGTTGAGTTTCTTGAAGCTCTCGGTGAAGACCAAAAGATTAATTTGCTTGATGCCGGACAGCAGGAAAGTACAGTAAACAGTCTTTTACCCAATTATATAGAATTATTGCGTCAATATTATTTCGTAGGCGGTATGCCGGAAGCTGTAGCGGAATTCGTCAAATCAAGGAATCCGGAGGCTGTCAGACAGATACAGCTGAATATACTCTCGGCCTATGAGGCAGACATTGCTAAGCACGCAGGAAACGATACTCAACGTGCACGGATGGTATTCCAATCCATTCCTTCCCAGCTTGCGAAAGAAAATAAGAAATTTATTTTCGGGGCAATTAAGAAGGGAGCGAGAGCGGGAGAATATGAGAGGGCCATACAGTGGCTTGTTGATGCAGGATTAATCTACAAGGTATGCAGACTTAGCAAAGTAGCGATTCCATTGAGTTTCTATATGGAGAAAGATGCGTTTAAACTTTTTCTGCTTGATGTGGGATTGCTCGGAGCGATGTCACAAGTGCCACCCGCATTGATGCTTATAGGTAATAATGTCTTTTCTGAGTTTAAAGGAGCTTTTACGGAGAATTATGTTCTTACTCAGATGATAGTGAATCCGGCTACTGTCGTTGGTTACTATTCTAAAGAGAATTCGACTATGGAGCTTGATTTTGTTGTTCAGGCCGGGAGCCGTCTATTGCCCATAGAAGTTAAGGCTGAAGAGAATGTCAAATCGAAGTCATTGAGGCAATTCATAACTGTCGATAGTGCAGGAAGCGGACTTCATGGCTTCCGTTTTTCAATGAAAGGCTATGAGTCTCAGGAATGGATAAGCAACATACCGCTATTTGCTGTGACACCGTTTATAAATAAAATTGTGGATAAAGGAAAAGTAGATGTAGTATAAGGTGATTGTGATAGTTAGGATTTTTTAGAGATTGAAGCGGAGGATTTCGTCGATGGGGTGGCGGGTGTTTGAGAGGCGGGGTATCTTGCGCTGCCCTCCGAGCTTGCCTGTGGAGGCGAGCCAGCGGTCGAAGACTCCAGCTTTCCCTTCGACCACTGTCAGAGGGTCGAGAAATATCCCGTGGCTGCGCTTGGCTTCATAGTCGCTGTTCTCGTGCTGCAGGGCTTCGTCGAGCCTTGTGGCGAACTCACTGAGTGAGGCCGGTTTGCGGTTGAATTCTATGAGCCATTCGTGGCGTCCGCGTGAGCGGTCGGAGGCATAGACCGGAGCGGCGGTATAGTTGGCGATTTCGCAATCAAGCTCACGGCATACTTTCGCGAGGGCTGCCTCGGCGTTCTCAACCATGAGTTCCTCGCCGAAGGCATTGATGAAACTCTTGGTGCGCCCTGCGATGCTTATTTTCAGCGGGTCGACCGACTCTATCCTGACAGTGTCACCGATAGGATAGCGCCATAGACCGTTGCATGAACTTATGACGAGGGCGTAGACCTTTCCTTCCTCAACCTCCCATGCAGGGATAATCTCAGGACGGTCGGAAGAGGCGTCGTCAAGGGGTATGAATTCAAAGAACGTACCGCAGTCGAGCAGCAGCAGCATCGAGGGGTCACCGATAGCGTTCTGAAGGGCGAAAAAGCCCTCAGAGGCATTGTAGCACTCAAGATAGCGCATCGAGGGAGCAGTTATGTGGCTATACTGCTCGCGGTAGGGACGCATCGATATGCCTCCGTGGAAAAAGACCTCGAGATTGGGCCAGACGTCATGGATGGTCTTCGCCCCTTTGGCTTTGATAATCTCTTTAAGGACGGTGAGAAACCATGACGGCACCCCTGAAATATTGGTGATATCCTCATCTGCGGCGGCTTCGACGAGAGCGGGAAGCTTTTGCGCCCAATCCTCCATCAGGGCTATCCGTTTAGAGGGCACACGGACGAGATTTGCGATAGGGTTGATATTGTCGATGAGGTTGGCGGAAAGGTCTCCTACCCTTACTCCCGGTTTCAGAGAAAGCTCGTTGGCGAAGCTTCCGCCGAGAATGAAGCTCTTGCCTGAAAATATACGGCTGTCGGGATAGAGATTGAGATAGTGGGCCACCACGTCTGCCCCGCCCTGATAATGTGAGCGTTTGAAAGAGTCGGTAGTGACGGGGATGTATTTGCTTTTTCCGTCGGAAGTGCCCGACGACTGCGCGAAATTCCTTGTGACTCCAGGCCACAGGACATCGCTCTCGCCGTCAATCATCCTCATCACGTAAGGGCGCAGTTCGCTGTAGGCCACCGGGATTGGGAGCAGGCGACGGAAGTTGTCGTAGCCGTATGCTTCGGCAAGACCGTGTTCCACTCCCCAACGGGTGGCGCGGAGGGAGCGAAGAAGCCATTGGAGTTGTGTGAGCTGCACGTCGCGTATTTGTCCGCGCCATGACAGGGAGGCTTTCACGCGCCGGGCGAAATATGGTCTGACAAGCGGTGTGAAATCAATCATCTTTCCTTAGTCGCTGTGGAGAGGTCAGAGTTCGTCGGGGTGCTTGCGGTAATATTCCTTGAGCAGCGGGCCGATGTTGAAGTAGAAACCGCCCTTGTCCTTTCCTTTTGAATCCTTGACGGTGATGTATTCATAGCATGGGTCGTAGAAGACATGGTCGGAGACTGTGTAGTCCATCATGTTGAGCAGTACGTACTCATGTTGGGGCTCTATGACATACCATGCGTTTTCCTCGTCCTCCCCGGTGCCTGTCGACACAATGGCCATGAGCAGGTAGTTGAGCTTGTATTGCCATATGTTTGCGAGGTTTGTCTTCCCTTTTTCGCGGAGGGCGTTGATGAGCATCACCATCTCGCCGAGATTGAAGGGATTGTCGGCGAGGGCTTTCTCGGCATATGCAATGACTGAGTCACATTCCTGGCGGGTGAGTTTGCGCTTGCTGTTCACCACGTCATACTGTATGTCGCGCTGCGATGAGCGATAGGGATTGTAGTCCTCCTGAAACATATAGCCGAGGTAGAGATGGCGGTATTTGTCGATTTTCATGAGGGTGTCGTTGCGCTGGAACTCCTGCATCAGGCGCGGATAATAGTAGGGCGACTTGCTGTCGAGGGTTTCGAGTCGGATTTTCTCGAGGTCGGGCTTTTCGCGTTTGAGTTTGCTGACCCCTTGCGCATAGGCACAGAGCCATATGAGGGTGGAGAGTATGATGCTGGCGAGAATACGTAGGTTTTGCATTGTCCGTTATTTAGAAGGTATTGGAGAGGATCTTTTTCGTGGCGTGGCATTGCTGCGGTTTCAGCCGAAAGCTGCCGTGAGCCAAAGGATTGCAGTCCCGACTATGGCTACGGTGACCACGGCGGGGAGTCCTTTGGCACAAAGATAGTTTAAAAATTTGGAAGATGGAAATTCCATCGGTCTTCCGACCGGAGTTTTACTGTAAGCTATGCCACCGAGCAGCGCACCGGCCACGGCACCGACCACCATCCATCCGTGTGACACTACCATTCCGACGAAAGCTCCCGCGAGCACCGCGCCGGTTATATAGCCTACTCCCTTGCGTGAGGTGGCCACGGCCCTTGGCAGCATATATCCGATGGCAAGTACTATAGCGGCGGCCACACCCCAGAACACCAGGGCGGAAGCCGAGGCATGGACTGCTGTCAGGCCGATGCCGAGCAGTCCCGCATAGGCCGGTGCGACCGCATAGCGTTTCGGGAAGAACGATAGCACAACCCCCGCTATCAATAGGAGGATGCTCACGACCATGACGGCTATTGTGATTTCGTTGGCGGTGGTCATAAATAAATAGTTTAGATGAGTGTTTTATAAATGACTAACGTAGAAGCGCGTTGCAATGTTGCTTATATTTCTTAAATTTTGATGGAGTATAGTTTATGTTTTTTTATTTGCTATTGCGGTTGTCGGATATTACTTTTGCAGAAAGAAACATAGAAGTAATAAAAAAACGGTATTATATATGAAAAAGTTAGCGTTACCGGCTCTTGCAGCCGTCATGGCGACAGGTGTGGCCAATGCCGATGTCACAGTCAATTTCAAGCAGATTCCCGAAGGAGGCAAGGCTGTTGCGGTGCATCTCCTTCTGTCTGATATGCAGAAGCCACGCGCTGAACGCAGGGCGGCAACCGTTATCGATACGCTCTCCATCGAGAATGGCAGGCTTGTGCTGCCTCTTGCCGGAGGAGCTGCCCAATATTCTATAGTTGCGGGCGATAAGCACAACCAGATTGATTTCTTTGCGGCTCCGGGTGAAAATATTGTTATTGATGTCAATTCACTGTCGCCCTTCTCCTACAGCATGAAGGGCACAGAGCTTGTGGAGGGAATGCAGGCTATGAACGAGAAGATTGCTCCTATCATGGAGCAAGTGAAGGAGCTTAGAAAGCAGGAAAATCCCGATAAGAATACTCTTGAGACTCTTTATGAGTCATATGGCAGAATTTTTACAGACTTCATCGCGGCCAATCCCGACAATGCGGCTACCCCTTATGCGGCCATGAATCTTGATAGCGGGGATTTCATCAAGGCTTACGAAAATCTTTCGGATGCGGCAAAATCATCGATTGTCATGCCTCTCGTGGTCGCGCAGTATGAGTCGGTCATGAAACGTCAGGAGCAGGACAGGAAGCAGCAGGCTCTACAGAGCGGTGATGTGGAAGCTCCCGGTTTCACCCTGAAAAACCCCGAAGGCAAGGATGTGAGTCTCGCGGATTTCCGTGGCAAGTGGGTGATTCTCGACTTCTGGGGCACATGGTGTCCGTGGTGCATCAAGGGCTTCCCCGCTCTGAAAGAGGCTTACAAGAAATATGAGGGCAAGCTTGAGATTATCGGCATTGACTGCGGCGATGAGCCTGAGCAATGGAAAAACGGACTGGCCAAATATGAACTTCCATGGGTGCAGGTCTACAAGCCCGAGGCTGAGACCAAGGTGATTGAGGACTACTATGTTCAGGGCTTCCCCACAAAGGTGATTATAAGTCCCGAAGGCAAAATCATGAATATCACCGTCGGTGAGAATCCCGACTTCTTCAATACCCTTGCCAAGCTTATCGGAGAATGATATCTGAGAAACCGGACAAGGCTAAGTTTGCTTCCTATCTGCTGAAATATGGTGTTCCGCTGGTGATTTCGGTGGGGCTGTGCTGGCTGCTGTTCCGTGGCGACGATATTGATCTGTCCGACATGTGGCAGACGGTGAAGAGGGAGTGTGACTTCCGATGGATGGTAGCGAACATCGTGCTCGGGCTTATGGCCCAGGTGTTTCGCGCTTTCAGATGGCGCATACAGCTCAGGGCCCTTGACATCCGTCCGTCACTGTGGCAGTTGATTCTGAGCATATTCGGAACTTATTCTGTCAATCTGGTCTTCCCTCGTCTCGGTGAGGTATGGCGTACGGGCTATATCGCCGCCAGAGAGAAGGCTTCTTTCACCACTGTGTTCGGCTCTATGGTGGCCGACAGGCTTGCCGACACTCTCACGGTGTTACTTCTGATGCTCGCCGTGTTTATCCCTGCCGGTGCGCAACTCGGTCAGTATCTGAATCAAAGCGGAGGGGCTATGGCCGGCTTGTTCTCGTTGTTGACTTCTCCTGTGCTTTGGGGTGCATTGATTGCCTCTCTTATAGCGGTGGTTGTGATTTTCATGAAGTATCCTGAGCACAGGATTGTTGCGAAAGTCCGTGAAATCTTCGGTGGGCTCTGGAAAGGTTTCGCCGTTATCATAAGGATGCGCGGAAAGGGACAATGGCTCCTGCTCACATTGCTGATATGGGGCTGCTATTTCTTCTCGTTCTATTGCGCCATGCAATCCTTCCCGCTTACTTCGGAGCTTGTCAGTGTCCATGGCTTGCTTGCCGTGGCTGTATGCTTCGTCTTGTCGAGCCTGTCGATGGGAGTACCTTCCAACGGAGGAATCGGACCATGGCAATGGGCGGTCATATTCGGGCTTGCGCTTTATTCATCCGATATCCCCGGTCTCACGCATGAATATGCCCTCGCGTTTGCCAATCTCGTCATGGGAGTACAGACACTCATATTGATATTGCAGGGCCTTTTCACCTTCGGCTGCATCGCGCTGACAAGACGCGCTGACAAATCTTAGTTGACAATTAAAAACTAAAAACTTCAGGATAATGAAATTCGACGATAGCGACAAGGACTATTTCCTCCACAATTTCGACAGTGATGATTCATCGTCACGACAGCCGTCAGATGCACCGTCCCAGCCACAGTCTGTACCCTCTGATGCCGGCGAAAGGAACTCCCCTTCGTTCAATTTCGGTGAAACCCCACAGATTCCACCTTCCGTTAAGCCTCGCAAACGCCGCCATGGATGGTTATGGTTTTTCCTTATCATAGCCGTGTTGCTCGGAGTTACTGTCTATGTGCGCTATTTCGTTCCCTATGTGACGGAGTCGCGTACATCGGGCTACGTGACGCTCGTGGAGAAACGTGGCATAGTTTTTCCCACTTTTGAGGGTGAAATGGTCAGCGAGTCCCTGCTAAATGACACCTCGCGGGTCTATACTCGTGATGTCTATTTCAGCATCCCGAACGACTCCCTTGCTTTGCAGCTGCAGAAGTTTCAGGGCTCGGGACGTCCCGTCACCATCACTTGCAAGCGATATTACGGCACCTTGCCATGGCGGGGCGCGTCGAACACGGTACTTGTAGGCTTTACCCCAGGACTCTGACGGCATACTCCCCTCTCCTATTTTTTATTAAGATACATTCAAAACAAAGAAAAACAAGAAACTTTGAACTACAGAATCATACCTCCCGACGGTTTTCTTGAAGCCAGGCTCTCCCTCCCCTTGTCAAAAAGCATGAGCAACCGTGCTCTGATTATCAATGCCCTGACACCCGGTGCCGGGGAGTTGGAGCATGTGGCGGCATGCGATGATACCGACGCTATGCGCCGGGCTCTGTCCTCCCCTGAAGCTAAGGAGATAAACGTCGGAGCTGCGGGCACTACCATGCGTTTCCTCACGGCATATTTCGCCGCTTGTGAGGGCCGTGAAGTGACCCTCGACGGCAGTGAGCGCATGCGTCAACGCCCTATCGGAGTGCTTGTCGATGCCCTGCGCGCGCTTGGTGCCGATATAGAATATGCAGGCGAACAGGGTTTCCCTCCTCTTCATATCAGGGGCCGGAAGCTTAAGGGCGGTGAAATCTTGCTTGATTCCACAGTGAGCTCGCAGTTTATATCCGCTCTCTTGATGGTGGCCCCGACAATGAGCGGGGGCTTGAAGCTTAGCCTGAAAGGGGAGACTGTCTCGCGCCCCTACATACTCATGACTCTGCGCATGATGGAGGATGCGGGAATCGACAGCGAATATTTCGAGGATACCGTAAGCATCGCTCCGCAGACTTATCGGAAAGGTCTGCGCCGGGTTGAAGGAGACTGGAGCGCTGCGGCGGCATGGTATGAGATAACTGCCATTTCTTCCGGAGCGGTCACAATCGACAATCTCGCCGAGCAGTCATGCCAGGGCGACCGCAAGCTTGCCGATATATTCCTTCACCTCGGGGTGACGACCGAATGGCAGGGTGAGGATGGAGGCTCTGACCTCCTTGCTTCTCCCGACCAGGATGCAAGGCTGAGGATTGATTTCTCCGACACTCCTGACTTGGCGCAGTATGTGATTGTCACCTGTGCTATGCTCGGAATTCCATTCCGCTTCACCGGCCTGTCGACCCTTGCGATAAAGGAAACCGACCGGGTGGCAGCCATCACTACCGAACTTGCCAAGATAGGTATACTTCTCCAACCGGAGGGCCGCGATGTCCTCGCCTGGGAAGGACAGAGGCGTCCTTTCACCGAATTGCCGCGTTTCGACACCTATGCCGACCACCGCATGGCCATGTGCCTTGCCCCTGTGGCTCTCTTCGTGCCGGGTATAATCATAAACGATATCGAGGTTGTAAGCAAGTCATATCCCGGATTCTGGGACGCCATGCGCGAGGCCGGATTTATCCTTCTCGATGGAGACGCCCCCCTCCCCGACCCCGTTGAAGATTAAGCTACTATGACCGGCGCGCTGATTATACTTGCTGTCACAATCCTGACAGGCTTGATTCTCTATCTCACCCATAAGCCGGGCGATGAGGCCTCGCCTTCAGCCAAGGTTGACGGTGAATCATCTGGCAGTGACGGTGGCGGGGAGCAGTGTTGCGGACTGCATGCCGTCTGCGAGAAGGGGCTCTCCCCTACCTCGTCTCCCGTCTACTACGACGATGAGGAGCTCGACCGTTTTGCGGGTCGCGAGCCCGACAGTTATGATGAGGATGAGATAGAAGAGTTCCGTGAGGTGCTATATACGCTTATTCCGGCCGATGTGTACCCCTGGGGAGCTTCCCTGACTCTGCGAGGCATAGCTCTCCCCTATCAGCTTCGCGACGAATGGCTGCTGCTATGCAATGACAATAACGAACCTGTAAAGCCATCTTAAAGTGGAAATATTCGGATATGATTTCTTTCGCAATGCCCTTGTAGGCGTCCTGCTGCTGAGTGTGGCCTCGGCGGTGATAGGAACATATATAGTGACACGCCGTCTTGTGTCGATATCCGGCGGTGTCACCCACGCCTGCTTCGGAGGGCTCGGACTTGGCTATTTCCTTGGATGGAATCCTGTGGTCATGGCAGCCGTTTTTGCAGTGGCATCATCGCTCGGGGTGCAGTGGATGGCGCGGCGCCACCGTGTGCGTGAGGACTCCGCGATTGCTGTCATATGGGCTCTCGGAATGGCCCTCGGCACACTTTTCATCTTCCTCACTCCCGGCTATGTCCCTGAGCTCAACGCTTTCCTTTTCGGGAATATCCTGACAATCACCCGGGCTGACTTGTGGGCTTTCGGTGTGTTCACGCTTATTCTCCTGCTCTTTGTGGGCTGTTTTTTCCGAAAGATTGTGGTCTGCGCCTTCGACCCTGATTTCGCCGCTGTGCGCCATATGCCGGTGGTGTTCATATCGACGGTGATGACCGTGATGGTGGCCGTCTGCATAGTGCTTACCATCCGTCTTGTGGGGGTCATGCTCCTGATGTCTATGCTCGCGTTGCCTCAGATGATTGCCGAGACCTTCTGCAACCGCTTCAAGCCGATGATGCTGCTTTCGATTGCAATATCCTTGGGCTGCTGCATAGGTGGCTTGTTTCTCGCTACGGTGATTGAAGTGCCCTGTTCGGCCCTGATAGTGCTCACAATGACTTTGGCCTATATCATAGCGAGAATCTTCGCTTTTTTTCGTAAATTTGCACCCCGAAATTACACACGCTAACAATTGATATTATGCCGGCATATTCTTATCTTCATATAGCTCTACGCGGTGATGTCAATGGGTCGACCGACACCATCTATTCCTACCCCTCCGACGGCGGTGATACAGGCCCTAAATGGGCATCGGCCACTGTCGAGCCCCAGGCCGCCATCAAGCGCTTTCTCAACGCCTCTGAGTGCTACATTCTCCAGTCGTCTCCCGCAGGTCACTATTTCTCGCTCATCACCCGCAACACGCTTAATCCCGAGCGGGGCTATGTGATGATATCCATACTTATCGACAACGGCTGTTCCCTCACTGGTCGTCAGCTCATGAACGCTTTCGTAAATCTGAAGAAATTGTTCATCGACGACGAGACCTTAACCGATGAGGCTGTTGACGAAGCCTTGGCCCAGGCCGCCGTGCCTGAGGAGCCCCTTCGACTCGAAGCCTGGCGCTATCATGCTCCCGAGGAGGATGTGCAGCTTGCCGAGGCCGCCTATCGCACTTTCATCTCCCAGCAGGAACTCGAGTCGATTTTCTCTTTCCCCTGCCAGCCCGACTATGCCGGCTATCGCTGCATAATAGTCGTTTCAGCTACAACTTCCCTGCGTCCTGGGGTGAAGATGCCGCGCATCACGGCCCCCATCCGTAAGCTCTATTCCGTGGTGTGCCCCGAAGGCGTCAGCGCGTCAAGCACACAGGTCTATGATGGAGACCGCCTCGAGCTCTCCTTCAGCAAGGAGGGATTCAATACTCATAAGGAGACGGTGATTATCGGGGCGCCTTCCGCCTATACAAAATATGACGGCTCCACAATCGCAGTCCGCACCGCCGCCCAGACAGGCATACGTTTCGAGCGTAGGATACCAATCAAGGTGCTCTCGGCCAAAGGCGTTGCACTCAAGGGCTATACTATCACCCTCAACGGTCGTTCAGTCAACACTATGGAGCCCTATCTCGAGCTTCTCGAGAAGGATTTGCGTCCCGGCGAGCAGGTCGACCTCCTTGTGCAGTCCAACAACTATCAGTCTCTCAAACTCAAGAAACCCACAGAGGAGATGCTGGTGACCGACGAATTGGAACTCGTGTTGCAACCGGTGGAACAGGGGGTGACCCTCAGGCTTGATTTCGGCGACGGACGCGTTTTCGAGCAGCAGATTTCGATTGAGAAGAACACGTCGGAGTACAATCGTCTCCATTCCGGAAATTTTCACGGCTTCCGTGCCCACCGTCTCGTCACTCAGGACGACAGCGAGGTCTACAACGTCGATGTCCGCATCACGAGCCGCCCTGTAGCCCCTAATTTTGAGGCCGACCGTGGCGAGGCTCCTGACGAACCGGCCCATAAGGCCCCGAAATTCGAGAATGTGTCGGATGATGTGCCTGTTGAGCGTCCGAAAATTGATGCCTCTACCATTTCGTATTCCGATGATGATGCCGACGAGGATTTCGATGATGTCTCCTCCCGCAAGCCCTGGTATCGTCGTCTGTGGTTCATAATAGCTTTCATCCTTGTGGCTGTAGCCGTAGCGGCCCTGCTTGTTTTCCTCCCGCAGTACACCGGCTCCCCTTCCGACCCGGCTCCCGCTTCGGAGTTTGCCGCTGAGGCCACTCCTGACGTGGCCGCCACCGTCGTCCCCCTGACCCCGGAGGAACAGGCCGACGTGGAATATCTTAACTCATATCCCGTCTGGGAGGTCGAAAAATTGAAGAGTGATATGGCCAAGTCGCTCATCGAGGCTATAAAAGCGGGAGATATCGATGCCGTGGTGGCCAACGATTATTTTGCAGTCAAGGGAAGGGCTACAAACACCAAGGCTATCCTCTTTGCCGACCTCATGTGGCGTGCCAAGGGCTCCTACAGCGAGTCGAGCAACCGGCGCGTGATGCGCGGAGCCGTAAAGGACGGGGTTCTCGACCTGAAGCAGTTCTCCGACAATCTCGCAAAGCGCCGCCCGGCTGAGAAGGCCAACGAGCAGCCCCGCCCACAGAAATAAAACCAAACAGCGCGCAGATACGTTTTAATTACAGTGACTTAATAGGAATTAGGTCACTGTAGTTTTATTCACTTAATCAGCTTTATTATGAGACTACGCGCTATAACAATGATAGGGGCGGCGGTGATGGTGTCACTGTCGGCCTGCGTCAGCAGCAAGAAGTATGCGGCTTTGCAGACTGAGCACGACGCGCTAAAGAAAGACTATAATGCCTCGCAGATGGCCCTGACCGAAAGCCGTACCCAAGGCAAGAGCCTTGAGACCCTTCTCGAGCAGGCCCGCGCCGACAACGCAGAGCTTAAAGCCAACTATGCGGCTCTCCAGAAGACTCTCGACAACAGTATCAATCAGAACACCCAGGGCAACGTCAACATTTCCAAGCTTGTCGACGAAATCAATGCCTCGAACCGCTATATCCAGCAGCTTGTGCAGGCGAAATCCAAGTCCGACTCCCTGAATCTCGCCCTCACCACCAATCTCACGCGCTCACTCAGCCCCGATGAGATGTCGGAAGTCAACGTCAAGGTGCTGAAAGGCGTGGTCTACATTTCCCTGGCCGACAACATGCTCTTCAAGTCGGGCAGCTATGAGGTCAATTCGCGTGCCATGCAGACCCTCGGCAAGATTGCGAAGATTATCAAGGACTACGGCAACTATGACGTGCTCGTAGAAGGCAACACCGATCCTGTACCCATCAAGCGCACCAACATCCGCAACAACTGGGACCTTTCCACCCTGCGCGCATCATCCATTGTCCAGGTGCTCCAGAATGACTTCGGCATCGACCCGCATCGCCTGACGGCTGCCGGACGAGGTGAGTACAACCCCATAGCCGACAACTCTACCGACCTCGGACGTCAGCGCAACCGCCGTACAGAAATCATTATAACTCCCAAACTCGACCAGTTCCTCGACCTTATCGACAAAGCCCCGAAGGAAGCCACCGATTGAAAAATTATAGGCTTTTTGTGCCTTTATTATCCAACATTTTCGTATTGCTTTTAAAATATAAGAAGTCTGCCTCTAATTTTGGTAATTAGAAGTAGACTTCGTATATTTGTAGATATGGAAAACTATATAGTCTCGGCGAGGAAATACCGTCCGGCTACCTTCGACAGCGTCGTGGGGCAGAAGGCCCTCACGGCTACCCTTAAAAATGCCATAGCCACCCACCGTCTGGCCCACAGCTATCTCTTCTGCGGCTCGCGGGGGGTGGGGAAGACCTCCTGCGCCCGCATCTTCGCCAAGACAATCAACTGCGCCAATCCGACCCCCGACGGCGAGGCATGCAACCAATGCGACAGCTGCCGTGCGTTCAACGACGGCAACTCCATGAACATCATAGAGCTTGACGCTGCCTCCAACAATGGTGTCGACGATATCCGCCAGCTCGTGGAGCAGGTGCAGATTCCGCCTTCGCAGGGGAGCTACAGGGTGTTTATCGTCGATGAGGTCCACATGCTCTCTCCCGCCGCTTTCAACGCTTTCCTGAAAACCCTCGAGGAGCCCCCGGGCTATGTGATTTTCATCCTCGCCACCACCGAGAAACACAAGATTATCCCCACCATCCTCTCCCGGTGCCAGATTTATGATTTCAAGCGCATCACCGTGCGCGACATGATTGACCATCTGAGCTATGTCGCCTCGCAGGAAGGCATGACCGCCGACCCTGCGGCCCTCAATGTCATAGCCCGGAAGGCCGACGGCGCGATGCGCGACGCCCTGTCGATTTTCGACCAGGTTGCCGCCTCCTCGCGTGGCAACATCACCTATCAGAGCGCCATCGAGAACCTTAATGTGCTCGACTACAACTACTACAACCGCCTCCTCGACTGCTTCCTTGAGGGACGTGTGCTCGACACATGGATGATTTATAAGGAAATCCGCGACCGTGGTTTCGACTCCCATTTCTTCATCAACGGCCTCGCCGACTATATGCGCGACCTCATGGTGGCCCTCGACCCTTCGACCATAGTGCTCCTTGAAGCCGACGACGAGGCGCGCAAGGCCATGGCGGAGACGGCGCGGAAATGCTCGCCCGACTTCATCTACAGGGCCATGAACCTCTGCAACGAGGCCGATATGAACTACCGCACGGCCTCCAACAAGCAATTCCTCATAGAGCTGACGCTCGCCAAGATATGCCAATTGCTAAGCCCCTCCCCCGATAACGGCGGCAATGGAGAGGGGCGATTACAGAAAATTCAGGCCGCAGGCTCATCAAGTCCATCCCGTCAGCCCTCCGCGCAGTCAGCCGGTCCCTCGGCTGTAGCGGGAGCTTCCCAAGCGTCATCACCGACCGTCCCCCAAAAAAATGCCGGCGGCTATCCCGCCGCGGGGAGCTTAAATCCGGGCGTTGCTCCGCAGGCATCGGCTCCGTCTTCAGGCGGCCCTTCGGCTACATCGGTTCCGCAGGCTTCAAATCCCCTTTCCTCCCCTTCGGCCCCTCCCGGCTATGCCCCGCAGGCTCCTGTGCAGCCCTCTGTGGCCTCGGCGCCGATAGAGCCTTACAATTCCTCTCCCCGCACGGCTGCGGCTGTCAGAAAGCCTCTCAAACGTCCGGGAAACACCTTCTCGATAAATCCCGCCTCCCGTGGCGCATCCATGGCGCAGCAGGGTGGGGGACAGCAGCAAGTCCAAAAGGAAGTGCGCGAGAACCCCTATACCCGCGACCAGCTCAACAAGGCATGGCAGGGCTACATCCAGGCCCATCCTACGGAGCACATATTGATAAACACCATGCGGGCATCCTTTCCGTCGCAGATTGAAGGGGACAGCTACGGCATGATGGTCGAAAACGAGATGCAGCGCAGCGTGATAGAGCAGGCGTCGCCCGGCTTGCTTGCCTTTGTCCGTGACGCCATCCGCAATGACCGCTTCACGCTCAGTGTCGAAATCAACCAGGGAGAATCATCGCCCCACACCTGGAACGAGCGCGAGGTCCTTGACCATATGGTCGGTAACATCCCCGCCCTGCGTTCCTTCATCGACGACCTCGGCCTCACCCTCGGCTGAACCCCGGCCCTATCAGCCCTCAATTTCCCTCCCTATCAGCCCTCAATTTCCCTCCCTCTCCCCCGTTCCCGCCCTGCCATTAGCCCCATTGGCCTTATTAGTCCTATTAGCCCCATTTCTCCCATCAGCCCTCTCTCCCATCCCCCAAAAAAGCAATCCTCATGATGCCCTTCGCGCATCATGAGGATTGCTTTTTTTCGTCCTATACCTTTAATTATTTATAGAAGGTATTGATATTGTTTTTGATTTTCTTGTTGCCGAGGAGGATTCGGTCGAGCGAATTCATCATGCGGAGAGCGCCACGCTGCTGGTTGAAGCGGATGGTGCTTTCCTCGAGGTCAAACGGACGGCCTTCCTTGTCGATTTCGGTAACCTGGAGCACAATCACACCGTTGTTGCCCTGCATCGGGCCAACGAGCGCACCCTTCTGAGCGTTGGCCACCTTACCCATGATAGCGCTCTCGTTCATGCCGAGACCTGAAATCATGTACTGGCCGAAGTTCACGGTAGTTGTGTCGACCGAAGTCTTCATGAGTTTGGCATAGCCTGCTACATCGTTGGCCTTGCCCTGGTAGTCGGCGATAAGCTTGGCAGCCTTCTTGTCGTTGCGGGCCTTGCCGGTGAGGTAGTTGTGTACCTGGCTGTCGCGTGCGGGGATGAAGTCTCCGTCATAGATGTCGTCGACTGCCACAGCGAGGAAACGGCCTGTCTGGAGATCACCGAACACGGGCGAAACCTGGCCCTTTTTGGCGTCCATCACCCATGCCACTGCATTGTGTGAATCGTTGAGGTTGCCGATCATCGGGGTTGAAGCCGATACGGAAGCGGGGAAGGTGGTGTAGCCGGCCTCCTGGGCGTGCTCCACGAAAGCCTCTGCGGTCTTGTTCTCCTCTACATATTTGCGGAGGGCGGCGTCGAGCTCGTTGACTGTAGTGTTGGAAGGCTCGGTGGTGAAGGTCACGCTTGCGATGTCATAGACGGTCACGGGAGCTGTGCGCTCGCTGATGCGGAAGATTCGGCCACCTTCGGCGATGGTGTCGGGAGTGAAATATACGCCTGTCGCACGGCCTTCGATAATCTCCTTGACGGAAGCGTAGTTGGGGTCGAGGAGCGACACTTCCATATCCTTCTGTGACTGGGCCACCAAGGGAGAAGCGGCTATCGAGTCAAGCGAAGCGCCTGAGTTGAGAAGCCCCACGAGGGAGTCGACCTGAGCCTTTGTGCCCTGCACGGCCATGAAATCCATCTTTACGCTCACGCTTTCAGAGCTTTTGCCGAGAAGCTTCGCGATGGCATAGTCATTGCCCATCTTGCTTACGAGGGCTGCATGGCCTACCTGAAGGGAGTCGAGAGTGGCTTTGAGACGGGCCTGCTTGTCGACGTCGGTCTGCGAAATCTTGCGGCGGTCAGCCACGAATTCAGGCATGTCGGCTATCCCCTGCATTTCGGGAGTCGAGTTGAGGGCCACGAGAGCGTCCTCCACCTTCTTCTGTCCGGCAAGCACGTCGGCCTCGGAGGGCACGATGTTGACGGCGATATAGTTTACGGTGCGACGGGGCTCGTCGAGAGCGTAGCGGTTCTTTTCCTTATTATATATAGCGTTTATGTCGCTTTCGCTCACCTCGAACTCATCGTCCTTGAGGGTGGAATAGTCCTGCTTTGCATAGACGATGTGGGCGGTCGCGGCGTTGTCGTCATAGAGGGCCTTGGCGTCAAGGTCGTTGGCCACGAGGGTGCCGGCGAAAAGGTTCTGGAACTTCTGCTGGAGAATCATGCGTTCCATCGACTTCTCGAGGTCGAGCCAATAGGCCTGGAGCTGCTGGGCCTGGGCCTGCTGGATGCCATATTTCGAGGGGTTGAAAGCCATGTCGTGGGCTGTAGCCGCGTCGGGAGCGCCGAGCTGCTGCTGCACCATGCGGTCAACATATTGCGAATTTTTGCCTACCATCATCTCGGTGAGTTCCTGGTCGGTCACTGTGAGACCGAGGTCCTTCACCTCCTGCTGGAAGAGCTTTTCGGCAATCATGGAGTTGAGCACCTGCTGCTGGAGCACTGACTGGTCCATGCGCTGGCCCTGGTTCTGTGCGGCCTGCGATGCCTCCTGGACACGGCGCTGGAATTCCTGGATGTCGATTTTCTGTCCGTCGACTTTTGCAATGGTAGTTCCCGTGCCGAAAATGGTGCGGCCGGAAGTAAAGAAGTCACCGATGATGAAAGCCAGCAGACCGGCTCCTACGATGATGAGCAAGAGCACTGACTTGCTACGGATTTTTTCTAAGGTTGCCATTAGTATGTTTAGATGATTTTTGATTTATCTGGTTTCAGGGTATCAGGGAGGGGCCACCTCCGCGAATTAACGCACAAAGGTAGCACAAATTTCATTCACTTCAAAATGAACACGTTGTAAAAACGGCATTTCTCCCCCGAAATTTCGCGAATTTATCTTTAATATATGTTCTCGCGTATGGATTTTAGGCACATAAAGTACATTATGTGCCTGTTCAATGTCCTCTGTTGAGGCTATTGCCCGACTGAAATAATAGGCTGACCGAAGAACGAGGAAAGCATGGCTATGGTTGATATGGTAAAATTATGCTCGCCGCTCAGCCATCGTGTAATTTCATTAGGTCGTTTACCGATAGCTTCGGCAAACTGTTTTTTATTGAGGCCTTTTTCCCGCATCAGTGCGTCAAGCCTGTTGGAGATAGCGAAAGAGAGCCGGGTTTCCTCCCGTTTTTCCCGGGGTATCTCGTTGAAGATTTCTTGTAGGGAGATATTGACGGTTCTCATATTTTAAAAGTTTTATCTGTTAGAATTTCCTTTTCAGTGATTTCTACATTACCCAAACTCACTTCTTGTTTGAGCAGACTCTCAAATTTCTGTAAATCTATGACATAACCTTGAAGGGCATCATCTTCTTCGTATGTGCGGCTGTTTTTTACATCTCCGTTTCCGAGAATCAGGATTCTGTCAGTCAGGCGTAGACAATACAGTCGCAGCTTTGATTTCAACACGGGAAGAGCCACGACAGAATCATTCATTTTACCTTCTCTCCGAAAATAACGCTCCAGAGCTCCATTCGATAGAATATGTTCAACGAACCGCATGATAGCTTGAAAATCCGGATTCACCAAAAGAAGTTCTACCTCGCTCATGTTTATTTTGCGTTAGTTGGGTATTTTACATACCCGTCTGTATTTACAACGTAAAGTTACAAAGAATGTTTTACATAAATGTAAAATCAATCCTGTTTTTTCAATATTTTGTCTTTCGGACGCCTCCGAGGCTGTTACTTGCCGAAGCGGTAGGCGATGCGGAAGTTGAGCACGGGGTAGACCTTCATGTCCCTTACGGTGCGCACGTATGAGCCGACCTTGCCGGCGATGTCGCTGACATCCTCGGTGAGGTTCACGTTCTCGTGGGTCACCACCTTGGGCGTGCCTCCCCAGAACATCACTCCGCCGTCGACTCCTATATTAATATGCTTCTCCTTGTCGAGCGAGGTCACGTAGCCAAGTCCGAGGTAGGGGCGGAAATTATTGACAATCAGGTCGGCCTTAACCATTCCGTCGGAGCCCGGCTCCATCATGTAGGGGCGTCCGTCGGCATAGTTGCCCACGTGCATGCCTATGCGTCCGTTGCGCTCCATCTTCTCCTTGAGGCGGTCGGCCACGTCGGGGTCGAGATAGATGTCCTCATAGATGGGATTCTCGATGAAGTCGGTCTCGAGCACATAGTCGTGCATGTTGTTATACATCCCTATGGCAAGGAGCGAGTGCATCTCCTCCATGGCGTTGCGGGCGGTGCCGATGTGCGACGTGCCCCAGAAGAAGCCCACCGTGGCATACCAGTGCTTGTTGTTGCGCAGCGGGAAGATGTCGAGCATCATCTTGAAGTTCACCATCTTCGCGTGGCAGTCCATCTTGATTTCCTGGTCCACGTCGAAGCCTGAGATTTTCTTCATCATGTCCTGTAGCTCGCTGAAATCGGTTTCGGCGAGCGCGCCGTCGCGATAGCTGTCGAGATTGAAGTAGAGGGGCACGTTGAAGCGTGGCATGTAGTCGACTCCCGCGCGGACCCTGAAAAGGTCGGAGGGGGAGGCCGAGACTTCGAGTCCTATGCCGGTTGTGCCGAGGGTGACGCCGAGGTCGAAGCTGTCGGCGAGTCGCGATCCCATATTCCTGCGTGTTTCCGTGTCGTTGGCAAGTAGATAGAAAGTGGGTAGATAGCAGGTTAAAAGCAATGTGATAATGGTACGTTTCATTAAAGTTCGGTTTATTTTTTTATTGTGCGGAGGCAAATTTAAGCAAAAATATGATAATAATAATTTCTTTTTTGTTAATTTTGCAGCAATGTTATGCCTAAAGGACTCACTATGTCTTGTTGCTTGGTAGGATAAATATTGAATATTCAGCGCAATAGTGCGGATGTCGACGGTAAAAAAGCTCAAATAATATAGAATAACATATTAACCTTTAATAATTAACAAACGCAAATGAATCGAAAACTCCTTAACGGATTATTGGTCGCCGCTATTTCTTTAGGCGGTGTGATGTCTGTGACCTCCTGTAAGGACACCGACGAAGATGTTTATGCGGAGCTGAGGGACCAGGACTCGAAGCTTAAAGAGAATCTCAAAAGACTCGAGGACCTCTACAACGCTATCAACTCATGCTCCTGCGACTGGGATAAGTTCCTCCAGGGTGTCAAGAATGCAGACGGTTCTTACACCAACTACGAGCAGGCTCTCAACAACTATGTGAAGCAGTTCGCCGCACAGCAGCAGCTGAAATGGTATCTTGATCAGATTAACGGTGTGCTTCAGGACGGTAAATACTCTTCTATCGATGCCCGTTTTGTCGCTTCGGAAACTATTCTAAAAAACCTTGACGAGATATTGAACGGAAAAGACGGGCAGCCCGGCCTCGTTTCTACAGTAGGCGATCATACTACAGCTATCGCCGGCATCACTACCGCGATTGACCTTGAAAACCTCAAGACTCTTCTCGCCGGCTGGAACTGCACTCTTCCTGAAGCTCTCAAGAAGGGCTATGATGCCGCTGCCGCTGCTGCTGCTGCCGCTTCTACAGCCAATGCCAACAAGGCTCTCCTCGAAGCTCTCCTTAAGGGCTATGAGGTAGAAGGCGCTGAGGCAGGAACCTATGATGTGGAGAAGCTTACAGGCCTCCTCAAAAATACCGCCGAGCTTGCAGCCAAAGCCGACAGCATCGCAGCTGAAGCCGACAGCATCGCCAAGGCCGCTGTGACTCCGGCTCAGCTCACCACTGAATTAGGAAAGCTTACTCCCCGCATCAAGGCTAACGAAGACGCAATCAAGGAAATCAATTCCAAGATTCTCGCTATGACCGGTCAGCTCAACAAGCTCATCACAAGCATCGAGATTCAGCAGGTGAAGAACCCCGTGTTCGGAACCATCAACACTCCTCTCGACCTTAGCTCCAAGATGCTTATCGCCTACTTCGGTGAGGCTTTCAACGTGAAGTTCCCCGCTGTCGGCAGCACTGCCAATGAATATTGCGGATCGGAATCACCCGTCTGGATTTCAAACGACGACAAGGCCGCCCTCGGCATCGAGCCGGAAACATTCGACGGTATCCTCTACGACGGCGACAAGACCAAAGAGCAGATGAGCCTCGGTTCTGTCTACATGTCGGTCAACCCCGCAAATGTCAACCTCGAAGGTGCTGAGTTCGAACTCGTCAACAGCCGTGGCGTTGCTTCTCCCGCAACTCTTTCAGCTCTTGAGAAGTGCGACGAAGAAATCATGTTCGGCTACAGCCGCGCCAATGAGGCAGAAGTTCCCAATGGTTTCTACAAGTCTGAGGCTCTTCTCCCCATCTCCAAGATTGGTGATGTCAAGATGTCGCTCGACGAAAACTTCCAGAGCAATGCCAAGGAGCTCCTCAAAGGTATCCGTGACCGCTCTGTCAGCGACGTGGTCGCTCTTGCCAAGCTCGTTGCCGACCAGTTCAACAACAAGCTCCCCGCTCTCGGTGTGCGCGCCGGATGGTCATATGACGAATTCGACTCTTTCAATGAGGACGGCACTCCCAAGTACAACACTCTTAAGAACGCCACCTACTCTGAGTTCGGCATGGCTGCTACCACCTTCCATCCCCTCAGCTACAAGTTCCTCTATGGCAAGAATATCAAGAACATCCCCACAATCTCCCCGATTGAAGACTTCAAGCTCGGCGATAAATTGAACATCACGATTCCTGATTTCTCTTTCAATCTTGATGGAATTAGCTTAGGTTTCAGCTTCGATAATGTCACCGTTAATCTTGAGGGTCTTGAGCTGAAGGCAACCATTCAGCCTATAGATATATATAAGGTGGAAAATGGTGTGATGACTGATGAAATCATTGGTAAGACTAAGGAGACCGAAGTCATTTTCGATGATTTCGATGAGCTTGAGACAAAGCTTAAAGAAGCTCTCGATGGTGCTCTTGAGGGAGCGAGCGGTGAAATTGATGCAGCCTTCCAGAAGGCTATAGGCGAAATTGCCAAGAAGATCAACGAACAGATGAAGGAAAAGATGGAGGAGTTCAAAACCAATATCGATGGTGAATTTGACCGTCTCGTAGGCAATATCGAAAACAAGGTCAACGGCTACCTCGGCACTGTCAACAACTACATCGGCAAGGTCAACGGCTTCATCAACCGCATCAACCGTGTGCTCGACGATCCCAACCACTATCTCCAGGTGACCATGCTCTACAGCGCAGGCGACGGCCAGCTCCATCAGGTCAGCAACAGCTCTACTCTCCCCACCATGCTTAGACTTGCAGGCGGCGACGGTATCGTGCTCCACCCGACCAGCTACACTGCCGAAATGCTCGTTCCTTCATTCCGCAAGTATGTCGCTGTGACCAAGGTCTACAAGAAGAATGATAATGGTGTTGAGGAGCAGAACACTTCTCTCCGCGACATCGCTAATGCCGACGGCTATTTCAACAAGGTAATCAGTGGCACCGACACTGCCGTTGCCCTCAAGCTTCCTGCTGCAGCCAAGGGATATACCTATGAAATCGTCTACTCTTCGCTCGACTACCACGGAGCTACTTCAACCCGCAAGTTCTACATCTCTGTCGAATAATGGACTGATTTAAACATCAGCAGTTTAGATTGGCTCAAATTTCTATCAACCTTTCAAGAAAGATAAAAAAATGACAATAAAGCAAACATTACTGTCAGTAGGGGTGGTCCTAACAGGACTCACCGCTACTGCCCAGGAAGCGGCGGAGGAATTTGAATATGTGTTCAACCCCTACTGGTATGGCCAGCTTCAGTTCGGCGCCCAGGAGACTCTTGGTGAGACCAAATTCGGTGACCTTCTCGCTCCCAACGCCCAGATAGCTTTCGGTCGCCAGTTCACGCCCCTCTTCGGTGCCCGTCTGTCGGTCAACAGCTGGCAGAGCAAGGCTTCAATCAACTTTGAAGGCAAGCACGATTGGAAGTGGAACTACGTTGCCCCGATGATCGACGGTACGTTCAACCTCACCAATCTCATCGGCGGTTTCAACCCCGACCGTCTCGTCGACGTGAACCTCCTCGCAGGTCTCGGTGTCAACATCGGCTATAAGAACAAGGAAGCCAACGCTATCAACGCCGCCCTCAGCGAGGACGCAGGCTTCCAGGTGCTCCGCGACAACTGGACCGGCACAAAGGCCCGCTTCGTGTTCCGCATGGGCGCAGCCGTTGACTTCCGCATCGCCGAGCAGTGGAAACTCGGCCTCGAACTCCAGGCCAACACCCTCCCCGACGGCTACAACTCCAAACACGCCGGCAACAGCGACTGGTATTTCAACGGTCTCGTAGGTGTGAAATATGCCTTCGGTCCCTCTTACACCAAGCGTAAGAAACCAGTCGTAGAGCCCCAGATTGTAGTCCAGGAGAAGATCGTGGAGAAAATCGTCGAAGTTCCCGCCAAGGTTCAGACTGTCGAGAAGACTGTCGCAGAGCCTATCAGCCGCGACATCTTCTTCACAATCTCCAAGACCAATATCTCTGTCTATGAGATGGTGAAACTCGAGGAAATCGCCGAGTATCTCAAGGCTAACCCCAACGCCAAGGTGACAGTGACCGGCTATGCCGACAAGGGCACCGGCTCGCTCAAGCTCAACATGCGTCTCGCCGCCGAGCGCGCACAGGCTGTGGCCAAGACACTCACCTCCAAGTTCGGCATCGCCGCTGACCGCATCAAGGCTTCCGGCATGACCGAAACCCAGGCTCCTCCCTTCACCGACCCCGTGCTCAACCGCGTGGCTGTCTGCGTGACCAACGATTGATTCATTCCTTAAAGCGTGTCGGGGCCTGACCCTGACATGCTCCCCTACGGCAGCTCCGGAGCTTCGCTGAAGATCCGGAGCTGTCCGATAAAATCGGCTCTGACAGGAGACTGTCTGAATGTTTTCTGACTTTCCCGTCAGTTTCCAAGCGATGGCCGACCCTACATATTCAGGACGTTTCACTATAGTTGAATAATTCCAACAGTAGCTCCTGTTCCCTGCCGGTGAGGCCGTGAGGCCCTGCCGAGCCAAGGTGAGCTGCTTACCCATCCCCGGAACGTCCTGAATATGTGGGGTCGGCCATCGCTTGTTTGCATCCATTCCGTGCCCTTATTATTTTAACATTTTAATTGTCCTTTTTCTCCTTTTTTTAGTTAACTTTGCAACTTCAAATCATTATCAACCAATCCATCACATTAAAATATCAATATTCACTTATCCATGAAATTATCAGGAATCCTCTTGGGCTTGCTCATGGTCCCGGCTGCGACAGCTGTGGCGCAAGTCCCCGCCGACGGTTACTACCGTGTGGACAATCATATGAGCGGGCGCTACATATATGTGCTTGACGACAAAGGTACAATCGATATGGGGGCCTCGTCAGCCGAGCTCCGTGCCATCGAGCTCTGGACCGGCCACGACAGAACCCTCTCTGACCCCGCCTCGGTGATGTACTTCCGACTCGCCCAGGGCTCTAATGAATTCGACGTCACCGCCCAGGGCACCGGTATCCACAAAATCATCGACTACTATATGAAGGTGCGCGCCGTCAGCTCCCTCAAGGAGACATATCTCCTCTATGCCACAAACAGCTCTTTCACCAAATATCTTGCCGACGCCGAAGCGGGCGACTGCGAGGAGGGTATGCTCTCCGATTCGGGCAAGGGCACGTGGCGCTACTGGCGCGTGAAGCCAATCGAGGCTCAGGGCGACAACTATTTCGGTGTGGCTCCCGACCTTGCAGCCGATGATGCTCACTATGCATCCTTCTATGCGGGTTTCCCCTTCTCCGTGGCATCGCAGGGCGTCAGCGCGTGGTATGTGTCGAGAATCGACACCGGGCGCGCCATAGCCGTCATAAGCGAGGTCAGCGGCGTGGTTCCCGCCGAAACCCCGGTCATCATGAAGTGCTCCTCGGCCGATGTCTCCGCCAACCGTCTTGACATCGGTGGCGCTCCCGCCGCTCCCGTAGCAGGCAACTGCCTTAAGGGCGTCTACTTCTGCAACCATAAGTACCGCCACGTCAACCGTGTGGCCAACGACAGGGAAACCATGCGCGTGGCCGCCATCCTCCCCGACGGCAAACTCGGCTTCGTGACAAGCGACGTCGACTATATGCCCCGCAACAAGGCCTATCTGAGCGTTCCCGCAGGCTCTCCGGCAAGCTTCACTGTCATGACCGAAAAGGAATATCGTGAGACCTATGAGGCCGGCATCGACGATGTCATTGTCGACACCGCCACAGACAGTGCCGTCTATAATCTCCACGGCGTCAAGGTGGCCGACTCCCTCGGCGAAGCCACCGGTCTCCCCGCCGGAATCTACGTGAGCAACCACAGGAAATTTATCGTAAAATAAGAAACTGTCTAAAATTACGGCCACCATGCGCAAGTTTCTGCTTCCTTTCGTTGTCGTCCTCGCTGTAGCCGCCTCCTTGGCTGTCTCGGCGCGCGATTCGCGTCCCGGGGTGTCGATACTCGGCGATTCCTATTCCACCTTTCAGGGCTTTGTAAGCCCCGACACCAACTATGTGTGGTATTTCACCGTCCCGAATCCCGAGCTTACCGATGTCAGCGACGTGAAGCAGACGTGGTGGCAGCAGCTCATACGCGACAAGGGCCTGCGTCTCGTGACCAACAACTCCTTTTCTGGCGCTACTATCTGCAACCGGGGCTATAACGGCGAGGATTACTCCGACCGCTCCTTCCTCACGAGGGTAAAGGACCTCGGTTCGCCCGACATGATATTGATTTTCGGTGGCACAAACGACTCCTGGGCCGGGGTAGAGGTAGGGGAGTATGACTCCGCCAATCCCGACTATTACACCTTCCGTCCCGCCCTCGACAGGATGCTGACGCTGATAGGCGACTATTATCCCGCTACGGAAGTGAAATTTATAGTCAACAGCGAGCTCCGTCCCGAAATCACCGAATCAATTCTCACCCTCTGTGGCCGCCACGGAGTCGAGGCAATCATGCTGAAGGACATCGACAAGCAGGCCGGCCATCCCACGGTGAAAGGCATGACCCAAATCGCCACCCAAGTCGCCCGACACCTCTAACCCCCCTCACCGACTGAGAGAGGTACAGAAATTCATAAATGACAGAAATAACAGATTAATTTTAAGCAAATTAATCGTCTATAGAGCACAGAACGCACATAAGGGACAAAAATTTTTGTCCCTTATGTGCTTTTAGCTGTCATTAGTCTCATCAGCCCCATTGGTCCCATTCCTCCCATCCCTCTCGCCCTTTACTCCAAATAAAAATTAATCTGTTATTTCTGTCATTTCTGAATTTCTGTACCCTATTCAACAGGAGAGTCCTTTTCAGGCATGGTTCTCTTGCGTTTGGGATTTGCCGGAAACCACCCTTTCTCCACTCGTTTCTTCTGCTCGAAAATCTCCCCTATGGTCCATAACGACGAGAAGGAAAAGACCCCCAGAAGCGACGACCAGAAGACATCGCCCACCATCACCGAGGCCGCTATTCCCCCCAGCCCGAGCAACAGGAAGCACCACCAGCACCCCGTACCGAAATAATATTCACACTTGATTGTCACGGGATGGAATATACCTATTATAAGAAAAGTGCAGACCCCGATAGCGAGGCCGAGAAGATGGTATTCCGAAAGAAATTCTGTCATAGTTATTTGTTTTTTTATCGCTCCGGGCTGACCACTGCCGACTCAACCTTGCAGGCCACATCGAAGGGGCTCACATTGGCCGTGCGCGGCTTTCTGCCGTGGAGGTAGTAGAATGTCTGTTGACGGTCCCAGGAAGGAAATTCAACGCGTCTGGTGGCTCCTGAGGGTATTATCACACGCAGCTTGTGCGTGGCTTCGTGGAGCATGCGCCCCTTGGCGTCGGAGTAGGAGAGCCGGAGAGTGACTTCCGTCAGCTCGCGGTCGAGGCGGTTGGTGATGAAAAGGCTCTCGGTGCGCGAATTCAGGGGCTTGTCGTAGCCCGCTGTGACAAGCAGACTGTCGGAAGGAGAGAAGATTGTGTCGAAATCGGCCTGCGTTGAGGAGCCGGCATTGGCCCTCAGCATCCCCTTGTCGGGCCGTAGCTTCCCGCGCAGTGTCCTGTCGGCATGGGCAGTCTGTGTCACCGAGAGTATCAGCGACAAGGCGGTCAGGATTATGGCGGCGACGGATTTCATTCTTTTGGGAGTGCTCTTAGGATGCTTAAAGATAGCGTGGTTCGGCGGGGATGGAGGGTGGGGGGAAGACCCTCAGGCAGCCCTGAATCTCACCGGGACTCTTCTCCTTGCGGGTGAAAATATGGCGGTACATATATGGCAGCAGCTTCCACCAGTTGAAACGCAGCGACGTGCCGTAGCGGCTTATCGACACCCGGCTGTCGGAGTCGTTGAGTGTCAGCGTGTAGGTTTTGGGTGAATGGAGGGAGGTTCCGTTGTCGTGGCGTCCCGTATAGATTCTTGCGTCATACACCCCGCGCTTGGCCGTGGGGGTCAGATAGCCCATCACCGTTCCTGGGCGCAGCGAAAGGTCTGCGGCCCTTACAATTACCATGCGGTAGACCATCGTTCCGGCCTCTGTGCTGCTGATGTCCGCGTCGCCGACTCGCTCTATAGCCATGAGGGAGCCTTCGGAGGCGAAGCGCCACAATCCTTCTACGGAGTGTAGCGGCAGCGAAGCGAGCCGGTCGGTGACGGAATCGGGGTGGTCATATCCGGCGATGATTTCCGAAGTGGCGGGAACCTCCTCGAGAGCGCTCTTCTCCACAATCTTTGGCGCGCCATGAAGCATGAGGGCGGCGACAAGGAATAGCGAGCATATCGGGAGTCTGACGGCTGTCATGGGAGAGAGTTGTGTATGTCCCTATGATATAGGATGATGGCTGAGGGGTAGGGAAAAACGGTTAAATCGTGGAGAACTTATAGGCGAAACCGAAGGAAAGTATCTCCTTGAGCTGGAACTTATGCCAGTCGCGGTCATCGCACTCCGGCGTGGAGGTGTCGTAGCGCATGTGGACGTAGATTTGCGTCGACAGGAAGCGGTTGATGTTGAACGACAGCGTGTTTTCCCAGTCGCCGTAGGCATAGTCATAGTTGGTGAAGACGAAGAGCCGCGAGCGGAGGCTGATGTTGTCGCAGATTGTCCAGCTCACCTTTCCCTCCGCGCTCGAACCGTATTCGTTTACCACCTTGTGGCCCTTGTCGATACCGAAAGCGGTCTCGTCCATGCGGCGGTTGGTGCAGGTCTTCATGTTCCATGAGAAGGGAGAGAGCGAGAGGTCGAAGGTGAAGGTCTTCTTGGGGTTGACATAGTTGTAGGTCATACCGACGCCGACGTTGAGCTCGCCCGGAGAGAGGAAAGCGCCTTTAAGCTCGTGGCTATTGGGCTTGTAGTTGTTGAGAAACTGTGTCTTGAACGATACGTTGGTCGAGTAGTACCAGCGTTTAGAGGCCTTGTAGCCCGCGAGCAGGTTGAACTGGAAGATATCTTCCGAAATGTTGTAGTCGCGCAGTTCGTCGTCGGGGGCGTTGTTGAGTCCGAGTTTATACTGGAGCGTGGTCTCGAAGAGGAAGTTGGGGTGGAAGGCGGGATTGAGCTTGACATTGTAGAACGCGTTGACAAGCATGTTGAGGTTGTTGTTGCCTCCCTGATACCAGTTGGGCGACACATAGGCCTGGGAGAACTGCAGCGAGCCGTTGAAGGTGCGCAGCCAGTGGCGTCGCTCGAACTTGGCTTCCATCTGCTTCTCGGGAGCCGTGACGGGAGCCACCTCAGCGATTACGATTTTGGCCGTCTCCGGGTCGACGTGGCTTTCGAATTTCTTGGGAGGCTCGGGCAGGGAGGCTTCGTCGTAGAGCACCATGTAGGGGTAGTTGACGAAAAACGACTGCTTGGCCTGGCGTATCATGCGGCCATGGAAAAAGTCGGTGACGAGCCAGCCGTAGATTGAATCGTTGAAATTCACGGCGTTAACGTCGCCCATGCGCGGGATTTTGATGGAGTCGAGGAGCATGAAGCTGTCGAACACCGCCGGACGCATATAGTAGGAGGGGAGTGTGCGGTAGGGTGCCAGTGGCTCTTCCGATATGACCGTGCTGTCGACGGGCGTTGCCGCCACGGAATCTGTGGCGATTGCCGGTTCGCCGAGCAGACTGAGCATATCGGCCGGATTGTCGGGATTGAGGACGTGGAAATTGTAGATTTCATGACGCTTTTCCTGCGTCTCGAAAAGTTTGGGCGCAGTCTGGGCCGCCACTTGCGACGTGGCGACGGCTACCGCGAAAATACCTGCAATAAGTGTCCTGCTCTTCATGATTGGTCGTTACCTTGTTATGAAATGCAAAAGTAACGAAAAAATGGCTAATAAGCAAAATTTGTCCCCTACTCGGCAGCCAGCTCCTCCTCGGTGAGATATTCGATTGAAAAAGACCTGACATCATATTTGTTGTTGACATATGCCGTCATTGTGTTGCTGTAGAGGATCACGGTTCCGCTGTCGGCATCGATAACCTGATAGCCGGTCTCGTTGATGAACGCATAAGGCATCTCGGGATTATTGTAGGCTTTCCGTGCCTTGTCGGCAATCTCTTTGTCGGTCACTACCCGCCCGAAGGTTTTCAATGCGATGGCGGTCAGCTGGTCGCTGTCAAAGAGGTTGTCGTATCTTATCAGAATCATGCTCTCCATTCCTTCTCCCCGCTCTGCCATTGACGAGAAACTGATGTTGCTTTTCACGTCGACATAGCTTTGGTCGTCAAAGATTGTAGGCTGTTTGCTGAGGCCGGTAAAATTCTCGCCGAGCTGCACATTCTTCCCGTTGAAAGCGAAGAGTCCTATGACCGGCCCGAGCATCTTTCTGATGCTCCTGTCTGAAAATGCGATGTCGACGGCGAAGTTGACGAGCGAGTCACGGTTGACTGTCTCCGGGAGCTCAATGGCTTTTTCGTTGAGCAGTGCCACCCGCAGGCTGTCGCGGAGTCCGCTGTTATTCAGGATTTCTATTACCTTGTCACAATTGTTGATGCCCTTGAATGTGCCGAGCCGGTCGGTCAGGAGCTGGACTTTAATGTCTCCTATCCCTTTGAATTTCTCGTTAATCAGTTTTTCCGCCTCCCTTTTTGCCTTGTCGGGCGATTGCAGCTCGCTGTATTCGAAAATCATATCCCCGTTGGGGAGAGTGTCGGTCAGTTGCAGGGAGAACCTTTCGACAAGGTCTTTTGTCACTGTGGTGTCGCCTTCGACCACTTTATAGTCCATAGTATGCATCTCGTAGACCGCCGAGTCACCCACGGCCCAATAATTCACCACATTCGCCGTCCCGTCGTCAAGCATCTGTGCCCGCCCCGTTGAAAACACCACCGACAGCAACACTAAATAAAGATATCGTTTCATATATTGTTATTTAAGTAATTTACGATTGTTTAAAGCGTCTTTTTCTAAAATATTCATCTGATGTATTGCGATTTGATTGAGCTTAATCAGACGTTCTCCTTGTGCTATTCCCTGTTCGATAAATACTGCATTAAGGTTTTCCATGTTTGATAGGGCTATTAATTCATTTATTGTTGCGTAATCCCGGATATTGCCCTTCAAATCAGGATTTGCTTCCCGCCATTGCTTGGCAGTTAGCCCGAACATAGCGACGTTAAGTACATCGGCTTCGCTCGCATATATTGTATTTGCTTGAGTTTTCGTAACTTCTGTTGGAATGAGATTTTCCTTGACAGCATCAGTGTGTATTTTATAATTTATTTTAGAAAGTTCTCGTTTAGCTGTCCATCCAATCAGTTTTTGTTCTTCAGCTTTAAGACGCTGAAATTCCTCGATTAGATAAAGTTTAAATGGTACGCTTATTGCAGACCCAAATTCAAATGCAATATCTTTATGGGCGTAAGTACCGCCATAACGTCCCTTTTTCACAATTATGCCGATGGCATTTGTCCGTTCAACCCATTCGGAAGCGCTCAGTACAAATGATGGTAGTCCGGCGTGCATTTTAAAGTTGTCGAATTCGACCACTTTAAAATGTGGATTGTGAATCAACTCCCAAGTACCGATAAATTCAATTGTATAACGGTTTCTTATCCAATTTTTGATGATGTCTGCAGCCCGACTGTCCCCGTTTTTTGCCGTTGCCATATCAGTTAATGAGATATAGTCCCGTTCGTTTACGGATAGAATCGAGATTGGAATGTTTTGAACTGTGATTTTAGGCATAAAAAAAATTTGTATTATTGGGGTTGGCAATAATACAAATTTATATATTCTTGTGAATAAATGTGTTATTTTATAACAAAAAGTTTCTTAGATATTGTCTAAATTTTATCCGCGACAGATTTAGATGGATTATCGAGGTGATTTTGCGAGCTGAAGAGGGAATAATGCGGGCATTATGACCGATGAGGCTTGGCAAAATCAGCCGATAAGGCATTTAAAGATGGCCGGAAATTTGATTTAGAAATCTCATGATTAATTATTTATAAAATTTAGACAATCTCTTAGAAACTGTAGCTGATGCCGATTGAGGGGATGAAGGCGTGGAGCTTGTAGTCGGCCTTGAGTTCTCCCTTTGGCGAGAGGCCGAATTTGGTTGCGAGTGCCGAGGCGGTAGCGGCTGCCTGCTCGGCTCCGAGCACCGGAGTGAGCTGCTGGGCCACTTTGGCGGGCATCATCTTGCCGAGAAGGTCTTCATACTCACATGAGACTCCGTCGACCCCGAGGCCGGCCACATACATGAACGCCACGTCGATTGAAAGTCTCGGGATGGGGCGGAATGAAAGGCCGCAAGTAGGCTCAATCTTGGTCATGCCCGGAGTCTCGGGGTTGTAATATTTCTTGTTGACGGGAGATGTATCGACCATCAGTCCGAGGCGGGCGTCGAAACGGTCGGTCACCGCATATTGCGCGCCAAGTGAGTAGCACCATGAATTCTTATATTTCTTGGCGATGTTCTGGTTGTAGGGAGTGAGCTGTTCGCTCAGGAATTCGATATCGAGTCTCTTATAGGCGTGCCAGCCGGTCAGACGGGCGTCGAAAGCAAGCGTGAGTTTATTGACAGGCTTGTATGACACCCCGAATCCGAGCACCCAGGGAGCCGGCATCTCCGCCTTGAAGTTGGCGGCATTGAGCAGGTCGAGGTTCTCACCGAGGATATTCTGAGCCACGGCGTTGGCATATTTCACGGATGCGTCGCCCGATTTGACCCTCATGGCCATTTTTGAGCGGAATGACGCGCCGAATGTCAGTCGGTCGGTGGCGTTATACATCGCTCCTACGTTCAAGCCTACGACTATGTCAGCCTTGCCGTTGAGATTGACGGAGGCGGGAGTGGTGGTGCCGAACATGGGCGTTTCAGCGGGAAGCTGGTTGAGGCTCTGGAGCATTGCGATGGACTTGTCCATGGTCTCGGCTGAAACGAGTCCCTTGTTAAGGTCGACGGTGCCCCATGAAATCATCGCGCCGGCTCCGATTGAAAGTTTCGGGGTGATGGCCCATGCCACGGTGGGCTGGATTGTGAACACCTTCAGGTTGACATTCTGGTTGAGCACCGCTCCGGGCCAGTTGTCGGTCCAGTTTATCGATGAGCCATAGGGGGTGTAGAACGATACTCCCGCCTTGAGATTGTCATATATGGAGAAGGCTGCATGGACTCCGATAGGGGTGGAGACGCCGTTGTCGGTCTCGTAATCCTTTCCGTTGACAGTGGCGGTGCATGTGGGCATGATACCGGTGACGGAGCCGCTCAGGTCGAGGGTCTTGTCCATGAAAGCCATGCCGGCGGGATTGAAAAACATGCTCTCGGCTCCAAGTTTCAGGGCGATACCCGTATGGCCCATGCCGATTTGTTTTGCAGAAAGTGAATTGATTTGGTAGCCTTCGGCCCGGGTGATGCCGCAGATTGAAGTGACTGCGATGGCCGATAATAAGAATTTCTTCATAAAGGATTTGTTAATCTGTTTGGGACAAAGGCGTTTATATCATCATATTGACCATGTCCGTCTAAAAATTCTCGGCTCAAAATTGACTGGAATTTTAAAAGAGCCTCTAAAATCGGGGGCAAAGTTAGCCCTAAAACCCTCTCTGCGCCAAAAAAATATATGTTTTTTAACAATAAAATTATCCTAAAACACTTCTCCGTTGTTCTGAATTACCCCGCCAAGATGAAACAAATGCCCTCAGAGCCTCAAATTGCATACTCCCCCTCCCAATGTGCATTAACAATTGAAAACAATAATTAATAAATTATCCCAATATGTGTCATATAGAATAATTGCTGTTACTTATATAAAAAAACTTATATATATAAAAATTTTTATATAACATTTCCCCTCTATGCAGGGCCTTTGTATGGCGCTATAAACAAGGCACTCCAAAAGCCAGACACATGGCTTCTGGAGTGCCGTATGGGTTAAGTCTCGAATAGGAGACTCTGTATGGATTTTTATTTCCTGCGGATTTATCTGCGTCCCTGGCGCTTCTGCTGTTCGCGGAGCATTGCCTGCTGCTTGCGCTGGGCCTCTTCGAGACGCACCATGAAGCCCGATTTCTTTTTGGGCTTGCGTGCGCTCTCGGCCATCTTCGCGCGCATCTTCTCTTCAGAAACGCACTTGCGGAAGATATAGGTCTGCACGATGGTGATGAGCAGCGAGAGGAAATAATAGTAGCTCAGGCCGGCGGCATAGTTGTTGAAGATAAAAAGGAACATCACCGGCATCAGATACATCATCCACTTCATGCCCGGCATCCCCGACGAAGGCTGGTTCTGCATGTTGATGCGCGTATAGATGATGTTGGTCACCGTCATCAGGAGGCAGAAGAGACTGATATGGTTGCCGAAAGTGCTTGAGATGAAAGGTATGTTGGCTGTCCACGACACTATGGCGTCGGGAGCCGAGAGGTCCTTGGCCCAGAGGAATGACTCTCCGCGCAGCTCTATGGCCGACGGGAAGAACCAGAACATAGCCACGAGTATAGGCATCTGGAGCAGCATCGGCAGGCAGCCCGAAAGCGGATTGGCTCCCGCGCGTGAATAGAGGGCCATGGTCTCCTGCTGGCGCTTCATGGCGTTCTCATTGCCGGGATACTTGTCGTTGATGGCCTTGATTTCAGGAGCGAGCAGGCGCATGCGGGCCTGCGACATATAGCTCTTGTAGGTGAAGGGGAAGAGAAGCAGCTTTATGAATATGGTCAGCAGCAGGATGATGATGCCGTAGTTTGAGATGAACGACCCGAGGATATTGAACACCGGGATAACGATGAGGGTGTTGATCCAGCGGAAAATCGGCCATCCGAGCGGGATAAGCTTCGTCAGGTGCATGTTCTCGTCAGGGAATATCTTGTCCTCGATTTCCTCCATCACGGGATATGAGTTGGGGCCGAGATACATCACGAAACTTGCAGGATTGGCCTGCGATGCCGAGTATTCGAGCGTCATGTCGATGTTCATCTCCTTGATGAAATCGGGATTGTCCTTCAGCTCGCTGCTCGTGAGCTGTCCGCCGGTGAAATTCGTGCGTGCCATGAGCACAGCCGAGAAAAACTGGTTCTTGCAGCTCACCCATTTGAGGCGCTGGTTGATTTCCTCCGTGTCGTCGCCCCCCTCGCTGAGGTTGTCGACATCGCCGTCGGTATACATATAATAGAGCGCGGAATTTCTCTCCTCGAACACTCTGCCGGCCTCGTTTCGGCGCATCTTCTGGTGCCATGTGAAGTCCATGCTTGCCACAGAGGTCGGGATGATGCTCTGCATCCCCTCCTGCACTATGTCGATGTCCACGAGATAGCCGTCAGAAGGGAGCGTGTATCGGATGCCCCACATGGCTCCGTCGCCGAGGTCGAGACGCATCAGCACCGACGAGTCGCTGACCTCCACAGGAGTGAAGTAGAATTCGTGGGTGTCGAAGCGTTGGTTGGCCGAAGTCAGCGTGAAGCTGTAGAGGTCGGTCTCGGGTGAGAGCAGGGCCACTTTCGTGGAGTCATAGCTGTCGTAGTCGCGGAGCGTGGCGCGTGAAATCACACCTCCTTTATTGGAAATTTCGAGGCTGAGAAGCTTATTCTCGAGTTTCACGGTTGTGGAGTCGCCCGAAAGGTGGCGTGCGAAGCCTCGGTAGCGAGCGGCTGTGGCCAGTGACTTGCGGAGATTGTTGACCGCAGGGATGCCTGTAGTCACCGACAGGGCCTTTGAATTGTCAAGAAGGTCGGCCACCGCTACCTGGCGTCCGTCGGCGTCAACTGTGCCTTCCAATGTCCCGTCGGCATTGAGGGTCAGGTCGGCCTTGTCGACTTTGAGCCTCGTCAGCCCGCTGACGCTGTCGGTCGTGCCGAGTTCGCGCACCGTGCTCTTGATGGTGGCGATTTCAGCGGCGGTGATGGAGTCAAATTTCAGCGCGCCCGGGTCGGCGGCCTTTTGGGCTTCCTGCGCCTCCATCTGCTCGCGCTCTATGCGCTGACGTTCCAGTTCCTCTGCCGAGGGACGGTTGATGTAGGTGAAGCCGAAGATGATGAGGCCCATTAACAATAGGCCGATAATTGAATTTCTATCCATTATTTTTCGTCAAATTTTTCAATGTTCCGTTCCTCTCCATATGCTATCGCCGATTTCACGAAGTCCATGAAAAGCGGTGAGGGTGAGAGCACTGTCGATGAATATTCGGGATGGTACTGTGTGCCTATATACCATCTGTGGTCAGGCAGTTCGACGACCTCCACAAGATGTGTCGCGGGATTCTCGCCCACGCATTTCATCCCCGCCTCCTCGAAGCGCCGGCGGTAGTCGTTGTTGAACTCGAAGCGGTGGCGGTGACGCTCGCTGACACGGGTGCTGCCGTAGGCCTTGGCGGCCTTGGAGCCGGGAAGCAGCTCGCAGTCATAGGCCCCGAGGCGCATTGTGCCACCCATGTTGGATATTGACTTCTGCTCCTCCATGAGGTCTATCACATTGTCGGGGGTGTGGGGCTGCATCTCCGTGGAGTTCGCTTCCTTTAGCCCGAGCACATTGCGGGCGAATTCTATTACCATACACTGCATGCCGAGGCAGATGCCGAATGTAGGCACGTCGTGAGTGCGGCACCACTCCAGTGCCACGAATTTTCCCTCGATGCCTCTCTGTCCGAAGCCCGGGGCTATTATCACTCCGTCGAGCTCTCCGAGCTGTTCGTCGACATTCTCGGCTGTCAGTCTCTCGGAGTGGATATATTTCAGGTCAAGTATGCGGTCGGCATAGGTGGCCGCCTGGAAAAGAGCCTCGTTTATTGACTTGTAGGCATCCTGAAGCTCCACGTATTTACCGACGAGCCCTATGCTCACCTTTTTTTCAGCTGTGCGCATTTTTGTCAGGAACTCCTTCCATGGGCCCATGTCGGGCTGTCCCTGTGGTTCTATGTCCATCTTGCGGAGCACAATTTCGTCGAGATGCTGCTCGTGCATGAGCACGGGCACGTCATAGATGCTCCTTGCGTCCGCGCTCTGCACCACGGCGTCGGGCGCCACGTTGCAGAACTGCGCGATTTTCTTGCGCATTGCCGTCGGGATATCGTGCTCTGTACGCAGCACGAGGATGTCAGGCTGTATGCCGAGCTGCTGTAGTTGCTTGACAGAGTGCTGTGTCGGCTTGGTCTTAAGTTCCTTGGCCGCTGCGATGAAGGGCACATAGGTGAGATGGACGCAGAGGCTGTTGTCCTCCAGTTCCCATCGGAGCTGGCGCACTGCTTCAAGGAAGGGTAGCGACTCGATGTCGCCAACGACGCCGCCGATTTCCGTAATGACGAAATCGAAATTGCCCGTGTTGCCGAGTGCCACCACGTTGCGCTTGATTTCATCCGTGATATGCGGGATGATCTGTACGGTCTTTCCGAGATAGTCGCCGCGGCGTTCCTTCTCTATGACGCTCTTGTAGATGCGTCCGGTCGTCACGTTGTTTGCCTTTGTGGTCTGGATATTTGTGAAGCGTTCGTAGTGGCCGAGGTCGAGGTCCGCCTCGTGACCGTCGACTGTCACGTAGCACTCCCCGTGCTCGTAAGGATTCAGGGTTCCGGGGTCGATGTTGATATAGGGGTCGAACTTTTGGATAGTGACCCTGTAGCCGCGCGCTTTCAGAAGGCAGGCTAAAGAGGAAGAAATGATTCCTTTACCGAGTGACGAAACCACGCCGCCCGTGACAAAAATGTATTTTGTTTCCACGCTTCAAAATATGATATGGGGATATACTTTCGCCAATTAAAGCGCAAAGTTACTAAAAAATCGTGTTTTTTATGTAACTTTGAGGGGTTTAATAGCAAAAGTATGGACCCGTGAAGTCTGACTTTTGGATAATTTATTGATAGTTAGGATGGAACATGGCGTGAGATATGGCCTGTCTGCTGTCCTGAAAACAACATAATCTGATGATAAAGAATCTGCTTTTCGACCTTGGAGGTGTCATAATGGACCTTGACCGCGAGCGTTGCGTCAGGGCTTTCCGCAAGCTTGGCATGGAGAATCCCGATGAATTCCTTGGCCTTTATGGCCAGCAGGGCGAATTCCTCGCCCTTGAGGCAGGGGAGATTGACGCCAAGGAGTTCCACCGCCGCGTCCGCCCGCTCTTCCGCGACCCTTCGGTCACTGATGCCGAAATCGATGAGGCTTTCAACGAATTCCTTATAGGCATCCCTGTGGAGCGTCTCAAAGCTTTGCGTGAACTCCGCAAGGACTATCGTGTCCTTCTTCTTTCCAACACCAACCCGATTATGATGGAGAGCAGGATTGCCGAAGCCTTCCGCGTCGAAGGGATGGAGATGGCCGACTATTTCGACGGTATCTTCACTTCCTATGAGGCTAAGTGCTGCAAACCGGGCAGGGAGATTTTCGACTATGCCTCGCGTCTCGGCCACATGGATCCCGCCGAGACCCTCTTTTTCGATGATTCGCAAAAGAATGTCGATGCCGCCCGCTCCTACGGCTATAAGGCCGTGCTCGTCCGTCCCGGCGATGAATTTGCCGACCTCCTCGCCGGTTTCATGGCCGAAAATTCCTGAAACAATCCTGAGTTCCAACCTGAAACAATCCCCCTCTCCAATACGTTAAGCTATCATGAGAATCATAACCAAAAGCGACTCATCGCGACGGCGCATCGCAGCCGTGGGCATGTACGACGGCGTCCATCTCGGACACAGGTTCCTGATTGACTATCTTCGCCTCGAAGCTGGAACCCGCAGGCTCACCCCTGCGGTCATAACCTTTTCGCGCCATCCGCTTTCAATCGTGAGGCCGCTCGAATCTCCTGGCCTGCTCACATCGCTCGAAGACCGTCTCCGTCTTCTCGACGAGGCCGGGGCCGAGGATATCATCATGCTCGCTTTCAACGACCGCCTTCGCTATAAGAGCGCCAAGGAATTCCTCTCCATGCTCCATCGCTCCTATGGCATCGACGCCCTTGTCCTCGGGTTCAACAACCGTTTCGGTCATGACCGTCCGGGGGCTTTCGACGACTATCGCCGTCTCGGGGCGGAAGTGGGGGTGGAAGTGATTCAGGCTCCTGAATATCGTGGTGCGGCTTCGCGTGTCAGTTCCTCACTGATTCGCAACAGTCTCCTTACTGGCTCTCCCGAAAAGGCTGCGGAGTCTCTTGGCCACAACTACTGTCTGCGCGGGGTGGTGAAAAACGGCGAGCATCTCGGTCGTAAGATTGGCTTTCCAACTGCCAACCTCATGCCGGCCGACAAGGAAGTGCTTATCCCCAAGCCCGGAGCTTATGCCGCTGTTGTCGTGACTCCCGACGGCGTCAGGCGTCCCGCCATGGTCAACATCGGTTTCCGTCCGACCGTCAGCGACCCTCTCGCGCCTGGCAAAATTTCGATTGAAGCCCATATACTCGACTATACGGGCTATCTCTACGAGGAAGAGATTATCGTAGAGTTTGTCAGCTATCTCCGTGGCGAGCAGCGTTTCCAGTCTATCGACAAACTCCGTGCCCAGCTCGAAGCCGACGCGGCCAAAGTCCGCAAACTGGTTAAACCGTAGTTTTCTTTCTCATTAATGTAAGTCCGTCGCGCATCGGGAGTATCACCGTCTCGAGCCCGGGATGCGTGGCCGCTATTGTGTTGAACCGGTCGAGGGCCACGGTCTGGGCGTCGTGGTTGCTCTCCGTGTCCGTCACCTTGCCGTCCCACAGCGTGTTGTCGGCGATTATGAAGCCTCCCTCGCGAAGTCGTGGCAACACAGCGTCAAGATATTCCGCATAGCGCCGCTTGTTTGCGTCGATATAGACGAGGTCCCATTTTTCATCTATCTGCGGGATTATTTCTTCCGCGTCGCCTATATGGAGGCGTATCCTGTCGCCCCCCGGAGCGCTCGAAAACAGTTCCGTGAGTTCGTCGGCCATCTCGTCGTCCACCTCGATTGTGTGCACAGTCCCCTCAGGTGCCAGTCCCTCGGCAAGACAGAGGGCCGAGTAGCCTGTGTAGGTTCCTAATTCGAGCACCCTCTTCGGCGATATCATGGCCGAGAGCATGGCGAGCACCCTCCCTTGCAGATGTCCCGAACACATCCTCGGATAGAGATGGCGCAGATGCGTCCGGCGGTAAAGCCTGTGAAGATGCTCTGGCTCAGGCGAGATGTGGGCTAAGATATAGTCGCCGATTTCAGCTGACATGACCCATCACGAATGCCTGCGCGGCAAGGAAATATGAATTCAGTCCGAAGCCGGTGATAGTTCCGCGACACACCGGGGCTATCAGCGAGGTGTGGCGTATAGCCTCCCGCGAAGCCGTGTTCGATATGTGGACTTCGATTACAGGGGTGCTTATGCCTGCTATAGCGTCGGCGATGGCGAGCGACGTGTGGGTATAGGCGCCCGCGTTGAGTATCACCCCGTCGGCATCCGTGTTGTGGAGGAAATCTATTATGTCCCCTTCGTGGTTCGATTGGAGATATTCCACCTCGTCGCCGTCGAGCATCCCGCGCAGTTCCACGAGATATGACTCGAACGTGCGGTTTCCATATATTTCAGGCTCCCGTGTGCCGAGAAGATTTAAATTCGGGCCGTTGATAATCAGCAGTTTCATTTTATTATCTTGTTAAGATGACTTGTCTGTCATAATCCGCATCCCGTCACTAATAGCCATACGGCTAAAGTCGACAGAGCCATCAGAATCAGGAGTATCCAGCTCACATAGGAGCGCGTGCTGTAGGCGCTGTAGGCGAGCCATGCCGACAGGAGCATGTAGAATGGATAAATCCACACGAAAGTCTTTGCCGCTTCGTCCCCTTCGGCTATATTCCCGAGAAGCACGGGGAAAGAGAACACCGGCAGCAGGAACAGCAGGATTATCGCAATCATCCAATATGGCGGTCGTCGGTTCATGATGATAAATAATAGTCAGTATCTTGCTTATAGATTTAGGCAGTCTATAAATCTGTTGTTTATTTAATTCCTGAATTTATGTACCCCTTATTTCTCTACTCTCTTTTCGTTGCGGTAGGCGCGGACTGTACGGCGTATTCCCTCTTCGAGGTCGATTCGGGCGCGGAATCCGAAGTCGCGCTCGGCCTCCGAAGTGTCACAGTTCCAGTTGCGCTGGGCCATGATGTTGTATTTATCCGAATTGAGCGTCACGGCCTGCATTTTTGCCGCCCCGTATTTTTCCGACACCTTGCATGCGATTTTCAATGCCCACAGCGGAAGCCGCACAGGCACTACAAACCGGCGTCCGAGCTCTTTGGCCACGATTGAGCGGAATTCCTTCTGGGAGTAGGCCCTGGATTCGGAGATTATATATTTTTTGTGGAGGGGGGCATGCTCGAGGGCCTCGAATATGGCGCGTGCAAGGTCCTCGACATAGATGAATGTGAGCATCTGCCTGCGGAATCCCACCCCGAAATCAAAATGGGAGTCAATGCTCTTTATCATCATCAGATAGTCCTGCTCGTGAGGCCCGTAGACACCTGTCGGACGTAGGATAATCCATGGAAATGATTGCGGAAGGGTCTGGAGATAGGTTTCGGCCTTTATCTTTGAGAGTCCGTAGCGCGTGTTTGGCTGCGGAATCATGTCTCCTTTCAACGGACTGTAGGCTTTTTCGTCGCCGGGGCCGAGGGCCGACAGGGAGGACATGTAGACGAATCTCTTCGGAATTTTGCCGCTCTCGGTGAGCGCTTCGCAGAAATTACGGAGATAAGTGAAGTTTATGTGGTTGAAATCACTGAAATTGACACATTTTGTGGCTCCGAGATTATAGACGATATAGTCCCAGTCCTGCGAGGCAACGCTCTCGCGGAGCTTCGCGGAGTCTTCATAGTCGAGGGTGAGAAATTTCAGGGCCGGGTCGGTCAGGTAGCGTCGGGAGGTCGATTCGCGCACGCCACACCATGTCTCGTATCCGCGCTTCAATGCCTCGCGGGCTATGAAGCCCCCGATGAAACCTCCTGCTCCGACAATCAATACTTTCATACTTTAACCAATCTCTTCTGAAAACAGTTTTATGTATTCCTGTGCTATATGCCAGGCATTGAAGCGCCTCTCCACAGACTTGTGGAGTTCCTCGCGCGGCACGTTGGCTTTAAGCGCCCACATGATTCCCTCGGCCACGTCGCGCGAGTCCTTGTAGCGGGCTATATAGCCGGTCTTTTTATGCTCCACTATATCGTTCTGCCCTCCGCGTCCGAAGGTCACGGGGAGCGCGCCTCCGGCCTGACCCTCGATTAGGGTTCCCGGTAGGGTTTCGTAGAGTGATGTGGAGATTATGACCTTCGCCACGGAACACAGATAGCGGATTATCTTGAAATCCGATATCATCCCGAGGTTGCGGTGGGAGAAGCGCAGGCGGTCAAGGGCCTGCGGGTTCTTTATGTGGCCGAAGAAATAGATGGCCGTCTTGCTCGCTATTTCCGGATGGTTGTCGAAGATGTAGTTGAGTGCGTCGATAGTATAGTCGAGCCCCTTGATGGGGTCGTCTATGCGTGCGGCCCCGAATAGCAGCACATTGGGCTTCTCCGGAGTCATAAGACTGTAGAGTTCACGGGGCGGTGTGCAATAGAACTGTTCGGTCGGGAAGGGATTGTGGATTGTGAGGATTTTCCTCCCTCTCAGCAGTGATGAATGGCGCGCGCACTCCTCAAGCCAGTGGCTCACGGTGACGAAGGTTATAGGGACTCCGGCATAGACGTGATGTTTCTTTTTCCAGTATTTATGGGAAAGGTCGGTTGGCGTCCCTCCTCCCGCCAGGAACTGGCAGCATCCGCACTCGTCGAGATAGTGGTCACATTCATATGCGTGATGGCATATTCCCGTCATGGCCCACATGTCGTGGAGCGTCCATATTATCTTTTTGCCTGCGGCGTGGAGCTTGTGGATTCCATCGAGGCTCATGAGTCCCTGGTTTATCCAGTTGAGGCAGACTATGTCGGCTTCCTTCACCCAGGGATGCCTGTGGATATTCAGTCCGAAATTACCGGTTGACACCTTGTAGAGGTTGTCATATTTGAATCCGAGCGAAGGGAGCAGCCATAGTCTCTCCAGACAGAATGACATAGCCCTGAAGAAACGCGTGTAGATTTTAGAGATGTTCTCTTCCTGAGATGTCTTGGTGAAGACCACCATGCGTGCGTCGATGCCTTCGCGTCTGAGGGCCTGCATGAGACGGAATGTCACTATCGCAGCTCCGCCGAGTGTGTCGGCGTGGTTGACGAGCACCACCTTCTTCCCTTTCAGGTTGGCCGGAATGGTGAACGGGCCCGTCTCTGTCAGTCCGCCCGGGATGGCGGTCATGCTGTTGTCGGCTGTCATTTCTTTGCGCTTTCCTTGGATTCTTTATGTTTCTGTTCCGCGGTGCCCTTATTCCTGCGGAAATCAACTTGGTTGCCTATATTGATAAGAGTTAGCGAATTGTAACGCAGACGGGCTTTAAGATATTTCTCGAATTCCTGCTGCTTTGCTGCTGATAGCGGAGACGAATATTTCACTAAGGCCATGTTGACCGTGTCAAGCCGCTGGCTGTCTATGTTGCCGAAGACTCCACGGGTCACGGCTATCTCCTCCACTTGCGGGAAAAGCACCTTCACCTCCGGGGCTATGCGGCCCGATATTGTGTCGTTGATTTGGGAGAGGGCTATGATGCTCCTGAGGGAGTCGATGGTCACCTGCTGCGAGGATATCGACGTGCGGGCAAGCTCATAGATGTCGCTCATGGTGGGCATCCCGTTCTTGAGTTCGGAGAGGTCGGGGGAGTCCGACTGGATTATGTGGAGTTTAGCCCCCTCAAGCCCATAGTTCTTAAGCTGTGGCGCAAGGGCGAGTTTTAACGAATCCGGGGGAAGCACCTTGCCGATAAGAGTCACGGTGATGGTCTTTTCGCCATGGGAGATGGTCGCGCTCTTGCTGAGCACCTGGGTCGACGGGAAGTTGAACTGCTGCGAGATGAAGCGGTCGGCATTGGCCGAGAAGCGCGACTGGCGCAGCATGTTGTAGGTGAGGTAGAGCGAGGGAAGAAGTGTGAGGATGGCCACCGTGTAGACCACCCGGCGTACCTTGCGCGAACGCTCCGGATTGACCGAAACCACCGGCTTGTAGCCCATAAGCTTGACCCCGATGAAGGTCGCGAGCCCGATATAGATGGAGTTGATGAGGAAGAGATAGAAAGCCCCGAGGAAATAGGGCATCTGGAGGGTTGCAAGCCCGTAGCCGGCAGTGCAGAGAGGGGGCATGAGGGCTGTTGCGATTGCCACGCCGGGTATCACGTTACCCTTCGATTTTGACCCTATGGCCACGATTCCTGCGCCTCCGCCGAAAAATCCGATGAGCACGTCGTAGATGGTCGGCGATGTGCGCGCCAGGAGTTCGCTGTGACCCTCGCTTACGGGCGAGATGAGAAAGTAGACAGTAGAGGTCAGCACACTGAAGCCGGCGGCCATTATGAGGTTGCGCATCGAGCGTTTGAGCAGTTCGAAATCCTGCACGCCGACTCCGAGTCCTATGCCTATGATAGGCCCCATGAGGGGAGAGATGAGCATCGCGCCGATTATTACCGCCGTCGAATTGGTGTTGAGACCGAGCGAGGCGATGAAGATGGCGAGGATGAGGATGAGCATGTTGGTGCCCTTGAATGAAACACCCTCGCGGATTGTGCCCTCGGCCTCGGCCTGTGGCAGGAGGTCGTCGGTGAGTGTGAAATACTGTATGAGATAGTTCCTTAGCGATGACATGGTTCGCGTTTTTTATAAGGGGATATTGCAGCCTTCCCCGGTCTGTTTTGAAGCCGACCGTTCACAGCCTGTTCGGCGTCGGGTCCTTACGGTTAATTGGTGCCTCCTTTTTTTCTGAACTGGTCCCTGACCTCGTCCACGACGTTTATGATATAGTCGCCCACCTTTTCGAGCGAGCCGATGATATCCATATAGTAGATGCCGGCCTGGTATTCATAGTGGTGCTCGTTGATATTCTCCACGTTGGCCACCCTGAGCTGGTTGCGCATATTGTTGATTTCACGCTCCTGGTTATAGGAGTTGATGATGTCGCTCTGTTCCGCGGTCTCGAAGTTGCGCAGGAGCAGGAGCATGTTGGTCATTGCGGCCTCGACGGCGATGAACATCGAGTCGATATTGTGGGAAATCTCGTCGTTGAACTCCACATGGCCCTCCTGCTTGCGGATAAGTATCTTGGCCACGCCGTAGCAGCAGTCGGCGATGCTCTCTATTTCGCTCACTATGCGGAGCATCGCGGCGATGCGGTGCTTGCCTTCGTTTGACAGGCGTCCCTCCGAACAGCGGTTGAGATAGTTGGCGATTTCAAGCTCCATGCGGTCGGATATCTCCTCATATTTCTCTATGCGCGAGAACTGCTTGGTGAATTCGTTGCCGGTAGGATTGTGGACTATATTCTGCGCCATTGCAATCATGCGCTGCACTCGCTGGGCGTAGACCACGATTTCCTTCTCCGCCTGGGCGATGTTGAGTTCCGAAGCGCTCATCAGACCGCCGGAGATAAACTTGAGCTGGAATTCCTCGTCCTCCTTGTGCTTGGCGGGTATAAGTTTCTCCACCACTTTCACATAGAACCCCGTAAGCCATATCATTATGATTACGTTGACCATATTGAACACCGTGTGGAATATCGAAAGTCCGAACGAAACGCTGAACTGCATCTGGGCTATCTGAGCCAGCACGGGATGCCCCGAGGGGAGGCTCCCGGAAAACACGCTGTTGTATAGGTCGGGATTCGTCGCCTCAAGGTTGTTGACGAAGTCGAAGATGCTCTCAGGGTTTCCCTGACCGAGCCACTTGGTGATGTCGACATTGAGTCTCACGAAGGGATAGAACACCGCGAGGGTCCAGACTATGCCGAAGAGGTTGAATAGCAGATGGCCCATGGCCGTGCGCTTCGCCGCGACATTTCCGCTCATGGAGGCGAGAAGCGGAGTAATGGTCGTACCGATATTGCTTCCGAGCACAACCGCACACGCAAGGTCGAATGAAATCCACCCCTTCGTACACATGATGAGCACTATGGCAAACGTAGCCGCCGACGACTGTATGATAGCCGTAATGACCATGCCGACAACGAGGAAGAGCAACACCGACCCGAAGCCCATGGAGGCATAGCGTTCGAGGAAGGCAAACATCTCCGGATTGCTTTGCAGGTCAGGGACATAGTCGCTAATCATGTCGAGGCCCATGAACATCAGAGCGAAGCCTATCATGAACTCGCCGATTGACTTTTTCCTGCCCGTGTTGGCGAAAAGCAGCGGAACCGCACACGCTATGACCGGGAGGATGAAGGCCGACGTGTCGACCTTGAATCCGAAGAGGGCTATGACCCACGCCGTGAAAGTCGTGCCGACGTTCGCGCCGAAAATCACCGCCATTGACTGGGCGAGGGTCATGAGACCGGCGTTGACGAAGCTGACCACCATCACCGTCGAAGCCGACGAACTCTGGATGAGAGCCGTTATGACTATACCTGTGAGCATACCCGTGAAGCGGTTGCGGGTCATGGCCGAAAGGATATTGCGAAGGCGGTCTCCCGCAGCTTTCTGCAGGCCTTCACTCATTACTTTCATTCCGTAGAGGAACAAGGCGACCGATCCGAGCAGACAGAATAGGTCAAGGAAGCTGTAATTCATGTCGTGAGGTGTATACGTGATAAAAGCCGGACGAATCCTCCTCGCCGCCATCTTGTGGCGAAACATCGATGTCTTGCGGCGAAACAAAAAATGCATCGGATTCTCCGATGCAAATTTAATATAAAAATTTCAAATTCATGCAAAAATCCCACCCTTACGTTTATCCGTCTACAGGGCTTCCTTTATGGAGCGGACCATGTCGGCGTATTCGGCGTCGGTGAGGTAGACTTCGCCGGGGTTCATGCGGAAGGTGCCGCCGTAGTCGGGGCCGTCGACATATTTGGGCGCGAGGTGGAAGTGGAGGTGGGAGAGTTTGTCGCTGTAGGCACCGTAGTTGATTTTCTCGGGATGGAACACCTTGTCCATGGCGCGGGTCACGCGGGTCACGTCCTTCATGAAGGCGTCGCGCTCCTCGTCGGACAGCTCGAAGAGGTCGTTGACATGTTTGTCGTAGGCCACGAGGCAACGCCCCCTGTAGGTCTGCTCCTTGAAGAGGAACACTCTCGATACGTCGAGCTTGGCGATTTCAATCATGAGGTTGTGGAGGGTCTCGTTGTTGGTGCAGTAGAGACAGTCTTTAGGATCGCTGTGCATATTTTCGCAGGTATTTTCTTGGTTGATAGATATGGTAATTTCCCGGCCGGTAGATGACGGCTCTTTCCGTTTGACGGATTATGAGGCAAAATTAGGGAAATTCCGTGAGATTTTGTCTAACTTTGCGCCGAATTTAGAAAAAGTACTGACAAACTTTAAAAAACAGAAAAATGTCGACATATACAGTTGAAGATCCGCGCAAGGTGACCACACGCCGTCTTCAGGAGATGAAGGACAAGGGTGAGAAAATCGCGATGCTCACGGCCTACGACTATTCGATGGCCAAGCTCATCGACGAGGCTGGCATGGACGTGATACTCGTGGGTGATTCCGCCTCCAATGTGATGGCCGGAAACATGACCACGCTTCCTATCACCCTTGACCAGATGATTTACCACGCCAAGAGTGTGATAAAGGGCGTGAAGCGCGCCCTTGTTGTCTGCGATATGCCTTTCGGCACTTATCAGGGCAATTCCAAGGAGGCCCTCGCCTCGGCCATACGGATAATGAAGGAAAGCCATGCCGAGGCTGTCAAGATGGAGGGCGGAGCCGAAATCATCGAGTCGATTGAGCGCATACTCTGTGCCGGGATCCCTGTGATGGGTCACCTCGGGCTGACCCCGCAGAGCATCAATAAGTTCGGCACCTACAATGTGCGCGCCAAGGAGGAGGCCGAGGCAAATAAACTAATCGAGGATGCGAAGCTGCTCGAACAGACAGGCTGTTTCGCCATCGTGCTCGAGAAGATTCCCGCAGAACTTGCCACGCGTGTGAGCCGGAGTCTGACTATCCCGACAATCGGTATCGGTGCCGGCAACGGCTGCGACGGACAGGTGCTCGTCATGCATGATATGCTCGGCATCAACAAGGGCTTCTCCCCGCGCTTCCTGCGCCGCTATGCCGACCTCGGGACAATCATCGAGGATGCCGTGGGCAACTATATAAAGGATGTGAAGTCGACCGATTTCCCCAACGCCTCGGAACAGTACTGATTATCCCCGGCTTCTGAAGAGGAGGGTATATGAATTCAGAAATGACATAAATAACAGATTATTTTTAGATAATTTAATCGTTAAAAAGCGCAGAATGTACATAAGGGACATAAATTTCGTTCCATTATGTACATTCTGTGTTTTTTATATTCCAGGGTGTTATTGAGGTTTATGTCCCCTGAGCTATATGTCGCTATTTTTGTGTGAGGCTGTTGATGTAGACCTCTATGTTGGTATAGACGGGGGAGAGGGTGAAGGCAGAGGCGTCGGAGGGGTCGGAGGGGTTGAGACCGTTGGCTGCCTCCCAGTCGTCGGGGATGCCGTCGCCGTCGCTGTCGGCACGCGGGGTGCCGGTGCGGAGTTCGGGCCATCCGCCTACGTCGGAGGGTGAGTCGATGATGCCGTTACGGCCATTCTCTCCCTTTCCTTCGCTTACCTGACGTAGCACGTCGCTGTCATAGCTGTCGCGCGAGAAGCTGCAGCCGGCGTCGGCAAGGATGCGGGTATAGGCTGTCTCGGGAGTGTCCTCCTCAATTGCCATGTAGGGGAAGGGGCTGTCGGTGAGGCAGCTTGGCGTCGCGCTACCCGGTTGCGGTATCGCCTGCGGGGCGATGCCTGATTCCGGCGGCGCACTGCGGCGGTGGCGCATATAGGGCTTGCCGGGATAGTCGGTGACACCGCGATGGTTGTCGGATGTCACAGTGTGGTCGCCTACCATCACGTTGCGTGCCACATAGTAGCGTCCGGTACGGTCGTCGGCAACGTCGAGCAGACGGGTATGCTCGGACGCGGGGCCGGGCTTATAGTAGTTGGCCACCATGTTTATCTCCCCGTGGTGTCCGCCTCCGTAGGCGGTCTTGAATCCCCAGTTGTAGACGGCGTTGTTGCGGAAGTCTACCCATTTCGTACCGTCGACCGAGGAGAAGCGCGGGTTGCGGCTCGCGTGGTTTGCGAGGAGGTTGTGGTGGAATGTCGCCTTGTAGCCTCCCCAGATTCCGCCGAAACCGTGGCTCCCCTTGGTGTGGACTGAGGAGTTGAGACTGTGGGCCACGAGACACCACTGCACGGTGAGGTTTTCGGTCTTGTAGATTGACAGGCACTCGTCGATGCTCCAGCTGACGGAGCAGTGGTCGATAATCACGTTGCGCTGGCCGTAGCGTCCGCCTCCGATGCCGTCGCTGTCGAGGCGGTAGCGGTCACCGGGACGCACGCGGATGTGGCGCACGATAACCTCGCTGGCGTTGATGGAAAGCGGATAGTCCTTCAGGCATATTCCGTCGCCAGGAGCGGTCTGTCCGGCTATTGTTATGCTGTCGTTGTTGATGCGCAGGGGCGACTTCAGTTCTATTGTGCCGTCGACGTCAACGACCACTATGCGCGGTCCTTTCGCCTCGATGGCCGCGCGCAGGCTTCCCGGGCCGCTGTCGTTGAGGTTGGTTACTTTGATTACACGTCCGCCACGGCCTCCTGCGGTATACTTTCCATAGCCCTCCGCACCGGGGAAGGCCACGACATTGCCTGCTGAGGCTCCGAGGGCGGCAATGAGAGTGATGAGCAACAGTAATTTTTTCATGGTTTGTGTGTTGAAATGCATGTAGTTTGTCTGATAAAACGGAATTTTGAAAAAAAAAGGGCGTGTCAAAGTCGCGGAAATTGACACGCCCCTGCGGATATTATTTATGAAAGACTTGCTCCTTTGCAGAGGTATCAGTTATATCCGGGATGCTGCTGGCCTGCGAGACCGGGGTTGACATCGATGATGTTTGTCTGGTTGAAGGGCATCAGCTCTGTCTTGAACTTCGTGAGGCCGTAGAAGACTCCTGTAGCGCCGGTAATCCATGCATTGTTGCTTGAGATGCCGTCGACGGCTACAACCGAGAGGTTACCCTTCTGGGTCGAGGTGTTGACGCTGAACATATTGACGATGGAATATTCGACTTCCTTCACCTTCTGCGCGCCGGCAGGCACGAGATTCTGGTTGAAGTAGATCTTGCCGTCGGCCTGGTAGAACTTACATTTCACGTCGTTCTGTTTGTAGTCCTTGTTGAGGACGTGGAGTTTCTTGAGGTCGGCGTCGGAAATGTCCATAAGGGCGAGATCGGCTTCAGTGACATCGATATAGGGGAGAGCGATGTTGGGGTCTCTGAGGGTCGGTTTGGAGGTGATGTTGAAGGCACGGTAGGGAGCTACGTTGGCGTATTGTCCTTCGTGGTTGCAGAGATCCACGAGTTTCTGCTTCTCGGCCATGAGGTGTTCATACTGGATGCCCCAGCGGGTGAGGTCGGTGCGGCGCAGACCCTCGTTGTTGAGCTCGAGTTTGCGTTCCTTGATGATGTAGTCGCGGAATTGGGCATAGTTTGTGGGGATAGCGCCAATCTTTGACGCGTCTTTGCGGAAAGCGCGCATACGCACTTTCTTCACTGCTTCGATAGCCTCGCTTGTCGGGCCGTTGTTGAGCTCGTTGAGGGCCTCGGCATACATCAGTAGAACGTCGGCATAACGGAGGATGGGCCAGTTCATGTCACGGTGTGATGCGTCGGATCCTATGCCGGCTTTCCAGTTGATACGGAATTTACCGATTCCCATACCGGCATAGGTGTTCATGCGGTACTTGTCGCCGGATTTGCTAAGGACGAGCGCATAGTTGCAGACCGATACGTCGCGACGCTGGTCGCCTTCGTCGAATTCGAAATAGAATGTAGGCATGGCCATCATCTGTGAGCCACCCTTGCCCATTTCGGCGCTTTCGCCGGTGGTGGGGATGCCGTTGACATAGCCGGTGCGGCAGTCGCTTGCCTGAGCCTTGCCTCCATACCAGCCGTATTCAAGCATGGTCTCTTTGTTGAAGACCTTCATGGCGATGTCGCGGTAGAGCTGGTCGTAGTTGTCGAGAAGGTCGTTCTCGCCTTTTTTGATTACTTCATAGCAGGCGTCTGCGGCAATCTTGTATAGCTCGTTGATGCGGGCCTGGTCGTCGCGCTGGGCTATGCGTACAGTGCTGTTGTTGTAGGGCACGGTGCTGAGGTCCCAGCGGAGGGAGTAGCCGGCTGCGTAGAGGGCCACGCGGGCGAGGATACCATAGGCCGCGTTCTTTGTGAAGCGTTCGGGGGTGGTGAGATAGCCTTCACTGCGCCAGGGGAGTAGTTCGGTGGCGCGCTGGAGGTCTTCGATACACTGGTCGTAGATTACGTCGCGGCTCGTGCGCGATGATTCGAAGGTGGTGAGCTGCGATGTCGGCTTGATGGAGAAGGGTACGTCGCCGTAGAAGCGGACGAGATTCCAGTAGGCATAGGCGCGCACTGCAAGGGCCTCGCCCATAAGGCCGTCAAGATGTATCTTTTCGGCATCGGTCGATGCGCTGACGCCTTCAAGCTTGGAGATGCAGACGTTGGCATACTCGATTGACTTATACATTGCTGTATAGGTGTTGGAGAGCATGCCGGTGAGGTTGGTGTAGTCGTAGTTGCTGACGTTGTACTTCGAGTTGTTTTCTTTCGACGCACATTCGTCGGTGCCTTCAAGGAGCTGATAGCCGAGCTCCTGGGTGTGGAGCGAGGCATAGCACCCGGCTACGGTCATGTCAGCTCGGCTTATGGTGGCGAACACTGATTCGCTGTCGGCCGAAGATTCGGAAGGCATGTCGAGCCAGTCCTCGCATGAAGTAGTTCCTGCAAGGAGCGTGGCTGCAGCCAGTATGTTGAATATCTTTTTCATGATTTATTTTCTTTGGCTTAGAAAGTGAGGTTGAGACCGATTACCCAGCTCTTGGCGCGGGGATATGATGAGTTGTCGATACCCGGTGTGAGGGCGCTTGAGTTTACAGCCACTTCGGGGTCATAGCCGGTGTAGTCGGTGAATGTATGGATGTTGTTGGCTGTGGCGTAGACGCGGAGGTTGCTTATATGCGCTTTCTGGGTGAGCGATTTTGGCAGCGTGTAGCCGAGGGTGATGGTGTTGATGCGGAGGAAGGATGCATCTTCGATATAGTAGCTTGTATGGTCGGAGATGGCTGTCTTGTTCATGTCGGAGAGGCTCCACATCAGATTGCCGCTATACTGGCCGGGGTTGATTTCGGCGAGACGGTTGAGGTCCTTACATTCCACACCTGTGACGGGGTCGATGAGGGTGAAGCGGTTGGCCATGGCCGCAAGGGTGTTCTGGTTGGGGAGGTACGGGCCGATGAAGCGCTGTGTGCTCATGTTGAAGACCTTGTTGCCGTAGCTGAAGTTCATGAACACGTTGAGGTCGAAACCTTTGTAGCGGAAAGTGTTGTTCCATCCGCCTGTGAACTTCGGAGCTGCGTTGCCGATGATGGTGCGGTCGTTGAGACTCCATACGGGGTTGCCGTCGCTGTCGGTCTCGCCTGAGATGGGCTTGTATTTCACGTCGCCGGGACGTACGGCCTTGCGGTTGGAGCCCTTGAGATAGGGTTCGCCGTCCTTGAGCTGATATGTTCCGTCGGGGAGCTGGTCGAACTGGTCGGTGGTGTAGATGCCGTCATAGACAAGGCCGTAGAACTGTCCGAGAGGCTTGCCTTTTTCGATGAGGAAACCCATGCGCGATTCATAGTCCTTGATCCAGGGCTCTTCTTTGCCTTTGCCGTAGAGCGAGAGCACTTTCGACTTGTTGAAGGCGATGTTGAAGTCCATGGTCCAGGAGAAGTCGCGTGTGGAGATGTTGACCGTGTTGAGGACGATTTCCACACCACGGTTGCGGATGGAGCCGATGTTCTGATACTGGTCAGTGTAGCCTGTAGAGCTTGGAATCTTGTTCTTGATGAGGAGGTTGTCGGATTGGTTGTTGTACCAGTCGACCTGGAGGTTCACTCGGTTGTTGAAGGCCGAGACGTCGAGACCTATGTTGACTGTCTTGGTCTTTTCCCATACGAGGTCAGGGTTGCCGAGGGTGGTGCCGGGCACATAGGTGTTTCCTGCCGAATTTCCGACTCCGTAGAATCCTGACTTGTAGGTGGTGGCATACATGTTGTTGTCAATCTTGTTGTTGCCGGCAACACCGTAGCCTGCGCGGAGTTTGAGGTTCTGGATATAGTCGCGTGTAGCTTCCATGAATTTTTCCTCTGAGATTCGCCATGCGGCTGACACGGATGGGAAGAAGTCCCATTTGTTACCACGGGCGAACTTTGAGGTACCGTCGCCGCGCACTGTGGCGTTGACGAGATATTTTCCTTCATATCCGTATGACAGACGACCGAAGACTGACACGAGGCCTACCTCTGATTTTCCTGATTCCCATTTGTAGGGGGTACCCATCTTCACGTCGTTGAGTCCGAAGTTGCCGTCAGGGAAGCTGTGGTACTCGTTGTCGAGGTTCATGGATTCCCAGTGGGCGGTTTCCTGACCGAGGAGGACGGTGAAGTTGTGTTTCTTGTTGATGTCGAACATGTAGTTCAACGTGTTTGTAATCTGCCAGTTGGAGTTCTCACTGTTGTTGCGTGAGCCATAGCCGTAGATACTTTTGTTGTTGAAAGCGGTCTTTGTCTTACCGTTGTCCCAGTAGTCCTTGCGGGTCTGTTCCCACATGTAGCTGCCTGCGGAGCGGAACGTCAGGCCCTTGATGATGTCGATTTCAATGCCTGCATTGACAGTCACCATGCGTTTGTGGCGCTTGTTGTCGATAGCGTTGTTGTTGATAAGGGGGTTGTTGGCATCATAGTTGGTGCTGCCGGGCATTGATGCGAAGTCTTCCGTAAGGTCGGTGTTGAGCATCTGGTCGTTGGTCCAGCGTTCGCCACCGGTCACGGGCTGTAGGATTGTCTGCTTGAGGGTGCCGCCGAGAGAGCCGCCGCCTTCGACAGTGGTCGACTGGAAGCTGGTTGAGAAGTCGAAGCGCACGCCTTTGAAGAGCTCGTGACGGAGTTTGGCGCGGACACTGTTCTTGGTGTAATTGTGTTTCTTCATGATGCCGTCCTCGCCGGTGTAGTTGTAGCTGACCATGAAGTTTGTGCGGTCGGTGCCACCGGTGATGTTCACGTTGTGGTTCTGGGTCACGCCTGTGCTGCCGAACACTTCGTCCTGCCAGTCGATGCCCTCGCGGTTGCGGTAGTCGCGGGCTATGCGGTCATATGCGCCTGTGTAGAAGTCGGGGTCTGTCACGCTTCCTCCGAAGATGCCTGAGAAGCTGTCGGCGTTGCCACGGAGCGACTGGAATTCATATTGATATTTCACATATTCCTCAACGCCGAGAAGGTCGAGTTTCTTGCCGAGGCGCGAGAAGCTGACATAACCGTTGTAGTTGACTTCGCTCTTACCGGCCTTGCCTGACTTGGTGGTGATGAGAATCACACCGTTTGCACCGGCTGAACCGTAGATTGCTGTCGCGGAGGCGTCCTTCATCACGTCGATAGTCTCGATATCGTTGATATCGACATTCTGGAGGCCATGGTCCATCTTGAAGCCGTCGACGATATAGAGGGGCTCGGAACCCTGGGTGATTGATGTACCGCCACGCACTGTGATGTTGATGTCTGCACCGGGGGCACCGCTCTGGGTGATGATGTTGACACCGGCGGCCTTACCCGTAAGGGCCTGTGCGGCTGTTGTCGCGGGGACGCGCGCAAGCTCGGCTCCGCCTACCGAGGCGGTGGCAGCGGTGAGGTCCTTACGGCGTACGGTAGCGTAGCCGATAGCCACGACCTCGTCGAGCATCGAAGCTTCGGGTTCAAGGGTCACATTGATTACTGTCTGGCCTTTGACCGCGATTTCCCGGGTCGCGTAGCCTACATAACTGAAGCGGAGTTTGGCTCCGGAAGCAACGTTTTTGAGTGAATAGTTGCCGTCGACATCGGTTGAAACGCCGTTGGTGGTTCCTACTACCACTACGTTGGCGCCAATCAAGGGCTCTCCCTCGTTGTCAATAACCGTGCCTTTCACCGTCTGTGTCTGAGCGCTCATGGCGAATGTCGCCATGAAGAGTGTCAGAAATGCACAAAGCCGGAGCATGATGTCGCGCCTTTTGGCCGACACAAAGCCTTGTTTGATTCTCATAATAGATTTAATGGTTAAAATATACAGTTAATTTTGCATGTAGAAAATTCAAGACTATTGTATGCGCTGGGATTAGAAGCCGGACTTTGGAAGCACAGAGATTCACAAATGACATCAGGAGATAGATAGTGATTTGTGGTATTGGTATTTAAGATTGCCGTGAATCCCGGTTCGGTCACAGACGATTGAGTTGAGATGGTGTCCGCTAAAATTCCCTAACAAAACATTTACAGAGTTTCGGTAGCCGGTCAGATTGCTAACTCTATAAAATTTTTGCAAAATTAAACACAATTTATGTTTTTATCCACCCTGCAATGTTAAATTATATTAATATTAGAGAAGAAGGCTTATCGTATTATTGGAACCTTCTGTCGGTGGAATATATGTTTATCCCTTAAGCTGTTGAAAAGTAGGGTTATTGTGTTAATCCATCTGTGATTTCCGTACTTTTGTCTTCTATGGCTCTTGGTCTTTCTTCCCTTGGATTTTTCGGTCGCCCCGCCTGTTTCATTTGAAGAGTCTGCATCAATTTCTTCCGCCTGGAGAGTGTCTTCAGCCATTTCCCTCATCCTTGCGGCTTCTTTTTCGGCTTTCCTCTCGGCGGCACGCATGCGGGCACGCCGGCAGCGCTCGATTGCTTTGTCGATATCGTCTTTCAAGGCATGGAAATAGCCAAGTATAGCTTTATGGACGGTCCAGTGGGGCACTTCGCGGCGGGTGAGATATTCGTCGATGAATCCCATCACATAGTCGACAAAGGACGGCCCCTGCGCAACTGATTGGGCCATCGCCTCGGCTTTCATCCTGAGACGGGCATAGATTGCTTTGCTCACAGGCCTGTCCCACCTCGCCTTTTTGGCTCTGATGGATATTCTCTCACCTGTAATCGCTGTCATAGGAACGGTCATGGTCATATGCGGAATTTGCTTTAAAGTTATTATGATTATGACCACAAAATTAACCCTCCCGCTCCCCTTCCCGACTGCGATTATGCACAGGAATCAGCCGCGATAATGAAAAATCCGTCCCATATAGAGCTTATGTCCCTTATGTACATTCTGTGCCATAAAAACCAGGCACAGAATGTACATAAGGGACATAATTATTTTAGATAGCTTCCGGGGATGTTCTATCCGAAGATGAACTGGGTGGAGGAGTTTCTGGTGGGGGATGTCACGGTGGCGGCGGTGTCGACGGCTCCGTTGCGCACATCCTCCACTATCTTGCGGTCACGCTTATAGGTGGGATGCTTCTCGAGAATGTCGCAGATGGCGTCGTCGTCGAGCTGGTTGAGGCCGAGGATGATGGTCGAGGAGCGGTCCTTGCCTTCGGTGAGATCCTTGATTTTGGTGATACCGTATTCCTCGGCGAGACGTTCGTCGGATACTTCCGGGGCTTTCGGCGCCGGTTTTGGTGCAGCGGGGGCCGGGGCAGCGGCCGGTGCGGTGCGCGCGCCGGGAGCGGTGGTTGCGGGACGGTTTCCGGGGCGTCCGCCGAACACGAAACCTCCGCCATTTTCCATAAGGCCGTCCTCCTCTTCGCGGAGGCTCACGTCGAAGCCTGCGGCGAGGATTGTCATTTTCACTCCGTTGCCGAGAGTCTCGTCAAAGCCCACACCCCAGATTACGTCGACATCCGTGTTGATGGAGCCGATGAAGTCGGTGATTTCGCGTGTTTCGCTCATGAGGAACTTCTCTTCGGCGTTGGGGTTGAAGAAGAGGTTGAAGAGGAGCTTCTTGGAGCCGAGAATGTCGCGGTTTTTGAGCAGCGGTGAATTGAGGGCGTCGTGGATGGCCTTGGTGACGCGGCTTTCGCCTTCGCCGAAACCTGTGGAGATGATGGCCGCGCCGCCGTCGCGCAGAGTGGTGTCGACGTCGTTGAAGTCAAGGTTTATGAGGCCGTTGCATGTGATGAGTTCCGAAATCGAGCGGGCGGCGATGGAGAGGGTGTCGTCGGCCTTGCCGAAAGCGTTGAGGAAGTCGAGGTCGCCATAGATTTCGCCGAGACGCTCGTTGTTGATCACGAGCAGTGCGTCGACATGCTTGGCCATCTCGTCGGCTCCGGCAATCGCTTTCTTGATTTTTTTCTGTCCCTCGAAGAGGAAGGGGATGGTGACGATGCCTATGGTCAGGAGCCCGCGTTCCTTGGCTATGCGCGCCACTACGGGAGCCGCTCCGGTGCCGGTGCCGCCTCCCATGCCTGCAGTGATGAACACCATCTTTGTCTGGTCGTCGAAGAGGGCGGCTATTTCGTCGGCACTCTCCTCGGCGAAGTCGCGCGCTTTCTCGGGCTTGTTGCCTGCGCCGAGACCGTCGCCGATTTCAAGGGTGTGGGGCACCTGCGAGTGGCAGAGAGTCTGGTGGTCTGTATTGATGTTTACAAAGGACACATTCTTGATGCCCTGGACATACATGTGGTTTACGGCATTGTTGCCACCTCCGCCGACGCCGATTGCCATTATGTTGCAGACGAGGTCGGAAGCTCCGTTGCTACCTTGAAACACCGAAGTGTCGGAGATGTCCTGATTATATTGTTTCTTGAGTTCGTCCATTTCTGATTTGGGAATATGTGTTCTTTGATAGTTTTTACTCAGTTATTCATCCTTGTCGATAGTCGGTGGTTTATTCATCGTTTTCGACATCGTCGTCCTCGACGGGTTCGGTCATGAGGGCTACGACACGGTCGCGCACTGACCCCAGCAGTTTGGCGAATCCGCTTTTCTTTTCCGGTGCGGCAGGAGGATTGTAGGGCTGCTGCTGGGGTGCCTGCTGGCTTTGGACAGTGGCGTTCGTGATGCTCTGTGCCTGGTGGGCATAGGGGTTGACGGGCTGCTGATATGCCTGCTGGGTCGGCTGTTGCACTTGTTGGGCTGCCGGCTGGTAAGGTTGCTGCGCGGGCTGTTGGGCCGGTTGCTGCATCTGTTGCTGTGCCGGAGCCTGCTGATATGGCTGCTGCTGAGGCTGTCGGTAGAGGGGCTGCTGATAGCCTGTCTGCGGAGCCGGTTGCTGCTGGTGGGCCTGGGAGTATGAGAATTCTTCGGGAGCGGGCGCCACCGTGCGGGGCAGGGTCATGCACTCCTGGATTTCCCTTGACTTGGCGGCCTCGGCGAGGATGGAGATTACGTCGACATGCTCGGTGCTGTTGACGCGTCCGTCGAGGATGCGGATACGGTTGCCTGGTGTGCCGAAGCGGACTTTCAGCGTCGTCAGATTCTCTAAACGCCTGTCGAAGCCGTTTAGTTTAGATCCGCGGCCTATAAGGATGATGCCTGCGGGGAGACGGTCGGGGGTCAGGCCGGCATATTTGATGTGCTCGTTGATGTTGGCGATGATTTCGCCTGCGCGCGCCGAGACATAGTTGTTGATCTGTCCGAAGTCGAAGCCTTTGCCGGAATAGGTCGGGACGGGCTCCGGAGTGCTGAGGGCGTTGCCTCCGTCAATCTTGAGGTCCTCGGCCATCTCTTCGAGATAGTTGAGGGCGGTGATGTCGCGGGTGATGTTGCGCGAGCCCATGGGGATGGTGGAGAGGTAGAGCATCACGTCGTTCTTGTAGATTGACACAGTGGTGGTCTCCGCTCCGAAATCGACGAGCATGCAGCCCTGACGGCGCTCTTCGGGGAAGAGCACGAGGTCGGCTTCGGCCACCTGGCGGACAAAGACGTCGTTGATGGCGATGTGGAGACGCTCGTCGAGCACGTGGTTTAGATTCCTTACGAGCTGCGTGCGGCAGCTTATGAGGTTGAGGCGTGCGGAGACGTGGGAGCCGAAGGTGCCCACGGGACGGTTGGTCGGCGAGTTGTCGACGCGGAATTCCCTTTGTGTCACGCCGACTATGCTGCGCTCGCTGAGCTGATAGGCGAGGGCGTCGTTGATTATATCGCTTATGAGGTCGTTGGTGATTTCCATCTCCGAGGGGAGGCGTCGTTCGATTTCGATGCTCTGGGCCATCATGGAGCGTCCACCCACGGATACATATACGCCGGTCACGGTACGTCCCGGTTCGCGCTGCTCAAGGCGGCCGATTACGGTGCGTATTGCGTTGGCAGTCTCCACCACGTTGCGGATGCAGCCATAGCGCACTACGTCGGCGAGTTTTTCTTCCTCGACGGCTTTCACACTAAGTGCACCGGCAGAGTCGACAGTGCCGATAGCTCCTTTGATTTTTGAGCTCCCTATTTCAAGGGCGACAATATATTTTTCTTCCATGGGATGATTGTTAAATCGGTGATTTTGCGGGAATGGGTTTTTCGGAGTGGGCCTTGGCACCGGGGACAGTCTGTCCGGGGGCAACGTTGTCGCCCGCGAGCATGGTGCCTGTGTCGACGGCCTCGTCGTCGTCATATTTCGCTATGTCGATTTTGGTCGAGGCCCGTTTGCGCTTTGAAGCGACGAGCTGTCCTTTCCATTTGAGGGTGAGGGTGTCGTATTTCTCCCATCCCTGGAGAGGAAGCACCTCGGTGTAGAATTTCTTGAGCCGCGCGAACTTGTCGGTCAGGCCGGTGGGGGCTCCGATGTTGACAACGTGTTCGCGTATGACGGGGACGAGTATTATGTCGGTGGGCGATTTCACTTTTATCATGGAGATATAGGAGTTCCACACCGAGTCGGCGGCTATGAAGTTGAGCAGGGGAAGGAGTGTGGCGGGAGTGAAGGTGGAGTCCGCATAGTCGAAATGGCCTTCGATGATGGGGACATCCTTGTGGTAGCGTGCATCGGCGCTTACGCGCTTGCCGGCGCGGTTGATGTAGTATGACTCCCCACGGTCAAAGATTCGGGCCACGGGTATTATCGGGGTGGCCTTGATGCGGATGGTGCCGTCGGTGAGGCGTACCACCTGTGCGTCCTCAATCTTGTCGAGGTCGAGGAGGAGACGGCGCAGGCTCTGGGTGTTGATGCTCGCCACGGCCATCCCGGGGGCTTTCGAGGGGAGGGAGTCGATTTCGCGCGCGAGTTCTGCCTCGGTGACGAAGTATTGCGGCTGGCCGTCGCTCTCTTCCACGGAAATCTCGACCGCACGGCAGAGCGTGGTGTCAGGCTGTCCCGCAGTCACGGTCAGCGCTATCACCAGGTAGGCGACGAGCATAAGGGAGAAGATTATTTTCAGATAGCGCGGCATTGGCTGGGAATGAAATGTTAATTTTTCAGCGAGGCGATAATCGAGGGGATGAAGGTGTTGATGTCGCCTGCGCCAAGAGTCAGAAGAATGTCAAAGTTACGATTTTTCAGCGTTTCCACCAATTTTTCTTTGCCAATTAAGATTTTATCGTCGGTTTTGACTCCGTCGAAGATAATTTGTGAGCTTACGCCTTCAATCGGCTCCTCACGGGCGGGATATATGTCGAGGAGAATCAGGCTGTCGGCTTCCGAGAGGGCTTCGGCGAATTGGGGGGCGAAATCACGCGTGCGGGTATAGAGGTGTGGCTGGAAGGCTACGGTCAGTCTGCGTCCGGGATATAGGGCCTTGACCGATTGGATTGACTTGCGGATTTCCTCGGGATGGTGGGCGTAGTCGTCGATAATCACGTGGCCTGCGCCGTTGTCCTCCTTGAGATGGCACTCGAAGCGCCGTTTGGTGCCACGGTAGGTGCTGAGGGCTTCGCGGACAATGTCGGGCTCCCATGCGCCGGTGAGACAGATGGCTGCAGCGGCGGCTATGGCGTTTTCGATATTGACTTCTACGGGGACACCGAGGTTGATGTTGCGGATGGTGCCGCGTGGGGTCACGAGGTCGAAGGTGATGGTGCCGGGCTCGCGCCTGATATAGGAGGCATGGAAGTCGCCTTTGTCGCGGGAATAGGTGTAGACTTTCACTCCTTCCTGCGGTCGGGGACGTAGTTTGAGTCCTTCGTGGACTATGAGGGCGCCTTCCGGGCTTATGAGCTCGGTGAAATGCGCGAAGCTTTCGAGATAGGCTTCCTCGGTACCGTAGATGTCGAGATGGTCGGGATCGGTGGCTGTGATTACGGCCACTGTCGGGGTGAGATGATGGAAGGAGCGGTCGAATTCATCCGCTTCTATGACGCTGTAGGGCGATGAGGGGCTGAGGAGGAAGTTGGTGCCGTAGTTGATGAGTTCGCCTCCGAGGAAGGCGTTGCAGCCTACGGAGCCGCTTTTGAGGATATGGGCGGCCATCGACGAGGTCGTAGTCTTGCCGTGGGTGCCCGCGAAGCAGAGTGAGCGTGAGTTGCGGGTGATAAGGCCGAGGACTTCGGCGCGCTTCATCACTTCGAAACCTCCTTCGCGGAAGTAGCGGAGTATGGGGAGGTCGGACGGGACGGCGGGGGTGTAGACCACGAGTGTTGTCTTCGGGTCGCGGAAGGGTTCGGGTATGGTTCCGGCGCTTTCGTCGAAGCTGATGCTTACGCCTTCGGCCCGGAGTTCGTCGGTAAGAGGGGTGGAAGTGCGGTCGTAGCCGGCAACTTTGGCTCCCATGGCGAGGAAGTAGCGTTCGAGTGCGGCCATGCCTATGCCGCCGGCTCCGATGAAGTATATGTTGGGTTTCATTTCTGTATGAGTGATGGGATGAATGGGGGTAATGGGTCTGATGGGGCGAATGGGAGGCTTATTTAGCGGTGATTAACTCGGCTATTTTGTCGACTATTTTTTCATCTGCGTTGCGGAGGGCCATTTCTTGGATTTCCTTGCTGAGTTTACGGGAGCGGTCGGGGTCGTCGATGAGCGCGGAGAGGGTCGTGGGGAGTTTGGCAACGGCGTCGGCGTCGAGTATCATGATTGCGGCGCCGCGATTCGAAAGGGCTTCGGCATTGTGACGCTGATGGTCTTCGGCGACATTGGGTGAGGGGATGAGGATGGAGGTCTTGCCGAGGTTCTGGAGTTCGGAGATTGTGCCGGCTCCTGCGCGTGCCACTACTATGTCGGCTGCACGGTAGGCTTCTTCCATCTCGGAGATGAATGTCGTGGCTGTTACATTGTCATAGTCCTTTGCCATGGCCTGAAATTCGGGTGCTCCGTAGCGACCTGTCTGCCAGAGAAGGTTGACGCCTTTGTCGCGGAGCATGGGGAGGCTCGCGGCGATGGCTTCGTTGACGGTACGCGCTCCGAGGCTGCCCCCCATGGCGAGGACGAGCGGGCGCTTGGGGTCGAAGCCGAGGAGGATTTTAGCCTGCTCGCGGGAAAGGATGCTTTCTTCAAGCTCCTTGCGCACGGGGTTTCCGGTCTTTATAATGACCTCCGCAGGGAAGAAACGTTCCATTCCGTCGTAGGCCACGCAGATGGCCTTTGCCTTTGCGGCAAGAAGTTTGTTGGTCACCCCGGCATAGGAATTCTGCTCCTGGAGGAGGGTGGGGATACCCTGCTTCTGCGCCTGTTTCAGTACGGGGCCACTGGCATAACCGCCGACTCCGATGGCAATGTCGGGCTTGAAGTCGCGCACTATACGGCGCGCCTTGCGCAGCGATTTCCAAAGTTTCCACAGCACCCCGAAGTTGCGCCACAGGCGTTTGCGGTCAAATCCTGCTACTGGCAGACCCTCGATGGGATAGCCGGCCTGAGGGACACGCTCCATCTCCATGCGTCCGAGGGCGCCGACGAAGAGGATGTCGGCGTCGGGATAGCGGCGTCTTATCGCGTTGGCTATTGAAAGGGCGGGGAATATGTGGCCTCCGGTGCCTCCACCGGAAATGAGAATCTTTTTCATTGCCGTTGATAAAATTTGGTTTTCGGTTATTTAACCATTTATAGCTGCATTTGGTTCTCGGCGCCGAATTGTTCGGGCAGGGCTTCGATTTCATCGCGGATATCCTGCTTCTTTCCACCCTGACGGGTAGCCGTGCGGCTTATCGAGAGCATTATGCCGAAAGCTATGGCAGTTACGAAGATAGAAGTGCCTCCCTTGGAGAGGAGCGGGAGCGGCTGACCGGAGACAGGGAACACCCCGCTTACGATGCCCATATGGAAGAGGGCCTGGAAGGCTATCATCACTGCCATGCCTATCACCACGAGGGCCGGATAGGTGCGGTTGCAGTGGGAGGCGATACCGGCCGCCCTCCCCAGCAGCCAAAGATATAGCATCAGGACTACGAGACCTCCTATAAGGCCGAGTTCCTCGATGATTATGGCGAAGATATAGTCGGAGAAAGCGAGGGGCAGGCGGGAGGCCTCGCGGGAGTTGCCCGGCCCCACTCCGTGGATTCCTCCGTTGGCCTGAGCCATGTAGGAGAGGATTTCCTGTCGGTTTTTGCCGGTCGCGGGGATATCCCATTTGTTGACCACGACCTCCTGGCCGTTTTCAATGCGGGTGTCGGCGTGGCGTTCGATTCGGGCTCTCCATGTCTCGATTCGTCCGCCGTCTGTCATCCATATATAGACGAGGAATATTGCCGCCACGGCTATGTAGGCTCCCGTCAGGGTCAGAAGATGGCTTATCTTGACTCCTCCGATTATCATCATGGAGTAGCTGATGGCGAGGAGCAGGAGAGTGTTGGTGAGTCCCTGCTCTATGAGGAGTCCGCTGAGCAGCAGCACTATGAAGCCGGAATAGATTACGGCTTTTGACGTGACGCCAGGCTTGCGGGTGTCGGGGTTCCATGTCATTACGAGCGCGATGAGCAGTACTGCCGAGATTTTCACCATTTCGGCGGGGAAGATGCCTATGCCGAGTATGGTCATGGAGCGGCGCGCACCGTTGATGATATCACCGAAAAACATCACATAGAGCATCATGGCGACACTCAGCAGCGAGAATCCGAGGGTGAAGGGGATGAAGTCGGAATAGTGGCGACGCGAGAGGAACCATACGACGAAAGTGCCACCCGCGAGCATCACGAGATGGCGCAGAATCGGCCCCATCACACCTATCGACGAGCCAGCGACCTCGCGCGAGGATGCACTGTAGAGCTCGATTGTAGAGATGATGCAGAGGGCTATGAAGATTCCCCATATATGTTTGTCGGCGCTTGCGACCGCCTTGGGTTTGGCGGTGGCCTGCGTTTCGTCGATAGAAAGGGCCGGGGGCATTTTTTTGAGTTTTGAGGGTTGAGTTTAGAGTTTTGAGTGAGAGAGGGATTTTTAAGTGTTGAGTTTTGAGTTTAGAGTGTTGAGTCTTTTAACTTTAGGACGCGGTCTTTGAACTGGTGGCCACGGTCTTCGTAACTGCTGAAGAGATCGAAACTCGCACAGCAGGGGGAGAGGAGCACGGTGTCGCCTTCGCGGCCAATGGCCCTGGCGGTGGCGATGGCTTCGTCAATCGAGTGGGTGTCGTGGATTTCAGGCACCTGACCCGTGAAAAAGTCGAGGAGTTTGGCGTTGTCCTTGCCCATGCAGATTATGGCCTTGACCTTTTCTTTCACCAAGGGGAGGATTTCGCTGTAGTCATTGCCCTTGTCCTTGCCGCCGAGGATGAGGATGGTGTTGCTGGGCATAGATTCGAGGGCATACCAGCATGAATTTACGTTGGTGGCCTTGGAGTCGTTGATGTAGCGTACGCCGTCGACAGTGGCGGTATATTCGAGCCTGTGTTCCACACCCTCGAAATCGCCGAGGGCTTCGCGGATTTCCTCTTTGTCGATATCAAGGATGCATGCCGACAGGGCTGCGGCCATGGAGTTGTATAGATTGTGGAGGCCGTTGAGCGAGAGTTCCGCGCGGGGCATGTTGAGACTTGTCTCGGGGGTGTCGATGATGAGAGAGGCCTCGTCGTCGACCCATGCGCTGCTCCCGTCCTCATGGTGTTCGGCGAAGGGGAACATGCGGGCCTCGGTGGTCACCTGCTCTAACTGGCGCGTAATCACGGGGTCGTCCTGCCAGTAGATGAAAGCATCCTGGGGAGTGAGGTTGTTGAGGATGCGGAACTTGGCGTTGATATAGTTCTGCATCTTGTAGTCATAGCGGTCGAGGTGGTCGGGAGTGATGTTGAGAATCACTGCGATGTTGGCCCGGAAGTCATACATGTTCTCCAACTGGAAGCTCGACAGCTCAATGACATAGACATCGTGCTTCTCACGGGCAACCTGGAGGGCGAGGCTGCGCCCCACGTTGCCGGCGAGCCCCACGTTTATGCCCGCGTTCTTGAGTATGTGGTAGGTGAGGAGGGTTGTAGTGGTCTTTCCGTTACTTCCGGTGATACATACCATTTTTGCGTCGGTATATCGTCCGGCAAGTTCGATTTCGGAAATCACGGGAATCCCTTTTTCAGCGATTGCCTTCATGACGGGGGTGGCGGGAGAGATGCCGGGACTTTTCACCACTTCGTCGGCTGCGAGTATGCGGTCCATCGAGTGCTGTCCCTGTTCCCATTCTATACCTTCTTCGTCGAGCATACGGTGATATTTCTCAGCGATTGTTCCGTAGTCGCTGAGAAAGACATTCATTCCTTTTTCCTTGCCGAGGATGGCGGCGCCTACGCCGCTCTCACCTCCGCCGAGTATGACGAGATTTTTTGACATTTACCTGATTTTAAGCGTTACGAATGTGATTACGGCGAGGAAAATACCGATAATCCAGAAACGGGTCACTATCTTTGATTCCGGGATTGCCCTTACGGGATTCTGAATCAGGGCCTCTATCCCCGAGTTTCCGGGTTTCTGGAAATGATGGTGGAGCGGTGTCATTTTGAACACGCGGCGCCCCTCGCCATATTTTTTCTTTGTGAATTTGAAGTAGGCCACCTGGAGCATCACCGAGAGGTCCTCGACGAAGAAAATTGCGCAGAGGATGGGAATCAGCAGCTCCTTGTGGATGAGGATGGCGAATACTGCGATGATACCTCCGATTGTGAGTGAGCCGGTATCGCCCATGAATACCTGAGCCGGATAGGCATTATACCACAGGAAGCCTATCAGCGCGCCTATGAAGGCCGACATGAATACCACCAACTCGGAGGATTGCGGGATATACATGATGTTGAGATAGGTGGAGTAGATTACGTTGCCACCGAGGTAGGCCATAATCGCGAGCGCCACGCATATGATGGCCGATGTCCCGGCGCAGAGACCGTCGAGTCCGTCGGTGAGGTTGGCACCGTTGCTCGTGGCCGCTACGACCACAATCACCACCAATATGAAGAGTATCCATCCGCCTGCCTGTGCATAGTCGCCAAGCCATTGGGTGAGGTAGGCATAGTCGAAGTTGTTGTTCTTGACGAAGGGGATGGTGGTCTGTGTCGACTTCACGTCGCGGGTCTCGTTGGCCACGAGGGTTTCGACCGAGACGTCGTCGACGGTCGAGGCTATCACCTCACGCTGTGTGATGTCAGGGCTGAGGTACATCGTCAGCCCGACGATAAGTCCGAGGCCGACTTGGCCTATGATTTTAAACTTACCCTTCATTCCCTCCTTGTCGTGTTTCGCCACCTTTATATAATCATCGCAGAAACCGAGCGAGCCGAGCCAGACGGTTGATATAATCATCAACAGCATGTAGATGTTGGTCAGGTCGCCCACCAGAAGGCAGGGGATGAGGATGGAGATGATTATAATGACACCGCCCATCGTAGGGGTGCCTTTTTTCTGCATCTGTCCTTCAAGGCCGAGGTCGCGGATGATTTCTCCTACCTGCATCAGCTGCAGGCGGTCGATTATCTTGCGTCCGAACACGAGGGCTATGAAGAGCGAGAGCAGGAGAGCCGCGCCTGAACGGAAGGTGATGTAGCTCATCAGTCGGGCGCCGGAAACGTGATATTGCTGGAGGTAGTCGAAAAGGGCGTAGAGCACTACTTTTTGAGTTTTAAGTGTGAAGTTTTAAGTTTTGAGTGGGAGAGTGGGTTATGCTTTTTCGGAGGCGATTATTTCGCGGACCACTTCGCGGTCGTCAAAATGATGTTTGACACCCTTGATTTCCTGATAGTCTTCATGGCCTTTTCCTGCGATGAGTATGACTGAGCCTTTCGAGGCGAGGGTGGCTGCCGTGCGGATGGCCTGACGGCGGTCGGTGATGTGGAGTGTGCGTGTGCGCGCTTCATCGTCGAGACCTTCCTCCATGTCGCGGAGTATATCTTCCGGTTCCTCGAAACGGGGATTGTCGGAGGTGAGAATCAGGCGTTCGCTTCTGGCTGCCGCCTCGCGTGCCATTATGGGGCGCTTGCCCTTGTCGCGGTTGCCTCCGGCTCCCACCACGGTTATTATCTCCCCGTCCTTGCCTACGACCTCGCGGATGGCGTTGAGCACATTGACAACGGCATCGGGTGTGTGGGCATAGTCGACTATGGCGGTGTAGCCTTTGGGTGAATGGAAGGCCTGGAAGCGGCCTGCTACAGGTACGAGGCGCGACATCTCGCGGAGTACCTCTTCCTTGTCCCATCCGAGGAGCACGCAGGCTCCATAGACTGCCGTCAGGTTGTAGGCGTTGAACTTACCTGTGAAGAGCAGTTCCACCTCACTGCCGTTGAGCGAGAGGAGGGTGCCGTCGAGACGCGACTCTATGATTCGTCCCCGGAAATCAGCTTCGCTGCGGAGGGAGTAGGTGTAGCGGCGGGCGCGGGTGTTCTGGAGCATCACTTCCCCTACCTTGTCATCGGCATTTGTCAGGGCGAAAGCCGAGCGGGGGAGCATGTCGAAAAATTTCTTCTTTGCCGCGAGATATGCCTCGAAAGTCTTGTGGTAGTCGAGGTGGTCGCGGGTGAGGTTGGTGAAGATAGCGCCGTCGAACTGAAGACCTGCGATGCGGTGCTGGTCGGCGGCGTGGGAGCTGACCTCCATGGCCGCATATTCGCAACCAGCCTCCACCATGCGGTGGAGCATCTCGTTGAGCGTCAGTGGGTCGGGGGTGGTGTGGTCAGTGGGATAGGCCTCCGAGTCGACATAGTTGCAGACAGTAGACAGCAGTCCTGCCTTATGGCCGAGCAGACGGGCCATCTCATATATTAAGGTGGCGGTGGTAGTCTTGCCGTTTGTCCCGGTGACACCCACGAGCTTGATTTTCGACGAGGGGTCGTCCCACCACCGGGAGGCGAGATAGCCGAGGGCGAGCGCGGAAGAGGGCACGACTATATATGTCACATGCGTCGAGAGGTCGGCGGGCAACGTCTGGCATACGACTGCCACAGCCCCTTTTTCCACAGCCATGGGTATGAACTGATGGCCGTCGACACTCACACCAGGAACCGCTACGAAGAGGGTGCCCGGCTCAACACGGCGGGAGTCGGAGGTCAGCGAAAGGATGTCTTTTTCATCACTGCCTATAATCTCGGTTATCTCTATCGGGGAGAGAAGCTCGTTAAGTTTTTTCACCTTATATATATGTTTTTAAGCTTGTCGTGAATGATAATTAGGTCCCGTGGTCAATGGGAGAGGGAGAGTTTCACCCGTGAGCCCTTGGGCATGCGGGTGCCTGCAGCGGGCGAGATAGAGCGTACGTAGCCTGAACCGGAATAGTCGACATTGTAGCCTGAGCTTTCCATGGCGACTATCGCTTCCCTTAGTCCGTAGCCCTTGACGTCGGGGATGCAGCCTTTGGCCGTTGATTTCGGGGATTTGAGGCTCTTGAACGACGGGATTGCGAATTCGGAGCGCAGACCTGTATATTTGTTGCCCGAAGCGGAGGCGTAGAATGTGGGGGCAGCTGCCGATGGGGTGTTCTCGCGGTAGTCCGAACTATTGTCGAGCAAGCCGCGCGAGTAGAGTTTCAGGGCCACGTTGCGGAGCACCTGACCGGAGGTCGTGGCCGCCCCGAAGAAATTTTTCGTGGGGTGGCATGTCAGCACCACACATGAGTATTTGGGATTTTCCGCAGGGAAAAATCCGCAGAAAGCGAGACGCTTCTTGCTTTGGTTGTAGGCTCCGTTCTCAATCATGTAGCAGGTGCCGGTCTTTCCGGCTATGCGCACGGTCTCGTTGCGCAGGAAACGTCCTGTGCCATGGTCACCCCACACCACATTGGTGAGCATCTTGCGGAGTATTCCTGCCGTACGTGGCGAGCAGGCACGTCCGTTGCCCATATATCCTATAGGGAGCACAGAGTCGACCGCACCTTTCACCTCCTTGACCAGGCGCGGACGCACGAAGACACCGTCGTTGGCAATCGCATTGTAGATGGCGAGGGTGTAGAGCGGAGGGATTTCCGTGGCATAGCCGTAGCTCATGCGGGAGAGGGCTATGCGTCCTCCACGGTCACTGGGGATGCTGTCGAAGCGCGGGGGCACTTCGCCCGCGATGCCGGTGTTCATAGGTTCGAGGAAGCCGAGGGCTTTCACGCGGGAGTAGAAGGCTCCGGGGTTGTCGTTGTATTTACGGGTGATGATTCTTGCCATGCCTATGTTGGACGACTGTTCGAGCACGTCGCCTGCGCGGATGGCCACCGAGTGGTGGGCGTCGGTAATCGCACGGCCTCCGGCGTAGGCCCATCCGCTGCCTGTGGGGAGCACTTCGTCGAGGTCGGTCACGATGCCGTCCTCCACGGCAATCATCATCGAGAGTGTCTTGACGACGGAACCGGGTTCGTAGCCCATCACCGCGCGGTTTCGTGCCTCGATGTAGCCCCTGCCATGGGGATTGCGTTCGAGGTTGGAGATGGCTTTGATGTCGCCGGTCTTCACGTCCATCAGCACGGCTACTCCCCAGTCGGCCCCGCAGGTGTCGAGCACGTTGTTGAGCTCGCTCTCGACGATGTCCTGCATGTTGATGTCGATGGTGGTGACTATGTCGCTTCCGGGCACGGCGGGAACGTCGGTCCAGTCGGTGATTTTCTTTGTCAGGTTAATCATCTTGCTGTAGCCGATTTTGCCGTAGAGGAGGGAATCGAGGGCTTTTTCAAGGCCTGAGATTCCATGGATTTCCTTGCTGTCGCTTGTCTCGCCCACGCCTCCGATGCTTCGGCGCGCCATGTCGCCGTAGGGGTTGAAGCGGCGCATGTATTTTTCGAAGATGAGGCCGTTGCGGTTGCGGTTCTTTATGCTGAAGAAGGGGAAGGTGCGCATGGTCTCCATGTCGGCGTGCGACAGGCCGTTGAGGAGCTTATAGGCTCTCGGACGCCTTTCGCGCACTTTTTCAAGGGGTTTGAGCAGATGTTTCTTCCAGCCTTCGGCTGTGCGTACGGGGAAATGCTCGGCCATCTTCGAGGCGAGGGCGTCGATGGTGTCGCGGAAGAGCTTTTCGTTGAATTTCTCGGCGCGGTAGTCGATGCGTGCGGTATAGAAGTTGAGGTTGGTGGCGAGTACGCTGCCGTCGGAGGCGAGGATGTTGCCTCGTCCGGGCACGATGACCTTGGTCTGCCGCAGCAGTTTGTTGGCGCTCTCGTTCCACTTGTCGGCGTCGACTATGGTGGTGTTGCAGAGTTTCACAACGATACAGGCCGATAAGGCAAGTATGGCCACGATTACGAAGCCATAACGGAAAAGAATATTGCTGCGGTTGTCCTTTTTCACTGCTTTAATCTCCTGCTTTTGTTTTGGGTTTATTTGGGAATCCTGTAAGGGGGCTGCGACTGCACTTTGAGGTTGAGGTGGAGGGAGTCGACCATCTGCTGCATGGAGGTCTCTCGTATGCGTCCCATGAAGGCGCTTCGCTCGCGCGCCTTCTCGTTGGTGACGATTTCAAGGCGGCGTTCGAGGGCGGCGATTTTCTCCATGTTGGTCTGACAGGTGTATTTGGTGGTTATGTAGACCATCACGACGAGCACGCAGATGAGCACGGGGAGCCAGTGGCGGGCGAAGAAGTCGCTCGACAGCACCTGGCCTCTGAAAAGGCGGGTGATTATTGAGGAGTGTCCGTGGGGCTTTTCTGCGGTTTTGCTTGCCATTTGTATGGAATCGTGGGGGTGTATATGATGCGGGTTGACTGTCAGTTTTTTCGGTTATGTTCGTAGGGTCAGAGTTTGACCGCCACGCGGAGCCGGGCGCTACGAGAGCGCGGATTGCGTTCGATTTCGGCATCGTCGGGGACTATCGGTTTGCCGAGCGGACGCAGGGGGGAGTTCACTTTCCCGAAGAAATCCTTGTCGACGTTTCCGGCAAAGTTGCCGGTCTTCATGAAATTCTTGACCATGCGGTCCTCGAGGCTGTGGTAGGTAATCACCACGAGTCTGCCTCCGGGACGCAGGACTTTGAGGGCACCTTCAAGAAGCTCCTTGAGTGCTCCCATCTCGTCGTTTACCTCGATGCGGAGGGCCTGGAAGAGCTGTGCGAGTTCCTTTTTCTCCTTGCGCTGGTCGATATAGGGTTTTACGGTCTCGATCAGCCCGCCTATTGTGAGAATTTTTTCCTGCGAGCGTGCCTTGACGATTGCGCGGGCCATGGCGCGGCTCTGTTTGAGCTCTCCGTAGAGATAGAGGGTGTCGGCGATTTTCTCTTCGGGCCAGTCGTTGATGATGTCGGCTGCCGAACGCGTGGCCTTGCGGTTCATCCTCATGTCGAGCGGGCCGTCGAAGCGGAAAGAGAAGCCACGGTCGGAGTCGTCGAAGTGATGGAAGGAGACTCCGAGATCGGCAAGGACTCCGTCGACGGCTTCGACCCCGTAGTAGCGCATGAAATTTGTGATGAAACGGAAGTTGGAGTAGACCATCGTGAACCGTGGGTCGGAGGGTGCGCGGTCAATGGCGTCGGAGTCCTGGTCGAAAGAGTAGAGCCGGCCTCCGGCGTCAGGGTCGAGACGCTCCATTATCGCCATCGAGTGGCCTCCTCCACCGAAGGTTGCGTCTACATATATGCCACCCGGATGAATGTCCAGGGCCTCAATGGTTTGGGGAAGGAGGGCGGGTATGTGGTAGACTTCTTCAGACATAGCGAATCGGAGGGTTTTGACGGCGATGGTCCGCACGATTATAAAGCGGTGTAAAATTACAAAAATTTGCAAAACTAAACAGCAAAAAAGTTCCACTTTTTTTAAGAAATTATTGAATTGTGGTTAATAAACTGAAAATCAGCTTGAAATTAAATTTGCATTTGCAAACCACGAAGGACGGTTTTTTGAGTGGCCCCGAAGCAATATCAAGGCTTTGTGAACGTTAGATATATGTATATTACAGCCAAATCCAATTTATGAAGGATATAGTATTCGCCACAAACAACCAACATAAGCTTGAAGAGATTCGCCGAATAATCGGTGACCGGTTCAGAGTGTTGTCGCTCAAGGATATAGGATGCCATGAGGAGATTCCCGAAACATCCGACACTCTTGAGGGAAACGCCATGCAGAAGGCCCGTTATGTCAAGGAGCATTACGGCTATGACTGCTTTGCCGACGACACCGGCCTTATGGTCGATGCCCTCGATGGAGCTCCCGGGGTTTATTCCGCGCGCTATGCCGGCCCCGGTCACGACAGTGAGGCCAATGTGGCGCTTTTGCTCGGTAACCTTGAGGGATGCGGTAACCGTAAGGCGCATTTCTCCACGGTGATAGCCTTGATTATGGATGGCGAGGAAGTTACTTTCGAAGGGCGTGTCGACGGAGAGATTCTGAATGAGCGCCACGGGGAAGGGGGCTTCGGCTATGACCCGGTGTTCCGCCCCGAAGAGTGCGATTTGAGTTTCGCCGAGATGAGCGCCGACGCTAAAAACGCCATAAGCCATCGCGGACGCGCCACTGCCAGACTTCTCCGCTATCTTGAATCTAAATGACATGAGCTGTAGCCAGCCCTTTACTGTTGAAAACCAATGAGTATGATAAAGAAATTATTGATATTGATCGTAAGTCTCCTGCCGACAGTGGCCAATGCCCAGACTGCGGTCGGGAGCTGGAAGGTCTATCCCGCTTTCGGCGAAGTGTCGAAGATGATAGAGACGCCTCATATAGTGTATCTTGCGTCGGAGGGAAATCTCCATTCCTATGACAAGGAGAATGACGAGACGCGCTCTTATGAGCCTGGCACGGATATCAGCGGTGGCCAGGTCAAGGACATATACTATAATTATGACGGACGCTACCTCGTGGTCAGCTATGAGGATGCCAATCTCGATATCATCTATGATGATGGCAGGAGGGTGAATCTACCCGATATCCGTGATGCCAATGTCAATGTGCTGAAGTCAGTAAACGATGTGGCTTTTGACGATAACCGGATTTATGTCGCTACATCTTTCGGTCTCGTTGTCTATGACGCCGCCGCAGCCGAGGTCAGGGAGTCGGGAGTGTATGGTATCAACATATCATCGGTGGCTGTAATGCCTTCGCATGTGCTTGTCACTCCGACGGAAAAGGTCTATGCCTCACAGGTGAGGCTGTTCCCGAAGGGGAGCCGTATCAACAATATAGAGAATTCCAAATATATCGGTAATGTATGGGACTGGTCCAAGGGACTTTATGCCATACCCGGCTCGGGCGGTACTGACGGGAAGCTCTATTTTGCCGAGGTCGGTTATGGCGACAGGCTCTATATAATGGAGGTAAATGCCGACGGCTCCGGAACGGTGGAGATGAAGGGCCCTTTCTATGACAATGTTTCCTCAGTGATTCCCGGCGATGACGCTCTCTATGTGGTGGCCGACGGGGCCATACACAGCATTGTCGCTCCCGGCGAGCGCAGGCAGCTTGCGGCGGTGCCTTCGGTGCTGTCAGGCAATGGGTTTGCTACCCGTTCCGGGCAGTCGTCGATATGGGCCGCTGATGTGAAGGGGCTTGGGAATTATAGAATCGGGGAGGACGGAAGCCTGACCGTGCTCCGTGACAAATACCGCCCTGACTGGGCTACCACTTTCTCAAAAATCTGTCGTATTTATCCGTCTACCGATGGGAGGGGATTCTTTGTTTGCAATATGGGTATGAGTGCGAATTATCCGATTGAGGATGGTGATCTTTATAGCGAAGTTTTCAGTGGGAATTTCGTAGAGAATGGATTGGTGCGCAACATTGAGGTATCCGGTATGGTTACCATTAAGACTGATGGTATTAAGAGGGTTGCTTCGGAATACGGGAACAGGATTTTTATGCCTACATTTGTCCTTGAAGACCCGGATGATTATGACAAATATTATATCGGTTCAGGCATGGAAGGAGTCTATGTCATAAAAGACGGCAAAGAGATAGGAAAATTTGATGAGAACTCAAATATACATAAGAATGAGAATTGGGGATGGCGAGTGAATTGCGCCCAGTTTGATGAAGCCGGCAATCTGCTTGTCGGGGTTTATACGGGGGATGCCTCCAAACCGGCAATAGTAGTGCTTCCGGCAGCCAAGAGAAAGAAGAACCCGAAGGAAATAGTTAAGGAGGATTGGATAGGCCTTGATATGGGAGGCCTTATAAATAATCGAGATCTGGAGTTTATCATCTGCAAGAAATCCCCTATGATTTACATATGCGACACGAGCTATCAGTTGGGTTTTGCCGCTCTTCATACGGGGGGTACAATCACCAATCCTTCGGACGATAAGAGCGTGGTTGTCAATAATATGATAGACCAGGATGGGAAATCCTTCCTGCCTAACAATATATTCTGTTTCGTTGAGGACCTGCGCGGACGGGTGTGGGTCGGGACAACGAACGGTCCTATCGAAATCACCAATCCGCTCAGCGTGTTCTCGCCCGATTTCAGAATCAACCGCCTGAAAGTGCCCCGCAACGACGGAACGAATCTTGCCGACTATCTCCTTGAGACGGAGGAAATCCGCTGTATGGCGGTCGACGCTTCCAACCGTAAGTGGATAGGGACCAAGGAGTCCGGAATCTATCTCGTCAGCGAGAACGGCGACGAGATTCTTGAAAATTTCAATATGTCTAATTCCCCGCTCGGCTCGAACAATATAACCGATATCTATGTGGACCCCAACAATAATTCTGTTTTTGTGACCACTATGACGGGACTCTATGAGTATTCCTCGACTTCGGCTCCTGCCCGTCCCGATTATTCAAATGTCTATGCCTATCCCAATCCGGTTGAACCGGGCTATACCGGCTGGATAACAATCACGGGCCTTATGGATTCTTCGCTTGTCAAGATTATGGACTCGGGTATGCACCTGGTCTATCAGACAACTTCTGAGGGGGGGATGGCAATGTGGGACGGCTGTACGCTCAACGGCGCCCGCGTGAAGAGCGGTGTCTACTATGTGGTGGCCTCCACTTCCGACGAGATGCAGTCGGAGGGTGATGTCGTGGCGAAGATTCTTGTAGTGAACTAAGCGGAAAACAAGATGCATTGATGCAACGTTTCATATAAACTATGGAAAGTCTGAAATATAAAGATGATGCCGACCGGAGCTATGGGGCTACCGGGATGGCTATAGGTTTGATGGTCTTTGACGGTGAGGAGATGCTCGCCTCAATCAGCATCGACGGCGACCCCAATGATATGGTGGAGATGTCGCCTGAATTTTATTTTGCCGGAAATCCGGGAGTGTCTGCCAAGACGGCCTGGAACCAGCTGTTGAAGAATTATAATCTCGGCATGGGGATGGTGATGTCTAACCTCCTGTGTCGCCATCTGGTACATTCGCGCCACGAGCTGCCGACAGAGCTGCGTGATTTTCTCCACGGTCTTGCAGTGGATGAGGGTCGCGAGTCGTGTTCGCTCGACGACGATGAGATTGAACGTCTGTTTGAGAAGAATTTCTCATATCTTAACCGTGTTTTCTCCCACAGGGGAGTTCAGGCTGTGGCCCACGATTTCGCTTCAGCCCTTCTGTCGCGCCGTTCGATGTCGCGTCTCGATGTGCTCGAACAGCTCGCCGCACTGCGCATGCTGTAAGTTTTATCAACAGGAATCATTTATAATCCAACACATTTATGCTTGACCAAGCTATCCATTTCTCGCCCTATCTGAAGTCAGTGATATGGGGTGGAGAACGCCTCGCTTCCTATAAGGGTGTGGCGACCGACCAAAGCTCCATCGGCGAGAGCTGGGAGATTTCCGCCGTGCCCGGCCATGTTTCAGTAGTTGACCGTGGCGAGTTGAAGGGAAAAAGTCTTACGGAGCTGATTTCCATCTACGGAGCTGAGCTTGTCGGGGCGGATATATATAAGAAGTACGGTGAGAATTTTCCTCTGCTGATAAAACTTATCGATGCCCGCGATGATTTGTCCGTGCAGGTGCATCCCGACGATGAGCTTGCCCGCAAACGCCACAACTGTCCGGGAAAGACGGAGATGTGGCATGTGATAGAGACTGCTCCCGATGCGAAGATTTATGTCGGACTTAAGGAGGCGATTACACCTGACGAATATGAGCGTCGGGTTGCCGACAATACTATCATGGACGTCATATGCGCCTATGACTCCGCTCCCGGCGATACTTTTTTCCTGCCCGCAGGACGCATACATGCGATAGGGGCGGGAAATCTGCTGGCCGAGATTCAGGAGACGAGCGATATCACCTACCGTATCTATGACTATGACCGTCGCGATAAGGACGGCAATCCCCGTCAGCTCCACACGGAGGAGGCCCGCGACGCGATAGACTATCGCGTTTATCCCTCATATAAGTCAGAGCCTGTGGATTCGGTGCTGGCCGACTGTGAATATTTTGTCGTGCGCAAGTATGAGGCCGGTGAGAAGGCCGTTGACATTCACCTTGACAGGGAGTCATTTACCATCATCATGTGTCTGAAAGGAGAGGTCCGTGTCGACTATGCCGTCGACGCGGAAGCCCCGCGCCGTAGCGTTACTATAGGCCAAGGGGACACCTGGCTTTTCCCTGCCGTAATCCGCTCGATAAAGGTGGAAGGCGAAGGAGAGATACTTTCGGTCAATGCATGAGTGCGTGAAGTCAAATAAAAACATCAGGGACGCGAACCGTACGGTTCGCGTCCCTGATGTTTTTATTTGACTTATTGGAATGTCCGTCTGTCAGGTGGGGTGACGGATCAGTTCTTGTCAGTTGTCTTATAGATGAGATAGCGCATGCCTGGAGCAAATGCCCTGTAGGAACCGTCTGTGTCGAGGTTACATTCGAAAGTGATTGTAGCTCCGGTGGCGAGGGTAGCGTTTACGGAAATGTTCTTGATTGTACGTCCCTTCTGCTCGGTGGTCAGGTTGGGGTTGAGCAGCTGCATATTCTGGTCGGCGGGACTTGAGATAGAAAATCCGTTGCTTGTGAGAGTGACGGGAAGATCCTTGATGCCGAAGGATACGCGTTTGCCGATTGCCACTTCGAGATTGTTCGCAAGTAGGCTTGCCTTCATTGTTTCAGGGTTTATGATTACTCCGAGATATCTATCTTCGTTTTTCTCCGACTTGAAGGAGGTTTCGCCATTTTCGGAAGAGAAGACTATGTCACCGAAATACTTATACTTTGTCCCGTAGACGTCTACCTTGTATTTTTTGTTGGAATAGGTATTGGTAAGAAGATAGTTTATGTTGTAGACGTTGCATCCTGGGAATATGCTTGTGGCGAAGGCGTCGAATAGATATGGGGGGGTAGTGGCTCCCTGTGACTCGGGGGTGATGTCGGTATCTCTTGACTCAATGAAATATGTGTCCTTGTTCTGGGAGAATTTCATTTCGGGCAGTTTGAGGGCTATACCAGACTGGTCTGCCGAGAGTTTGAGGTTGGAGATTGTCACGTCGACTTTTCCTGCCACCATGCGGTAGCTGAGGGTGTAGGTAGGCGAGAGTCCTTTGTAGGTGTCGCCGGTCTCGAGGTCTGTCACACGGTTGAAGCAGTCGTTGCCACCGTAATTATAGGTGAAGGTCTGCTCGTTGTTGCTGTTGTCGCCGAGACAGGAGGTGAGGGTGAGTGCGCCGAGGACGATTACACCCAGAGAGATGAAATGTTTATTCATTGGTTTGTCGCTTGTTTTAATGCAAATTTCAGCTTGCTTTTATGAATAGAATATTATGCTTTAAAGAGCTACTTAGATTAACGCCTTTTTCTTGCCGATATTGTCGGGATTTGTGGCGGTTTTAGTTAAAAAAGGGTAAATCAATGCGCAGGGTAATTCCGCCACGGGCAGGGAGGCCCTGTTGGAAGAAATTGTTGCCCATCGAGGAGAAACGGAAGGTGTTGAACCGGCTGTCGGTTAGGTTTTTGCCCCAGATGTCGAGATTGCCACCGGGGAAGTCGAAACGGAGTGAGGCTCCAAGTTCGGCGTAGAAGGGCTGCCGGTGGAGATTAGCTTCGTCCCAGTAGATTGAGCCCGTACCGCGCATGTCGGCGTTGAGGCTTACGGCCTGAAGCCATTTTAGCGACAGTGGCTGGCGATAAGAGGCGGCGAGGAAGAGGGTGTTGGACGGGGCGTAGGGCACACGCTTGCCACGGTAGTCCTCCTTGCCGTCGTTGAAGCGGCGGAAGGTGGCGCGGGTGTAGCCGTAGGCGAGGTTGAAATGCCATCGCGGGGTGGGGGCATAGTTCAGGGTGAATTCTCCGCCCATGCTGCGCGTGCGTCCGGCATTGGCCGTGACGCGTCCTGTCGTGGTTCCGTCGGGGAACATCGTAAGCTGCTGGTCGCGACACTCGATGAGGAAGAGGGCAAAGGTCGAGTATACCCTTCCTCGGTCTACGCTCACGTGGCCTCCGAGTTCATAGTTCCATGACACTTCGGGACGGTAGGTGACCATTTTTGAGATGTCGTAGTCCACGGGGCGTCCCATTTCCTCCATCATGCGCTGCTGTAGGAAGTCGGAAAACATCTGGGTGTTGAATCCTCCTGCCTTGTAGCCCTTTGAGACTGAGAGGAATATTGCGGAATGTGGCAGATGGTAGGTGACACTCATCTTGGGGAGGAGCTGGGTGAAATGTTGCGACAGGCGGTCGGCGTCGTCAATGGTGATGTTGCGCTTGCCCATCGCCACGGGGGCGGATGGATTGCGCACGTTCCACATAGTGAAATCGGCGTTGCAGTAGCTGTGGTATTTCAGAGAGGTGTGTTCGTAGTCGAGACGCAGGCCGAGGGCGAAGGAGAGCGCGTCGAGGTCATAGGAGCTCTGATGGTAGACGGCGATACCTTTCACCGGATGGGTGAAGTTTGAGCCGAGCAGGAGGTCGGGGGCGTCGGATGAGAGTTTCATGCCGGGCGGGAGGACTGAGTTGGCATGGCTGAGGATGAGCCGGTCGATTCCGTCCTCCTTGAAGGTCACGGGGGCGTCGATATCGGCATATTTATAGAAGCCGAAGACTCCCGCGAGCCATGAATAGCTTCCTGCCGAACCTCTCATCACGATGTCCTGCGTCACATTGCGGTCGCGCTGCTTCTGCGTCAGGTTGAAATAGTTGAGAGGAAGGAAGTCCTGGTCAAGGGTCATGTTGTCGTCGATATACTGGAATCCCGTTATCGATGCGAGGGAGAAGTTGCCTGTGCCCCAGGTGAGAGTGAGGCCGTCGGTGAAGGTGGTGCGCTTATAGAAGCATGTGTCGTTGTAGCAGATTTCACCCGTCTCTTCAAAGGCATATGGATATCCGTTCTGGCGTGTGTGGCCGAAGGACGCTACGTTTTCGATGGATAGTGACTGAGAGGGGCGGAAGACGGTTTTCCATCTTGCCGAGTAGTTGTGCTCGCGGTCGGCACGCGTGCCGTTGTAGCTGTTGCGGAAGTAGCCTCCGCGGTAGCTGCGCGTGGCGCCGAGCGACATGCCCCACTTCGGTGAGAAGCGGTGGTAGTAGGAGAGGGCGAGACGATAGTTGCTATGGGTGGCACCCTCGGCAGTCGCCCGCAGTCCCTGATAGTTCATGGGGGAGAGGGTGTAGATGTTTATTAGTCCGGCTATGGTGTTTCGGCCATAGAGCGTTGACTGCGGTCCGCGCAACACTTCGATTCTGTCGATATCCTGGGCATCGAAATCGTAGGCGTTCTTGTTGAGATAGGGGATATTGTCGACATTGAGCCCAATCGCCGGCTGGTCGATGCGGGCACCGATGCCACGGACATAGATTGTAGATGTCATTTTCGAGCCGTAGTCGGGCATGAAGAAATTAGGGGCGATTTCCGAGACCCCTTTCATGCCGGTGACATTCAGACGTTCTATTTCCGCCCGGCGCAGGGTGGTGACAGTGACCGGCTGCCGAAGGAGTGAGCGGGCCTGCTTGATGGAAGTCACATTGACCTCGCCTATGGCAAGGGTGTCGGGGCCTTCCTTAAGACGCTCTTTGGATGAGTCGGATGCGGAAGCGTTCAGAGAGAGGCAGATTATTGACAATATTGCAGACAGGATGGCTCTTGGAAAGAATCGTAGCATTGGAAACGTGGGTTAAACAGTTTCTAAACATTGAAACAGGCTGCAAAGTTACGCAAATTTGTCAAACTCCCTCTCCCAATCCGATTACAAAAAGATTAAATCTGCTAAGAAACTGTTTAAAATTTTCTCATGAATTTTTATAGGTATCTTTCGAGATATTTTCGATTTTGGAGTGAGGAAGTATAGCTGTGCTATCTGACGAATGAAAAATCGGAAATAGCCGGAAGATACCGTAGGCCGGAAGCAACTGCCTTTCGGGTGCTTTTTGCCCTTTGAAACAGTCATGTAGCACGCTACACTCCTGTTTCCGCATGGCAAAAATCTCTCCGAAATCCAGTTGTAAAAATTCACGATAAAATTTTAAACAGTTTCTAAGAAACTGTTTAAGAAACCTATAAAAATTCATGAGAAATTTTTAAACAGTTTCCGGGTGTCAGTTAAATAAAAAACAGTATATTTGCGGACAGGTAATAAGAATTTATTGTCGGGAATTCCGACAAGTTAAATACTTTAAATCAAATATGAACAGACTATTTATCGCATTTATTGCGGCCATAGTGCTTACGTTGGCGGGATGTAGCGACCATGACGATCCGCAGCTCGCTCCTATCGACGCATCCAAGGTGAAAATTTCGGCAAAGGTGTCTCTCGGGCCGGATGCGGCATGGGATTGGTATGAAGCCGGTCAGGAGATTACCGTAAAGGTGGCCGATGTCAGTATGACTGCTCCCAAGGGTGTCGTGCTTAGGTCAATCGAGCTTTTGGATAATGGTGCTACAGTGGCACAGAAGCCTTATTCAGGCGAGACCCTTGAATTCAAGGTTCCTCTTGTAGCCGGCTATATGGGCGGACGCCGGAATTTTTCGGTTATAGGCAATCTTATAAAGCAGAATTCCCGCGACACCCAGATTATCATAGCCGACAATCTCCAGGCTATAGTGTTTTCGGTCATGCCGGAGTTTGACTGTGAGGCTACGCTCGACATTACGGTCAAGGGCCGCTCGACTTCGGGCGAGGAGCTTGACCGTTCGTTTCAGGTGAAGTCGGCTGACGGGTTCACAATTGCCGTACCGCAGTCGGAACTCTACTGGACTCCTAATGAGGGGAGTGCGCCGACCCTCGACGTGAGCATGACGGCGTCGGCGATGGCTTTTTCTACGAATTCAACCTTAGAGGCTAAGGTGAGCCGTGTCTACTGGGGTACCGACCATTCGACAACACCCACGATATCAGTCAGGATAGACAATGTCCCCGGTTCGCTTGAGGCTAAAAGGCTGGGAATCATTGTCGACACCGAGAGGTATGGGACTTGGGAAGGGGTGAATACAGGTCAGACTTCCCTGTTGGAGCATTTTTCAGTGAAAGAGGCTGAATAGCCTGCTTAATCAGGACCGGATAAACCTCACCCCGGAAGGTCAGAAGAATGACTTCCGGGGTGAGGTTCGTTTGTTATTTCCGTTAATAAAAAAGGTATGTAATCATGCGAGTTTTATGAGAGCGGGGACGTAGCCTTTAACTTCGGTAGGGGTTTCGGCTCCGGGAATTGTTACTGAGGCATCCCTGTCGGAGAAAATCATTGCCACGCGGTTGCCGGTCTCATCATCGTGTTTTATCACTACAAGGATTTCGGCGTCGCCGAGCTTATAGCGGTCGAATTCCTGCCGTCCACGCCACATGGCGGGATTGTCGCGACGGAATGTCATAGCGTCCCTGACATAGTTGACGAGACGGCGTTCACGGTCGTCGTCGGGGGCGAGGTGGCCGCTTGTGCGCGATGCGTTGTCGGGCTGTGCGCCGTCGCAGTCGCGGGAGAGGTCGGCAAACTCGTCGCCATAATATAAGGTGATCGGTCCGGGATAGCCCGCGAGGATGGCGAAGCGGGTCATGAGGTTGATTTCATTTTTGCCGTCATAGAAATTGTCGGCCACACGGACTCCGTCATGGTTGCTGAGAAAAAGGTTGGGCAGGACGTCGTCGGGTGAATATCCTCTTTCCGAAGGGGCCGAGTAGACTTTAATCACATCGTCCCAGCTATTGTCGAGTCCTCCCGAATCGGCTTCGCCCATGGCTCCGCAGATGAGCTGGCGTCCGTCGAAGTCAAAGGCGCTTTTGAGTCCCCCGTCGCGGTAGACACGCGAGCTTATGCCTCCGGCGTCGCTCCAGTCCTCGCCTACCATATAGCCGAGGACGCCCCATTGTTTCCCTTCGGAGCGGCGGCGGTCACAAAGTTGGCGCACGGCTTCTGAAATTTCACACCAATAATTGTGGCCGTCCTGACAGAGCTGATATGCCTGGTCGAAACGCCAGCCGTCAATGTCGAAATTGTCAATCCAGTAGCATGCTACCTCACGGAAATAGTCGAGCGATTCGGGATATTTAACATTGCCGGTGCCCCCGTCCTCGCCACGCTCGCTGAGACTGGGGGTGGAATCGATGGTGAAACCCGAGGGGGAAGGGTGGGAAACACCGCCATGGTGTCCGAACACACCGTCGAGAATCACGTAAAGGCCTCGGTCGTGGGCTTTTTCGACGAGTTCCCGGAGGTCGTCCTCAGTGCCGAAGTGCGGGTCGATTTTGAAATAGTCGTTGGCAAAATAGCCTGATGCCTGGAGTTTCTCACCTTCTTCAGCTTCCGAGCTGTCGAAAATCGGGGTGAGCCAGATAGCGTTGACCCCCAGACCCTTGATGTAGTCGAGGGCGTTGATTACTCCACGCAGATTGCCGTTTTTGCGTTCGTCGTCGGGGCCCCAAAGGGCATGGTATCCCTCCGAACCTCCTTTTCCATGAAGAAAAGAGCTCACCATGACCTGATAGATTGTCAGTGAACGCCAGTCTTCGCTGGGATGAAAATTTGTAGGTTCCATAACTCTGTGATTAATTGTGTGTATGTGTGTATTAAGCCCATGCTATCACAAAAAACGACCCGTCATTGGAGATGGTTTAATGACGGGTCGCGAAAATGTTTCAAAAATATGTTATAGAACACAAATTAAGGGCTGTCATTTAATTATGAAGCAGTCGAAATCGGCATAGCCGTCGGAGGGTACCACATTGGGTGAGGATGCGAATATCCCTACCTTGGCTCCAATCCATGTACCGGCTTTTATGGGGCATGAATCGCCGAGGGGATGATAGTCGCGGTTATCAAGACTGTAGAAATAGCGGCATGTGGCATCCTCGCTTATTGTGGCTTTGAGCCACAGGCTGTCGGCAGAGATCTCGACAGCTGCGGTCTCGACCGGGGTTACCGCGAGTTTATCGTTTTTTCCGGTCACCACTGCGATACGGTTACCGGAGTCGCCTTTTATGAGGGCGATGTAGGAATATTCATTGCCCATCACTATCAGTCCCGCGCGCTCTCCGGCGGTGTTGAAATGGGTATCTACATATGTCGTGGCTGAGAATGAGGGGGCGCCAAGTTTCTGTAGAAGCAGATTGCCTGCGAAGTAGAGGTTGCCCTGCTCGGTCGGGCAGGATATGGCGTTGAGGCGTATGTGGCCCGGACGGTCAGTCAGGGAATACCATGAAGGGTCGGGATTGGCCTGCCATTGCCACTGACGTCCGAGCGATGCGGAGTCGAAATTGTCGGTGGATTGCAAGGTGACTGTGGGCCACTTTTTCCCGACGTCGGGTTTGCGGTAGCCCAACACCGGTTCCCCTATTCCGTCGCCGTCGCTGTCCTCTCCTATCATAATCCATCCGTCTGGGGTCCATTCGGCCGGTTCAAGGTTGATTATGCGTCCCCACGGGCCTTTTGACTGGAAGTGGAGGAACCACCATTCGCCTGTCGGGGTGTCGACCAAGCCTCCCTGATGGGGGCCGTTGATGCCGTTGTCGCCGGCGTGGAGCACTGTTTTCGCTTCATATGGGCCGTAAATGTCGCGTGAACGCAGTACGGTCTGCCATCCATTGGACACTCCTCCGGCGGGAGCGAAGATGTAGTACCATCCGTCGCGTTTATCCATCTTCATCCCTTCGAGCACTGGGTTGGCCTTCCTGTCGAGGTAGACTGTCACTCCGTTGTCGAGCAGCCGCGTTCCGTCGTCCGACATGCGGTGGATTATTGCCGGTCCTCCCCGATGGATGGAGTGGACAAGGTAGGCTTTTCCGTCTTCGTCCCAAAAGGGGCAGGGGTCTTCCCATTTTTCGACGCTGAGCATCCGGGTCATTTCCCATTTGCCCCTCGGGTCGGGGGCCTTGGCTACGAAGAGGCCGTCCTCGGGAGTGCAGAAGTAAACGTAGTACATGCCGTCGTGATATCGTATGGCCGGGGCCCATGAGCCTTCGCCGTGGCAGGGTTTGTCGTATTTCTCCATCGGGAAACGGTCGTAGACATGATTGACGATTTCCCAGTTTATGAGGTCCTTTGAATGGAGAATGGGGATTCCCGGCATGCACGTGAAGCTCGACGCCACCATCCAGTAATCATCGCCAACGCGGATTACGTCGGGGTCTGAATAGTCGGCATAGATAATCGGGTTGCGGTAAGTGCCGTCGCCGTTGTCGGCACTCCATTGGGCCATAGCCGGCGATGAGAGCGAGCCTATGGCAAGTAGGAATATCATCCGCTGTAAAAGTCTTTTCATGGTAATTGCTTTTTTGATAATCTTACAGCAAAGATAAGCTTATTTTGGCTGTCTGTCAATTGATATTTAGTATTTGGGATGGTGGGGAATCGGTGAAAAGGTACTATATTTGCGTATGAAAACATTTTTTGCTATAATGACGGTGTCGTTTTTGCTTATGGCGACAGCGTGTAATAATGATGTGTTTATTGAGGATCCCGAACTTTCGGAGGATGTAAAAGCGACTATTGAGGGCGACGGTGGAGAGGCTACTTTCCGTATTCAGACCAAAGGGCTGGAAAGGGTGTCGATAGAGCATGTCAGTGACGCGACGGGATATACCTGTTATAATAAGAACGGTGAGGAGATTCCGGAAAACAGTCCGGCATCTGAGCTGGCACGCATAAATTTCACCGGTATATACACTGTTTTCGATGTGAATATAGAGGGTGACAGACTGACGGTGCAATCAATGGAATATAGCGGGGAGTGGGGACACGTGATTACCATACGCCTTGAATATGCTTCATGGATAGTCAGGTTTATTGAAGTGAAGGTGCTTCCCGGTGCTCCCATGGAACTTGTCAGGACTGATTATGACGAGGGACTTGATGTGAACGACGCCCATAAGACGAGCGAACGTGTGATGAAGGCTACGAACAATGACCCGCAGCCGGTGGTAATCGAATTCAAGCCCTGGCTCGCCATGCAGGCGAACGCTAAGGTCGTGGCCGCTGACTCATGGGTCAATTTTATAGGTCGGCCGGTTGACGTCCGGTTGCCTACATATGTAGACGGGAGATGGGTTCTCGGGCCTGAGATGAATATCCGTCTTGATGTAAGGACCTATTATTCTCCAAGAGACTGGAACGTCACTGTGCCTGTAGAGATTCCCGCAAATTCAACGGTAAATGTCGTGAGCACTGTGACTTTTGGAGATGCAGGCTCGCGCGGTACGTTCCTGTTCCGCAATCCGGTTTCAGGACGCGAATTCGCGTCGCGGTTCACCTGCGAGGTTGTCGAGCCGTTGAGCTATGAAATCTCAATCAGGGATTATACCGGGGAATGAGGTGCTGCTCATCTCTTTTCTACTTTCCGGCCACGGTAATAGGTGTTCCATGTGTCCTTGGCATATCCGTCGCGGCCACAGCTGAATGAATCGGGGTTTGCTCCCTTGACTTTGACTCCGTCGTAATAGACAGACCAGGTATCCCTTGCATATCCGTCGCGCAGGACTGTGAAACTGTCGGAAGAGGCTCCTTTGATTTTTTCACCTTTATAATATACGCTCCATGTGTCCTTGGCGTAGCGATTGCCCATTACGGAGAAAGAGTCAGACGATGCGCCCCTGATTTTCCGCCCACGGTAGTATACGGCCCATGTGTCTTTGGCGTAGCCGTCTTTCAGCACACGGAAACTTGATGGAGAGGCCCCTTTCACAGCTTGTCCGTCATAGAGCACCACGTCGCTTCCTACATAATATGACGGACGTTGGTGTCTCTTTCCACGATTTTCGCAGCGTTCATGGCGCTTCTCGTTGTCGGGATGTCTTTTTGCCTCGCAGGGCACTGATGCAAGAAAGAGGAATGTCAGGATGATTGATAGAAATCTTTTCATGGCGATATCTTTTTTGATATTAGACTCATGAGCGGATAAAAAGTAAAAGCCTGCGTCGCTGAAAACGGCGGTGATTGTTGCAAGTTGATTGGATTTTAGGTCGATGGAACAAAATGCACAATAAATGAAACGTAAGAAAAAGCGGACTGTATTTCATACACATTAATTTTGCGGTGTCTCACAACAACCTACAAACGATCATGAAACACCAATTTCTTGCCGTGGACCTCGGAGCCACCAGCGGACGCACAGTACTTGGCACCGTCACTGAAGACGGAGTGGCCATGAAGGAACTCACACGTTTCGGACACGACATCGTGAGCATGGGCAATCATCAGTACTGGGACTTCCCCCATCTATATAATGAGATTGAAAACGCATTGTCACTTCTTGCCTCGCAAGGAATCACACCTACTTCCATCGGTATAGACACATGGGGCGTTGACATAGTATGCTTCGGCAGCGACGGTCTCCCCCTCGCGAATCCGTTCAGCTATCGCGACCCCCACACGACGGACGAACCCGGACGATTCTTCCGCGACTGCATGCCGAGCGAGCATGTCTATGACCTCACGGGCATACAGGTGATGAATTTCAACACCCTTTTCCAGCTATCGGCAATGAAGCGCGACGGCAATTCATCGCTCGATGCCGCGAAGCGCATCATGTTTCTGCCCGACGCTCTCAGCTATCTGCTCTGTGGCATAGAGGTGACGGAGTATACAATCGCGTCTACCTCGCAGCTGCTCAACCCCAATACTCGCTGCATCGAGCCGGCACTTCTCAGCGCGCTCGGACTAACTCCCGAAATCTTCCCTCCGCTCGTGATGCCAGCTACAGTAATCGGGCGTCTCACCCCTGCGGTGAGCCGGCGCACAGGGATGGACCAGATTCCTGTCATTTCAGTCGCAGGCCACGACACGGCTTCGGCTGTGGCCGCCATCCCTGCGACCGACACCGGTTTCGCCTATCTGAGCAGTGGTACATGGAGCCTTATGGGCATTGAGGTGCAGAAGCCTATCATCAACGACGACAGCTGCGTGGCCAACTTCACCAATGAAGGAGGCGTAGATGCCACCACCCGTTTCCTAAAGAATATATGTGGCATGTGGCTGCTCGAAAGTTGCCGCACCGAATGGGAAAAAGAGGGGCTTCCGACAGACTTCGACACTCTCTTCACCATGTCGGACGCCGTGGCAGAACCTATGCGTTCGATTATATTCCCTGACGCAGCGGAATTCGCCAATCCCGTCTCGATGATTGACGCTATCCGCGATTACTGCCGGGAATCGAATCAGCCCGTGCCTGAATCTCAGGGTGAAATCACGCGCTGCATCCTCGTCAGCCTCGCCTTGCGCTACCGTCAGGTTATGGAAATGCTCAAGCGCTTCGCTCCGTTCTCAATCAGCCGTCTGCACATAATAGGTGGCGGGTCGCGCAACGAGCGTCTGAACCAGATGACAGCCGATGTGCTCCAGATGCCTGTAGTGGCAGGCCCGGTGGAATGTACGGCCCTCGGCAACGTGATGCTCCAGGCAAAGGCCGCAGGCGTTGTCAGCACTCTCGAGCAGATGCGCGAGGTGATTCGTAAATCGGTCGAACTTAAAGAATTTACGCCCAAGACTGACAATAACGAGGCATGGGACGAGGCTTATTCCCGCTTCCTCACACTACCGAAGTAACAAAAAAATATTAACCTAATAAAGACACTGAGAATTCATGAAAACAGAGACTATCCGCAAGGCCTATGAACTGGCCCGCGAACGCTATGCAGAAATAGGAATCGACACTGACAAGGTGCTCGAGCGCATGGATAATTTCCATCTTTCGCTCCATTGCTGGCAGGCTGACGATGTGGTCGGCTTCGAACCCAAGGCCGGCGCTCTCTCCGGCGGTATCCAGACAACAGGCAACTATCCCGGGCGTGCACGCAACATCGAGGAGCTCCGTACCGACATCCTTAAGGCTCTCTCCCTTATCCCCGGCACACACCGTCTCAACCTCCATGCCATCTACGGCGATTTCAAGGGTGAGTTCGTGGACCGTGACCAGATTACCATAGAGCATTTCCAGAGCTGGATTGACTGGGCGCTCGCCAACAATATAAAGCTTGACTTCAACTCCTCGTCATTCTCCCATCCCAAGAGCGGCGACCTCAGCCTCTCGAATCCTGACGACGAGATACGTAAATTCTGGATTGAGCACACCAAGCGTTGCCGTGCGATTGCCGAAGAAATCGGCAAGGCTCAGGGCGACCCCTGCATCATGAACCTTTGGGTTCACGACGGTTCCAAGGACATTACTGTCAACCGCTATCTCTACCGCAAGCTTTTCAAGGAAAGTCTTGATGAAATCTTTGCCACGAAATATGACAACATGAAGGACTGTCTTGAATCGAAGACATTCGGCATCGGTCTTGAAAGCTTCACTTCCGGCTCGCTGGAATTCGTGGTTGGCTACTGCGTGGAGAACAAGAAAATCTACACCATCGATACCGGCCACTACCATCCGCTCGAAGATGCGTCAGACAAGGTGTCGTCGATGCTCCTCTATGTTCCCGAACTTATGCTCCATGTGACCCGTGGCGTGCGTTGGGATTCCGACCATGTAACCATCATGGAGGACCCGACCATGAATCTCTGCAAGGAGATTGTAAGGGCCGACGCTCTCGAACGCGTGCATTTCGGACTCGACTACTTCGATGCTTCCATCAACCGTCTCGGAGCTTATGTGATTGGCGCGCGTGCAGCGCAGCAGTCAATGCTCTGTGCCCTGCTTGAACCGCTCAACACTCTGCGCGGACATGAAGCTGAGGGCCGTGGCTTCCAGCGTCTGGCTCTTCTCGAAGTTGAGAAGTCGCTCCCATGGTCGGCTGTCTGGGATATGTACTGCCTGCGTTCGGGCGTTCCCGTAGGCGAGGCTTATATCCCCGTTATCGAGCAATATGAAACTGAAGTGACTTCCAAACGCTAATGGAAATTATAATCGGACTATTCATAATAGCCGTCGGAGCCTTCTGCCAGTCCAGCTGCTATGTGCCTATCAACAAGATAAGGTCTTGGAGCTGGGAGAGCTACTGGATTGTGCAGGGGGTCTTCGCCTGGCTCCTCTTCCCGCTGCTGGGTGCGTTTCTCGCCGTGCCCGAAGGGCGCTCGCTTTGGGAACTCTTTGCCGGCGCTGACCAGTTCATGCTGTGGATGACGGTTCTCTTCGGAGTGCTGTGGGGTGTCGGAGGCCTGACATTCGGCCTGTCGATGCGCTATCTCGGTGTGGCCCTCGGCCAGTCTGTAGCACTGGGCACCTGTGCCGCTCTCGGCACTATAATGGGGCCGGTATTGCTCAATATCTTCTTCCCTGAGACCGATGCGCTCAAGAGCCTGACCTTCGCGGTAATTATCGGTGTGGTTGTGACCCTCATAGGCATAGCCGTCATAGGAGTTGCCGGAGGCATGAAGTCAGCCAGCCTTAGCGAGGAGGAGAAGAGCGCGGCCGTGAAGGATTTCAATTTCCCGAAAGGTATAGCCATAGCCCTGCTGGCCGGCTTTATGAGCGGATGCTTCAATGTCGGTCTGACTTTCGGGCAGGATATCTGCTTCCCTGAATCGCAGGCGATGTTCGCTTCGCTTCCGGCCACCTTCCTGGTCACTATGGGTGGATTTGTCACCAACGCGGTCTATTGTTTCTATCAGAACAGTAAGAATTCCACCTGGTGCGACTATAGCAACAAGGGCGTGTGGGGCAACAACCTGTTTTTCTGCGCCCTTGCCGGCCTGCTGTGGTACAGCCAGTTTTTCGGACTCGCGCTCGGCAAAGGCTTTATTCCTGTCGAGAGCACGCTCTACACGCTTTCGTTCTGCATCCTCATGGCTCTCAACGTAGTGTTCTCCAATGTCTGGGGAATAGTGCTCAAAGAGTGGAAAGGCTGTTCACGAGCTACAATCGCGGTGCTCATCACCGGTATCGTAATATTAATAGTATCATCATTCCTACCGCAAATAATATAACTTATGTCATCTATATTGGACAATCGTCCCGCCCTCGCAAAAGAGGTTGCGGATGTGGCTGAAGTCGCCGGATATCTCTGGCAGAAAGGCTGGGCCGAACGCAATGGCGGCAACATCACTGTCAACATCACCGACAGCATTGACGACGCAGTGCGCTCAATGCCTGCCATCAGTGAGCCTAAGGCTATCGGAACTTGCCTTCCGAATCTCAAAGGCTGCTATTTCTACTGCAAGGGCACAAACAAGCGTATGCGTGACCTGGCCCGTTGGCCTATGGAAAACGGCTCAGTGATCCGTATCCTTGACGACTGCGAACATTATGAAATCATTGCCGACAGCCCCGTGGCGCCGACATCGGAACTCCCCTCGCACCTCAGCGTGCACAACTGGCTTATAGGTAAAGGAAGCACTTACAAGGCTTCTGTCCATACCCATCCTATCGAACTTGTGGCCATGAGCCATAATCCCGAGTTCCTTAAAAAGGATGTGCTCACGAATCTCCTGTGGAGCATGATTCCCGAGACTAAGGCTTTCTGCCCCCGGGGGCTTGGAATAGTTCCCTATATGCTTCCGAGCTCCGTTGAACTCGCCGACGCTACAATCGCGTCACTCGCCGATAACTACGACGTAGTCATGTGGGAGAAACACGGAGTGTTTGCCGTGGGCGAAAATGTCATGGAGGCCTTCGACATGATTGATACCCTGACAAAGAGCGCGCTTATCTATATCGATTCCTGCGCTATGGGCTTTAAGCCCGAGGGTATGAGCCAGGAGCAGATGAGAGAAATCTCAACTGTCTTCAACCTGCCTAAATAAGATTAAAGAGAGTGTCATTGAAAGGCACTTATCTAAATAGCATTATGGTTGTGATAACCATAGATTTGTAGGTATAAGATTAAAAGATTTGTTTAATCAGAATCAATTTAGATTATGATGGTTATAATTGATTAGAATCGAGATGATTATAATAATTAGAAATTGCAAGTAATTAAGACGGTTCTTATCCGCGTTCCAAAAGGTCTTTTCTGATAAGAAAGGTAAAACAGATGGTTCAAAAGGGTTAGCCAACATAAGAACATAAACCCTTTTTTCGTCCCGGGCAGCAGAGGCCGCCCGGGAAACGGAACAGAAGAAATAACCGGGACTGACGTGAGTCAGCCCCGGTTATCATTTTATTATGAAAGGTGGTCTCTATTTTTTCAGTTTGTCGGTACGGAAGGGGATGGCGGGCATGCCGAATGAGTTCTTGAGATTGCCGACACAGAAATTCTTGAAGCAATAGCGGACATCCTTTATTTCAGGGACTTCCGGGCAGCTGACTATGACTTCCGAGGTGTTCCAGTCGACTTTGGCATTGGCCTTATGGAAAACGCCGTCTGCAGCGGCCACTTCAAAGCCTTCGACGTTGCCGACGTTGGGGGTAAGGCCTCGGGCCACGTTGCTGAAAGCAACACGCACGGAGCCGTCGTCGCATTTTTTGATGGACTGGAATTCGGGTGAACGCCAGGGCATGCCCTTTATGCCATACTGCCGCTCGGCTGCCTGCCATGCCATACGCTCTCCGATTTCACGTTTGCGTGTCCCGTGGATTACGTCGACTTCATAAGGGTAGGTGAGGTCGTTTGTGCAGGTGATGCCGCAGTTGGGAATCACTTTCGTGGCCATGTTCTGTTGTTCCCTCACCTCGGCCGCGAAGATTGCGTCGGGATTGCTCCATCCGAAGCCGGGATTTTCTGTCTGATAGAAAGGAAGGCTGTTGTCGGTGTCCCCCCAGTCGCTGCGCCAGCGGGCCACCATTTCGGACAAAAGCTCGCAGTAACGGTCGGGATTTCCGGCGTTTGATTCACCCTGATTCCAGAGGAAGCCTTTGATGGTATATCCGATGAGGGGATAAATCATGGAGGTGTACTTGGTGGAATAGCGGTAGGCCGGGAGGCGGTCTTTTTCGGCCATCATGGCTTCGAAATCATAGCCGTAGCGGTCGAGGATGTCGCGCGGGAGCCAGCCTTCAATCTGAGTGCCACCATAGGGGACACAGAGGATGCCTATCGGGACATCAATCAGACTGTTGAGTTCGCGGGCGAAATAGAACCCCTGGGCACTGAAATCGGGAGTGTTTTCGGGCGATGAAACCTTCCATGTTCCCACTACCCGCTCTTGCGGTTCATATTTGTCGCCACGTTCCATATAGGCCATGCGCACGCGGTCGCGCAGACTTCCCGAGTGGGCTATGTCGGGGGCGGCTCCTTCAATCGGCTGTGCGTTGAAGCCAATCATGGGCATTTCCATGTTTGACTGCCCCGCCGCTAACCATACCTCACCTATCAGGATATCGGAGACGGTTATTTCCTGGTTGCCCTCAGTGAATTTGATGGTATAGGGTTCGTAGGAGGCTTTCGGAGTGGCAACCCGCACGTTCCAGCGTCCTTTGGAATCGGCTTTCGCAATCACTTTTTTGTTGTTCCACGAGGGGGTCACCGTAACGGTGGCTCCGGGTGAGGCCCAGCCCCACAGACGGGCGTCGGAGAGTTGCTGCAACACGGCGTGGTCTCCCAGTTGATCCGGAAGCTCCAGTGCTGACAGCCCCTGCCCGAAGGCGATAAGGGCTGTCAGCGTCAGGGCTATATTCTTTAATCCTGAGTTATGCATTTTTTTTAGTCGGTTTTCAGTGTATTAATATTCTAATCAAGCTGGAATAGGCCTTCGAGGCATGATACATGGTGCTCCTTGATACCGATTTCATCCATCCAGCGACGTGTCTCCATCGTTTCAAGAGTGCCGGTGTTGTAGCCTCCACCCTGGTCGTTTGTCCATATCCAGTAGGCGGTGGGCCAAAGGCACGCACGGAAATCGATGGACTTATAGAAGTCTTCGGTGCAGCCGTGCTGTCCGTGGTGGGCCATCTGCACATAGTCGCAGGAGAGTTCGTTTCTGTATGGGCCGTTGAGGAGCTTGTTGCCTGATTCGGCACCGGTGTCAGCGAGGAAGAGGATTGATTTTTTATCGTCCCATACTTTCATCACCATTGATGAATTATTGAAAGGGTTGGTGTGGAATTCCTCATTGACGACTCCGAGCACCTTGAAGTTGAAGCCGTCGATAGAACCTATGTAGCCCGGTTCGCGGAAATCTGTCACTGGGATGCTCACGGTGTCGAGCACGGCATAGAAATCTTTGGCATATTCATTGTAGGGTTTCTCGAGGTCAAGAAGCTCGTTTGAATAGCGCGAATGGTAGATGTGGTTGATTTTCATTCCCTGACGGTCTTTGAGAATCTGCCACAGCACTCCCATGTGGTCGTCGTGGGGATGGGAGATGAACCAAGCTTCCACCTCATTGCCGAGGGCGGCGATGAAACCGCGCAGATAGAGCTGCTCGGCGGGCCATCCGCCGTCGAACACTATTACCTTACCGCCGGCAGTGCGGAACACGTAGGAATTGCCGATATTGCCGACCTGCATGGGTAGCTGCCACATGGTGAAGCCGGATTGTTTTTTGTGTTTGTTTGGTTTGGCCTGAAGAGTCACGCCGACTCCGAAAATCAGTACCAATGCCAATAGGATTTTTTTAAGCATCGTTGTTTTTATGTTTTTAAGGTTAATGGCAAGTTGGAAAAGATAGGAGAAAATGTGATTACTGGTGCTTAGAATGTGCGAAGCCAGGCGGAGAGGTCGTCGAGCATCTGGGTGTGATGCTGGAAGGACTGCAGGCATCCCCATCCGTGCTCGCCAGTCGGATAGACATGGAGGGTGGCGGGCACTCCGGCTTTGTGAAGAGCTATATAATAAGGTGCGGCGTTGAAGGCAGGATTCACGCCGTCGTCGTCGGAAGTGAGGATTATAGCGCGCGGGGTGTCGGGGGTGCATTGTTTTTCGTTGGAATAGAGGTCAATCAGTTCGGGAGTGGCGTTTTTTCCGAAGAAGCTCTCGTGGGTGAGCTGATGGCCACGGCTGGGATCCATTGAAATGACGGGATAGAACAGTATCTGGAAATCGGGACGCACCTTGGGGTCGGTTGAATGGGTAGCTATAGTCGACGCGAGGTGACCGCCGGCCGATGAGCCCATTATGCCTACAGAGGAGGGGTTGATGTTCCACACTTTCGCACTGTCGCGCACGAGTTTCATTGCGGCTTCGGCATCGGCGATAGGTTTGGTGCGGTCACCCTGCGGGAGTGTGTATTGAAGCACTATGAGAGTGATGCCCTGCTTGTTGAAAAACGGGGCCCAGTCCCAACCTTCGTGGCCTATGGCATGTCCGAGATATGAACCGCCCGGGCAGGCAACGACCGCCCGGCCTGTGTTTAGCTCATCTTTGGGGAGGAACACTTTCATGATAGGTTTCCGGATGTCGATTACGGCTTTGGTCGGAGTCCACTGAGCCGACAATCCGAGGGCCGATGCCAGGGCGATAGCGGCGAAAATAAAACGTAAGGTTTTCATGTCAGAATTATTTTATGAGTTTTTTGTGAAAAATATTGTCAGTTTAATGGCGCTTATATGCGCGTCTTTGCCTTCGACTCCGACCAGAAGGGTCTGGGGGAGCGGTACGTCGAAAGTGTTGTCGGCTTTGACAGGCAGACGGGTGCCGTCAGCGTCGGCAAGATAGGGGCGTATGTCTCCATCGCCTTCCCACGACAGGGCGTAGGTGCCGGGAAGGAGGTGCAGCCCCTGGTAGATAAGTCCGTCGGAAAGTGTTACCGAGGAGGGATCGGAACTTGATACTTCTCCAGACTTTGTCCAGTAGGCCAGTCGGTCTGAGAAACCGCTGTTTTTGAAATCGGAGCTTCCATGCAGGCCGCAATCTGTGAGCAGTGTCGTGGGGACCACACCGTTGAGCTCTTTCAGTGAGAGGTATTCATTGTCGAAAATGCGCAGGTTTTTCACCGGGGCATAGTCGTCGGGTTCAGAGTTGTCGAACGGTTTGCCATCGAAGGGATTGTCAGGCCATGAGCCTATGGAATGACCCCCGCGCAGCACACAGTCGCGGACTTCTATATCGTCAATCTCATTAAAATCCTGACGCGGATTCGTGGAGCCCCAGGGGATGAGGGCGATAGCCTTTCCGGCTCCTCCGCGCGAGGAATCGATGTAGCTTCCGAACACCTCTATGTGGCGCACGGAGGAGTCAATGGAATCGACCCTTACGCGCCACACTCCTCCACGCGGGTCCTTATAGCTGCTGCACAGCACTATGCCATCGTCGTTTGACTCAAAGACGCAGCGGGCCACCCTGACGTTTGTCACGGCGTTGCCGAAACTAAGTCCGTCGCCGCTGAGGCAGGCAACCTCATGCATTTTCAGATTGCCGATAAACACGCTGTCGGCGCGGTAGAATATGGTGTGGTAGTTGCTGCACCTCACTATGTCGATATCCGAAATTTCGACGTGGCGGGTGTTGCAGACGGCTATAGGCACTATGTGGATACGGTCGCTGCATGTGCGGGCATAGTGGGTCCATAAGGGATTCTCACTGTAGGTGTCGTCCATACGGATTCGGCCTCCGCCTGTAATTTTTACGCGTTCAATATCCTTTGCGAGGATAAGTGGACGGTTTGTGTACATGCAATGCGTCCAGGGCACTCCCGGAATGACATTGTCGTGGCCATATTCGGGCGGAAATTCCTTGTAGTGGGCGAATTTAGGTGACTGCCGCAGGACTGCTCCCGGCTGAATCACTAAATTCACGCCGCTCCGTAGCTCGAGGTTGGTGGCGAGGTACTGTCGCTCGGTTTTACCGTCGGGATTCCCGCGTAACACCACTCTGCCTCCACCCCCGGCCGCCGCTTTGTCGATGGCCCGCTGGATGGCTGCGTTGTCGTTGCTGACGCCATCGCCCTTGGCTCCGAAGTCTTCTACAGGGAATTCTTCATCTGCGGTGTCGAAGGCATATGGATTATCGAAGAAATCGCGCCAGTTTGTGATGAAGAAAGGTTTGCCAAGAGCCACAGTGTTTCCGTCGGCCAGCCTTAACGCGGCCATGAAACGGCTGCTGAGATGGGACATGCGTCCGTCAAGACGGCTGTTGGGGATATCTGCGATAATGAATTCACGTTGCGCAGGGACGCGTGCGATAAGTTCGAGACTGTCGAAGGGGAGTCCGGATTTCCAAAAAGGGGAGTGGCGCACTTCGACCATGGCTCCCTCGCAGTCGAAAGTTTCGTCGACGGAGCCTTTTATGGTGATGGTCTCTGTCGTGGCGGTGCATGACTCGATATGTCCGGCCTGCGGAACGGCCTGCCCTTCCCCTTCGAATGATATGCGGTCGATTTCGATGGTTCCTTTTCCGCCGAGCAGTTCAAGACGCAGTCCGTGGAGTCTTCCTTCCGCTGCCGGGATGCCGGAAAGATTGAATTCAAGACAGTGCATACCCGAGCGTGGAGTCATGGCTACTGTCATGGACTTCTCTGCATTGAACAGGGTGTCATTGCCGGTGATGAACGAGAGACGGAGACTGTCGGCTGTACTCCTGTTGTCGAGGGAGATAGCCACGGTGTTTCTCAAATCGAGCCGAGGACTGTAGATGTCGTTGCGGCTTCCGGCTGTCGTAAGCTCCACCGCGTCCCCTTCATTGAAATCAATGATTACAGAGCCATCGCCCTGTCTCACCTTGGCATTGCCGTTGACTTTCAGTCTGTCGGCAGAACCGGGGATATCGAAATCGAGGTCAAGGGCTTTCCCTGCCGTCAGGCCGTCAATCATGAATCGCGCGTCGTCCCATGGGAGGTCGCAGTCGTTCATGACGGCTATTTCAATAGAGGCGACATCATCGAGGAAGGGGCAGGCCTGCATGTCGAAAATCACACCTTGCCAAAGTGTAGGTATTATATGGGCCACTGCGTAAAATTCTTCTCCGGTAGAAGAGCGGAGGGTGAGGCGTGTGGTGAAATCCCTGCCCGGGCCTTCGGTGACGAGCAGACCGTATTCAACCATGGGTGTCGCGCTCAAATCAATAGGCGTGTTGAAAGTCTTATGGGTTGAGCGCCAATTTGAAGCTTTTTCGCCTGACGGAAATCTCAAATCCAGACAGCGGATTCCTTCGTGGACGGAGGGAAGTGAGTCAAGGAGGCTGACACGCGCTGTCAGCGAACAGCGGTTTGAGACGTCGCGTCCCGTAGCCGCTTCTGTCATAAGGCATCCGGTGACGGCCGCACTCCCCAGTGCGATAACGAGGGTAAGGGCCATCGGTAAAAAGGCTTTTTTCATGTGCATGTCAGGTCGGTGATAATGATAGGTACAAATTTATAAAATTCCCTTACCCCGTGATTTCTCCGCATGTATCAAAAATATTGCCATCTGTTTTATTGTGCCTCAAGAGGCCTCATATTGCGCATATCCGACAAAAGTTGGGACAGATAGCAAACGCGGCCCTGATTTATATGCACTATCTTTGCCGCAGTCAAAAACACCTAAACCTAATCCCTATCACATTTTTTAAACATTATGCGGTTAAAAAAACTTTTTACCTCCGCTGCGGTGCTGGCATTAGGATGCTGTCTATATAGCTCATGTAGCCATAGCACTGAATCAGCTTCAATCACTACGGTTGAGGAGGGCTTCATGTCTCCTCCCGACAGTATCCGCATCGCGGCCTATTGGTATTGGATCAACGATAACCTTTCACCCGAAGGAGTGGTCAAAGACCTTCATGCGATGAAAAAGGCCGGCATCACACGTGCACAAATAGGCATGATCGGCATAGAGGACCTTCCCTATGGCGAAGCCAAATATAACAGCGACCTTTGGTGGGAAACACTGCATCAGGCATTGAAGACCGCCGGAGAACTCGATATTGAAATCGGTATTTTCAACTGTCCCGGCTGGAGCCAGTCGGGCGGCCCGTGGGTGAAGCCCGAGCAGTCGATGCGTCACATCGTGTCGGCACAGACGGTTGTGGAAGGCCCGGGACGTCAGACCATCACTCTCCCCGAAGTGGAGGGCGCATGTCAGGACGAGGCAGTGATAGCCTATCCCGCTTTTGAATCGGAGGGATATTCCCAGTCATGGACTCTCTCCAAGACCGAAGGCCAGCCCTTGGCTTCGACCCTTAAACTTGACAAGCCCGCGACATTGCGCAGCCTTGAAGTGAAGGTTTCAGCGCCTATAAGGACTGAGGCTGTGCTTAAGGCCCGCGTCATTGACGGATGGAAAGAGGTGAAGCGTTTCGAGATTGACCGTTTCAATCCTCAGCTGATTGTGGGGTTCGATTCATATGCGCCTATAGTCGTTTCAATCCCCGAAACCGATGTCGACGAGATGATGCTTGAGGTAGGCCCCGCCGGAGCCGGGAATATAGAGCTTACGCTGTCGGAGCGTCCGAAGGTAGAGCGTATGGCTGAGAAGCAGCTTGCCAAGATGTGTCAGGAACCCCTTCCCATGTGGGATTATTATATGTGGGACGATGAACCCTACTATAAAACTACCGAGTGGACGGTCAATCCCGACAAAGTCGTGGTGCTGACTTCCGATGTAAAGGACGGAGTCCTGACATGGGATGTGCCCGAGGGCCGTTGGGTCGTTTCGCGTATTGCCATGGCTACAACCGGTGTGACCAACTCACCCGCGAGTCCCGAAGCGACGGGCCTTGAGATTGACAAGATGAACAAGGAACATCTGCAAAGCCATTTCGACGCATATATAGGAGAGATACTCCGCCGTATACCTGCCGAGGACCGCAAGACATTCCGCATTGTTGTGGAAGACAGCTATGAAACCGGCGGACAGAACTGGACCGACGGCCTTACAGAGAAATTTATCGAACGCTACGGCTATTCGCCCCTCCCGTACCTACCCGTGTTGCAGGGTATACCGGTTGGCAGCAACGAGATGTCAAGCCGATTCCTTTGGGATTTACGCCGCCTTGTGGCTGACCTTGTGGCCTTTGAATATGTAGGCGGACTCAAGGAGATTTCAAATAAACACGGGCTGACAACATGGCTTGAGAACTACGGTCACTGGGGCTTCCCTGGAGAGTTCCTGCTCTATGGCGGTCAAAGTGACGAGATTGCCGGCGAATATTGGAGCGAGGGCACCTTAGGCGATATCGAGAACCGCGCCGCATCCTCATGCGGACATATCTATGGCAAGAACAAGATATGGTCGGAGTCGTGTACGGCTGCCGGAAATCCTTTCGGACGCTATCCGAATGTGATGAAACAGCGTGTTGACCGTTTCTTCGCTGAGGGTATCAATGCCTCCCTTCTCCATCTCTTCATCCATCAGCTTGACACTCCCGAAGAGCCGGGAATCGCCGCATGGTTCGGAAACGAGTTTAACCGTAAGAACACCTGGTTCGAGCAGCTTGACCTCTTCACTGACTATCTGCGCCGTTGTAACTATGTGCTCCAGCAGGGACGCTATGTAGCCGATGCCGCCTATTTTATCGGAGAGGACGCCCCGAAAATGACAGGAGAATGTGACCCGTCACTCCCCGAAGGTTATTCATTTGACTATATCAATGCCGACATACTCAGGAATCATGCCAAAGTCAAGGACGGTCACCTTGTGCTTGACAGCGGGATGGAGTACAGCGTGCTCGTGCTTCCACGTCAGGAGACTATGCGCCCCGAGATGCTTGAATGTATTGAGAAGCTCGTGAAAGAGGGTCTGACAGTCGTAGGTCCTGCACCGAAACGCTCCCCGAGCCTTGCAGGCTATCCGCAGGCCGACAAGCAGGTAAGCGAGCTTGCTTCCCGCATGTGGGCGGCAGGAGCCAAGGTCAACGATTTAGGCAAAGGCAAGGTATGGGCCGACGGTACGGAGATGAGTGAGGTGTTCGCCGCCATGAACCTCATGCCCGACCTTAAAGTTGAGTCCGGTGAGACTATGCCTATGTTTATTCACCGCACGCTCAAGGACGCTCAAATCTATTTTATAGCCAATCCTACAGAAGAGAAGATATCCATCAATCCGACTTTCCGCGTCGATTCCTCGCTGATACCGCAATTGTGGAACGCGACTGACGGTACTGTCCGCACTCTTCCGCAGTTCACCCCGGCTACTTCCGGCGAAGGTATCACTATCCCCGTAGAACTCGACCCGCTTGAAAGCGCGTTTATCGTGTTCCGCAAGGACATTCCCAAGTCTGAGGGCGGTGTCAACTATCCCGAAGCCAAGGTTGTGGCCGACCTTAGTACCACTTCATGGACAGTCAGCTTCGATGCCGGGCGTCGCGGTCCGAAAGAGCCTGTGGTCTTCGAATCGCTCACCGACTGGTCAGTCAATCCCGACAAGGATATAGCCAACTATTCCGGTAAGGCTGTCTACAAGACTAATTTCAATATCTCCGGCTTGCCCGAAGGACAGACCTATGTTGATTTAGGCAAGGTGATGGTGATGGCGAAAGTTAAAGTCAATGGTGAATATGCCGGAGGGGCATGGACTCATCCCTATAGGGTCAATATCACACCGATGTTGAAGGATGGAGACAACACCATCGAGGTCGAAGTGGTCAACACCTGGCGCAACCGTCTTATCGGAGATGCCGCTCTTGCCCCTGAAGCCCGTCTGACCAAGACAAACTTTGAGATAGTCAATGCCTCGGAGCCGCTCCAGTCGTCAGGACTTCTCGGCCCGGTACGCATACTGACTTATTGAACACAGCCTATAAATCTGACATATAATAGTTTACAAATACAAACCTGACCCTATCCGAGACAGACCGACATAAGACACATCTACTATTAACTATGCTAAATAAGAGGGTAATAAACTAAGCCCTTAATAGGGTCAAAACTACATAAGAACATAAACCGCGACGGGGCAGACAAATCAACTTTGTCTGCCCCGTCTTTAGAGTGCTTTCCTTAAAATTTCGGGGCCGTAGGGGCGGCGATTTTTAAGGAACGCGTTCTTAATCGGTTGTCAAGATAGCAAAAGGTTAATGCTCTATGGGAACGGCATATTGTGAGAAATGGTTCGTTACATAAGCTCTCGGGGAAACTCCGAAATGCTTTTTGAACAAAGAGGAGAAGTGGCTCTGGTTGCCGAAACCGGTACGCTCGCCGACCTCGCCTACGGTGTATTCGCGGGTAAGCAGTATTTCTGCTGCACGGTTAAGACGGTAGACGCGCAGAAGGTCGTTGGGCGAAATTCCTGTAAGAGCCTTGACCTTACGGTAGAAATTAGTGCGTGAGAATCCGAGTTCACGTCCGAGCATGTTGACGTTGAGGTCGCAATTGTCGAGACTGTTTTCAATATAGGCATAGAGTTTCTCAAGGAATTTCTTGTCTAGCGGCGACAGTTGCTCTTCATTGTCCTGGGGTTTCAGCGGTTGGTCGCTAAGACCGGCTGAGGCGAGAATCAGTGTGGCTTGCCGTGTGCGCTTGACATTAAGGTTATTGACACGGGCAATCAGCACTTCCGGACTGAACGGTTTACAGAGGTATGCGTCGGCTCCGCAATTATAGCCCTGAATCTTATGCTCGTCAAGAATTTTTGCCGTAAGAAGTATGACCGGAATGTGGCTTGTAGAGCTGTCTGACTTAATCCTGCGGCACAGTTCTATTCCGTCGATATCGCCCGGCATAAGGACGTCGCTGATTATTATGTCGGGACATTCATTGACGGCTTTCTCCAGACCTTCCTCGCCGCTGTAGGCTTGGATTACGGTGAATCTGTCGCGGAATAGATTGGCGATAAAGGTATTGAGAGAGGCGTTGTCGTCAATAATCATAATTTTAGAGCGCATCTCTTCCGCATCGGCGTCCCCGATTAATTGAGCGATATCTTCGTTGAGTGCTTCCTCTTTTTCGGATTTCTCCTCAATGCGGTCAGCAGGAACCGAGTTTTCGGGAGTGATATCGGAGATGGAGCTCCGGAATTCAGAAAGGGTGAAGGCTTCGTCGCATGCCGGGAAGACCACAGTGAAGGTCATGCCTCCGCCGGGGTTCTTTACCGTGCGTATGATGCCTTTATGCTCCTTGACAAGGTGAGACACGAAGTTAAGCCCTATGCCGAAACCTTCGGCCTTTTTGGGATTGTCAATACCCAAGAGGCGTTTGAATGGCTGGAAAATCTTCGGGATGTCTTCCTCTTTTATTCCCCGGCCATTGTCGGAGACTGAAATCTGTGCGTAGGTGAAATCATTCGAATTGTCGAACTCAGCCGGATGTTTGACCAGTTCGAGTCTCAGGGTAATGACACCCTTGTCGCTTGAATATTTTATGGCGTTGACAATCAGGTTGCTGACGATTTTCTCGACCTTGTCGCTATCGTAGGTGACCATTATGCGGTCGGCCTCAGGCTTTTCAAGGTTGATGGTGACGCAATTTTCAGAGGCATAGACGGTGTAGAGTTTCGCCATTGATTCGAGCTGGGAGCCGATGTCGCCACGGGCAACCTGGAGAGGGAGAGTCTCGTTGCTGACCCGGCGGAAACTTAGGAGCTGGTTTATGAGGGTCATGAGCCTCTCTACATTGCTGTCGATGAAATCGAAGGATTCCTTAATCTGCTTTTCGTTCATCGACTGGTGATGGTCGCGCAGGAATTTTGCCGGTCCGCATATCAGCGTGAGTGGAGTGCGGAGTTCATGGGAAATATTGGTGAAGAAATTTATGCGGTTTTCGGTGAGACGTTTCTCCTGTTTTATGCGCTCTTCGGAGAGCGCGTATTTCTGCTTTATAAGGCGGAATCGCAGGTAGATACGGTTAATAGTGATAATTATTGTAAGGATGAGGAAAGCATATAGGATAAGCGCGGGAGTCGCGAGCCAGGGATTGGGTTCTACGGTCAGGCTGAGAAGTTTTACCGGCTCCTGCCATTCCTTCCCCTTGAAGCGGGTCTTGACATAGAATTCATAGTCGCCCGCAGGGAGGTCGGAGTAGGAGACTCGGTTGTAGTTTCCGATGTTGATGAAATCCTTGTCGAGGCCCTTGAGCATGTAGGCATACTGAATATCGGCGGCACCGTCGTAGCAAAGGGCGAAATATTCTATATTTATGGAGTTGTCATTGTGGTTGAGGGTAAGTTCGTCGACGGAGGCTTCCGCAAGATTGTCCATGTCCTCACTTAAAGCGGGACGGTAATCGGGTAGGAGCCATAAGCCTTTGATTGCCAAAGGTATATTGGGAGGGGTGAATTTTGCGTCCGTGTTGGGGTCGATTTCTTCGAGTCCGGCATTGCCTCCGAAAAGGATTTTTCCTCCAGGCATGGAGGCCACGCACTTTTCATGGAACTGGTTGCCGCCGAGGCCGTCGGGCTTTAGATAGGAGTTGATTTGCTTGCCTGAGGAGTCGAAGCGATAGATGCCGTAGCTGCTGCTTGCCCATATGTCGCCGTTTGAATCCTGGGAAAGGCCTACGATATCATAGGTCTGGTTTCCGAGGCATGATGTGATTTCGCGTGTCTTGGCGTCGAAGCGCAGCAGTCCGTTGTGGTAGGTTCCGACCCAAAGATTATTGTCGCGGTCCAGCATCATGTCAATCGCGCTGTTCCATGCCTTTTGGTTTGAAGGCTCGAAGTTGCGGATTGTCATTTTGTCGATGTCGACCAGGTAGAGATTGTCGGTATAGGCCGAGATAAGTATGTGGTTTTCGTCGTAGGGGATGATTTTCGTGATATTGTTCGAGCGTATGAGCGGAGTGGAGATTGTCTTTACGATATTCAGGTCACGGTCGAAGATGAAGAGTCCGATGTTGTCAGTACCCACCCACATCTGTCCTTTTGCGTCCTCCGCTATGCTCACTACGTTGACAAATGAAGGGAATTTCTTTATGACTGTAAGCTGTCCTGTCGGGGTTGTGTTGTTGTAGTCAGGCCTGCAAACGATGAGACTGTTGTTGTATCCGGCCCAAAGCCGTCCGTCGGAATCGAAGGCCATCTCCTGGACGAAATCATGGGAAAATGAGGCGAGAGCGGCGGATGCGTGGCTGTTGAAGTAGCGTTTGTCTTTCGTGGCCTTGTTGAAGAAAGCCATGCCGTTGTAGCGTGTGCCTACCCAAAGGTTTCCATAAGGGTCGGATGTGGCGCGTGTCACGAACTCGTTGCGGAAAGCCTTGATGAGGCTCCGGTCGGTGTTGAAAAGTCCCATGCGGTCAGTGAGGAGCACTTCGCCCCTGTCGAAAGTCGAGACCCATATGTTATTAGCCCGGTCGGAGAACACATTGTTGATTTCAGCTGTCTGGAGTTCATTGAAATCGATGTTGTGATACTTGTGGCCAACGGTTTCGGTCTTGGGGTTGTAGGCCAGTACTCCACGGTTGCCGGTAGCCACAAGGTGAGTGCCGTCGTCGAGAGTGATTATGTGGCTGACTTCAGTTCCCGGGCCTATCGGCGTAGGAGATGTTGTCTGGTCGGCAGGGTTGAAGCTAAGCATGCCGTTGGGAGTTCCGAGAAGCAGACGTTTGCCGGACTTTGCCATGGTCCTGACGCTGTTTGAGGAGTCAAATTTCAGCCGCAGGGTAGAATTGAGGGTTGAGTCGACTCCCATAATGCAGAGGCCGTTGGAGATCCACAGCAGTCCGTCGGGGCCTTTGACGGCAGAAGTGACGGCCTCGCCCTCGGTGAGGACCCGTCGGGTCATTCGCTTGGATGTCTTGTCGATTTCATAGAGTCCGCCCGATCCGTAGCATAGGAGCCGTCCGGCATACTCCACGAAACCATAGGCACAGAAGTCGGAACTGTCCTTGCCATCGATTGTGAAGCGATGGAAAGTTTTGGTGCCTTTTTCAAGCCCGCACGCCCCCATATTTGTCGCTACAAGGAGCCATCCGTCCTTATCTGTCATGAGGCCGATTACGGAATTTGACGGTACGGTCTGAGTGTCGTTTAATTCGCCGAAATATATTTCGTATTCATCGCCGAAGCTTTTGCAGAGTCCGTTGGCGGTGGCAATCCAAATGTAGCCATATGAGTCCTGGCCTATAGCGCGAACGCAAAGGTTTGACAGCTCGGTGCGCCTGACAGGGGTGTAGGCTTTTGTGTCAGGACAGCCAAATATGACCAGGATTAGAATTAAGATTGAAGTAAGTGTTTTCATGCGCCTGCAAAGATAGATAATAATTTTTATTAATAGCAAGTGTAAATGTCGAAATATTGAGACATTACCGTTTGAAAACCGTATAAACGGCTATTACCCTTATTGTACGGTGGTATAGAAGAGGGTTTTCGTATGAAATTTTGTGAAATTTTATGCAAATTAAACAAGTGCGATAAAATTTGGAACATATCTTATCACTTGTGTGCGAATAAAGAGAAAAATGACCTATGCCCGACAAAGGCTTTAGGGGATGAGTAGCTAACTTTGCGAATGAATAATAAACTTCAAACCGAGCAATCACATTTATCATTTTCTCATGGATAGAAAGAAACTATGTCTCCTCGCCCTTCTTGGCGCGGCTCTACTGCCTAACATCTCAAACGCCGAACTCAAGCGGACTCCCGTGGCTCCGACCCGTATAGTGTGGATGTCGGACACAACGGGAGAGTATATAAAGAATCCCGAAATACTGATGAGTGACTTCAAAGGTCAGGTTTCGGTGGCCGACAATAACTGCACCGTCATGCGTAGCAGCGGCAATCATCAGGCAGCCCTGCTTGTCGACTTCGGGAAGGAACTCCACGGAGCGATAAAGATTTCGTCGGGCATGCGCGCTTCCTCGCGTCCGCTCAGGCTCCGTGTGCGTTTGGGCGAGTCGGTTTCGGAAGCCATGAGCGATGTGACTCCCTATCATAACCCGAGCAATGCCACCAACGAGCATGCCATGCGCGACTTCGAACTCCAGGTGCCCTGGCTCGGTTCGCTTGAGTGTGGCAACAGCGGTTTCCGCTTCGCGAGAATCGACCTTCTGGACCAGGATGTGGATTATCTGCTGCGAAACGTTCAGGCAATAAGCGTGATGATTGACGATCCCGAAATAGGGTCGTTCAGCTGCAGCGACGAGCGTCTGAACAAGATATGGGAAACCGGGGCTTATACCGTGAAACTCAACATGCAGGACTATCTTTGGGACGGCATAAAGCGTGACCGCCTCGTATGGCTCGGCGACCTTCATCCCGAAGTGGTCACCGTCAACAACGTATGGGGCAAGCACGACGTCGTCACCCGCACGCTTGATTTTGCCAAGGCCGACACCCCCCTGCCGGGATGGATGAACGGTTTCAGCTCATATTCCATGTGGTGGCTTCTGATTCACAGGGACTACTACCTCCATCACGGCGACCTTGACTATCTGCGTGAGAACCGTGATTATATCCTCGGTCTTACCAAGCAGCTCGACGAATGTGTGGATGCCAACGGCGAAGAGAAAATGACGGGCGTCCGCTTCCTTGACTGGCCTACTTCGGAAAAGGAGGACGTGATTCACGACGGGCTTCAGTCACTCACCTATATGACGCTCAAGGCCGCGCGCCAGATTGCCGGATGGCTTGGCGACAAGGAGATGGACGAGGTGGCAGCCGGATGTCTGGCCCGCATGGACAAGTTCAATGTAAAACGTACGGATGCAAGTCAGGCTATCAGCCTCGGCCTGCTCTCGGGAATATCGAAAAATCCCCAGGCCGATTGTCAGAAACTGCTTGACAACGGAATAAACTCCTTCTCTCCTTTCTATGGCTACTATGCCGTGGAGGCTCTTGCCGAAAACGGACACGTAGACAAGGCTATGAAGATGATAAGCGACTACTGGGGTGCAATGATTGACCTTGGCGGCACTACATTCTGGGAAGACCTTAACTATCCCGACACGAAAAATGCCGCGAGAATTGACGAGATTGTCCCCGATGGGAAGTATGATATCCACAGCGATGGCGGGGCGTATTGCTATATCGGTCTTCGTCTGAGCCTATGTCATGGCTGGGGTGCCGGCCCGACCCCGTGGCTGCAGCGCTATGTGCTTGGCGTAAGACCTCTCGAGCCAGGCTGCAAGACCATAGAGGTAAAGCCTAATCTCGCATATCTCACTCATGCCGAGGGGACTGTCCCCACGCCTTACGGCCCCGTGTCCGTAAAGGCCCATAAGGATGCCACCGGCAAGACGGTGGTCAGCGTTAAGGCACCCAAGGGTGTGAAAGTGAAAAAATAGGAAAACCTTAAAATCTAAGCGATCATGAATTACAGGAAATCGCTATGCGCGGCTGCGGCGGCTCTTGCCGTGGGCCTGCCGATGGTGGTATCGGCTGACACGCCGACGATAGACCTCTATCCCGACACATGGGTTGCAATAGACGGTATTGACCGGGTGCTCCCCACGGCGGAGGATTATCCCTTGCGCACCGACAAGGACCGCACGGTCGGAATATTCTATGTGTCGTGGCACTACGACTGGTTCTACACCAATTTCAAGGCTCCACATTCGTCTGACGTTAGCAAAATACTCCAGCAGGACCCTTCGGCGCGACTGGACTACAATCATAAGCTGTGGACCCATGAGTTCGCCTATCACTGGGGAGAGCCGGAACTTGGCTATTTCACCAGCGGAGACCCTTACGTGATAAGGAAGGATATCTCGATGCTCACTGATGCCGGTGTCGACGTGCTGATTCTCGACTGTACGAACGCGGTCTGCTATTTCACCGAGTGGAACGCCCTGCTCTCGACCATGACAGCCATGAAGAAGGAGGGCAATGTAGTGCCCAAGATATGCTTCTGGGGTTATAACGGCGAGGTAGCGGAACGCCTTACGGAGATTTACAACTATTATTATGCCCGTGATCTGTATAAGGATCTGTGGTTCTATTGGGACGGTAAGCCTCTGCTTCTATATAATGAGGACGCGGACTATCCCAAGAGTGTGCGCGACTTTTTCACCCTGCGCCACATGTGGTGGGGCTACTATGCTTTCAATGGAAAGCACTATGTAGGAACTGAAGACCACTGGAGCTTCGGCTACGATATGCACGACACCAAAGTCAGCACACTCACTCCTGCCCGGCGTGCCTCTCTCCACAAGGGCCGCTATGAGCAGATGGCAGTCACTCCTGCCCAGCATGCTTCCACGATGGTGGGCAAGAGCTGGACTCTTGCCGCCCACGAGCCTACACTCAACGAATATGACCTTCCGAGGAAGAAATTTTTCAACAAGAAATGGATTGACCATCCTGAATATTATGGCTTCTACTTCAAAGAGCGTTGGGAGGAGGCTCTTAGCGTAGACCCCGACTTCATCTATATCAATGACTGGAATGAATGGATTGCCGGTCAGTTCGCCACTCCCGGCGGGGTCAATTTCATGGGCCGCCAGAGCAATTTCCATTTTGTCGACCAGTATAACGCCGAGTTCAACCGCACGATTCAGCCAATGAAGGGCGGAGGCACCGACAACTATTATATGCAGATGATTGACGGTATACGCCGCTATAAAGGTGTGCGTGAGGCTCCTAAAGCGGTCAAGCCTGCAAGTCTCGACATAAATTCCGCTCCCGGAATGTGGGAGAGCGTAGTGGAGAAGTATCTCGATACCCCCGGCGACGTGACCCACCGCGATTACACCGGTTACGGCGGTAACAAGTACTCCAACACTTCGGGACGAAACGACATACTTGTTTCGAAGGTTAACGTAAGCGGCGACAAAATCACTTTCTATGTCGAAACCGCATCGAATCTGACTCCCTACACCGACCCTAACTGGATGCTCCTTTTCATAAACACTGACTGCAACTTCAAGACCGGATGGCACGGCTTTGATTTCCTTATCAACAAGGAGTTTGAATCGTCGTCAAAGACCTGTGTGATGAGCTGGGATGCCTCTGCCTCGCAATGGGTGAAGCATGGGACAGCCGATTTCCGGACCGAAGGCAAATATCTGTTGATTGAGATGCCTCTGTCGGTTTTGGGAATCACGGATTCGGACAAGGGTAACTTCTACTTCAAATGGGCCGATAACCCTGCCGATATCAATGACCCTATATCGCTCTGTCTCAATGGTGACACAGCTCCCAACCGTCGGTTCTGCTACAATTATCGCTGGGACTACAACGGTTCGAGCGGCATTTCTGACGCGGTTGCCGACAAGTGCTCCCTCCGTGCAAATCCGCTTGGCGGGAATGGTCTGCGCATAGAATGTGGCGACAACTTTTCAGTCACGAGCCTGCTCGGTGCCGTAGTGGCATCGGGCGAGGGCTCACAGACAGTCACACTTCCGTCTTCGGGGCTTTATATAGTGTCCTCGGCAGGAGAGTCAGTCAAGGTCGTGGTGAAATAAATCCTTGACCTTGAATTGGAGGATATAAAATCCACGACTCTATTTTAACAAGAAATTTTTAACACGCTCTTAGTAACGTAACATAATGACGTATAGTAAAGTGCTATTGGCAATGGCTGCCATAGGTCTGGGTTCCGTGGCAATGGCTGACACCCCGAGTGTCACGGCTGAAAGCGACAACTGGGCGCTTACCGACGCTCTCGGCCGCAAGTCGCGCAGCCATGATGAGGCCGGCGACAGGAACAACGACCGCTTCGTGGGGATGTTCTACTGGACATGGCATCAGGGCTATGATTCAAACGGGGGTAATGACAACCCGTACATTGAAGTGAAGAACATCACGGAGGTGCTTAAGCAACACCCTGAAGCTATCAATGATTACAATCATCCCGCATGGGGAGAGCCCGGTAAGCGTCCGGGGATATTCTATTGGGATGAGCCGATTTTCGGTTATTACAAGACCACAGACCCGTGGGTGCTCCGTAAGCATGCCGAAATGCTCGCCGATGCCGGAATTGACTGTGTGTTCTTTGACTGCACAAACGGTGCGCACGTGTGGGAACATTCCTTCCGTGCACTTCTCAAAACCTGGACTCAGGCGCAGAAAGATGGTGTAAACGTGCCGAAAATAGTGTTTATGCTGCCATTTTCCGCTACCGACGATTCCCGAAAGTCGCTCATAAACCTATATAATAATCTTTACGGCAAGGGTGAGTATGAGAACCTGTGGTTCTATTGGAAAGGGAAGCCGTTGATTATGGCCTATCCCGATAATCTCGGGGATTCGGAAACTGAGAAAAAGATTCGCGACTTCTTCACATTCCGCCCCGGACAGCCCGATTATGTCTGCGGCCCTGAACCACAGTCAAATCAATGGGGTTGGCTGGAGGTATATCCTACTCATGGTTTTTGCTATGATGCCGACAGGAGGCAATATGAGCAGTGTGTGGTCGGAATAGGACAAAACGCCCGCGCTCTCAGCGGAGGACACTGCTGTGCGTTCAACCTTACCGGGACTTACGGCAGGAGCTACAGCTACCTGAAAGGTTTTGACCCACGTGAGGACGCCTATCTCTACGGGTGGAATTTCCAGGAGCAATGGAACCGCGCCGTCAACGACATCAAACCGCAGATGGTTTTTGTCACCGGATGGAACGAATGGACTTCGGGAATGTGGACAAAGGCCCATGGCTGGAGCGACCCTCTATCATTTGTCGACCAGTTTGACCGCGACCACAGCCGGGATATAGAGCCTACCAAGGGGTGGGGTGACAAGGGCGACGTTTACTATCAGCAGCTTGTCGACAATGTACGTCGCTACAAGGGCATGTCAAAACCCCGTGCGGCATCCGCCCAGAAGACCATAAAACTCGGTAAAAAAGGTGAGTGGGACGATGTACGGCCTGAATTCAAGGCCTATCGTGGCAACACTTTCCATCGCGACCACCGCGGGCGCTACAATAAATATTATACCAATACGACGGGTCGTAACGACATCGTTGGCGCTAAAGTGGCCCACGACCGTGATTTTGTCTATTTCCGGGTGGAGACAGCATCGGAACTTAGCCCGGTCACCGACCCTAACTGGATGATGCTTTTCATTGACGCGGACCGCGACAAGTCTACGGGATGGAACGGCTATGACTTCATCGTCAACCGTAAGTCGCCCTCTTCGTCGGAAGTCTATGTCGAGAAATGTGGCGGTCGGTCGTGGAGCTGGGAGCCTGCAGGTACCGGTGCGTATTCGGTAAATGGCAATGTGCTTGAAATCGCGCTTCCGAAATCAGTGCTCAATATTGGCGATGAGCCCGATTTCGAGTTCAAGTGGAACGACAATATGCAGACCCCCGGTGATATAATGGACTTTTATGTCAATGGCGACACCGCTCCCGGTGGCCGTTTCAATTATGTCTACACTTCATCATCAAAATTATCAAAATAAATAATCGATTGATATTCAATCAAATGCGATTTGTTTGGCACATATTGAAATAAAAATGATAAAAAAATGAAACAAATTTAAATAAAGTTGAAACTACGAGAAAAGCATATGAATAACGTAGATGTTAACTTTGCGTACCAACTTAATTAACCAATCATGACCTACCATCAAAAACACTTCATTGCAATTTGCATGACAATGCTGCTCTGGCTGGTTTCAGTGCCGGCCGTATGGGGTGCCGATATCCCCATAGTCAGCGGTACAGTTATCGATGGAGACGGTGAGCCCGTTATTGGTGCCACTGTCCGCGAACTAAACACGTCGAACGCGACGATTACAGACATTGACGGTAATTTCACAATGAAACTTACCTCTAAGAAACCTGTACTGGAAATTAGTTATATCGGTTATAAGACAGTAAAGGTGCCTGTGACCGGTCCCACTGTCAATGTGACGATGGAAATCGAATCCACCGACCTTGACGAGGTGGTTGTCGTCGCCTACGGTCAGCAGAAGAAGGTCACCGTGACCGGTTCTGTCGCCGCTGTAGGCTCCGCCGAAATCAAGAAGTCGTCCGAACCTAACCTTGCCGCCGCCCTTTCGGGTAAGCTCCCCGGTCTGACCACGATGCAGACGAGCGGTGCCCCCGGTGAGGACGATGTGAAAATGTTCCTCCGCGGTGCTGCCACTACCAACGGAACTTCACCTCTTATACTTGTCGACGGTATTCCCCGTACGTCGATGAGCGAGATTGACCCGAACGAGGTGCAGTCAATCAGCGTGCTCAAGGACGCTTCGTCGACTGCCGTCTTCGGTGTGCGTGGTGCCAACGGTGTAATCCTTATCACTACCCGCCGTGGCGAGGAGGGTAAGGTCAACGTCCACGGTCAGGTGAACTATTCTATGCAGAAGTTCAACTTCTGGCCCGAAGGCCGTCACTCCTACGATTTTGTACGCATGGCCAACGAAGCTTCGCTCAACGACGGTGGCGTGCCCAAATATACCGACGCCCAGGTGGCTCTCTACGACCTTTGGAAAACCGGAGGCTCCGATGATCCCGCTATCCGCTACTGGTATCCCGACACTGACTGGGGCGATGTCTATCTAAAGGATCACTCCAACATGGTGCAGGCCAATGTCAACATTTCCGGAGGCTCCAAGAAGCTGAAATACTTCGTCAGCGCCGGCTATGTATATCAAGGTGGTATGTATAAGACCGAGCCCAAGTCAGTGCTCGGCTATGACCCGCAGTCAAAGATGAACCGCTACAATATCCGTACGAACCTTGACTATAATTTCAACAACTGGATCAGTGCATCTCTCGACGTCAGCTCATATATAAGGAAGACCAACCAGGCTGCTGCAAATATGGCCGGTGCAAACACCGCCGGTCTCCGTTGGGCGGCCCTGACTTCGAAGCCGACAGTTCCCGGCCCTCTTACCATCGCAGGCAATGAGACAAACGGCTTCGTAGTATCGGAAGGTATGCGCGACAATGGCGAACTGGGTGTCCACTATGTGAAAGGCGGACGCGTGGTTCAGGATTCGGAGCTCTCGCTCGCACAGTCGGCCTACGGTCAGCTCAACCGCTCGGGCTACAAGCTTCTTGTCGAAGCCTCGGCCAACGCCATAGCTACCCTCAACTTCAACCTTGACCGCGTGACCAAGGGCCTTTCCGCAAGGGGTGTCGTTTCTTTCGAGACCTATTCCCAGGAACTCACCATGGGCAGCAAGAATTTCTCGGGCTACCTCTATGACCTTAACCCCGGTGCATATGACCGTCCTGTCTTCCTCATGGAAGGCGATTCGGAGGACGACGGACAGCTGGCTCTCTCGCGTGCCGATGTAAGCCGCTGGTTCATGAACCTCCAGGCTCAGGTCAACTACAACCGTACCTTCAATGATGTGCATGGCGTGACCGGTATGGTCCTCTTCCAGCGCGACGAGAAAGAAAATATCCTCGGTTCCATACCTTATAAGATGATTGGCCTCGCCGGACGTTTCACCTATGCTTTCGACTCCCGCTATCTTGCCGAGGTCAATATGGGCTACAACGGTTCCGAGCAGTTCGCTCCCGGCCACCGTTTCGGTTTCTTCCCCGCCTTCTCACTTGGCTGGGTGGCATCCAACGAAAAATTCATGCAGCCTCTTGCCGAGAGCGGCTGGCTCACCAAACTGAAGTTCCGTGCTTCTGTAGGTAAAGTCGGTAACGACGAGCTTTATGCAGGAGCCGACGAGCTGACGAGACAGAAACACCGCTTCCTCTATCTTGACAATAACTCCAAGGTGCCTTATCTGTCGAGCCCCCAGGAAACCATAATGATTCCCGGTTCGCTTACGAGCGCGGGCGACGGCACCGGCCTTATCTATGAAGGCCTCATAGGCAATCCTGATATCCATTGGGAAACCGCATGGAAGCAGAACTATGCAGTAGACCTCACCCTGTTCCGCAATCTTGACCTGACATTCGACTGGTTCTATGAAAATCGTTCAGACATCCTTATCTCGCGCAACACGATTCCGAGTCTGAGCGGTCTCTCCCCGACCCAGCTCCCGCGTTCCAATTTCGGAAAGGTGAAAAATACAGGTTATGAAATCTCGGCACGCTACAACTATTCCGTGAACCGTAACCTCGATTTCTTCGTCACCGGTAATTTCTCCTACGCCAAGAACACCGTGATAAATGCCGACGAAGTCTATCTCGGCGATGATTACGCCTATCCCTACCGCACGGAAGGTTTCAGCATCGGCCAGCAGTTCGGTTATCTCATCGACCGCACTGTCAATCCCGAGCTCGGACTTGACGGCACAGGCTTCTATAACTCCAACGAGCAGATTGAGAAGCGTGGCCTAACCTACACCGGAATCCAGCCCAAGAAAGGCGACTTCGTCTATAAGGACCTTAACAATGACGGTATAATCGACTCTAAGGACATGGCTCCTATCGGCTACTCAAGCCTGCTTCCGCGCATCTCCTATGGTCTGACCCTCGGAGGCAACGCCTATGGCTTTGACTTCTCCGTGATGCTCCAGGGCGTGGGCAAGTATACCCGCTATTTCGGCAGCCAGGTAATGTATGAAGGCTTCGGCACGATATTCTTCTCGGATATGTGCGACAACCGCTGGAGCGACGAACGCTACGCCGCCGGTGCCACCATCACCCATCCCCGTCTGTCACTCGCCGACACCTCAAGCCACATCGCCAATGACTACTACACGATGGATGCTTCCTATGTCCGTCTGAAAAATATCACTGTCGGCTACACCATACCGAAGAATATTACCAAGAAAATAGGCATGAACAGTGTCCGCGTCTATCTGAGCGCCGACAACATCCATACCTGGAACAATCTCCGCACCAAGATGATTGACCCCGAACAGAGTGACTTCTCCGCCTATCCTCTCATGAAGACATATACTGCCGGACTTTCGATAGACCTCTAAAAACATCAACTCCCTTTCAGAATCATGAAAAAACATTTTATAAATATATTCTTAGCAATCTCGGCAGTCCTTGGCTCGGCGATGGCTCTCACCTCATGTCAGGACGACCTTGACGTGACACCTGACGGCCGTATGACCCTCGATGTTGTCTTCTCGACTCCCGAGAATACGAAGGATTACTTCGCATCAGCCTGGGCTAACATGCCGCAGAAGATGTTCATGTACTACTTCTTCGACAATTTCCTGATCGATATGGCCGACGAAGGCTGGTCGACTGCCGAATATCAGCCTCTGCTTATCATCGATATTTTCGCAGGCAACTGTAACTCCACGAAACACCGTTTCGAATGGGACTCCAGGGACCAGGGTAAATGGGACGGCAACTATTGGGTTCGCTACTGGGCCATGATCCGTATCCTCAACAACTGTATATCCCGTTTTCCGACCGCAGCTTTCGAGAGCGAATCCGAGCGTGAGCTCTGCACGGCCGAGGCCCGGGTGCTCCGCGCCTTCTACTATCTCCAGTTGGTGAAATTCTATGGCGACCTTCCGATAATCACGGAGGCTCTCAGTGTCAATTCGTCATATGCCGGAATGGAACGCAAGCCGGCATGGGAAGTGCTTCAGCATATCGTCAGCGAATGTGAGAGTGTGGTCGACAACTCCAATCTTCCATGGGCACAGACCTCCACGACAGAAAAGAACCGTATGACTAAAGGCATTGCTTGCGCTATAATGTCACAGGCGTCGCTCTTCGCTGCCAGCCCGCTTTTCTGTAAGGACCAGAATCTCTGGAACTATGCATATGAAAAAAATTCGAAGGCCTTCAAGCTCCTTAGGGACAACGGTTATGAACTCTACTCCCATCTGGTCGACAGCAAGGCATATCAGAACTGCTATGAGGAATATTTCGCATCGCGCAGCTATGCCAACCTTAAGGCCGACGACAAGGAGACCATCTGGGGAAGCCCGCTTAACTGGGGTGTGAACCATTCGGCAATCAACGGTGTGCCCATCTTTGCGGAGCGTACCCACCAGGCCGGCTGTGTCCCCACTCAGGAACTTGTCGATGCATACGACATGCTCGAGACCGGCGAACCTATCTATGACCTCGCCAATCCCTATGTCGACGAAATGCACTCCGACATCAATATCAATCCGAAATCAGGCTACGACCCTGCGAAGCCCTATGTAGGCCGCGACCCGCGTTTCTATGCCTGCATCTTCTACAACGGCTCGAAGCTCAACACCGGAGTCCTCAACAAGACTGTCGAGACATGGAACAACACCTCTTCATGGGACGGCTCTCCCTGCAGCTACCCCGCAGGCAGCGGTAACGCCAAAATCGACATGAAAGAGCAGCGCTACACCCGCACCGGTTACTACAACCGCAAGTACCATACTTATAAGGTGACGCCCAATCAGACCAAGGACGAAGGCAACTGGAAATACTACCGCCTCGGTGAAATCTACCTTAACCTCGCTGAATGTGCGGTCGAGACCGGTAATATCCCTGAAGCCATGAGTCTCGTCAACGATATCCGCCACCGTGCAGGCTTCTCTCCCGCAGTCGACAAGAAAGCGTCGGGCCAGCAGGAAGCACGTCTGATTGTGCGCCACGAGCGTCAGGTGGAACTCGCCTTCGAGGAACACCGCTACTTCGACTGCCGTCGCTGGGGAACTCCCTACGAAGAAATCAAGGAGGAACGCTACAACACCGGTATGTGGATCCATAAGAACGGAACCAAGTATACCTACGTGCGTTTCCCGCTCGGAAAGGACCTTGGCAAAGGCCCGAGCAAATATTGCTCAACGGCTAAATACCGCCTCGTTCCAATACCCTTGAAAGAATCAAACACTCTTGGTTCGCTTACCGGTTTCGGCGCGGACTACTGGCAAAACCCCGGTTGGGAGTAATCCACACAACAAACCTACACTATCATGATTCACAAGAAAAATATAATTCCGATATTTCTGGTCTCCGCTTCGCTCACAGCGATGGCGGCCACCACGCCCGACTCCATACCCTACGGCATGCAGGAGCTTCAGGCAGCCTTCGGCTATCAGGATACCCGCGACAGCTACACCGGCTCCCAGTCGTCGGTAAAGGCTGATGAAATCGACAAATGGCAAGGCTCGTCGCTCGACAACGCTATCCGTGGCAAACTTGCCGGCTGGTATAACGGTAAAATCCGTGGCGAAAGTTCCCTCAATGGTTCCGCAGCCCTTGTGGTGCTCGACGGAGTCCCCATGCCCTTCCTCGGCCTTTCCGACCTCGACCCTACGGCGATTGAAGAGGTGACAATCCTCAAGGACGCCGCTGCGAAGGCCCTCTATGGCCCGCAGGGTGCCCAGGGAGTGGTGATTGTGACTTCAAAGAAAGGGCGCAACAACTCTATGGATGTCAGGATTTCCGCCAATATAGGCATCAAGAATGCGACAAGGAATCCCGATATGTTGAATTCCTACGGGCAGGCTCTGCTCCGCAATCAGGCTCTTGTCAACGACGGTCTTTCAGCTAAATTCTCCGCTGCCGACCTGACAGCCTTCAAGGACGGGACAGGGATTGACAACGACTGGCGCGACATGTATATGGACGACCTCTTGACTCAGAAATATAATGTGCAGGTAGGTGCCGGCTCCGAAAAAGTGCGCTTCTATATCAATGTGGGTTTTGCGCGTGAAACGGGTAAGTACAAGACTACCTACGACGACAAGTATGACCCCTCCGACTATACCAACCGCTTCACCGTGGTTTCGAATCTCGATGTAGATATAACTTCATGGCTACGTGGATTCGCCAATACCACTATCGGTGTGCGCCGCATCAATGCCGCACGTCCCGGCGGAGGTGAGATTTACCGCCAGCTCTACACCACCCCCAACTGGGTGGAGGACGGTATTCTTCCCGACGGCAGCGTGATTACTTCGGAAGGCTATTCGTCTCCTATCCGTGGTTCAATCAACTATTCCGGTGTCAACCAGATGACCCGTACTGACCTTGCAGCCAACATCGGTTTCGACTTCAAGCTTGACTTTATCACAAAAGGCCTCTCGTTCAAGGGCATTTTCGGATATAGCTCAATCTACAACGGTATCCGTGGTGGCGCGCATGACTACAAGCGTGTGATTTTCAACGATGCCACTCAGGACTACGAGACCTATGGCGCCAACGTTGAATCCCCTCTTTCATGGTCAAAGGGCACGACGACCAACTATTATATGGACATTCAGGCGATGTTCAACTATCATCGCGTGTTTGCTGAGGAACATTCCGTGGATGCCTTGCTCCACTACACCAATGAGGAGTATCGCGGAGACGCTGATAAATGGTACACACCGTCCTTCATCCTTCCTACCAACCGCATCCAGCTTGCCGGTGAAGCGAAATATGGTTTCAAGAACCGCTATTTCCTCCAGTTCGATTTCAATCACTCCGGCTCTGAGATGATGGCCGAGGGACATCAGTTCCATTTCTCACCGACCGTGTCGGCATCATGGGTGCCCTCGGAGGAATCATGGTTCAAGAACGACCTCGTGACCTATCTTAAACTGCGTGCGTCCTATGGAGCGCTCTACTATGACTCACTCCGTGATCTTGGCTCCCGCTATCTCTACAGCAACATCTACCGTGCGGGATTCGGTCCTATCCAGGGCATCTTCTCCGGTTTCGGCGTGGAGACACAGCGTCGCGGCAACATCAACATCGGTTGGGAGAAATCCAAACAGCAGAACTATGGTTTCGACCTTGGAATCTTTGATAAATTCTATCTTAATTTCGACTACTGGAGAATCCATCAGGACGGTGTGCTCCTTCAGTCGGAACTGATACCTACGATTGGTGGCGTCTCCGAAAACAATCGCCCCTTCTCTAACTCCGGTAAGGTGTTCAACAACGGTATCGACCTCGGGATTACCTACAGCACGGTGCTTCCCTGCGGCCTCGGCATCACAGCTTCAGGCCAGATGGGCTGGAACAAGAACCACTGGATTTCCGCCAGCGAGCTTTCCTATGCCAATGCAGGCTATGCCTACGCTTATCGTAAGACAGGCTACAGTATAGGTCAGCAGTGGGGCTATCTCATCGACAACTCCAACGGCTCGATGTTCTGGAATTCTCAGGATGAAATCGACAATTCGAATCTCCGTTTCGTAGGCACCCAGCCCCGTCCCGGTGACCTCAAGTTCAGGGACCTCAACAACGACGGTGTGATTGACGAAGGTGACTACGCTCCTATCTCCGGTGCTTACAATATGCCCCGTGTGGAATATGGCGCATCCGTTCAGCTCGACTATAAGGGTTTCGACCTCTATCTTGACTTCATCGGTGAGGGCGGACGCTCGGTGCTCATGAACAAGAGCGTGGGCGTGGCTGAATTCCTCGACGTGGTCAACACTCCCGAAGGTGTCTATATGCCAATGCACAACAGTGCCTGGACTGCCGAACGCTATGCCGAGGGCAAGCCCATCAACTATCCCGCCCTGTCGTCGTCGGCATCATCGAGCCTCCAGTCCAATGCTTTCTACGCATCCGACGTCGACTATCTCCGTCTGCGCAACGCCACTCTCGGCTATTCGCTCCCCGCTAAGATTGTATCCCGCATGGGTATGTCGAAACTCCGTTTCTACGTCGCCGCGCAGAATCTCTTCACCTGGGACAACATGAAGTTCGACGGCATTGACCCCGAGGCTACACAGATTTACACCAAGGTTTATCGCTCGTTCAATTTCGGCCTTAACATTAACTTCTAACCCTACAGCAATGAAACATTATATAAGGACTATTCTGCCTGTTGCCGCACTGGCTGTGGCGATGGCCTCATGTACCGAAATCACCGACTATCCCGACGGCTCGATTGAGTTCGACGAGATTTTCGAGAGCGAGAAACTGACCGCAGGATGGCTCAACAGCTGCTATACCCCTCTTGTCGGCTCCTCTTTCGGTTCCGCCTATGGTGCCAACATGTCTTTCCTTGATGCGGCTACCGACAATGCCCATGACGTCGACGATGTGGAAGGCGGCCCGATTTCGCAGTGGAACAATGGTCTCGCCACCATTTCCAGCAACCCTCTTACCGCCCTTTCCAAATGGTCGAGCTATTACGGGGGAATTGCTAATTGTAATATCCTGATAAACAATATTGACAAGGCCTATATCCTTGAGGAGGGTAACCGTGAGCATTACCGTGCCGAGGCCTATGGCTTGCGTGCGTTATATTATCTTCAGCTTGCAAAAATCTATGGCGGAGTGCCTCTGATTCTTGACCAGAAAGATGATTCCGACTATGATTATTCCAAGGTCCGTCCGGCAACTTTTTCGGAGGTTGTCCGTCAGGTGATGTCCGATTGCCGTGAGGTCATGGACTGCGAGTTCATCGACTGGCGTTCAGGTGTGTCAAACGCCGATTTGGCACGTATCAATAAGGCGATTGCAAGCGCCATAATGTCGCAGGCAGCCCTCTATGCCGCATCTCCTCTCAACAACGACGGCTCCATCACATGGGCCGAGGCTGCTGAGATATGCAAGACCGCCCTTGACAACTGTCTGAGAAACGGTTACGCTCTTTTCAAGACCAAACCCACTGAAAGCAACAACGAGAATCTCATCTCGCATTGCGCCTATGACTTCTTTTTCCAGCAATTGCCTGACGTGAACGGCGCAAATGAGAAAGAGTCAATCCTTTCAATATCGCAATGTAATGTATGGCAGCTTAACACTGCTCCTCTGTTGCCCGGGCATATGCGTGCAGGTTCATGCCCCTCGCAAGAACTGATTGACTGCTATGAGACCACCGACGGCAAGCGTCCTATCCTCGGATACTATGATGATGACCATCTGCAGCCCATCATCAATCCTGAGGCTACCCTCTATGACGAAGCTGACCCCTACGCTAACCGCGACCCGCGTCTCAAAGCCACGGTCTACTACAACGGTGCCCATGCCCATCTCGTCGATGATGTCCCCGTGCCTACGATTTACACCGGTGAAGGCTCGAGATACAATGCCTCGATGACAAGCACGCTTTACACGCGTACGGGCTACTATCTACATAAATATTTCGATATCACTTCTACCCGTACTACTAACAATGACGGAAATTACCGTGTCTTCCGTCTTGCCGAGCTTTATCTCAATTATGCTGAGGCCGCCAATGAGGCATCTGTGACCGGCAAGGCTCCCGACGATGCTGTCGACGCCGTCAATGCCGTGCGTGCACGTGTCAATATGCCCGCTATCCCCTACGGTATAAGCAAGGATGAGTTCCGCACCCGTGTCCGCAACGAGCGCCGCATTGAATTTGCCTTTGAGGACCACCGCTTCTTCGACCTCCGCCGCTGGAAGGCTCTCGACGAATCCCGTACGGTCACCGGCATGCTCCCTGTAGGCGAGACTATTACCGAAGTCGACGGTGTTGAATACCGCACATGCACCGGCTATCAGCGCTACGTGGTTGGCCGCCGTTCGGCTGTCACCGATAAATTCCTTCGTTGCCCCGTTCCCGGTAAGGAAGCTACCGCACTCCAGATGGCTACCGGCCTGAATTTTCAGAATCCCGGCTGGTAAGCAAGCGATACTTATTGAACTGTTCCCTATTTTGACTGAAAGCGCATAGTGGAGGGGACGGCCCTCCGTCCCCACACCTCGACGCTTCTCTCGGAATCCTCTGAAAGATTGTATGAATTTCAATCTCGAAGCTTTAGTTTATTTGAAACCTTAATTTTAATTTGTTTAACTGAACCTAAACATTAACCTTAAAAAACAATTCTTATGCAATTGAAATCTTTACTATCGTGTGTATGCTTGGCAGCCACGTTACAGGCATCAGCCGTTTATCCTATCGAATTCCGCGACACCGGTAATGGTGGTGGTAACATGGATTACGAGACAAACGAAGATGGAACTCCCAAACTCAATGAAGACGGATCGATTACTCTGAGAAGTAATGAAAATTCGGTGAACGGTATGTGGTTCCGCACTAAGAAACTTACCTCGGTTTGCCCTAAGGAATATACTGTTTTCGCTTTCGACTATAAGTCAAACCGCGTGGTCTCCGATGTTGTCCTCTTCCCGCAGGAAGGCTACGGTAACTGGGCTCAGATACAGAAGGGTTCTGCTGCCTACACTGTCGCAGAAGATTATCAGACTCTCTATATCGTATGGGACCGCGTTAACTCTCCCGCAGCTCCTTGGGGTTCGGAAGAAAAATATGCCAGTAGCTACTACTGGGTATCTACCAATGATGCCAACGGTAAGGATCCCGGATGGGAACTCACCATCAAGAATCTCCGCATGCTCACACTCGAAGAGGCCGCCACTGAATGTAAGTCTCAGGAAATGACTGGTGATATAGCTGATCTTTTATATGCTCCAAACTTAGACCTTATGGCAGATTATGACGCTGACATGGAAAGTAATATCTATATGCGTAACGAGGGTGTTCCCAATCCCCTGCTTTGGTCATCCAATATCATTAAACCTCTTCCCGAAGCTGCAACCACATTCGCTTTCGACTATAAGCTCTTCGGCCCGAGCTTTGCTCCTCAGATTTGGCTGACAGCTACACCTGTAGGCAAGATTGTTGAACTTGAAGGAACTCCTGAGGGAACTGAGGTTGAGGCGATGTATGAAATGCCTTGGAAGACTGCCACGTTTGATTTTGCTGACAAGATTAAGGAAACTGGCTGGGCTCAGAAGTTTGGTGCAAACGATTTTATTCAGGTACAGTTCCTTGACATGACTACCGACCACATGCTTTGGATTAAGAACCCGCGTTGGGTTTTCTCTAAGGGTGGTGATCAGAGTGCCATCGATGATATCGAAATCGTTCCCGAACGTCCTGCCGACAACCGTATCTTCAACCTCATGGGTGTGGAATGTAAGGCTCCTCTCGCCCCCGGCATCTATATCCAGAACGGCAAGAAATTCATCGTAAAATAAATCGCACATATTGGTCGGCAATGACTGACCGTGCTATTTAACCCTTATCGGGCGGAAGAACAATAAGGACCCCGTTTGTTCTTAGCTTCTTCTGCCCGATATCCGTTTAAGGGGTTGCCAATCGCCCCGGAATCCATCTTTACAAACCAACAACCAATCCCCATGAAAATCAAATCGCTTTTAATGGCGCTTGCCATTGCGTTGCCGTTGGCGTCCATGGCTCAAGGATATCCCATGAAGATTGCAGAGATTCCATCCAATTCAGGATTCTCTTCTGATTATGATGCTTCAACAGACATATGGACTCTTACATGCGAGAAAAACGACGGCGCGGCCTATGTGCCTTTCTTCCGCATGAACGCTATCACCGAGAAAGTTCCCGACAAGTATACGGCCCTCTGTTTCGAATATCGCTCTACCCACGATATCGCGAATATCGACATGGTCATGTATAAGGTTTTTCTCGGTTCCGCGACAAAAACTTATAATATCACCAACAAGATGCTCGCTTCCGATGACTGGAAGACAATGCGCGTTGACATCAGTTCCCAGCGTACTAACCAGGGTGTCCGCTTCCTCAACAAAGCCGGACAGTATCAGGATCTCCGTTTCCCCGGGCTTCCTGTCGGTGGTGCTATCCAGGTTCGTAACATCCGTTACGACGAAAACGAATTTTCCTTCAAGGACCTTAGCCTCGACGCTAACAGCGGAGGACTGATTGAGGCGGAAGATTTCAACGGCGCGGCCGACACGAAGGGCGGACACAGCTCGCGCCATAACCAACTGCCTGAACTTAACACTTACTATAAGCATCCTACGGGTAAATATTTCCCGATTTACGCCTGGGGTTCAGTGGATTTCAACGGTGGCATGGGCGACAAGGCCCCAGCTTTCCTCCACGAGCAGTATAAGGAGCTTTGGGACTGCGGCTTCACCATAACCCAGGGCACTGCATGGCCCGGCGTCGACAAGGCTTTCCTTTTCGACGGTCAGGAAGTCAACGGTGTGGATATCAATCTCCATGAAGGCACCGAACTTATGATGATATGCAAGGCCGGTCTCGACAACTATAATGATGTGAAATCCAATGTGAATTCCTTCAAGAGCTCTCCGCGTGTTGCCGGATGGTTTATCATGGATGAGCCCCACCGCGTGCATTTCCCCGAAATGACCCGCAAGGTCAACTGGATACGTGAGTTTGACACCGAACATCTTCTCTATGGCAACCTTCTCAATATAAGCACGAGCATGTCGGCTATCGGTTTCACGAGCTATGATGAATATGTCCACACCTTCATGCGCGAGGTCGGCACCGGCTTTATCAGCTATGACTACTATCCCGTGCGTCAGTATGACGATACCAAGGAAATCTATATCGAGCCTGACTTCTTCCAGAATCTTGAGATAGTCTCCAAGCTCGCTAAATACTACCGCACTTCTTTCTGGGCTTTCGCCCATTCCGTGGCTTCCAACTGCGGCAAGGTCGGGGTTTCATATCCGACTCCCGAGGAGGACCACATGCGTGTGCAGATTTTCGGCAACCTCGCCTACGGTGCCCAGGGTGTGCAGTATTTCACATATAAATGCCCCAACCCCTACGGAGGCTATACCTATTATGACGCTCCGATTGACGTCAACAACGAGAAGACTCCCGTATGGTACATGGTGCAGAACATCAACCGCGACATTCATGCGCTGACATGGGTGTTCCTCGGAGCCGAATTCCTCGGAGCCGGTCACACCAATGCCGAAACTCCTGTAGGCTGCAGCCGCCTGACCAAGGACATGCTCCCCGAAGGAATCAATTCCGTGACTTCGGATGGCCCCGGTGTCTGCGTCTCCATGCTTAAGAATGGCAAGAATCTGTTTATGATGGTGCTCAACGGCGACATCCACAAGACTCAGAAGGTTACCATAGCGAAAGATATCGCAGTGAAACGCGTGCTTATGGACGGTACCACCGAGGCTGATGCCGCAGGTTCGAAGGAATATGAGCTTACCCCCGGTCATTTCGTGCTCTATCTCGTAAGCGAGAATGAGACGGAGACTCAGGTTGCCGACATGCCTGTCTATGAAAGTTCCGACTATCGCGATGATGCCGCCGACGTGTTCATTACCGCCGACGAAAATGCATCGGGAGGCTACTACCTCTCCGCCATGGGCGACCCGCGTTGGGACAGCTACTCAGCCATCATTCCCGCCAACGGCGACCGCACTATTTCCCGCGACGAGGCTATCGCCAACTGGGGTTCGGTTTTCAACTACACCGTTAAGGTGCCTTCCGACATGACTGTGGATATCTCCGTGAAACATTCCGTGCCCTGGAGCGAATACGGTCGCGTTGCCTCTACCGGTGTTATGCCCGGCTATCAGTATATGATTGACGGCATGCCATCGCTCAACTGGCCGAAGCAATATGCCGCCTCGATGATTCTCTCGATTGACGGGAAGGAAATCACTCCGACCGACCAGCCGCTGCGTCCCTCAGTCCCGGAAATCTTCAGTGAGGACGGGGCCGATTTCGACGCCATTCTTGCCGACAGGAGCCGCTGGATTTCGACCAAGGAGGCCAACGGCAGCGTGTCAAACGTGCTTTACTTCTGGCCTAAGTCAGGAAGCGACGACGGTCTGACTCCCGGCTACAACGACAAGCCTGACTACCGCAATGTGAAACTCCCGGCGGGAACCTATAAGTTTACAGTCAAGTCGCTCTGCTATCCCTGGCATTTCGACAATCTGCGCATCACTCCGGCTAATTCTGAGAGTGCTATCGATAATATCGAAATCGTTCCCGAACGTCCTGCCGACAACCGTATCTTCAACCTTATGGGCGTAGAATGTAAGGAGCCTCTCGCCCCAGGCATCTATATCCGCAACGGCGAGAAGTTTATAGTAAGATAATGGATACTTTTAAAAGAGTTGTCTATGAAATTTAATAAATGCTTGATAAGCGGCCTGGCGGGGGCAATCTTCATGATTGCTCCCGGCCTCCGGGCTGAAAATGTGACTATCGATGGGAAATCCTATCAGATAGACCGCCTGATTGAGCGTCAGATTGGACCGGGTACCACCTATCTGCGCTTGCGCCTGCCGGAGATTCCATTGAATGTCAATATGGTGATTGCCGACATGACCAACGAGCATGTGCGCGTGGAGAATTCCGTAGCCAATGAAAGCGCCAAGGGCACTGAGAAGATTGTCAGTGCGGCTTCGCGCCTCTCTTCCCTCGGTCATAAGGCAATCGCGGGACAGAACGCCAACTTCTGGGCCGTAAGTTCCCAGGCTCCCGACGGTAAGCTCTTTTCCTCACAGACCCGCAACGCCTCCATCCGCAACGGTAAGATAGTAACCGAGTGCAACATGGGGGCGGAGATGGCTTTCGGCGGACCTCTGACTGTCACAGGACTCATGGGCATATCCCCTGAAAAGGAAGTCTATGTCGACTACTGCCAGCCTTCCATGGTGATGCGTATCAACAATGGTATCGCCCTCTACACTGTCAGCCAGTGCAACAAGGGTGTCCATCCCGACGAGATTGGCATCTACAATAGTTTCTATGGTGCCGACCGGGCTTTCCGTCCCATATCTTCCACACTCGCCAACGGTTTCTATCAGCTCGCTCCGGGTGGCGATGCCACTGAGGTGATTCTTGATCTGGCGGAAGGCGAGACATGGATGGGCGGACGCTTCATCAATTTCATTGTCAAGGAAGTGCGCACTGACGCCGGCACCGGTACTTTAGGTGACCATGACCTTGCAATCGTAGGCCGTGGCAACGGGAAAGTGAAGCTTGCCAATGTGAAAGTAGGCGATAAAGTGTCGCTTAAATATGCTTTCCAGTTTTCACCCTCCGCTTCTCCCGCCTATCCTATGGTCGAGACTGCTATCGGTGGCAATCTGCTCATGATGCGCGAAGGCGAGGTATTGTCGCGTTGCAGTGTCGCTGACTACGACAGCATGACCTATCCGCGCTCGCTCTACGGCACCTCCGACGACCACAAGACCCTCTACATGATGGTTATTGACAAGTCGACCGACCCTGTCTACGGTAAGTCTGCCGGACTCAGCACGGCCAAGGCCGCGCAGCTTGCGCGTCATTTCGGCTGCACCTACATGATGCAGTGCGACGGTGGCGGTTCGGCTGAAATGTTTGTCACCGATAAGATTGTCAACAAGACCACTGAGAGCACTCCACGCGCCGTGGCCAACTGCCTTATGGTCTTCGACAATTCCCCCGCTGACACGGAAGTTGCGCGTGTGGCCTTTGATACTCCCGAGGAAATCATATCGCTGCCCGTCGGCGCGACATTCACTCCTGAACTCCTCGTTTATAATGAGTACGGTTCACTCCTGGACATACTGTCATCGGGTTATACCCTGACATGTTCCGAGGGGCTTGGCACTGTCAGCGGCTGCACCCTTTCCGCCGCCTCTTCGCCTGTGTGCGGCACAATCACCGCCACCTATGAGGGCAAGAGCGTGACCTGTCAGGTTTCAGTCGGCGGGGCTACTTCGGCCATCGGTTCAATCGGAATCGATTCGTCGGCAGCTACCCTTAAGGCCACCCCTTCGCAGGTTTCTGCAGGAGCTTCCGTAAAGCTTGAAGGAGCGTCGATTTCAATGGTTGAAATCCATAATGTGGCCGGTCAGCTGATGTCGCGGCTTACATTCGATGAGACCGACAGCTGCACAATCGCCGCTCCCATGACTCCCGGGCTGTATATTATTACCGCCACTTCCGGCGCAGGACGTTCATCCACCCGCCTCCTTGTGGTATAATCAGCCGATATATTAAGCCCGTAGGGCTAAATTCATTATAAGACTCATCCGGACTTTTTATCTCTAATTTCCATAAAAAGTCCGGATTAGTTTATAAAAGAATTTTAAAAGAATCACTTAATCATATTTTTGAAGATTGTTATTGTGATGGAAATTTCAGCAAGGTCTTTTTTTGTTTCATTGTTTCTGCTTTCGGTAGCGTTTGCAGGCCTTTCCCGCACCAAAACCCCTCTCTACCGTCAGGCGGATGCTGATATCGATGTCCGGGTTGAGGATTTGCTCGGTCGCATGACCCTCGATGAGAAAATAGGGCAGCTCAATCAGCGTTCCTACTGGTATTCTCAGCGAGGCCGTGAACTGTTTTTCCCCATGGCGGCTGCCGGTCAGGTCGGTTCGTTCATGAATGTCACTGACCCCGCCACCTCCGACTCTCTTCAATATATGGCCGTTGAGTGTTCGCGTCTCGGCATACCCCTCCTGATGGCGCGCGATGTGATTCACGGCTACAAGACCATTTTCCCTATCCCCCTGGGACTCGCTGCCACTTTCTCTCCTGAGATGGCCGCAGATGCGGCCCGCATTGCAGCTGTGGAGGCTTCCTCCGACGGCATCCGATGGACTTTCGCGCCTATGCTTGACATTGCCCGCGACCCCCGGTGGGGTCGTATAGCCGAGGGATGCGGTGAGGACCCATATCTTGCCTCGCTTATGGCCGAGGCGATGGTGAGGGGATTTCAGCATGGCGATTCACTCGGCTCATCCACCTCATTGGCTGCTTGCGCCAAGCATTTCGTGGCCTATGGTGCGGCAGAGGGCGGACGCGACTATAATTGTACAAATGTGACGGGTCGCGAGCTGCGTCAGACCTATTTCCCTCCCTTTGAGGCGGCTCTCCGTGCAGGAGCTCTCACCTTCATGTCCTCATTTAACGCCAACGACGGTATCCCGGCTTCGTGTAACCGTCAGTTGCTCCATGATGTGTTGCGTGACCAGTGGGGATTCAAGGGCTTTGTTGTCAGCGACTGTTTCAGCGTGCGTGAATTGATAGCCCACGGTGTGGCGGCTGATGAAGCCGAGGCGGCTGCGAAATGTATTTCCGCAGGAGTCGACATGGATATGGAGGATGGCATCTATGCTTCCCATCTGCGGACACTCGTCGGGAAAGGCCTCGTCAGTGAGGAGGATATTGACCGTGCGGTCAGGGGAATCCTTCGGGTGAAGTTCAAGCTCGGACTGTTCGAGAATCCTTATGTCGCTACGCCTCAGAGCGTCAAATATGCCCAATCCCATCTTGATGCGGCGCGCCGCAGCGCGTTGATGAGTGCTATACTGCTTAAAAATGATAATAAGACACTCCCTTTGTCCCCGTGCCGGACAAAACGCATCCTGCTCACCGGGCCGCTTGCCGACGCTACCTACGACCAGCTTGGCACATGGATTTTCGACGGGGAGAAGGAGCATACCGTCACTCTTTTGCAGGCGTTGAGAAATCAATATTCCGACAGCATCTCGATTGTCTATGAACCGGGACTGAAATACTCGCGTCACGACGATGATGCCTGTATAGAGCGGGCTGTCGTTGCTGCTGATGATGCCGACGCGATTATTGTGGCGGTAGGGGAGGAGGCTATCCTTTCCGGCGAAGGCCATTCGATGGCCGGTCTCGGTCTGGTAGGCGGTCAGTCAAAGCTGATAGAGCGTCTGAAGTCCACCGGGAAACCCCTCGTCATGATTGTGATGGCCGGACGTCCGCTTGCCATAGGCCGTGAAGCTGAAATGGCCGACGCCGTGCTCTATTCATTCCATCCGGGAACCATGGGTGGCCCTGCCTTGGCCGACTTGCTGATGGGGCGTGAAAGCCCTTCGGGTAAGACTCCCGTAACTTTTCCCTCTACCTCGGGTCAGTGTCCCATATATTACAATCATCCGTCTACAGGCCGTCCCGCGACGGGTAAGGAAATCGGTCTCGACGGCATCCCCGAAGAGGCCGGCAACACTTTCCTGGGTTGCACTTCATATTATCTCGATGCGGGCTATGAACCTCTCTATCCTTTCGGATACGGTTTGTCATACACCGACTTCGATTATTCAGACCTGAAGCTCGACTCGGCTGATTATCCTCTTGACGGCACTGTGCGCGCATCGTTCACCCTGACAAATAAGGGTAATTGTCGCGCCACGGAAGTTGCCCAGCTTTATACTTCCGATGTCGTTGCCTCCGTGACTCCTGCTGTCACCGAACTGCGACGGTTCGAGCGCGTCACCCTCGCTCCGGGTGAAAGCCGCAGGATGGAGATGTCGTTTCCGGTCAGCGAGCTTGCCTTTGTCGGCTCCGACCTTGAGAAGCGTGTGGAACCCGGCGAATTCATACTGCGTGTAGGCACTGATTCCCGCGCCCCGCTCTCCACCCGCTTCACCGTCCGTTGATTATTTTCCGGTGCCGAAGCGGGAGGTATCGATATCGGTGGATTTTGGCTTGAATCCGTTGAAACGCCAGATGAAGGAAAGTTTGAGGCTCCGGGTCATATCGCATACTTTCATGCTATAGTCCTGTCCTGCATGGTCTATGGTCATTGTCGGAGACCATCGGTTGAATATATCGTTGGCCTTCAGGTCAAGCTCACAGCAGCGTTTCCTCCCGAAACGCCATTTCACTCCGGCATCAATTCTCCACAGACCTGACAAATCGGCTATGCCCTGTAGCGAAGGGGATATGTAGCTGAAATCCACAGTCAGCGCAATCGGGAAATCAGGAGTGAAACGGATGGTGTTGTTAAGTGCCCCGTAGAATACCCATTTCTTATTGTCGAAACTTATGTCATGGAAATGCGTGGCCTTTTCACGCTGGTGGAACAGATTCGCGGTGGTCTGCGCGCTCCATACCGGGCCGATATCGAACGGGATGTTGAGGTTAAGGCCTATCGTGCGTTTATAATCCATATTGATGGTCTGATAGATTAGTTTCCGCTCTTCGGGCGATTGGTAGGGTAGCTGCACTGTTGTCTTGTCGCCATACTGCATATAGAGTGTCGCTACATATTTCTGTTTGAGAATGTATGATAACTGTCCTTCATAGTTGAGTGATGGTTGTAGCTTTGGATTGCCGAGAATCTCGCTGTAGTCATTGAGATAGCTTGTCCCTCCCCTGAGTTCCCAGTATGACGGATAGACACGCCGGGAGGAAAAATTGAGTTGGAATATGCTTTCAGTGGTCTTGTAATACGTAGCTCCGAGTTGGGGAATGAAATTCCAGTTGTGGGAGTAGGTGTTGTGGTAATATTCCCCTTTAGCGGAGGCGTTGAAGGATAGTCCGAAAGGAAAAGTATGGCGGATGCCGGCATATGCGTTGGCAACGTCCTCTTTTGTCGCGCCCTTGAATCCCGCTTGCTGTGGCAATTCATACCGTTGGCTGCTGCGGTCGTCGGAGTATTGATATTCCACTCCGTAGCTTATCTGCCAGTCGCCTATGCCGTGCGACTGGTCTATATAGGCATGATAGCGGTTGATTCTTTGGCGGTTTGTGGCGAGCACTGTTTCGGCATATGCGGGAAGTTTTGACAGATGCTGTGTGCGGCTTTCGGAATATCGGGTGTAGTCCCCGCCTATAGTCATGCCGAAAGGGCTTGTATAGCGCAGGGCGATATTGTGGTAACCGATGGGTGACGGGTAGTCCACATTGTTTATATAGTCTCCAAGGGTGCCTGTCGTGAGGCTTTTGGCTTTGATATCGGATGTGATCTGTCCGTTGTAGGTCAGTTTTATGTCGCTCTTGTCGGAGAGTTTATATCCTGCGGAAGCATACATGAGGTTTGACAGATTGCTGCTTGTGCGACGCATATCATCCTCAATCAATGTTCGGGTGCCGTCGTAGAGATGGTTGGACTGAGACAGCTCGTTGTTCCATGTTTTCGAACGCGAGAGTCCGTAGTTCAAATCGAAAGACCAGCCTTTGACGGCATAGGTGGCCGAAAGTCCCGTGCCGAAGGATGCGTAACGTGTCTGATTGTAACCGAAACGAGCCTCCCCCTGAAGGCCGTCAAGGGGCTTGGGCGTTTTCAACACGATGTTTATGACCGCGCCGTTGACATGATATTCCATCGGAGCGGTATACATCACCTCTACATTCTTCAGACGGTCAATCGGAGTGGAATACAGCAGTTGATATAAGTTGCCGACCGGCATGTCGGTCAGTTGACCGTTGAGGATTATAGTTACCTCCGACGCTCCCGCCAGCCCTATCATGCCGTTGTTGTCAATTACTCCGGGAAGGTAGCTCAGGGCTTCGAGGATGTTTGTGACGGCCTTGTCCTTGACAATTGCCGGAAGGTCAACAACCATAATCCCGTCACGGCCTTTCACCAAAGGTTTTTCGCCTTTCACGGTCACTTCGTCAAGATGTCGCTCCATGATGCTGTCATTAAGCAGTCGCAACTTGATACTGTCGGGGCTTTCACTTTGAGCGAAGGCCGAAATTACAGCGAATATCGAGATAAGTGTCACTATCGTTCGCATAGTGTATGGTATTTTAGAGTATGTTTGAATTTAAATCATTCCCTTAGACAATCTCTTGGTGGTCATTTAATCCATATGCAAAATTAGGGCATGTAAATTGCGGAGCAAAGCATACTTCCTTATTTAGTCTTAGAAACTGTCTTATTTAGTCTTAAATCGACCCGGGCCATGAGTGGAGTTTTATGGATTATTAGTAAATTTGGCATTATGAAACACTTCCGGTTTTACAGTGCGATTATAGTCTCCCTGCTCGTCATTTTGCTGGGTTATAATATATATTGTCTCGTCGGACTTTACCACAGCATATCCCGTCAGACTGCCGGACTGATAACCCAGTCGCTGAAAGACGCCGACCTGGATGAGATTCTAAACCGTGTTGAAAGATATCCTGAGCCCGATTCAATTCCCGATTATCAAGGTAAGCAATTGTCCCAATCCCGCTCAATCAGAGGGGACACTTTATACATCACTGTGACTGACGATTGTGACAGTGTGTTGGAAGTCAGGAGAACACCACTTTCTCCCGGCACGAATTATTCTGATATAATGGTAGACGAAATCGGCTACGGGGCGCATCAGACTATTGACATGGTATATCCGTTGAGGATATCCGATTTGGATAGCCTGTTCCGACTGTCGCTTTCGCGTAAAGGGATTCATCCGGAGGTGGCTTCCGTTATAAGGGTTTCAGGCACGGGAGAGGTCACGGCGGGAGATGCCGCGATAAGGTATGACAATCGGCTTGACAGCGTCTCGATTTGCTACAACATAATGAGCGATGACAGATACGTGGCCTATTTTTCCTCGCCGCTCGGATATATAGTCCGTCAGATGTCGGGCATAATCATATCGGCAGTGGGCCTGATAGTGGTGATAACCATTGCCTTGTGCTATCTTTTCCATACGGTGTCAAAGCTGCGCACAATTGAGGAGATGAAAGACGATTTCGTCAACAATATGACCCATGAACTGAAAACTCCCATAGCGATTGCCTATTCTGCCAACGATGCGTTGCTCAATTTCGATGCTTCCAACGATTCCGAAAAGAAAGAGGCATATCTGAAAATCGCTAACCGTCAGCTCAAACGTCTCGGTGAACTTGTGGAAAATATACTTGCCATGAGCATGGAGCGTCGTAAAACCATGACCTTGCATCGCGAGACCTTCGCCCTGCTTCCTTTCATCGAAGAGATTGCAGCCGCCCAGCGGACGCGCCGTGAGAAGATTGTCAATATCGATGTCAGGGCCACGCAAGAGGATATATTCATCAACGCTGACAGAACCCATTTCGGGAATGTGATTAATAATTTGATTGACAATGCAATCAAATATTCAGGCTCCAAAGAAGACAGCCTGCAGCCTGAGGGGAGCGTGGATATAAGGATTGTCGTCGCCCCCGGTTCAATCTCGGTGGCCGACAATGGCATAGGTATTCCTGCCGGAAGCCTGCCATTCATCTTCAACAGATTCTACCGTGTGCCCTGTGGCAACCGTCAGGATGTGCGCGGCTATGGCATCGGACTTTATTATGCCAGGGAGATTCTTGCCAGGATGGGAATGGAGATAAGCGTGGAGAGCAAATTGGGCGAAGGCTCGGAATTCACAATCAAATGGCAGTAATATAAACTCTCAGGACTGTCTTTTGCTATCAAACCTATAAAAATTGAAACAGTTTCTAAACAGTATTCAAGAATGAATGAGAAAATCCTGCTTGTAGAGGACGAGCGCGACCTGTCGCTCATTATTTCGGACACATTGAATGAATCTGGCTATAAAGTGGTGACTGCCTGCGACGGAGTGGAGGGGCTTGCCCGTTTTTTAATCGAGAAGCCCGATATAGTTGTGGCCGATGTGATGATGCCGAAGCTCGACGGGTTCGGGATGGCGCGGAAAATCCGTAGCCTCTCGCAGGATGTGCCCTTGCTTTTTCTTACGGCCAAGAGTGGTATCGACGATGTAGAGGAGGGTTTTCAGATTGGAGCCAATGATTATCTTAAAAAGCCTTTCGAACTGAGGGAGCTGCTCGTACGCATCAAGGCTCTGCTAAGAAAGAAGTGCGGTGTGCGTTCTGAGGATATAGTCTACAGAATCGGTGGCTATGTGTTCAACTCGAGCAAGCAGCTGCTCGTCATTGACGGTAACGAGATTGAACTTTCCAACATAGAGGCCCGTCTGCTTGAGCCTCTCGCCGCCAATATCGGAAAGACTGTCTCGGCTACAGACCTCATGATAGCCGTCTGGGGACGCGATGAAATCAGTAACCGCAATTCACTTCACGGCTTCATCCATAAGCTGCGCCTGGCTCTCCGCCACGACCGGTCAATCACCATAATAAACCAACGCGGTTTCGGGTATATGCTGACTATAAGAAACTGAAATTAGGCTTGAAAAGTATTGAAATCCGGCCATATAAACAAATTTATAAATTTGTTTATATGGCCGGAAGTGAGAGTCCTTTAATTGCTGCTGATTTTGATATATTTCCCTGTTGGAATGTCGGTATTATCGTGTAATCAGCGAATTGTAGGTTTGATTATGGTGTGCTCAGCGTTTGAGGGTGTTGAGCTGGACTTTGGGGGCAAGGATGTTGGGGGCCGGAGTCACTTTCTCATCCACTTCGAGGGGGAGAGTGGAGCGGATGTCGCGTGAGGAAGCTCCGACAAGCACGTTATAAGTGCCGGCATCACGACGCCAGGCAGACTTGGAGGCATCGAACGACGCGAGGTCGTTGACATCGAAGCTGATGTTTACAGTCTCTGACTGACCGGGTGCAAGCTCTGCTGTCTTTGCGAAGCCACGAAGTTCCTTTTCGGGTTTGTTGCGCTCCTTGGCCTGAGAATCGGAAGCATATATCTGCACGATTTCCTTGCCGGGACGGTCGCCGGTATTGGTGACTTTTACCGATACGTTCACCTTGTCACCGTCAAGGGACACCTTGGCATCGTCATAGGCGAAAGTAGTGTAGCTGAGGCCATAACCGAAGGGATATGCGACATTCTTGCCGAAGCTGTCGAAATAACGGTAGCCCACGTAGATATCCTCCTCATAGGGTGTGTAGTCGACAAGCTTCTTGTCATATTTGGGGCCTTTGTTGCCTATTGTCATATCCTTCTCTGCCTTCATGTCGACGGGGAAGTTGACTGTAGATGCATGGTCTTCGAAGCGAATCGGCAATGTCATGGTGAGCTTGCCGGAGGGGTTGGCCTTGCCGGTGAGGACATCGGCAACACTGTTGCCACCCTCCTGGCCACCCTGCCATGCGCAGAGGACGGCGTCGGCATTGCCGCTCCAAGAGGCGGTCTCGACAGCTCCTCCAACGTTCATGACAACGATTACGGGTTTACCGGCGGCGTGGAACGCGCGGCTCACGTCGGCAATCATAGCCTTGTTCTCGGTGCTGAGATTGAAGTTTGTTGACTCGCGGTCAAGGAACTCGCCGGAGCCACGGCCTATGGTGATGATTGCCGCATCGTTATCCTTGGCCTGCGCTGCGAGGTCAGCTGCGGGGAAGTTGCGTTCGGGAGGAAGCACAACGGGCATGAAGGCTGCAAAACGGCTCGTGTCGGCTACAAGATTTTCGCGCCAAGTCTTCACATGGTCGGCATAAGCCTGCTGCAGATTGCCGTCAGCGGTGATTCCTGCGTTCTTGAGGCCGTCGAGCAGCGAGACTGTGTAGGCACGGTTCACATTGCCGGAACCGGTGCCGCCGGGGATGAAATCGTAGGAAGTGCAGCCATAGAGAGCCACGTTCTTGACTTCAGGCTTAAGGGGAAGGGCCTTGTTATCGTTCTTGAGAAGCACCATGCCTTCGCTTGCGGCAGAGCGGGTGATAGCCGCATGGGATGCAAGGTCGGGCTTGTTGGAGAACTCATAGCCCTTGAAGCGTGGTGTGCGCACAATCATCTCAAGGATGCGCTTCACGTTGCGGTCAAGCACGGCTTCGTCCAGGGTGCCGTTTTTGACACTCTCGATGATGGCTTCATACTGTGCGTCGTAGCCCGGCTGGAGCATGTCGTTTCCTGCCTTCATCTGTGCCACCACGTCGGAGCCGCCGAACCAGTCGGTCATGACCATGCCGTCAAAGCCCCATTCATCGCGGAGCAGTTCGGTCTGCAGTTCAGGACTCTCGGATGTATAGACCCCGTTGAGGTAGTTGTAGGACGACATTACTGTCCAGGGCTTGCCTTCCTTGACGGCAGTCTCGAAGCCCTTGAGATAAATCTCGCGGAGCGCGCGCTGGCTCACCTGGGCGTCGTTGGCCATGCGGTTGGTCTCCTGGTTGTTGACAGCGAAATGCTTGATGCTGGTGCCAACCCCCTTGTTTTGCACACCGCGCACATAAGCTGCGGCAATCTTCCCGCTCACGAGCGGATCTTCGGAGTAGTATTCGAAGTTACGTCCGCAGAGGGGATTGCGATGGATGTTGAGGGCCGGCGCAAGGAGCACGTCAACACCGTATTCGAGCACTTCGTCGCCTATTGCCTCGCCCACTTGCTCCACGAGGGCGGGATTCCAGGTAGAGGCGAGCATGGTTCCAATCGGGAAGTGGGTGCAGTAGTATGTTGCCGAGTCCCCCTCGCGTGTGGGGTTGATTCGGAGGCCGGCAGGACCGTCGGCAAGCACAACTGCGGGAATACCGAGACGCGGAATCGGGTAAGTGGTGCCGGCTGCACCGGGCACTATGGAGCGGGTCTCACCCACCACCGCGCTGTCGCCGCTGTTGATGCCCGACATGCCGGTACCAACGATGAGGTGGGCTTTTTCCTCAAGGGTCATGGCGGCCACCACCTCGTCGATATTGTTTTCCTTAAGTTTGGGGGTGGAGTCGCATGAGGCAACGCCGAGAGCCAGGAGGACACCGGCGGCCACGTATGTTATCTGTCGTTTCATGGTAGTTACTTATTAGGTGTTGTCCAGTTGTATGTTTCGGTGCAGGTGATATCTGCCACTTTGTCGGCCACCTGTACTTTAAAATCACCCTTTTCGAGAATCCACTTTCCGTCGGCACCTACATAGGCCAGGTCGGAAGCGGGTATCGTCAGGGTCACGGTCTTGGTCTCGCCCGGTTTGAGATTCACTTTGTCGAAGGCGCGCAGACGGCGGTTGTCAGGCACACACTGCGAGGCCACGAGGTCACTTGAATAGAGCATCACGGTCTCCTTGCCTTCGCGCTTGCCGGTGTTTGTCACGTCGATGGTGAATGTGAGTTTGTCGCCGTTCTTAAACTCCTTTGCCGAAGGTTTCAGGTCGCCGTAGGCGAAAGTGGTATAGCTCTTTCCGAATCCGAAAGGCCACTGGCTTGACACATCGGCATTATAGTCGTATGCCCCGGCCATGGTGCCTACTTTCTGAGAGGCCTTGTAGTCATAGGTCGACAGAGAGTTGACGTGGCGCGGATAGGTGTAGGGCAGACGGCCCGAGAAGTTCTCGTCGCCCGAAAGAAGGTCGGCGAGGGCATTGCCGCCTTCGTTGCCGGGAAGAAGGATGTCGACAACGGCCTTGGCGAGCGGTTCAACATCGGCTATGATGCGTGCACGTCCACCGTTGAGCACGAGCACCACTGGCTTGCCTGTGGCGGCTGCACGGCGCACGAGCTCTTTCTGGTTGGCTGAAAGGTTGAGGTCGGTGGTGTTGCCGGGAGTCTCGCAATAAGAGTTCTCGCCTATGCAGAGAAGGATGGCGTCGGCACCGGAAGCGGCAGAAGCGAGCTTGCTGAAGTCAGGCTCCTTCTCGTCATAGTAAGCTCCGTTCTCATTATATTCCACTGTGGGGACATAGATGATATTGTCTTTGCCGAAACGGTTTTGCATGGCTTTTAGAATGGTGTTCTTTCCTGCGAGGTCGCCCGGTTCGAGCTTACCTTGCCATGTCACGCTCCAGCCTCCGTTGAGCGAGCGCATTGAGTTGGAGTTGGGACCGGTGACAAGAATCTTGCTTCCTTTCTTAAAAGGAAGGATGTCGCCGTCGTTTTTGAGAAGAATCATTGATTCGACAGCGGCGCGGCGGGCGGCGGCGTCATGCTTTTCGGATGCAAATTCGGGATAGTCGTTGATACGCGTCATCGGGTCGTCAAAGAGACCGAGACGGTATTTGAGGCGGAGCACACGGCGGGTGGCGTCGTCAATACGGCTCATGGGCACAGTGCCTTCGTTGACGAGTTCCTTAAGCAAGGTGCAGTAGTCCCACTGGTAAGGCTCCATGGCCATGTCGATACCGGCATTGATTGCCATGGCGATTGCTTCTTTCTTGTCCTTGGCAATCTTCTCGCGCTGGTAAAGATTGTTGATGTCGGCCCAGTCGGTCACAATCATACCGTCCCAGCCAAGTTCATCTTTGAGCCATCCGGTGAGAAGGCGCTTGTTGGCGTGGGTCGGCACGCCGTTGATGCTCGAGGAGTTGACCATGATGGTAAGGGCACCGTTTTTAAGACATTCGAGGAAGGGTGCGAAATGCTTCTCGCGGAGGTCGGCCTCGCTTATGACGGCCGGTGTGCGGTCCTGTCCGCTGAAAGGCACACTGTAGCCCATATAATGCTTCACGGAGGTAGCGATTTTATCCTTGCCGAGATGGTTGGGGTCTGTTCCCTGGAAGCCTCTGATCTGTGCCGCGCCCATCACGCCGCTCAGATAGGGATCCTCGCCGAAATTCTCCCAAACGCGCGGCCAGGCTGCCTGACGCACGAGGTCGACAGTGGGAGAATAAGTCCACGGGCAAGCGGAGGCGCGGGTCTCGTAGGCCGTGATTGAGGCGGCTTCTTCGGCCAAGGCAGGATTGAACGTAGCGGCTACGTTGATGTTTTGCGGGAACAGGGTGCCACCCTGCGAATATGTAGCACCGTGGTTCTGGTCAAGGCCGTAGATACAGGGTATGCCTAACTCTTTCATGGAGACATCCTGAATCTTGCCTATCAACTCGCTCCACTCCTCAGGGGTGAGGGCGTGTTGCGGTGCGTTGAGAATCGAGCCGACCTTGTACTTTCCGATGATGCTGTCGAGCATCCCGGGATGATAGATCAGTTTGCCGTCCGGCCCCCGGTGGGCTATGAGGTCGATGGCAAGTTCGGTCATTTGGCCTATTTTCTCGTCAAGAGTCATTTTGGCCAATGTGGCTTCTACTTTCTTTTCAATTGCCTCGTCACGCGGTATCACAGGTGCGGCAAAGGCTGAGGCGGTCAAAGCCGCCACAGCCATAAGTGTCAGGAATCTCTTTTTCATTTTTTGAAGAGCAAGGGGGTGAATTCTGTCAGATAGATTCGCCAGTTCTTCCATATATGTCCCTGGGGAGTCTCATAATAGGTGTAGGCATATCCGTTGTCGTCGAGTTTCTTGCGATAAGCCTTGTTGGCTTCGAAGAGGAAGTCGGTATTGCCGATGCCAATCCAGTAGAGGGCAGGTTTCTTTGAGAACTGAACCTTGAGTTTCTTGTCGAGGTCGTCGTAGATAGGGCTTTTGACATCCTTGCCGGGTTCGATGGCGGCGGAGAAGAGACCTACATAGTCAAACATGTCGGGATACTGCTTGGAAATATGCATCGAGTGGAATCCACCCATTGAGAGGCCTGCGATGGCACGTGACTTCTTGCTCTTAATGGTGCGGTAATTCTTGTCGATGAAGTTGACCACTTCGGGGAAGTGGGTCTCGAAGCTGCCCTCCATTGTCTTGGGAAGGTTCATCGTGGGGGCTACGAAGCCGAGTTTCGACTCTCCGGGAGCGGCCTGCAGAGCGGCGTTTCCGTTGGTCATCACTACAATCATAGGCTCTGCCTTGCCCTGGGCGATGAGGTTGTCGAGAATCTGAGAGGCGCGTCCGAGTTCGGTCCATGCGTTTTCGTCGCCACCCATACCGTGAAGGAGGTAGAAAACGGGATAACGCTTTCCGCTTGTCTCATATCCTGCGGGTGTGTATACAGTGAGACGGCGGTCCATGCCGAGTGTGGGGCTGTTGTACCATACTTTCGACACTGTCCCATGGGGGACATCGCTGATTTTGTAGAGGTCTGCGCGCTCACCGGGGATGATGAACACATCTGTCACTGACTGCACGTCGCGGATGCGGTGGACGTTGGAGGGGTCGTTGATTTTCAGACCGTCTACGAGCATGGTGTAGCTGTAAAGCTCAGGGGCAAGGGGAGAGGTGGTGGTGTACTGCCACACTCCGTCTTTTTCCACCATGTCGGCCACACCGGGAGCGTCAAACTCTCCGTAGGGTGTCTGAACTTTCTGAGTGGGTAGGAAGTCGCCGGTGAGCTGGACTTTCACGGCTTTGGGAGCCGACAGACGGAAAGTCACGGTGTTGTCGGCATTGATTTCAGGCGACACGAGCTGGGAGCCGCCCCAGAGTGCCTGCTGGGCATTGGCACAGAGCGAAGCCATGGCCACTGCTGCAAAAATTATATACTTTTTCATGAGGATGATAATGTTTATTATCTATGGTATGGCAAATTTAATATAAAAATTGAGGAGAGAGGACTTATTTACTTAGAAAATATACCGTCAAAGAATTTAATAATCTTGGGGGCGCAGGCACACCAGAAAGGCCAGTCGTGTGCTCCCGGACGCTCTATATAGGTGTAGTTCGGAAGCAGGGGTGAATTCTGCATAGTGCCGTTGAACCATGTCGCGCTCTCATAGAGGAAGTCCTCGGTGCCGATTTCCACAACGAAAGGAGGAGCGCCGGGAGTCCACACCATGTCGAAGATGCTTCCCGCGCCTTCCATGTAAAGGGCAGGCGAGCATGCATAGATTCCTGAGAACTTGTCGGGATATTTCAGGCCGTAGTAGAGTGAGCCGAAGCCGCCCATTGAAAGGCCTGAGATGCCGCGTTGGCCATTGCTCTTGTACATTGTCTCTATGGATGGCATGAACTCGGTGACGAAGAATGTCTCGTAGTTCATCCCTTTGCTCTGGTAGTTGTTGACGTAGAACGAGTCGAAGCCGTCGAATGTGGCCTGGGGTGACACGATTATCATCTCTGTCTCTACGCTGCCTGTGTGATTGGCGATGCCGCCCTGCACGAGCCAGTCGTTGTTGCTGCCGGTCGCTCCGTGGAGTATGTAGAGAACCGGGAACTCTTTGGTGCCGTCATAGCTCTTGGGGAGGAGCACGGAGTATTTCACCTCTCTTCCGAGCACCTCGCTATTGAAAGAAAGGTCGAGGAGTTCAGTGCCGGTCTTCTGAATGAAGGACACGAAGCGTATGCCGAGATTGGTGCTGCCATTTCCTCCGGCAAGGGTAATGAACGAGAGGTTTTCGCCTGTGAAGTTGAACAGTGTCTCGCCTGAGAGACCCTGAACGGTCTCGATGTTAATCTTACCCTGGGTGATATACTGCTTCTCACCGGTGGAGGACACAACGTAGGCGCCACCTGCCATATTGTAGTCAGGCACGAGCCAGCCGTTGTCGATGAGCCATGGCTTTGCGGGTGAACCGGCGATGGTGTATGTGCCGGCAAGCTGCTCTATGGAGAGACCTTCATCGTTGATAGCCTCGAAGAAAGCTGCGTCGTTGCCGTTGGGGTCGGAAATGGACAAAGTGTACTTGCTGACACCCGGAACAACGGTCTGCTGGAAAGTTGTATAGTCCATTAAGATAACGGGGTCGACCTTCATGGCTACGGTATAGCCGCTCGGTTCGGGATCGTCAATCCCAATTTCGAACGAAATCGGTCCGCGGTAGTTGAGTACGTAGCGATTTCCGTCGCCGCCTGTAAGGAGGCCCGAGATATAGTAGACGTTGTTTATAACCGAAACTTCGAGCTGACCCTCGGTGACGGCGCCCATTGCCTGGCTACCCTTGGCGATGAATCCATAGAATTTGTTGGCCTTTGGTTCGTCGTTTACGCTTGCCATTGGGGTGTAGACGCCGGGCTGGAGGGTCCATTCGCGGGATACTACCTTGAGGTCAAATGAGATGTCAGCCCCGTTGTCGAACACCATGTGGAGGTATTTCAATCCCTTCTTCAGCTTGGTGGTTTCCTCGGTCTTCTCGGTTGTGAAGTTGTAGCGCTGGATGTCGTCGTAGGTGCCCGAGAGGTCGTCGATTACATCATCGCTACACGACCAGAGCATTGCCACTAACGGCAACATCAATAATCGATATATCTTATTCATTGTCTTATTTCTTGATTAAGTTGTTTTTACCATCCGGTGTTTTGCTTCATGTTGGGGTTGATTTCCATCTCCAGGAGAGGGATGGGGAGGAGATTGTGCTTAGCCTTGAAGCCGTAGGAGCTGTTGGTGAAAGCTTCGGGCACGAGGCCGTTAGCTGTGAAGGCCGGGATGGTCTTGCCTTGCTCTCCGAGATATTTCTCGCCTTCACCCCAACGGACGATGTCCTGGAAACGGACGCACTCCATGCACAGTTCGAGACGTTTCTCAGCTTTGACATCCTCAAGTGTCACACCCGAAAGCGGCTGGAGATGCGCACGGGTGCGGATGGCGTTGACATACTCGTCGGCGCGGTTGCCACCGCCCATCACGTGGGCCTCGGCGGCGAGGAGGAGCACTTCGGCATAACGCATCACGCGCGGATTTATGTACTGGAAGCCCTGGAAATACTCGGCGTCCGTGATACAGTCATCCTTGAGGGCACGATTCTTCCAGTTGTAGAGACCTTCATGTCCCACGAGACGCTCGCCGGAATTGACAGTCAGGCCGTATTCGCTATTCAACTCCTCATAGGTACGGATTGTGGAACGGAGGCGGTAGCCGTCCTTCCCTTCCCGGGCCACGAAGGCATCATAGAGTTTCTTGGTGGGGTTAAGGAAGCCGTAGGTGCCGTTGGCGATGAAGGGCATCACGTCGCTCACTCGGCCGCCGTTCATCAGGCCGGTGCGCCATCCAATCATAAGATAGGTCATATGGAACTGGCTCCATGTCTGCTCGGGGTCTTTGCGTTTCTGCACCTCGAGAATGGCTTCGCAGCAGCCATTGGTGGCGGCGTGCTGGAGCATGTCATAATCGCCCTGGTAAAGCTCATATTTCTTGGAATCAATCACCTTGTCAAGCTCGATTGCAGCTTCTCTGTACTTGCCCTGGAACAGGAGAGCCTTTCCAAGCATTGCCTGCGCGGCCTCGAGGGAAACACGGATGCCTCCGGTTTCGTCATTCGGGCCGTTTTTCGTGGCCAGGGCCTTGCTGTCGATAGCGGTATGAAGGTCTTCCTCAATCATAGCCCAGATATCTTCCGGTTTGCTGTTGGGCTGGTGGTACTCTCCTGCCTCGAGGGGATGGTCGACAATCGGAGTTCCACCCCACAGGGTGACGAGGTCAAAGTAGGCCAAAGCGCGGAAGAAATATGCCTCGGCGACTACCTGACTTTTCACCGGAGTGTCGGGTGTAACCTTTGTTATAATAAGGTTAGCATTGTAAACTATGGCATACAATCCTGCGTAGGAGTCTCTAATAACAGTGCAGTCGGTAGCGAATGTATACTCGTTGACGCGTTCAAGGTCAGGATTGTCGCCACGCATACCTCCTCCCGTCCATGAGTCGTCGGAAAGGAGATTCTTCAGCATGAAGAGGTTGTAATAGTTTCCGGCCCAGCTGCTGTAGAGGGTCGAGACTGCCTCGAGGGCTTCGGAATCAGTCTTATAGAAATCATCCTGAGTGCCCATATTGCCGTGCTTGGGTATGTCGAGGCCGTCCTCGCACGACGAGAAGAGCAGACCTACACCGGCTATAATCGCCGGCAATATATATTTGAGTTTCATGGTTATTATATGTTAGAATGTGACGTTGAAACCAAGGACGACTTTCTTGGATGAAGGATATGCACCCTTGTCGATTCCCATACCTGCGGTAGCGCTGGTGGCTACCTCGGGGTCGAAGCCCGGATACTTTGTGAAACAGAAGAAATCGTCGAGCGACGCATAGACACGCAGATTGCTTACGTAGAACTTTTTAGTCCATTCCTGAGGGAGGATATAGCCGAGCTGTATCTGCTTGATTTTGAAATAGGAGCCGTCATAGACGAGAGCGTCGGAAATAGAGTATTTGTCCATGTTGTCAGCTCCCGCGCGAGGCACGGTGCCGTTTGGATTGTCAGCGGTCCAGCGGTTGTCGTAGAAGACTTCCTTGAGTTTATTGCTCTGCGGGTAGTCCGCACGGTTGATACAGTTGAACACCTTGTTGCCTGAGGCGCCGGTGCCGAACACCGTGAGGTCGAGGCCTTTCCAGCCGAAGTTGAGGGTGATGCCGTAGGTGAGGTCGGGGATGGCATCGCCGATGTTGGTAACGTCACCGTCGCTGAGGTCGCCGCTGCCGTCGAGGTCCTTGAACTTGGGATTGCCCTTATCGTCAAGACCGTCGAACTGATAGCCACGGAAGTAGTAGACGGGATAGCCTTCCTCGAAATAGGTTACGTAGTTGGTGTGGAACTTCTCTCCCGGTATGCGTGACAGCGAGGGATGGAGGTAGGTCACCTTGTTCTTGAGCGTGGCGAGATTGAAAGTCGCGCTGTAGCGGAAGTCGCCCACGAAGTCACGCCATGAAAGCTCAAGTTCTATACCCTTGTTGCTGACGTTGCCGGCGTTCATCGGGGCTGCGGTGCCACCTACGATGAGCGACGGGGTTGTGCCGCTTACGAGGAGGTCTTTGGTTGTCTTGGTGTACCAGTCGAGGTTGACACCGAGGCGGTTGCGGAGGAAGCGCATGTCAAGACCGATGTTGAACTGCTCGGATGTTTCCCATTTCAGTTCCCTGTTGCCCATTGAGGTGGGGCGGGTGGCGTTGGTGTAGTTGTTGCCGGGAACGAGGGGGTAGAAGCCAACGATTGACATGTCGGTGCTGTAGAGATATCCGCCGAGTGCGGCGAGAGAACCGTTCTGTCCCCAGCTGGCGCGGAGTTTCACGTTGTCCACATAAGCGCGGGCATTTTCAAAGAATTTTTCGTTGGAGATGGTCCATCCTGCTGACACTGCGGGGAAGTAGCCCCAGCGGTTTTCGAGCGGAAGCTTCGAAAGGTCGGCAGCATCGGCTCGCAGTGATGCCTGGAGGTAATAGCGGTTGTCGTACTCGTAGCTGACACGACCGAAGTAGGAGAGTTTGGAATTGTTGGTTCTGTCACCGCCTACCCCCTTGGTTGCGGATTCCTTGCCGTAGTTGAGGAACCAGAAGAGTGGGTCGTCCTTTTTTATGGCGATATCGTTGTTGCCTTTCAGCGAACCGCTGGTGAAGGAATTTCTGGTCTCCGAGTAGCTCATGCCGACCATGGCGTTGATAGTGTTGACTCCGAAGCGCTTGAAGTAGTTGGCGAAGTTTTCCCACTGATAGTAGATTGTCTGGGTGTTCCGGGCCATTTCGATGTCAAGAACGTCGCGGTTCTGCGTGGCATTGCCGTAGAATGGGAGGGAAATATTCGACATGTGGTTGGAGGAGAGGCGATAGCCCAAACGCGAGGTAAGGGTGAAGCCGTCGAAGGGCTTGAAGTCAGCGAAAATGCTGCCTGTCACGTTGAAGCCGTCGTTGGTATTGTGATTGTTGTCACGCATTATAAAGGGGTGGTAGTTCTCGGACGCGAGATATTGCGAGACTCCGTAGTAGTTGCCATCCTTGTCGGTGAGCAGGGTCTTTCCGGCCTGCTGTGCGTTGAGCATATGGAGGGGAAGATTGTCGGGAGAGTAGAGGAAGGGTGTGAGGGGGTCCATGAAAAGAGTGGAGGTTATAAGGCTGCCATACTCGTTGTTGGACGACACGGTGCGGCTGCTCCATTTCTCAATCTGGTTGGTGGTTCCTACCTTGAGCCATTTCTTGATGTCGTATTCGGCATTGATGGCTGCGGTAAGACGTTCGTATCTGTCGTTGGGGCCTCCTACGATACCGTCGTTGTTGAGGTAGGACAGCGACAGATAGTAGTTGCCTTTATCGTTGCCGTTTGTGAACGAGAGATTGTGGCGCTGCATATGGCCGGTCTCGAATGATTCGTCAATCCAGGAGGTGTTGGTCACGCCGTCCCAGTTCTTCAGGAGGTAGTCTTTGGTAAAGAAGTTTCCTTCCGACATATACTGGATGTACTGCTCCGAATTGAGCATGTGGGGTATCTTTGCGGCGCGTTCCCATGTATACTGGAAATCGTAGGAAATCTTTCCGTTGCCCGCGCTACCGCGCTTTGTGGTGATGAGCACGACACCGTTGCCTGCCTCGGCACCGTAGATGGCTGCAGATGCGGCATCCTTTAGAACCTCCATCGAGGCGATATCGTTAGGGTCAATGCCGCTGATGTCGGTAAGGCGCACACCGTCTACCACGAAAAGGGGGTCGCAGGACACGTTAGACGAATAGCCGCGCACGCGGATTGTAGGCGACGAGCCGGGGGCGTTGGAGGCTGAGACAACCTGTACGCCTGCGGTCTTTCCCTGAAGCACACTCTGCGGATTGGTGACTGTACGGTTTTGAATGTCCTCTGACTTAATCTGTGATATCGCACCGGTTACAGAACTTTTTTTCTGAACACCGTAGCCAACTACGACTGTTTCGTTGAGGGCAATCGCTGATTCCGAGAGGGTTACATTTATTACCCCCCCCTTGTTTACCTGACGTTCCGCCGTGCTGTAGCCGACGTAGGAATAGACGAGTGTCGTACCCTCTTTTACCTGAATTTCATAGTTACCGTCGATATCCGTTGCGACACCTCGGTTTTCACCTTTTGCCGTAATACTGACGCCTATCAGGGCCTCTCCGTTGGAATCCGTTACAGCGCCGGTGACTTTTACCGTCGACTGTCCGAAAGCCCACAGGGTGGAGGTGAGCATCAGCACCAACAATGCGATTTTAGTTTTCATATTGGTATTGATTGGTTGATAAATAAATAGTTGGTTAAAATCAGTTAGAAACTTTTAGGCTTAGAATACTTTGCAGCTGTGTCGAGAAGCTCGCGGTCGTGGCCATACTCGACGGAGCATTTATTATCAAAGAACATAGTGGCACGTTTGTCGGCTGTGTAAGCGGGCCATTCTGGCAGGGAGGATGCGTTGGGGTTGCCTGTACGGGCAAACGATAGCCATGCGTCTGACATCCTGTCGGCAAGTGCGTCGGCTTCCGCGCCACCGCCGGTCATTGAGGCGTGAATCTTGGCGTTGTTGAACACGAAAGGTATCTCCATGCAGTGTGTGCTGCGGAGCGAACCGTCAAGTACGGGCGATTCCCATGTGAAAAGGTACATATAGACAGGCGCGCCACCCTGCCCGGATTTTATGTCGGCCTGGCGCACGGCTGATGGACGGAAGGAAATGTCGAAGTCGATAAGGTCTTTGGGTTGGTAGTCGGGATAGGCCTTGCCGAATACGGAGATAATCTTGTCGGCTCCCTCCTGACCGTAGCGCTGGGCCATGAAGTTTTTGGCCATCGCCATGTCGGCGTTGCGCAGCATCGGCACATAGGTGGTGGGTGAGAACTCGCAGCGGGTGGAACCTATGAGCATCGGTATGTCGCGGCTCTGCGCGGGAGCTCCGTCGGCAAAGGGCTGGCGGGGAAGAACCGCGCCGTCGACTGTGGGCGCCCATCCGAAAATGAAGGCTCCGCCAATTCCACCTTCGGATTCCAGTTGCTTGCGCACTGTGGCCACGGCGGCACTACCGGCTGCAAGGAGCTGTTCGTAGGGGATGGTGGAAAGTTTCTTCACATCATTCTCAAGACCGAGCTGCTTCACGACCTCGCGGCCTATGCGACGCGACTGTTCGGAGGTCATGGTGCTCAGAATTGAGCCTGATTGTACGATTGCCTTGTGGAAAAGACCTTTGGCCGCAGGTGTGGCGCAGAGGGTCGACACTTTGCCTCCGCCACCGCTCTGACCGAAGATAGTGACGTTGGACGGGTCTCCGCCAAAGGCTTCGGCATTGTCGCGCACCCACTCAAGGGCTGCCACGAGGTCAAGGAGTCCTGCGTTGCCCGACGATGCATACCCGGGGCCGAAGTCAGAAAGGTCGAGGAAGCCGAGCACGTTTAGGCGGTGGTTGAGAGTGACGACCACTACGTCGCCCTTGCGGGCAAGGTTGGCCCCGTCATATCCGGGAAGTTCCTGGCCGCTGCCGGCTGCAAAGCCTCCGCCGTGGAGCCACACCATCACCGGGCGTTTCTTCCCGTCGGCTGTCTTGGCGGGAGTCCACACATTTGCACGAAGGCAATCCTCGCCCGGATAACCGTCGTCCCAGTTAAAAGCGAATGCTATCTCGTCGTTCTGCCATCCCTGACGCTTGTCCTGGGGACAGGTTGGACCGTAGTTGCGGCAGCTTCGTACGCCCTGCCACGCATCGGCTGCCTTAGGAGGCATGAATCTCTCAGCCTTGGCATAAGGAATCCCTTTGTAGATATAAATACCGTTTTCAGAGTATCCCGCAATTTCCCCCTGCTTTACTGTGGCATGGGCATCAGAGGTGGAAATCTCGGACCTCGGTTCTGCGGCTCCGGCCCACATGGCAGCCGCCAGAATAAAAAGGCTTAAAATTTGTTTTTTCATGGATTTGATTTGATGGTTTATGATTTCGACAATGCAAAATTAAAACCGGATATCCACAGAGGCTTGTCAACTTTTTCAAATCTTTTGCCAATGCAATCATCGGTGTTTGCATATTTGTTCAAATGTTTGCGTCTTTGTTCAAACCGCTCAAAATCACGCCTTGAAGATTGCCGGAAAACGGGGAATTTGAATAATTTTGCATAGCAAAACAAGTCACACACAATGAATTTTCACGTCCCGTTCATAAGCGCCTTATGCTTCCTCATGCTTTGCGGATGCTTGCGCGATTCCGACCGGAATACGGCGCAGACACCTCCGGTAAGAAGCGATAATCTTTCCAATCAGTTTGTCTATGATATAGCCGAGGATTCTACAGGCCAGATCTGGATTGGGACATTCAGAGGCCTAAACCGCTATAACTCCAGGGAATTCTATCAGTACTTCGAAGGGGGCGATTCGCTCTCGCTTCCCAACAACCAGGTGCGCGACATCCTCGTGACGAAAGGAGGGGATATTTACGTGGCCACAGTGGAAGGCATAAGCCGGCTTACAGAGAAGGATGATTTCTTTACGGTGCCCCTCGGAGATAAGTATATGGTGACTAATCTGGCTGAAATGGCCGATTCCTCCATCATTGCGGTAAGCACAAGAGGTTTGTTGGCCTATTTCCCGAAAAGTAACAGGGTGGAAGTGCTGGCGAAGCAGGCCTGTCCTGGGTCGATGTACAGCATAAGGGCACATGTCAATGACAGGGACGAGATATGGATAGTGGGCGAGAATTCATTGCGTCGGTATGACATGGAGACACGTCAGTTGGCTGACTCCGTGGCCACAGGCGGATTCGTGCTGAATTCGTTTCTGATTGATGGGAATGAATTATGGCTCACGGGGTCCATGCTGAAGATATTCGACACACATACGCGACGGTTCGTCTCCCTTCCTTCCCCTATAGCCGGCCATCCGGTGCTGTCGAATTCGAACATAGAATTCGTGCACCCCTATGCCGACGGGGTGCTGATACAGAGTTCGGGGGATGGAATGTTCTATTACGATGCAGTGAAAGGCAATGTCACGGCTCAAGGTGAAAAAGACTTCCCGGTCAATGTGCCTGACTTTAAAATCAAGACAATGTTCACCGACTCCCGACAGAATCTGTGGTTCGGTGGACATGACCAGGGGATAGCCGTGCACTATCACTACACTGAGCGTTTCAACCGCAACAAGTATGTGAGCAATGCACTCGCGGGAAAATCGGTGGTCTCTACGGCCATAGACCATGACAACAATCTATGGATGGCCACACGCCACGGAGGAGTCTATGTTTTTGATGACAGGACGAGAAAAATATCCCATATGCCGTTCTCTTATTTCTCACAGGTCAGGAACATCTACGACGAAGCCATAAAAAACATATTCATAGACTCCGACAACCGTGTGTGGCTTACACTTACTTCCGGCGAAATCCTCCAGGGAAGATATTCCGGAGGCAAACTGAACATCGAACAACGCTTTTCCGCCTGGGGCGTAATGTCAATCTGTGAGGATTACAACGGGACCATATGGCTTGGCTCGGGAAGTCCTTATGTCTACTATCTGCGGCGTGGCGACAAGGAATTCAGTCACCTCCAGGTTTTTGACTCAGGATTCTGCTTCATACCGGGACTGATGTCATATGACGACAGCCATATAATGGTGGCGGCTTTCGACAAACCTATCAAGCTTATCGATATCAATACGATGGAGATCAGCTCTCTTCCCGAGGACAGCATGGGGATGAACCGCGTCCTGAAGTCAAAAAGTTTTATCCCCACTGATTTATGCCGTGATTCCAACGGCATGATATGGATAGGGACTGTGATAAACGGGCTTCTCAGGTATAATCCTGCTGACTCGTCGTTTATGGCTATTTCAGGAACAGCCTGCGCCGACATATCGGCGATTCGCGAGGATGCCGACAGTTCGTTGTGGATAAGCACGCTATACGGACTGAGCCATTATCATCCCGACAAGGGCACATTCGAACATTTCTATGATAAGGACGGTATGGGCGGCAACCAGTTCTATGACCGTTCGGCGGCAATAGACACTGCGGGCAATATTTATTTCGGCGGGACCCACGGCGTAAGCTCATTCAATCCACGCAATCTGAACAAGCATATCAAGGCTAACCTGCTGTTCCAAAATCTTACGGTCCACAACAAGCCGGTGTGTCCGGGACAGGGAATAATCGACAAAGACCTGTCACTCGCACCTGAAGTGCATCTCGACCACAAGAGCAACAGTTTCGGCATATCGTTCGTGGCAGTCGACTTCTGCGAGAATCCGAGAGTGGCATATAGGTATATGCTCGAAGGAATCGACAAGGGGTGGGTGGAGGCCGCAGGTTCCCACGAAGCTTACTATGCAAACGTTCCACCCGGAAAATACATATTCCATGTGGAAATAGTCGACGACCCGGAATCGGAGATAAGTCTCAAAGTCATTGTGTCTCCGCCATGGTGGTTCTCATGGTGGGCTATATGTCTATATCTTCTTATAATAGCTGGAATAGTGGGTATACTGGTGATGACCTCTATGAAGATACGCGCCGAGCGTCTCGCAGTGCGTGAGGCCCGGCAGGAGAAGGAACGTGAGCGTCATATCAACGACATGAACATGCGCTTCTTCGCCAATATCTCCCACGAGTTCCGTACGCCTCTCACCATGATTTCCGGCCCCATCAAACAGCTTTTGGGCTCTTCGGGGCTTTCGTCGGGAGATAAGCATCTGCTTTCCATAGCCGACGTCAACGTGAAACGTATGCTGAACCTCGTCAACCAGCTTCTTGACTTCAACAAGATTGAAAACGACACACTGCCGCTGGAAGTGGAGCGAATCGATATCGCCAATCTGCTGAGGCAGATTTCAGAGACTTTCGCCAACCATGCCGCCGGCAAGGAGATAAGCTTCGCCCTCAACGGTTTGGAAGATAACTGTTTCACTACCGCTGATGCCGACAAAATAATGAAAATCTACTACAATCTGCTGTCCAATGCGCTTAAATTCACACCGCGCGGAGGCTCGATTGCTGTAGGGCTTGATACTTTTGACGACCCACAATTGGGCAGCTGTCTGAAAGTATATGTCCGCAACACGGGTTCGCGGATTCCGTCTGACAAGATTGAGAAAATATTCGAACGCTACTATCAGCTCGACGGCACAGCTCCGGAGGGATGCTATAACTGTGGTACCGGCATAGGTCTGTACTATGCGCGGGCCTTGGCAAAGCTGCATCACGGAAAACTGTATGCTCTTGACAATCTATCGTTTGAAGGGGCGGAATTCGTATTGATTATTCCTGCCGATGCGTCGGTCTACGCTGACGACCTTCACAAAAGCGCTCCCAGCCAGCCCGAAGCCTATCCGCTGAGCAATGACAGTCACGACGAGTGCATCGAGACCTCCGAAGTGGATTCAAAACCTCTTGTCCTCGTGGTCGACGACGATATCCAGGTGTCGGAATATCTACGCTCCCTATTGCTTAGAAACTACAAGGTAGTGACCCGCTTTGACGCAGCAAGCGCGCTCGAATATCTCAACGAAAACATACCCGCACTGATTATAAGCGACGTGGTGATGCCCGGTATGGACGGATATGAGCTGTGCCGCACAATCAAGCAGGATTTGCGTTTCAGCCACATACCTGTCATTCTCCTTACGGCGAAGGCTACTCCTGAGAACCAGGTGGAAGGTCTCGAAGCCGAGGCTGACGCATATGTCACCAAGCCTTTCGACCCGGCTGTGCTTATGTCGCAGATTAGGTCGCTCCTGCGCAACCGGGAGCGTGCACGGCGCATGATTACCACGGGGACCACAGTCGAGGATGTTGACAAGGATGTGTTGTCGCCTCAGGACAGTGTGTTCCTCAATCAACTCTATGGATTGATGGAGAAGGAACTGGCAAATTCTGAGATAGATGTCAATGAGATTGCCCGTCTGATGAACATGTCGCGCACGAAGTTCTACTACAAGGTCAAGGGGCTTACGGGCGAACCGCCCTCGGTTTTCTTCAAAACCTACAAGCTCAACCGCGCCGCCGAGCTCATCAAGGAGCATAAATATACTCTCTCGGAGATTTCCGACATGACGGGATTCTCCTCACTGAGCCATTTCTCCCGAAGTTTCAAAAAGCAGTTCGGCACTAACCCAAGCTCATTTGAAATCTAAGAAATTGTTTAAAAACAAATACACTCTGACATGGTTTCAAACAGTCAGAGTGTATCAAAATTCCAAAATACCTTATAATAGACACTTTTGAGTGTCTTTACGGGGATTACTTATACTCCCTGCGCATCTTGGCAAAGTAGCTTTCGAGGAAGTCGGCCTGGGTCTTGTTGGGTACAGGCGCAAGGTAGAATCCTTCCTTCATGTGCATAACGGTAGGAGCGTCCTGCTTGAAAACTGTCCAGTAAGGGAGGGCTTCTGCGTTGGGATTTCCGGTTTTTACGAAGTTGATCCAGTAGCGCTCCATAATCTGCGACATATGGGTGTCGACATCGCTCATCTTTCCACCGAAATTAAATCCGTAGATGAAAGGCATCTCGGCCACATGGGTTGCACCGCGTGTACCGCGCATGATGGTGTTCTCTGAGAGCTGGTCGAAATAGTAGAAATAGACCGGACGCTTGCCTGTGCGGCTCTGCAGAGAGGCCCATGCCCATGAAGGCCAGCCGAAAGCCACGTCGCGGAACACATCGCGCAGTGCCTGAAGGGCCTCGGCGTCGTTTTTGGCGGGGAAAGCCTTCTTGAATCCCTCGATGTCGTAGGGGAAGTTGGTTTCCATCATCTTGTTGTAAGCGTCCATTCCGACACCGTGCACAAAGAGGCTTCCCTCGTCGGAGTTATATCCCACCATGAGGTCCACGTCGTTGTAGTCACCCTTGAGATAGGCCTCGTAGGTGTCACCGGTAATCACATATCCGTCCACCAAGGGCCAGTATTTGTTGTATTCTGTCTTAGCCTGAACCTCCTCGGCTGAAAGCTTGCGCATCTGCTTGAGATTCTTGCATCCGAGCATCTTCTGGAATCCGAGTCCGAGGCTCTGGGCATAAGCCATATTCTGGGCGGAACCGCATACGGAGGTCTCGCTATAACGGATGGGCAGGAAGTTGCCGCCGCTCTCGCAGATGGCTCGCTGGAACAGTCCCTTGCAGAGGGGCGACGCACAGAGGATGCTCACCGATATTCCACCGGCTGACTCGCCGCAGATTGTCACCTTCCCAGGGTCGCCACCGAATTGTGCGATATTGTCGTGAATCCACTGCAGGGCCATAATCTGGTCCATCATTCCGTAATTGCCTGCAATGCCGCGCTCCGACTCCTTGGCGGCTTCAGGATGAGCCATGAATCCGAAAGCCCCGAGACGGTAGGCGATGCTGCAATATACTATGCCGTCTTTAACAAAACTGTCCTGTGTGCCGCTGTATGAACCTGTGAAGAAACCGCCGCCGTGGATATTCACAAAGACCGGCAGACGCTCCGACTTGTCTTTGGCAGGGGTGGAAACGCTCAGGTAGAGACAGTCTTCGCTCATAGGAAGAGAGTTGCCCCCCTGGTTCGGGTCATTGGTCTGCATCGGACGGTCACCCCACTTCTCTGCCTTGTAAACGCCTTTCCAGGCGGCTTTTTTGACAGGGGCGTGCCATCTCAAATTGCCTACCGGAGCCTCGGCATAAGGAATTGCCTTATACAGGGCGTAACCGTTGTGGAGCTCGCCTTCAATCTCCCCCTGCTCGCAAGTGGTGCGCAGAATCTGGGCATTGATGCCGATGGCTGAGACAGCCATCGCTGATAAAAGTGTCAGGAATCGTTTCATTGGTAAAATAGATTTGTTTAATGCTCCGCAAAGATACGCAAATCAAGCTGTTTCCCGTTTACCTATTTGTTTAATAAGTTTGAACATACGTTCAAACCTTTGAGCATAATCCGGATAAAAGAATTATCTTTGCATCCATAAAACAAAACACGATAGTTTCTTAAAGCAACCTGGTTTCAAAATTGTAAAACAATGATTACGCTGTCTTCAAAAACTGCAAGATTACTATGTTCCATTGTGGCAAGTCTGCTACTATATATAGTTTGGGATAACGTATGGAGAGTGACTGCATTATTGGATTGGCAATCTCCTCTACTCAATAAATTCGTCAGGGATCTAATCGTTGTCCTTGCGGGATTCATGCTTGCCTCCGTTTTAATAAAGCCAAAGGAAATATTCTCATTTCTTGGCATGAACGGTAATATTGCTAAAGGATTCGGTATCGCTTCTATATCTGTATTTCCTATCTACATTGTTTTTCTAATTCTCGGCTCGTTAAATGCAGATACTACTCTTTCATTGATTTTAAGAAAAAGTATTTTACCCGGATTTGTGGAAGAATTTATGTTTAGGGCATTTATGTTTGGATTGCTTTTCCGTTATGCAAAGACCGGCTTCTTTTGGGCTGTCATATTGCCCGCTATTGTGTTTGGTTCTTTACATCTTTATCAAGGGCATGATGCCATTTCTTCGCTCGCCGCTTTTGGCGTGACCTTTTTAGGTGCGGTTTATTTCAGTTGGATGTATGTCGAGTGGAATTACAATTTATGGGTTCCTGTCGGGCTGCATATTTTAATGAACGGGGCGTGGGTTATATTCACAATGGAAGGTACAGAAGTAGCCGTAGGTGGTTTGATTTCAAACATAATGCGTGTGATTAGCATACTTTTGGCAATAGCCATTACAGTATGGTATAAAAAACGAAACGATACTACGATTTTTCAATATCCGGTCTGGCAATTGTAGCCCTTTCGATTTTTTGTCATAACGGGTGATAACATATTTTAGCAGCATGTTATCGCCCGTTTCCATATCATTGTCCAATATGAGTGATGCCGGTGAGGAGGCGGGCTATGCGGGTGAGGTAGAGAGCATCAGTTTCGTCGAAGATGTTGAGTTGTTCGCTGTCGATATCGAGCACGCCGACTATCTTCGAGTCTTTTATGAGAGGGACTACGATTTCTGAACGTGACAGGCTGCTGCATGCGATGTGGCCGGGAAATTGCTCTACGTCGGGGACGACCAGTACCCGTTCTTCCTTCCAAGCCGTGCCACATACTCCACGCCCCTTCTTTATGCGTGTGCAAGCCAAGGGGCCTTGAAACGGGCCGAGCACCAGTTCGTCGCCGACAACGCGGTAGAATCCTGTCCAAAGGAAGCCAAAGGTTTCGGAAATTACAGCGGCAACATTGGCCATATTGGCTATCTCGTCAGTCTCATTGCTTATCAAAGACTCAATCTGAGGCAGAAGGGCCGCGTATCGCTCCTCCTTGCCCCCTTCTGCTATATAAAGGTTCTCAGCCATAAGGGAAAAAATAGATTGCTAAATTAATATTTTAGAAACTGAAGCCATATTGATTTCTGTTTCTAAAAACAACGATGGCCAAACAAATTTTATTTTGCTTGACCATCGTTTATTAGGTTGTTATATAGATTTTAGAGACTAGTATTCCTCCTCGTTGAAGAAAGTTTGGGTGGCTGATTACCAATTAGTTGCGTCATTACGTGCTATAATAGGCAAGTATATTTTGCGATAAAAGGCGATAAAATGATACATTACAATCTGAAAGAAAAAACATGGCTATATGTGAAAGCTAATAGGTCATATTTAATTGTCAATCTGAAAATTCATCGTCTTCCTCGGATGTATTTGAATTAATTTCAGAAAAGTCTATATTTGATTCGTTTGTTAAGTCAGAAAGTGCCGAGGTATATTCTGTTACTGCTGAGTTACATTCACTAGAATATGTAGATAAATTACCTGTTGGATTGAGTGATAATTCATGAAGTCTTTCCATTGCTTTAAACATTTGTTTAATATATGCATGGATATCTTTGTACTTGCTTATTGGCGGTGTCAATTCTTTATATAACCTCTTTGCCTTTTCATAAGATTTAAAAATAGTTGAAGGAAGATTTTTTTCATTCCATCTTATTTTGCGATTAACTGCTTCGCTGAAATTCGAACAATATTCATCTCCATCATAACTATAACGAGTGAACGTTCCTGAAGAATTGATGAAATATTCTTTATTTTCAAAAATATAATCATGCCAAATCGACCGGAGATCTTCGCATATATATGCTGAAGCCATAGATGCTTTACCTGATTCAAGGACAAACTCTTTGAGGTTTTGCTGATATTCTTTTTCAGTAAGTGATTTGCTTATTATGTACCAAACTAATACTCCACTAATTAGAACGACAACAAAAGAAATAATCAACCATTTGGATTTGAGTATAGTTGTTATGTGATTTTTCTTATTCATACCTTCTGCTGACACCTTCGCGGTATCACTATTAATAATTTTCTCAGATGATTGAGTGTTGACTTCATCAGTGTGATTAGATGTAGTCTGAAATATTTCAGAGGCAGCTCCTTCTGAAATGTTATTATAATTATTTTTCATAAGATCTATTTGCTATTTACTTGGAGAAAATTCTAGGGTTTCGCCAATATGCTCCATGGGAGCATATGTCACTTTTACTCCACCTTTATACCAATGATACCACGTGTAATCACCTCCAGCTACAGAGGAATCGGAATCATGGGCTCCATAAAGCTCGTCAAGTTTAGAGATTAAGGCTTGTTTTTCTGAATACGATAACATATTTTGTGCGTCATTATCGAAAAAAATCGCATCTAATATTTTATCTTTACCAATTCGAACTGTATTCCAGTTTACGCCCAAAAATTCTATTTGAGAATCTATTCGATAAAGATATTGTGTTTCTGTAAATGTTAACTTGTTGTTTCTAATTGAATCCAAAGCATCTTTAACAGGTTGTCCCATTTCAAATATCCATATTTTTTTAGGATTAAAATTAGCAATTGTTTTGGACTCGCAAGAATTTGCCGGGTTGTTATAAGTGTCATCAAAAATTATAAGGCTCGCCAATTGGCTCTTGAAGATTGTAGTAAAAAGAACATTTATGTTATCTTTTTCCCATTTCCAAGCAACAGTTCCATACTCAGCTTTGGCTGAATTGTCTACTACATGCTCTCCATAAATTTTGTCAAGTTCTTCAACAATATATTTCTTTTGTTCACGAGTTAACTTTTCGCCCTTAAACATCCGGAAGGATATAGAATTCAGAAAATTATTTTCAAAGTTAAAAGAGACACCATCCCACTTAATTCCAAGATATGTTATTGAGGATTCCAGCTCAATTTTTCCGTCGTTGTTCTGGTATGAATAGTCCTTATTTGTTAAGGTAGACTCGACTTCGACCTTCGACTCACCGATTGAAAAATCCCATACCTTTTTGGGGTTATTACAAGATAATAACGTGAGAAATAATAGAATCAAATACTTCTTCATGTTGTTTAACTTTGAATATGGTATTGCAAATCAGAACAACTTTGCTGTTAAAACGATGTTCCAATTAGTGGATATCGTCTATGGTACGGGAAAATCCGCCACCTTGAATGATAAGGAATATCATTGCGAGGAGTACGGCTATGCCATTGTTTTCTGCAACAAACTTTCTGCTGTCATAAACATTGGCGGCAGAGCACAATTCCTCGGCCAAGATTTTTCTATCATCTACATCCCACTCTCTTATTACATTTTGAGCATCTAACCAATTAATAATAGAATAGTCTTCGGACATTTTGATTACATCATCTTCCGTCAAAGATATGTTCTGAGCGATTAATGCCGAAATCTTCATTCCAAGGAAGCAAAGCCCTCCTATTGCGTCTTTTGATTTTGTAACAAACATATTTTAATTTTTAAATGAGAGCTGTTATGCCTCCTGTGCATCCTGAGAATTTCGATATTCTAAAATACTATATAAACATGAGCTCTGTAGTTTTACAAAATGTAGAGCAAGGCAATTGCCCTATAATTGCAAAGTTACGAAAAAAGTGTGAAACATATAGTAGTTATTGTAAATAATTTTCACAGATGCCCTGCTATACCGCGTTTGGGCTGAGAGGGTTTCATCATTTGGTGAGCCTGCATCATGCAGCGGTAGGCGAAACGGCGGTCGTCTTCATCTTCCTTGCGACCCCATGGGAGCGATGTGTCGCTGCCTCCGCCTCCGCAAGACCGGGCGAACCGGGTTGCGCCATCGAAATACCCCATGAACAGATACATGGCACACTTCAGAATCTCGTCGGGCAGCTTTCGCTATTCCAATATGGAATTTCAATTGTCAAGACATATGCCTGAAGGGAAGGTAGACAGGTTTTATTTTGCGGCAAAAGGATACAAAAAGCGATTTACAAGTTCATCCCGTTGCTGGCCAATTGCTTGTTTATGAGCTCTTAACGTCTTGAAGTGGCAGCGATGTATATCAATGTTCCTCCTCGTTAAAAAGTACGACTTGTATTGATTGTCAGATGCTTAGATGCTTATGCATGATTATTTGCAAAACAAACCGCGACATCTGAGACTATCTGAGATGATTGGCGCAACATTTTTCATAATTATTAAAGACCGGACACAAATTGTTACTTGTTTTAAAAAAGGTGATGCTGTCGCTTGCCATCTCATTATGGAAATCGTCATGTATGGACTCTAATTGTAAACTATACGCCATAAGGTAGTCTTAACCATTCATGTACGATACTAAATTGCAACTATAATATACTTATTACCAATATAATATCAAGCGTAGTCAAAATAAGTCGATTCATCTCTGTTTATTTTGACTTTATTCAGATGCCATAAAACGACTTACTTTGATTTATCGTGTTTTCTCCAGCAATGTAGGCATAACATGCTATTGGGAGAAAGTAAATTTTCTTTTCATTCAAGTCTTTCCAACCTGTTTCACTTGTAGTAGTCACGAGAGCTTCTTTCAATTTATTCCTCTCCATAAAGAAATTCAGCGATTTCAAATCGCCAGGATTATTGAAGAATATATCAGACTGACTTTGCTAAGCGACATTCCTTCGGCAACCTGTGTTCCAAACCAGTCGCGACTGTCCCCATCCGCTTCAAAGTTCAGGCATTGACGGTCTCGGATGGAAAGATAGTTTTCTGTCCAAAACTCTCATATCATAAGGCTGTTTTTCTAAAATTTCACTCATTTTCGTAAGTGAGCTACAAAATTAGGGATATTCTTTTGGCTATTTCAAGAAAGTAAGAGCCTTTGTGTAAAATATATTCCATATTAAGAAAGTGGCGGTATTCCCTAAAGGGTATAATGTTTTGTCCTACACATATAGCGTTATTTGTTTGTATTTTCCGGGTATTCCATCAAGTGGTCAACGGGCATGAATTATATACAAACAAATTCTTGATTTCCTCTAAAAAGCCGGATTTTAGCCAAACAAAACACATCGTTTAGGGCTATAAAACACCAATGGCCAAACAAACGATTCCGTTGTTTGGCCACTGTTTATTAGTGGGGCTATGTGGATTTTAAACCTTAGTATTCCTCCTCGTTGAAGAAGAAGTCTTCTTTTTGGGGGTAGTCGGGCCAGATGTCTTCGATACATTCGTAGGTGTCGCCTTCGTCTTCCATCTCCTGGAGGTTTTCAATTACTTCCATGGGGGCGCCGGAACGCATGGCGTAGTCTATGAGTTCTTCCTTGGTGGCAGGCCAGGGTGCGTCTTCAAGCTTTGATGCCAATTCAAGTGTCCAATACATGGTGGTGAAGTGTTTTGTATATATGTTGTTTATGTTTATTGCTATGCACTGATTTTTTGTGCGCGCAAAGGTAGTCATTTTCTATATATATACAATCGAAATGTGTCTCCGATTTGTTAAATCTTCTAAATGCATTTTGCACGGGGCATGCTCCGTATGGGTTGATGATGTCGGGGTCGGGATGTGTATATTTTGTTTTGGAATATATTTTGGCTAATTTTGTGGAATATCAAGTATGATTCACCCTTAAAGCATAACCATGAGAACAGTCAAAGCTTTTGTCATATCCTGTCTGCTGGTGCTTATGTCGTCCGGAATTTCTGTCGCTGCCGTGAAGCCGTGGAGCCACGGGCGTTTGCAGGTGTCGGCCAACTCCACTTATCTATGCCATGAGGACGGAGAGCCTTTTTTCTGGCTTGGCGACACGGGGTGGCTCCTTCCCGAACGTCTCGACCGTGATGAAGCTTCGTATTATCTGAAACGCTGTGGGGCCGACGGCTACAATGTGGTGCAGATTCAGGTGCTCAACGGCGTGCCTTCCTTTAATGTCTATGGCGCGATGTCACATCCCGAAGGGTGGAATCTCGCTGCCGTCGACAGTGTAGGTGGATACGGCTACTGGAATCATCTTGACTATATCATCGACCAGGCGGAAAGGGAGGGGATATATATCGGCATGGTATGCATATGGGGAGGCCTCGTGAAAGGGGGCCTTATGGATTGCGATGAGGCGAGGGCCTATGGGGAGTTCCTTGCCCGACGCTATGCGTCGCGCCCTAACATTATATGGATTATCGGTGGCGATATCCAGGGGGATGTCAAGACAGAGGTATGGGATTCGCTGGCATCCACGATAAAGGGACTTGACCCCAATCACCTCATGACTTTCCATCCCCGTGGACGCACCACTTCGGCCCGATGGTTCAATTCGCGGCCATGGTTGGATTTCAATATATTTCAGAGCGGCCACCGCCGTTACGGCCAGCGCATGGGCAATAAGGATTATCCTATTCCTGACGGAACGGAAGAGGATGTGTGGATGTATGTCGACTCCGCGAGAGTACATTCGCCTCTGAAGCCGGTGCTTGACGGCGAGCCGAGTTATGAGGATATCCCTCAGGGGCTGCATTTCCCCGACGAGCTGCGATGGACTGACAGGGATGTGCGCCGCTATGCCTATTGGTCGGTGTTCGCCGGGTCGTGCGGGCACACTTATGGCCACAATGCTGTGATGCAGTTCGTGCGCCCGGGCATACAGGGCGCCTATTTTGCAGATGGAGATGTCAAGCCATGGTGGAAAGCTATGGACGACCCAGGTCGCCGTCAGCTCGGGCATCTTAAGAAACTTATGCTTGCTTTTCCATATTTCGAACGCGTGGCCGACAGCCTTATTGTGAAGGACAACGGTGTGCGCTACGACCGTCTGCTTGCCACCCGTGGAGCTGACTATCTTATGGTCTATAACCATACGGGCCGTCATATGACTCTTGACCTCGGACGGATTTCGGGGAAGGAGAAGAATCTGTGGTGGATGAATCCTTCGGACGGTTCGCTTCACTATGTCGGGAAGTACCCCGACGGCATCGTCTCGCTCGACTCTCCTGCCCCCGAAGGGGAAGACCTCGTGATTATTGCCGCAGACGTGGCAACGACCTATCTCACTCCGGACATGACCTCCCTCCCCTCGCGGCATGAAACATCGTTGAAAAAAGACCTCACGGAATAGAGTAATAATAGAAGTATAAAGAACTTATAGATTTATCTTGGTATGCATGGGGCTGTCACTGTCAAATTTGTCGATTTTTGGGATTGCTTTGATGAAAATGATAATAAGTTTCTCTCCGCTCTCCGTTCCCGCTACGGGGTGGAGGTGATTCCGGCCTCGTCTGATGAGGAACCAGAAATATTGTTTTATTCACGCAATGGACAGAAGCATCTGGATTATGACAGCGCGATAAAAGTTTACTATACTGGCGAAAATGACGTCCCTGACTTCAATGAGTGTGACTATGCCATATCTTTCCATCGTCTTGATTTCGGCAAGCGCCATTTGCGCTATCCGCTATATATGATGTATGAGATTGATGAATTGAAGCGGCCCCGGTATGGGGTTGAGGATGAAGGCTTGGCTGAAAGACCCTTCTGCTCTTTTCTTATGCGTAATGACTGGAACTGCGACCCGCGACGGGTCGAAATTGTCGACGCTGTGGAGGCGTATCGTCCAATCGCCTATGGAGGGCCATGGCGTAATAATGTGGGTGGCCCTGTCGACGAGAAAATCCCGTTCATTTCAGGCTATAAGTTTAATCTCGCATTGGAAAACAGCCGTGTGGAAGGTTATGTCACTGAAAAGTTGCTTGAGCCGCTGGTGGCGTCAACAGTACCGCTCTATTGGGGTGCGCCGGATGCCGGAATGGATTTCAATCCCGAGGCCTTTGTCAACATCGCGGACTATAACAGTATGGATAACTTCATCGCTGATTTGAAACGTATAGATAACGACAATGACTCCTATATGAAAATTCTTCGGGCTCCTAAACTTTTGAGCGACTGTGAGACCGATTTTGACGATCGTCTGGCAGGATTTCTGTCTGTCATTGTTGAGGAGCGTTGTCGTTATGCCCCGCGCTATGGCGAGGCCGGGGACTATCATCGCCGGCGTGTCCTGCTGAGGCCTTTCGGCGAGAATCGCAATTTGATGCGTATGGCGAAGCTTGTCAGCCTTTGCGCAAGAGGCTTTTCAGCTTTTCGAGGGAAGAAAGGGGGAGGAGCCGGATAAGGCGGTGCCCTATGGTCGATGTAAGGCGTGAAAATTGATAATTCACTACAGAACCAAAAGAATGGAAATGGCCTACGGTGGCTATCATAATCTCGGCGGAGGCTTTTGCTGTTTTTTCAGGATTGCATAGCGTGTCGGGTACAGGCGCGGTTTTCCTTATCACAGCGATGATGCGCCCTTCGTCGCTGACACTGCAATCAACCGTGGCGAAGGTTTTCACTTTTCCTTCTACGTCGATGCTCTCCCGTGGATTCCAGATTGTGAGTTTGCCGTCGCGCTCGTCGATATTGAACTGATGGAACCCGCGATAGGCCTCGCGTACGGCCTCGTTGCGGAAATGATTAAGATACAGGACTCCCCCGACCTTCAGGGATTTAATGCTCTGAAGGATTCCTTCCATAGGGTCGGCGCAATGGTCAAGGGCGTTGCGTATGTGGATGAAAGCCGCACTTCCTTCGGGATAGGAGGCCGACAGCTGCTCGACCATGCCGAATTTTATGCGGGGACGTTCGATACCATAGTCGTCAAGGATGCGGTTGTAGAAAGGGGCGAGAGGGTCTACATATTCCACCCTCGCTTCTTCGCCATTGATTATATTGCCGAAAGCATAGCTGAGGGCACAGCCGACATCAAGAATCAAGGGGTTGCTATCGGGCCAAGAACCGATGAAAGCGTCGATATCGAAATTGTCGAGACTGCATGCCTTTCCGAAAAGCGACCATGAGAAAAGGTCGGCGCGCCGGCGCCGGTTAGCATAGTAACTGCGCCAGAAAGCCACCTCGTAGGGTATGCCCTTGAGCCATCTTTTAGTGTCGGCATGCTTGTCGTCCATGGGTATGATTGATTTAATGTACTACAAAATTAGCAATTAAAAATGACATCTGTATCCACGGGTTTCCGAAAGGCTTGAAAAATTTTTTCACAAACCTTATAAATTGTATATATCGGGGACAGATATAGGTTTTGAATATCATATAAAATTATTAATTTTGCAAAGACACCGCGTGACGTTCTTCCGTTGAAGGTCTACAGACTCACGTTCATGGCATAAAACACAAGTGTAAATTATATTCTCTTAAATTCTAATATATAATGGTTCAAAGATTTATTCTCAACGAAGTTTCTTATTTCGGTCCCGGTGCCCGCAAGCAACTTCCTGAAGTAATTGGCCGTCTTAACGGCAAAAAAGCTCTTGTCGTGACCGACAAGGGCCTTATCCAGTTCGGCGTGGCCGGCAAGGTAACTGAAGTGCTTGACGAAAACTCTCTTCCCTACGAAGTTTTCAGCGAGGTTAAGCCCAATCCTACCGTCAGCAATGTGAAGGCCGGCGTGGAGTCATTCAAGAAGGCCGGAGCCGACTATATAATCGCTATCGGTGGCGGTTCCGCTATGGATACTGCCAAAGGTATAGGCATCGTGGTCAACAATCCTGAGTTTGCCGACGTGGTTTCCCTTGAAGGTTGCGCTCCGACGAAACATAAGAGCGTTCCTGTAATCGCGCTACCCACTACGGCCGGTACAGCCGCCGAGACCACAATCAATTATGTGATTATCGACGAGGAAAAGAAGAAAAAAATGGTGTGTGTGGATCCCAACGATATCCCCGCCGTTGCGGTTATCGATGCGGAACTCATGTACAGCCTTCCCAAGAGCCTCACTGCGGCCACAGGTCTTGACGCTCTCACACATGCTATCGAGGGCTATGTGACCAAAGGGGCATGGGAAATGTCGGATATGTTTGAAATCGAGGCTATACGCATGATTAACAAATATCTCCGCACAGCCGTGTTCGAACCTCAAAATCCCGAGGGACGTAACGGCATGGCTGTAGCCCAGTATATTGCCGGTATGGCCTTCTCCAACGTGGGTCTCGGTCTTGTCCACGGTATGGCTCACCCGATGGGCTCTCTCTTCGATATTCCCCACGGAGTTGCAAATGCCCTTCTCCTTCCGACTATAATGGAATTCAATATGCCTTATTGCCTCGATAAATTCCCGAAAGTTGCGGAAGCGATGGGTGTCGACATCACCGGCATGAGCCAGGAAGAGGCTTCGAAAGCCGCTTGCGAGGCTGTGAGGGCTCTTGCGATTGAGGTGGGTATCCCTCAGCACCTCAGCGAGCTCGGCATAAAGGAAAGCGATATTCCCGCCCTTGCGGAGCAGGCTATCACCGACGTGTGCACCCCGGGTAATCCTCGCGATGTGACTATCGATGATATCAAGGCTCTCTATGCGAAAGTGCTTTAAAATATCATCACGATAGAAAAACGACGTGTCATGTCCATTGATGGATATGACACGTCTTTTTTTCAGATATGATTATTTTTATGTACTTTTGCATAAGTAACTTCAAAAGATGAATATGACCATTGACCGGATACAACAGGATATAGTAGAGGAGTTTTCCGATGTGGAGGACTGGATGGACCGCTACGCCATGATTATAGACCTCGGTAACAATCTCCCTGAGATTGAAGAGAAGTTTAAGACTCCTGACCATCTTATAGAGGGTTGTCAGAGCCGTGTGTGGCTCAATGCCGAACTAACGCCCGAGGGGACCGTTCATTTCACTGCCGATTCTGACGCCATAATAGTCAAGGGTATAATCTCGCTCCTCATACAGGTGCTTGACAATCAGACCCCAGATGATATCCTCGCATCAAATCTCCATTTCATTGACGATATAGGCCTTTCGGAGCATCTGTCGCCAACGCGTTCCAACGGACTGCTTGCGATGGTAAAACAGATGCGTCTTTATGCACTGGCTTTTCAGGCCAAACAGCGGATGGAATAGGCCTCTTTTTATATTAATAGGGAGACATGATAAGGATAATAGGAACTGCCATATCGGTATGCCTGTCGGTGTTGTTGCCGGCTGCTGTCGTGGCCCGTACGCTTTCAGTGAGTGCGGGGGAGATCGCATCGGGCGTAGTGGCGGGGCCTGAAGATATTGAATTGTCTCTTGTCGGCAATGTCAATGCCGCTGACCTCCATCATATAGCCTTGAATTGTCGGAATCTGCGGAGCCTCGACCTTTCAGGGGTTGACGTTGTGGCCTATTCTGGCGAAGCAGTAGCTTCCAATCGTGGAAGTTTCCCGGCTGATGAGTTGCCTGCGTATTCCCTATCGGGACTGACTGCTATTTCCCTTACACTTCCGCAGTCACTGCGTTCTATCGGTGACGGTGCTTTGATGAGTGCTTCGATTGAAAATATTGTGATTCCGGAATCCGTAGATAAAATCGGAGTGGGTTCATTCGCCGATTGTGGCAAGCTCCGCAAGGTTCGCATAGCGTCGACGGTGAAAAGTGTGGGGGCTTACTCGTTTAAAGGCTGTGGTTCTCTGACGGACGTTGACTATGACTCGTCGACAGTGCCTGAATCTGCTTTTTCTGAATGTGCCAAGCTCTCTAAGATATCTTTCGGAAATGAGGTGAAGTTTATCGGTAAGGACGCTTTTGCCGGATGCATCTCGCTTTCGGATGTGACTTTCGCAGGACAGGCGTCACTTTCGGAGATAAGTGACGGCGCTTTTGCAGTGACGGCGCTTCAGGATATGGATTTTGGCGATTGTCAGTCATTGAAAAGCGTTGGGGCGCATGCCTTTGCCGGATGTACCGGGCTTGAAAGTATAGTCCTGCCATCATCCGTTGAAAGGATAGGCGAGGGCATATTCCTGGATTGTGGTTCACTCAAAAGTTTGATTCTTCCCGAAAGAGTTTCCACGCTTCCTGCCATAGCCCTTAAAGGAGCAAGTTCCATGTCTGACCTGAGCGGAGTCTTGGGAGGTCATGTCTCTGTCGTAGGCGAATTGGCGATGGCAGGGATGGGTGCTGTTGAAAAGCTTCCGCTCCCTGCATCTCTCCGTGAGATAGGCTCAAACGCATTTGAAGGTTGCACTTCATTGGGCATCATATTGGCAGAAAAGCTTGGCATGGTTCCCGCGCTCGGTTCTGACGTTTGGTTGGGACTTGACTGCCCGTCGATCGAGCTTGTTGTGGACAAAGATATGGCTTCAGGATTCTCTTCCGCTGACCAGTGGAAGGATTTTAAGATAAAGATATTTGATGAATCAGCTATTGACAGTCCTGTCGCTGACAGAACTGATGCAATAAGGGCTTGCCTTCATGAGTCAGTGATAGAAGTGGACTCATCGCAGCCGATTGTAGGCGTGAGGATATATGACCTTGACGGGCGTAGGATTTTTTATGCCGAGCCACAGGGTGTATGCAACTATTCTGCTTCAGTAACAGCTGTTACAGGCAAGGTCTATATAGTGAGCGTCTCCATGTCAGACGGCTCCGTCGCTGCGGTCAAATTGCTCAATTCGGCTGATTGACACGCGCATTTTTTTATATACCATTAATCTAAAGTTCGTTCCGATATTCGCCTATGGGCAAGAATAAATTAAAGAAATTTGCTGAGATGGAGACGCTGAGCTGCGTCTATCAATATCCCCATGCAGTTCTATGCGACGAGGGAGAGTGCCCTCTGAAAGGCCGCTGGGGAGAGAAAGTGTTTGGCAATTGTAATCCTATAGTGCTTGAACTTGGATGCGGCAAGGGTGAATATGCCGTGGGGATGGGCAAGCTGTATCCCGGAAAAAATTTTATCGGCATCGATATAAAGGGTGCACGCATGTGGACGGGGGCCAAGGAGGTCGACGAGCTTAAACTCGGTAATGTGGCGTTCCTCCGTACATCAATCCATCTCCTTCCTCAGTTTTTCGCTCCGGGTGAAGTTTCGGAGATATGGATTACATTTCCCGACCCACAGATGAAGAAGGTGAACAAACGACTTACGGGAACTCATTTCCTTGACATATATCGCCGGGTTTTGTCGCCGGAAGGAGTCATAAATCTCAAAACCGACAGCCCATTCCTTTACGCCTACACTTCCGCTATGCTTGATTGTAACGGTATAGTTCCGATCCATGCGACAGCTGACCTTTATGCTTCGGAGCTTAATGATATTGTCCCTCCGATAAAGACCTACTACGAGCAGCAATGGCTCGGAAGGGGAATTCCCAGCAAGTATCTCGCATGGCAGCTTCCGCCGGCTTCGGTAGAGCTTTCGGAGCCTGATGTGGAGATAGAGCCTGATACCTACCGCTCGTTCGGACGGGGAACCTTGCAGGGCTTTTGAACCGCACGGGGTGAAATTTTGTTAAAACATTCAGAAGGAACATTAATTTTCTCTCCACACCATAAATTTATTCATCGCATTTATATTTCCGCATATGCAGTTATATCCGGCATTGATTACCGATGCTCTTCAGACAGTCCGCTATCCGGGCAACGGCAAGACGCTTGTTGAGGCCGATATGGTGGCCGATGATATCCGTATCGACGGCGACAGCGTAAGTTTCTCTCTCGTTTTCGACAAACCCACGGATCCGTTTATAAAATCTATGGTCCGTGCGGCCGAGACGGCAATCCATACATATATATCGCCTGATGTGAAAGTGACCGTCAACGTCGCTTCACGACAACCTGCCGCTCCAAAGGATGCGCCGGTGCTTCCCGGCGTGAAAAATATAATAGGAGTATCCTCAGGCAAGGGTGGCGTAGGTAAATCTACCGTAGCTTCAAACCTTGCCGTGGCTCTTGCACGCGAGGGATATAAAGTGGGACTCCTTGACGCCGATATCTTCGGCCCGTCGATGCCGAAAATGTTTGGTATAGAGGATGAGCAACTTTATATCCACGAAGTCGACGGACGCCAGCTCATATTGCCCGTAGAACGTTACGGCGTGAAGCTCCTCTCGATAGGTTTTGTTGTCGATAAGGAAAAGGCCGTGCTCTGGCGTGGCTCGATGGCTTCCAACGCCTTGAAGCAGCTTATAGCGGATGCCGATTGGGGAGACCTTGACTATTTCGTTATAGATATGCCCCCGGGCACGAGCGACATCCATCTAACACTTGTCCAGACTCTCCCGATTACCGGAGTGGTAGTGGTCACGACTCCCCAGGAGGTCGCCCTTGCCGATGCGCGAAAAGGGATTGCTATGTTTGAGGAAGACAAAGTCAATGTCCCCATCCTCGGACTTGTTGAAAACATGGCCTATTTCACTCCGGCAGAGCATCCCGACGAACGCTATTATATATTCGGTAAAGAGGGTGGCGTGCGTCTTGCCGAAAAGCTCGGAGTCCGGTTGCTGGCACAGATTCCTCTCGTCGCATCCATCGCCGACAGTGGCGATAACGGCCAGCCTATAGCTCTCGGTGACAGTCTTACCGCCCATGCCTTCTCCCACCTCGCCCACGAAGTGATTGATGCGGTGGCCGAACGCAACCGCTCGCTTCCGCCTACCCATAAGGTTGAGCTTAAACATTAATAAAATTCTTCTCACTTTTCACGTTTAGCTATTATTTTATGAGATTATCCTTACACAAAATTGCGCTTTCCGCGACGTTGGCAATGTCATGGGCCTATGCGGAGGCGGAAATCCCTGCGGGTTACTATTCGAAGCTTGAGGGGAAAACCGGTGCGGAACTGAAAAATGCCGTGCATGAAGTGATTTATCCTCACACGGAGGTGTCGAGCTACAGTGCCCTCCCTCAGTATTTCCAGCATACCGACGCGCGTCCGAATCCTACTCCTGCCACCGTCCGTACGGAATGGTGGGATATGTATTCCAACGTCGTGCGCTATATCCCGAGCTTCAGCGGTCTCAACCGTGAGCATGCTTTCCCGAAAAGCTGGTGGAAGGAAAACGGCAGCGTTGAGTATACACCCGCCTATGTCGACCTCAACCATCTTTATCCGGCTGACGGCCCCGCCAACCATGCCAAGAGCAACTGGCCTCTCGGTGTGACCGTTCCTAATCCGACCTCGGTTAAAGGCGGTTTTGACAATGGAGTGAGTCAGATTGGCTATCCTGTCGCAGGTCAGGGGGCGGGGGCGAAATTCGTGTTCGAACCTGCCGACGAGTATAAGGGTGACTTCGCGCGTACCTATTTCTATATGGTTACATGTTATCAGAATCTCCATTGGAATTCGAGCTACATGTGGATGCTTGAGCAGAATGATTACCCGACTCTGACTCCCTGGGCCCTGAATCTTCTTCTCCAGTGGCATCGCGATGACAAAGTGAGCCAGAAGGAGATTGACCGTAATGAGGTTGTGTTCGGCTATCAGAACAACCGCAATCCTTTCATCGATTTCCCCGATCTTGCCGAGTATATATGGGGTAATAAGGTCGGTGAGAGTTTTTCGCCCGGCACCGCTACCCAGCCGACGGGAAAGCCGACTCTTCTCGCTCCGACTCCCGACATGTATCTCGACTTCGGCGAGGTTGCTGTAGGTAAGTCGACTTCTTCCTATCTGCTTTTCAAGGGCGAGAACCTTAAAGGTACCATTGACCTCAACGTGGGCAAGTATCCTTCCGGGACTGACTTCCGCAAGATGTTCACACTCCCCGAAAAGAGTATCAACACCGTGGAGGTCAACAAATCAACCGGCTACTATGTTAAGGTCGACTATACCCCTGCGGTTGAAGCCGGGACGGAAATCCCCGCTGAAGGCGTTGAGCACACAGCCCGAATACTGATATCCGGTGGCGGCCTTGAAGGTACGAGTTCGAATACTTTCGTCTATCTGCGTGGTCGTGCTTTCCCGGAACCGGTGCTGAGCCGGCTTGAGGCCTATGCTCCGTCTGATATAAGTTCAGATTCCTATAAGGCCACATGGTCGGAGGCTCCCGAGGTGATTGACTATTATCTGTTCACCCGTGTGCGCACGATTGGCGGACAGCAAATCGTGGAGACTATAGAATGTGAGGACAATTATGTGATTATCGACGATTTCGATGCCTCTGACAGCGAGAGCTATTATGTGCAGAGTTCTCGCCTCGGATATCTTTCTCCGGAATCCAATGTCGAGTTTGTAAGCCGCTCCGGCATATCCGATATAGAGGAAGACCGTCCGCTGAGTGTCGAGAGTTATGCAGGCTCTATACGCATACGCTGTGTCGGTTCTATGACCAATGGCCGCGTGATAGACACGATGGGACGTACGGTGATGTTCCTTCCCGAAATTGTCGACGGAATGGAAATCAACCTCTCCTATGGCATATATTTCCTTGTCACCGACGAACACTCAACGCCGGTCAAGATGATTGCCCGCTAAGGATTTTAAGTGTTGAAGGCACAGGCACGTCAGAGTCTGTGCCTTCAATTTTATAATTGATAAAATTTTTGACGAATAGATTAAACCGGATTGCAATGAAGAAAAAAGTAGAACTTAGTGCCTATAGTATCGTTATATCCGCTTTCGGTATGTCGATACTTTGTTTCGTGCTGTGTTTGCAGGTCAGTCGCGATGATTTGAATTGGCTGTCGTGGACAATCTTCGGTGTGATAATATCGCTGTGTTTCTGCGTTCTTTTCTACTCTCCTTTATCAGTATCCCTGTCAGACAGCGAGTTGACTGTAAACCGCTTGCTGAGGGTCAGGAGAATTCCGCTGTCAGAAATAGAGAGTGTAAGGCTCTGTCCTCCTACCATGGGCGCTAAAAGGATTTTTGGAAGCGGTGGCTGGTTCGGATACTATGGCTGGTTTTCAGAAGGAGACCTCGGGAAATATTTTGCATATTACGGGAAATCCTCTGACTGTTTTCTCGTGACCTTAAAAAACGGGATGAAATACATGCTCGGATGTAAGGATGCGCCCGAAATGGTCGAGGCAATTCGGAAATGGTTGAAATAACGACCGTTTTTCTTTGCAGGATAGGGAAAATCATGTAACTTTGTTTAAACAGTTTCTAAACCAATCTCTACTAATTTCCCTAATGTTGATACTGCAAATGGAATCCATTAAAAAGACCTGTACTTTTTTCAGTCTGCTCTGCGCTTTGGCGGTAAGCGGAGTCTTTGCTTCATGCGCTGACAGAAAAGTGGATATCGACCCGAATAATCCCGATATCCTGTATATGGGCCGCATACTGCGGACTGACTCCACAGCTCCGACTTTTACCTATCCCGGCACAACGGCGATGCTCAACTTCAGCGGAACGGGCATTGCTATGAAATCCAATCCAGGAGCCGGTCAGTTTATGGTGGAGATTGACAGCCTCGCACCATTCAAAATCAATTTTACTGACAAAGATTCCATAATCACACTCGCCGACTCCCTTGCGCCGGGAAATCATTCGTTGCGCGTGGCCTATGCCGTAGAGGGGTATGAAAAGCATCCTGAATTCCGCGGATTCATAATCAACGGGCCTGATGCGGCTATCCTTCCCGCCCCCGAACGCCCTGCGCTCAAGATGGAGTTTATAGGAAATTCAATCACCTGTGGCTATGGCACGGAGGCTGACAGCGCACAGGTTCATTTCAGTTACGACACCGAAAACCACACTCTCGGCTACGCATACAGGACAGCGCGTGCCTTAAATGCTGATTTTAATATTGTGGCCCGTTCCGGCATAGGTATGTACCGCAGTTACGGAGGGCCTCTTGAGGGTACTCCCGAGCAGAGGATGCCCGGAGAATATGACCGTACGCTTCTCTACAATCCCGACCATATATGGAATCACTCGTCGTTCCACCCTGATATAATCTGCATAAATCTCGGCACTAACGACACTTCGCTCGACACATACGACATATCGCTTTTCGAGACCGCTTATAATAAGTTCCTTGTCCATCTCCACATGCTCCATCCCGATGCCAAAATCGTACTTCTCACGGGAAGCATGCTTCATGGAAAGCAGTTGGAGGACGTGAAGTCTGCGCTCGACCGTCTTGCCGCCGACCGCCAGTGGGCTTACCGTTTCGACATGTCGGAGCAGACAGGCGAGCTGGGCTATGGTGCAGACTATCATCCATCGAGCGCGCAGGCCGCTAAGAATTCTGAAGAACTGACTGCCTATCTGCGGACTATAATATAAGTGGGCTGATGGTTGATTTCCCGAAACTTATACGTGAGCGCATACTGATTCTTGACGGTGCTATAGGCACCATGATTCAGAGCCGGGGGCTTTCGGAGAGAGATTTCCGTGGAGAGCGTTTTGCCGCGTGGCATTGTGATTTGCGCGGAAACAACGATATCCTCGCGCTTACACGTCCTGACGTTGTTTCTGATATCGCAGACTTATATATTGAGGCCGGAGCGGATATAATAACGACCGACACCTTCAATGCCAATGCCATTTCCCAGGCGGACTATGGCATGGAGCATCTTGTCGGAGAAATCAACCGCGAAGCGGCAGCCCTGCTTCGCAGGCTCGCTGACCGACGCTCTGCGGAACTTGAACGCAGGATATTCGTAGCCGGGTCAATCGGCCCTACCAATAAGACGGCATCAATGAGTCCGGATGTCAACAACCCTGCATTTCGTGCAGTCAGCTACGATGACCTTTTCACTGCCTATTCCGAGCAAATAGAAGGGCTTATAGACGGTGGAGTTGACATCCTGCTTTTCGAGACAATCTTTGACTCACTTAACCTTAAGGCCGGGCTCGACGCCGCAAATTCTGTTATGGCCCGTAAAGGCGTGGAATTGCCGATAATGTTATCGGTGACTCTTTCGGGGCATGACGGCAGGACATTTTCAGGTCAGACATTGAGGGCTTTCCTTGCGTCAGTGGCCCATTGTCCGATAGCCTCGGTAGGACTTAACTGTTCTTTTGGCGCGGCGGACATGAAGCCTCACCTCATGGAACTTGCCCGTACCGCTCCATACCCCATAAGCTGCCATCCGAACGCAGGCCTGCCTAATGCTTTGGGTGAATATGAGGAAAGCCCCGAGGCCATGGCGCGTCATATCGGAAGCTTCATTGACGAGGGGCTGGTCAATATTGTAGGCGGATGCTGCGGCACCACCCCGGCGCATATCGCAGCTATTGCCAAAATTGCCAAGGGGCGTACTCCACATGTCCCTGTTACCCCTGTTGCCGGACTTCATCTTTCAGGACTTGAACCTCTGGATATTGTGGATGGCTCTCTTTTTGTCAACGTCGGTGAGCGTTGCAATGTGGCCGGTTCGCGTAGATTCCTGCGATTGATAAAGGAAGGCTGGCTCGAAGAGGCGGTGTCAATCGCCCGCAAGCAGGTTGAGGACGGTGCGCAGATATTGGACATCAACATGGACGACGGGATGATGGATGCTCGGAAAGAGATGTGCTCTTTCCTTAATCTCATAGCCTCTGAACCTGATATCTCACGGGTGCCTTTCATGATTGATTCATCCGACTGGACTGTGATTGAGTCGGCCTTGAAATGCGTGCAGGGAAAATCGATAGTAAATTCACTCTCACTTAAAGAGGGTGAGGAGCTTTTTATTGTCCGTGCGCGGCGAGTGCGTGAGCTCGGAGCTGCGGCTGTGGTCATGGCCTTTGACGAGCAAGGGCAGGCCGACAGCTATGAGCGCAAAATAGAAATCTGCTCGCGAGCCTACCGCCTTCTTACCGAGCGGGCGGCTTTCAATCCCGAGGATATCATTTTTGACCCGAATATACTTGCCATTGCTACCGGAATGAAGGAACATGACCGCTACGGTCTTGACTTCATACGTGCGGTGGAGTGGATAAAGAAAAATCTTCCCGGCGCCAAAGTGAGCGGAGGAGTAAGCAATCTGTCATTCTCTTTCCGTGGCAACAATTATCTCCGCGAGGCTATCCATGCCGTATTCCTTTACCATGCGATTGCTGCCGGCATGGATATGGCCATTGTCAATCCCTCATCCTCGGTGACCTATGAAGACATAGAGCTGGGTTTGCGCGGGTTGATAGAGGATGTGGTGCTCTGCCGGCGTGATAATGCTTCAGAGGAGCTGATTGCCTATGCCCAGGAGATGTTGAGGCTGAAGGATGATGCGTCTGCTTCTTTGAACCCTTCGGCTAAGAAAGCCTCGTCTGAGTGGCGCAATCTCCCTGTTGACGAACGTCTCGCCCATGCTCTCATAAAGGGAATCAGTGATTATCTTGAAAAGGATTTGGCAGACGCGCTTGAGGGTGGCCGTTCCGCCGTAGCGATAATCGACGGGCCTTTGATGGAGGGAATGAATCGTGTCGGCACGCTCTTCGGAGAGGGGAAAATGTTCCTTCCCCAGGTTGTCAAGACTGCCCGCACCATGAAGCGTGCGGTCGGACTGCTTACCCCCGCTATTGAAAGTGCGAGAGGCGTAGATTCTGTAAAGAAAGCCGGCAAGGTGGTGTTTGCGACCGTGAAGGGTGATGTCCATGATATCGGGAAGAACATCGTTTCAATAGTGCTCGCCTGCAACAATTATGAAGTCATTGACCTCGGGGTCATGGTTCCTGCGGAGGAGATAGTGCGGGTCGCCGTTGAGGAAAAACCTGATTTTGTCTGTCTTTCTGGCCTGATAACTCCCTCGCTCGAAGAAATGTGCAGGGTGGTTGCGCTGATGGAAAAGACCGGACTTGACATTCCTGTGATGGTCGGAGGGGCCACGACGTCGCGCATACATACCGCCGTAAAAATCGCTCCTAACTATTCGGCTCCTGTGATTCATGTCCCCGATGCCTCGCAAAATCCCCTGATAGCCTCCCGTCTCTTGAATCCTGCCACCCGCGAGGATTTCATCGCAGAACTTAGAACTGAATATGAGGCCCTGCGAGAGAAGGAGATGCTTCGTAATCAACCCGTGCTCCCAATAGAAGAGGCGCGGGCTCGCTCCGTGCGTAAGAAGCTCAAACAATATGTTCCCGTAGAGCCTTCCCTTCCGGGCCGTACACTTCGGTGTATTCCGGTTGCGGAACTTATCCCCTTCATAAACTGGCGACAATTTTACAATGCCTGGAAACTCTCAGGCTCAGACGAGGAATCTGCCCGAATTCAGAGTGACGCACTTGCTATGCTGTCGGCTTGGGATAAAGTTGGCATAAAGATCAAGGCTATCGTAAACCTTTCAGAGGCGCATGCCGAGGGTGACGATATAATTATAGGAGGAGTACGTATCCCTACCTTGCGTCAGCAGGCTCTTGCCGGAGATGCATCGTCGCTATCTCTCGCCGATTTTGTCGGTGTTGAAAACGATTATGCAGGTGCCTTCGTGGTGAGTGTCGATGTCAGCAGGGAGATAGCCGCTTTTGATTCGGAGGGAGATTCCTATCGCTCACTTCTCGCCCAGAGCCTCGCCCATCGTCTTGCAGAGGCGGCATCTGAATGTCTGCACAGGATTGTGAGAACGCAACTTTGGGGCTATGCTCCCGATGAATTCATGACTGTGAAGGATATGTTCCGGTCACGCTATCAGGGCATACGTCCTGCCGTCGGCTATCCGTCTCTTCCTGACCAGAAATTGACATTCGAACTTGACCGTCTGCTTGACATGTCTGAAATCGGCGTCGCGATAACAGAAAATGGAGCTATGGAGCCGTCGGCTACTGTCTGCGGACTTTATCTCGCACATCCTGAATCAAGCTATTTCCTCATAGGCCCTATGGCTGACGACCAGCTTCGTGACTATGCCTCCCGTCGTGGACTTTCAATTGACGAGGTTCGCTCGCTGCTTGCCCTTTGAAATCGGGAGCCTCCTTACTTCCATTGACCGGGAGCCGGTAAGATCAATCAAACCTTAACCATAAAAATAGAATACCATGCTAATCAAGACCTATGGCGCAGCTGTCCAGGGGATAGACGCACTGATTGTCACCGTCGAAGCCTTTGCCGAGACCGGCTTCAGCTTTTCCCTTGTCGGCATGGCCGATACGGCAGTGAAGGAGAGCTATCAGCGTGTACAGTCGGCCATCATGCAGTCGGGCTACAAATGGCCGCGCCGACGCCTGGTGGTGAATCTTTCTCCTGCCGATGTCCGGAAGGAAGGGGCAGCCTATGACCTTCCCATAGCCATAGGTGTCCTTGCCTCCTGTGAGCAGATATCCCCGGCGATTCCCCTTGATTCATTCATGTTTATGGGGGAACTATCGCTTGACGGTTCGTTGCTCCCGATTAAAGGGGCGCTTCCAATGGCAATCAAGGCCCGTGAACTGGGGTTCCGTGGAATGATTGTCCCCGTGGCCAACGCTACGGAGGCAGCCGTTGTCAATAACCTTGAGGTCTACGGGATGTCAAGCCTGCGCGAGGTGATTGATTTCGTCGCCGGAATGTCGGTGCCGGAGCCTGTTATGGTCGACACACGGGCGGAATTCAGCCGTGCGCAGTCGGTGTTCGACTGTGATTTCGCGGAGGTGAAGGGCCAGGAAAGTGTGAAGAGGGCTTTTGAAGTGGCATGTGCGGGTGGTCATAACATATTGATGGTCGGTCCTCCCGGAGCGGGGAAATCGATGATGGCAAAGCGTGTCCCGACGATTCTGCCCCCTTTGTCGCTTTCGGAAGCTCTGGAGACGACAAAGATTCACTCTGTGGCCGGGAAACTGAAAACCGGCTCACGCCTCATGACCGTGCGTCCGTTCCGCTCGCCTCACCACAGCATTTCGTCAGTGGCTTTGGTGGGTGGTGGCACAAATCCTGTTCCGGGAGAGATTTCCCTTGCCCACAACGGAGTGCTTTTTCTCGATGAGTTCCCTGAATTTTCCCGTCAGGTGCTCGAAGTGATGCGTCAACCGCTCGAAGACCGTCATATCACCATAGCCCGCGCTAAATACACTATTGACTATCCTGCTGGCTTCATGCTTGTCGCCTCGATGAATCCGTGCCCTTGCGGATTCTATAATCATCCTACAAAGGAGTGCACATGCTCTTCAGCTGCGGTGCAGAAATATTTTAACCGCATAAGCGGTCCTTTGCTTGACCGCATTGACCTCCAGGTGGAGATTATGCCGGTGCCGTTTGAGGAACTTTCCTCCGCGAGGGAAGGGGAGCGGAGCGAGGATATAAAGAAAAGGGTGGTCAGCGCGAGGCTCATTCAGGAGGAGCGTTTCAGGTCTGAACCTGCGGTCCACTGCAATGCGCAGATGTCCTCGCGGCTGCTGAAGCTTCACGCCTCGCTTGACGAAGAGGGCATGTCGACGCTTCGGGAAGCAATGAAGAGACTCGACATGAGTGCGCGGGCCTATGACCGTATACTCAAGGTGGCCCGCACTATCGCCGACCTTGACTATGCCACCCGTGAGGGTTTCAATCCCGCTGACCGGAAGATTCTTGTTGAAACGGCAAGTAAGCCTGTCGCGGTCCATCATATCCGCGAGGCCCTGTCCTACCGCAATCTCGATCGTGGCAGCTGGGGACAGACCGTGTCGAAACTGCCGTTTTGATAAAAATACGTATCTTTGCATATATGTAAGCAAATATTAACCGCTACGATTACCATGATTGAGGAGATAATAAAGCATAACCGAGAGTTTGTAGCTTCAAAGGGCTATGAGAAATTCATGACTTCGAAATATCCCGATAAGCGCATTGCAATAGTGACCTGCATGGATACCCGCCTTGTCGAGCTTCTGCCTGCCGCCCTTGGCTTGCGCAACGGGGACGTCAAAATCATAAAAAATGCCGGAGGGACAATCACCAACCCGTTTGATTCGACCATGCGCTCGCTGCTTGTCGCAGTCTATGAGCTGGGGGTCAACGAAATAATGGTGATAGGCCATACTGAGTGCGGTGTCCAGGGAATGGACTCCGGTGAGATGCTTGAACTGATGCGCCATCGTGGAATCAGCGACGAGCATATCTCGCTTATGCGTCATTGCGGTATCGACCTCGACAGCTGGCTTCATGGTTTCGACGATACTGGCGAGGCTGTCAGGGAGACCGTCGACCTTATTTCCCGCCATCCGCTTATGCCTGCCGATGTCCGTACTGCCGGGTATATCATGGATTCTACCACAGGCTATCTCTCGTCGATTTAGTGTATATTGTTGAATTCTCTGTCAGACGAACTATTGACAATCTTTTAATACATGCGAAGGTCTATATTATTGATATTGTTCTCCTCTTTAATGCTGATTTCCCCGGGGCAGACACTGCCAGGCAGTGCCGATGTCATGGCCACTTCGGAGAAAGTCGCTTCATATTTCATTGACAGGTATCCCGACGTAGGAGCCGACAGTTATGTGGGAGGCAAGAAGCGCAACAGCAAGATATGGACGCGAGGTGTATTCTATGAAGGACTGCTGAATATCTATCGCGAGAAGCAGAAACCCGAATGGTTGAAATATTCCATCGACTGGGGTGAATTTCATAAGTGGAAGAGCAGTTCCGACACGGAGGCCAAGCGTCATAATGCCGACTACCAGTGTTGCGGTCAGGCATATCTCCAGATGTATCTTATGGGTCCGTCGCAGACCGTGCGCATGGAACACATAAAGATGCGCATCGACCAGATGATAGCGTCGGAAAGAATCAACTATTGGACATGGGTCGACGCCATACAGATGAGCATGCCTGTCTTTCCCTACCGTGACCTGGTTGAGCCTGACAAGGATTGCTATTGGAGCCGTGGAAATGGCTGGGTTTATATGGCTTTGACACGAATACTCCAGTTCACTTCTGAGAATGAGAGTCACCGTCAGGACTATATAGCTGATTTCAAAATGATGAGCGAGGGGCTGAAAAACTGCCAGAGGGCTGACGGTTCGTGGAATGTAAGTCTTGCCGCTCCGTTAAATTTCGGTCCTTCGGGCAGCGAGGGCCCTGAAATGACCGGCACATCACTGTTTATCGGAGGAATGGCCTACGGAGTGAGGACCGGTATGCTTGATGCCTCCACATATCTTCCCGTAATCTGCAAGGGATGGGAGGCGATGCGTTCGGCGGTTCATGAATCCACGGGGCAGGTCGGCTATCTTCAGGGCACCGGTTCTGCGCCCGAACATGGCAATCCCATTACTTTCGACGCTATTCCGGATTTTGAGGATTTCGGCTATGGATGCTGGCTTTGGGGAGCTGCCGAAGTCCATGCGTTGCTCCGTCAGCTTGAAGGGGAATCCTCGATTACCGATCCCGAAATCACGGCGTCCGACAACGGTGACGCACCTTGCTATGACCTTCTTGGACGAAAGGTAGTCAATCCATGCAAAGGCCATGTCTATATCCATAACCACCGTCTTGAGATAATACGTTGATATATGACTGTTACACGGCAATCTGATACTGACACAGAAAAGCGTATACCCGCGAGAAGAGGGTGGCTTGCACTCTCGCCGGTCATTGTGTTTCTGCTTCTCTATGTGGCAGTGTCTATAATAATAGGTGATTTCTATAAGATGCCGATTGCCGTCGCCTTGGTCGTGGCTTCGGTATGGGCTGTGTCGATTTACAGGAAGCGTCCCTTGATGGAACGCATAGAGACATTCTCGCGTGCGGCGGGGCACCCCAATATCCTCTATATGATATGGGTCTTTGTCCTCGCGGGAGCCTTTGCGACACTTGCCAAGGAAATAGGGGCCATTGACGCAACTGTCAATCTCACGCTGCGTTTTTTCCCTCCTGAATTCGTGGTTCCTACACTGTTCTTCGCCGCATGTTTCATATCCCTCTCTGTCGGCACCTCGGTTGGTACTGTAGTGGCCCTGACGCCCCTTGCCGTGCAGATTGCTGAGATGGCTGACGCTAATGTGGCCTTCTATGTGGCGGTGGTGCTCGGCGGAGCCTTTTTCGGTGACAACCTGTCGTTTATTTCCGATACGACTATTGCCGCCACCCGTTCGCAAGGTTGCGGGATGGCTGACAAGTTCAAGGCCAACCTATGGATAGCCCTCCCGGCCGCTATCATCACACTCGCCGCTTATATCGTCATGGGGCAGGCATCCCCTGCGATAGCCATGGTTGGCAACAGCAATCCGCTGTTGATACTGCCTTATGTGGTTGTGCTTGCCACGGCTGTCATAGGTATTAATGTCACAATCGTGCTTTTGTTCGGAATTCTGAGCGCACTTATTATCGGCATCGTGGATGGCTTCGGTCTGATTGAGATGGCCGGTTTTGCCGGAAAAGGCATCGACGGGATGGGCGATCTTATAATCATAACCCTTCTTGCCGCAGGGATGCTCGGTGTTATAAAGGCTGCAGGCGGAGTCCAGTTCCTTTTGCAGGGCCTCACCTCGCGGATTTCAGGCCGGCGCGGTGCCCAGGCTATTCTTGCCATACTTGTCGGTATAGTAAATCTCTGTACGGCCAACAATACCGTTGCCATTATCACGGTCGGAGGCATCTCGCGGGAAATTGCCGCCCGCTACGGAATCGACCCGCGTAAGAGTGCTTCGCTTCTCGATTCGGCCTCCTGTGTTGTGCAGTGTCTCATTCCTTATGGAGCGCAGACACTGCTCGCCACCTCTCTTGCCGGCATATCTCCCGCTTCTCCTTTCCCTTATCTCTACTATCCCTGGGCTCTTGCCCTGATGATAGCCCTTTCAATCATATTCCTTTTCCCGAGAAGATACGTGTCGGTGCGCCGCCCCTGATACGTATTCTTTACAATAAGTAACCAAATGGCACGAAATCTCCTTGCACGCTACATATGGCTCATAGATACCATACGCCGCTATGGCTCAATAACCCGTGGAAAACTCAACGAGCTATGGATTCAGTCTCCATATAGTGACGGCGCGCCACTTCCGCGCCGAACTTTCTATAACTATCGCGCTGCCATTGAGGAGCTTTTCAATATAAACATAGAGTGCAACGCGTCAACCTATGAATATTATATAGATTCGGGTGATTCACATCAGGCGAGTGTCACCGACTGGCTGCTCAACTCCGCGGCGATGAGCAATGTGCTGTCATCCGTGAGCGATGTCTCCGACCGCATATTCCTTGAGGATGTTCCCTCGGCGCGGCTCTATCTCTCTCAGGTAGTGTCGGCCCTGCGCGACCGGCATCCCCTGCGCTTCACTTATCGGCCCTATACGCGTGTCAACCCTACGCGCGACGTGGTTGTGGAGCCTTATTTCCTTAAGATATTCCGCCAGCGCTGGTATGTCACGGGTCTCAATTCCCGCGACGGGATTGTCAAGACCTATGCGCTTGACCGCATGGAGGATGTCGTGATTGAGGCTGATACATTTATTATGCCTGATGATTTTGACCCCGAGAGTTTCGTGAAGGATTCTTTCGGCATCGTATTTTCCCAGGGTAAGACACATGAGGTGGTGATACGGACCACTTCGCGGCAGGCGAAATATCTCCGTGCGCTCCCGCTGCATCATTCCCAGCGCGAGGAAATCCACGATGATTATTCATTGTTCCACTACCGTCTGCGCCTTACCCCTGATTTCGTTCAGGAGATTCTGTCGCACGGAGCCGACATAAAGGTGATTGAGCCGCCTGAGCTCCGCGCCATGGTCACCACCTCCCTCCGCGCCGCCCTCGAGCAATATGGGAATATATGAAATCCGTAAAATTTTTGAGACAGTCCACGCTTATTGACGAGAAGTCGCGAACCGTGGATTATCTTTTTTAAAGCTGTACCATACTGTGATTGTCAGCATTGAGGAAGTATTTTAACTTTTGTAGAGTTAAATAAAGTGAAAATAGGTTAAAAATTTCGGGGGGGGTAATTTATATGTAATTTTATAGCTCTATTATGTTTCAATAACTTAACTTTTTAACCTTTATAGAGTGATGAAATTTACACAGGAGCTATTCTTGCTGCTTTGTGGCGCTTTTTTGACAGCAGGGTGCGCTGAAGAGATTGTGACACCTCCCGCCGGAGAACTTTATGCACGCGAATTCATTAAAAAATATGGGATTCCTGACACAAAGCAGGACTGGAACACGTTTAATAGCGTTAAGGTAGAACTCAACAGGGATTATTTGAAGAATGTAGACCGTATTCAGGTCCTTACCGCCGCTCCCGGTGCTGAAAACAGTCGCTTGGTGGCGGAATACAGAACCGACCGCAATGAATTCACCATTGATTTGCAATCTTCACAGGACCGGGTTTTTATCATGGGGTTTAACAGCCGGGGCCGCATATGCCTCGCCAAGGAATTTCCGGTCAATGGTGGTGTGGTCTCGCTCTCTAAGAAATCCCGTTCAAGGTCAGTGGATGGTATTACACTCAGCGACCCGATTAAGAATTTCGGCATATACCGCATGCCTAAAGAGGAGGGTAAGGAGCAGGAATATCGCTACTATTCCGGCAACCTTGACGCCGGCGACAATGAGACGGAGGAGAATACCGAGAGCTATCCTGTAAAAGCGAATAATGTAAAAGTAACTCCGGAAAAGATATACAAGCGTGGAGACTTCAATGCCTATTATCTGAATGGTGTCCAAAAGGAAGAGGCAGACTATACGTGGTATCCCTGGCAATGTCGTGAATTGTTTGACTCTGAAGTAGGAATGTTTCCCGACGGCGACAATAATTTCATGAAGCTCGCTCAGCAGCGTGATGTATGGAGCGGTCTGGGAATGACCGTAAAGGACCCGTCGGCTCCGGTCTATATGCAGATGATGTATAGCTGTACGACTAAGCGGAATGCATTCGGCTATCTGTATTATGTGCCTAAACCGGGCGAAAGTGACAGTGAGATTTTCGAGGGCTTTGTTCATGCCCCGCGTTATTTCCTTATTGAGGATGGAACAGCGGTTAATAACCTGAAATATTATAATGCCGACAGGACAGAGCACAAGCCTGTGAGGACTGAATTAACAGATTGGTATAAATCTGAACAATCGGAGGAACTCATTGGCTCGAAATACCAGTTGGCCTATTTCGGGGAAAACTATGACCAACAGGCCGGAGAGCATTTTCCGAAAGGCACGCGTATAGTCTTCTTTATCTCTGCCGGTGTTCAGCAGATGAGCACTGACCAGACGGGGGATAGGTCCAATTCATTTGAAGGAATTTACGATGATAATCACGGAAGCTATCTTCGGGATAAAGACAGTGAGAAATATATTGGATTCCATACCCGTTATTCTCTTCCCGCTCTAAATAAATATTTCAACCATATGCATGGTGAATGTAGGCCTCCTGTATCCGGACATGAAAATGACGGTGGAGTTTATTTCATGTCTTATAAATGGAGGGGCATGACTCTTATGGGTGTTGAAGACGTAGGGAAAGACGGTGATATGAACGATATTATATTTGTTATCGACGGTGCGGAGCCTGATAATATTATGATTAATGTTCCTTCCGATAGTGAAGTCGCCCATCAGTCGGCCATACTTGCCTGCGAAGACCTTGGCAACAGTTATGATCACGATTTTAACGACCTTGTTCTTGAAGTCTCCCATGTGGCCGGTCAATCAAAGGCTCATATACGCCCGCTGGCTGCAGGTGGTACTCTCAAGATGGAGCTTTTTTATAATGACAAACCTCTCAACGGTGGCAAACATATCAACGAGTGGTTCGGAGTCAGTGACCATAGGCGCTTTCTGAACGTCTACGGATCTATAACCGAACCCGGAGAGACAATAGAGATTGATGTCGACCCGGATTTCAGGTTCGCATGGGCTGAAGACGGGAAAGTCAATATGTCAGGTTTCAAGGTTCTCGTTCATCATGAGGATGGAGTGGAACGTCATACCGTAGAAGCGCCCTATGCTGAAAATCCCGGTGACATCAAATATCCTCAGATGATTCTTGTTGACGGCTCCTGGATATGGCCGGAAGAGGAAGAGCCAATTCATGTGGCTTATCCGGATTTTAAAAAATGGGTTGCTGACCGCAATACCACGGGTATATGGGATAATGTCGAAGGTAAACTTGTTGACCGTTCAGCCATTGAGCCGATGGTGAAATATACTTACGAGAGCAATGACGACCCGTTCAGTGAAGACTATGATGAGCCGGATGATCCAGCCCGGCCAAAGCCGAATGTTACCGTTAAGGTTGACAGCAAGAGTTGGGATGTGGAGAGCGGTGAGCCTCTTGACCTTGATACCGGTGAGCAGGTGATTCTGTCTGTATCGGTTGAGGATAACATTCCGACTAAGATAACATCTTCCAATAGCAATATCGTCAAATTCGCCGGTAAGAACCAGTATGGACAACCGCTCCTTGAAGCCGTGAATGAGGGTACAGCCAAGATTGCTGTTGTAACCAACAAGACCCCCGGGCGTCAGTCCACAAGGATTGTATTTGAGGTGAAGGTCTCGGGAGTTTTCTGTGAGGTTGTTAAAACCGATGAGACAGTAGATAATGTTCCTGTATTCAAGACCTTGATTCCACGTAATTATATAAAGGAAGGAGCAAACCTGAAATTGGCTTATAATATTGGTCATAGTTATGACCAATGTGACGTTTATGCTGATTCTTCATGCAGTGCCCACTTATTTACAATCTATGGAAATAAGTCACTTACAGCTGATGAGGCTGAAAAGATAGAGAGGGGCAATGCTTCGGTTGAAAGTGGTTTTTATGTCCTATATCTTAAATTTGGAGTCCCGGAGGCCGTAAGAGGAATCTCGGTCAAATAAGGATGGCTGTATATTAAAAGAATTTCGCACACCATAACTCATGCATATGACTTTTGGTGTGCGATTCTTTTTTATTTTAAAATTATATTTCAGTAGGGAAAATATCTGAAAATATTGTAAATTATGATGTGATTGACTATCTTTGCATACGATGATACATAGCTCTGTCTCGGAGGAGATTATCTTGTTCGTATATAGACCACTCCCCGGCAAGGGGCATGATGATATGCGATAAAGGCGTGGGAGTGGACTGTTTATTCTGTGTTAGGCGTTTGGCGATGCCGAAGTAACAATAAACTGAACATCGTTCCACGCTTCTTTTTTATACCCCCTTTCCTTAAATAAGTGCTTTTCGGTCAGTCGAGAGAACGGCGAGTGACATCATCCTTGAATTCTAACCAATTCATCAATACTCGCCATGAAACCCTTATCATTCATTACATTTTTATTGAGTCTGTTGCTTGGCAGCATGTCTCTCACATCATGCGGAGGTGGCGGAGGTGGCGATGATCCTGCTCCGAAACCGCCTACGCCTCCTACGCCGTCGGCAAGCGTCACCATCACCGGCGAGGCGGCTAAAGGTCTTAATTTCCCTGCCAATGGAGGCTCGAAACAGCTCACCTTTACCGCAAGCGGAGCGTGGACGGTATCGGTGGCTTCTACGGGTGGTACCAAATGGTGTAAGGTCTCACCGGCAAGCGGTTCCGAGACGTCGGCGTCAGTGGCTGTCACAGTTGATTCTAACACCGGCTATGACGACCGTAGTGTCAGCGTTACTGTGGCCTGCGGTTCTGTCAAGAAAACTGTGGTGGTCACTCAGAAGCAGGCAAATGCCATACTTGTGACTTCCGATAAGGTAGAGATGCCTTCAACGGGTGGCAACTTCACGGCAGAGGTCAAGGCAAATGTAGACTATAACGTCACGATACCCGAACAGTTCAGCGGATGGCTTTCCAAAAGCAGCAACCGTGCGCTCGTAAGCACCCACGTCACCTTCACTGTGGCTCAAAACGAGAGTCTTGACAGGCGTGAGGGCTATGTGCTCTTTTCCGGTTCGGGGATTGAGGAGAAGGTCAACGTTTATCAGGCCGGAGAGGACGCCGGGCTTGTCCTGTCTACGAAAGCCGTAAGTGTCCCTGCCGAAGGAGAGGCATTTAAGGTGGAACTTCGCAGCAACTGTGATTTCACTGTAGAGATGCCTGATGTCGACTGGCTGCGCCGCGATGAGAGCCGGGCTATGTCGAGTCATACGCTGTGGTTCGTAGTTTCACCTTGGGAGGGAAAGGAGAATTCACGTATGGCGAAGATTGTGTTCCGCTCTGTCGATGGCTCAGCTTCCGAGACGCTCGAGGTGACTCAGTTGCCTAAAGGGGCTATAGCCATCAGTGCGCGCGAAATAAAAGTTTCGAACTCGGGTGAGGTCTTCAGTCTGCGCTTCGCATCCAATGTCAATCCGTCGACAACGATATTTGACAATGGTGATAAATGGATTGAGCCACGAATGAAACCATCTGCACGGGCAATGGAGGAGAAGGAGCTATGGTTTGAGGCCAAGCCTAACTCCGATAGCGAGCCCCGTTCAGCCAGGATAGTGATATCCCAGTATAAGAATCCGGAAGTGGCTGACACCGTAAGGGTCTTGCAGGAGGGTTCGTATTTCAGTTTCACATCCTCTGTGCGCAAAGGTGATTTCACCGATGCGATGGGGCATGATTTCACTGTTGATGTCAATACAAACATTGCCTACAAGCTCAGCTACTCTGAGTTCATTGAACAGATTGAGGATGAGACAGGCTCGAAATCCCACCTTAAGTTCCGCATCATGCCTAACTATACGGAGGGGGAGAGTCGCGTCGGAGCCATAAACTTTCTCGCCGGAGATAAATTGCTCGGCCTGTTGACAGTCAGTCAGGAGGCTCCCAAGGTAAACTTAAAGAATAATGCATATGAAACTGACTATAAGGGCGGAAAAATCAGACTTGACATGACGTCAAATCTGGAGATAGAGGTCACTGTGGCTCAGCAATATGCATCCTGGATTTCTGTCAGGGAACCGGAGGCAGGTTCCTTTGTTCCTGAGATTTCCGTGGCCGAAAACACTACCCCCGACAATCGCTCGGCTGTGATTTCGCTTGCAGCCGGAACTTATTGGAAACGGGCAGTCAGCATAAAGCAGTCAGGTAAGCCTGTGCCGCTCGAGACGGTCACTGTGACTATCCCTGAAGGTGAGTCGCTTGCAGAGACTCTCACTGAAGAGCAGGCCATGGAAGTGGAATCGATTACAATCGATGGCGGTATCGACGGTGGTGACATCGATTTGCTCAGGAAGATGGCAACCGAAGGCAAGCTGACGGAATTGGATCTCTCGGCAACAACCATCGAGAAGAGCGCCGAAGGCTATTCCACGATATATGGCCCGAGGTATATTGAGAAGGATAACTGTATCGGTGAATACATGTTCCACAACACCAAAATCAAGCGTATAGTGCTCCCGTCCAATCTGGAGGAAATATCCAAAAACGGATTCTATTGCTCTGCCATTGAGGAAATCGAAGTCCCCAAAGGCGTGACAAAGATAGGTAGAAGCGCTTTCTATAAGTGCTATGGTCTTAAACATGCATCAATCCCCGGAACAGTGTCGGAATTGCCTGCGGATTGTTTCATGACGACCCCGAACCTCGAGTCTGTCTCGCTTGGCGAGGGCATGGAGGTTATCGGTGAAAACGCGTTCTTCCATTATCCCACCACAGACAGCAACGGAAAACCGGTGCTTGCTTCCAAACTCCGGGAGGTGAATATCCCGTCGACAGTGAAGGAGATAAAGAATTCAGCATTCCAGTCATCGGGCATAGAGACAGTAGCGATACCGTCGAGTGTCACCGCTATGGGCGAAAGTTCGTTTCTAAACTGCATCGAATTGAGGAAAGTTGTGATTGATGGTGTGCCAAATGACGGAGTCTTGCCTGACCATAGTTTCTTCCAGTGTCACTCACTTTCCGATATCCGTCTGCCTGAGGGTCTTAAGGTAATTGGCAAGGGAGCCTTCGCTTGCGTTTCCGCGCGCGAGCTCGTGCTTCCGGGAACTGTTGTCGAAATCAGGGAGGGTGCATTTAACCAGACTGATTTCCATAAACTCGAGTTGCCGGAAGGGCTTGAGATTATCGGTGACTACGCTTTCTCGCAGATGTGGCGTCTTCCCTCGATAACACTGCCATCCACGGTGAAGTCAATCGGAAAGAATCTCTTTAACTGTACCGTCAATTCACTCAAGGCTATCCACTGCCGTATGACGGTTCCTCCGGCCACAGCCGGCCCGCTCGTCAATACCGTGACATTCGATTTCAAGACATGTACGCTTTATGTGCCCGTAGGTTCGAAAGAAGCCTACAGCAAGGCTCAATACTGGAGCGATTTCACGAACATAGTCGAGGAGTGACCGCCTGCTTTCAGGTGAGCGTCAAGTAAGTAATCACATAGGCTTTAACCCTTTTAATAAACCAATTTTTATGAAAAAAGCAATTACTTTTCTCGTGACGGCTGCAATGGCCGTAACGGCTTATGCTTATGACAAACCTACCGCAGTCGATATGGGCATAAGCGTGAAATTCGCCTCCGGGGTAATAACGACCGAAGGAAGCCCGAATTATTTCTACTTCGGGGAAACTGTCCCGCCGCAAACAATGAACCAGTTACATTCTTTTTCCGGTGTCAAAATCGGCAGCGATATTTCCGGTACGCTCTATGACGCCGCTACGATGAATCTCGGCAAGGAGTGGCGCATGCCCACCAAGCAGGAGATGCAGGAACTGATTGACAATACAGTGGTCGAGAGTGCGACAGTCAATAGTAAGAAAGGCTTGAAGTTCACGGCTGCAAATGGAAATACAATATTTATCCCTTCATCAAGCAGTTATTGCGCATGGACATCCTCTACGGACTATAGCACCTTTTCTTATCCAAATGAGGCTGCCATGGCTCTGTATGTAAGCGGTTCTGCCGCCTCTCTGAAACGGAATCAATGGATCGGGACGAATGGCTTGATGGTAATTCCTGTGCTTAATGAACGTAAGGATACCAAAGTTGCATCGTTCGGTCTTAACGAGACTTCGTTGTCGCTCCGTGAAGGGAAATCGGCCCGTATATTCCCGGTTGATATTCTTCCGGTGGATGCTGCCGACAAGATGTTGGAATTCACGTCTTCCAACCCTGAGGTTGCGACAGTATCGGCCATAGGTGAGATTTCCGCTCTGTCAGCCGGTGAGGCTACCGTCACAGTGAAGGCTGTCGACGGCTCGGATGTCAAGGCCGAATGTAAGGTGACGGTCACTGCCAAGCCTGTGGTGGAACGCAAGGTCGACCTCGGTCTTAGTGTGATGTGGGGTGCCTATAATGTCGGGGCCGATCAGCCGACGGACCTGGGATCATTCTATGGCTACGGAGAGATTGAGACACGTGATGTATTCTCGCAGGACAGATATACTCACTATGACTATAACAAATCTTCTATCTCTCTCCCGGAAGCTCCTATCCGCGGTTCGCAGTGGGATGTGGCCAAAGAAGAATGGGGTGAGAACTGGTGTATCCCCTCGAAGGATATGATTCAGGAATTGATTGACAATTGCACTGTCACAAGTGAGAAGGAAGGCGACGTTGTCCTCTATCGTTTTACCTCGAAGATCAACGGTAATTCAATCCTTGTTCCGGCTACCGGCTATGTGATGAACGCTTATACAAATATGAAGACCAAAGGTTATTTCTGGTCGTCGGATGTTATTGATGCAAGCGCGTGGACCCCGAAAGCCTATGGCATGGAGGTGGCCAATACGTCTGCAAAATTCATCGAGCAGCCCGTATACTATGGCTTGCCCGTGCGTCCTGTCTATTTCGAGGCTCCAGCTCTGACCGGCATTGAGCTGACATGTTCAGAAGAGGTCGCTGAGATTTATGACGGACAGGCACTGACGGTGACGGCTACTCCCGTTCCCGCACTTGCCCCGCTTCCCGATAATCTTTCATGGAGCGTCGATGGCGATGCATGTACGCTTACGGTAAATTCAGATAAGACGAGTGTGTCGGTGATTGGAAAGGCTGAGGGTACTGCTAAAGTCAAGGTGACAGCCTCAGGTATCGATTCTTCAGTGTCAATAACCGTAAAGGGCTATACCCCGACTGAAGGTGATGTCGATATGGGCTATGGCCGCATATGGAGCAGCATGAATCTTGGGGCGAAGTCAATCGAAGAGTTAGGTGACAACTACTGGTATGGTCTCCTCGAACCGCAGGAAAATAAGTTCTCGCATACCTATGACTGGCCCAAGGAGGATATCGCCGGAGTCGCCGACTATGATCCTGCCGTGGCTATAGGTGAAGGCTGGTCATGCGGTAGCAATGAGAACTGGCTTGACCTTTTCTCAAACACCACCTGCGTATTCTTGAAATATAATGATGTCTACGGCTATGCCTACTTCTCTAAGCATAACGACAATTCTGTCTTCTTCCCCATCGCGGCGGCAAGATTGGTGTCGTATAAGGATGGGAAATGGTCGTCCTTGCCTTCAAAATATTATTTAGTTGGTACAAGGATTCCCAATAATAACGCTTATGTCTATTCTTTCAATCCGTCGTCGTCTCCTTCCAAACTCTCTTCCGGAAAGCCGGAAAGCATTAATGCCGTCGTGAGAGCGAGCCGTGAGAAGGGCAACGGAGAGACTACCGGAATCGAGAATATCGAAATCGGTGATGACAGCCGTTTCGATGTCTACACGGTGATGGGCTTACGGGTGCTTTCCGCTTCCGACCGCTCGGCGCTCTCTTCGCTCCCCGCTGGAATCTATATCCTCCGCAGCGAATCCGGCAAGACCGTGAAAATCCGTCTGTAAATAATATCGCGGACATCTTGTCGATTCAAAAGCTGAGGCCAAGTCGCGCGGTGCGGCTTGGCCTCGGTATTTTTGTCTTGTCGGTTAATTGTCTTGACAGTTAATCGTCTTGACAGTTGTCGGTCTGTTACCAGATTATGACGCGTTCGGATTCGGGACGGAACATCGGCTGTCCTTCAGTGATTGAGAAGGCTTCGAAGAAGGGAGCGATGTTGCGGAGGGTGACGTTGACACGGTTCTTGCCGAGCGAGTGGACGTCGCCTGTGGTGAGCGAGCGGATTTCCTCGTCACGAATATTGTTGGCCCAAAGGTTGGCATAGTTCATATAGAACACCTGCATGGGGTCATAACCGTCAATTTTGGCTGCATCGCTCTTGATGTCGACACCCTTCTGTTTCTGTGCGTTGAGGAAGGCGGTCATTGCCACACGGAGACCTCCCTGGTCAGCGATATTCTCGCCGAGGGTATACTGGCCGTTGGCCTTCACGCCGGGGAGCACTTCGATTTCATCGAACTGGGCCACGAGGCCTTTTGCCTTCTCGTTGAACTTGGCTTCGTCCTCGGGAGTCCACCATCCGGTCATGTTGCCTTTGGCGTCGAAGTTGCGGCCCTGGTCGTCGAATCCGTGGGTCATTTCATGGCCGATTACCACACCGATACCGCCATAGTTCTCGGCGTCGGATGCATTGGGGTCGAAGAACGGAGCCTGGAGGATTGCAGCCGGGAACACGATTTCGTTGGCGAGGGGATTATAGTAGGCGTTGACGGTCTGAGGAGTCATGCCCCATTCGGTACGGTCTACCGGTTTGCCCCATTTAGCATAGGTCTCGGCCTGATGCCACATGCCGACGTTGTGCATATTCTGATAGTAGCTCAGGGCCGGGTCGATGTTCATCGAGCTGTAGTCTTTCCACTTGTCGGGATATCCGATTTTAACAGTGAAAGCGGCGAGTTTTTCAAGCGCGCGGGCCTTGGTCTCATCGCTCATCCAGTCAAGATTCTGAATGTGCTGGCCGAGTGCCGTACGGAGATTCTCGACGAGGCCGATCATATATTCCTTTGACGACTGGGGGAAATATTTCTCTACATAGAGCTGGCCGACAGCCTCTCCGAGCGAGCCTTCGGTTGCGCCGAGAGCGCGTTTCCAAAGAGGGCGGAGCTCCTTGACACCACTCATCACCTTTGAGAACTCAAAGTTGGCGTTGGTGAAATCGTCGCTGAGTCGCGATGCAGCCTGATTTACGTATTTCCAGAGATAATAGTCCTTGATTTCGCGGTCGCTGAGGCTTCCCATGAGGCTGTTGGCCTGATTGACTGATTTAGGGTCAGTGACAATCACGCTCTCGGGCGATGCGATGCCCATGGTCTCGATAAAGAAGCGGTCCCAGGCTACATTGGGATAAAGTCCCTTGAGCTGGGCGAAAGTGCGCGGATTGTACATCGCCTGGATGTCGCGGCTCTCTTCGCGTGTTTTTGCGGAGTCGGCGAGCGCGGTCTCGATTTTCATTACGTTGGCCACGATGCGGTCGGCATCCTTTGCGGAGTAGCCTGCGTTTTTCATCTGGTCGGCGATGAGCTTCTTGTAGGCGTTGCGTACGGCAGTGTTGCGCTCGTCGTCTTTCAGATAGTAGTCGCGGTCACCGAGCCCCATGCCACCGCCTGAAACATACATGGCGTAGACGTTGGAGTTGGCGAGGTCTTCCATCGGGCCTGCTCCGAAGAAGGGGCTGGCATAGTTGCCGTGCATCCAGAGGAAGAGGTCGGTCATGCCTTCATGGGGTGTCGTCTCAATCTTTTTGAGATCGGCGAGGATAGGGGTTGCGCCTTCGGCATTGCGGCGTGCGGTGTCCATGGCCTGGGAATAGATTGTCCACACTTTGTGGGCTACAGAGCCGGGCTGTGGATTGGTCTTGCCGAGGTTGAGGATGATATCCTTCACGCGGTTTTCCGAGGAGTCGTTGAGGATGTTGAACTGTCCGTAGCGGGCATATTCGTCGGAAAGCGGATGGGCTTCCATCCAGCCTTTGTTGACGTGGGTGTAGAAGTCTGAACCGGCTGCGACATTATTGTCGAAGTAGGCCGGATTGAGGCTTTTGAGATGCTCCGCTTTGGAGTCGGCGGCACTTGCTGAGGCAGCCGTTCCTAAAGTTAGAGTCATTGCTAATGCAAGGTTTAGTGACTTCATTTGATTGGTATTGTTTGTTTTGATTGAGCTGATTTCTGTAGCGTAGACCGGTCTACCGGTCTATTGTGTCTCGAGTCCGTCAAGGATTGAGCGTAGCTCCTCTTCCGTCGCGGTGAGACGTGAGCGGCAGGCCTTGAGCAGTTCGGTGGCGCGGCGCGTATAGGCGGCGAGGTGGTCTATGTCGCAGTTGTCGCCCTGCATCATCCGCAGGATTGATTCGAGTTCGCCGACGCTCTCCGCATAGTTCATTTCTGCGACCGGGCGGAATTTAGGAGAATTGTCCATTATGCTTTCTTCATTGCCGGATGGCTGTCGATGGCATCGGAGATGCGTGAGAATATCTCATCAACATGGCCGGAGCCGTGGATGGCCTGATACTTGCCTTCTTTTGTATAATAATCGCGCAGGGGCGAGGTGGTCGAATGATAGACTTTGAGGCGCTTGCCGATTGTCTCGGGATTGTCGTCGGAACGTCCGCTGTCGATGCCGCGCTTGATGAGGCGTTCCATGAGTTCCTCGTCGGCGACCTCGAGTCCGATTACGGAGTGCACCTCCTCACCGCGTTCCTCGAGCATCTTCTTGAGGGCCTCTGCCTGGGGAATGGTGCGGGGGAAGCCGTCGAATATGAATCCGCTGGCCTGGGGGCGCAGACGGTCAACTTCCTGAGCGAGGATATCGACCATGAGGTCGTCGGGAATCAACTGCCCCTTGGAGATATAACTGTCGGCGATTTTGCCGAGTTCGGTACCTGCCGCTATCTGGGCGCGCAGCACGTCGCCTGTTGAAATGTGGGTCAGACCGTAACGGTCGATAAGTTTTTGACTTTGGGTGCCCTTACCGCTTCCGGGTGCACCGAAGATTACAAGATTAAACATTCTTTTATCCTTAAATACTATTGAAAAATGAGGTGTATGGTTTGTATATTAGGTTGGTGTCACTCTTCGTCGAGTATATATATGTCATTGAGGTTGCGGGCGAGGCCGTCGATGTCGAGGCCATAGCCGATGATGAATTTCTTGGGGATTTCAAAGCCGACGAAGTCCGGTTTCAGTTCGAGGTGCTGCAGGGCTTCGGGCTTGAAGAGAAGGGTCGCGATGCTTATGGAGGCGGGATTGAGCGCGCGGAGCTGGGAAAGGAGTTTCACCATTGTGTTGCCGGTGTCGATTATGTCCTCCACGAGAATCACATGGCGGTTCTCGAGGTTTTCACCGAGTCCCATCACTTGTTTGACCACGCCTGTGCTGCCCGTGCCTTCATAGCTTTTGAGGCGGATGAATGTCAGTTCGGCGTCGATGTCCTCACAGGCGCGGAAAAGGTCGACGGCAAAGGGCGCGGCACCGTTGAGCACACACACGAAGAGTGGCTTTTTGTCTGCGAAATCTGCGGTTATGACTTTGGCGAGCTCGGCGATGCGGGCGTGGATGCGGGCGTTGTCGATATAGGGGCGAAATTTCATCCCCTGATAGCATTTCTGTTTCATGGCTTGCGGGCAGAGAAATTTTTGCCTGCAAAGTTACGAAAAAATTCCGTTATCCAACTGACATCATGCTATGAAAACGGAATCTATATCTATTTTCGGGAGCTTAATTTCGTGAGATATTCCTGTAGCCTGAGAGCCTGGGCTTTTGTTATTTTCGAGAATGATAACCCTGTTTTAAGTCTGTCGATGCCATATTCCTCAATAATTTTACCGATGGATACGTTAAGGAATATTGAAGGGAGGGCTGTGACATCAGCCATATTCACCGTTACATTTTCAGATTTGTCAAAAGCGTCTTTTACTTTGGTATAAAACACCGTTCCTGCCTGTGGTAAGTCAGCAGTTTCTGAAAAAATCTGATATAAATTGATTGTACACATAGGAATAGGGGTTTACCAATTAAATGAATCTAAAATTTCAGCGTCTTCAAAGGAATTCAAATCAATATGTAAATATATCAACGTGCCTGGAAATGTAAAGTTTATGGACATACGCTTGACAGTGTCAGGTGTACGGACTATAAGTCCGTTACCGCTTAATATGCGGGCCGAGGATGCGACAGCCAATATGTTTCCCATACCTAAGCCTTTGTTATGTGCTGTAGATTGTACTGTCGAGTGGTCTTGCAGGGCCCAGTAAATAGCTTCGCTGTCTGAATTGATATGCTTATTGAAATCCTTTACCGATTTGGCGATGCCGATACCGAAATCGGCAATGGCTACATATAGTTTATTTTTGTTTTCATCATAGCGCAATATGGAAAATGCGTTTTGATTAGCCTTGGCATGGTCAAAGACATTGTAGAAAGCCTCGACCAGACTCACATTTATGGCGCTTAAATCTTTATTATGAAAATAGTTGCGGTTGAGGTATGTTTCTACATTCTTTGCGTATAGGTCTTTTTCAGTCTCAATTATTCTCCATAGGTTGAAAATATTATTGGATGTATTGGCATTTACATGGTGTTTCCCTCCTTTCCAGTAGGCGGAAAAATCTAAATCATTATAAATGTAGTCATATATAGCCTCATTTGATTTGCTTATGGCAACTTTATAGCCCTTGTCTACTATAAGGTATTGTACAAGGCATGCCAGTGTGACCAGATGGACCGGTTGTATCTGAGATACAGAAATAGATTGACTGAATGAAAGCACGATACGACATGAGGGCTCTCCAATGGCAAACGAAGAATAAAGCTCGCTTATTTTTTTGAGCCATTCCCCTTTGTTGGCAGAAGTAAATATTATTTTTTTATTGGGCAGACTCATAAAGAAATCGTGTCGGTCATTTGCAAAGGTAGGATTTTTTGTTTGAAATGGCAATAATAAATTCTGTTGATTACAAATAGTAGAGATTGCGTATAAAAAAATCCCGGGGCGGTTGGGCCGTCCCGGGATATGGTGTAGAGGATGGATTGCGATGAGGTTTATCGGATGACTACCTTTTCGACTTTGGAGCCCTGACGGCGGATGAAGATGCCGTTGGTGGGATTGTCGACGCGGATGCCCTGGAGATTGAAGTATTCAGCTTCGCCATTGGCGCTGTCAATCTCGATGTCGGAGATTCCGGTCGAAACGCCACCGACAGCTTCTGAAGTTTTGCCGAGACCACCCATGGCATTGGCTGCGCGTACGGTGTAGGCGGGGTCTGCCACTTTGGCGGCAGGAATTTCGAACTTGCTGTCAGTAACGGCTGCGAGATATTCACCGTCGGCGAGGACTACATAGTAGCTTCCACCGGCGACCTTGTCCCAGGAGAGGCTGCCGTCGGCAAGAGCCACGTTGGCGGGAGCTTCGCAATCTGCGATGCCCTCTGTGGGGAGCCAGCTGTCGGTTGAGCCGAGCACATTGTGGAGGGTAAATTCTGCTGCCTCCTCTGCGGTGAGCACGGGATTGTACGTGTTGGTGCTTGTCGGGGAGTTCTTGCGGGTAGAGAGGTCTACGGGTTTGCCCTCTGCATCAACGGAGTTGAACTCATAGAAGCGGGTGGGAAGGTTGCCCATAGATTCCCAGCCCTTGGCCGATGCGAGCGATTCCATCTTGGTGTTGAGGAAGTAGGCTGCGGGATTGTTCTGCCAAGGACGTCCGAGATTGTAGTTGCCTTCGCCCTTGATTGTACAGCTTTCAAAGACATAGCCTGTAGACGAGGGGTCGGTGGAAGGAGCGGTGATTGTTCCGCTCATCTCGTTGATGAGGTTACAGTTGTAGAAATACTGGTCGCCACTGCCGCAGATGTAGTCGACTACGCCGTGGATGTCGCAGTTTTCATAGTAGCCGGATACGCCGGTAACCTGAGTATCCTGATAGCTCTGGAGGGCTACGTTTTTCATCACGTCCTTCGTGCCACCATAGAACGCGGCGCCTACTCCGTCGCGCTTGCCTGTGCCGAAGTCAAGGTCATTGCGGATGGTGAGGTCCTGGAAGTAGGTGTTTGTAGCCTTGCGGGTAGAGATGATGGGGTTGGAGATGCCTGAGCGGTTGCCGTGGAGGATTACACCTTCGCGGCTTTCACCGATAACCGAGACGTTGAAGCAGGTGAAGGTCTGTTCGTCGGGGCCAAAGTCATAGCTGCCGTTACGCACGAAAATCACGGCGCGGGGAGCGTCGGCTTTCGCGTTGGAGGCATTGACAGCCTTGAGAGCTTCTTTCCATTCGTCGACAGAAGCCACCACATGGAGGCGTTCAGCCTCGATGGCTGCTACGGGAAGTTCGGGGCCTACATTGACGGGGATAGTGATGGCCTCGGCGTTGGAGTTGCCATAGTTGTCCTTGGCGGCTCCGGCGGCGATGGTCAGGGTGTTTTTGCTGTCATATGCGAGGTCCCAGACAGCGAAGCGTACGGAAGCTTTGCCACCTTTCGCTTTCACGGTCTTGCCGGCGATTGTAGCCTCCATGTCGGCCATTTCACGGTCGAAAGTGAGGGTGACTACGGCATGGTTGGTATGTTCGGTCGAAGTTGACTCGGTGTTGACAAGAGCAGGAGGAGTGGTGAGGGTCTGCTTCTCATATACGAGGTCGATCCAGGCAACGGGCTGGCCACCGGCAGCAAAGTTGAACACGATGGGTGTGCCTGCCTTGTGGCCTTCGATATTCACCTTGAGGTCATAGCGGGTCTTGTCGCCGGGGTAGAACACAGAGCTGGTGGGGAGATAGACTGCGGTAGCACCTTCAGATGTCACTTTGGCTACAGAGCCGTTCTCATAGTTGTCGCCGAGCTGTCCGAAGATGAACTGCTTGACCACAACGTCGGAGGGGATGGTGAGGGTATAGTCGGTTTTTGTTCTATACTTGAACTGTGTGCCCCCCCAACCGGAGTCTACGCCCGAGAGGGAATACAGACCGTTTGACCATCCGTCGGCAGTGATGCCTGCGTCGCTGTAGCGGAGGGTGACAGTGAGGTCGGAAGACTCAGGAGTGTAGAAGTGGAAACCGGAAGTGATGTTGATGGCATATTCCTTGCCGCCCGTGCCCTTGAAGGTGTAGCTTGCGCCTGTCTCCTTCTCATTCTTGGCGATTTCGGGGACGGTGTTGTCGACCATAGTGGCTTTAACGGTCGGATAGGCGGTGAAAATCCAGTCGGCGAGGTCGAATTTGCCGGTCTTGTTGAGGGTTTCAAGCTGTTCGGCTGTTAGCGGAGTGCCGTCGATTGTCAGCTCGGTCACCTTGTCCTCACCTATGCGGAAGATGCGCAGGGTGTAGGTCTCCTTGACGGGGAGGATATTGGCGCCGTCAGGCTCGATTGCAAAGGTGACAATAGCCTCTGTGCCGGGAGCGGGTACAGGAATGGAGAAGACTCCGTCGGGAGCTTTCGAAACGGCCACGTCATTCCCGTCGCCGTCTTTTGCGGTGGCGGTCACGATTGCGTTCTTGGCATCCGGGACGAGGGTCACTGTCGAGCCTTCGTAGGCAGCCGGGATGTTGACAGCCCAGTCATAGGCGGCAGCTCCTTCGGCCGTCTCGCCGTTGACTTTCAGTCCGGAAATTGAAGCCGAGTTTTCAGCATATTTCGTGAAAGTCATGGCCTTGTAGTTGCACACCCATGAGCTCTGGTCGGAGTTGAAGAGGAGTTTGAGGGTTTTCTCGCCGGTCGAGATGCGGTCGGCGATGCGGACGGTGCGGTCGATGTAGTCGCGGTTGTCGGCCATAGGGATTTCCCATACGGTAGTGGCTTCCACTGTTTTCGTGGCCTTGTCGGTCACTGTGAGGGTCATTACGCCACCGTTGATGCGGGAAACGGGGAAGGCCATGTCGTAGACACCGGCCTCGGTGCAGTTGATTTCGTAGGTGGCGTAGCAGCCGTTTTTGATGTAGCCTACGTTGTCGTTGTTGTTTTCGGTCTTGGCGCCGCTGTAGGTTCCTTCCTTGAGGCTTATTGTGCCAGGGATGTCCTGAACCTTACCGGCTGCCATGGCAGATGCCGACGCGAATAGCACTACTGCTGTCGCTACGGCAGTTCGGGTAAAATTACTAAACATAAACGATGATTAATGATATTGATTAAGGGTAAATTTATATTGTCCGAGGTATAAAATCAAGGTCTTTCACATCACTGAGAAAGCCTCTGTAGCCAACGCCGCGAAATTAGTAAAAAAATATCAATATCAAAGGGGTATATAACAAAAATAACGGTAATCGTTGGTTAACAATTACCGCTATTTTTGTAGCTTGAATTCTCCACTGCCGTAAAGGAGCGGGACAAAAGCTTTATTTCGTGCGCTTCACGATGAGGCTTTCATCGAAAGTGGCGCCTTCGCCATACCATTTGACGGCCTTGTCGCCCATCCAGTCGTTGAATGATGCATAGGCGTCGGTGATATTCTTCTCTTCCTTAGGCCACTGCCAGTCGCCTGTCAGGCAGAACATTTGCGGAGCCTCGTAGTTTTCCCCGAACTGCGGTGCGGTCACCTTGTGGGTCTCTCCGTCGAATGTCCCGGCGGTCTTGACCTTTGGGTCAGTTCCCGAGTTGCCTGTGACGGTGGCTTCAGGGTCGGCGAGGAGCCAGAAGCCTCCCATGTTTCTGCTTGCGGAAGTCCAGCTGCCGTCATTCTGGTGGCTGTTGAGCGACCATTCGCCTGCCACGGTGAAAGTAAGGGGCTTTGCAGTCGCGTCAGCCTGAGTGCCGACGTTGATGGGTGACAGGGTGTTGTCGCCGAACCAAGAATGAAGCTCAGTGCCGATATGGTAGCAGGCGTCAGTGCCGTCGATTGCTCCGTCAAACATGATGTAGACGGGCATCGTGCCGCCGGCCGCGAGAGGCTCGACTGTGATTTCTGTCTTGGTCTCCTCTCCCTCGGCCACGATGGTCTTGGCCTTGACTGAGAAGACTGCGTCGTTGAAGTCCCAGTCATAAGTGCCGCCAAGGTCCTCAGCTGCAATAATCCATTCAAAGACTTCGTCGTCGGGAATAATCGGGTCGGGGTCGTTGATTTTCACGTTTGAGGGTTCTTCGCCTGCTTCAAAAAGGAACATGATATCATTAAGGTCGCATACGTCTTTAAAATATCCATAAGCACAGTCCTCAAATCCAAACATTGTGTAGGTCCTGCCTTCCATCTCCGCGCTGCTCCACGATGCATAGGCAAAGGCATTTGATTCGTTGGGTATGAATCCTTCGCCGGCATCTTCGGGATTCCACATTTCTTCCGGCCAAGGGTGGTTGCGGATTCTGTCGTTGACGTCCGTATTGATTCCATCACTGTTTACATATGTCTCTTTAGCGATGTAACGGCTGTTTCTTAAGGAATGTGAGAAGCAGACATAATCATATTTTGGGTTTTCTTTAAGGTTTGACCCATAATGCCCTACCTTGATGTAGAATCCATAGGGCGTGCCTTCAGGCAGGCTATATGTGATACCTCTTGTCTTTATATGGACATTTACGCCAGGGGCATATGCGGGTTGGGCATTTACTTTATTCCACTTTCCTTCATTGCCAGGTTGTGAGATGTGCTCGGTATATGCTTCGGTTACATTTTCATAAAGTGTAAAGATATGGTTATTATATGTTATTTTTGAGATATACCCATGTTCAGTAGTGAATTTCTTGTCTGATTCATTATAGGTTTTTTCTGCTTCACCATCCCATTCTGGTGTGACATCGAGAATTGTTGTCGGTTTGGTATCAGAACTGTCTTCTGATTTTATACCAGGGATATTGCTGTTCCAATCACTTGTCGTTGTGAATAGAATGGTTTCCCCTATCTCGTGAGAAACATCTTTTTCGATAGCTTCCACATAGTCGGTAGAATATTTCAGCTCGCCTGACTTGGAGTAATATAGGTCGTGTGGAACTGCATAGCCATCATCGCCCATTGTGTATATTCCCAAACAGTGATGGGCGTTTGTGTTCCAATAGAATGGATAAAACGTGTGTTCTTTACCGTCGGCAATAAAATAGAAAGAGTTATTACCCTTTAATAGGTTATTGCCTCCCTCAGGGTATTTATTGATATGGGAAGTTACAGCAGTTGTCGGGAGGATAGCCTCTTCCGCGATTCGCCATGTAAGCCCGTCGATTGTGGTATCTTCCGTCTCGGAGCCTTCGATTGCACGTCCCAGGCCTCTCAGGTCGAGGGTTTGGCCAAGGGTGGTGGTTTTGATGGTGTTGCCGACTTTAACCATCACTTCACTGACTCCTTTGGGTACGGAGAAGGGGATTGCGGTTGTGCCACTGACTTTGCGCCCTTCGGCAAAGAGATATGTCCTACCATCCACTTTGGCATAAACTTTGAGGTCGGTCGGGGCGGATGTTATGACTTTTATGCCGCTCGACTGAGCCATGTTGTAGTCATGGGCGGGGTCGGTCAGACCGAATTCCTTTACGAATTCGCGGGCATAGAGTTCTTCCTCGGGAAGGGGCAGTTCGTCTGAGGTGCAAGCCGACAACAAAGCACACGACGCTAACGCGCCTGCGATAAAGATTTTAAAATGCATGTGTCTAAGGTCTAAGAAAGATTAGATGAAAGAGTTGGAGTTGAAAGAGGTAAAAGTTAGGAGGTCTAAACTATTAGCATACAAAAATAATTAAAAATCTTGCCGAGGTGGTTAATTTTAACTCAATTTAACTAAGGTTAACTTGGGGGGAGTGGGAATGAGTCTAATGGGAGTAATGGGACGAATGGGGCTAATAGGGGGGAGAAGACTAAAAAAGCGCCCAAAGGCGCTTTTTGTGGTTTATATCGGGAGGGTCGGGGTTATGAAGGCTGCGACGTCGGTGTCGCCGAAAAAGTCGGCTATCGTGAGCCACAGCAGAAGCAGTATGATGAGGACTGCGACGCCTATGCCGAGCCATAGGGTGGTGCCGTTTTTGGATTTTTTTTCGCTCATAGTGTGAAGTGTTAACGGTGGTGAATTATTATGTTATCTTGTTGATAAACGCTTGAAGGGAGCGAAAGGTTGGACGCTTGGGGCTTTGTGTGGGTGTTAAGATTTTTTAGCTGTGGATTGATGGAAAGTGTATCGGCGACGGATGTTATATAGTCAGATACACGTTCAAACTATTTGAGAAACATCGCGTTTCCAGACTATTTAAAACACACCGCTATGGCTAAGAGAGACACATATATCAGACTCCTTGCCGCTCTCCTCTTATTAATCTCCGGCAATATCGCAGCGACGGCTCCCGTGGCCGTCTCCGCAGCAAGCGATACCCCGGGCATCGACATCCCGCGTGGCCCGGTCGGCGTCGACATCATTCCCCACGAAGTGGGGTCAGGTTATATTTCTGAAACGCTTTCGACTTTTGATATGGAATACGAGGCAATTCCATTACAGGGAGATGTCAAGGCGGAGTTTCCGCAGAAGGTATGGTCACCGTATATGGAGCCTTATTCGCTTCACGGCTCTAAGCATCCCAACTGGCATCGCATGTGGGTGAACACCGCAGTGCTTTCCGGGGCTTTTGTCTCGACGCTTTTCGTGCTCGAATGTCTCCCCGAGGACGCCACCTCGTGGAACCGTGCGGCGATTCAGAGCCGTCCGCCTCTGGAGCGGTGGTATCGGAATATCTTCAAGCTGAATCCCGAGATTGACCATGACAATCCCATATTTAATTATGTGCTCCATCCCTATGCGGGCGCGGCCTATTTCATGGCTGCCCGCTCCTGCGGTTTCAGTTTCTGGGGCTCACTGCTCTATTCGGCGCTGATATCTACCGTAGGTTGGGAGTTCGGCATCGAGGCTTGTATGGAACGTCCTTCGTATCAGGACATCGTGATTACTCCGGTTGTCGGGAGTATCATCGGGGAGCTGTTCTATAAAGGCAAGCGCCACATCGTAGAGCATGACTATACTCTGTGGGGATCGAGATTTCTGGGCAATGTGGTGGTTTTTCTTGTCGACCCGGTCAATGAGGTGGTCAATCTGTTCAGGGGGAGTTATGAACGCAAGTTGCATCTCGGACGGGAGAATCCGTCGGTGCTGCGGGAGCGGCCTTTGGTAAGCTCAACGCTTACGCCGGCTATTGTCGGAGGGGCTCCGGGGTTTAGCTTGACCTGCACTTTTTGAATAATGGGGTGAATGGGACTAATGAGGCCAATAGGGCGGAAAAAGTTAAAGAGCCGCTTGGTTTGCTCTCCTCACGGAGATTATGGACCTGCAGCTCTTTTTAAATGTCCGGGCGATGGAGTTGGGGGACGCCCGGACGGGCGGGTATTGTATTGTTATGCTTTCTTGGCTACGCGACGCTCTTTGATACGGGCTTTCTTGCCGGTGAGCTTGCGGAGATAGTAGAGTTTCGCACGACGTACCTTACCATATTTGTTGATGGTGATAGAGTCGATGAAGGGTGACTCGATGGGGAAGATACGCTCAACACCGATGTTGTCGGAGATTTTGCGAACTGTGAAACGACGCTTGTTGCCATCGCCTGAGATGCGGATGACTACACCACGGTACTGCTGGATACGCTCTTTGTTGCCTTCCTTGATGCGGTAAGCGACTGTGATAGTGTCACCGGGCTGGAAGTCGGGGTGCTGTTTGCCTGTGGCAAATGCCTCTTCAGCAACTTTAATTAAGTCCATTTTTCAATATGAGATTAAAAATGTGAATACTGCTCGCAATATGCGCAGGCTGCATGTCCATGCCAGAGATTGCGAAATCGGCTGCAAAGTTAAGCTAAAATTCGGTGAATTGCAATAGTTTGACCGAAATAACTTTGATTTTGCAATGGGGCTAATTGGGCCAATGGGTCGAAAGGGGACTATTTATTTGAGTCGATGTCGGTGAGGAGGGTCTTGACGGCAGCCTCAATCTGGTCGTCGATGCCCAGGACTATGCGTGCGGGGTCGTTGGCCACCTTTACGTCCGGCTCGAGCTGGGTGTTTTCAAGATAGTTGCCTTTCTCTGTCTTGAAGCCCACTACGGGGATACCGAACACGAGCGAGGGGTCCTGCATTGTCACCCAGTTTACGGAGCTCATCGTTCCGGGCACGGGCATGCCTACAATCTTGCCGAGGCCGAGGTGGGAGTAGACCCAGGGTGTGCCATGGGCGTTGGAGTAGTTGGCCTCGCATGTCAGCATGATTGAGGGTTTGTTCCACCGTCGTGACGGCATCTGGCCCGATTCCACCCCCTTGATTTCCTGGGTGAGGTATTTCTTGCCGCTGAAAAGCACTTCGATGTCCTCGTGGAGGCGTCCGCCGCCGTTGAAGCGGGTGTCGATTATGATGCCGTCGCGTTCATTGTATTTGCCGAGGATGTCGGCATAGACAGTGCGGTAGCTTGCGTCGTTCATCGCGCGGAGGTGGACATAACCGAGGCGTCCACCGGAGAGTGAATCGACGAGGGCCGCGTTGCGCTTCACCCAGCGGTCGTAGAGCAGATTGTTGTGGGCGGATGCCTTGATGGGAATCACCACTTCATCGACTTCCTCGCCGGAGGGGAGCTTGAAGCTGACGAGGGTCTTTGTGCCCGCGAGGTTATTGAAAGCTGATGTGTAGTTGTCGTCCTTGCCGATATGGTGGCCGTTGACAGCCATGATGAGAGAGCCCGGTTTCAGACGGGTGTTGGCATGGGCGAATGGCCCGTTTTCAAGGATGTCGTCGACTTTGAGACCGTCGCCGGTGTAGGTCATGTCATAAAGGAGTCCGAGTGAGGCCGTGGGTTCGGGGCTTCCGTGAGGATAGTAGCGGCCACCTGTGTGGGATACGTTGAGTTCGCCGAGGAGTTCGCTTGCCATTTCGGCGAAGTCGGCATTGTTGTTGATATGCGGGAGGAACTTGCGGTAGGCCTCGCCCATGGCTTTCCAATCCACACCGTGCATCGCGGGGTCAAAGAAGCGGGCCTGCTCCTCGGCGAGGATATAGTCGAAGAGATATTCGCGCTCGCGGATGGGGTCGACTTTCTGTTTGGACTTGAATGTTATAGGCTCCATCTTGCCGCCTGAAAGGCCCATCTTGCGCATGAACGACGAGCCGAGTAGGAAGAGGTTTTTTCCTTCTGCGTCGGGCTGGAGCGACAGGGCGTCGGCATCGAGTTTCTTTTTCATGCTGACATCGCCGTCGCGGAGGTCCATTTCCCAAAGGTCGAAGCCCCCGTCGAAGGCCGAGAGGAAGTAGAGGGTCTTGCCCTTATCGTCAATATAGGCGTCGGCCATGTCGGATGAGAAGGGGGTGAGACGCACTATGCGGTCTTCGATGCCTTCGAGTTCGATGTTGAGCGGTTTCGGGGCGCTCTCGGTCTCACTCTCCTTTTTCGACTTGTCGGCTTTCTTTGATTTTGATTTGTCGCTCTTGGTGCCCTTGCCGGCTCCTGGCTTTTGTGCGGATTTCACTTCCTTGCTGAGGTCGAAGTCCTCGGGCGAGAGGCGGAAGCGGTCGTAGGCGCTCTGGTTGGTGAACACGAGCATGGCATCGTAGTTGGATCCCCATGAGGCCTGGCTGCGCATGCCGTAGCGGTCGCTGATGAAGAGGATGGCGTCGCCTCCCATAACCCAGCGGGGTGCCACATTGATGTAGCCGGAATTGGTGATGTTGGTGATTTCGCCGGTTGAGGCGTTGATGAGGGCGATGTCGAAGTAGGGGTCGCGTTTGTGCATGTCGACTGTCGCCACGAGCCATTTCCCGTCGGGCGACCATGAATATTCGATTTCGCCGTCGCGCGCGGTGTAGATATTACCGTTTGTAAGCTGCTTGACCTCGCCCGAAGCGATGTCCATAACGGCGATATCGCGGCGTCCCTGCACGAAGGCCATCTTCTTGCCGTCGGGCGACACCACGGGGTTCATACGGTCGGTCTTGTCGGCCGGGTCAAACATTGCCTTCTCGTCGATGATGGTCGCGTTGGGGAAGTTGGGGTCGTCGGAGCGGTTGATGCGCGCGCGATATATATTATAGTGGCCGTCGCGGTCTGAATGATAATATAATGTGCGGTTGTCGTCGCCCCAGGCAATCGAGCCTTCGCCCTGAGGGGTGGAGGTGATTTGCTTCGTAGTGGGGTAGTCGACGGATGTCACGAAGATGTCGCCACGGTTCACGAAAGCCACCTGCTTGCCGTCGGGCGACACTTTGGCCTCGCGCGAGCCGGAAGAGAAATTGCGGATGAAGGAGGGGTTTGCCTCGTCGATAGTGACGTCGATATTGACCTTGGCCGGTTGGCTACCCGGACGCATGGTGTAGATTTCTCCGTCGTAGGTGAAGGCGAGGGTGCCGTCGGCTCCTCGGGAGAGGAAGCGCACGGGATGGGTGGTGAACGATGTCAGCGCCGTCAGTTTGGAGGGGGCGTCAGCCCGGCAGGAGTAGACATTGAAGCTGCCTCCGTCGCGCTCGCTGAGGAAATAGATTGTTTTCCCGTCGGGGGAGGCCACAGGGTTACGGTCCTCACCGGCATGTGCTGTCAGATTGGTGTGGCGTCCTGTCTTGGCGTCATATTTCCATATGTCGCGTGTGATTGAGGATGTGTGGTGCTTGCGCCACTGGTCCTCGTTGCCTTTGCGGTCAACATAAAGGAATGACTCCCCGTCGGGCAGATAGCTTATGGCTTCGGCGGGGGTGGAGAGTATCTGCACGGGGCGTCCGCCGGTGACCGGTATCTTATAGAGTTCCGTGAGGCCGGTGGAAGGGAAAAGGAGGCTGGCGGGAGCGTCCTGTATTGAAGCCGAGTAGACCACATATTTACCGTCGGGGGTGAAGGCCTGAGGGGTTTCTGTCGCCGAGTTGGCGGTGAGGCGTTTTGCCTCGCCCCCTTTAGCGTCCATGATGAAGATGTCGGTTCCGCCTTCGCGGTCACTTGCAAACGCTATTTTAGTGCCGTCGGGCGACCATATCGGGTCTGATTCATAGGATGGCTGGGTGGTCAGCTGGGTGGCGCGCCCGCCGGCGGTGGCTACAGTGAAGATGTCGCCTTTATAGGTGAAAGCAATCTTTGAACCGTCGGGCGATATGCGTACGTCGCGGAGCCATAGGGGCGTGACTGCTCCCATGCCGAGTGTGGCGCCGAGAAGCAGGGTGCTTAACAGGGTTTTCTTCATTATGTGGAGATATTTTGCGGTTTATTATTTTCCGGTTATTTGTTTTTCACGCGCAGTTTGCGCTGTTGCAGGTAGTCTGACATCCATACGCCGAGTAGAATCATGGCGCAACCCGTATAGCCCACCGCCGAGATTTTCTCTCCGAGAATAAGGAATGAGAAAACCAGGGTGACTACCGGTTGGAAGTACATATAGTTGTTTGCCTTGACCGCGCCGAGTTTGCCTATGGCCATTGCCCAGAGCAGATAGGCGAACATAGAGCAGTAGAGCGCGAGAAACAGGAGGTTGAGCAGGAGTTTCGGTTGCATCAGCACAGAGGGAGATGCTATCTCTGATTCTATAAGGAGGAAGGGCAGGGCGGTGATTACGCCGTAGAAAAATGTCTTGCGGGTGATGAACAGCGCGCTGTAGAGGGGATTGACCCTTTTGAGGATAATCGAATAGATGGCCCAGCAGAAGGCGGCGAGAAGTGACAGCAGGTCGCCGAGCGGATTGATGCTAAGGTTGAAACTGCTGTTGAAAATCACGAGTCCGACCCCGAGGAAAGCCACTGTGGAGCCGAGGATAGTCTCTTTGCCCGGGCGTTCGGAGCGGTAGAGGAAGCCGATTAGAAGCACTGTCAGCAGGGGGGAGAGCGAGGTGATAAGCGAGACATTGCTCACGAGGGTATATTCCAGAGCCACGTTTTCGGCAATGAAATAAATCGAGCCCCCGACCATGCCGCCGAGCATGAAAAGGAGTTCATGGCGCCATGAATTGCTGCGGATGCGTTTGTGACTGAAAATCAGAAGGGCGAGGTAGGCGATTGCGAAGCGGTAGATGTAGATTTCAATCGGGTTGAGCCCGCTGCCGAGGAGCACCTTTGTTGATATGAACGATATGCCCCAGCCTATAACCGCTATTGCCGCTCCCGCATGATAGAGCAGGAGGCTGCTCTTGGAAGAGAAACTGCGCACGGATGCTTGGTATCTTATAAGGTTAACCTTCGTTTTAGACAGGCAGCTCACGCTGATTGGATGCCACGGTTATTTTGACGGAAGGAGTTTACGTCGCCATAACGGACACAAAATTAAGAATTTTTTATCAAAGAAACCTCTACCTCCGAAAACTTTATTTTTGTCTTTAATGTATTATCTAATGAAGACGCAATGAAAAATTCCCTCTCACGTTGGAATTTATTGGGATATGTTATAGGAATTCCCTATTTTTGCGTCAAGATTTAACACGTTAACTTAAAATATTTAAAAAGATGAAACTCGCAAAAGCATTAGGAATTCCTGCTATGGCACTGTGTGTGCTTCTCTCCACAGGATGCTCATCGTGGACAAACACGGGTAAGGGTGCTGCAATCGGCGGTGGCGGCGGTGCGGCTCTCGGCGCAGGCCTTGGCGCTCTCATCGGTGGCGGCAAGGGTGCTGCTATCGGTACCGCTATCGGTGCTGCCGTAGGTACTGGAGCCGGTGTGCTTATCGGCAAGAAGATGGACAAGCAGCAGGCTGAACTCCAGGCTGAGCTCGCAAAGCAGGCTGAAATCAAGCAGGTGACCGATGAAAACGGTCTTCAGGCTATTCAGGTGACCTTCAATGGTGGTATTCTCTTCCCGACCAACGGCACCACTCTCAGCTCCAACGCCCGTACTGACCTCAGCAAGTTTGCCGCTTCGCTTATCAATAATCCCGGCACAAACGTGCAGATTTATGGCTATACGGATGATACGGGCTCTCTGTCCGTCAACGAACGCGTGGCTACCGGCCGTGCTGACGCCGTGCGCAACTATCTTCTCAACAGCGGTGTTGCCGCAACCCGTCTTTCAGCTGAAGGCCTCCCGATGCAGGACTATATAGCGTCGAACTCTACTGCTGAAGGCCGCGCTCAGAATCGTCGTGTCGAGATTTACATCACGGCAAGCAAGGAGATGATTGACCAGGCCAATAAAGGCACGCTGCAATAAAGCATACATATAATCATCAGTTCTAAACGAATCGGGAGCGCCTTAAGAGACGCTCCCGATTTATTGTTTATTCGTTCTGAAGAGGCTTATGTGTTGCCATCCCCCATGGTGGCGGAATTGGGCTTGTGGACTTGCTCTATTCCTTGCAGAGGATTTCGTTGTGGATGAGGTTGAGTACGGTCTGCCCGGCGGCATGGAGGGAGGAGGGGTCGATGTGGTCGAGGTTGTCGTTGACTGTGTGCCAGGTGGGCGCGAATGTGCCTGTCGCAGGATTCTTGGATTCGATGATGTCGATGGCGGGGATGCCGGCCTTGTTTAGGAATATGTGGTCGTCGACCACGGCTCCACCCTTCTGGTTGATGAAGCGGTCACCGAAACCTGAGTTCTGGGCCATGGCCCATACTTTGTCTACAAGTTTGCTTGCCTCCTCGTCGGAGAAGTATTCACGGTGGAATTTCGCGTCAAGCCCACCTACCATGTCGAAAAGTATGGCATAGCGTGGCAGGGAGTCGGAGGCATAAGGCATGTTCTTGACCCAGTATTGGGTGCCGAGACACCATGTGGAATCGTGTGCGGAAAATCCGGATGCCTGTCCGTAGTCCTCGGCGTCGACAAACAGGAGGTCGACTCCGATTGGCGGTTCACAGATGTTGAGCTGTCTGGCTATCTCAAGGAGGACTGCCACGCCACTCGCGCCGTCGTTGGCTCCGAGCACGGGGCGGAAACGGTTTTCTTCCTTCACGTCTGAGTCAGCCCAGGGGCGTGTGTCATAATGAGCGAGAAGCAGTATGCGGTTGGGGTCTTCAGGCCGGTATGAGGCCATTATGTTTGCAATGGGAAGATGTTTGCCCGTAAAGGCTGTCACTTCTCCCTCCTGGATGTTTATATTGCTTGCTCCGTGGCGGTTCAGTTCAGATACGATATATTCGCGGCACTTGCGGTTTCCTTCCGTACCGGATACGCGTGGGCCGAATGACACCTGACGCCTGACATATGAGTAGGCGCTGTCGCGGTTGAAGCTGACGGGGGTTTTTATCTGCCGTGGCTCATTGACCTCTTTAGTCTCTGTTTTGTGTGAGTTGCTTAAGCTACAACCGACACCGACGAGGCCTGCGGTAAGTGTGATTAACGCAGCTATGAATTTATGTTTCATGATTTTGCTCTCTGTGTTTATTCTATGGTGACGGTTTGGAGTCTGTCGTGCCGTCAGTAGCGTTGTTTACTAAGGTATGATGTGCAAAGTTACAACATAGTTACAATACTTCGACAAAACCGTTACAGTATTTTCTCTCAGTTAAGAATTATTAACTGTCGGTCGGGCGATTTGGGAAGAATAGGATACAGGAAATCAGAAATGGCATAAATGACAGACTGGTTTTCAAGAGGATTTAACCCCCTTATTAACTCTGTCATTTATGTCATTTCTGATTTTCTGTACCACCCCTGTATCGGGGTGGTCAGATTGTTATGGCTTGCTTATTTCTTGAAGTAGCGGTTGTAGAGACCCTGGAATCCCTGTCCGTGGCGGGCTTCGTCCTTGGCCATTTCGTGAACGGTGTCGTGGATGGCGTCGAGGTTGAGTTCTTTGGCGCGACGGGCGATGCGCATCTTGTCAGCATTTGCTCCGGCCTCGGCTGCCATGCGCTTCTCGAGGTTTTCTTTTGTCGACCATACGCACTCGCCGAGGAGTTCGGCGAACTTTGAAGCGTGTTCTGCTTCCTCGATTGCATAACGTTTGAAGGCTTCTGCGATTTCGGGATATCCTTCGCGGTCAGCCTGACGCGACATTGCGAGGTACATACCTACTTCGGCACATTCGCCTTCGAAGTGGGCGCGGAGGTCGGCCTTCATTTCGTCGTCGGTGTCTTTAGCGATGCCAATGACGTGCTCGGTCACGAATTCAAGTGCTTCGCTCTCATTGAGTTCTTTGAATTTCGAACGGGGAGCCTTGCAGAGGGGGCAGAATTCGGGTGCTTCGTCGCCTTCGTGAACATAGCCGCATACGGTGCAGATAAATTTCTTTTTCATGATTGATGATTGTTTTATGATAATTATACTTTAAAATTTGATGTCTCTGATATGTGTTGTTTCTCCTGTAATCAGTGGCGTCAGCAGGCTTTGGAGGCTGTACAGGCGGGGCATGTGCCTCTGAAGATTATGTCGGCTGTCTGTACGGTGTATCCGGCCGGTGGCAGTGGAAACGTCGGAGAGGAGATTCTGTAGTCAACGTCGGTCACATGCCCGCATGAGGTACACAGGAAGTGTGCATGGTCATGTTGCGAATAGTCCCATCTGGCTCCGTCGCCGCCGGTCTCTATGCATTTTATTATACCGGCTCCGGCAAGCAGGCGCAGGGTGTTGTAGACTGTCGTGCGCGAAAGTGTCGGATTTGTCGGCTGGAGCGCCTTGAAAATCTCATCGACCGTCGGATGTACACGGTTTTCCATCAGGAAGCGAAGTATCGCCATCCTCTGTGCCGAGGCTTTGACGCCATTGGCCGAGAGCGTGTCGATTATTTCCTGTGTGGTGAAACTGTATTTCCTCATCGGTGATGATTACAAAATTGGAATGATTACAAATTTGATTTTAGTGCAAAGATATATCCTTCTATCGGATTTTGCAATAGCTACGGATGATTTTAATAAAAATTAAGAGGGAGCAGCTTCACGCAGCTCCCTCTTATGAGTTTCCAATAGGTACAATTTCTAAGGTAAAAAAGATTGTTTTAGGTTCGTGATGCAAAGGTAGGCCAAGAAAGCTCCCTCGGCAAATTTTTCTATATGTTTTCCAACATAATTTTATATCCTAAACTTTGCATATATTGCAAATTATATGGATAATATGTTGATTTATAGGCGGTTGTGATTTATTTGTTAAATTGATTATTATGGTTAAAATACGTTAAAACTATGAATTTTTATTTCTTTTTTTCCTCGTATTGGTGTATTGTGAGCCGATTTCCGTCCCATACCGCATAGGTGAACTTGTTGATCCAGTCACCTAAAATGACAACTTCCGACCCATCGTCGAGTCGCTCTCTTAGGAGGATATGGCAGTGGCCGAATATGAAATAATCGATTTTTTCATGGCTGCTGTCAGAATTGTAGGCGCGTGCAAATTCTATGAGGTTGTCGCCGGCATGTTGTGGCGCTACATATCCTCCCTGCTTGCGTGAGCGTGACGACCATGAATGGGCGAAGCCTATAGTCCATCGGGGATGGATAGCGGCATACATCCGCTGGGCCACACGGTTGCGGAAGAGGGCCCGTAGGCGTCGGAATGACCATGGGAGACGTCCTACGCCGTCGCCGTGTTCGAGAAGAAAACGCTTGCCGTCCATTTCCGTGACCATTATCCCGTCGTGAATCTTCAGGCCTATTTCTTTCGGGAGATAGTCGAATATCCATATGTCATGATTCCCTTTGAACCACACGATTTCGACACCTGCGTCGGCAAGCTCCGCGAGGGCGCCGAAAAAACGGATGAAACCGCGTGGCACCACAGTGCGGTATTCCCACCAGTAGTCGAGTATATCGCCTAATAGAATCAGTCGTCTGCAATCCTCGGCAATGGAGCGGAGGAAGCCTACCACGCGTAGTTCATGGGCGCGCGGGTCGGCGATGTAGGATGCACCGAGATGGAGGTCGCTTATGAAATATGTCTTGCTGCGCATCTGTCTGTTATAGGAATCCGAGGTCGAGCTTGGCCTCTTCCGTCATCATGTCTTTGGTCCATTCCGGCTCGAAAACAATACGGATATCTACGCTTTTCACCCCCTCGATGCTTTCAAGCTTGATGCGGGCATCGTCGACGAGAAAGTCGGCTGCCGGGCAATTCGGGGCTGTCAGTGTCATGTCTATCTTGAGGTTGCCATCATCGTCAAGGTCTATGCCGTAGATGAGGCCGAGGTTGTAGATGTCTACGGGGATTTCAGGGTCGTAGACTGTCTTCAGCATCGTGACGATGCGTTCTTCTATTTTAAGTCTTTCGTCTTGAGTCATATAGTGGTGGTAGGGTATGTCTATAATATAAATAGGTGTAAAACTGTTGTCGCGGTGGATGTGTCAATGGGCTTCGAGCCAGTTATCGGCCACTCCTGCCGAAACGGAGAGCGGCACCGCTCCGTGGAAGGCGCCCTCCATCTCGGACACCACGAGTGTCCTCATCTCATCGAGTTCGTCGGGGCGGATGTTGAAAATAAGTTCGTCATGTACCTGCATAATCATGCGTGAGCGCAGTCTCCGTCTTTCCATTTCATTGAATATCCTGACCATTGCCACCTTTATTATATCGGCGGCCGAACCTTGAATCGGGGCGTTGACGGCATTGCGTTCTGCGAAACCTCGCACGACAGCGTTGCGTGAATTGATGTCGGGGAGATAGCGGCGACGTCCCATTTTGGTCGTGACATAGCCATGGGCGCGTGCATCCTCCACGGCTTTTTCAAGGTAGTCGCGGATATGGGGATAGGTGGCGAAATATCCGTCAATAAGCTTTTTGGCTTCCGCGCGGGCGATACCGAGGCGTTCGGCGAGACCGAAGGCCGATATGCCGTAGATTATACCGAAGTTTGCCGTTTTGGCTCTGCGGCGTTCGTCGTCGGTCACTTCCGCAAGCGGGACATTGTAGATTTTCGATGCGGTTATGCGGTGTATGTCGTCGCCTGACAGGAAGCCATCTATCATGTCGCGGTCTCCTGACAGGTCGGCAATCAGACGCAGTTCTATCTGCGAATAGTCGGCGCTCATCATGAGGTCACCGGGGTCGGCGATGAAGGCGCGGCGGATTTCGCGCCCGTCGTCGGTGCGTATGGGGATATTCTGTAAGTTCGGGTTGGTCGACGAGATGCGTCCCGTTGCGGTGACGGTCTGATTGTAAGATGTGTGTATTTTGCCTGTGGCAGGATTTACCATCGAGGGGAGCGCGTCGAGATAGGTGGTGATAAGTTTCTTCAGCCTCCTGATTTTGAGGATGAGATTTACCACCGGCACCTTGGCCGCGTATTTCTCGAGCGTCTGTTCTGTGGTGGAGTATGAGCCCCGGGCGGTTTTCTTCGCTTTAGGGTCAATCTGCATGCGGTCGAAAAGCACCATGCCGACCTGTGCGGGCGAACCGATGTTGAACGGGCCGCCGGCCATCTCATAGGCTTCCTCTTCCATTCCGCGCAGGCGTTCCTTGAGTTTTGCCGAGAGCGATGTGAGTACGGAAGAGTCAATCCTCACTCCTGTATATTCCATTTCGGCGAGGACACGGATTAACGGCAACTCTACGTCAGTAAGGAGCTGTGTCATGTCGCGCTCGGCTATATTTTCGGCAAGAGGGAGGCGCAGGCGTAGGCTAAGGTCGGCTTCCTCGCAGTAGCGGGCGCACGCTTCATGGATTTCGAGCGCTTTTTTCGGATGTCCGGCTTTCGCGTCGGGGGCTACTCCTGAGAGTTCAAGGTGAAGATATTTCCCTACGACATAGCGCAACTCGTGGCGGGCTTCGGGGTCTACGAGGTAGTGGGCCACGGAGGTGTCGAAATATGGCGCGGTGAGATTTATCCCGGCGTTTTTGAGCAAGAGATAGTCGCGCTTGATGTCGTGGCTGACCAATGTCGCCTCGCCGGTGAAAAGAGGCTCGATCAAGGCGAGAATCTCGGATTTTGTTTCCGGAGAGAAGGTGATGAAGTAAGCGTTGCACTCCTCAACCGCAAGTGCTATGCCTTTCCAGTCGGCTGTCATTGCCTCATCGCCTACGGCATAGAGTGCCATACCTATTGCGTTGGCTTTGGCTATGCGCGAGATGATTTCAGCTGCCTCCGCAGGAGTCATTATGATGGTGTATGAGCGGTCCTCGCAGGCTTTGGCGAGCGGGACATCTTCGGATGCGGTGTCTTCCGGAAAGTCAAACAAGGACCCCATGCCTGAATTGTCGTCGGTGACGGTTGTATGGCTTGATGCCGGTGTTGCCTTGTCGCTTACCGTGACGGCTTTCTCCGTGGAGCCGTTTGGGATTTCGGCGGTTTTGCGTGAGGCCTTGAGCCGTCCGATGAGCGTACGGAATTCCAGTTCGGAGTAGATTTCTATCAGGCTGTCTATGTCGACGGGTCGACGTTCGAGTGATGCGATTTCGGTGTCGACAGGCACGTCGGTCTTTATTGTGGCCAGCCGTTTTGAAAGTATGATTTTATCGGTGTTTTCAATGACCTTTTTTTGTAGGGCGCCTTTGAGCTTGTCGGTGTTGGCGAGAAGATTTTCTACCGACCCCCATGTCTCTATCAGCGCGCGGGCCGTCTTTTCTCCGACACCGGGGCAACCGGGAATATTGTCGGAGGCGTCTCCTTCGAGGGCGAGAAGGTCGATTACCTGTTTCGGGTCGCTTATGCCGTAGCGTTCGCACACACGGGCTGAATCACGGATTTCGAACCCTTCGCCTCGTAGTGCGGGACGGTACATGAATATGTGGTCCGCAACGAGCTGTCCGTAGTCCTTGTCGGGGGTCATCATGTAGGTGTCATATCCCTCTTCCCTGGCCCTGACGGCAAGTGTGCCTATTACGTCGTCAGCCTCATAGCCCTCAACCTCTATGACAGGTATGCGGTAGGCTTCGAGGATTCGTTTGATGTATGGAATTGAGGCTGTGATATCCTCCGGCTGTTTGTCGCGCTGGGCCTTGTAGTCGGGATATTCGTCATGGCGGAAGGTATGGCCGTGCGGCGGGTCAAAGCATACGGCTATATGCGAGGGGTTCTCTTTGCGAAGGAGTTCGTCAAGAGTGTTGCAGAAGCCGAACACGGCCGATGTGTTGAATCCCGCTCCGGTAAATCGTGGCGAGCGTATCAGGGCATAGTAAGCGCGGTAAATCAGCGCATATGCGTCGAGAAGGAATAGGCGTTTCTCCATAATTGAAGTGTGCGGTCTGTCATGTTCTGTCAGATGTGCCCGTGGGCGTTCCATCTGCTTATGGCTTGTAAAGTTAGCCAAAATCCTGCAATCATCGGCTCCTGTGGGTGTGAAAATTGCATAAACTGAGGGTAAAATCGTCGTAGGAGGGCTTTTGTTGTTGGAAAATCAAAGATTTAACAAAACAAAAATTTAAAAAATGTTTTATTTGAGCTAACTTTGCAAAACTTACCATGAAACGCTTAAAGATATTCATAATATTACAGCTTCTGTTCATCGTTATGCATGCGGCCACGCCATTTTGCCGCATCGAGACTTTCGACGAGAATTCCGGCCTTTCGCAACATCTTGTCAAACAGATTGTGATGGACCGCTACGGCATGCTGTGGTTTGCGACCTGGAATGGTATCAACCGTTTCGACGGCAATGAATTTGCACCTATACGTCCCGGAATAAACGATGATATACGCCGATATTCGAGCCGTTTCCGCGACATGATGCTGTCGTCGAAGGGTAATATATGGTGCAGGATTGACGACAAACTTGTGCTTTTTGACATCGATACCTATAAATTTTCGGATATCAATTCGGCCCTTGAAGAGAAATTCGGAAGGATTGTGTCAATGAAGGAATGGTATAAGGGGCGTAACGGAGAACTGATTGTGGAGTGTGTCGACGGGCCGTATATCATTCTTTCGGATGAGAATCCTGCGCATGCGAGGCAGTCGGAGGAAAGGCCCGCGATTGCGGCGATGGCCGACGGAGATGTGAGGCTCGAACGCGTAGGGGAGTATTCCCGTTCGCGTCAGGTGTATTCCCGCCGGGATTCCATCGGCGGTCAATGGGCTATAGTCAAGGACGGAGCTGTGGTTTACGGTGAATCGGATTCAGCTCCCGCTCCCGTGCGTGGCCTTGCAGGTCTCGGTCTGGTTGACGACAGTGTGAAGTATTGCACGGCGGATTCCGACGGAAAACTTTGGCTGTGCAGCAAGCTTGGGGCCCACCGTGTGTCGCTCGGCTATCTGCCCTATGAGAGGGTTCCTGATGTTGACGGGTGCCGCATATTGGCTATGGGCAAGGACCTTCGCGGACGTATATGGATTGCTGACAACACCCGAAAGGCGGTCTCGGTCTATTCTCCCGATATGCGTTCGGTCAGTTATCTTGGCCCTGACGGAAAATTGTCGACGGAATTTAAGTCATTCGGCCATCCTGTCTATTCGATTAAGGCTGCGGACGATGGCACTATGTGGCTCGGGTCAAAGCCTGATGGCCTTTTCCGTCTGATGGAAAATGGCGCCGGCTATTCGGTTAGATGGATTGCGGGAGGGCATGTCTACGATACGCTTATTGATAAGGAGGGCCGGCTTTGGGCCGCTACGCTCGGTCAGGGTGTGGTTACGGTCGAGTCTCCTTCCGGTGAGGCTCCGGTTGTGAGAAGGCTGAGAACTCTTGATGGCTATCCAGAAGCGGCGAAGAGCTGCCGGAGGCTGATTGCTGACGGCGATTCAATGATTCTCGTTGCGACTACTGCGGGCTTGTTGAGGATATTTCCTCACGGCAGGAATGGAGCGATGGATTTCAACCTTTGCGTCACGAGGCCGAGAGATGTTGAGTCGCTGGGCTGTGTGGCAGTAATGGACCTGCTTTCGGCCGGTGAAAACAGGCTTTATGTGGCTACAGAGAGCGACGCGGTCAACGTTTGTTCTATCTGTGGTGATATCGACTGGAAATTTTCGCGCCACTCTGTGCGGCCTGCCTTCCCGTCGGATGTTGCCATCGCCCTTACGGGGCTTGACAGCGGGAAGGGCTTTTTAGTGGTGAGCTACAATCTTGTCTACTCGGTAGGCCCTGACGGGAATGTCAGGGTTTATGGCGAAGGTTTCTGGCAAGGTAAGATGCGGTTCAGGGAGTGTAGGCCTTTGCGTCTTGACGATGGCCGTTGGCTTTTCGGCCTTGAGGATGGTCTTGTGATGGCTTCGCTTTCGCCGGAACCTGAGAAGAGGTCTGACCCTCGCCTGGCTTTTACGTCGGTTTCAATCGAGAATCAACCGGATTCCTTGCTTTCGGCCTCTACCGACAGGATAGTCCTTGATAAAAATCAGAGAAATATCACCCTGCATTTCTCCGCCCAGAGTCATTGCAGCAGTGAAGGGGTGGCTTATGAGTTCCGTTTCCACGACGGAGAGTGGACAAGGCTCGGGTCAAACCGCTCGATAACTTTATTGGGGCTAAGTCCGGGTACCTACGAACTTGAAGTGCGCCTTACCGATGGAAGCGGAGCGGATTTTCTGTGCAGTCGCTCTTTGATTTTAAGGGTTGAACCGAAATTTTATGAGACGGCGCTTGCAAAAATCCTGTTTGGAGTAATTATTGTAATATTGATACTCCTTGCCATACGCCTGTATATCTATGTCCGTGACATGAAGCGCAAGCAGAACGAGACTCTCGAGGCTTATCTGAGCCTTTTGTCGAAAAATCAGGGCCGGGCGTCTGATGAGAAAACAGTCGCGGATGAGCCTTCGTCGCGTATTGTGGCTGAGCCTGTAGCAGAGCCGGAAATTACCGAAGCCGACAGATTGTTTATGGACAGGATTGTGGATTATGTGAACAATCATCTTTCAGACACCGACGCGAGCGTCGACGATATGGCCGAGGCTGCCGCTGTCAGCCGAAGCGGTCTTACGAGGAAGATGCGCTCGCTGATGGGCGTGACTCCTGCCGATTTCCTGCGGCAGGCGCGGCTCAACCATGCAGCCGAGTTGCTTGCAAAGACGGATGTCACCATGAAGGAGATTGCATTTGAATGTGGCTTTGCCGACCTTAACTATTTCGGCAAATGCTTTAAGGCTGCCTACGGCCTCACCCCGACCGCCTACCGCAAGGAAAAGTCATATGAGGAGAGCTATGCCTGCGGGCGGGGATGAGTTGCTATAAAATAAATATCCGGCGAAATCGCTTCGCCGGATATTCATTGACCATTATATGGGTCACTACATGCGTGTATGCAGTCTTTCATAATTTCATTTAAAGAATCAGTATTCCTTTTTATCTCACGATAAATTCTTTCTGTTTGCTGTTTATATATCCGTCAGAGTTTGCTTATTGCGGGGACAAAATTATGCCATTTTTGCTCTATTCAAGGGTAAAATCAGCCCAACTAAGGGTAAAATCAGTTCAAATCGCACTTAAATTATCAAAATGGCATGATTTTGGAACGTCTATTTGCGACGCCCGCGAAGTTTTTGTAAATTTGTGGCCTACATTTTCAAACCATCACATGACCGCCCTCGAAGATATAAGGCTTTCACTAAAATCAGACCTGGCCAGGCTTGATTCGCTAATCGGCCAAACGCTTGATTCGTCAAATCCGATGATGAACAGGGTGGTCGCAAACTATCTCCGCCACAAAGGGAAGCAATTGCGTCCGATGCTGGTGATGCTTACCGCCAAACTTTTCGGAGAGGTGACCGACAATGTGATTACTGCGGCGGCTTCAGTGGAGATTCTTCACAATGCATCGCTGATTCACGACGATGTGGTCGACGATTCTGACTGCCGCCATGGCCATGAGACTATAAATGCTATGTGGGATAACCATGTGGCCGTGCTTGTCGGTGACTTTTTTGTCTCTAATGCTTTGAAACTTGCCACCCGCACCGGAGACCTGAGGGTGATACGCGCGATAGCCGACCTTGGCGAGCTGCTTTCACTCGGCGAGATGGACCAGATTTATAATGCGCGCTACCATGAGCTTGACGAGGAGTCATATTATAAGGTGATTTCCCACAAGACAGCCTCGCTTTTCGTGTCCTGTGTGTCGATGGGCGCTTATTGCACCGGTGTTGACGACTGGCGTCTTGACGCGATGCGTCGTTTTGCCGAGCTTTTTGGCCGTTGCTTCCAGATAAAGGACGATATCTTTGACTATTTCAATGACAGGGCCATAGGGAAGCCGACCGGAAATGACCTAAGGGAGGGGAAAGTCACATTGCCTCTGCTCTATGCCCTCGGCAACACAGAATCTGCCGAACGCGACTCTATGTATGCGTTGCTGACATCTGACAAGGCATTGAGTGAGGGTGATATCGAACGTCTTTTGGCTTTTGCCCGTGACAACGGGGGTATAGAGTATGCCTATGAGACAATGAAGCGCATGCGCGATGAAGCATCCGCACTGCTTTCTTCGTTTGATTCGCCGGTGGTAGGAAAGCTTATGTCCCTATTCGATTTTGTCATTTCCAGGGAGAATTAAGCATTTATAAGCTGCTCGGTCTATCCTTGGTATGTTGTTATTCAATATCTGCGACGGTCGTCGTAGTAGTTGTTGCCGAACTGGTTGCGTGTAGCAGCGTTCATGAATGGGTCGTCGAAGAATTCGTCTTCTTCCTCCTCATCATTGTTTCGTGTGTCGTCTTCTTCGCCACGTTTGCGTTTGGGCTTGTTCTTCTTGATTTCAAGAGGTTTCTGCATGTCAATCGGAAGCTCGTTGATGTCCCACGACTGCTCCACTCCCCAGTTTTTCTTAAGGTTTATTTTCTTGGGGTAATAGTAGACCTCCTCCGGTTGGATGGAGTCAAGCACACCTCCGCTATAGACGCCATTGGAGTCCGCATCGATAAAGAGACGGGCATAGTATGTTCCCGGAGAGAGGTATTCGATTTTGCCCAGCGAACCGGTGACCGGGGCGGCTGCCACAACTTTGTCGGAGCCGTCGAGGACTTCGACTATGGCGGGACGGCCATTGAGCCCCGAGATATTGAACGCGAGAGTGGAATACTCGTCGAGCTTCTTGGCGTTGATTTCCTGGCCTATGGAGTCATTTGTGAATCCATAGACATCGTAGATGGCGGCTGAATCAATGGTGAGCCTATATTTGCTTCCCGGCTCCCATTTATAGTCTGCCTTGAATTTCAAAGGGTTGAGTGGAGATATCCGTTCGATATGCGGTGCCTTGAGCGGTTGCCACACTGAGTCAATCAGTTCTTCGAATCTTATCGCCGATGTATCGATTGAAGCAATCGGAGTGGATGAAGTGAAATAAATCGGACGGTTCAAGTCCTGAGAGCCTCCGGAAGTGACTTTGAAATCAATAGGTTTGGGTCGCGGAGGAATCGTGTCGGCAGCGTCGAGAGAATCGAGGTTAACCCCTTGTTTCTCGAGATCCTTTCTCTCTTTCTCCCTCTGCTTCTCTCTTTCTTTCGCCTCTTTTTCCATCTGTTTGCGACGGTTTTTCGCACCCTTGTCCACGAGCCGCAGGGAGTCTGTGGTCATTGTCATGCGTTCAAGGGAGTCGGGGCGCAGATAGGAGACGGCGAGCCGCAGGGTATCCATTGAGATGAGGGAGGTGTCGGTAATCCAGTATCTCAGGGTGTCGAGTGTGGGGTTGGCCTCTATTACCGCCCATTTTGAAATGTCGTCGCCTGCGCGATGGCTGTTGAGCAGCTTTATGATTGGCAGAGTGTCGGATTTGGCGGCAAATTCGAAATCGATATATCGGGGGTCGTTTCTGTCATGCTTCCGGAGGTATTGTGCCACATAGTTTTCGTTGAACCACGTGAGCAGTATGTCGTCGGGGAGAAAGCGGGTGCCCATACGTGAGACTATCGAGTCCTCGCCGGCGGTATTGACGAGAGTGTCGGTGAATTCGGCAGGAGTCGACGACGGTGAGATTGTCAGGTCGTAGAAGGCCACATCCTCCGAGCGGTCCCAGTGGTAGTCCCGGTTCATGTCGTTGACGGCATAGATGCGGTATGAACCGGGTTTGAGATTCCTGATTGTGAACTGCCCGAGCTGGTTGGTTTTGGTGATGCGCTCGAATGGAAGCGTACGGATGGCTGTGTCGGAGAGATTTGAGTAGACACCGACGAGCATCCCCTGCGCGGGTTCGAGCGTGCGGGCTTCGAAAAGCATGCCTGATATGCGCAGCGAGTCAATCGAATCGCCGGTGGCGAAATCGAGGGCGAGACCGTCGAGCACATTGGATTCGTTGAGGTCTTTTATGGCGTCTGCGAAGTCGATAGTATAGGTGGTGTTCGGCAGGAGGGTGTCGCGCAGTTCAACCGTGACCTTGCGTCCGATCGCGGAGATTGCCGGGGTCGTTTTCTGGGCCGGTGACACTACGACTTTCGACATAGGGTCGTCGAGAGCCACATTCTCGTCGAATTCAACCACAAGCTTGTTGTTCTTCACATTGAGCTGGCCAGGCCGCGGGTTGGACCGCACATAGACAGGCGGCTCCATGTCGCGAGGGCCCCCTTCCGGACGTCCCATGCTTGCGCATGCGGCGAGGATGGCGGCAGCTATTATAGCGAGGAGCAGTCTGAGTGCGGATGTCGGGTGCATGTCGCAAAATTACTAAAAAAATACAACATAAGTCAGGCGGAAGGCGTTAAAATGATATTAAACACATTTTAGAGATTGTTTTTCATACAGATTATAATTGTTTTCATAAAACCTGTATAAGACTATGAGCCCTGTAATCATCAATATCGTCGGCTATGCAGCCGCCATCTGCATGGTGTGCGGTTATCTGCCCCAGGCCATCTACACAATCCGTACGCGCGACACCGACGGCATCGCCATGCCTACCTTTCTGCTGCTGGCTTTCGGAAGCATATTTTTCGTGATTCAGGGCTTCATGCTTGGCAACTGGCCCTTGATTATAACCAACCTGATTACCACCATTTCATCGGTGATAGTGTTCGGCATAAAAGTCCACAATGACCGCAAGAAGAAGCGGGGGTGAAGCTTTGCCGATTTTAACTTTGGATTGTTTGCTGAGATTTCGTAACTTTGCACCCTAATGTAAACATATACGATTCAATTCAGTGAACTTTTCATTATCATGAACATATCATATAATTGGCTTAGGAAATACCTCGATTTTAACCTTAGTCCCGACGAGCTTGCCGCCGCACTCACTTCGATAGGCCTTGAGACCGGTTCGGTCGAGGAGGTCGAGTCAATCCGCGGAGGCCTCCGCGGCATAGTCATAGGCAAAGTGCTGACCTGTGTGGAGCATCCCAACAGTGACCATCTCCACATCACTACTGTAGACCTCGGTCTGGGCGGAGAACCGACCCAGATTGTGTGTGGCGCTCCCAACGTAGCTGCCGGCCAGACTGTAGTGGTGGCTACGGTAGGCACTGTCCTTTACGATGGCGACAAGGAGTTCACGATAAAGAAATCAAAGATACGCGGAGTTGAATCGTCGGGCATGATTTGCGCCGAGGATGAAATCGGCGTCGGGAATTCCCACGACGGTATCATCGTGATTGCAGAAGATGTCAAACCCGGCACCCCGGCTGCGGAATACTACGGTCTTACCTCCGACTATCTCCTTGAGGTGGACCTCACCCCAAACCGTATTGATGCCGCTTCGCATTTCGGCGTGGCGCGTGACCTCTCGGCATGGATGGCCGCCCATACGGAGGCTGCAGAACTCCGTCGTCCGTCGGATGAGGCTTTTGCCATCGACAGGCCTGACGGTGGTGTGACAGTAGAGGTGGAGAACACCGATGCCTGCCCGCGCTATACTGGCGTCACCGTCCGTGGCGTCACTGTCAAGGAGTCCCCGAAATGGCTTAAGGATTGCCTGACGACTATCGGTCTACGCCCCATCAATAATATTGTGGATATCACCAACTATCTTCTTCACGCCATGGGGCAGCCGCTCCACTGTTTTGACGTGGCGAAGATTGCCGGTGGCAAGGTTGTGGTCAAAAACGCCCGCGAAGGGGAAAAATTCGTGACCCTTGATGGGGTGGAGCACACGCTCGATTCGCGCGACCTGATGATTTGCAATGCCGAGTCGCCAATGTGTATAGCTGGTGTTTTCGGCGGGCTTGATTCAGGCGTTACCGAGACCACTACCGACGTATTCCTTGAGAGCGCATACTTCAACCCGACATCTGTCCGCAAGACCGCGCGCCGCCATGGTCTCAGCACCGATTCTTCTTTCCGCTTCGAGCGCGGTGTAGACCCCAACGCCACTCTCTATATCCTTCACCTTGCGGCCCTGCTTGTAAAGGAACTTGCAGGCGGTGAGATTTGCGGCCCGCTATGCGACAATTATCCCGTGCATATCGAGCCTGCGGTCGTTGACCTCAGTTTTGACTATCTTGACCGCCTCGTCGGCAAGCATATCCCTGCCGACACTGTCGTTTCAATCCTCAGGAGCCTTGAAATGGAATTCACTGAGCTTAGCGATGAGAAAGTGGTGATGAAGGTGCCGACCTATCGCGTGGATGTCACCCGTCCGTGTGATGTAGTGGAGGATGTGCTCAGAATTTATGGATATAATAATGTGGAGATAAGCGACAGTGTCCGCTCTGCCCTTTCCTCGAAGTCTTTTGAGGACGAGGACAACAAGCTCCGCAATCTAATCAGCGAGCAACTCTGTGGCGAGGGCTTCAACGAGATTCTCAACAATTCTCTCACGGTCGAGGCCTACTATAGTGAGTTGCAGGAATATCCGGCTGACCATTGTGTCAGACTTCTCAATCCGTTGAGCAACGATCTCAACGTGATGCGTCAGACTCTTCTCTTCGGAGGGCTTGAATCGTTAAGCCACAATATCAACCGCAAGATGGCCGACCTCGCCATGTATGAGTTTGGCAATGTATATTTCTTCAATCCTTCTACTGAAGCTACTGCCGAGAATGTTCTTGCTCCCTATAGTGAGGCCTCGCGCCTTGCACTGTGGCTGACCGGCGCGCTCCGTCCGGGCAACTGGGGGCGTGCCGAGCAGGAAGCTACGGTCTACGACCTTAAAGCCGCAGTTGCAAATATTTTTGCCCGCCTCGGCATCAATCCTCAGGAAATCAAACTCACCGCTTCGCGCCATGAACTTTTTGCAGCGTCGCTCGATATCTCGACCCGCTCCGGCAAGCTTCTCGGTGTGATGGGTATAGTTGCTAAAAAGATTGCTGCCAAGTTCGACATAAAGCAGAGCGTTGTATTCTGCGAGCTCGACTGGCATGCGCTCGTGAATCTTTCTCTCCGCAAGAGCGTGAGCTATACTCCTCTTGCAAAGACGATGCCTGTCAAGCGCGACCTCGCGCTGCTTCTCGATAAGGCTGTGTCGATGGAACAGGTCGAGGCCACTGTCCGTGAGAGCGAGCGTAAGCTGCTCAAGGACATCACCCTCTTTGATGTCTATGAAGGTAAGAACCTCCCTGAAGGCAAGAAGTCATATGCTATCGCCCTCACACTCCAGGATGCTGAAAAAACTTTGCAGGACAAGCAGATTGAAGCCGTGATGAACAAGATTATCACCAATCTCACAAAGAAACTCGGGGCGGAACTCCGATAATATGCGAAAATAAGATAAATACACTATAAAATCAATTGTAACTCACACCATGGGAAGAGCATTTGAATACCGCAAAGCACGTAAACTGAAACGTTGGGGTAACATGTCGCGTACATTTACCCGCATAGGTAAGGAAATCACCATAGCCGCCAAAGCCGGCGGTCCCGACCCCGCTACCAATCCCCGTCTCCGCGCCCTCATGCAGAACGCAAAGGCTGCGAATATGCCTAAGGATACCGTAGAACGCGCTATAAAAAAAGCTACCGACAAGGACGCAGGCGACTACAAGGAAATCACCTACGAAGGATACGGCCCCCACGGCATCGCTATCTTTGTTGAAGCCGCTACCGACAACAATACCCGTACAGTTGCCAACGTACGTTCATACTTCACCAAACACGGTGGCACTCTCGGCACCCAGGGCTCGCTGACTTTCCTTTTCGACCATAAGAGCGTATTTAAGATTCAACCCAAGGACGGAATCAGTCTTGAAGATCTCGAACTCGAGCTTATTGACTACGGTGTTGACGAACTCGGCCATGACGAGGACGAGGACGGCAACGAGCAGATTGTGCTTTACGGCGCTTTCGAGGAATATGCCAACATTCAGAAATATCTTGAGGACAACGGTTTCGAAATCATCTCGTCTGAATTCGAACGCATCCCCAACGACCTCAAGGAGGTTACCCCCGACCAGCGTGCCGCTATCGAGAAACTTCTTGAGAAAATCGAAGAGGACGAAGATGTCCAGAACGTATTCCACAACATGAAGGAAGAAGACTGATAAAGCATTTTCCGACAAACTGACATATCAAGTGTCTATATACGAAGCGCCCCGACAAAAAAACAAATTGTCGGGGTGCTTTTGTTGTCATAATTTCCTGGTAAATACGCAAATACAATATCAAATATCGCAATTTGCGATATTTTGCGATATTTTACGATAATCAAAATTTAACCTTCCGTATATTATCCTCAAACCCCTCACTTCTTATATTTCTTACAGTTTGATTCCATATTTTAGTAAACGGGTGTCGAGCATGTTGGCGGGGATGAAGGTGGTGAGGGCTTTGAGCATGCTGTTGATTAACTGCTGGCGGATGAAATCATGACGGATATAGAGCGAAACCTTCCGTTGAGAAAGGAAATCACCGTCGATTCGGCGCACATTTCCACGTTGCCTGTCAGTGAGCATCGGCAGATGCATCTCGGGAATGATTGTATAGCCTCCGTTGGCATCCACGATTCTTATCAAAGTGTCGATGCTCCCGGCCTCATAGATGCGTTTTCCTGTGCTGCGTGATTTGCAGAAACTGAAAGCACTTTCGCGCAGACATTGTGATTCCTTCATTATCCACATGTTTTCATGCTCGAGGTCTTCGGGTTTGAAAACAGGAAGTTTTCGCCAGCAGCTCTCCGCTATATAGACCCAGAACGGCTCGGTGTATAGAGGAATTTCCATTATTCCTTCGCGGATATGCCCGCTTATGGAGACGCCTGTGTCAATCTGTCCAAGAGAAAGACTGTCGAGCATGGCGTCAGACTTCAATTCGGAAATACTGAGTTCTACCGACGGATACATCGCTGTATACGCCTTTATGAACTGCGGGAGGATATAAGGGGCTATGGAAGGGCCTACAGAGAGATTGAATTTTCCTGAAACCTCACATTTTTCTTCATTGACAAGTTCGGAGATGCGGTTTGCCTCATTGAGCGTGAGTCTGGCCTGCCGGATAATCTTTTCTCCTATGGCGGTCGGTGTGACGTGCTTGTTGGAGCGGTCGAAGATGCGCACGTCAAGTTCATTTTCAAGTTTCTGCAACAGCGTGCTCAGGGTTGGCTGGGATATTCCGAGTTCTTCGGCCGCACGTGCGAAACTTCTGTATGAATCTATGGCTGTTATATATCTGAGCTGCTGGAGTGTCATGCTTTGATAGATTTTTTCAATGCAAAGATATTCAAAATCTGTTGTCTGTCAATCAAAGGCTTTGTAATTTTGCGATAAATAAAAATAAATGTTATGAGTACAAGGAATTTCCACCGATATCTGCCTACCAAAGGTTATAACCTATATTGGATTATAATTGCTTATTTAATAGTCGGTTATTTCTATCCTGTGATTGGGTCGCTCGCGTTGGTATGTATGATTGCTCCGGTCGCTTTTGCCGTTAGGAGGGGGCGTTGGTGGTGTGGAAACGCATGTCCGAGGGGGAGCCTCTATGACAGGCTGCTGGCGAAATATTCACCTCACCGGCCTATTCCTGAGTTCGTGAGGAGCTTCGGGTTCCGGCTTTTCATGGTGTTGTTCATCTTTACGGTCTTCGGTGTGCAGATGTATTTCGCATGGGGCGATTGGGCAGCCATAGGGCGCGTCTTCTGGACGATAATACTTATGACAACGATTGTCGGCGTCATACTTTCCTTCATATATGCCCCACGCACATGGTGTTCGTTCTGTCCGATGGGCACATTGTCCTCATGGGTCTCGCCTAAGAAACTTCCCTTGCCTGAAAGTTTCAGGAATATTCATGTCGCCAATACCTGCCAGATGAAGTGTAAGAGCTGTGCAAGGGTGTGCCCGATGCAGCTGACTCCATATGACAGCCGTGGGAATGAGTACGGTTATCTGCATGCCGATTGTATAAAATGTGGAAAATGTGTTGTTGCCTGTCCTATTAAAATAATGGAACTCAGGCACGGAAAAGACAGTGGTGCCTAACTATCCATGAAGTCGAGCTCTTCGAGCATGGCGCGACAGAGGGGGAGAGTGAGGGGGTGGTTGCAGGAGGCTTCGGCTTCGACGAAGGGGCGTATTTCCGAAGGATGGGTGTAGAGGAGGTTGAACATCAGGCGGAAGGCTCCGTAGCGGATGAGGCTTTCTGCTGAGGTTGAGGCTTCGGTCGCAAGTTCGAGGGCATATGGCTCATGGCGCAGCAGGCGGTGACACAGTATGTCGGTCACCTCTGTTGTCGGGGATTCTCGGAGCATTTCCGAGGCGCGCTCACGCGTAAGCCGCTCCCGGGGATACAGCATAGGAGCTATCATCATGCTTTCACGAGTCCTGCTGTCGGCCCACAGTTGCTCGGCAAGTTCTTGCGTGTGAGGTAAGCCTTCGGCTATTTCGGCAATCTGAGGGAGATTGAGTCCGAAAACCATTTTGTACTGTAGACCGCCACGCCGTATGGTCTCGGCTACGATGCCGTTGCGCATGGCAAAGAAACGGCGTTTTATTTCCTGCATCTGATTGAATTCGCTCATGATTTCCAATGTGCGGACGTGTCACAATTGCGTCCTTCTGAAGTTATAGCTGCAAAATTAAAGGTTTTTAATCATTTTTCATAGTCCGGTTGTTAGTAATATATCATTCACGCATTTACTCACGTTTTTACCACGACCGATTTTTATGATATATAGGAGGATTATGAGGATAGTTTCCGCTTTCGCTCTCGTGCTCGCGATAAGTGGCGTGCTTAAGGCCGAAACGACCGATACGCCACCGGCAGTGACCGCCGACGGTTTCGTTACCACCGGGCCTGCAATAGGGAAGCCGCCACGTCTGTCGAGGCCGAGCGTAGGCCTTGTGCTCAGCGGTGGAGGGGCCAAGGGAATAGCCCATATAGGGATGATTCAGGCTCTTGAGGACAATGACATTCCGATTGACTACATAACCGGCACATCGATGGGCGCGATAGTCGGCGCACTCTACGCGTCCGGCTATTCCCCGGCAGAGATGCTTGAGCTTATAGCCTCCAAGGGCTTCGCGGCCTGGAGTACGGGGAAGATAAATCCCGCGTATACATACTATTTCAGTTCCAATCACAACACTCCGTCGTTCGTGACCCTGAACCTCGGCAAGGATTCGACGCAGATCACCTCCGTGCTCCCGATAAGTCTCATCAACCCGATTCCGATGAACTATGCTTTCCTTGAAATCTTCTCGCCTTACACCGTACAGTCGGGCGCTGATTTCAACTGTCTCTTCGTTCCTTACCGCTGTGTCACGTCAGATGTCTATGCCAAGCATAAGGTGGTGTTGGGGCGCGGCTCGCTGAGCGATGCCGTGAGGATGTCGATGTCCTTTCCGATGATATTCGAACCGATTTTGCTCGACGGCGTGCCGATGTATGACGGTGGTATCTACGACAATTATCCGGTCGACGTCATGATGGAGGATTTCAAGCCTGATGCCGTCATAGGCGTGAACGTTGGTTCGGGGAAATCGGCTCCCGATACCCGCAACATGATGGACCAGCTTGAAGAGATGATAATGCAGCCCAATGATTATCCTTTCCCGACAGACAAGGGTGTCAATATCCGCGTCAATCTTGACGAATTCGGGCTTCTGGCTTTTGACCGCTATCAGGAGATATATGACATAGGTTATAAGCGAGGACTGGAGATGATGGATTCGATAAAGATGAAAGTCCGCCCGAGGGTTGCGAAGCAGGCGGTCGAGGCCGCCCGCAAGGAGTTTAAGGCTGCGACACCAAAAGTAAGGATAAATAAAGTGAACGTCAAGGGTGGAACTTCTACGGAAAACGCATATCTCAAATCATATTTCGACCATCGTAAAGGCACATTGAGCCTTATAGAGGGGAGAAATGCCTACTATCGTGCCATCAGTTCGGGGAAATTGCAGAATTTCGTCCCCACACCGCGCTATAATGAGCGGGATTCAATGATAGAGCTTGATTTCAAGGCCATAGTTAAGAATCCATTCACCGTCGGTATCGGAGGCTATATATCGTCGTCGACAAACAGCATGCTATTTTTCAATGCCGGCTACAATACACTGAACTTTAAATCAATCCGTGCCAATGTCAACGCCTGGCTCGGACAGAGCTATATGGCTGCGGAAGGGGAATTCAGCCTGATTTTCAATTCCATCCGTCCGTCGGCGCTGAGACTGCGGGTGGTGACATCGCAGCAAAAGTATCACGAGACAGAGAAACTCTTCTATCAGATTCACGAACCTGATTTCGTAAGGAAATCGGAAACCTTTGTAAGAGCCTTTTACGCCACGGCTCCCACTCTCCGTTCAGAGCTTTCGATAGGCATAGGCTACGGGCATCTGACCGATAAGTACCATGCCGATCTGTTTGACTCGCGTGAGTCGGAGAATCACGACAAAGGGGTGTTCAATCTCGGGGAATTCGTGGCTACCTGGGAGCGGAATACCTATGATAATTATGTGTCGCCGACATCAGGCTATAATCTGAGCGCTTCGCTGCTCGCTGCCGCAGGCAGATATCACTACTATCCGTCGGCTCCGGATGCGAAGCCGTCCCGGAAAGACTTAAAATGGATTCAGGCCGATTTTTCAGCTACCGACTATATTGACGTCAATAAATATTTCTCACTCGGCTTGACAGGGAGGATGCTTATGTCGACGCGAAAGCTGTTGCCGACCTATGACGCATCGATAATCGCTGCCGAGGCCTTCCATCCGACCCCGTCGAGCTATAACTATTTCAATCCGAAACTCAGGGCGAATTCATTCATTACCGCCGGGCTTGTCCCCGTATGGAAGGTGTCGGGCTCATTTCAGGTAAGGGGTTCAATGCATTGTTTCCTGCCGATGAGGAAGATTGAATACGACCGTGTCAACGGGTGTCCGGAATACGGGCGATGGTTTCGCAATCCGCAGTTTTTCGGAGAATTGCAGGCCGTATTGGCTCTGCCGTTCGGGACAATAAGCGCTTACGGGAATTATACGTCGTCCCACGACAGCAACTGGAACTTCGGAATCTCTATAGGGGCCTTTATCCTTGCCCCGAAATTTCTCGGGAAGTAGGATGATACTTCATTCGGGCGGCCACTCCCTGCCTGGCAGATGAGCCACGCGGCAACCGAGGCTCAGAGCGGGACGGATATCGTTCTTCATGCTGTCGCCTACAACCAAGGTCTCATTTCCCTTCAGTGAAAGAGCTTCAATCGCGAGCCTGAAAATCGCAGGGTCGGGTTTCCTTATCCCTACGCGTGCGCTTTCGATAACCGATGAGAAAAAATTGTCGATACCGAAATCGGAGAGTACGGCGGGAAGATTCCCGTAGAAATTGGATACCATCACCAACGGATATCTTTCAGAGAGAGTTTCAAGTGTGGTTTTTGTCTCATTGACACACGTGCGTGCGTATTCATGGCAATAGCGTGCAATCGAGGCGGACTTTTGCTCCATACAGGCTTCGGCGAGGATTATCCATGGGGTCATGTTGTCACGCAGGTATTTAAACTGAAGGGAGATTTTTTTCTCCATGACTCTCAGAAAGTTGTCGTCGGGGGATATTATCCCGTGTACTTCAAGCGCGCGTTCGGCATAGACATAGGCTTTTTTGAAATCGTCTGTCGTGATATCTATGCCTGAATCCCGGTAGGCGTCAAGTATGATATGGCTCCAATGGTCGCCACGGCTGTCGAGGGTGCCTCCGTAGTCGAATATTATGCCCTTGATTCCGCTATCGGTCTCGGTCACGGTGATAAGGTCTGAGAGCCTGCGTAGTTCATGGACTTCGGCTGACGTCTTTTCCCTATCCATAGATTCCTTCTTCAAGTTTCAGACGCAGGCGGTTGCACAGCCGTTCATGGCGCACTATCATATAGATGAGAAGTGCGTTGAACACCGTAAGTTCGGCGACGAAGTAGAGCCATGGCTGTCCGATGAAAAGCGATGTGAACAGCGTGATGGTGCGCCAGTTGAACGAGAGGATATTGGTATATTTCATCAGTGGCAGTGACTCTCTGCGGAAATCATTGCGGAACTCCTGCGGGATATCGCTCCCGTTGAAGTGTCGGCGGAGCTCCATTCGGAGTGCCTGCATGGCGGGGGAGGTTGCTTCCTGCTGGCGGGTGTAGGCGAGATATATACCCATGGTGAGTCGCTTGAAGAAATTGCTTCGCCATGTGATGCCGCTCTCCACGAGCTGGCGTCGCAACTGAGAGGCACTGTCGAGTTCACTCCCCTCCTCACCCTTCAGGAAATAGAGATGGAACTGACGATAGTAATCGGCCATAGCTGCCTGCTTTGTGTGGCAAAGCGCGGTTGTGACAGCCAGAATCCATATCACCCATGGATGTGAGGCGAAAAAGCCGGAAAAATGGATTTCGCGGAATATTATGGCGAGATATATGGCTGCGAACCAGAAGTCACCGCACAGACCGTCGAGTATCCGTCCGATTCGGGAATATTGCTTTGTCAGTCGCGCGAGCTGTCCGTCGGCACTGTCAAATGAATTGGCCCATATGAGCAACACCATGCCTGCGACGTTGAGCCATAGATTCGGGAAATAAAAGAGGATGCCGGCTCCTATCCCAAGGAAGATGGCCGCGATTGTGATTGCGTTGGGAGAAATTCCGAAACGCGATGCGAGCACGGCCCATCGGTAGCCGATAGGACGGTAGAAAGCGAGATCGATGCCCTCTTCGGTATCCATCGATTTCAGCGAACGGCGGTAATCGTCTTTCAGTTCTTTTTTCATGCTTTGGCCTTCGTAGGCGCGGAGATGTAGCGCGAATATGAGTCGATGAAGCGCGAGAATGGCGGTAGTTTCATGAGCAGATATTCAAAAATCAGGTAGCCGATGAGTGTACAGGCTATTCCAGCGAGCACATCGATGATATAGTGGTGGGAGGTGTAGACAGCCGTGAACCATATGCCCGCGCATATCACCGCGAAGAGTCCGCGGAGCCAGTTTGAACAGCGTGCGCGGAGCGAATAGATGAAAGTGACAAGCATGTAGGCTGCATGGAGTGAGGGGAGGGCGGCAAACACATTGGAGTTGCGGGAATATAGCCCGTGGAAGATTCCGAGTCCGGTCATGTCGTCCCAACGGCCGAGTCCGGCGACCTCTCCAGGAGTTCCGATGATAAAATCGAAGCCATGCGAGGCCACATACCACGGCGGTGCTGCCGGATGGATATAATAATAGGTGAAGCCGAGGAGATTGACAAAGAGAAAGACAAGCGAGAAGTGGAGATAGACATTGTACTGTCGCTTGAAATAGAGCCAGAGACCGAACAGAATGGGGATCGGCACCCAGCAGAGATAGAATACTCCCGCAAGGAAGTCCATCAGCTTTGAGGAGTGGGTTGCAAAGAATTCGTTCGGAGTCAGCACGCCTGTGGCAGTCGTGATTCCGAAGATGTTTTTTTCCGCTTCGTAGAGTCCGCGGATATCCACCGGATTCACCTCATAGTTGGGGAGTATGTTCATCCAATCGTAGGAAATTCCGAAGACGATGAAAGGAAGAAGGGCCACTACGAGGCGTCGGGTGGTCGCGGTCACGAAGAGGAGTGCGGCAAGGGCCACGGCGATATAGATATGTTCCGGACGGAAGCCTACACAGAGGCAGGTGACGATAAGCCATAGCAGGAGCACCGGAACTATGATTCTCGTTTCACGTCGGGTTGGGAGTGATAATCCGGCCATAATGGTGGGTTATATATCTGTTGTGGATCGTCTTGAATGGTGGATGCCGTATTATTTTTTGTTGTTGAGCAGACGGCGACAATGTGCCACACGGGCAAAAGCCGTGATATTGGCGAAGACTGCAATCACGCCCATGCAGACAATCAGGATTGCGACGGCGTTGAAGCGCTGCGGGTCTACGCATTGCCCTACGATGCCTGTGGCGAGGGCTCCGATGGTAGTGACCACCACGCGCTCGGGACGCTGCATGAAGCCTACCTTACATTCAAGTCCGAGACCTTCGGCGCGGGCACGTACGTAGCTGACCATTATTGAGCCGACGAGAGCCACGAAAGTGATGAGGGCACCGATGATATAGCCGGTCTGGATGAGGTAGTAGCTGAGGCCGCCGAGGGTGAAGAGCTCGCAATAACGGTCGAGTACGGAGTCATACATCGCTCCGAAGGTCGAGGTCATATTGCCGAGTCGGGCCACCTGGCCGTCGAGCATGTCGAAGAGCGAGAAGAGGATGATTACCGCTCCGCCCCATGTGAGGAGGGGATAGTTCATATCGGTGGCTGTGGCGGTGTAGCCTGCATAGACAAATATTACAGCTGCGGCTATGTTGCCGAGGAGCCCTATGGTCGTGACCATGTTGGGGGTTACGCCGATTCTGATTAAGAAGCGTACGAATGGATTGATTACGAAGTAGATGCCTTGCTGAAGGCTGTCACGGAAGCGTTTGAACATGGATGTTTTCTGTGAGATTGTTATTTCGTTTTCTGCCATGATTTCGCGTTATGGTATATTGGAGTTCTGTTAGTGGCGACGGGGGGATATGAGATTCACGAAGCGCACCGCGCGTTCGTCGAATGTTGTCGGTCGGTATACGAAGTTTTTCTGCATCAGGAAGTTCCAGAATATCGACACAATGAGCGAGGCCGTGAGTCGCGCGGCGGCATAGTAGCCGTTGGGCTTGAAGCCCCATTCCTCAAGGAAAGGAAGGTTGGAGAGAAGTTCGAAAAGAACCTGTGTCCCGAGCACGTTGAGCAGCAGCGACCCTCCCCATACCATAGCGTATTTGATAGCTACGGCCTTGACCGGAACATTCTGGGCATGGAAGGTGAAACGGTAGTTGATGGCGCAGTTGACCACTCCGCCGAACACGGCTCCAATCGCAGTGGCGAGCCAAGGATAGAGATGGACCCATGCGAAGAACACGAAGCCCACACCCATGTCAATCCACGATGCTATCTGAGAGGAGACCGACGAGCGCAGGAAAGTCACTACCAGTCCCGGGTCGTTGACAAATTTATCTTTGAGTTGCTTGATATTTCCCATTGGCGGTTTTGGCGTTGCGCGCTTGTTTACTTTTATTGTTGAAAAATCATCTTAATTAAAGAAATACATGCTTAGGGCCAGGATTGCCGCACTGTATATGCCGGCGAGGATATCGTCGGCCATCACGCCTGTGCCTCCAGGCAGCTCTTCCATTTTTCTGACTCCGAGCGGTTTCACTATATCGAAAAAGCGGAAAAGGATAAGTGACACTATGGCCCATAGCCAAAAAGACCCTGAAGAGAGGGGGCTTGGAGTTGCGGCGAAGACCGACAGCGGAAGCATGGCAATCCATTGGCCGACCGTTTCGTCCATCACTACTTTCGATGGGTCAGGGCCCCAGAATTCTTCCGCGATGTTTGCTGACCATATCCCGAGGGCAGTGAAGACTACGATAAGACCGAGCGTAGCGAGGAAAGTGCCTGTAGGGTAGCCTGTCAATGCGAGCGGTAGCCAGAGGACGAGCCCTATGACGGCTCCTGCGGTTCCGGGGCCGTAGGGCCAGAAGCCGGCACCAAAGGAGGTGGCTATCATCTTCGGGAAGAAGTGGAAGTGACGTTGCTTTGCGGTGTTCATCTTTGGCACTTATTTCTTTGATGTTTTCTTTGCATTATGGGCCTTGATTTCACTAAGGATGGCCCGGGCTATCACCGCCGAGGCTTCTGCGCGGCATGGAGCGAAGCTCGGCCAATCGTTGAAGTCGATGATGGTGAATGAGCCGTCGGGGAGTATTATGGCGTCTCCGCCGTAGATTTTTATTCCGAGGGCATCGGCTGCGCTGAGACATGCGGTCTTGAGTGCCTCATGGTCGAAACGGGGCTTGTCCTCGTCGGTGCCGTTCTTGTCGCGTGAGCCGAAATGGAAGAAGCAATGGAAATAGGAGGTGCCTACGACTCCGTAGAACTTCAGCAGTTCCCCTTCGATGTGACGGTTTATTACCGCGCGTTTGATGCCGCGCAGGAAATATTCTTGCAATACTTCCTGGGCTTCTTCGGGATGGCGCACGTAGGTGACATCCTCTTTGTGCATCGTATGGAAGTCCCCGCGTTTCACCCACACCTTGGTCATGCCGGCATCCTTCATGCGCTGGGTCACAACCTCATTAGTATTGACCATAAGGCTGTCAGGTGTCGGGATATTGCTGCCGAGCAGGATTCGGGTCATGCGTTCACGCGTGCAGTTCTCGACACCGTAGCCTGAGTTTATTACCAAGGCTCCGGCGTCCTCCTTCTGCTGGAGTATGGGGAACGAGCGGTGGTCACGGCACATGTTTATGATTATGTCCTCATTGACATGTCCGGCAATCAGTTGCTCCTCGCTGTAGATTTTCACCTCGCAGCCCCGTTTCCTGAGCTGTTCGGCGGTGAGATTGAGGATTGAGGCGTCATTGCCGATATGGTTCGGCGAAAAGGCTCCGGCCCTCATTATTCCGGCTATCTTGATATCAGCCATATCTCTTTATATAATATATAGGTGTTTTATATCATTTTTTGTGCCTCTTCAAGGTCGGCTATGTGGTCGACATCGACTATCTTGCTAAATAGGCGCGCCTTGAGGTGGAGGCCGGCGGCTATCAGAGCGCGTTGGAAATCACGCAGGCGGGTGACGCCCTGGCTGCGGCAATCGTCAAGTATGTCGAGCGCACTTGGGCGGAGTGCATAGATGCCGCCTGACACGAACTTCACTTGCGGCACCGGACTGTCAAGAAAGCCTGTGATTTCACCATCGTCACTTGTCATTACGTAGAGCGGCTTCTCATCCGCCACATAATCAGTCACGGCCATATAGCCGTCTGCTTTATCGTCGGACATGAATTCGCTGATGAATTGTGAGAATTCTTCGGGGCGGAACACTGTGTCGACTGTCAGCAGGCAGAAGTCACGGTTGCGGTCAAGGCTTTTGGAAAGCTCGCTGAAACTCTCCATCGAGCCTGCGGTGGATTTTACGGTGATTTTTATAGGAGCCTTGGAGCGCAGGGTGTTGAGATAGTCAGCGACTGCGGTGCCTGAATTTTCGTTTACAATCACGCATATTGATGTAGCTCCCGACTGGTTGAGAACTTCAATCAGACGGCCTATCATCGGTTTGCCTCCGAGATTGACGAGCGGTTTGGGAAGGCTTGCTCCCTCCCTGCTCAGGCGTTCACCATTTCCTGCCGCTATGATTGCAAAGTCCATTTTAGTGACCGGTTTCTGTGGCTTCTGTTATTCAATCGTTAGTCTTCTTCTCGACCGGGAGTTTGTCGCTGCCTCTGTCGAAGTTTTGCTTACGGAGCGGGTTTGCCGTCGCTTCGGCTTCGCGTTGACGGTTGCGGTAGATATCGATTGCGGCATAGATGGCCTCGCGCATCGACTGCTCGTCGGCCACGCCCTGTCCTGCGATGTCATAGGCCGTCCCGTGATCCGGTGAAGTGCGCACATAGGGAAGACCGGCGGTAAAGTTCACCCCGTTCTCGGCAGCGAGAAGTTTGAAGGGTATAAGTCCCTGGTCATGGTACATTGCGAGGATGCCGTCGAATTTCCTGTAGGCCCCGCTACCGAAAAATCCATCGGCAGGATATGGACCGAAGGCGAGGACTTTGCGCTTTGAGGCTTCGGCTATGGCGGGAGTGATAATTTCGTCCTCCTCACTGCCTATCACGCCTGCATCGCCTGCGTGGGGATTGAGCCCGAGCACTGCGATGCGCGGGGCGTGAATTCCGAAATCCTCGGTAAGCGAGCGGTTGAAAGCCAATATCTTGTCGAGCACAGCCTTGGCGCTTATTGAAGGAGCCACTTCGGCGATTGCATCATGGATTGTGACGAGTGCGACACGGAGAGAGTCGCTACACATAATCATCATGGCCTCTTTTCCCTCGCCGATGCGTTCCTGAAGATATTCGGTATGGCCGGGGAAGGAAAACTCTTCGCTATGGATGGTCTTTTTGTTGATTGGAGCGGTGACAAGCACGTCAATCAGTCCTCCACGAAGGTCGGCTGTAGCGCGTTCGAGTGCGGCAATGGCGGCTTTTCCGGCGGTTTCAGTAGCCTGTCCCGGCTCAACCTTGCAATCCTCGGGGACGATGTTGATTATATTGATTTGGTCTTCAGCCGCGTCGTCGGCGTTTTCAATCTGAAACAGTTTGAAGGCCGGGATATCGATGTTTTTGCGGTAGAAAGCGGCAATTTTGGCCGAGCCGTAGACCACCGGTGTGCACAGCTCCACTATACGGGTGTCGCTCAATGTCTTGAGCAGCACTTCATAGCCGATGCCGTTTATGTCGCCATGGGTGATTCCGACACGGATTTTCTTATCTTGTTCCATCGCTGATGTCTAAGCAGGGGTATTATGTAATGAAATATCTGACAGCAAGCAGAGCCTACTATCCTCAAATTAAGGGGTAAAGTTACTAAAAATCCCCCAACCGACGCCATGTGGCTGTGAGAGTCGAACCTATTTAACATTCATTAACCTTGCTGCTGTCCAGATTCAGCCAAGAATCTGTTGCAGGATGTCGACGGCGGTCTCGACGGTGTCGACATTTGCTATGGCGAAAGAACGCTTGCCGTTACGCTCGCGAATCTGAACGCGGCGTGGATTGGCGGTCAGATAGTTGAGCATCTTGCCGAACATCTCGGACTGATAGTAGGCCTTGTTGCTCTCATCGACGAAATAAGTGTACATTTTCCCTTGTTTCAATGACACTTTTTCGATGCCGAGCCGTCTGGCAAGCCGTCTGAGGCGTGGGATGCGGAGGAGTTCGGCAGTGACAGCCGGAATTGTGCCGAAGCGGTCGGTGAGGCGGTCGCTGAAAGCTTTGAGGTCGATTTCGCGTTCAATACCGTCAAGTTCCTGGTAGAGGGATATCCTCTCGCTTTCGGTTGGCACGTAGTCTGCAGGCAGCAGAAGTTCCATGTCGCTTTCAATCACGCAGTCGGCCACGAAATCCTGCTCCTGCTCGTCGATGCGGTCAGCCTTGTCGAGTTCGGCGAACTCTTCTGTGCGGAGTTCGGTGACAGCCTCTTTAAGGATTTTTTGGTATGTCTCATATCCGAGGTCGGCGATGAAACCCGACTGTTCCGCTCCGAGCAGGTTGCCTGCGCCGCGTATGTCGAGGTCCTGCATGGCGATATGGATTCCGCTTCCGAGGTCGCTGAAGCTTTCGATTGCCTGAAGGCGACGGCGTGCCACGGGTGACAACGGTATGTGGGGAGGCACGAGAAGGTAGGCAAAGGCCTTACGGTTGCTGCGCCCTACGCGCCCGCGGAGCTGATGGAGCTCGCTCAATCCGAAATTCTGGGCGTTGTTGACTATGATTGTGTTGACGTTGGGCATGTCGATGCCGCTTTCGATTATAGTGGTGGCTATCAGCACGTCGTAGTCATGGTTGGCGAAGTCGATGATTGCTTTTTCGAGTTTCTCGGGGGGCATCTGTCCGTGGGCCACGATAGTGCGGGCGTCGGGTATGAGCCTTTTCACCTGGGCTTCGAGCTCATAGAGGCCTTCGATGCGGTTGTTGATCATGAACACCTGCCCGTTGCGCGAAAGTTCGAAATTGACGGCTTCGCTTATGATATCGTCGCCCCCGGCGTTGACCGAGGTGATTATAGGGTAGCGGTTGGCCGGAGGGGTGTTGAGCGAGGTGAGGTCACGTGCGCCCATGAGGGAGAACTGAAGGGTGCGGGGGATTGGTGTCGCACTCATGGTGAGGGTGTCGACATTGACCTTCATCTGTTTGAGCTTTTCCTTGACCGCTACGCCGAATTTCTGTTCCTCGTCCACGATGAGCAGCCCGAGGTCTTTGAATTTCACCTCTTTACCGATTATCTTGTGGGTCCCGATGAGGATATCTATTTTCCCATCGCCGAGGTCTTTGACTATCTCCTTGACCTGTTTCGCGGTACGGGCGCGGGATAGGTAGTCGACACGGACGGGAAGGTCTTTCAACCGTTCGCGGAAGGTGTTGAAGTGCTGGTAGGCCAGCACTGTGGTAGGAACGAGTACGGCAGTCTGCTTTCCGTCGGCAGCCGCTTTGAAGGCTGCGCGTATGGCTATTTCGGTCTTGCCGAAGCCTACGTCGCCACAGATGAGCCTGTCCATCGGTTTCTCGCTCTCCATGTCGGCTTTCACCGCCTTGGTGGCGGTGAGCTGGTCGGGAGTATCCTCGTAGATGAATGATGCCTCGAGTTCCTGCTGGAGATAACTGTCGGGGGCGAAAGCGTGGCCCTTTTCCTCTTTGCGTGCGGCATAGAGTTTGATAAGGTCACGGGCTATATCCTTTAGTTTCGATTTTGTGCGCTCCTTCATGCGGTTCCATGCTCCGGAGCCGAGTTTGTTGATTTTCGGAGGCACCCCTTCCTTCCCGCGATATTTCGCGAGCTTGTGGAGGGCGTGGATTGACACGAAGATGATATCGTCGTTAGCATAGACGAGCTTTATCATTTCCTGGGTCTTGCCGTTGACATTGGTGCGCAGGAGTCCCGCGAACTTACCCACTCCGTGGTCTACGTGGACAATGAAGTCGCCGGGTTCGATGGCGCTGAGCTCCTTCAGCGAGAGTGCGAGCTTGCCTGAGCGTGCACGGTCGCTTTTTAAGGTGTATTTATGGAAGCGGTCGAAAATCTGGTGGTCGGTGAACACGCATATTTTCAGCGAATGGTCAGTGAAGCCTTCGTGGAGGGTAGAAATCACCGGGGAGAAATCTATCTTGTCGTCACGGTCAGCGAAAATCACTTTCAGACGTTCGATTTGTTTCTCGCTGTCGGAGAGGATGTAGATTTTATAGCCTTCCGAAAGGAATTTTGTAAAACTTTCAGAAATAAGTTCGAAGTTCTTGTGGTATATGACCTGCGGGGAGCATTTGAAGTCTATCGATGCCTTTGCCTCGGGGTCGGGCTGGGCGGCTGCCGTGAACCTCAGCTGACGGAAAGAGGCGAAACGTGTGGCGAAAGTCCCGGCGTCGACCACCTGTTTCATCGCGTTGGTATCGGTATCGGCCTCTCCGGCTATCAAGGCGCTCTGTGAGAGCTCTTCTGAAGCGATGGCTTTGATTCGCTCCACGGTATAGGCTGCGTCGCGCACCACGAAGAGCGTATCCGGGTCGATATATTCGAGCAGCGATTCTCCTGATGATTGGGAAGCGACCCCTGACGTGATGGCTACGTCGGTCAGTTGCCGTTCCGACAGCTGGGTCTCTATGTTGAAAGTACGGATTGAGTCTATCTCGTCGCCGAAAAAGTCTATCCTGAACGGAAGTTCATGGCTGTAGCCGAAAATGTCGAGGATGGAGCCTCTGGCGGCGAACTGTCCCGGCTCATAGACATAGTCCTGCTCCATGAAGCCATTGTCGCGCAGCCATTTGATTGTCATTGTGAGGTCTGTTTCCTCCCCTTTGCGGAGATGGAGCGTGTGCTTGTCGATGACCTCGCGACGCGCCACTTTTTCGGCTAACGCCTCGGGATAGGTGACCACATAGACCGGCGCGCTGTCCGAATGCCAGTGGTTGAGGGCTTCGGTGCGGAGTATTTGGGACGGAGGGTCGACCTGACCGTATTTTATGTCGCGTTTATAGCCGGAGGGGAAAAGCAGCACTTTCTCTTCGCCGAGCAGTCGCGACAAATCATGATAGATATAGCCTGCGTCGTCGAGGGAGTCGCCGACGACCACTGTCGGAATCTTACGGGGTGGAATGGAGCCGAGCATCATGGCCGGAGCCGAGCCGGCGAGATTGTAGACCGACATTATCGCAGCCTCGCCGCCGAGAGCCTTTTCGAGGGCTTCGCGACGGCGTGGCGACATGAATTCTTCACTTAATTCCTGGATGGTCATAGTTTGTATGAAACTATTTCTTGCCTAAAATCTCGCCGAGGCGGGGGGTAGTGAGGATTGATGCCGCGGAGTCCACCGCTTCGTCGTCGCGGAGGGAGTAGGCTGTGGCCCCGCGTTTGAAATAATATCGCATGAGGATTTCCTCGGCTATATATGGAGTGAGGTTTTTGCGGTTTATGTCGAGGTCCCGGTCGAGGTCGTGTTTGAGCAGTGCTGCCAGCCGGTCGAATTCGGCTGATGTCGAATCGTTCATGTAGCCTTCCACCTTCGCTATCTCGCGCAACTGGTTGACGGCGTTTTCGCAGACTTTGTCGTAGTTGAACTTCTTGGGGTCGATGAATCCTTTGAACTGGGCGTAGATATCGTCGGTGATTTCGAATTTCTCCGGTGACGGAATTGAATCATGCTCCATGGCATATTTGTTTGCGAAATCGAAAGCCCAGTTGTCACGTACCACATTATAGGTCATGCGGTTGACTTCAGGATATTCAATCTTGACATCGGGAGTGATGCCTCCGCCGTCGCGCACCTCGCGTCCGCCTGCGGTCTTAAACACATTTGTCAGGCTGTCGGGGATTCTTGCCACCGACCCGTCGGGGTTGCGGTGGGAATAGTCGATAGCCTGGATAAGGCGTCCGGAAGGTATGTAGTATTTTGCTATTGTCACTTTAAGAAGTCCGTCGTAGGGGAGTTCCCGGGTGCTCTGCACAAGTCCCTTGCCATATGAGCGTCCTCCTATGACCACTGCACGGTCGAGGTCCTGCAGGGCTCCGGCCACAATCTCAGAGGCGGAAGCGGAACTGCCGTCGACGAGGACTGCGAGAGGTATTTTTGTGTCGATAGGCTTCGTGCTTGTCTTATAGACTTTCTCGTTGAGCACCCCTTTGCCACGGGTGGTCAGCACGGCTGTGCCTTTCGGAAGGAAAAGCCCGAGGATTTCGACCGCGCTCTCCACGAGGCCTCCGCCGTTGCCCCGGAGGTCAAGAATCAGCCCTTTCGCGCCGTCCTTTATGAGCCTTTCGACTCCATCGCGTACTTCCGAGTAGCTTTTTTCAGAGAATGTGTTGAGGTTCACATAGCCTATTCCCGGGCGGGCCATGCCTACATAGGTCACTGACGGAATCTGAATCTTGGCTCGTTTGAGCTCGAAGTCGATGATTGAGTCGCCTTTGGTCCAGGGACGTTTCATCTTCAGGCGCAGTGTCGAGCCGCTCTGCCCTTTGAGCTTCTCGCTGACACGGTCGGAAGTCAGGCCGTTGACGGAGTCGCCGTCGATTTCAAGAAATATGTCGCCGGGGCGGAGGCCTGCGGTCTGCGCGGGGCTACCCTCGTAGGGCTCCACTATGATGACGCCTTCATCGCTCTGCTGGATGATAGAGCCTATGCCGCCGTATTCGCCGGTGGTCATGGAACGGAATTTGTCCTGCTCCTTTACGGAGATATATTCGGTGTAGGGGTCGATATCGTTGAGCATTGCTGCGATAGCCGTGTTGATTGATTTCTCGGCGTCTATGGAGTCGACATAGAAAGTCTGTAGCTCCTTGTAGAGTGCGTTGAAGATGTCGAGATTGCGCGATATATCGTTCTTTTTGCTGCGCGTGGCAGCCGAAGCGAGGACGCTGAGAATCACTATGAGGGCGGCAAGAAGTGTAAGTTTCTTCATATTAAACACCTTGAATATTACAGTAGCGGTTGATCAGTTGATGATTACGTGAGGCTATCGCCGAATCGGAGACCAAAGGTAGTCAATAATTATAACAATCGAACTATCAAATAGTGAGTTTTTGCTTAAAAAATAAAGACGGATGATAAATTTTCGGTCAAAAGGTTGCACAATTAAAAAAAACGGCGTAATTTTGCATCGCAAAAACGGGGAGTGGCCTTTGTTTTTGTTCACAATTCGAAAGAATCTTGCTTCAGTAGCTCAGTTGGTTAGAGCACCTGACTGTTAATCAGGGGGTCGTTGGTTCAAGCCCATCCTGAAGCGCAACGCAAACAAAGTTAATTCATATCAGTCTCGGAGCCCCGTGAGGTGCGATGAGATATGCTTCAGTAGCTCAGTTGGTTAGAGCACCTGACTGTTAATCAGGGGGTCGTTGGTTCAAGCCCATCCTGAAGCGCAACAAGAAAACAACGAGAGTGATGAGCGGGATAATGGTTGAACCATTATCCCGCTCATCACATTAATGGTAACGTGGCCAAAAATGGTTGGTGATATTGTATTATACGGGGCTTCATCCCCCGTATTCTTATATATGAAAAACACATCGCGGGGTTTGGGGGCGCGCAGCCCCCATGTTTCCC
>JAETNO010000045.1 GCA_021768245.1 Bacteroidaceae bacterium | reverse complement strand
TTCCGACGGCGACACCGTCCTCTCCGCCGTCCACTACACCCCTCGCGGGGAGGTGTCCTCCACCGTGACCCGCCAGGGCGGCGATACCTTCACCACCCTCAACTCCTACACCTTCATGGGCGAAATCTCGGAGTCGACCCTCACCACCTCAACGGGTATATCAGTAAAGACGGAGAACACCTTCGACAGCTCGAGCGGGCTTCCCGTGAAGACCGACATGACGGTCAACGGCAGGAAGATGCAGGCCTCGGGGCTGACCTACGACGACCTCGGGCGGGTGGTCTCCGACGCACGCGGGGCGCTGACGGGAGCCGTCTCCACCGCCTACAATCTCAACGGGGCGGTCACCTCCATCTCGACCAAGGACTTCACACAGCGGCTGTACTATAACGACGGCCCGGGGACACCCAGCTGGAACGGCAATGTCAGTTCCACAGTCTACAGCAGTCCCACCAACACGCGCCTCTACGGCTACAGGTTCTCCTACAACACCCTCGGATGGCTCTCGGAGGCCGCCTACGGCGAGCGTGAGGCCCTCTCCATCAACACCAACCGCTATACCGAAAAAATCCTCGAATATACGGCCAACGGGGCCATGAAGCGCTTCCAGCGTCACGGCCTGAAGCAGGACGGCGTCTACGGCAAGATCGACAACCTCCACATCACCCTCGACGGCAACCGCGTGAAGTCGGTGACCGACGACGCCCTGCCGGTAACGCGCGAAGGGGCCGGCGACTTCAACGCCGAGGACGGGGCCTTCACCTACGACGCCTGCGGTAACATGACCTCCGACTCCTCGCGCGGGATAGCCTCGATTGAGTATGACAACCTCAACCACCCCGTACGGGCGCAGTTCACCGACGGCAGCCTCACGGAGTGGGTCTACTCCGCCGACGGCACGAAACTGCGCACCGTCCACACCACGGCTGTTGACGGCGTGACCGTCCCGATGGGCTCGACGGTGGAACTGACGCCCGACATGGTGCTTTACCGCGACACCACCGACTACCGTGGGCCATTGGTCATTGAGAACGGCCGGCTCTCGCGCGTCCTATTCGCAGGAGGCTATGCCGAAATCCGGGAAAGCGACAGTACGACCCCGTCCTCCCCCAGTGGACCCAGCCCGACCCCATGGCCGAGAAATACTACCACATCAGCCCCTACTCCTACTGCGGCCTCAACCCCGCCAACAACATCGACCCCGACGGCAGGAAGATAACATATTATATCGATGATGAGGAATATGAGTATTGTCCAAAGAACGGTATCTGGGGTTTCTATGCCGACAAAAAAAGTATATTGAAGGGAGAGAACGCCATCCTCGACGGCCTCGAAGGCGTCCGCACCGCCAACGCCATTGGCGAAAAGATGATAAACGACCTCGTAAAATCAGACAGGAGAATTGTGATAAACCAGGTGGAGGGAAATGATAAAAGTGATGGAAACAGTTTCGACGGTTCAAAGGATGAAGGTAGAATAGTTGTAAACTGGAATCCATATAGTACCATGGGTGCTGTTGGAGAAGACACTAATGGGTCCTATATAACATACCGTCATGAAAATTGTGCACTCGCGCATGAATTGGGACATGCGTATGATTATATATACCTTAACTCATTTGAGAAAGTAAGTCTTATCATGAATAATGCAAGGGTTGACTCAAGCGAAATGGTAGCATGCATAATTGAAAACTCATTGAGGGAGGTATATGGAGATCCGATAAGGGTATCCTATGGAATAAATGAAGGTTCAGGAAAAGAAACAATCAGTCAGAAATCAATACTTAATTATACCTATTGGAATAGAATTGCTCTATATAATATTATGAAAACTAAATAACTTAGAATATGAAAAAAAAAATTACACTATATCTAATCATTACAGGTGTTGCTATTTTGATGACAATTGCTTGTATGCTGATTATGAATCATAATCCTGTTCGGAGTAAAAAAAATAAATCTGAGAGATTAAACACTTCCTTTGGAGGCTCAATTCGTTATGGGAACTATATCTCACCGACAGAAATAAGGGATACAACCCTTAGGTTAAAGCGAGATACAATAATTGATTTCCAATGGATATTCCGACAACTTTATCCCTTACAACATATCGGTAGGGAGAATATAGATTGTGGAGATGCCTATATTGGTAAGTTACTGCTATATAATACAAATGAAAAACATGGCAGATACATAAATTGCGACTCTATCAATAATTATATAAAGGATGTGCCTACAGATACTATTTTCCTTAAAGAGACGATAAGTCAGGATAATTCATACGGCATATATTTTTGGCACAGATTGGATTCGGTCTATACGGTAACAATGAAAAAAGATAGACTATGGCATTTAGTCTCATTCAATGCTGAGAAAAATTACACATATCGATATATAGATTTGTGGATGAAAGCATTACTTAAAGACCTGGGAAGGAATGAATTGCCACCTTATCCAAATAAAACGACTAATCCATATTCAATCTGCGCTACCCGCATTATCCTTACTCCCGACTCCGTTTTCATGGATATGTTTAAGTTCTATAGGCCGTATGCTCTTGAAGAATTTTATAAGGATTACAGATAACTATCCGTGGCTGAGCCCATACGCCTACTGTGCGATGAACCCTGTCAACGCCATTGACCCCGACGGGGCGCTATATCTTCTTCACTCTCAATGACGAGGAATACGAGTACCGGCAGAAAAACCAACGATGGGGCTTCTACGACGCCCAGGGCACGCTCTTCGAGGGCGAAAGCCCTGTCCTCGACGGACTCGAAGGCATCCGCACCGCCAACGCCATCGGCGAGAAGATGATTAACGACCTCGTGAAATCAGACAGGAAGATTGTGATAAACCAGGTGGAGGGAGAAAATAAAATTAAAGAATTCGATGATGGAGGAGAAATCGAGGTCTCATGGAATCCGTATGAGCCACATGGTGGCGTAGGTAAATTAAGTGACGGTACTTATACGAGATACCGTCATGAGAACTGTGCACTCGCACATGAATTGGGACATGCGTATGACTATTCATATTTAAGCGGAGAAGATAAAAAGAATATTTCCATTTTACATCCTGGAGTTGATTCAAGCGAAATGGTTGCATGCATAATCGAAAACTCATTAAGAGAAGTATATGGAGACCCTATAAGGATATCCTATGGGATAAATAAGGGTTCAGGAAAAGAAACAATCAGTCAGAAATCCTTGCTTAATTATACTCGCTGGGACAGAAGGGCTCTATATAACATTATGTTGACCAAATGAAATTACAGAAATATGAAGAAACTTTTTACATTAGCAGTAACAACATCCATTATTACATTGGTATCAAATCAGATATCATTTGCTGAAAGGAATATAATAAAAGATGATATCAATGACTTCCCATATTACAATGAGATTCCATCAGGTCATATTTATTACGGAGAAGTCATCGATACACTTATAAAATTTAAGCGGGATACAGTCCTTGATTTTCAATGGGTATTCCGACAGCTTTATCCCATTCAGCACATAGGCAGGGAAAATCATCCATACGGAGATGCCTATATTGAAAAATTATTGCAGTATTTCCCTCTATGTGAGGGGGACGGCCGATACATAAACTGTGACTCTGTCAATAACTATTTAAAGGATATTCCCTATGATACCATCTTTCTTAAAGAAACAATAAGCAGGGATAATTCATACCGAATATATTTTTGGCATAGACTGGATTCTGTATATACCGTTGGCATGAGAAGAATCGGAGAAATAAGAATTCCGCGTTACAGAGTTTTTTCTTTAAATTTTGAACGTGACAGTACATATATATATATATATATCAATTCATGGCGAAAAAAGGAACTTAAGGAATTGGGTAAGCATGAAATATCTCCAAATGTTAAATATGATTCAAACCCCCATTCAATCTGCGCCACCCGCATCATCCTGACTCCCGATTCCGTTTTCATGGACATGTTCAAATTTTATGAACCCTACGCCCTTGAGGAATGATTTAGGGAATAATAATAGTTTCCAACCGCGTTACCGAGCGCTATAAAGATAGAATTAGCACGAAAATTGTGATAATCCAAAGGATGATGGCTATGATACTGCCTATGGCAGCGCGACGATAGGAAGGAGTGCCTTTCGGAGGACATTTGGAGGTTTTTGCGATTCCGTTGAAGAAATCGCACACCGTGTTGAAAAAGAGGAAGCCACCGATATTCATAAGTATATTTTTATTCCAGGCCTTTGAGGAGGTCGGGGCGGAGGAGGCGGGTGCGGGAGAGGGCCTGCTCGTGTTTCCAGTCGTCGATTTTGGCGGCGTGGCCTGAGAGGAGGACGTCGGGCACGCGCCATCCTTTGTATTCTGCCGGGCGGGTGTAGACCGGCGGGGCAAGGAGATTGTCCTGGAATGAGTCGCTGAGGGCGCTCTGTTCGTCGCCTATGGCTCCGGGAATGAGTCTTATTATGGCGTCGGCTATGACCACGGCGGGGATTTCGCCTCCGGTTAGCACATAGTCGCCGATGGATATTTCTTTTGTGATGAGGTGTTCGCGTATGCGATAGTCTATGCCTTTATAGTGACCGCAGAGGATGATGAGGTTTTCGCTGAGGGATAGGGTGTTGGCCATGGGCTGGTCGAATTGCTCGCCGTCGGGGGAGGTGAAAATCACCTCGTCGTAGTCGCGCTGCGATTTCAGATCGGCTATGGCGCGGTCTACCGGCTCAATCTGCATCACCATGCCGGCTTCACCCCCGAAGGGATAGTCGTCGACCTTACGGTGTTTGTTGGTGGTGTAGTCGCGCAGATTGTGGACCACTATTTCGGCAAGTCCCTTGTCCTGCGCACGTTTCAGGATTGAGCAGTTGAGGGGCGACTCTATCATTTCGGGCAATACTGTCAGTATGTCTATTCTCATTTTCTTAGACAATTTCTTAGTTTTTGAAGTTTGAACGTATCCTCCATGGGGCAGGATAGAGATTGTTGGAGCGTCGGCCTATGTTCTTCACGAAGCCAAGCGGCAGGGAAGAGTAGGTCAGGATTATGAATCCCCGGGGTGCACCGTCGGGAAGCGTGACGGCCTCCCCTGACAGGTAAGCTATGGCTTCGTCGCGTGTCAGCTCCGCTTCAGGAAAGGCGTTGGGTGCCGTGATTGGCGAGAGGGCGAGCGAATGGGAAGGTATGAGGTCCTTGCCTTTGACAGAGGCGAGCACTACCCCTTCGTGGATTACGTCGGTTTCCTTTTTGATACGCTTCAACATGTCCATATGGATGGCCGGGAAAGCGTTTATGCGGTCGCCGTCGGCATATATTTCAAAATTCTCGCGGATATTTGGATTAATCCATGAAGAGGCCTGTGAGAGGAGCGGAGAGGGCTTTGATTTCTGCCTTTTTGTCTTGGAATCTTTGTCAGCACGTGGAGCACCCGATTTGCGCAGCACGGCTACGAAAAGCCCTTCTCCCTTGAGTCGGTCAGGCATGAAGCGGTAGCAGAAGGCGTCGGTGGAGATGCCGCCGGCTATTCCCCATGCCGGGTCGACGGGGATTTCAACGCTTTCAGCTCCGAATTCGCTGATGATTCTTTCGACGATATCCTCATTTTCCGAGCGGTTGAAGGTGCATGTGCTGTAGACCATGGCTCCTCCGGGTTTGAGCGCGGGCCAGAGATTTGTGACAATCTCCCATTGCCTTCCGGCGCACTCCGCGACAAGCGAGGGTGACCATTGGGCGACTGCCTCGGCGTCCTTACGCATCATTCCCTCTCCCGAACAGGGAACATCTGCGATTATGATATCAAAACATTCCTTTAAACGGCCAAAAGAAGCCGTGTCGCCGCGCGTCACCACGCAGGAGGGATAACTCCACTTAATTATGTTTTCGCGCAGCACAGCGGCCCGTGAGGGTACAAATTCGTTGGCTACCACGAGCGAGCCTTCAGGGAGCGCGCTGATGGCTGCCGTTGTCTTTCCTCCGGGGGCCGCGCAGGCATCGAGAAGACGGAGGGGAGCGGAGGAGTTTTTCGAGAGCGAGCCGACCACATGGGAGTGGAACATCGATGAGGCTTCCTGGACATAGTAGGCACCCTGATGGAGGAGCGGGTCGGCGGTGAAGCGCGGCCTCTCTGGAAGATAGTGTCCGGCCGGACACCATGGCACCTGTTCCCCGACTTCAAACGGGAGCATCCCTGCAGTCACCGCTTTGGCCGGATTGAGCCTCAGCGACACTACGGGAGTGCCCCCTGAGAGTGCGTCAGGGAGGGAATCAAGCCCGAGTTTATGGAGCTGCGAGATGAAAGCTTCGGGGAGTTCTGTCATTTTCCTGTCAGTTTTAGAAAATCTGTTTCGGATAAAATTTAGACAATCTATTAAGGCTTTTTCTGAAGCTTTCGGCCTTCGTAGCGTTCGATTTTCTCGACCCATTCGGGAGCGATAGGGATTGATGTATTGGTCTTTATGTCGAATCCCGACATAATTGTGGTGCAGGAACATTTCACCTGTCGGTCAGGCAGACGGTAGATGCGCTGCTCGATTTTAAGGCTTTTCTCTCCTATGGCCACAACGGCGGTCTCCACCTCGATTTCCTCATTGAAAAATGTCGGGGCGCAGAAATTGGCGTTGATGTTGACAATCACTATGCCTATCTTGCTTATGTCGACCTCACCGCCGTTGACATCATGGAAATATCGGGCCTTGGCGAGGTCCATGAATGTAAGGTAGACACTGTTGTTGAGATGTCCGAGCATGTCTATGTCGTTGAATCTCATCTGAAGAGGCATACGGTGGTTGAATTTCTCTATGCTTGCCTCGCAACGGTTTGCGCTCATAAGTCTATGCGGATGTATATGGTAGGAGGTTGGTTTTGGGTTTAATGAAACTGTATGTCGGAGATAACGTCGGCCCCGACCATATTGTTGATTGCTGAAATCAGGCGGTCGCGGTTGAACGAGAGTTCGTTTTTCAGCGGAGCGGAGGTCATGTAGACGTGGAGCACCCCGTGGTCCACATAGCGTCGCGTCGTGTAGCGGTTGATGGCTGTCCCCACCACGTCGACCCATGCCGCCGCCGCCCGTTGGCCGTTAAGACTTTCCGTAAGTCCCGCCTTGGCCATGGCTTCGTCGATGATTCCGGCTATATGTTTGGGGTAGGTACGCTTCATGCTTCGGTGAGTGAGAAAATGCCGTTGTCCACGCTCCACATCCTGTAGTCGCCGCCTGTACGGTGCATGATTTCGTCGAGATGGGTGCGGTTGGTGTCGGTGATGAAAATCTGGCCGAAAGAGTCGGAGGTCACGAGGTTCATGATTCTCTCCACGCGTGAGGCGTCGAGCTTGTCGAAGATATCGTCGAGCAGCAGCAGAGGGCGCATGCCGGTGGCACGGTGGAGGAAATCATACTGCGCGAGGCGCAAGGCAATGGTGAAGGTCTTGCACTGGCCCTGCGAGCCTGTGCGGCGCATGGGCATGGAGTCGAGTGTCATGCCTATGTCGTCGCGGTGGATACCGACAGAGGTGTGTTTCACTATCTCGTCGTGGCGCCGCGCTTCGTCCATGAGTGTCTGGAGGGTGGCGCCGTCGCGGTTGAGTCCGCTCTCATATGTGAGGTTTACGGTCTCGCCATCGCTTCCGGCTATGGCGCTGTAGTAGCGGTTGAAGATTTTTGTCAGTTCGCTCAGACGGCGTGAGCGGGCTGAGTGGATATAGTCGGCTGACATGTCCATTACCGTTTCCACCGCTGCATAGAGATGGGGGTCTACGGAGCCTTCGCGCAGCAGGCGGTTGCGCTGTTCGAGCGAGCGGGTGTAGCGGATGAGGTGGTCGAGATAGACGGGGTCGCTCTGCGAAATCACCACGTCAATCCAGTGGCGCCGCTCCTCGCCGCTCTCCCGGATGAGGTCGATGTCCTGCGGGGCTACCATCACGAGTGGGAAACTGCCTATGTGGGCACTGAGACGTTCATATTCCTTGCCTCCGCGTTTGAGGGTCTTGCGGCGGGTGGCGGAGAGGCCGAGCGAAAGCTCCTCGTCGATGCCTTTGCGGACGTAGGAGCCCTTGGCTATGGCGAAGTCCTCTCCGCGACGTATGAGCATCCTGTCGGGGACGCGTGAAAAGCTCTTGCAGAAACTCAGGAAGTAGATGGCGTCGAGCATGTTGCTCTTTCCCATGCCGTTGTTGCCGAGGAAACAGTTCACCTTCCCCGAAAACTCTAACCGGGCCTCCGGGATGTTCTTGAAATTGGTAAGTGACAGATGTTTGAGTCTCACAATCTGCAAAATTAGCTAAAATCGTCTGAAATATGAAATTTCATTTCATCCCCCACCCCGCCAATGACATTTTTTATTGAATTTTTTGTAATCGATTTTAAGGAAGGTTTTGGACAAATGAAAATAATCATTAATTTTGCAATTGCAGACCGCATCGCAGAAGCCCCGGTCTGGGGTTGTGTGCGGCGGGATGAAATAAATATTAAAAAGCGTTTATCCGCGCTGATTCTTGACTGCTTGAAATTCTCGCAAAATTTCTTATTCATGTCAAGGATTGAGCAACGGTAGATGCCCGTGGATATGTAATTATCTTGCTTTCGGCATGATATTTCGGGAGAAATATGGCCGGATGCATTGATTGCATATATTAGCGTGGGCTTCTGCGTTGCCGTCCGACATGAATAGGGCAATGCGAGAAGCCTCAAGCAGTAGGACGGTAACAGATACAGATTCCTACGCTTTTTTTTGTGCAACAGCAAACGCCAACGAGAGGATGACCGAGGCAATAAAATTTAAATATGACAATTGCCAAAGGGTGTACCAACTGTGAAGCGGAACGAGATACTATTGCACAAGGCTTTCATGAAATGCTAAAAGTACTTAAACAGGCTAAAGGTCAGACCGAAGTACAAGCAAAGGCGGCATTATACGATATTATCAATGACAAATCTTTATCTGATGATGAACGATGGACTCAAATGAGACCGTTCAATGATTTATTATCTGAACAGGAAGAATCAGATATCAGAATCCGTCGTACCATCCTTATCGGGTTATTCTCTTTTTGGGAATTATCTCTGAAATATATCTGCGCTTATTATAAACTCGATGTGGCAGGCATGAAAGGCATAAAACTGAAAAAAGAGAGCCAATTAAAAAATGATAGGATACTTTTTAGCGAAAACGACTATCTGAAGGCAATATTTCATTCCGAACGTCCTAATATTGTTGACGTAATAAGTAGCAAAATCAAAGAACTACGAAACTACATGACACATGGGAGTGCGGATAAAAACAGACAGGCAGTAATAGACAGTATTATATCGGAATATCCTGATTTCTTTGTCAAGAAGACACATGACGGTTATTACATAACTTCATATGATGGTTATAATCGCAAAAACGAAATGAGCATCTTTCAAAAACGAAACGAGCAAATCTTCTCTTTTTTCGCTTCCTTTTTTCTCTTGCTCTTTCGACCGCTTAAACACCAGTTAAAAGCCGATTTCAAGCCGCTTAAACAGGCTTAAAATCGGCTTTGCTTTTGTTCTCCGGCTTCTGTCGTCGCTCTTGCCTCAGACGTTCAGGTCAAACCTCACAGCTTCATTTCCGGCCAAAAGTTCGCGTGTTCTCTCTACGTTGTTAGCGTAAATGTGAACGTTTCCCAGATTCAGCGTGATAGATTTTAACGGCGCTTCGATTTGTCGCGCTATCAAATACAAATGGTAAATGTCAGCTGGTAAACCTAAGTTTGCGTCGCTGCTTCGCTGATAAGCCGACAAAACCAATTCGCCGTCTTCGAGCTGGAACTGAATGAGACTTAAACATGGTGCTTGATTTGTTTCCGCTCCTGTTGAGCCTAAGAACAGCACATAATTTTTGCTGCTCCGCTTTTCTCGGTTAATCTGCTCAATCAAAGTCGGCAATTTCTCAAAATAGGTCGGATAACTGTTGATGAGAATTTGCCCGCAATAATCCCACCAGTTTATCCCGGCTTCTCGGTACTTGGTCAGGTCTCTTTCGCCTGCCATAAACAGGCTAAGTTCGTTGCGCAGCTTTTTGCGTGCGATGTTATGGCTCTCGAAAATCTCCAGCAGGTCATAAGGCGACAAACTCAGCTGCTCATTGAGCAAATAGATTATGTCGCCTTTTTTATTGCTCTGTCGTTTGCCGTGCTGCAATATCTTGTCGAGCATGGCGTAATACTTATTTGGTGTCATTCGGCGCGAATTTAGCCCGTTTCTGTGAGTTCTGGGGCATTTCTCGGCTGCATCATAGTGAAGCAGCTTTGCAGTCATTTCCCAGACGCTTCACAATGTCGTAAACACTGCGCTCACTCATATTGTACTGCTTGGCCAGACAGGCGACAACATAGCTTATCTTTTCGCCTCGCTGCTTTGCTTTGCCGAAGTCCTCGAACAGGGCAATATATTTATGATCCGACGGCTTTACGCCGGCTTTTTCCAGTTTTTCAATCACTCCACCGCACAATTTTAATGCTTCGTACACTGTCATTCAGCATTTTTTCGTAATTTTGCAACTCCTACCTCATAAAGCAATTTGCACCGCGTCGCGCAGTCAAAGGCATTTAAGCCCCCGGCTGTTGCGCTACGCGGTGCATTTGTTTGTATGAGGTAGGATTCTACAAACAGGCCGGGGGCTTTTTCTATGCCTCCGCCTGGTCGGTGTGAGGGGTCAGAGTTTGGTTATCATCATATCGTTAAATTTGGCCTGATAATTCAGGGTGTTTGTCCTCATGCGGACCGTTGCACCGTACATGGGCGCTGCTTCGCCGTATTCCTCGGCCATGAACTGGCAGAGCTCCACGATCTGCGACTTGTCGGAAGTGAAATAAATGTATTTCGTGCCCCGGAGCAAACGCAACACACTGAGATAGTCGGTCAGCTTCCAATAGTTCTCATACATTCCGCACTCGGTCGTAAGATACGGCGGATCCAGCACGAACAACGCCCGGCTGTTGCCGCGCTCACGCTCGAACAGTTCCCGGTAGTCCATGTGAACTATTTCCAACCCGTCCAGATAGCCGTCGCACTCATACGCGCCCGGTCTTACGCGGTTATACATAGTATGCTTGCGAAGCTCGTCCAGACTTGTAACCCATTTGCCGGAGAAAAGCACCGACCGCCCGATTGTCAGAATGTCCACCCAGCCGAGGCGGTTCTGCGCGTCGTTGACAATAGCCAGAACATCGGCACGCTCCCAATCTGTCAGCCGCTGGTTAGGCTCCAGCCCGGTTAAACGCTCTTTAATGGCCGCTAAAATGGCGTTTGTGTCCTCCACTGCCGCCAGGCGGCGGTCGTAATGGTCAAAGTCGTTATAAATCACCCTGCACCCCGGCAACACCCTTTTGGCCGTGTGCGACAGCAGCCCGGAGCCTCCGAAAAGGTCGACCACTGTGTCAATCTGTCCCTCCACCCGCTCCAGCACCTCGGCGAAGTCCCGGAGAAAATAGCGCTTTTGCCCCATGAACGGAAGCGGTGCGCATTTGTAGGTCCTACTCATTCAGCATAATTTCATTTTTTAAGTTTGGCGCGCTGGGGCGGCAGCATTTACCCCCCCTAAAAATTCGCGCGTAATTAGCAAGTTTTCTGCTCTTTATTTTGTGGTGTTATCAATTATTATTAACTTTGCACCAAAGTTAGAACATCTTCAAAAGTCCGTTTGTAGCCCCGATATGCACCGTTTTACTCCTTTCCCGTTATTGAAAAGTGTTTGTTAGCTGAGGCGACGTTCAAGTCCCTGGATCGGGGACTTTCGACAAATGAAGCGTTTACCCTTTCATGGTTTGTAGGGTATTTCAACCTTTGGGTCCCTTTGCTTGCTGTTCTTCTCCGCGTGGCGAAGATGCCACCGAAAGATGTTGAACAGTCCGACAGTATCAAATTTTTTATTCTGTCCTGATGTGCGTACAATGTGTTTCGACCGCAGGGACTTAAAAGTGGAGTTCATCACCCCACTTTTTTTATGCCCTTATTTATCGATTGATTAGTCAAGCGAGAAAGTGCGGAGAAACGAATAAGTTGCCGTTTGAGGCCCTAACACTTTGGATTTATACTGGCTTATGCGGTATTTCATGCGCACTATCTCGCCGCCGCTGTCCTTGCCCCCCGTGGGCTTGAGCCTGGCTATCTGTACGCCGATAGGCGCATAAGCCTTGTGGCACGTTCCTTTGGTGTTCTTGGTCGTTTTCAGCACTATTTTTTTGCGGTTGCCCTGTATGCGGTAGAAGCCACCTGTACCCACATAGAAAAGCGACGCGCAGAGCGTCGGCAGCTCCTTGCCTATCAGGTTGGAGTCAGTCTTGGGGTCGGCCACGCCTATGCACTTGGGCACATACCATTTGCCCGGCTCCCCTTTGCTCAGGCGTATGCCCTTGAAATGCACATACTGGCTTTTCGGCTGCCTTTTCTGGCGCTTCCCTTTGTTCTTGGTGTATGACTTTGCGCCGCCCGTCCGGCGGTAGGAGCTGCGCTTTTTCTTGCGCAGCAGCACGATGTCGCAGTCTGCACCCAGCGCGCCGTGCCGCAGATACACGGTCGACCGAACGATTTTAACATCTAAGTGCATGGCTGTTTCAAGCTGCTGGCTCCACGCACCCCAGGCCGCGCCGTTCCACGTGCGCACGTAGTGGCAGTCGTCGCCCTGGATTATCTCCTGGCGTACTCTGGTGCTGCCCTGGGCTGTTACCACAACCGTATAATCGGCAGACCCGAAAAGCGACACGCTCCTGGTGCATGACAGCACACACGCCGTTTTAAGCCCGTCGAGCTGCTTCTGCGTAAGTCCTTGCACAGTCTTGGCGGTTAGCTTCTCGGCCAAAATATCTTTCAGGTAGGTTAAAACCGTCTGGGGCATGTTCTTTATCTGGCCTGCCAGCACGGCATTGGTCGGAAACGCTTCCAGCTGTCTGCCGTTCACGTTCACAAAACTGTTGATGTCGTAGCTCTCCACGCCCTTGGCGGTAGTGAACTGTGCCACGCGCAGTGTCCGCGCTTCCTTGTAGGTTTCCGCGTCAGCCTTGATGTCCTCGGAGGTGGTCGTTATGGTCAGGTACTTGACCGAAGTGCCGAACACAGGGCGCGGCGCTATTTCCACGACCTCGGTCTGCTTGTCGGTGTTCTCTATGACAGCCACGCCGCCGACGGTGCCGTTGGGGGCTTTCAGTATGTAGTTGACACCTCCGACACCGGCCAGCAACTCCAGCAGTTTTATTTGATCCTGGATAAAGTCGAGTGTTTCGGTCGAAAGGGGGTATTTGCCGACGCCGCCCGTGGCGGTTCTGGTGTCGGTGTAGCTTGCTGTTTTCATTTATTCCGCGTTATGGGGATTATCTCACTTGTAAACGGATTGCGGCCTATGACAATAGGGTTGCCCGTCTTGACATAGTGCGCCCGTTTGGTTATAAGTTTGTATTTATCCACCATCGCTTTAATCTCTGCGAGTTTTGCCCAGGCACGGGCAGGCACAAACACAATGAAGTCGTTTTGCGCCATATTCAGCATTTGCTCACTGTAAACGACAGGCACACCCGGACCCGGCTCGCCCACAGTTACGGGAATTTGTTCCCCGCTCTCGGTAACGGCATAGAGCCACTCGCCCTCCTGCTTCATGCTCCCTATCTTGAAGCCGTTGCCGAAATAATGGTTAAGCACGCCGCGCAAATAACACACCTGCCCGTTGTGGGTAAGCCTGAATATATGCCCGGCACGCGCGTTTGTAAACTCGCCATAGACGCGCTCCACTCCCACCGCCCCGGCACGCAGCAGCCCGAAAATCAACGGGCGCCGGAGCCAGGACGGCAGCAGCAGGACGATAAGACGCTTAAAATCTATTTCAAACATCATTCTATGGCATTATAGGGTTGATAGTCCACTGTGAGCGCGTCGATGCTGTAATAGCCGCTGAACGGGCGGTCGTAGCCCTCCACGGTCTGCCACTCGGCACCGTTGCGCGGCTTCACTTTTACGCTCTTGATGTCTGCCACCTCCACGCACGGCAAAGCCTGTAACGCAGCCATGAGGTCGCTCTTGCGGAACATGCCGTTAAACGGCAGGTTTTCGATTACCTGTTTTGTGGTCTCGCGCACGGGGTCTTTGCCGTTCTGGCTGCCGTTGCCGTTGGCGTCGATAATCAGTAGCGTGGGGTCGTAGTATATCAGCAGGGAAATGCGCATCTGGTCGGCCGGCTCATTACGGAGTTGCACCGACACGCCGGCGTCCTTAATCTCGTTCATGTAAGATGTCAGGCCCTCCAGCTGCCCGGCGGTAAGCGCCGCGGGGTTTCCGTCCACCTCTCGGGCGACCTTGATATAAACCACCGTGTTGCTCTCCGTCGCCACGGCATATTTTACGACCTTGGCGGCGGCGATGTCCTGTTCGGTCATGCCCTCCGTGTCGTAATAGTCGCAGTCCGTTACGAGCTTCTGCCCCTGCATATACGCCTTGGCCTTGCTCACATACCACCGCAGCGTGTGGGGCTCCAGCTGTTCAATCCGCGCGTCAACATCTGCACGGTGCAGGTCGAACAGTTTCTCAAGCGCCCAGACCGCAACGGCGAAAACATAAAAGATTATGTTCTCCAGACTGGCCATGCTGAAACAGTCGGCAAAGCTCTTTGAGCCGTCAAGCCCATAGGTGGACTTGACCGCCTCCATTTTCATGAACTCGGCGGTCATGTCCTTTTTGATTTCCTCAACAGTCCGGGCCATATCCGTGCGGTTTAGTTACGGGCCAGCAGTTCGTCCACCTGTGCCTTGCAGCTGCTCCGCACCTGTGCGAATTGCTCCAGCTCTGCGGCGTGTTCCGGCGTGTCCGTGCCGTTGGCAAGCACGGCGATCTGGGCGTCCATGTCGTAATGCGTCCCGATTAGTCCGGCCACGAATTTGTCGCGGCGATTCTCGGCCGTTACGCCTGTCGCCTCAATCATAGTGCCGCCGTCGGGCATATCGCCCGTATAGCTGAAGCCGGGCATGCTCTCGCCCGTTTCCTCGTTGGCTATCTCGGCCGGCTGCTCGTTCAGGTAAAGCAGCACGTGGCCGCTGTCGAAGATTTCAAACTTTTTGCGCTCTGTGTAGCTTGCTGTCTGCTTCATTGTTCTTTTTTGTTTTAGTCGTCGGGGTCGACTATCTTGTAAAAGCACCGGCCCCGGTCGATTGGTTGTTTGATAATTTTAGCCCTGAGCGGTTCCGTTATCTCCACACCCTCCAGCTGGCGGATCAGCGCCTGGCTGCCCGTAAATGTTATGTGTTTCACCCAACCAGTTACAGGGTTGCCGTCGTCGTCGATTACCGGGCGGTTCTGTCCGTCCGCCCCCGTTTCCGTCAGCTGCTCCTCAATCTCGTATTGCAGCGTCAGGCTTTGGTCGTTGTTGAACTTCGACGGGGCCAGTTTGTAGCCCGTCAGGTGGATTTCCCGGTTCAGGATTGCGTCAATGTGGTACTTCGTACCCGTCAGGTTGCCCGTTGTCTTGGGCACAAGATCACTGAATTTTTTCATATTGAGAACTTTGAATAAGTGTTTACTGTCGCAGTGTAGCATAAAGCCCGCACGACTCGCCGTCAGCAGCATTATTTCAGCCTCCGGCACTCCTGCTTTCCTCAGCTTCGCCAGCTCCCTGCATAGTCCCTGCTTGTTTTTCTTGCGTGCCAGGCAGTGAGTGTGAAACGTAACGTAGCCCACAAAGTCAATGCCCCGGCTTTCCACCGGGAAAACCTGGTAATTGCTTTTAAGGTCCACGCACCGCTCCTCGTTAAGCCAGTCGTTGATAAGCACCAGCCAGCCGTGCAGCGTCGGTTTGTCCCCGGCAAGCAGCACCATGTCGTCGGCGTAGCGGTAATAATACCGCACCCCGGCCACCTCTTTAAGCAGGTGGTCGAGTTCCGACAGGTAGAGATTAGCGAAGTATTGGGAAATATAATTACCGATAGGCACACCCGGCGCGCTGTCTATTATGCCGTCAAGCAGCCAAAGCACCTCCGGGTCCTTGATTTTACGACGCACCACGGCTTTCATCTTGTCGTGGTCTATGCTGGGGTAAAACTTGCGCACGTCCAGCTTCAGGCAGTACGCCGTCCCCTCCGGGTCGTTCCTCAGGTCCTCGCGCAGCTTCCGCAGCAGCGAGTGCATGCCGCGCCCTTTTATGCAGGCGTGCGTGTCGGCGGTAAACTGTGGCGTCCATATAGGCTCAAGCACCTGCATGATCGCCCAGTGTACCACTCGGTCACGGAATGGCAGTTTATATATTTCACGGCGTTTGCCCTCGTATTTTATAAAAACATCATAGGGACTGGTCTTGTACCGTTTTTCTGTCAGTTCCCGGTGCAGCTGCACCAGGTTCTCCTCCAGATTGGCGAAAAATGCCGTTACCTCATCGCGCTTGCGTTTGCCGCTGGCGGCGTTATGCGCCGCCTCCCGCAAGTTGCCTATGTCGCAAATGCGCGCATACAAATTGCCATATCTTTTCATTTCGGATCATCGGGTCTGTCTTTGGGTCTTGGGGTCTGCAATGCTCGCTTCGGAAGCTGTCGAAGCCGCCACACTCGGCGGCCCTACCGGCACCCTCTGCATCGGTTGTTATCTTCTGCCATGCGGCACGGTCCGGCCCCTCTGTCGCGTTTGTTTGTGTTCGAGCCTGTATAGGGGCGACGAGTAGTGCGCATTCGCATTCGTAGCCGTGTTGTTCGCATTCGCATTGAACGCGCCCGCATTCGTGCCATTGTTCGCGTTACCGCCAGCAGCACGGACCCGGAGGCTCCCTACTGCCGGGGTCGCAACCGGTCAAACCATCGTTTGACACTGCAAATTTAACAATTTTTTTGCAGACGGCCACGCCCGGAACTGATTATCCCGATTTTCCAAAAAATTTCGCCCGCCTGCGGCGGGGTTGGGATTGCTCCCGCACACCCCGCCGCCACTGCGTTTCTCTGTCCTCTCTATTCCAAAATTTCAATGAACTTTTGCGCGCTCCCCGGCTCTCCGGCTCCCGCGCCCTGCTGTCCTTTCACTCCGGCTCTCGGTCCGGTCGTTTTCGTTTTGCGCTTCGCGCCGCCCTCGTTTTATCCGATTTCCGGGTCGTCCACGAAAACGCAGAGGGGCGACGAG
>JAETNO010000092.1 GCA_021768245.1 Bacteroidaceae bacterium | reverse complement strand
ATAGACAGCCAAGATTTGATGTCGTTTGGGGGTATGGGATAGCCTCTCCTGCGAGAGCGTTTAGCAAACTCACATACCTTACTTTCAGTAGAGAGGAACAAGCGTCGGCGTTGAGTACCAAAGGGCGTGGTGATGTCGAAAACACCATGATTGCGATATAATATCGCTGACACATCTTCGTATTTCATATCCGTATGATTTGGATTATCGTTTGACTTACGTGAGATAATGGCTACAAGGTCATCACATGGCAGTCAGTGACCTCGGTAGGTAGTCCGAAAGCAGGGAAATGAGAGAAATATGGGTGGCACTCTCCCTCGACTTCCGAAGCGGTGGTGACGGTCTGCACTTTGTTGTCGGCATACCACTTGTCAATCATCGCAATTTCATCGTCAGTCAACCCTGTCGGGTCTCCATTGATTAGATAGCATAACGCCCATGTCGGGATAGGCTCGATAAAGAACTCCATGACGATATGTTTTAGTTGTGATACCCTAATATTGCCCCGATGTATAGTCTATCGCCCTTTTTCAGTCGGGCGATAATATCCATTAGGTCTGCGGAGCGTTCAGCCGTGCCTGCACCGCCGTAGAACTCGGTAACGAAAAGAGCGTCTGTTCCAAGCGGATTGATAATGGCTTTTTTCAGTTGCCCTATTGGTCCGTTCCATTTCATCACGTTTGCAGGGGTAAGTTCGGCAGATATAGCCTTGATGTTGTCGAAATGGGATTTTCGCCATATTGCGAAGCCACCATTGTAGGTAAGGGTGCTTTCTTCGATGGACGTAAACATACCTTTCGGCAGTATATGTTCAAGAAGAAAGCGGATGTTGAACTTGCGTCCGTCCTCGGAGTTTTCGCACACATAGGATATAGAGGCGTTTTCTCCTACCACTATACGGTCGATGTTCAGATAGTCGTTTTCGGCTATCGGCTTGGTGCTGATTTGATAAATAGTGCTGTGCATAGTCTTTTGATGTTTGAGTGTCTTACTACGGTTTAATTCTTGTGGTCTCGCCAATTTTTGTGTCAGGGTGAACCGGGAACTCCCAG
>JAETNO010000018.1 GCA_021768245.1 Bacteroidaceae bacterium | reverse complement strand
CTGTATTCGGGCAGGTCTTCTTCCATGACGATACGCCCGGTGTAAGGTACGGCCGCCACGGTTACGGTGCCGTCGGACTTGAACGTGATGGAAGCAGTAGCGAGGAATACCGTGCGGCCGCTGTCGTCCGAAGCCATGCGGATAGTATCGATTAATCCGGTAACGGCCGATGCGGAAACCTCGGTGATGGAAACGAATCCGCTCACAGAATCTTCGATCTCCTGCACGGTGACATTTTGTGCGACCACAACGCATTTTTTATTCGCATTGATCGCCGCGACGATGTTTTTTGCGACCTGCCCCTGCGGGTTTAGTCCTTCGGTCGGTGGATGCAGATAAGCATTGTAGTTGAAAGTAAACACTTCTGCCTTGTCGTTCCACTTGGTTTTTTCGGTATCGGTCACGAGCCGATGCGTTGCGTCGGCCGTGAGCTGGGCAAGAGAGGTGACATTGCCCCAGCCGAGCGCCGACCATGTCTTCGTGCCGTCGCCGACCTTGTATTTCAGTGGCGAACTGCCCCGGATAAGTCCGTACTCGCCGTCGAGCAGGACAGGGTTGGCCGCAGTCCATTCGGCTTCGGTGCCCGTTACGAATTTGATGCGGGATTTGAGCAGGATTTCCTGCAATACCGCTAAAGTTTGATTGTCTGCCATGATATTGTGTATTTAACTGTTGCTCTTCAGGTCGGCCGGGCTGTATCCGCCGAGGATCAGGCGGTCGGATTTTTTGACGCAGTCCTGCAATGTTTCTTCGATATCCTTTTTGACTTCTTCGTTGATTTGATCTATGGTGACATACTCATCTTTGGACACGGGAATCCTCTCCTCCCCGGATATCGCCTCTTTCTGCCGAAGTTTCAATATGTCTTTAATTCGCATATCACATCAATATTATTCCACCGTTCGATATTACTTTGTTGCGGATGTCTTTCCGGGGTTCGTATTCCGGATATCGCGCTCTGTTTTCCGAAATGTGGCGGATAGCCTTATCGAGCAGAGCATTCGCATCGTCTTTCGCTTGTTGCCGCATTTCGCTACGCTGCTTGTCCGTCGCGGTATTCGCATATTCTGAAAAGTAGGTCTGCGCCCCTTTGTCATTCAGTTTCAGAGCCAAGTCCGGAATAACTGAATACCGGACATAATAAGCCAGCGCAGGCCGGACATAATTGTCCAGCAATTCGGGGTATTTCCCGTCAAGCAGGGCATCGTACAACTTGCCGAGAACCGGACGGATATACTTTTCCTGCGCAGCATCGATCTTGGTTTCTTTGATCGATACGGGCGTTATCTTCTCATTGGCCGCGAATGCCAAATCAATGACCTGCTGGGGTGTGGCTAACAACTGCATCATACATTTCTCACATTTGCGATAAAAGCCTGCTGACGTTCATCGTTGGGATCGTAATCCAGCCCGTCGGCCTTGCGCGCCTCCCACACGTACATGTAAGGCTGTCGCTGGCTTATCGGCGGGCGGTTGATAATCTGTAAGGCCGAAGCGTCAAAGCCTGCAATTTCTTCGATTATGCGGTAAATCGGCTCCATAAGCTCGGCCTGCTCCGGGAGAATCACGGTGTTCAGCGCGATCTCGTATTCATGCAGGATGCGATCGGCGCTGAAACCGTTGGAATAATCTAAACCACTCAAAGACCGGAACCATGAATGAGCCACTACGATATCGGAAATTGCCTGATCGTGCAGGTCTTTCCAATCGCCCTCATTCTGTGAGGAGATCGGTATAAACTTGCTTCCCTCCGTCCCGTCCGATGCCTCCTTTATCATAAACATCACCTGTCCCGGCTTGCCGGCGAATTTCTGCTCTGCCTTACGCACTATTTCCAGCGCCTCCTCTTCGCTATCGACATCCCCGGTAAGGATCATCACACCCGACAACTGATAGGAATTGTCGAGACGCGAGATATTCCACTTGTCGGTTTTGTATGCAATTGCGGAAACATTCATCCCTGCGATATACTGCGGTACGCCGTAATGCTCAAACATCGGTTCGTAGTCCTTATAGTGGATTATGGCGCGCCGGGTTCCGTCCTCCTGCTGCTCAAATGCAGGATAAAGCGGGAGTGTCCTTGCTTCGTTCTGCGTAAATGCCGACCAGTCGTGATGCAACAGAATGTGTTCGCTATCACTTGCCACCCGGCATTTGCTGGCGTCCTGATGAAACAGCGAAAGAAACGAATGTTTCGAGTCGGTTACAACCTCAAGGAACGCATTCCCGAACAGCGATTTATCAAAAGCAAGTTTATTGAGTACCTGACGCAGATTTTCTCCTGCGCCATTGGCGGCGTCAATGAAGGCCTGCAATTCCGGTTTAGACTCGGCCACAGAGAAGCCTTTGCCCGAAATATAGTCCGCTTTGTCGTTGATGATGCGGCGGTGAGCCACAGAACAACGTGACATAGCGGCCAGTGCATACGGGAAAAGATTGTCGTTACCCCAACGCCAATATATATTGCTGCCTTTCTCCCGTCCACGGAGAGGCACGAATACGTTTGGTGTTGGCGCAACGTCGCGCACGCCTACCGCATTAATTTTCGCGGGGCGATTCTGTCGATTTCTCTTGCTCATCGTCTGCCTGTTCTACTGCCGGATGTTTGATAACTTCGTACAGATACTTGAGATCACGCTGTGTACACTTCGACAGCTCGAAGCGCCCGTCTCCCTTGCGGGAAATCGGCGCTGCCGTACACACAACCACGTCCTCATAATTCTGCTTTACTCGATACTTTGCCATTATTTCATTTTTTAAGAAAAGGGGGTGCAAAGGCTTACACCCCCTTTCGATTCAACTACTCCGCAGGAGTTGGAGTCAGCGCCGACTCTTCGCCGACATAGTAGCGTGCCTTTTCGGTCGTTTCGCGGCTCAGCGTGATCTCCTCGCCCGCAGCGTCGGTCAGCTTCTTGCCCGTCGTGCCCGTGGTGGCGTTCAGGCGCAACGGGCGTTCGCTTTTGAACTCTTCGTCGTAGCCGACGATCTGCACCTTGCCCTTACGGCAAACAGCCGCTTCAAGGCCGCATGCAGACGCTACGGCGATTTCCTCGACGGCGTTCCGCGTTTCGGGAGTCATGCCGGGGAGCTTGAAAATCAGCTTCTGCTCCACGGACGTGATGCCGTTCTCGGTCTTGTAGTTCTCCTGAAACTCGCACTCGTCCTCCATGAATTCGTACTTCACGAAGCCCTCTCCGGCTTTCATGGTCAAGGACTTATAAGCTTCGGGGTCGGCTGTGTCCATCGTTGCCGCCGTGATCGTACCTTTCTTCGCGATCAAGACTTTTACAATGCCTGCGGTCGTTTTACCGTTGTCGCAGGTCTTTTTGAATCCTTTCAACATAGATTTTCGCGTTTAATATTCGATTCTGGTTTCCGTTACACGTCTGCTTCGACGGCTACCGTGAGCAGTTCCGGAAGCAGGTAGTCCGCACCGGCCATGAAGATTGCACGCTGGCGGTTCTCCATTTCGTCGGGGTTATACCACATGCGTACCTCGTTGCCGGGGAAGTCGGCCGTGTTGACGGCCAGCGCCATGTTACGTTTGTCGGTGAGGATGGCGAACGACTGCGGCATATCCGCGAACGACGAGAGGTAAGAACCGACTTTGACATCGACGATCGGAATGCCGTGCCAATGCAGCCCCTTACGTCCCTGCTGAAGCGCGGCAAATGCCGATTCGAGGGGTTTATCCTCCAAACTCTTCTCGTAGTTCAGATAGATATCGGAGGTACACTGAATAACGAGGTTGCCCTCGTCTTTCATGGCTGTCAGACGATCGTCGGCGGCGTTCCACATACGCTCAAAGAGCGAAATGGCGGCGTCCGCTCCCGACATGGCCGGAATCTTCACGTTGCGAATGAAACTCTTGCCTGTATTCGCCGTGGTCTGCAGGTCGGCCTTGATGGCTTTGAGGAAGCCGTTGAACGAGGTGTAGGAGCCGCTTGCGCGCTCCGTATCGCCCAGCCACATAGTGGCGCGGATGCTCTCGGCGATAGCCTGCCGGAAAAGCGTTGTTTCGGCCTGTTCCAGCTCGGTACCAGAAAGATCGTCGAGGTTTACGGCTCCGCTGTTGGTGATCAGTTCGTAGATCATGCCGAAGTAGTCCGAGGCGGAATAGCCCATTTCGGCCTTGACTTTCGACAGCCGGATTTCCTTTTGGAATCTCTTGGCCAATTCGCCACCATTCCAGCCCTTGGCGTACTTCTGCAACACATCCCCCTCACGATGCCAGAAGTTCAGCATCGTAGGTACGGGCATGTTGTACATGATTCGGACACCGAGGTCGATGGCGCTGGGGCCGGACAGCATCGGACGGAAAAAGATCGTTTCCAGCTCCCGGCCTGTGTAGGATTTGGGATTTTCAATAATTTTAGACATTTGCGTAACGTTTAGATGATTATTTGAGCTTCTTGACGTCTTCGTCGTAAGCTTTGGCGTTGCCCGACAGCTTTACGTCGTCGGTGATTGAGGGGTCTTCGATCTCCTTGGTAACCGTCGGCGCGGCTTTCCGCTTGTTGAGTTCGGCTTCGAGTTCTGTGACCCGATTCTGTACCGATGTCAAGTCGGTTCTGGTCTGCTCGTGGGCTGCCTGTTCGGTTGCAAGCTGCTCCTGCAACTCCTGTTCTCGGACGTCACCCTGCTCCAGCGAGTGGTTGAGCGTCGCAATCTGTTCCTCGGAGATTTCCACCTCCGTCGCTTCTCCCGGCGTCAATCCCAGACGGCGGAGAATTCCATGCATTGTGTTTTTGATTTTTACCATATAGTTGTGAATTGGATAATCGTCCACTACGGTACAGTTCAGTACTTCCGGTACGTTGAATACGACGTCGGCCAGACCTGCCGCGATGGCCTCGTTCGGCGAAAGCCAGCGCCCGTTACCATTGTTCTCGGCCATCAGGGTTTCAAACTCAGCCGCTGGACGTCCCGAACGGGCTGCATAGACCGCGGCGATGCGCTCGTCAGTCTTACGCAGGAGTTCAGTCCTTGCCTCAAGTTCTTCGGCATTACCCTCTGCGGTGCAAATAGCGGTATGGATCAGATAGAGGGCATTGGCCGATATTTCGCGGCAACCCTCCGACGCGGCCTGTGCGATGAGCGTTGCGGCCGATGCGGTATAGCCATAGCACCGAGTCGTTTTCTTGGCTTTGAGACCCGAAATCGCATCAAGAATCAGTAGGGCGTCGTTAACATCCCCACCCGTTGAGCGAATATTTATCAGCACTTCCGGAGACTCAATCTGACGGATTAGGTCGATAGCGTTGCGGAATTTGTCATACGTCGCAACCCGGTCGCCCGGATCGTCGAACTGCCATTCTTCCGGAACACCGATAGTTCCCTCGATGTTGATTTCAACCGAATTTCGGCGGTTGATGATTTCTATCGTATTCTTCATATTTTTGAAATTTCAATAAAAAAGGTGGCTCGACCGAAGCCGAACCACCTCCCTATAAACACCCAGTGAGTCACACTACGACTTCACTGTATAATAGAATTACCCACTCATTTTTCACCTGTTTAGAATGTCTGCTTAACTTTTATTTTTTTTAAGTCATCTTGCGAGTCGGTAACATCCTGCGTTACAAGGTACACACGCAGTCGGTCGATCCGGTCATTTGTGGCCTTGATGTCCTCCCGGATCAGCGCCATCATTTCAGAAAAATTCCCTTGCGCCGTTTCGTCCTGATGTGTCGAAGTCTGATAAAACGACACGGGACTCGAAACGCTGCTCGTCATATATCCGGTCGGGGATATAAGGCCGCCTTGAGCGAAGCGCCGCCCGTGTACGCTGTTCGCGGCCGAGAGCGCCCCGATCCGTGCGGTGTCGTGCTTATTGACGATTGCCAAAAGTTCATCACCTTCGACCTCGCCGATGGGCTGGCCGTCGAGGTAAATCTGATGGCCGCCCTGCGCATGGCTCCGGCCTTTTACAACACCCACGCCATCACCGAGAGGAATCATGCCGCCTTGGGCATATTTCTGTGATTGGATTGCCGCAACTTGAGTCATACCTTGCGCAATAGCCAACGCCGCAAACGGAATACCCAAAGGCCAACCCCATTGCGCAAAGGTCTTTGCGACAGAAAGTGCCGTATTCATCAAGGCCTGCTTCGTGTTCAGCTTCTTTTCCCGCTCAAAGGCCGCACGCTCTGCTGCTTCCTCTTTCTCGGCTTTCTTGGCTTCCAGCTTTTCAAGCTCCTGCTGATACTTCTTCTCAGATATCAGCCCTTTATCCCGCTTCGAATCGAGTAATTTTGCCTCTGTTTTATACTGTGCATCGATCGCTTTCTTTTCTGCGTTCAACTGCCGTTGTGAGGCCTGTTGTTTGGCATCGAAAATCGCATCGCTCAACTGCGTAGCAAGGTCAATTGCCTGCTGTTTGATCTGGGCTAAATCCTCATCCGATAACTCGGTAAGCTGTTGCCAAAAACTTTTGCGGGTTCCGTCGGCGTTTTTTCCTTTGCCAAGGTTCATTACCGCCTGCTGTTCCTGCCCGATCAACAGGATCAACTCGTTGTAACGAGCTTTGTGTTCCTCGATCGCGGCATCACCCCCAGCCAGAATTTCGTTTAGTTCTTTCTGATATGCTTGTGCCGTATTATTGTGAAGCTGCACCTCATTTTGCAGGCGCGCCACATTGCGTTTACGACCTTTTTTTCCGAGGGTTGCATCGGCTAAATTCTCGTCTGCTCTATATTGATTATTGGCTTTCCCGATTGATTTTTCCGTCTCCAACTGGGCCAGTTTCAGCCGTTCAGTAACCTCGCGCCGTTTATTCTCGGTGATCTGATGCTCAGCTTCGGCAGCAGCATCAGGCAGTTTGCCCCACTCCAGTAACTCTTTCTCGGTAGCATCCTGCAAAATCTTTGTCCGGGCATTCGTTCCCGCAGTAGCGATATCGCCTTTTTTCTGCTCAAACAGTCCGGTAAGGCGGGTTTTCTCCTGCTCGACGGCCTGCCACTCTTTCGACCCCTTGACATAGGCTTTCTGCTCTTTGTTGAGTTTGTCGAGTTCCGTCTGATACTCTTTGTCCGCAGCTTCCCCGGCTTTCTTGACCGCCTGATCGTTGAGCCGGATTTTCTTCTCGACACCCTCTTTCATGGCCGCGATCTCAGCATCGATGCGGTCATTCTCGTACTTGAGTTGTTTTTCCTGCTGCGCCCGGCGATTGGCAGTATAGGCCTCGTTTTCTTTCTGCTCGATTTTCTTCTGCTGGTTCTGCTTATCCCAAAGTTCATTTTTGAGCTTTATGATGGTCTTGGCCTCGTCCTTATTCAGCGTGATGCGTTTTGTCAGGGTGTCGATTTCAAGCTGTAAAACCTGCTTCTGATACTGCTCTTCGGATGTTATTTCCCCGCTATGCAATTTCTTTTTTAGGTCGAGGAGTTGACGGGCGAATGCTCTATCTTTCGACAAAGACCATTCGCCCTTTTCCTTTTCGCTCCCGCCGCCGGTAGAAGGTGTTTTCAGCTGCTTTTGTAGGTCTGCGACTTTCTTTTGAGCATCGGCGAACTCCTTTTGGGCCGTAAGCATGTCGAATTTGAACGAGAACGGTAGGGTAGCCTCAGTCCCGTGTTCCCGTATCCATTCGTCCCGCTTCTGATTATATGCAGTCTTTGCCTCCTTAAACGCCTTTTCCGCTTCTTCAACGATATTCTCGGCTGCTTTGATCCGCACTTCGATCGGTTTAGCATTTTCCTCGGCAACCTTATTTGCTTCCTCGATCTCTCCTAGTGCTTTTTTATAGTTCGACAGTGCAATTTCCTGTTCTTCAATCGCCTTGGAATTATCCACGAAGATAGGGGCACCGCCCGGTGACATTCCGAGCAGTTGCCCGTTCTCTTCGCGTAGCTTTTTGAGCGATGCGGTGTACTTCTCGACATTGGCAACCATGTTGTCGTAATTCTCCTTATCGCGCTGCTCATTGAGGAGTTTTGCGGAATCGGCCAGTTTCAACGTGGCTAACTGCTCCTGTGTGTATTTGTCCGTAAGAGCCGGAGACAGGAGCTTCAATTCTTCATAAGCGCGGATTTTGGCGTTCTGTGTTTCGGTTTCGTCCTGTATCGTCCGGATAAGCTGCTCGATCCGCTGGCGCTTTTCATCTTGGGCTTTGTTGAAACGGTCGTTCTCATCGTTGAATTTACGCTGGGCGCGAGTTGCCGCATCCGTCTTATCACGGAACGCCACCATGTACGCAATAACCGCAGTAATGGCAGTCGCAACCACTCCCCACGGATTCGCTATAAGGGTAGTCCAGAACATCTTTAACGCTTCATACGCAGCTTTGATCTGCCCGGCCAGCAAAAACTTTGCAGCGGCAAGTAACTTTGTTGCCGCGGTAGCCGATTGCAGCGTAGCCATATTCACCCGCAACGCACGCCCCCAAGCCGTTTCATAGATCGTAATTTGCTTTGTCACAAGCAACCAAACCGCTCTTGCCGCCGAAGCCAGTTTAATAACGCCGATAAGCGTAAGTACAGCAATAGTTACGCTCTTAATATTCGTTACGGCCCACGTGCCGGCCTGAATAACCGAACGCCCAAGCGGTGCCAATACTTCACCGATGGCGATCAGCTTTTCTTTAATGGCCGAGAGGAAAACTTCTACGTCAATCTTCATCGTATCGCGGATACCATCGGCCGCAGTCTTTGCGGCACCTCCGGCGTTATTCAGCGATTCAGTCAGACCATCTACGCCGTCTTTGGAATTAACCAACACGGTAAGAGCCGTCATTGCATAGCGTCCGACTTCATCCATAGCGCCGCCCAGCGTAAGCCCGTTTTTACTCAACTGGGCAAGACGTTCGGACACATCTCCGCCCGTCTTGGCAATTTCGGTAAAAATTCGACGCAAAGCTGTACCAGCCTGCGAACCACGAATACCACGGTCAGCCAATACCCCCAGCATCGCTGCTGTTTCTTCAAGGGACACATTCGCCTCGGATGCGATCGGTGCAACATACTTGATGGCATCGTAGAAATAACCTAACTGCAACGATGAGGCATTAAACGACTTGGTCATAACATCCACGACCCGCTGCGCTTGGTCTGCCTGCAAATTGAATCCCCGTAGGGTTACACCCACAACGTCTGCCGAACGTGCCAAATCCTCACCCGTGGCCGTAGCAAGGTCGAGCGTCGCCCCGGTAATCTGCCGTATCTGATCCGGGACGAAACCCATACGCGCATAGGCCAACTGCAACCCGGCAACCTCGGTAGCCGTGTATTCAGTAGACGCGCCAAGTTCACGGGCATTTCCTTTGAGCATGACAAATTCTTCATCCGTGGCCCTCGCTACCGCTTTGACCATAGCCATACGGTATTCAAGGTCTTGGAATGGGCCGTATATACTCCAAAGCACTTGCTTGAGCGTGAAGACAACACCCGTTATCCCCGCGACCTTGCGGGTGACGGTGTTATACATCCCAGAGAAGTAATTGCCTATATTCCGGGAAAAGTCACCTGCGCCGACCGTGAGATTCCGCATTTCGTCGCGCATCGACTTCAACTCGGCCGTGACCTGCCGCCCCATGGTGGAATTGCGCTGTGTGGCTCCGAGTTTCTTCCATACGGTATTCAGCACATTGATCTTCGCCTGCAACTCTTCGGCAGAGCCTTTCTCGGCCCGCATCAAGGTTGTATAGTTTTTTGAGAGCGTGGTGATTTCCCGTTTCGTGAAGATCAGGTTCCCGTATTTGTTTTTCAGATCTTCGATATACTTTGTAGCTTCGGCGGTCTGCGTTTTCTCCTCCTTATCGGTTGCGACCAGCTTTTTCTTGGCTTTCTCCGCTTTTTCAACAGTGAGGGTATACACACCGAGGACTTCGGCGGCCTTCTGAAGCCCGTCTGCCTTACCGATATCGTTAATCGTTTTGAGTACATTTTTCAGCCTGTCGTGTAACGATTGGAGCAGTTTGCTCATCTTTGGCACTTTCTCCTCACCATCCCCGAAATTCAGAATCAGCTTGAAGATTTTTTCTACTACATTTGCCATATCTTGAGTATTTTATTTATATTTGTGCTGTTATGTTTGACTTGATCGAAGAATTCTTTAAGGCAAGCGGAAAAACGGTGGTTTTCTGCCTGATTGCCCTTTTGATCATCATTGTCTTTTTCATCTAATCCATTTCCTACCTATATCCGGTCAGCGTATTATTTCTGCCGATCGCCACATCATCATAAGTAATGACGGTGAGATCGTCGCCCGTCAGTTTGATATGCGGATCGGAAATAAACACACACTTGGTCGATGCCCCGGTTGCTGGATTATAGTCGGCGATTTGCTCCAATAAACACGGTACGTCTTCTCCGTCGAAGTTCAAAAGGTACACCGCACGGAAATCCTGCATTTGGCTGTTAGGAAATTGAATTGCCTCAATATCACGAGGTGTCAGTTCCAAATACATGGTTATGCGCCGGCCATGGTTATACGCCGAAATATTATCTTCATAATATTGCCGGGAACCGGGCACAAGAACATCCCCGGTCATGTCATCGAAACCGAGGTTAATACCTTTCCCGATATCTTGGAAAACCAACTGCGGGTATTTTGGATATGACGCGACATCTTCCCCTCCAGTACGATCAGCTAAACCCCCAAAGCAGCCGATCACCGGGGTAACCTCTAACTCGATATCATCGATCTGCTTCTGTTCGCTCTCCCGTTCTTCTTGAAGTATCGTCATACCTACCGAATCGACCACATGTAACAAAAATGGAGAAAATGTATCGTTGACGATTTCTTTTGTGTCGTCCGAAGTTTTGTTGAGCAACTTTTGACTATATGCCCCAAATTCCGCCCCGGTTTTCCAGTTGTAATATTGTATTACTTCGTTACCCTCAGCATAGGCCAGTTTAATAGACTTTCCGATATCAGCCCCCAATTCCTCTATTACGATCTCTTTGGCATAGTCGATCTTCTCCCGCCAATCTACAATCTCTGCACGATCCAAGTTGTAAAACTTTGTGCGGGGTTCGACAAAGATTTCTTTCGATAATGGGTTTGTATAATACATCAAGTTAAACAACTGACGAAGAGAAGCAAGAAAATCAAGTTGCGACCCGGTGCCACCGATTGTCGAAATTCCCACCTTATCGTTCTGTCCAATGATATTGGCAAAATCGGGCTTTATACTATTGTTTTCACATAGCCAAAGTTGCACTCCGTCGATTTTGTCAGGAGTCAAACCATATTCCCGAGAGCAGGCAAATTGCCCCCAAAGAGGATAAGACAAACCTTTAGTCAGAGTATATGCGTTTTTCGTAATATTATCAAGGTTAAAAGTCACTTGTTCGTCATATATCTCGAAATAATAAAATTCGATAACGCCCACGCCGTCGTGCATGCTTATCCCTTGGAAAAAGCCGAGTTGTCCTTCTCGCCCTTGCGGAACCGTGATAACATACCAGTTGCCCCGACCACCAGCCTTATGTTGTCCGAGGTCGGTGTAAGCACCCTTGCATTGAAAGATAATTCGCCCGGAAATCTGCCACGAAGCAAACTCCAAATAGACCACGTAGGTCTTAGCCTCATTCGGATCGCACGGGATAAAGATGTTTTTTATATCCCCTTGTCGGTCTTTAGCTTCGACACATTTATCCAATGTCAATATTATGCGTTCATACTGCGCGTTCACATACAATCGGAATTCATCGACATATAGACATTCGCCGTATTCCTTCATGATGTCGTTCCAGTAGCCCGTGGATCCGTTCACAATTTGCGATTTATAGTGTAGGTTGGTCTGCATCCTTACTGTTACCGTTTCCGTCGGATTGAAATGTGGCGTCGAAGATATCGGAGGCGAGCTGATAACCCCTTTATCGTTATGGTATTCATCCGAATCCCAAAGGTCATATATATTGGCGCTGATAGTCGGTTTCTTCGGGCTGATCATACCCAGCAACTTAGGTTCATCTTCCGTCGCCGAGGTGCCGATATAGAAGTCGTTATCCTCTTTGATGTACGATAAGTCTTCGTTCACCGGCATGTAGCCCGAACAGTATAACTTTTTGAAAAAGTCCTCCATGGAACTCTTTATCGTGTACCCGGAAAGGATCAGGCACATTGTTTTCCACACGTTGAAAAAAGGGTGATAATCCCGGATATCCAACTTTTTTCGCGGAATCAAATCCCCGTTATAATTTTCTTCCCAAAATGCCCCGCGGTCTACCGGAAAAAACTTGATCAGCGATTCATCTTCTCGGATGGAATTTTTGTATACTTCCCCCATGTTGTATACGACAGTTTCCGCACTTTCAAGCTCATTGATTTGCTTCTTGGCATTCGTAATCCAGTCGAAAGCTGCGCCGATGACTGACACATGAAAACTGCCGCCGACGAGTTTGTGCCCAGAACCGAATTTGTACGTGATCTTATCGATCTGAGCAATACCCGACATGACGGTATTTCCATCTACGATATACTCCGCCTTATGCAGTTCGTTGTTGAACTGCTCTTTACTATACAGCTCATTGATAAATCGGAAAACCCGCATATTACTTATCAGCGGCACCTCGACCGACTTGGTATATCCGGCGGCTGTGCTGTCAGGCTCCTCAATGTCGGCAATGCTATGTGTCGCGGCGATATTGCCTTTCTGATTCATATCGACTTTATGGCCGTCTATTTTCAACTCCACGACCATAGCTACCGGATTTTATTTCTGTATTCAATCTGCACGGAGCTTAATTTCTCCACATCGTAGGTCGTAATACTCTCTGTCGTGATGTCGATCGGACACACCTCATCCCCGACGATGCACCACACACTTTCGGACACAAATATCTGGCTCAGCACATTCGCCTGAGTTTCGGGCAGGGGACAGCTTGTTACCGACTTGGTAGTGTCTGCCTGTATAGATGTTGCAGTATACCCGGCTTCTGTGTATATCTTCTCCTTTGTTATCTTGGTTGATGATTTGCGGCGAACTGCGAAGTTCCAATAGTCGATCTGGCCGTAGGCATTGATCCACGCGAGGCGCACTCCGTCGTTCTCCTCAATCTCATATTCAATACGATCCTGCGCCTCTCCGTCGGGACTCCGCATATCTACCGCAAACCGGGGCGGCGCATCGGTCGGAATACGAAAGCCGACGCAGGATATACCGGCTGGTACGGAAACCTGAACCGAGCCGTACACCACAACAGCGGGAGTCGTCGTATATATTGGAAGTTCGTCGATTTGCCCCAGCATGGCATTACGCCGCCGCAGATCACTCATAAAACGGTTTGGTGTCGGTTGTTTATCCGCACAAAGCAGCGGCACCTCTTCGGAAGGGATGCTGTCTACCATGATCGAAGCATTGACGACCCGGCCGAGGTCAACTCCGTCCCACACCTGTAATGTAGGTTCGGACTCAGCATCAAGCGGCGCAATCGTAAAGTCATCCCGAAAATACTGCGCCACATTCACTTTATAGGCGTTTTTCGGCAGTTGCTTCAAATACCCGTTTATCATCACTTCGGCCACAGCGTCAATATCTCGGTCAATTTCAAAGATGACAGATTCTTTGACCGAACTGTACGGGGCCGGAAGCGTTATCGTTGTTGCCATATCGTCATGCAGTTAATTGGTTAAAAATAGTTTGCAGTTGTTCCTCTGTATACTCCTCCATGAATCGTTCTATATTCTCTTCCAGTCGTTTATACTTGTTGAACTTATCTATTGATTTATCTATGAACCGGGAGGGATTGATGCCTTTGTCCCGGATTGACCGTTGCATAGCAAAAGCTACGGATCGTTCTCTTTTACCTTCCATATTGAGCCGCTTGCGCCTGATCCATTCGACGAGGACATCAATCGGCACACCTTTCGTTCCGGGCTTGCGACCTGCATTTACGAATTTTGCATAATACAGAGCCTGCGCGGAGATCGTTATACCCGTCAGTGTCTGATCTATCACCGACTGAATACTGTTAAAAAGAGCCTCGGACGCAGTATGTCCCTGATTGAGCAATTCCATTTGCAAGGTGTCACTCAAGTACTGGGCAATTTGCTGTAATATGGGACTATCCGCGGTTTTCACAATAGCTTGTCATTACCTCAAATGTTACTTTAAGTGAGATGTCGTTATACCCTGTGTAAGTGCCCTCATTGGGAAAGGCATTGATTTTGTCGAACGTCACTCCAAGCGTTTCAGCCATTTCACTGAACGCCTCGACTGCTGCCCGTTCCATATCATCCCAGCGTTCGTCCTTTTTCTCGGATGTAAGCCCGTCGGACAACTCAAGCAGGTAAACTGTCCCGGCATAGATTTTAAAGCCCTCAGACCGCCCCGTTTTGCCTACAAGATCAAACGGACATACCCAAACGCACGGAAGTTTGTAACCTCCACCATTGATATCATCCAAGAAGCCCATGCCGAAGTCGAACGTCATATCGTATGTTTTCTCAAGCGCGGCTTTCAACGCTTCCCGTAGTATTGTTCTCATAGTCCTCTATTTCGCATTCGTACTGAAATTTCAACTGCTCCATGTACCGGAAATGCTCGGCACATTTGGCCCGGTCGCATTTGCATTCCCGATTTATCAGCCATGTGAGCAATTCTACCTTACCCCGCAAGACGCTAAGGCGGCTTTCATCTTCCATTCTTCCGTTCTCCGTTTGATATTCTCCGACAATAGGTGTACGAAATCGTAGGCGTTCATCCGTTGCAGATGCTCAAGCTCACTTGGCTTATCGGTAGACATAGCGACGAGCGTGTCACACCATACCGCAGGCTCGGCTTTACCCGACGAATCCCCGCCGCCCGTACCGTAACAATTCGGAAATGCGGCTTTCAGGTACTGATGCGCCCCCGAAGTTTGCGCCCAAAGTTCCCAATAGACCGAGGCTGGAAGGCTTCCGAACAACGCCGCCCGATTCTGCGCCAGCTCTTCATCGTACCGTTCACTTTTCCGGCGGCATACGATAGCGACAGCCAGCGGAGCCAAAGCAATGTTTTCCGCACATATGATGTCGGACAGTTGGCAGAACTCGATAGCCGTCACACCACTCAACGGAGTAAGTTCCCCGGAAATATCCGTCCCGGATTTCGGCAGGTAGTAGCGGCGGCCTTTGTAGCGAAATGAAGTAATGCCCCGAACCGGATAATCGACAATGCCGAGTACCCCGATTATGAACCGCGGAAGCACAGCCATTGCCAGCGTCATAATATCCTCGCGCCGGGTTTGAAGCATCAGCCCTTCCGGTACGTCGGCAAGGTAGCCGACAACCTCCGAAGTGAACCGGGTTAGCTCGTCGATATTTGCATATGGTTCGGGAGCCGTGTCCGAGGCAAAGGAGCGGTAATAGTCAAGAAGCGCCGTGGGTTGCTCGTTGGCCTTATGGTACAACCAAGCGCACTGGGTAAGCGTAATATCCTCCCAGTGCGTCGGTATGCGAAACCTTTTGCCGGCAATCTTAACCCTCAACATAACCGGACAGCTTCTTCGTGATAACGCCGATGTCCTTGTTCATCTGCGAGAGCGTCCCTACGTGTAGCTGTTTGGCTGCTCTTTCTGCTGTATAGGCGTCAATACACGACCGCGCTGCCTGCAGGAGCATAATAGCCTGTTCGATGTTGGTTTTTGTTTCGATGCCGACAAGGCTTTTCAGTTTGTCGATGAGTTTGATTTTTGCCATGGTTACCTTACTGCCTTGATTCTACCTTTCTTATTCGTACCATCTTCGACAATTCCGGTCACCACATCCGCGGCATCATGCCAGCGGTTCGCACGGAACTGACGCCGATAGGTCGTCATATGTAAATAGAATTCAGGCCAGCGGATTTTCCAATCATGCGGCATTATTATAGTCTGCAACGCCGTTGCGGCATTGGAGAGGATGCGGGCTTCCTTATTCCCGCTCTGATGGAACCATTCGATACGTATGGCCGGAACCCGTTTTTGTACAGCGCGTGCGAATCCGCGACCGCCGTTGTTACTCTCGATCGACGCCCGGCGCGTACCGCTACGTTTGAGCATATCGGCTACGGCGGATTCAGTACACTCCATCGGCTCCTGTGTATAGACCATGTCCGTTACATAGCAATAGCCATCCCTCGCCCGGACGTAGCTGATCGAGCATAGATAGTCATCACCCGTATCGGCTGTGTCTGTGTAATTGGCATAGTCGAGAATGTCGCCTTGTGCCGGAAGTTCAGAGTAGGTTTTGAAATTCTCCCCGTATAATAGCCCCTCTTTCGACATCGGGTGTCCCTGATACATACACTCGAACACGATGCGGTCGAGGTCTCTTTTTTCCTGCAGGTGCTTGAGGTCATGCGCTTCGGGCCAAAGAGCCTCGCCACGCTGTCGGGGATCGATGGGTGTCGGATCGCTTTCCTTAATTGCCTCAAAGTTTAGATAGTACCAGCCGTCGAATTCCGGGTCGATATCATCGAGTGACCGCAATTCCCGGATATTTCCTGCGGCTATGATCGTACCAATCAGATCCTCTTCATGCCAACGGGTGAACACCATAAGTTCACGCGAATTATTGTGCAGTCGGGTTTTTACGGTCGATTTGTACCACTCGGATACTGATTCACGAATGATAGGGGAGTAACCCTCGGCAGCATTCTTATACAGGTCATCCCCTATAAAAACATCAATGCGCTCTCCGGTCAGCGCACCATTTCGTCCCACAGCTTTTAGAAACCCTTTGCGGCCGACAATCTCGAACTCCGTATTATTCCGGACATACTGCGCACTGTCCTCACAATTCGGATTCCCATTCAGAAGCGTTTCCGGAAACAAAACATAATATTCGGGGCTGTCGATGATGCGCTGTATAGCACGATTGAATTTCCGGGCGAAAGTGTCCGAGTAAGACGCAATAGCAATACGCAAATCGGGATCAAGGCCGAGCATGTATGCCGGCAGCAGACGCGTTGTTCCCTCGGATTTTCCATGCTGGGGCGGCATGGTGACGATCAGCCGCTTTATACGACCATGTGCAAAGGCATCCAGTACCCAGTAGAAAGACAGATGAAAAGGGGTAAGGAAATCCTTACCCTTTAATAATGCGACATAGAACGGAAACGACTGATAGGCTCCGCTCCGCAGCGCCCGTATTTCACCCGATTCATTTCCCATCCTTGCATACGTACTTTGCAATTTCTGCCGGGGTCATGCTATCGACGTTCTTCTTCATGTCCGGCGGTATCAAGTCTTTTCCACCTTTACCAGTTAACTCGGCACTCTGCCGGTTCTTCCAATTCTCCGCGTCGCAGTTCGTAAGTGTGAAGATGATCGCTGTAGGGTTCGGGGCAACGTATTTGGTAACGGTTGTATGCTCTTTGACCTTTACGATCGGTTTCCCGTCCTCGCTTTTCTTTCCGGTATCAGCGGTAACCGTGCGTTTCTCTTCAACGGTGAACCCCTGCACAAGCTTTAGCAGCGATTTCTTGGCTTCGGTCGCAAAGAAGTATCTGCACTCCTCTTGAGCCTTTTTTATAGCCTCTGAAAACTCCGCTTTGGAGTCCTTCCACTCGTAAAAGGTACTTTCAGCAATACCTGCGATTTTACAGATTTCGGCAATAGTATAGCTATCCGCCCGGATGAGCGAACAAATCCTTTCGGTGAGTTCTGCACTATACTTTGCCATTGGTCTTTATTTCTTTTCGTTTTGGTCGCAGGTTTCAGCCGTGAACATGGACTCCGCAATGTCGATTACGTTTTCCAGCTCAAGAATTGCGGCTTTACATTCTATCATCTTCCGCTTGTCGATCGCGGAGAGTTCCCCTTCTGAAATCATTTTCGTTTCAAGTTCCGACACCTGTTCCCGTTTCCGGGCGAGGCGTTTGTTTACGACATCCTTGTAAATCATACACTGTTTTGTTTTCATAGCGCGGAATTGTTTTTTGGTTTTTCCGACGCTAAAGTATTCATTTTTCCAGCAACTGGGAAACACAACCTTTATCCCGTGACATTTCCCCCATCATGTAATGCAGGCTTCGCTTCTTGAATGCACTGTAACCTGCTGTATTCTGACAGATAGCTTTCAGGCACAAGCAGGTTCCCGGCTCTTTCATCTTCTCCGTTGGCACATACCGCTCCTTATCGAATAGGTAATGATTCAGATTGAACGTGTTCGTCTTAAATCCATCCAGCCCATCAACACCGCAGCAACATAGAGAATCTCCCATCTTGCGCAAACGGTTTTCGGCCGAGTAGAAAGCCAATCCATTTCGATGGCATTCCGCCTTTATCCATTCAAAGTGCCGTTTGAGAACAGAGGCCGGATAGCAGAAATCCCCGCCGACTTTTACAAGACCGTCTACCTTGCGTTTGTATTTCATGCCCTCGATTGTCAGCCCATGTACGCCTATACTCTTGTAGGTAGACACAGCACCGAGGACATCCCGAAGCATTCCCGTCGTATAAGGCTGAACCCGGACGATCACACGCTTTACATGGGGTGCTATCGTGCGGATCATATCGAGGCGCTCGGCATAGGTCGGCGCTCCTTTCTCCAGTTTGTCATATTGAGGGCTGACGAGAGATACCTGTACAACGCAGTTGCAGTGTTTCAGCAGGTTGAGGTATTCCGGCTCAGCGAGCAGAATGCCCTTTGTACTGACCACAAACGGATATTGTGTTTCGGCAAAGACCTTAAGGGCGTCGTGTGACAATCGATGCTCTCGCTCTACAGGCTGAAACGGGTCAGACATGCCGCCCCAGTGTATCGGAATATTCCAGTCGCACCACTCCGTTTCACCGTTGCGCTGGCCGTCGATGAAGCCGCGCAGGGACTTCGGCCCTTCGCCGCGTTCGATATTTGAAATGTCGTATTTGAGCTGCACAAAACAGTAACGGCACATATGGGAACATCCCTTATACGTGTCGAACCGGATCGGTAGGTCACAAATCGCTATTTGACTTCCGCATCTCGGCATACTTCACTGATAATTAACTGTGTCAAATTGTCTTTCCCGTTCCGCTTGATGTAAGCTTCAACATCCTCTTTCATACTCTTGGGCAAGGCAAAGGACAAGGTGAATAAATCAGAACTCTCGTTTACGGCATTCTTGAACCCGTTTTGCTCGACCTCGGACAGCAGGTCGATATTGGCTGTGTCGATCTCAAACTCCCACATGTCGAGTTCTTCGGGCGAAAAGTCCATAAGAACAGAATCGATATTGAAAACCGAAGTGTCGCTGGCGTGGTTGTCGGCCAGTGCCAATGCGCGGCGCTTATCGTCTTCCGTTTTGAGATCCGTGCGTTTGATTGCGATAAGCTCTCGTCCATCCGACTCAATGACACGCACCGGGAGTCCGAGCGCCTGCGCCTGTTCGTATACGCCGTTCCCGGCAATCACGACATCATCCCCATCCAAAAGGATAGAGCGGCCAGTACCGCAATCCTCAAGGCTTTTGCGGATGATAGCTTTGTTCTTCTCACCGTGAACGCGGTAGTTTTTCGGGTCTAACTTTATATCGGCCATAATCTGAATTTTGAAGCGAGGACAGGACTTGAACCTGCGACCTTTGGGATATGAGCCCAACGAGCTACCAACTGCTCTGCCTCGCTATGTGCGGAGTTTTGGCAAGCCTCCGCGACTTGGACGGATTACCGTCATTTGACATTGACACTATGTCGGACTTCATAGGATAATAGAATTAGGGAGCGTTTTTTCTCCGAATCTTGGCGGAAATTATCAACAAAATGCGATTGAAAGTGTCGTATATGAACTTCGGACTTTCAGGCCCCGGCCACTCGGCGAATGTCTTTCCTTCGAAGAATCGCCATGCGAAGATACGCTTTGACAATTCCGACACCTGCAACGTGTCGAATACCTGCCGAACCTGCATATAGGCATCTTCCTGATTGAAATCCGGAGTTGGAGCCGGGAGTGTTCGGATGCTGTCTTCAAGCCGATCCGTGCAATGCTGTCCCCGTTGGTAGCGGAACGGTGACCGCGGCGAGTGTATGCTGATCTTGATGATTCGCATCACGAAAAAATCAAGTTCAGTCCCATCCTTATTCCGGGCGTTCATCAGGTGTTCGAGCTTCGACACATCCCGCTCAAGGAGGGTACACAGCACATCGTTCACGACCTCGGCCGGGTCGATCGGAAGCCGCGAGTAGCGGACGTGGTAGGTCGCGTATTCTACCCATTGCGGGTAATGGGTCGTAATGAAATTATCTAAATTATTTGACATTTCTAAAAAAATGAATTACCTTTAAGGTGCGAGGTGCAATACAGGCCTCCAAAGATTGGGAGAAATCCCTATAATACAGATATCTACTCGCATGCGGGTAGGTTTAATTAAAAAAACATTTCATATGATTTTTTTTGAAAAATTATTTTGAATTCTCATCGAAGTGATTTTGAGTAAGTTAGTCGATGAGGTAACGAACCGATGACTGAAAAAGTAAACTTTGGTTTTTACGCCCCTATCTCGGGGCGTTTTTTATTTCTATTATCCACTCCATTCTCCCGTTTGGGAATTGAATTTTTTAAGCTCCTTTTTCAGATTGCGGAGGGTGTCCGGATTTACTTTCCGCAATCGACCGCAAAGGAATCGAGCCATCTGATTCAAATATGTTTCTGCACGCCTGACGGTTAATTCCGCTTCACGAATGGCTTCATTCATTTCTTGATAAGTCATAGTTTTACAGTTTTAAATCGTTAATTTCTCCAGCCTTGGCAAATGATCTCCGCAGTAATACGAGCAGTGATAAATCGCGTCGTCTTTGTCACACCAACCGTCGCCGTCGACATCCTCGTCCTTGAAGTGGCTGCACGTGCCGCATACTTTCGCTCCGTTTTCGGTCTGCTTATTCCATTCGGCCAAAATATCCGCGCTGCATTCCGAACACAACAGCACATCGTCGCGAGTGATGGTATATCCATCGCAATTCGGACAGCCTACATTTTCGCAGTTATCACACACTTGAAGTTCCATCCCACATTTGGGGCAATTTTTAATTTCATCCATTGCTATTCTTGTTTGAGGTTGTTAATTCTGTCGATCTCGACTTTCAAATTCATCTCTGCGCAGCGCACATCCCGTTGCAATTCCTCCAGCCGAGCTATCTGCTCCTCGTCCATCCGCGGGCATCCCCGCAGCCAGCTGTCGTAGTTCGGGGTTTGCAGTTCGCCGTTGGCAATAGACCCTACACGCAGGCAGTAGTCGTAATATTTGACATACTCCTCCTCCGGAGCGTCCCGGTCGATGTCCGTCAGTATATCCGCCATACTCACGAATAGATCGCCAACTTCTGCAATTCCTCCGGGGTCGTTACCTGTCCACGCAGCCGGCTCATAATCGTAGCCGTGCTTCTCGCAAAAAGCAGCCAGATAGGCGTTGCAGGCCGCATTGTAATTCAGTCTCAGTTCCTCGCGTGACATTCCATTTGCCGTGAATATCTTGCTTTCCCTTTCTGCGATCATCTCAATTCCTGTTTTCATTTTTTCTTTCTCGTGTTGAATTTTACCATCAATTTGTTCGCGTTTCGCACATGCTTGCGCATGTATTTAGCGAAATCTTCGTCTGCCGATTCAACCCCTCCCTCTGCCATTGCAATTACCTCGGCAAGGGCTTGAAATTCGTCATACGTCATAAACACATATCCGCCTTTAGGTTTAGTGTAATTCATCTCTCCTTCGTTTTAGCTCCGCAATGCGGCGGAGGTCATCGCCTTATTTTTTCGGCAAATTGCTATATCCGTCGCTGAACATCCAAATTCCCGCAACAGTAAAAATAACGTGCAGCGCAAACCTCCACCAATCCGCCACCGAGTAGTCGTGTTGCGCTAAGTTTCCCGCAACAAAGGCGATCAACAGTCCGCCTATTGTGTCAAATGATGCTTTTGTCATAGTCTTGCCTTATTCTTGAATCTCCCGCCATCCGATAACCATATCATCGTCAATAGCTCCATTGTTCTCGTGCCAATGATAATTCCGTGTCTCATTTGCCTTGTAGAAGGCTATGCGGTATTTTGTGCATAACGTTGTTTTAATTAAAACATCTCGATTGCCATCCGGCAATTCCTCTTTTGGGTCGTACCAGCGCGTCAACTCTTTATGCTCATCTTCAGCACCCTGACAATATGCCGCAAAGGCCGCATCGGCTCGTTCACCTTTTAAGTCATGTGCATCTCGTCGGTATTGATGCGCGTATTCTTGCGCTCTTTCCTCAATCGTTTTCATTCTCGTTCAGTTTTTGGATGAAAGCTCGGAATGCTATACAACTATTCGACTCTATTCCACATTTATTTTCTACCCTACAACCGCAATCTTGGCAATACGCCTCAATCGCTTTTGCTCTCATCCGCTCCTCGGCCTCCTGCTCGGCAAGCTCGATAGCCCGTTTTGCCTCTATTAGCTTAATATCGCATTCTCCCGGACAATCGGGATACATCATCGCTATCGGTGTTACCACTTTCAACAAATATTGTTTTGCTTTTTCGCTTTTCATGGTTAGTTATCTTTTGTGTTTAACTTTTCGATTCGGGATGCAGGAAATCCAGCCCCCAAAGGGTATGCGCCGCTTCAAGTAGTCCGGATCATCCTCGTGGTTGTATGCCTCGGTCTCGAAGCAAGTGTAGTAGTACGCGCCCGGATAAGGCGGGATAAGCACTTCGATCAGCCACGAAATGCCGTAGCAAATCCAGCCGGCGAAGAGAATGCCGACCACTGCCAGCACCCAGCCCCACCACGCGAAGTGGCAGCTTCCGGCTACGGGCAGGAGGATCGCTGCGAACAGCACGGTCAGTTCGATCTGCTGGGCGCAGTGGATTCCTTCGTGGCGGCGCGTAGCCCCGTCCATATGCCATCCTCTCGTTTTGCGTGTGAACGCAAACACTAACCATGTTACCCAGCTGAACCCCTTGAACGGGATCAATTTGTTGTGAACTTCGATAGGTAGCTTCGACTGCTCGATGCTCGTTACTTGGTCTTTCATACTCATTATTGTTTTATTCGCATAATCCGTAATAACTCATACAGCTGTCTTTCCCACCCGAAAAGGTTACTATGACTTTCATTATTTCAGATAGTTATTTATTTCAGACATAAACTGCTCGATGCTACGACACACGACGTATTTATAACCCTGCGCCTCGACCAATACCTGCCACGCCTTTTGGTTGTCGGACTGCCGGGATCCGCGCGATTCTGTTTTCATTTCGATACATAGGCCGTTGTAATTACCTCGTGCAACCAACAGAATCAAATCCGACACTCCGGGCGTTACACCTTCACCCTGCATGATCGCCGCCTCGACTTTCGAACGGCTACCGCCATTCGGCACGGCAAAGAGCAGTTTTGCCAAACTCCGGTACTGCATTCGGAACCATGTAACGCAAGACGTTTGTAGCCTCGATTCGTTATGCCTACTCATTACTTGGTTTGTAGTATTTCTGATTTATCGTGTCGCCGGTACTGATCTCCCCAGCGGTGGCCAGTTCTGCGCCAATCCGCTCGACTTCCGCGCGGGAAAGTTTCAGAAAATGCACCAACTCCATAGAGAGCGCCGCAGACGGTACGACCCGGCGAGCCTTTTTATCCTCGACGATATTCTGCATTGCTGCGAGAAAGCGGATATGTAGGGGTTTCAAAATCATTTGTTCCTGCGGTTACTTTCCCCGGTCATTAAAATCGTCGTCATATCCTTGAGCCGATCAAACACCCGTTCGCCGTACTTCGCAAGGAAATCCGGCTCCCCGAAGTTGCTGACGATGATTGTCGGTTTGTTCTCGTTGCTCCGGTGCAGGATGATATCGGTAACAGGTCGCAACTCCGAACCGTAATATTTGATCTCCGTAGCTTCGACCCCCACGTCATCAATCGCCAATACGGGGATCGACACGGCCATATTAAGATCAAGGTTTGCATCCTTACGCTGGAAAGCATCTACAATCATCAGAGCCGGATGTATGCGCAGGCCAACTCGCCCGAACGGTTGCGTTTGGTTGTAGCGCCAAATAAACTCCCGGATGGCATAAAGCAGCGTTGTTTTTCCAGTACCCGGTGTGCCGAGTATCTTGAGGCTTACCCGTTCAGGATTTACAAGCCAATGCGCCGCCTTTTCAATCGCTTTGACTACCATCGGAGAAATATCCGCAACTTTGCCCGTCTGCGCACACTGGAGCGAAAACAGGTACGTTATAGCTTCCGCAACTTGCTGTTCCCGCATGTCGATTTCAAAAGGCCTCGCTATACTCGCCCGTGAAGCACTTTCTTTGATCCCCGCCAGCAGTCGTTCGGCCGTTGTCATATTGTTTTGTTTTGTCATCGTAATTCCGTTCTAAAGTTTTGATGAAATTCGTAGGTTTAAATAGCCAGTCGAAAGTAGCTGTCCATTGATGTGTATTCTGCCCGGCAAGAAATTTCGACCGTCCTGCAATTTCGAGCATTTCCATAACCGCGGCTTCGCCGTGTTCCTGCATCCGCGCCATGATAGCCTGTTGACGCTTCGGCGTCATGGTTCTTATGGGCGGAAGCCCTTTGCAATGCCGATGATATGTTTCCCGTACCCGTTTGCATATCTCCGCCCTTTTTTTTAGGGGATCTTCTGAAACAATACCGAGCGGTAATTCACCGTCACCCGCAGGGGGACAATCAGGTGGAATATGTTTCTGTTTCTGTTTTAAGCCGTCTTTATCGTTAGATAAAGACCTATATATAGGTGTGTCGTCCTCTTTACTCAGGTTTATACTTGGGTTTATACCCCGGCTTATACTTGGGTTTATACTTGGATTTTCAAAGTATAAAATGGAGTAAACGGGAGATTTCGCCTTACGACAACCACTTACGAATTTGATAAAACCCTTTTGCTGTAATCTATTGCGCACATCTATCAAAGTGGATTCGCTCACACCGATAGTCGCGCAGATTAACCCGTTGGGACACTCAAAGGGATTGAGCCAGCCGCGGAGGTTGCACTCTTGCAGCAGGCAAAAGTACAGGTCTGCCTCCGCGCTGGTCAATCGCACTCTACGTCGTGTTTGCCAAAATTGGTTTATCAACTCGATGTAGTTCATTTCCTATTTTCCCTTTTCAGCTTCGGCCAATTCTATTTCAGCAATACGGGCGTCGATCTTTTCCTTGCGGCGCAGGTAAACCTCTCGGTACTTTAATTCCACCTCCGGAATAATAGACTTATCCCGGCTGTTCACCCAGTCGAAGAAAAGGTCTGTTTTGAAGTCCCGCCGGAAATGGTCGCCGACTTGGTTGAGAATATTGCATCGGTGAATGTAGGCGATCTGCTCCGGCGTGACATTCATCACGGCGTTCCACGCTTCCTCGTCGGACATCGAGTAATGCTGAACCGTGCCTAATTTCTCCTGCTGCTCTTTATTGAGGTTTCGAACCAAGATAAACAACGTCAGTTGTGACTCGTAGGCCGTAAGCTCTCCGGCAGACAGTGTTTCGATATCCATTTTTTTGATGGTGTCGCGTACTTCCGATACGGTCTTTTCCTCTTCAAGCTCCTTGTTTCGGTTGTCCTTGTTCTGGAGTTCTTTTATTGAGTTGGCGGTTTCAGATAGGGTAGCTGCACCATTTGTTTCGATATATCCGAAATATGGGTCATCGCTATACACCCAGATGGCAAGATGTGCGGTGCCGTTCTCGACTTTACTTCTGAGTTCCTTGGTTACAACCGCCCCTATACGGTTCGGCCATCCCGGCCAAATCTTGACTTCGTGGCCTTGCTTCTCCAATTCGGCCTTTTTGGGGCAATCCTTGTGCATCGTGTAGAAATCTGCTTCGGGGTGCTGCTTTTGAAGTTTCAAGGCAATGCCAAGTTCATATTCGCGCTTTTTCCGTTGCAGGCAGGAGTCATCCTGACATGTTGCCTCACCATCCCCGCCAGCGAAAAGACTGAAATTCTTGGAGCAGTTCGGACATGTATCGCATTCGCCCTTGTCGAATTTGTATCGATCAAGTATTTTCGTATAGGACTGAACTACTCGCTGGTATAAAGCTTTTGCATTCAAATCGTGCCATGAGTTATAGTATTGCTGGGCAAAATGCTGTTCGTACATTCTACCTTGAATGTCCGCGTCGAATTTGGCGATCTCCATTGCTTGGGAAATCGAAATTTCCCCAGCATCGAGCATCTTGCGGAAATCGTCGCTTATGGCAAGCAGTTTCATGCGCCCCCGAACATAGAACTCACTCTTACCGAAGCGTCCGCACAAGTCGGCGATGCTCTGCCCTTTGTCGAGCAGATATTTGAATGCGTCGGCCTCTTCGAGAGGCGAAACGTCTTTACGTTGCAGGTTCTCCGTGATGGCAACATCTACGGCCTCGTCGTCGGTCAGTTCGCGGATAATCGCGGGAATTTCTTTGAGGCCGGCCATGGCCGCAGCACGCCAACGGCGCTCACCGCATACAAGCTGGTACTTTTCACCATGTTCCTCAGTAGGTTTCGGCCGCACGGTGATGGGTTGTAAAACGCCCACGACTTTGATGCTGTCCGAGAGTTCACCCAGCGCCCGCGGATCGAATGTTTTACGCGGGTTCATAGGGTTGATCCCTATCGACGTGATGTCGAGAAATACAAATTTGTTTTCCATAATGTCAATTTATTTTTGGTTAAAAATGTTCATGATGGCATCGACAACATTTTCTTCAACCTGATCCACGGTGCCGGTCACGGTTTGCGCGATGCTTTTTTTTGTTTGGATGATTTTGTAGATGTCCTCGTCGATTGTCTTTTCACCGAGAAAGTAGTAGCACGACACATTGTTTTTCTGCCCGATACGGTGGGCGCGATCCTCGCATTGCTCACAGTCGGCATATGTCCACGGGAACTCTACGAACGCCACGCGGGACGATGCGGTGAGAGTCAAGCCGACCCCGGCAGCTTTGATATTGCAAATTGCCAGTTTGCAGACGGGGTCGTGCTGGAACAAATCGACGGAGCGCTGTTTATCTTCGGCCGACATCCCGCCGCGGATTACAACTGCATTCGGGTACAGTTTTTTGAAAGCATCGCCCAGTTCGATCAGGTTCATAAATAGAATGAGCTTCTCGCCCGATTCGATCAGGTCGTCGATGAATTCCTTTACCTCTTTGACCTTGCCGCGCGCACATATCTGACGCAGGACGTTGATACGTACAATCACCTCTCCCCGTTTAGCCCGGCGCTGCTGTTCATCCGAGGCATCCCGGTATTCCCGCAGGTACTTGATAAGGTCGCGTTCGGCATCCATATACTCCTTGCGGTTGGAAATATCGCAAAGGATCGTCTGCCGGGTCTTGGCCGGGAGGTCTTTCAGAACGTCCTCTTTTGCCCGCTGGTAGAAACAATGCAGGTTCAGCAGGTAATTCAACTCCCGAAGATTGCTTGCTTCGTTCGGCCCGGAGCAATACCTGTTCACAAAATATTTGTATCCTCCGAACTTCGACAGCATACCCATGATATGCAACTGCGGTATCAAGTCTTTCGGCTTGTTCACCAAAGGAGTACCTGACAACAGGTATGTTACGGGTTTTTCTTTGCTGATACCCATGCAGAACTTAGACTGCTGGGCAGAACCGTTTTTGCATCGGTGGCTCTCGTCGATAATCACCGACTTGAAAATGTCGATCGTGGGCCGGAACTTGATATGCGAAAGCATCAGCTTCTGCCCCTCTTTGTTGGTGAACTTCTCCACGAAGTACTTTTTGAGGCTTTCGTAATTCACCACGAAGAACTGCGCCATCCCAGCTTCATAGAACAGATGCCATGTCCGGCGGTTTTTGTCGTTGATGATTATGGCGTTCATCTTATCGCCGCCCCATTGCTTAACCTCGCGCGCCCAGTTGATTTTCAGCGTCGCCGGCGCGATGATAAGGCACGGGAACGCGCGTTGAGCAATCACAGCCGCGATGCTCTGCGCCGTCTTTCCAAGTCCCGGTTTATCGCCTATTATCGTGTGCGGATGCTCAAGACAGTACGCCACGCCCTGCTTCTGATAATGATACAATTCCATAGCAAGGGGAATTTCAACCTGCAATTCCGGCATCGGAGGAATCTCTCCGACCATTTCAGCCCGCGCCGACTGATCCCCCATCCGAAAGCCATACCGCCGGGCAAAGGCCTCGACTGCCGCCCGCTCCCGCGTCGGCACGACCCAAAATTTATTTACTGGGTCATACCGACGACCGGGCAGGTTCTTCACCGCTTCAACCAAATGCCGGCAGTAGCGGAATGCAATGTGGAAGTCTGTATTTACTTGGGTGATCAACATGGTGTTCTATGCCTACGGTTATGCGGACAGTTTTACCGACTTGCCTTTCTTGCGGCCACGTTTGGGGAAATGTGTGCCCTCGGTTTCTGCGGGTGCTTCGGCCGCGGGCTGCTCCGCGGGTTCTGCCGCCTCTTCCGGCGCATCACCCTCGACGCCGGAGATATCCTCGTCGAAATCAAATTCCGCCTGCTTTACGGCACATTTGCCATCAAACAGATAGGCGTTGATCTCCGCGCGGATATTTTCAAGCACCTCGAAAAGTTCACTCACATACGGGTATTCAGTGTCGATATCCGCCACACTCGGCGCACAGAGGTTCAGCACCCGGCCTTTGTCCGTGGTCTTACCGCCGATGATCGTCAGTACTTCGCCCTTCAGTCCATAGGACACCTTGATGCCGCTGATGAATACTTTGTCGAGGCTTTCCCCGAAATCGTAACGGTCAAGGTCGATAATAACCCCTTCGATGCCGCCTACTTCCTTGAGGTCGCACAGCATAGCCATGTGAGGTTTGAGCCGCTCCAGCGCATGGATCAAATCTTCATGGCAGAGCGTACCTTTGTTTACTGCGTACTCGTTTGTTACGGTCGCCGTGCCGTCTGAGATCGTTTCATCGTAAGCCACTTTGAGCGTACGGGCCGAAAGTGTGGCACTTTTAATTTTGATTGTTTTCATCTAAATTCTGTTTTTGTATTGTTCTTCGAATTGGTAGAAAAATTCATCTTCCGGAACCGGTAGCAGGATTCCCATTTCGGCCGAAGCCCAAACCTGCACTTTGTTCATAAACTCGGACATCTGTTTCGTATCGAGGGCAGAGGTCGAGGGCAGCGAAAATGTTTTGTGGCCGAATAGTCCGTATTCTTTATAGCCGAGAAACATTTCTTTGAGCAATATTTTGATCCGGGCCTTATCCTCGCCCGTTTCGTCGGCTATGCAGGAACACCACAAGTGAAAAAGGTTGTTTTGGCTCAGCGTCCGTTTCTCCCGGTGGAGTTTCACGACCACATCGTAACGCTTGCCGTCCGGCAGACGGTCGAGGTAGGCCTTAACAGCCTCTTTGTCTTTGGGTGTCGTGATACGGAAATCTTTCATCGCTTAAAATGGGCTTTCTTCGTACGGTGGGAAAGGAGCTGCGACGGGTGCCGGGGCCGGCGGTCGATACCCCTGCGGTGCTTGGCCGTACTGTGGTTGCTGATAGCCTCCGGCGGCGGGTGACTGCGACCGGGCTGTGCCCTGCTGGTCGCGGGGTTCCTGCTTGAAGCCTTGCAGCACACCGTCCCACCAATTGCCCATCGGCAGGGCATTGATATTGATAAGGTATGAGCTGTCGTCGAAAGTTACGGACGTGCCGATCGGCACCCACTGGGTCTTAACCTCTCCTTGTGAGGTGGTGTATTCCTTCGCCGCGCATACGTTGTGGCGGCCTATAATCTGTTTTGCCATGATTACTCTTGATTAAAGATTTTCGTGTCTGTGATTTTATGGCGGTTGGCCTCGATAAACTCGATGAACTGCTCGCAGTGCGCCGTCAGCAACATTCGCGTTTCTTCCGGCAGATAGGGGTAAAACTCCGTGAAACTTGCAGTCTTCACTGCGCCGCATTGCAGTCGCTTGATCTCGCAGATGTTGTACTCGAAGTATTTTACAAGGGTTCCCATCTGCTCCATGCAGAATGGATATGCGTGGTGCTGCCAATGTTTACGGAAGTTCCCCGCTTGATAACCGCCCGTGGTCTTGATGTCATGAATGCCGAACGGCATCAGCTCGTCGATGTACCCATAAAGCCGGACATCGCCGTACTTGGTCGGCAGAACACCCTCGCAGAATACCTGCGGCAATGCCCCTTTATAGTACTTGGCGAACTCCCAGCAAATCGACATCGGAAATTCATAGGTCTGTCCCCGAAAGTCGGCCGAGAAGATTTGACGCTCTTTGTCAGAACGAAGTACCATATCCTCGCGGCATGTAGCCTTATTCAGTACAAGGCAATCGACAATCTCATTGAAGCATGTTCCCTGATCGGCCGCGGCACTTTGGAATGGCACGCGGTTGATGCGGTCGAGGACGTCCTGCTTGCTTTTCTCACAGAACTCGTCCGGAGTGAGGGTTTCGGGTTTTGTGGAGCTGCCCCAATATTTCTCCCAAATCTCGTCACTGCTCAAATAGCTTTGAAAGCTGTCGAGCAAAGTGGCGTAGAATTGATACCGGATGTTAGGCACCTTGCTCATAGCGACGGGTCGTTTTGTTGAAGGTCAATTTGAGGGCACGGCATTTCTCGCTGAGAAGTTGGCCGGCGGCAACTTTCGACGCGCCGACGTGGTCGAACGTGTCGATGCGATCGACAAAATCGTTTGCCGAAATGTCGTCCGTGATGGCCGCGATGTTCTCCTTGAGCTGCGACATAATCGCCGCGTACTTGTGTCCCTGCTCCTGCAGGCGCGAAAGGTGGTTGTTGTAGGCCTTGATTACTGCGTCGGAAAGGAAGCGGTTCGGCAGGCCGTTGCCCGTGGCCGGATCGACGACACATGGAATGTCGAGCATAGCCGGCAGGTTGCAGGTATTCTTACCGTCGTTGCGGCTCGTGCCATTGAACGTAATCGTACGCTTGTTGCCGTTGGCCTCAATGTAGCCCAAAAGGTCGAGTTCGGTTACAACAGCGTCGTAGTTCGAACCGCTGAACAGGGGAACGTAGCGCGTTTCGTCACCCTCGGTACGTGTTTGGCGGTGTGCTACAAAGATCAGATGCTTGTCTTTCGACATCACCAATTTACAGAACTGCGAAAACTCGGCTTTGATTTCGCCGTAGCCCTGCAATGTGGGGGCTCCGTTTGCACGGCCCAGTTTCGGGTTGCGAGCAATGACATACGCTGCGATGAAGTCGAGAAGTTTTCCAGCCGTGTCGATAACGAGGGACTTGTACGGGCTTAAATCCTCGTTCAGAACCGCCAGTACGTCGTTGTAGGACGAAACCTGCACGGTGTCGCTGATATGCGCCGGATTCACACGCTGTACGCCGTTGTCGCAGTCGATAAGCAGCGGATCGGGAGCTGAGAGGGCCATAGTGGTTTTACCCATACCGGGCTGGCCGTAAATCAGCATCTTGATTTTACCCTGAATCTGAATCTCATTGGGTTTGCGGATCAATGTCATAGTGTTTGATTTTAAATGGTTGAACAATGTTGTGGAGAGGGCGGGAATCGAACCCGCACACGCAGCCTATCTGCGTCACCTGTCGCCCTCGGCGTTTTTTTTGTGGATAAGAAAGAACGTCGGCAATAGTGTGTATGTCTACCGTTTCACCACCTCCCCGGTTGTCCCGTATCGTGGGACGGACGGTTTGGGCGACCCTCACGGGCGGCTTGCACATTGAGTACCCGTTCGTACTCCCGATGTTGTAAAAGGTTTGTTGTATGGTATTCCATGATCGCGGAGCTTTTCCGCATCGAAATCATTTTGCAGTTCCTCTTCATCATCCGAGAACCACATATGGAACTCCGCCCAAATTGGGGCAATCTCTTTGAGGCGAGTAGCATCACCGTCCGGGCGGCGGTCTACCTCGTAGTAAGCATAGAATTTGATTGAATACTCCCAAGCATAGGTGCCGTTGTCCCGCTCGATTTTCATTTCATAGTACGGCCGACCGTCTACCTTGTCGATAATCTCCTCGGCAATCGTCTCATAGACTTTTTGCGGGATGCGGATAACGGGCATTCCCGACGCCGTGCGCTGCCGTTCGCTGTTGGTGATTTGCTCCGTTCCTGTGGTATTATCGTGAGTATTCATGACTTGGGGTGTTTTGGCGTTGATTTTTTACGATGGTTGTGTGTAGGCGCGTCGGGCTTGGTTCAGATTGTAGAGTAGTACATATCCGCCCGATGGGGTTTTGCGGGGCTTAGTTCTGAATAATCCTGCCTTGGTGTAGCGTTGAACCGTTCGTGCGCTGATACCGAGTTCTTTGCATAAATCCTTTCGTCTTACCCATTCAATTGTTTCCATGATGTAATTTTTCTACTTGAATAAGATTGTTAAACTGCAGGAGGAAGCCGCGAGGCTCAAGACCTTCCTTTTTGCGTTGCATGGCCACTCTGTCCATGTCTTTGATCGCGTGATTCAGAATTGCCTTGCGTTTCCGCCTTTCCAGTGTGTTGAAGTCAATGATTTCGAAGTTGTCCATAGTGTCGTGTCGTTTTAGTTTACAGTTTCGGGGAACATTTCAGAGGTCGGGACATCAAACAGTTCGGCGAGTATCTCCCGGCTCTTGGGTTTGGGTTTCCGGCATCCGGATTTCCATGATTGAATCGTCCAAAGGCTGACGTTGCACCGATTTATGATTTCAGCCGTGATGCGGTTCTTTTCTGTCGGTGGTAGCGCGTCGTAGAGCGCCGCGAATGTTTGAGTATTCTGTTCCATGATAAATTTATTTGAGCCACAGATCACGTTTTGCACGGCAGGAGTCAACCGAGGAACCCGTAGTGCTGAATAAGCGGCCGTCCGTGTGGCGGTAGTCATACTGGTAATAGGTCTTACCGCGATGTTCGAAAGTCGTGTACTTTTCTTTCCCGACCTCACAAGTCGAACATCCGTTTTTGTTAATTGAAGTTTCCATAGCGCAGTGTCAAATTTTTAGTTATATTTGTATTGTACTTTTGTTTGACATTGCAAATTTAAAGAAACGCTTTGAATTGTCCAAATATTTCAAAGCATATTTTTATTTATTCAAAGCGCATAAAATGGAATCAACTGTAAAAGATCGACTTATAAAATATTTAGAGGAGAAGAAAATTTCTAAATCTGAATTTGGAAGACGAATAGGAGTGTCATCTGCTTTCATTACTTCAATGCGCCAATCTATGCAGCCGGATAAATTAGAAAGAATTGCTTTGAATTTTCCCGACTTAAATACAGAATGGCTTATGACAGGCAAAGGGTATATGATCAAAGGGGAAAATTCTTTGATGCAAACAAATTACGAGGATGTAAAGATGATTCCGCTTTTACCTTTGACGGCACAGGGAGGTACTCTGAATGATTTTATCGTATCGGTGAAGCCCGACGATTGCGAGAAGATCGTATCGCCCATTAAGGGGGCCGAATTTGCAATGACCGTTAGTGGAGATAGTATGGAGCCGGAATACCCAAGCGGTGCGAAAATACTGCTCAAGAAGATAAACGAGAAGGCATTTATCGAGTGGGGTAGGGTTTATGTCCTTGATACCTGCAATGGCTCTGTCATAAAAAAAATAATGCCCGGCTCAACGGCCGAGGTAGTCACTTGTATATCTCTCAATCAGCATTATCCCCCGTTTGAAGTCGCATTTGGCGATATGTATGGGATGTATCGGGTACTCATGCTGATGAGTGAAAAATAAAAACTAATTGCGTCACACCCTTTAGCCCACGCCTCTATGAAAAAAAGTCTATTCTTATTTGCATCCATATTTGCTCTTTATAGCTGTCAGAATAAAGAAGAAAAACTAATTATTGAACACTTACAACAAGATAGAATCTACGATTTTGAAATAATAAAATCATTTCCAACCGATTCATTAAAAACAGAATGGAAGCCGGATAATAATACCATTAGAAATTTGGATGAACTAAAACGATGTGTTAGAGAGATAAATGCATCCGGCTATAATAACATTAAAATTACGACTGATGCTGATTACCATATAAAGTCTTTAGAAAAAATTAAAGACGATAAAAAATTAGCCTCAGATGTAAAAAAGTGGTTGCAACTTTGGCATGAATTTAAATATTACCAAGATCTTGTTTACGAACCTAAAGAGAATTTTAAGCCTGAATTCATTGGATGGAAAAAAGTATGCATTGCTAATATTAACGGCAAACGCACAAGCATTGAATTCCAATTCAATAAAAGTAGAGATAAAGTTATAAAGTATAAAGAACTGCAATAGTAATTTTAACTACGTGCAAATTTGCGTGAAAGTAGTTTGACGGCGAATATACATAACGGAAATACAGCTCGTTAAAATAGACCTTTGGCGTTTCATAATCATGAGGTCCCGAGTTCAAGTCTCGGACCCGCTACAAAATACAAAGGGACACTTGTACGCCAGGTGTCCCTTTTTTGTTCCCCGCCTCTCCTCGTCTACCGATCTTCGCACAACCCTTTGTCCCGCCCCGTTCGGCTGTGTCCGTCCGCCCTGTTTTATTTTGCCGCGGCCGGCGAATCCGGGAGGGCATCTTGCTTTGTCCCGGAGGGAGCATTTTATTAATTTCTTATTTCGCATGAAATCAGTTAGTTATATTTTATTACCCAAAAAATATTACTTTGGGTGGTTCTTTTATTAACTTTTTTTACTCAAAAAACATTGTAATAATAAATATTATTACTACATTCGTGTGGAAATAATGCCGTATTTATATTTTTAAAATGGATTGTTATATTATATAAGTGTGATACTTGTGGTATCACATTCCTATTGTAAAATTAATTACTTGTATCGAGATTATCCCCGAATAAATTTCTTAAAATACCCGAAGGAGAACTAACCCATAATTATTCAATCTAAAATACCTGATTATGAAAAAACTTTTTACCCCCCCCCTGTTGACCGCGTTGTTGTGCTGCATGGGTGCATTTCTTATTGCCTCGTGTTCGGACGACGATGAAAAATGGCCCTCGGAAGTCTCCCAACCTTTCGTTTCCGTGACGGCTGCCGACGGCGATGCGACGATCACCGCCGTCATTTCGGATGCGGACAAGACCATCACGTTCGGGGAGTTCCAGAACATGACCGACCTATCCAAGGTGACGGTTACGTTCGATATGACCTGGGGTGCTATCCTCAAAACGCCCGGCACGGCGACCGCCGAGGTTAACCTCACGTCCCCTTACAGCGTTGTTGTGAACGTGGGCTACCTCCACGAAGAAACCTACCTGATGTCGGCCAAGCCCAAGGATATTCCCAACCCGATCCTCTCCGCGAAGGTGGGCAACGAAGAGGCGGTCATCGCCGGTAACACCATCACGATCGCTTACAAGACGGGCATGAATGTCAATGCCATGGTCTTCGACATCGAGCTGGTTCCGGGCGCTTCCCTGAAGTCCCCCGAGAACAAGACGTTCGACCTCGAATTCGCCGACGGGACGCTGGTGGTCACCTACGGCGGGACGGACTACACCTATGTCGTCAAGCAGACCGGCTATACCGATCCCCTGCTGAGCCAGGGATGGACGGACGAGACGGGAAGTTTCGGCACGCTGCCCAAATATATCAAGGTCTATAAGACCACGAAGCTGAACGGCGTCGACAATAATATCGCCTACATCGCCATCATGGGCCCGCAGTCGACGATGGGCGTTGTCGGCAACGGCTCCGATCTTAAGACGATTCAGGAGCTCGAAAGTTTGGACGGAAGCTGGAACGTATACCTGGTCGGTGTATCTTCTGCCGGTACCGCAGTTCAGACCATCATCCGTGACGGACAGTTCGTTCAGGATCCTCATGCCATCAATTCGTTCGCTACGATCGGGCAGGATAACAACGGTGCCTACAAGATGGCCTGGTCGCAGAAATTCGACGGTAAACTCTATGCGTTCCCGTTCAGGAACGGCAGCAGTTTCACGGCTCGGGTTCAGGGCGACGGTACCGTGTGGGATGCCAAGACGGCTGTTTCCGGAATCCCGATGGTTTTGTGGGACGGTAATATCCTGACCGAGGCGCAGACGATCTGCAACGACGGTAGTAACAGCGGCTGGTATGCCGGTAATCCCGCGTATGCACGTGCTGCGGTCGGTGTCACGGCCCAGGGTAAGGTCTTCGCATTCTGCGGCCAGCAGGTCGAGGGCAGCGTCGGCGTTTCGATGCTCGACCTGGCCAAGGTCATGAAGGAGCTGGGCTGCGTCTCCGCCATGTCGTTCGAGGGCTCGAGTTCGCCGAACATGCGTATCAACAAACACGAAACCGTACTCAACTCCAAGGTCGCTTCGGGCGACGCCGAGAAGGCGATGCAGTGTGCATTGGTCTTCAAGTAACGGAATGTCCTGCCGTCCGGATGACGGTGGCATGGTAAATAATCGAGCCGGCATGTCGTGAGACATGCCGGCCTTTTCCATGCGCTGCGCCGTGGGGATCATGCCCATTTTGCTTCCGGGCGGGGTGCAGCTTTTTTTAGCTGTGGCGACGCGCCAGCTCCGCTTCGAGGTCGGCGATGGAGCATCCGGCGGCTTCGAGCAGCACCAGCAGGTGGTATATCAGGTCGGAGGCTTCGTAGATCATCGCCTCGCGGTTGCCTGCCACGGCTTCGATAACCGTTTCCACAGCCTCTTCGCCCACTTTCTGTGCGATCTTGTTCACGCCGCGCTCGAAGAGTTTGCTCGTGTAGGAGCCCTCGGGCATCTCGGCGTGTCGCCTTTGGATGACGCCCTGCAGATAGCGGATGAAACCTTCCGTCCCGGCCGCGGCCCCGTCGAAGCAGCTCGCCGCCCCGGTGTGGCAGGTCGGGCCGTGGGGGATGGCACGTATGAGGAGCGTGTCGTTGTCGCAGTCGGCGGTGACTGATACGATTTCGAGGTAGTTGCCGCTCGTTTCGCCTTTTGTCCAGAGGCGGCGGCGCGTGCGGCTGTAAAAGGTGACGCGGCCTTCTGAAAGGCTCTTTTCGTAAGCCTCCCGGTTCATGTAGCCGAGCATCAGCACCCGCAGGGTGCGCGCGTCCTGTATGATGGCGGGGATCAGTCCGTCGGCCTGCTTCGAGGCGTCGAGCGCCTCGAAGGGTTTTGCTGTGATTTCCATGGTGTCTATTGTCTTACGTTGATATTCAGCCGGTACAATTCCCGTTTGAGCACGGGGATCGGGATTTCGTTGTAATGGAAGATGCTGGCCGCAAGCGCCGCGTCGGCACGGCCGAGCGTCAGCACGTCGGCAATGTGCCGCACCGACCCTGCGCCGCCCGAGGCGATGATGGGGATGGGCAGCTCGGCCAGCCGTGCGAAGGTCTCGCACGGGTAGCCGTCGCGCGTGCCGTCGTGGTCCATCGAGGTGAAGAGCAGCTCGCCCGCACCCCGCTGGCAGACTTCGTGCGCCCATGCGAAAAGCTCGCGGTCGGTCATGCGTTTGCCGCCGTGGGTCGTGACGCGCCATACGCCGTCGGTCATCCGCGCGTCGATGGCCGCGACGACGAACTGCGACCCGTATTTCGACGCGATGGCGTCGATCAGCGCAGGGTCGCGTACGGCGGCGCTGTTGACGGTGACCTTGTCCGCCCCGGCGTCGAGCAGCCGCCCGGCGTCGGCGACCGATGCGATGCCTCCGCCCACGGTGAACGGGATGTCGATGCGTTCGGCGATTCGGGCGACCAGCTCCGTGAAGGTCTGCCGCCCCTCTTCCGTGGCGCTGATGTCGAGGTATACCAGTTCGTCGGCCCCTTCGGCGGCGTATTTCGCCCCCAGCTCCACCGGGTCGCCGACGTTGCGCAGCCCGACGAAGTTGATGCCCTTGACGGTCTGTCCCTCGCGGATGTCGAGGCAGGGGATTATGCGTTTGGCAAGCATCTTTTCAGTTCTTCGAGGGTGATATGTCCTTCGTAGAGGGCTTTGCCGACGATTACGCTGCGCAGCCCCGCGCCGTCGAGCGCCTCGATGTCGGTCATCGAGGCGATGCCGCCGCTCACGGTGATTTCCACCCCGGGGAACTGTCCCTGCAACCCAGCGTAGAATTCCGCCGAGGTGCCGCACAGCATCCCGTCGCGGGCGATGTCGGTGCAGATGACCTGCGCGAGCCCCTGCGGTGCGAAGCGGGCGATAAGCTCCTGCGCCGTCATCTCGGATCGCTCCGTCCATCCCTGTACGGCCACCGCGCCGTCGCGGATGTCGGCGCCCAGGATCAGCTTCCCGCCGCCGAATTCGGCGAGCCATTCGGCGAACGATTCCGGTTCACGCACGGCGATGCTGCCGCAGATGGCGCGGCTGGCGCCTGCGTCGAATACGCTGCGCAGTGCCCCGCGGCTTTTGATTCCGCCGCCGTACTGTACTTCGAGCGTGGTTTTCGTCGCCACGCGTTCCAGCACGGCGAGGTTGCGGGGCTCCGACGCCTTGGCGCCGTCGAGGTCGACCATGTGCAGCCGGCGGATGCCCGCCTCTTCGAAGCGTTGCGCCGCTTCCAGCGGGTCGCGGTAGTAGGTCGTCCGGCGGCCGTAGTCGCCCTGCGTCAGGCGCACGCAGGCACCGCCGATGATGTCCGTTGCGGGTATGATTTCGATTTTCATGTCGTCAGAGTTTTAGGAAATTGCGCAGTATCCGCTCGCCCGCCCGCCCGCTCTTTTCGGGGTGGAACTGCGTGCCGAAGAAATTGCCGCGCCCCAGGGCGGCGCTGAATATCCCTCCGTAGTCGGTTTGGGCGATCGTGGCGTCGCACGCCTGTGCCGCGTAGGAGTGGACATAGTAGAGGTAGGTGCCTTCGCCGAGGCCGTCGAAAAGCGGGCTGCGGAGCCTGCCGACGGTGTCCCAGCCTACGTGGGGAATCTTCAGCGGATTTTCCCCGCCTCTCAGCCGCACGACGTGCGCCGGGAAGATGCCCAGGCAGCGGGTGTCTCCCTCCTCGCTGTCCAGGCACATCAGCTGCATGCCGATGCAGATGCCCAGTACGGGTTGCGTCAGGGTGGGGATGAGCGCATCCAGTCCCCGTTCGCGGAGTTTGGCCATTGCCGACGAGGCTTCGCCCACGCCCGGGAGGAGCACCCTGTCCGCCTGCCGCAGCACCGCGGCGTCGGACGTGACCGTAAATTCGGCGCCGATGCGCCGCAGGGCATTGGCTACCGAACGCAGGTTGCCCGTATCGTAATCCGTGATCGCTATCATAGTATGCCTTTGCTGCTGGGTATGTCGTATCCGAAGCCGGTGCGTGCCACGGCCATGCGCAGCGCACGCGCGAAAGCCTTGAAGATCGCCTCGGCCTTGTGGTGGTCGTTCCCGCCGCGCGCCGAAATCTGCAGGTTGCAGCGTGCCGCGCAGCAGAGCGAGTGGAAAAAGTGGCGGAACATCTCCGTCGGGACGTCCCCGACCCGCTCGCGGCGGAATTCGGCGTCCCATTCGAAGTCGATGCGCCCCCCGAAGTCGAGCAGTACCAGCGCCCGGCAGTCGTCCATCGGCAGTGCGAAGCCGTAGCGGCCGATGCCCGCTTTCGACCCCAGGGCGCGGTCGATGGCCTCGCCCAGCACGATCGCCACGTCTTCCATCGTGTGGTGTTCGTCGATATCCAGGTCGCCGTGCGCCTCCACCGTGAGCGACACCCCGCCGTGGTGGGCGATCTGGGCCAGCATGTGATCCAGGAACCGCAGCCCGGTGGAAATCCCGTCGCCCGGGGCGCCGCCGCATCCCGCCGGGGAACACGGCGGGATGTCCGTGCCCGGTGTGCCGGGGCTGTCCGCCCGATTTCCCGGTGTGCCGTTCCCGGGGCTGCTTGACAGGCCGTTTTCCGTATTTTCCGGCAGGGTGCCCGCTCCGGTTTCCTTTCCGCCGTTCCGTACAGCGCCACAGGTGCCGTACGCCGCATCGTCAGATGTGCCGTTCTTACTGCTAGCCGTATTTTCCGGTCTGCCTTCCGTCCCGTTCTCCGCCATTTTGTTCTCCGCCGTCCCGCAGGTGCCGAAGCCCCGGCCGTCGAGGTCGAGCCGTACGGTGATTCGCGTTTCGCGCGTTTCGCGCGTCACGACGACCCGCCGTTCCCCGCGGCGGATGTATTCCGCGATCTCGGCCCACGAGTCCGTGATGAGCACGCATGCCTCTTCCGCGCCTGCTTCCCGCAGCATCCTGCGCCCCTCGGCGGCAGGCGCCAGCAGGATGCCCTTCGCCCCGAGGTTGCGCGCCAGCAGGATGTCGGTCGCCCGGTCGCCGACGACGTAGCTCGCCCCGAGGTCGTACGACCCGTCCGTGTAGCGGCCGAACATGCCCGTACGGGGTTTGCGCGTCGGGGCATCGTCGCTTTCGAACGTGCGGTCGATGAGCATGTCGTCGAAGGCGACGCCTTCGCCTGCGAGCGTGCGCAGCATTTTTTCGTGCGGCGGCCGGAAATCCTCCTCCGGGAAGGCCTCCGTGCCCAGCCCGTCCTGGTTTGTCGCCATCACCAGTTCGAAATCCAGCTCCCGGAGCGTCCGGAGCGCCGAGATCGCACCGGGTATGAATTCCAGCTTTTCGAGGCTGTCGACCTGGTAATCCGCGGGCGGCTCCGCGATCACGGTGCCGTCGCGGTCTATGAAGAGCGCTTTTTTCATGGGCGGAAATTTTTGACGGTTTCCAACATGCGGTCGTTCTCCTCCGGGCGCCCGACCGTGATGCGCAGGCATCCTTCGCAACCTGCGATCCGCGAACGGTTGCGGACGATGACCCCCGCTGCGACCAGCTCCCGGTACAACAGGTCGGGTGCCGCGGTTCTTACCAGCAGGAAGTTGCCTTCCGACGGGTAGACCTGCCCGATGCAGGGGCATGCCGCGAGTGCCGCCGCCAGGCGCGAGCGTTCGGCGCGGATCGCCGCCACCTCGGCCGAGATGTCCCTGCGGAGCGATTCCGCGACGGCCCGCTGCGTGAGCGTGTTGATGTTGTAAGGGTATTTCACCCGGCCGAATAGGCCGGCGATCTCCTCCGAGGCGAAAGCCAGTCCGAGCCTCAGCCCGGCCATGCCCCACGCCTTGGAGAGCGTCTGGAGGATGATCAGGTTCGGGAACTCGCCCAGCCGCGGCAGGAACCCGCCGCCGTCGGCGAAGTCGATGTAGGCTTCGTCCAGCACGACGATGCCGTCGAAGCGGCGGAGCAGGCTTTCGATCTCCCGCGCCGGGAACGCATTGCCCGTGGGGTTGTTGGGCGAGCAGAGCCACATCAGCTTCGTGCGCTCGTCGGCTGCCGCCAGCAGTGCCCCGACCGGGAGCGAGTAGCCGGCTCCCAGCGGCACTTCGCGCATCTGCACGTCGTTCGTCGCAGCCGCCACGCGGTACATCCCGTAGGTCGGGGCGATCGACACGGCGTTGTCCAGCCCCGGCCGGCAGAAGATCCGGAATGCGAGGTCGATGGCCTCGTCGCTGCCGTTGCCGATGAAGATCCGTCCGGCGTCCACGCCTTTCAGTTCCGCGATCAGGGCTTTCAGCGCCCGCTGGTGCGGGTCGGGGTAACGGTTCACGCCGTTGTCGTAGGGGCTTTCGTTGGCGTCGAGCCATACGTCGATCCCGCCGCCCGCATATTCGTCGCGGGCTGTGGAGTAGGGTTGCAGCGCCAGGATGTTGGGGCGCACCAACTGCGACAGCGGTTTCATAGTATCCCTCCTTTCATCCGGACGCGCACGGCGTTGGCGTGTGCGTCGAGCCCTTCGGCCTCGGCCATGGCCGTGATTGCGGGCGCCAGCGCGTCGAGCCCGTCGCGCGTCAGCTCCTGGAATGTGATCTTGCGCATGAAACTGTCGACGTTCACCCCGCTGCAGGCACGGGCCCAGCCGCCCGTGGGCAGCGTGTGATTGGTGCCCGAGGCGTAGTCCCCGGCGCTTTCGGGCGAGTAATTGCCGATGAAGACGCTGCCCGCGGCCGTGATCTTGGCGGCGATGCCCCATGCGTCGCGCATCGAGACGATCAGGTGCTCCGGGGCATAGGCGTTGGCGAACGCAATCTGCTTGTATTCCTCGTCGAACAATACGATCCGGCTGTTGGCCAGCGAATTGCGGATCGCCTCGCCGCGGCTGAGATACCGGATCTGCTCCTCGACGGCCCGGGTTACCTGCCGTGCGAAACGCTCCGTCCGGCAGACCAGGATGGCCTGGCTGTCGTCCCCGTGCTCGGCCTGCGACAGCAGATCGGCGGCGACGAATTCCGCCCGGGCGCTGTTGTCGGCCAGCACCATCACCTCCGAAGGGCCTGCCGGCAGGTCTACGGCCACGGCCTCGGTGCTTACCAGCTGCTTGGCGCGGGTGACGTACCTGTTTCCCGGGCCGAAGATTTTTTCGACGTGCGGGATGCTTTCCGTGCCGTAGGCCATGGCGGCCACGGCCTGCGCCCCGCCGACGGCGAAGATGCGGTCGACGCCGCACAGGTCGGCGGCGAAAAGCACCTCGGGGGCGATCTTCCCGCCGCGCCCGGCCGGGGTGCAGAGTATGACCTCGCCGCACCCGGCGATCCGGGCGGGCAGGGCGAGCATCAGCACCGTCGAGAAGAGCGGGGCATTGCCGCCCGGGACGTAGAGCCCCACGCGGCCGATGGCTACGGCGCGCTGCACACACCGCACGCCGGGCATCACTTCGATGTCGACCTGCGGCGGGAGCTGTGCCCTGTGGAAGGCTTCGATATTGGACTTGGCGATCGCAAGCGCCGTCTTGAGCCGTTGCGGCACGGCTTTGGCCGCTTCGGTGCGCTGCCTGCGGGAAACCTCGAACCTCTCGGGGACGTAACCTTCGATGCGGGCCACGAGGTCGCGCAGCGCCTTGTCGCCGCCCGTGCGCACCTGTGAGAGGATGGCGGCGACCCGTTCCGTGATTTCGCCCTCCTGCCGCGTGCAGCGGGCCGTGAGGGCCGGCCATTCACGGCGCGGCGGGTTGTTGTGGATTTTCAGCATTTCCATATCCGGGTGTTTTTCGGGGTCAGCGGATCATGTTTTCGAGCGTCAGCACCAGGATGTCTTCCGCGCCGATCTCCTTGAGCCGTTCGATGCGTTCCCAGAGCTGGGATTCGCTGATCACGGCGTGTATCGAACACCATCCCTCCTGCGCCAGCGGCAGGATCGTGGGGCTGCGCATGCCGGGCAGGATGACGATTGCTTCCTGGAGTTTCTCCGCCGGGAGGTTCATCAGCACGTATTTCATGCCCCGGCTTTCGAGGATGGAGTTGAAGCGGAAGGTGAGCTGTGCCGTTTCACGGCGCTTCGCCTCGTCCATTTCCGGGTTGGCGATCAGCACCGCTTCGGAATAAAAGACCTTCTCGACTTCGACCAGCCCGTTCGAGATGAGCGTGCCGCCCGACGATACGATGTCGAAGATCGCGTCGGACATCCCGACCGCCGGGGCGATCTCCACCGAGCCCTCGATGGTGTGTATTTCGGCGTCGATGCCCTTTTCGGCGAAGAACCGCGTGAGGATGTTGGGGTAGGAGGTGGCGACGCGCTTGCCGCGGAAATAATCCAGCCCTTCGTATGCCACCGTGCGTTCCACGGCCAGCGAGATGCGGCAGTTTCCGAACCCGAGATCCATCGCCTGCTCTACGCGGAATCCTTTCTCCGCCACTTCGTTCAGCCCCACGATGCCCAGGTCGGCGACGCCCATCGCCACGGCCTGCGGGATGTCGTCGTCGCGCAGGTAGAGCACTTCCAGCGGGAAGCCCCCGGCGCGCGAGATGAGTTTGCGTTTGCTTTCGGCGACGCGGATGCCCGCCTCGGAGAGCAGTTCGATGCTCTGTTCGTTGAGTCGGCCCTTGGCCTGGATTGCGATTCTCAGCATTTTTTTTGTCGATTTTGGCACACCGCCCGCGGCATAAGCACGAAAAAAGCCCACCCGCAGGGGGTGAGCTTCGTATATACTTTTGTTAAACTTATGGTTCCGTTTACATGTACATATCCGTCTTACCCCTTCGGAAAGTGGTGATGGTGATGATGGATATGGTGAAATATTGTCATATATGCTGTCGTTGGGACAAATGTATCTATTTTGTCCGAAAAAACAAAATTCCAAGTAAAATTTTTTAATATATTTTCAAAATCAGCCCTGGATACCCTCGGCGCGATCTTCGTCTGTCCCGTGCGGCCTGTTTCCGGTAGCGTGCGGCCGGTGCATGGAGTTTGCAGAAATTGCACGTCCGGCGTCCGGGTGTTTGCAATGCCGGTATTTGTGCCCTGCTGCCGGTCGTCTTCACCGTGTCCGTTTTTTTTGCTATTTTTGTCTGCCGGCAGACGGTTTCAGTGGGGCAGTTCGGCGCTTCGGTTTTACCTATTGCCCCTGCTGCCGTGATTCCCGTGGGGTGGTTGCGGCCGCTCCGGGGGCGGGGCGGGCGGCGGGAGGAAAGTCCGGGGCTTATTCATCCGCTTCGCCGTATACCTCGCCGCGGAGTGCGTCGTCCGAATAGACGTGCAGGCTGTGCCCCGTGGGGCTCAGGCAGGTGATGCGGTGTATGTGGTTGTCGAAACATCCCGGCTTCCCGATTGCGAAGAATGCACACGGGGCTTCGACCTCGGCGCTGTGCACCGGACGTGCCGTGCCGTCGCCTGCGGGCTCGAAGATTTCGAGCCGGAACCTGCCGTCGGCGAAGTGGTAGCCTGCGAACTGCGGGTGGGCATGGATGCTCGTGCGGTTGCCCTCCTGCCAGCTCATCACGATCGCCTCCCATCCCGTTTCCGGCGATCGGCCCAGATAGGTGCGGCGGTAGGCGGTCGCGGAATAGTCGTCGAATGCCGTCAGCGGGTGCCCCTCGAGCCAGCCGAGCACATAGCCCTGTATTCGCTCGCCCAATGCGTCGTCGACGGGTTTCCTGTCGGTGATCCCCGTCAACCCGGTGAAAAACTCCCCGTATTCGGCCGTGTTGGCCGAAGCCTCCTGCAAATCCTCCGCGAGTGTCGTCGCATGTCGTTCCTGTTTCATGGTGTTGTTCGTTTAGTGCAAAGATAGCTGGCCGCTCCGTGCAAACCTTCAGTAAAAATACTTATTCCTGCGCTGCATGTCGGTTTCCCGGGTGTGCGGGTGCTGCGCGGCATCTCTGCCGGGCGGCCTTTCCGGTCGCTTTGCCGTTCGTTCTCCCGTTTACCCCGGCCGTTTTTTCCGGCACGGCCCCCGGGCGGGCGCAAGCCGTTCCCCGATGTTGTTTTTTTAGTCGAAAAATGCCCTTCGATTGCGGCCGTACAGCCTTTTTTGCTATATTTGTAACTTAAATCCGAACGCTGACTCCGCTTATGACACCTCTCGCCGTTATCGCCACCGTATTGGGCTATATAGCCGTACTTTTTGTCGTCGCCTGGCTTTCTGGACGGCGTGCCGACAATGCCGGGTTTTTCACCGGCAACCGGAGCACGCCATGGTATATGGCGGCTTTCGCCATGATCGGGGCTGCGATCTCGGGCGTGACTTTCATCTCGGTGCCGGGCTCGGTCGCCGTCGATTCTTTCTCCTACATGCAGATGGTCGCCGGTTTCACCGTGGGGCAGCTGGTCGTCGCGTTCCTGCTCATCCCGACCTTCTACCGCCTCCGGGTGGTGTCGCTCTACGAATACCTCGACGGGCGCTTCGGCATCCTCTCGCACCATACCGGGGCATGGTTCTTCTTCGTGTCGAAGATGCTGGGTGCCGCGCTGCGTGTCTACGTGGTCTGCGCCGTCATGCAACTGCTGGTTTTCAGCCACTACGGGCTGCCGTTCTGGCTCAATGCGCTGGTGACGATGCTCTTCGTCTGGCTCTATACGCAACAGGGGGGTGTCAAGTCGCTCATCTGGACGGATACGCTCAAGACTTTCTGCCTGGTGGGCAGCCTCGTGCTGTCGATCGTCTTCATCATGCAGGCGCTCGGCATGTCGTTCGGCGAAATGACCCGCGAGGTCGCCGCGTCGCCCTATTCGCGGGTGTTTTTCTTCGACGACCCCTCCTCCGACCGCTATTTCTGGAAGATGTTCCTTGCGGGCGTCGTGCTGCTGATCTCCATGACGGGGCTCGACCAGGACATGATGCAGCGGAACCTGAGCTGCGCCACGCCGCGCGATTCGCAGAAAAACATCGTCCTGACGGCCGTCAGCCAGATATTCGTCATCTTCCTGTTCCTCGTGCTGGGTGTGCTGCTCTACATTTACATCGGCCGCACCGGCCTTGCGATGCCCGTAAAGGGCGACCAGGTATTCTCGCTGGTGGCTGTCGAGGGCGGATTGCCGGTATTTGTTGGCATACTGTTTGTTATAGGGCTTATTTCGAGTACTTATTCAGCTGCCGGTTCGGCCCTTACGGCCCTTACGACCTCGTTCACGGTCGACATCCTGCAAGGCACCAGGCGCTACGGTGACGAACGCCTGACCCGCATCCGGAAGGGCGTACACGTCGGCATGGCCGTCGGCATGGCGCTGGTGATCCTCGGCTTCGAGTACCTGGCCGACGACAGCGTCATCAACCTCGTCTACAAGGTTGCCAGCTATACCTACGGGCCGATCCTGGGTATGTTCGCCTTCGGGATGTTCACGCGCCTGAGGATCCGCGACGGCTGGATGCCCGTGGTCGCCGTCGCCGCCCCCGTGCTGAGCGCCCTCGTGCAATACTGGGCGCGCGAGGCGTGGGACTACCGGATCGGGTTCGAACTTTTGATTTACAATGCCGTCTTTACCATGGCCGGCATGTTGTTGCTTGCCAAGAAGAATGAAAACTAAATTCCTGTCGTTTTTTCTGCTGCTCTGCTTCGGCTGGCAGCAAGCCCCGGCCGCCGGGGTCGACGCCACGACCCGCCGCGAGATCGGCCGTACATTGTCGCGTATCGTCGCCCGTGAGGTTTCGGGCGGCTTTGTCCGGATCGAGGGCGTGGACGCCTCGCGCAAGCGGGTGCGCATCTACACCTCGGTGGGGCTCTCCTATTACCCGTTCCGCGAGCAGAACCTGCGGGCCATGTACGACTCGGTGCGTGCCGTCCTGCCGCCGGAGTACCGCAAGGCCTCCATCGAGCTATATTCCAACAAGCGCGAAGTGCGGGGGCTGATCCCGATGGCCTACCGCACCGATGCCGAGTTCAGGAAACTGCTGCGCAAGAAGAAGGTCGTGCCCTTCGTCAACCGTTCGCAGCGGCCGCTCGTCGTCCGCCAGTCCTCGCCCGTAGCTCCCACGCAGGGGCTCTCCGGGCGCCATATCGCGCTGTGGCAGAGCCACGGACGCTATTTCGACCAGCCTGCGAACCGCTGGAAATGGCAGCGTTCGCGGCTGTGGATGACCTGCGAAGACCTCTATACCCAGAGCTATGTGCTGCCTTACCTGGTGCCGATGCTCGAAAATGCGGGAGCCTGCGTGATGTTGCCCCGCGAGCGCGATGTGCAGAAATACGAGGTGTTGGCCGACAACGATGCCGCCGGGCAATACGCCGAGACGGACGGCCCCGAGAAATGGCAGCCGGGCGGTGTCGGGTTCGCGCATACGCGGCAGGTATACCGCACCGGCGAAAACCCGTTCCGGGATGGTACGACCCGCCGTGTGCGGACGGTTGCCGGGGGTGCCGAGAGCCGCGCCGCGTGGCGTGCCTCCATCCCCGAGCGGGGTGAATACGCCGTCTATGTAAGCTATGAAACGGTGCCCGGAAGCACCGACGACGCGCAGTATACGGTGCATCACCTCGGCGGCGAGAGTACGTTCGCCGTGAACCAGACGATGGGCGGCGGGACATGGATTTACCTCGGGCATTTCCTCTTCGGGCCGGGTGAGCAGCCGGTCGTGACGCTCACCAACCGCTCGCGGCAGGCGGGACGTATCGTCACGGCCGACGCCGTGAAGGTCGGCGGCGGCTACGGTAATGTCGCCCGCTCGGTCAGCGATTCGCTGCGCCGTCCCGGCGTCGAATATGCCGAGGAGACGAGCGGCTATCCCCGTTTCTGCGAGGGCGCCCGCTACTGGCTCCAGTGGGCGGGGTTCGACCCGAAGGTATACACCCCGAAGAAGAACGCCGACGATTATAAGGACGACTACATGTCGCGCGCCCACTGGGTCAATGCCCTGATGGGCGGTTCGGAGCGGATGCCCGACAGCACGGGACTGCGGATTCCGGTCGACATGGCGCTGGCCTTCCATTCCGATGCGGGCGTGCGGCTCAACGACGAGACCATCGGCACGCTGGGCATCTTCTATACCCGCGAGAACAAGGGGCGTTTCGAGGGCGGTGCCGACCGCTACCGCTCGCGCGACCTGACGGACATCGTCATGACGCAGATCGTCTCCGACATCCGCCGTACCTGCGAACCCGAATGGAACCGCCGCGGGCTCTGGAACCGCGCCTATTACGAAGCGCGCGTGCCGGGTGCCCCGACCATGCTTCTCGAACTGCTCTCGCACCAGAATTTCGCCGACATGCGCTATGGCAGCGACCCGCGCTTCAAGTTCCTCGTGAGCCGTGCTATCTACAAGGGTATCTTGCAGTATATCAGTTCGCAGTACGAATTACCTTATGTAGTGCAGCCGCTGCCTGTGGAGTCCCTCGCCGCGGAGTTCGCCGCTGACGGCAAGGTGGCCGTTTCGTGGTCGCCCGTGATGGATTCGCTCGAAACGACTGCCGCCCCGACCGGTTATGTGGTCTATACGCGCATCGACGACGGCGGCTTCGACAACGGCCGCTATACCGACAAGCCCTATTTGCTCTCCGAGCAGGAACCGGGGCGCATTTACAGCTATAAGGTGACCGCCGTGAACGAAGGCGGGGAGAGTTTTCCCAGCGAGGTCGTCGCCGCCTGCCGTATCCCCGGCGGGAAAGGGAACGTGTTGGTCGTAAACGGATTCGACCGCATCAGCGCCCCGCTGAGCATGCGCCGCGATTCGCTGGCCGGGTTCTATACCGAGCTTGACGGCGGGGTGCCCGACAAACAGGACATTTCGTTCATCGGCGGGCAGCAGGTGTTCGACCTGGCGATGGCCGGGTGCGAGGTCGACAGCATCGCCCTCGGCGCCTGCAACTGTGACTACGAGACGGAGGTAATCGGCGGCAATACGTTCGACTATCCCTATGTGCACGGCCGTTCCATAGCCCGGGCGGGCTATTCGTTCTGCTCGGCCTCGGTGCGGGCCGTGGGGGATCGCGGCGTGTCATTGGAGGAGTATTCCGCAGTCGACCTGATTCTGGGCAAACAGCGCTCCGTGACCATCGGGCGCGGTGTGGCGGGGTATGCGTTCAAAACGTTTTCGCCTGAATTGCAGGATGTCCTGAGGCGCTATATGGCCGGTGACGGAGCCCTTTTCGTGTCGGGCAGCTACGTGGCGACCGACCTTTGGACGGGCGGGGAGGCCACCCCCGCAGACCGCGCTTTTGCCGAGGAGGTGTTGCACTACACCTACGACGGCGACCAGGCCGCCGACCGCAACCGGGTGCGGGTCGTGACTTCGCATGCGGGTTTTTCGCGCGACGAGTACCGCTATGTCGACGATTTCCGCCCCGACCGCTACCGGGTCGAACGGGTCGATGCCCTGAGACCCGCGGGTGGCGGGGCTTTCCCCGTGATGCGCTACGTGGACAACAACCGCTGCGCGGGGGTGGCCTGCGCGGACAGCCGCACGTTCGTCATGGGCTTTCCGTTCGAAGCCCTCGAGAGCGATGTGCAGCGCGACCGGCTGATGGCCGACATACTGGGTTTCCTGCTCGGCGGAAAGAGCGGAGGGGATGATTAGCCGGCCTCCGGTGCCGGTTTTGCGGCGGTTACGCTCCGGCTGTGGCGCCCCAAGCGCCGTGTGCCGCCCGGCGGGGCGCCCCGGAAGAGGACGGACAAACGATTGTTTTTTGTAAAATAGATAAATTATGTCACTCGAACAACAGATTTCGAAAGGTATCATGGAGGCCATGAAGGCCAAGGATACCGTGCGCCTGGGCGCATTGCGCAATGCCAAGAAGTATATCATCGAGGCCAAGACCGCGGGCCCGGAAATCGCCGAGCTGCCCGATGCCGACGTACTGAAAATCATCTCCAAACTGGCCAAGCAGGGTGCCGATTCCGCCGCGATCTTCACAGAGCAGAACCGCCCCGACCTCGCGGCCGAGGAGTTGGCACAGGTCGCCGTCTACCAGGAGTTCCTGCCCCGGCAGCTTACGCCCGAAGAGCTGGAGGCCGAGGTCAGGGCCGTGATCGCCCAGGTCGGCGCCACGTCGGTGACGCAGATGGGCAAGGTGATGGGCGTGGTCACGAAGAAGCTCGCCGGACGTGCCGACGGCAAGGATATTTCGGCCAAGGTCAGGGAACTGCTTTCATAAGGCCGGTGTGCCGATGAAGCGCCTGTTGTTTGTCCTGTGCAGTCTCTTTGCGGTGCAGGAGGTTTGCGCACGGCGTCCTGCCGTACGGTTCGACCTGCCCTATACGGTCGAGCACGGCAAATATGTCGTGGTGCTCGGCACGCCTGCGGGCCCCCGCCGGTTTATCTTCGACACCGGGGCGTCGGGCACCTGCATCAGCGAATCGCTGCGCGACGAACTGGGGGCCGAGATCGTGAAAACCCAAAAAGTCCGCGATTTCGAGGGCCATGTCGTTCCCATCGACCTGGTTCGGCTCGACAGCCTGCGGATGGGCGACGCGCTTTTCCGCGACCATCCGGTGCTGGTCATGCCCGACACTTCGCTGGTCTTCGCCTGCCTGCGGGTCGACGGCATCGCGGGGTGCGACCTGCTGCGCTGGTGCGCCGTCCGCATGCCCAATGCCGACTCGACAATCACCGTCACGGACGATGTCCGCACGCTGGGGCTGCCCCGCGGCCGACGCATGTCGCGCATGGAACTGGGCGGCGGATGCCCGTTTCTGCCGGTGACATGCCGCAACGGCGACAGGCAGGCCCGGATGTACGTCAAATTCGACACCGGCTCGGCGGGCTATTTCCATTTCTCCTATGCCGATTCCGGCGATGCGCCCCCGCCCCTGTGGTTCATCGACAGCCTGCGCTGGGCCGACGGATATGCGTCGGCTATCGGCTGGACGAACCGCAACAGGGTGAACAGCCATTTCCGGGGTATGATCCCCCGGTTCGAAATTCAGGGGACGGCCATTGCCGACATGCCGGTCAAGCGCACCTTCGGCCACAACCGGATCCTCGGCTGCAAGTTGTTCGACTGGGGGCAGGTCGTGCTCGATTTCCGCCGCAAGCGCTTCCTGTTCATACCCCGCGGGGGCGAGGCGAAAGCCCCGCCGCAGCCCGCCTGTAATTTTACGCTGGCCCTTTCCGCCGGGCAGCTCGTCGTCGGGCAGGTGTGGGACGAGGCGCTCGCGGACGTCATCGCCCCCGGCGACCGCATCCTCTCGCTCGACGGGCACCCCTGGGACGGCGACGTCTGCCGATTCCTGCTCGACCCCGACCCGCTGGACGGTACGGTGTGCGGGATCGGGACGGCCTCCGGGCAGCATGTTGTCCTAACGATTGAAACCATGAAATAATGCACGTACTGGAATACCTGCACCGCAATGTCAAGACCGTCGCCATGCCGACGGCCATGGTGGTCGGGGCGTTGCTTTGCCGCCCCGTGACCGCCCTCGAGGGGTGGACGCACCAGATGATTACACCCTCGCTGATCTTCCTGATGCTCTTCGTCACATTCTGCCGCGTCAAGCCCCGGCAGATGAAGCCTTCGATGCTGCATTTCTGGCTGCTGCTGTTTCAGGTCGTGGTGAGCGTGGCGGTCTATTTCCTGCTGCTGCCGCTGAATCCCATCGTGGCACAGGGGGCGATGATCTGTGTGCTGGCGCCCGTGGCGATGGCCGCGGTGGTGATCGCCGGGATGCTCGGGGCCAATGTCCCGACGATGGCTACATACAGCCTCGTGTGCAACATGGTGATCGCGCTCGTGGCGCCCGTCGTTCTGTCGCTGGCCGGGACGGGGGCATGCTCCTTCACGCAGATACTGGCGCGTATCGCGCCGCTGCTCATCATGCCCTTCGCGGCTGCGCAGTTCTGCCGTTTCGTACTGCCCGGAGCGGCGAAATGGATCGGGGATCACAGTCAGATTTCATTTTACATGTGGCTCGTATCGCTGGTGGTGATCATCGGCCGTACGACGGCCTTTATCCTCGATTTGCACGATGCTTCGCCCGCGACCGGGCTGTGGCTGGCATTCGCGGCGCTGGTAATCTGCCTGGTGCAGTTCAAGGTCGGCCGCTCGCTCGGCCGCCGTTACGGCGACGCTCCGGCGGGCGGGCAGTCGCTCGGGCAGAAAAACACGGTGCTGGCCGTCTGGATGGCGCAGTCGTTCCTCGACCCGATCTCCTCGATCGCCCCGACGGCATATATTGTCTGGCAGAACTTCGTCAATTCCTACCAGATATGGAAAAAGGACAAAGAAAGTCGAATAAATTGATTGTAAAAAACTAATAAGCAATATTTTATATTTCTTTGCTCTCTTTTCTCTTGTTTTCCCCGTTTTCCTGTTTTAGCCGATAAATGCCTTTGTTTTGTTACTATTTTGTTACTTGAAAGGCGCGAAGTAACAAAACAAATCGCTATATTTGCCGTTGTAACGAAAAAGGAATTAGGGTATGGCGAAGACGAAGCAAACGGTCAAGTTAAAAGCCCCGGTGCAAATCCGGTTCAAGCAGCTTGCCAACGGCAACCAATCTATCTATTTGGATTATTATACGGGCGATGTCATCCGTAAGGAGAACTATGTCGGCGGCAAGCGGCAGTATGAGTTTCTGAAACTCTACCTGATCCCGGAGCGGACACGGGAGGATAAGACGAAGAACGAGGCGACGCTTGCGCTTGCCAAAGCGATCCAAAGTAAGCGCATTGTGGAGATACAGAACGACGCGCACGGGTTTCAGAACACGAACAAGTCCAAAGTAAATCTGCTCGACTATCTGGAGAGCATCGGGAAACAGTCAGCCGAGCGGGGGAGCGGGAACTATGCGCGAACGGTGCTGAATACCGTCCGTGCGTTGAAGTTGTTTCGGGGTGATTATATCGCGTTTCGCGATGTCGATAAATAGTTTCTTTCGGAGTTTACCGATTTCCTGCGGCAGATGCCCAAGGCCAGCAAATACGGAGTGCGGAAAACCGGAGGCGTGCTGGGGAATAATTCGGTCGTTTCCTATTACGGCACGTTGCGCACGGCGATCAACCGAGCCTATAAAGAGGGTATAATTACGATCAACCCTACAAAGGAGTTTGATTTTGCAGATAAAGTAAGACAAGAGCCGAGCCGCCGGGAATACCTGACTATCGAGGAGTTGAAGTTGCTGATAGCTACCCCGTGTCGGCACGAGATCATTAAACAAGCCTTTCTGTTTAGTTGCCTGTGCGGGTTGCGGGTGAGCGACATTCGGAAACTGACATGGAGCGACTTGCAGCAGAGCGGCGGGCGTGTGCGCATCGAGATCAAAATGCAGAAAACGAAGGAGCCGCTTTACCTGCCGATCTCCGACGAAGCGTTGAAGTGGCTGCCGGAACGAGGCGAAGCGAAAGACGGCGATTCTATCTATCCGTTGACGCACGAAGGGACGGTGAACGACACGTTACAGCATTGGGCAAAGACAGCGAAAATCACCAAACATATCTCTTTTCACACGGCGAAACATCATACAATCTCTATCTAATTGAAAATTAAACAGTTATTTCTGTTTAATTAATATCAGGTAACGATTTAGAAACGAGCGAATTACAATATTCTGTTTTCTTTTGCCTCTGTCAAAGAACGATTCTTTCAATGCAAATATACACTTTACTTGTGACAAAAGCAATCTTTTTCTACATTTAATCGACTTACAGTCAGCCTTAAAGAGGGTATCTGGTCTCATTCCATCTTCTTCCTCAAAAATAACATAGCAGTCTAAATTGGTTTATGTATGGGATAGGTCTTGTTCATTCGATCCGGTAGACTACTATACATAAAAGTATAAAGGCGAGATACGACAAGGAGATGCCATGCTTTTGTGTAAGGGGAATCTCTCTTAGCTTATCGCAGACCATGTATAGCTAAGTGTTTTGAGAATAAACAGTCTGTAAAAAACGGAAAGACACCGATTATGGGCCGTATCACCATCAATGGAACCCAAGCCGGTTTCAGTTGTAAGAAAGAAGTGTCCCTCGCTTTGTGGGACGTCAAAACCAACCGGGCCAAAGGCAAGTCCGAGGAGGCCCGTACACTCAATCAGGAGCTTGACAATATCAAGGCGCAAATCACCAGGCACTACCAGTACATCTGCGACCACGACAGTTTTGTTACAGCCAAGAAAGTCTATAACCGCTATGTCGGCTTCTCAGAGGAATGCCACACCCTTATGAACCTTTTCAGGGAACAGCTGGAACCGTATAAAAAGAAAATCGGCATAGAGAAAGCCGAAAGCACCTACTGCGGTCTGGTTGCCGATTACAAGAGTCTCCTGCTTTTCATGAAAAGCAAGAAGAATGCAGAGGATATTGTCATCGAAGAACTTGAGAAATCATTCATCGAGGATTACTACAACTGGATGCTCGGTACATGCGCTTTGGCAAACTCCACTGTCTTCGGGCGTGTCAATACCTTGAAGTGGCTGATGTATATCGCGCAGGAAAAAGGCTGGATACGGGTTCATCCGTTCGCATCATTCGAGTGTATGCCCGAATACAAGAGGCGTTCTTTCCTTTCCGAAGAGGAACTGCAAAGGATAATCCATATAGAACCGAGATACAAACGCCAGCGTGCCATGCGCGACATGTTCCTGTTCATGTGCTTCACCGGTCTTTCCTATGTGGACTTGAAAGCCATAACATACGATAATATCCATACCGACTCCGACGGCGGTACATGGCTGATGGGCAACCGTATAAAAACGGGAGTGGCGTATGTCGTAAAATTATTGCCCATTGCTATCGAACTGATTGAAAAATATAGGGGTACGGATGAAAAGAAAGACTCCCCGAATGTGTCTTTCCGGTAGGTGAATACAATGCCATGCGGCTCAGTCTTGGAATCATAGGCAGGAAATGCAACTCCGGGGCGAGGTCACCCCGCACATCGGACGCCACGCATTTGCCGTTCTGGCCATACTCAAGGGGATGCTGCTGGAAACTCTTCAGAAAGTGTTTGGGCATAAGTCCATCACATACGTCCTGCGCATCCATTCACTTGTCCGGCGCAGGCGGGGCAATCTTTTTCTGGAAGTCGCCCATCTGTACGACCAGCGTGCTGACCAGCTTTCTCAACTCCTAATACGCGCTTGTTTCAATAATTGTCAGTTCCATACTAAAATTCTTTTTAAGATTCTGAATATGCGACAAAGTAACGCACATCCTATATCCTTTCCAAACAGATAATATCAGAGTCTTCCGTTGGCGTGCATTGGCGTATCCAACGTTAAAAGAGAAGGTCCTTCACCTGCATCCATGCGGCAACGGAACTTCCATTCCCTTACTTGTTTTCCATAAATTTATAGGATTAATTTCTGGTGCATGATATTAATAGTCATTATTCTGTCTGCTTTTTTTGCTTGCATAATTGCAGCTAACAGTTATCTATTCCAGAACGCATTGTTATGGAAAATGGCAAGCTGTTTTGTTGGTTTATGGATATTGTGTATGATAATTACCGTCTTCGTTTGTCGTAAACTTGAATGCTCTAATTAAAACAGTACGGTTGTCATGCTTTGTGTGTTTTATTATTAATATTATGAATTATTTGGAATTGATATGTAATATAGATAATTTTGCAGTCGGGAAATGGTTTCGGGAGGTTTACGCCTTCCGAATGAAAAGGGAACCCGGTGAAAATCCGGGACAGTACCCGCTGCTGTGAGTCCACAAAAACGGACATCGAACTTTTGCCACTGGTGTAATACCGGGAAGGCACGATGACCGGGACGAGTCAGAAGACCTGCCATGACCGGAATGAGATTTACACCTGCGGGATATACGGGTCGTAATCAAATAAGGAATAGCTCATCGGCCATTCAATATTTGAAGACAGACATATTCCCGTTCGTGTAAGTCCGCACGAACGGGAATTTTTTGTGTTTGTTAATAATATGTTTTACATTAAAATGAGTGACCTATGAAAAGAAAATTACGCTTTCTGGCAGGTGCCTGTCTATTTACCGCAACCGCCTTGTTCTCTGGCTGTAGCTCGGACGATGACTTTTTGATGGACCCGGTTGATTCCGGAACTTCGCAAACCCGTGCTGTGACAAATTCGGACGGTACTTTAACTATCACTTTCGATGATTTCGATCCCGGCATGTTAGCAGGACCTACCTCGGCCGGAGAAAATCTTTATTCGTACCAAGGGTATCCTCAAGTAACCACCATTTACGACAATACTCCGGAAGAATATCTCTTCCTTTCAATGTTTAATACTGTAGGTGGAAGCACAGAGTATTCCAGCGGCGGCATCGCACTTTCCAACTGGAACATCCGCTCCAATCAGTCGGGAAATACCGGAGACTGGTGGTATTCTTATCTAAACCAATGTTCTGTCTATAACACTGCGGTGGAAGCGGAAGGACAGAATAAGGAAGCCGGGCACAGCGGTTCCAATTTCGGTGTCGTTTACGGATATGTGGATGCTTACAATCAGGCATGGATGGCTAAACCAGAATTTTATTTCAATGTTCCCCGGAAATTGGTCGGCCTGTGGATCTGCAACACCTCATACACTTATGGTGTCATTACTTATGGTAATCAGTTCGGTTCTACGGGGGTAGCGACTCCTCTGAAAGAGATGAAAGGGTATTTCCAAGTGAATCTGGAATGTTATGATGCGAATGGCGGTCTGATCCGCACTTACAAACGTCTTTTAGCCGATTATCGTAACGGCCAACAACAGGTTGATCCTATCACGACATGGGATTATTGGGAAATCAATGCCGAAGGGGTGCAAAGTGTGAAATTCAACTTCGAGGGTTCGGATTCGGGAGCATACGGTTTGAATACTCCGGCTTATATCTGTATTGATGATATCACCATACAATAAAAAGAATACAAGGATATCCCTTCTGTCGGGGGTATCCCTGTTATTTTTCTAAAATCCACACATCATGCATCGTTTTCACTATTTTATTATTTCTGCCTGTATGCTGTTCACCTCCTGCAACAAGGATGAAGTCATTACCGAAGAAGTAGGAGGACAACCTATAATAGAACTTGACAGCGAGACCGGTATTTACACGGTCAAGGTCGATCACGAATTGACTATCGCCCCGACATACCAGAATGTTGAAGATGCTCTTTTTGCTTGGACGATAGACGGTACGCTGGTTTCTTCGGGTCCGTCTCTTCAACGTACATGGAATGAATGCGGGGATTTTTATGTCAAACTAAGAGTAGACAATGCGGAAGGCTATGCCGAAGAGGAACTGAAAGTAGAAGTGAAAGAACTCACCCCTCCGGTCATCTCACTGGCACTACCTTCGCAGGGGCTAAAAGTCGTCCGGAATACCGATTACACATTTACTCCCGATATTCAGCATTCGGATGTCGAAGGGTTCAAAATCGAATGGGTACGGGAAGGAAAAATCGTTTCCACCGAGAATACTTATACTTTCAATGAAAAAGAACTCGGTGTTTATACGGTGACAATCAACGCTTCCAATATAGATGGGACAACAACGAAAGACGTAAGCGTAGAGGTCGTGGAAACGATGCCCTACGTTGTCAAATTCCCGACCCCGTCTTACCTGCAAACATCCACGGACAGGTACACTTTTGCCGACCGTCCTGTTTTCCTGCGTCCGTTGTTGGAGTATTTCGACAATCCCCGTTTTGAGTGGAGTGTGGACGGTCAGGTCATGGAAGGAGAAGTGGAACGCATGTTCAAGTTCACGCCGTCCGCACCCGGAGAATACACCGTCTCCTGTACTGTGTCGGAAGACACACCGACGGAAAAAATAAGCAGGAATATCGACAAAGGGAAAACGGCTGTCACTGCCACCGTAAAAGTCGTTTGTGTGGACAAAAAGGAACAAGACGGCTTCCGGGCTTCGGGAAGTTCCAAGCTCTGGAATAAAGTCTATGAATATACCCCAGCTCCCGGCCAATTTATCAACGAGACGAGCACGATAGGCGGTATGACCGGCAACGAAACATCCCCTGAAGCGGCTGTCGCATGGGCAACACAGCGTTTGAAAGACAAACTGCACGTCTCTTTAGGTTCTTTCGGGGGTTATATCATCGTCGGCTTCGACCACAGTATTCCCAATTCGGGTAACCAATATGATTTCTGTGTTCAGGGGAACGCCTTTGACGGCAGTTCCGAACCGGGTATCGTATGGGTCATGCAAGATATAAACGGAAACGGATTGCCGGATGACGAGTGGTACGAACTGAAAGGATCTGAAGCAGGCAAGGAAGAAACAATACAGAATTTTGAAGTGACCTATTACCGTCCGGAAGGCAAAAAAATGGATGTCCAATGGATCAGTTCCGACGGTAGAAACGGCTGGGTAGACTATCTGTCCGCTTATCATACACAAGACTATTATTATCCGGCTTGGATTTCGGAAAACAGTTATACCCTGACAGGCACTTGTCTGGCCGCCCGCAACACCCAAGATTCTCAAACCGGTTATTGGGATAATCAGAGTTATGACTGGGGGTACGTGGATAATTTCGGAAACGACCAGATAGAAGGCGGCAGTACGGTGGATGGAAGCGGACAAAGGAACGGTTTCAAAATTTCCAATGCCATCCATGCCGATGGAACGGAAGCCAATCTGCAATATATTGACTTTATCAAAATACAATGCGGTGTTCTGGCCAAAAGCGGCTGGCTGGGTGAAGTTTCTACGGAGGTATTTTCTTTTGAGGATCTAACCAAATAATAAAAATTACAAGTATGAAAATTTATTTTCTTCCCATGCTCCTATCCTTGTTCTTTTTGGGAGCGTGTGACAAAAACGATGAAATTATACCTGAAGATGCAGATGAAAATTTCATCACATCGGTCGTGATGACCGTGGACGGGAAATCGTACACGGCCGACATTACGGACAATACAGTAACAATAACCGTTCCCTATACGGTATCGCTGAACAACGCCGAAGTGGAATTCAAGTACACAACTTCTGCAACAATCATACCTGATCCTGAAACGGTAACGGACTGGGATAACGAACGAACCTTCCGGGTGACATCCTATAACGGAGATGCCCGCGAATATACCTATAAGGTCGTGAAAAGCGAGATAGAATCTGACGGAGATGTGGAGTTGAAGACCACCGAGGAGGTAGCTTCTTTTGCCGCAACCAAAACAACCGTTGTCAAAGGGAACCTGATTATCGGCTCTGATGCGGAAGAGGCAGAAAAAATCACTGACATATCTGCATTGGCATCTTTGAAAGAGGTTACTGGCAACATTGTCATTCGTAACAGTTACAACGGTGCAGACTTGACAGGGTTGGATAATATCGTTTCTGCCGGAGGTTTACAGGTAGGTTCGACCGATGTCGCCTCGAAAGCTACGGAACTTCACATGATTTCCATGAAAGCATTGGAAACGCTCTCCGGAGACATATCGGTATATAACGACCAAGTGACGTATGTCCTATTCGAGAAACTGGCAACTATTGAAGGAAGCGTGATGTTCAATGCGTCGTCGTTACAGAGTTTTGAGTTTCCGGTTCTGACTACTGTAGGTCAGGATCTGAATCTTCAAGGACTCAATGAAGAGAACACAGCAGCCGGTTCGATTGCGTCTTTGGAAATACCGGAACTGACAAGTGTCGGAGGGGTCTTGTTCGTAAACAATCTTGCCAAGCTGACTTCCATGAGCTTCCTTAAGCTGAAAGAGACCGGTGGCCTTGATTTCCATACCGTCCCCGTGATGTTGGAAACCATCAACCTTCCGGAAATCGAAACAGTAAACGGAAGTATTATTATGGAAGCCAATATGGAAGCTCCTCCTACCGGTAGTTTTGTTCCCCAACGAAATGACGTGCTTCAGGCTTTCGGTGGAATGGACAAACTGACAACGATAAAGGGACAGATAAAGATAAAGAATTTCACGGCACTCAAACAACTTCCCGACTGGAGCAAGATCACCACACTTGGAAGCATCACGCTGGATTATCTTGAAGATGTGAGCGGAACACTGCTGTTGCCGAACGCCCGATTTGAAACCTTCGGAGAAACAGCGCCCCAGATTGAAATTATAAACAAGGTGCAGCTCTCCAAAATTGAAACAGCCGAAGATTTGTCAAATGTAAATTTTGTCATCACCAGTCTCACGAATAATAAGTTCCCTGAAATCACGTTCAAGAATATCAAAGACTTCACTTGTAAGCCAACCACCAACAATACCGATTATACCATATCGACAATTCAACATGTATATGGAAATCTAAATGTGACAGGCCAAATGCGAAGCAATGCCAAATTTCCCGACTTGGAAATCATAGATGGATATGGATATATCCAAATACCCATGTTTGCTTCAATCACAATGCCAGTCTTGAAAGAAGTGGGAGGACAGTTCTATTTATCTGGAAATTTTACCAGTTGTAACTTGCCCTTACTATCCAAAGTTTGTTGTTCAGCTTCTCCTGTATATTATAAAGAGGGAGAGGGTTCGTTAGCAATATCTTTACAAAGTAAATCGCTGGATATTCCGGAATTGCTTCACGTAGGAGGTGAAGGGTTGTTCGTTAATAAAGCAACAGGCATTACTTGTGATAAATTACAGACTATAGATGGTACGCTACAGATAAAAAGTGCGACTTCTCTTTCTCAGGAAACACTTTCCATGGAGAAGTTGGAGACCTTGCATGGGGTTGTTTTTGACGGTTTGACGAAATTTACCGACTACACTTTCTTCGGCAAGTTTATAGAAAACGGAATGATTACGGGGGAAAGTTGGAGCGTGACGAAATGTGGGTATAACCCAACCTTCCAAAATATGAAGGACAAACAATATACGCAGCAGGATTAAACCTTATACCTTAACCAGAGTACCCGTAATGATTCGGGTACTCTTTTTTATCCGAATGACAATGAGCAGAACAATACAACGGATTTGCCTTTTTCTTTTCTGCCTGCCAGTTTTCGGCAGTTGCATGAAATGGGATTACGGAGAGATGGAAGATTTCTCTGTATCGGCCTCTGGTCTTTTCATTACCAACGAGGGGAATTTCCAGTACAGCAATGCCACGCTTTCCTACTACGATCCCGCCACGTGCGAAGTGGAGAATGAAGTGTTTTACCGTGCCAACGGGTTCAAGTTGGGCGATGTGGCCCAGTCTATGGTTATCCGGGACGGTATAGGCTGGATCGTGGTGAACAACTCGCATGTGATTTTCGCCATCGACATCAATACTTTCAAGGAAGTGGGCCGTATCACAGGTTTCACCTCACCCCGGTATATCCATTTTTGTCGGATGAGAAAGCCTATGTGACGCAGATATGGGACTACCGTATCTTCATCATCAACCCCAAGACATACGAGATTACCGGCTATATCGAATGTCCAGACATGGACATGGAATCGGGTTCCACCGAACAAATGGTACAATACGGCAAGTACGTCTATGTGAACTGCTGGTCGTACCAGAACCGCATCCTGAAAATCGACACGGAGACGGACAAGGTCGTGGACGAACTGACCATCGGCATACAACCTACTTCGCTGGTCATGGACAAATACAACAAGATGTGGACCATCACGGATGGCGGTTACGAGGGCAGCCCATACGGTTACGAGGCACCGTCTCTCTATCGTATAGACGCCGAGACTTTCACCGTAGAGAAACAGTTCAAGTTTAAGCTGGGCGACTGGCCTTCGGAAGTCCAGCTCAACGGTACACGGGATACACTTTACTGGATCAACAACGATATTTGGCGAATGCCGGTGGAAGCCGACCGTGTTCCCGTCCGGCCTTTTCTGGAGTTTCGGGACACCAAATACTACGGCCTTACGGTCAATCCCAACAACGGGGAGGTATATGTGGCCGACGCTATTGATTACCAGCAACAAGGTATCGTGTATCGCTATTCGCCGCAAGGCAAGCTGATCGATGAATTTTACGTGGGAATCATTCCGGGAGCTTTCTGCTGGAAATAACGAGGAAGGAGGACAAAAATGAAAAGACATCTTATTCTATTGTTCGTGGGGGTAAGCCTGCCCTTTCTGCTTGCCGCCCAGCAGAAAAATTCCGTCAGCATTACCAAAAGGGTACTACGTATTCCGGAGGTTACGGTGGTGGGCAAACGACCTATGAAGGATATAGGCGTGCAACGAACCCGTTTCGATTCCATCGCCATGAAAGAGAACATCGCCTTGTCTATGGCCGATGTGCTGACATTCAACTCATCCGTTTTTGTCAAGAACTACGGACGCGCCACGTTATCCACCGTGGCTTTCCGGGGTACCTCTCCCTCGCATACCCAAGTGACGTGGAATGGTATGCGCATTAACAACCCGATGCTGGGCATGACGGATTTTTCCACCATCCCTTCTTACTTTATCGATGATGCCTCGCTGCTGCACGGAACGTCATCGGTAAACGAAACGGGCGGCGGCTTGGGTGGTCTGGTCAGGCTCTCCACTTCTCCGGCCAACCATGAAGGGTTCGGGTTGCAGTACGTGCAGGGAGTGGGGTCGTTCAGCACGTTCGACGAGTTTCTCCGCCTGACCTACGGTGACAAACACTGGCAGTCCTCCACCCGTGTGGTGTATTCCTCTTCCCCCAACGACTACAAATACCGAAACCGGGACAAGAAGGAAAACATCTATGACGAGGACAAGAACATCATCGGTTCCTATTACCCGACGGAACGCAACCGCAGCGGGGCTTATAAGGATCTGCACGTCTTGCAGGAAATTTATTATAACACGGGCGAAGGCGACAAGTTCGGGCTAAACGCCTGGTATATCAATTCTAACCGGGAACTGGCGATGCTCAGCACGGATTACGGGAACGACATGGACTTCGAGAACCGCCAAAGGGAGCAGACGTTTCGCGGCGTCCTCTCGTGGGATCGCGTGCGGGAGAAATGGAAGGTCGGTGTAAAAGGCGGCTATATACACACATGGATGGCCTATGATTACAAGCGGGACAAGGGAAACGGCGAAATGGCTTCGATGACCCGCTCACGCAGTAAGATTAACACGTTCTACGGAAGTGCGGACGGGGATTATGCTCCTTCAGAGAAATGGCTGTTCACGGCCGGTGTTTCCGTACACCAGCATTTGGTGGAAAGCGCGGACAAAAATATCATCTCGCAGGAAGGTAACAAGGCTGTTGTCGGGTATGACAAGGGACGTGTCGAGTTTTCCGGTTCCGTTTCTGCGAAATGGCGGCCTGTCGATCGTTTTGCCGCCTCGCTTGTCCTTCGCGAGGATATGTTCGGTACGGAATGGGCCCCGGTTATCCCGGCTTTCTTCATCGACGGGGTACTGTCGAAAAAAGGCAATATCGTGGCGAAAGCATCCATCTCCCGGAACTACCGTTTTCCCACGCTGAACGACCTCTATTTTCTGCCGGGCGGTAATCCCGACCTGAAAAGCGAGCACGGCTTCACATACGACGTGGGGTTGTCGTTCTCGGTGGGGAAAGAAAATGTATATGCTTTGAGCGGTGGTATCAACTGGTTCGATTCGCACATCGACGACTGGATCATCTGGCTACCCACAACCAAGGGATTCTTCTCCCCCAGAAACCTCAAAAAGGTACATGCTTACGGGGCAGAGACCAACGCCCACCTTGATATAATGCTCGGAAAGGACTGGAAACTGGATATGAACGGAACTTTCTCGTGGACTCCCTCGATCAACGAGAGCGAACCGATGAGTCCGGCAGACCAATCCGTCGGCAAACAGTTGCCATACGTGCCGGAGTTTTCCGCAACGGTGACCGGACGTCTGTCATGGCGGACATGGAGCCTGCTTTACAAATGGTGTTATTACAGCCAGCGTTATACCATGTCGAGTAATGACTATACCCTGACGGGCTATCTGCCCCCTTACTTCATGAATAACGTGACACTGGAAAAACAGCTCTCTTTCCGATGGGCCGATCTGTCGCTAAAGGGCAGCATCAACAACCTGTTCGATGAAGAATACCTTTCCGTATTGTCCCGTCCCATGCCGGGCATCAATTTCGAGATATTCATCGGCATAACACCCAAGTTCGGAAAAAACAAAAATAGTAAACGATAATCTGCATCAATATGAACGCATTAAAGAATTTAAGCCTGATTTTGTTGCTTTCTCTGGCATTTACAGGCTGCCACAACAAAAGCTCAAAAATCAATGATTTCAACCTGCTGCTTTATGCTCCCGAATATGCCTCCGGCTTCGACATCAAAGGGGCGGGCGGGAAGGAAAGCGTACTGATAACCGTCAGGAATCCCTGGCAGGGAGCGGACAGTGTAACCACATGGCTGTTTATCGTCCGCAACGGTGAAGAGGTTCCCGAAGGGTTTGCAGGACAGGTACTCAAAGGAGACGCCAAACGTATCGTGGCGATGTCTTCCACTCATATCGCCATGCTTGACGCAATCGGTGAAGTCCGGTGTATAACCGGCGTTTCGGGAATCGACTACATTTCCAACCCAGACATCCAAGCCCGCCGCGACAGTATTGGCGATGTCGGCTATGAAGGGAACATCAACTACGAGTTGCTGCTCTCGCTCGATCCCGACCTCGTTCTGCTCTATGGGGTGAACGGCGCAAGCGCAATGGAAAGCAAACTCGAAGAACTCGACATACCGTTCATGTATGTCGGCGATTATCTTGAAGAGTCGCCTCTCGGCAAGGCCGAATGGATGGTAGTGCTTTCAGAAGTCACAGGAAAACGTGAGAAGGGTGAAAAAGCCTTTGCCGCAATCCCGGTCAGATACAACGCCTTGAAAAAGAAAGTGGCCGACAGTACCCTCGGCACTCCTTCGGTTATGCTTAATGTTCCCTATGGCGACTCGTGGTTCATGCCTTCAACCCAAAGTTATGTAGCCCGCTTGATTACTGATGCGGGAGGCCGCTATATCTACCAGAAGAACACGGGAAACGCTTCTATCCCCATTGACTTAGAAGAAGCATATCTGCTCGCGTCGGATGCGGACATGTGGTTGAACGTGGGAATGGCGAACTCCCTTGACGACTTGAAGGCATCATGTCCGAAATTCACCGATACCCGATGTTTCAAAAATGGAGAGGTGTATAACAACAACGCCCGTACCAACACAGCCGGGGGTAACGACTATTACGAGTCTGCCGTCGTGAATCCTGACATCGTGCTCCGCGACCTCGTGAAGATATTCCATCCTGAACTGGTGCAGGAAGAGTGTGTGTATTACAAGCAACTGAAATAGATGCGTTCCCGTTCGACTATATTATTCTCCATATTGATTACGCTCACGGTCGGTCTTTTTTTACTGGACTTGGCCGTGGGAGTTGTCAACATTCCGATCCGCGATGTATGGGCAGCACTGACCGGGGGAAATTGTTCCCGTGCCACGGAAAAAATCGTACTCAACATACGCCTCATAAAAGCTATAGTGGCACTGTTGGCCGGGGCTGCCTTATCGGTCAGCGGTCTTCAGATGCAGACCCTCTTCCGTAATCCTCTTGCCGGTCCCTATGTCCTTGGCATCAGTTCCGGTGCAAGTCTCGGTGTGGCACTTGTGGTACTTGCCGGGATCGGTTCATCAATAGGCATTGCCGGAGCAGCGTGGGTGGGTGCGGCTGTCGTGTTGCTCGTGATAACTGCCGTCGGACAGCGAATAAAAGACATCATGGTAATCCTGATTCTGGGCATGATGTTCTCATCGGGCGTAGGTGCTGTCGTGCAGATATTGCAGTACCTCAGCAAAGAGGAATCGCTGAAAGCCTTTGTCATTTGGACGATGGGGGCTTTGGGTGACGTCACCTCCGGACAACTTCTGATTCTTGTTCCATCGGTGTTTGCCGGACTGCTGTTGGCTGTACTGACCATCAAACCGCTTAACCTCCTGCTGTTCGGAGAGGAATATGCCGTAACAATGGGACTGAATATTCGGCGTTCACGCAGCCTGTTGTTTCTCTCGACAACGCTGCTCGCCGGAACGATAACCGCTTTTTGCGGTCCGATAGGTTTCATAGGTCTCGCTATGCCTCATGTCACAAGAATGCTTTTCCAAAATAGCGATCATCATGTCCTTCTGCCCGGAACAATTCTTTCGGGAGCATCGATATTGCTTCTTTGCGACATCATTTCTAAAATATTCACCTTGCCGATCAACGCCATTACAGCTCTATTGGGAATCCCAATCGTCGTATGGGTGGTTTTACGCAACAAATCCATCACCGCATGATAGAATTACAGCATTTTTCCATAGGTTACAAAGAAAACTCGTTGCTCCACGAGGTAAATGCCACGATAAAAAAAGGTCAACTGACAGCCCTTATCGGAAGAAACGGGACAGGAAAATCGACGTTGCTCCGCGCCATAGCCGGTCTGAACCGGTGTTATTCCGGAAAAATCATTCTCGACGGGCACGACATCGCCTGCATGAAAACCGAAGATATGGCAAAAACGCTGGCTGTCGTCACGACCGAGCGCACGCGCATCGCCAACCTGCGGTGCAAGGATGTCGTAGCCATAGGCCGTGCTCCTTATACCAACTGGATAGGTAGGATGCAAGAAACAGATAAGGAGATAGTCATGCAATCGCTCATTTCGGTGGGAATGGAGGCTTATGCAAACCGCACGATGGATAAAATGTCGGATGGCGAATGCCAGCGTGTGATGATTGCTCGTGCATTGGCACAGGATACTCCTATCATTCTCCTTGATGAACCGACTTCCTTTCTTGACATGCCTAATCGCTACGAACTTGTGGCGTTGCTTCGTAGGCTTGTCCACGACGAGAAAAAATGTATCATGTTCTCGACACATGAACTTGACATCGCGTTGTCCATGTGCGATTCGATAGCATTGTTAGATACCCCGAATTTAAGTTGCTTGACCGCGTCTGAAATGCAGAAAAGCGGATACATTGACAGACTTTTCCAAAATGAAAACATCCGTTTCGACTCCTTATGCGGTACAATGATTTTGAAACAATGAGTATATACACTGTAGAAAATTTTACTTCAGACATCACTGTTGAAGGATACATCGCCGAATTCCGTGACGAACCACATTTTCTTGAACTTTGCAAACAATGTACCAATTACGGTAAAAGTTGGGGGTGTCCTCCATTTGATTTTGATACGGAATCGTTTCTCCGACAATACAAGTATGCACATCTTATGGCAACGAAGATAATCCCTGAAGACAAAGATATTCCGATTGAATATACACAAAAACTCATTTTACCGGAACGGATACGAATCGAGAGCGAATTATTGGATATGGAACGGAAATATGGAGGGCGTTCATTTGCCTATATAGGTAAATGTCTTCACTGCTCAGATAACGAGTGTACGCGTAACTGCGGCACACCATGCCGACACCCGGAAAAAGTGCGTCCGTCACTCGAAGCCTTCGGATTTGACATAGCCAAAACGCTTTCTGAACTTTTTAACATCGAACTTCTTTGGGGAAAGGATGGCAAATTACCTGAATATCTTGTTCTCGTAAGCGGATTTTTTCATAATGAATACGAACTTTGCAACATAGCATACTAATGATTCGGACATGAAATAAACAGACAAACTAACCACATTCGGTTCAATCTGTTTTGTGATTTCAAATGAATTATAGTTAGATATGTAAAAAGCGACGCTGGAGCTTGAAATAAGTAACGGTTTATCGGTGTATTCTCCGTTAAACCGTCCTGTTTTCGTTAAACGAAAACACAACTTGCTGTCCGCAGGAGCGGATCATGTTTCTCCAATAATTATTGTGTATCAGACCATTGTGTGGCTATTTTCCTGTGGTTTGTGGGGCTTTTCCATCAGATATTTGCCGGCTGTTCTCCCCATTAAAGGATAGATATATCTCCATGACCATGTGACTTACGCCCATAATTCGGGGATAAGGAGGCGAATATACGGAAAATCTGCCCTTTACATGCCCTATTGTCCATTAATGGATTGCTACTTCTACACTTCTGCAAATGGAGAATGGGCATGTAGCCGTGTACGACTTATGTTTTTTCTTCATTGTCTCCATTAACGGATTGCTACTTCTACACTTCTGCAAATGGAGAATGACATGTAGCCGTATACGCCTTATTGTTTTTTCATCGTCTCCATTAACGGATTGCTACTTCTACACTTCTGCAAATGGAGAATAACAGGTAGCCGTATACGCCTTATTGTTTTTCTTCATCGTCTCCATTAACGGATTGCTACTTCTACACTTCTGCAAATGGAGAATAACAGGTAGCCGTATACGCCTTATTGTTTTTTCATCGTCTCCATTAATGGATTGAAACTTCTACACATCTGTAAATGGAGAATAACAGGTAGCCGTATACGCCTTATTGTTTTTCTTCATCGTCTCCATTAATGGATTGATATTTATACACTTCTGCAAATGGAGATTTTGAGATATCTATATCCGGAAGGATGCGTGCTCCCTTCGCTCCCGGCTATCCCTATTTTGATATCCGGCTATATCGCAATTCTGTGATAGCATTATCCGGATAGCGTATCATACGGCTATATACAAATATGGCTACACTCATTAGTGTCCCGTTAAAATTGGGACGAAGTTAATATTAATCAAATAGTCCCTCCAAGAGGGGATAATCGAGTTCTTTGACATCGTTGAAATTAGTCTTTTCGAAGAGATCTCTC
>JAETNO010000017.1 GCA_021768245.1 Bacteroidaceae bacterium | reverse complement strand
GGTTAGAATACCTGCCTGTCACGCAGGGGGTCGCGGGTTCGAGTCCCGTCCATACCGCTGAGGAGAGAGGAGAATGAGTAAATGTAAATCTTCGGATTTCTTTACTCATTCTTTTTTATATCTATTTTCACACAAAATTTGGAAATCCCCTCCTAAATTCCGAAATTTGCGCTAATTATCACAATCTTGCAACAAGCAATATAAACCACCTGAGTAATCTAAACCATAAGCTTAAATATAATGAAAAAAATCTTTACCATTCTTGCAGCCGCAGCCCTTACTTCCGGACTTTCGGCTCAAGACAAGGCTCCCGCCTTTCCCGGTGCGGAAGGCCATGGCCGCTATACGACCGGCGGACGAGGCGGAGAAATCCGGCACGTCACCAATCTCAATGACTCCGGCGAAGGCTCCCTCAGAGCAGCCCTAAGCGGATCCGCAAAAAAAATCATTGTGTTCGATGTAAGTGGATACATTGATTTAAAATCCAATATCCAAGTAAGTTCCAATACAACAATCCTTGGTCAAACAGCACCCGGTGATGGAATCACCCTAAGATATTATACTCTTGAGTTTACAAAAGGCGACAATACGATTACCCGTTTCATTCGCAGTCGTCGCTCTCAGGTAAAAGATGTAAATGATGGAGCTGACGCCGCATGGGGACGCCGCCGGCACGATATAATTATAGACCACTGCTCATTCTCATGGAGCATTGATGAGTGCGCATCATTCTACGACAACAAAAACTTTACCCTTCAATGGTGCACCGTGGCTGAAGGCCTTGCCAATCCCGGTCACACCAAAGGCTCACATAGTTACGGAGGAATCTGGGGAGGAAAAGACGCATCATTCCACCACAATTTCATAGCCCATGTGCAGAATCGCGCTCCACGATTCAACGGTGCCCGCTATGAATGGACTGGATGGGATAAAAACAAATATATAAACACCGTCGATGCCGAACGAGTTGATTTCCGCAATAATCTTCTATACAATTGGGGAAATGGCAACGGTAGTTATGGAGGCCCCGGCGGTGGTTATATAAACATAATTAACAACTACTACAAGGCCGGCCCCGGCACCAAACGCAAAACAAACGTAACAGAGGTGTCAGTCGGGAGTAGTGGCAATTCTACAAATGTTGCTCTCCGTGGTTACGCAAGCCGCTACTACATAAACGGAAACTACGTTACAGCAGCCGGAGAAAACGCATCAAACTATGATTGGAAAGGAGTCTCTTACGATGGAGGTTTATCGACAATTGACGGCGAAAAGTATATCCCTGATGAAAAACATCTTTATGGCGAAGACAAGACATATGTCCAAAATTCCGCTGGTAAAGACTGTATCCGCTTAAAACTCGATGAGCCTATTGACGCTGGCCTTATAACTACACACGATGCCACTGAGACTTATGAGACAATTATGGCGTTTGCAGGAGCAAGTCTCACAAGGGATGCCGTTGATGCACGCTACATGGAGGAATGTAGCACAGGAACCGTAACATTCAACGGCGACGTTCCCTACACCAACAATGAAGGCAAAACATTCCCCAAATCCGACACAAAAGGTATACCAGACTGGGTTAATGACCCGGAAGCTGAAACGCAGAATCCCGGCGTACCATCCTATCCCGCACTCAAAGAAGAAACCCGCCCCGCAGGCTTCGATACTGACAACGACGGCATACCCGACGAATGGGAAATCAAGAACGGCCTCGACCCCAACGATCCGTCCGACGCTTCGACCTACAGCCTTGACCCCCGTGGATGGTATACCAACATTGAGGTTTATGCCAATGCCATCGTAGAACACATCATCAAGGCACAGAACGCGGGTGCTGAGACAGGCTTCGACGAATACTTCCCCGAAATTGCCTTCACCTCCGGCATCGACGACATCACCGTCAACAAGCCGGCAGGCGAAATCGTATCAATTGAATACTATTCCCTCGATGGCCGCCGCATCCCCGAACCCAACTTCGGACTCACAATCCGCCGCATTACCTACGCTGACGGCACCGTTGAATCCGACAAAGTCATAAAATAACGTAACACCCAACTACAAAAGGGTACAGAAATTCAAAAATCACATAAATAACGGATTAATTTGCCGACAAATCAAGCCGTTATTTATAGGCACAGAATGTACATAATGGGACAAATTATGTCTCTTATGTACATTCTGTGCCTATTTTAACCTGTAATTTATGTGATTTCGGAATTTCTGTACCCAAAATAACCACACTCAGGCAGCAATTTGGGGAACCATAAAACAGCAGAGGCTGTCGTTCTCGACAGCCTCTCTGTATAAAAATGTGATAAATTCTTGGTTATTGTCTACTAAAAAACTATTTTGCAACCGTAAATTTTCGTGTTTCGGTATTGATTTTATATCTTTGTCGCCTCTCCCTTTCAATTCGAGAAAGAGGTTGATTTGTTTCACACTGCAAAATTAGGGTCGTAATATTACAGACAGGTTACAATCGAAACACAATATTGTTACATCTGCAATATTTAACATTTTTAAATACTTTCCGGAGCGTCCTCCTCACTCAACCCACCCCTCCATCCTCTTCCGACCTCGTCACCCCAAAACCAAAGCACATTTAAAAATGTTTGGGTAGGTGAGAGAAAATGAGTAATTTCGCAGTAGAAAAACAGCAATAGATTATATGAGCAAAAAACTACTTGAAGTGCGCAACCTCCACGCGACCGTGGAGGGTAAAGAGATACTCCGTGGTGTAAACCTCAGCGTTAACGAAGGCGAGGTTCATGCCATAATGGGCCCTAACGGTTCCGGGAAAAGCACCCTTTCGGGTGTGCTTGCAGGCAATCCGGCCTACACCGTCACCGAAGGCGAAGCCTATCTCCATGGCGTCAATCTTCTCGACCTTCCTCCTGAGGACCGTAGCCATGAAGGGCTCTTCCTCTCGTTCCAATATCCGGTTGAAATCCCCGGCGTCTCAATGGTCAACTTCATGCGCGCCGCAGTCAACGCCAAGCGTAAATATTTCAATGAAGAGCCTCTTTCCGCAAGCGATTTCCTAAAGATGATGCGCCAGAAACGCGCGATTGTCGAGCTGGACAACAAACTCGCATCGCGTTCGGTCAATGAAGGATTCTCGGGAGGCGAAAAGAAGCGCAACGAAATTTTCCAGATGGCCGTGCTTGAACCGCGCCTCGCGATTCTCGACGAAACCGACTCGGGACTCGATATCGACGCACTGCGCGTGGTGGCCGGAGGAGTCAACAAACTGAAAACCGACAAAAACGCCACAATAGTCATAACCCACTATCAGCGCCTGCTTGACTATATACGTCCTGACTTCGTCCATATTCTTTATAAAGGACGCATCGTCAAGACCGGCGGTCCGGAACTCGCCCTCGAACTTGAGGAAAAAGGCTATGACTGGATTAAAGAAGAAAACGACAATTGAGAATAAGAGACAATATATGAAAAACTCTCTTGATCAATATCTCGACCTCTACCGCACGAACAGGACGGTAATAGATGCCCACTCTGCCCCGCTCCTCAATTCATGCCGGGAGGCTGCCTATGAAAGTCTCCTCGGAGCCTCGCTTCCAACACAGAGGACCGAAGGCTTTGAAAAGACATCGATTGACGAAATGTTTGCTCCCGACTACGGAGTCAACATTTCCCGCGTCAACATACCCGTCGACGTGGCGGCAAGTTTCCGCTGCGACGTTCCCAATCTCTCCACCCTGCTCGCATTTGTGGTCAATGACTCCTTCCATCCCTCCTCACTGCTCGAATCGAAACTACCTGAAGGAGTGATTTTTTCATCTCTTTCACATGCCGCTACCGATTATCCCGACCTCGTGGCTGAATACTATGGCAGAATAGCCCCTGCGGGCGACGTTTCCGTAGCCCTCAACACCATGCTCGCGCAGGATGGAGTGTTCATCTATATCCCCAAAGGAGTAAAACTGTCGAAGCCCTTGCAACTTGTAAACATCTTCTCATCCCCTGTGGCTCTGGCCGCCTTCCGAAGGGTGTTGATTGTTGTCGAAGAGGATGCCGAGCTACAGATGCTCGTCTGCGACCACACGCAGGAGCTGGCCAACAGCTACCTTGTGTCGCAGATTGTAGAGGTCAGCCTCGGCGCACGCTCCCGTTTTGAAGCCTGTTCAATCGAAGAGTCCTCGGCCCTTACGTCGCGCTACTCACGAATGTTTGTCCGCCAGGAATCCGACTCGGCTTTCACTTATAACTCTACGACACTGACCTGCGGCACTACACGCAACGATTTCGAGATAGACCTCCTCGGCGAACATTGCGAAACCATGCTCGCAGGAATGGTCATAGGCTCTGACAGGATGCATATAGACAATGATTCCGTAATCCGCCATCTGTCGCCCCGTTCCAAGAGCAACCAGCTTTTCAAATATGTGCTCGACGACAAGTCGACCGGTGCCTTCGAAGGAAGCATACTCGTGGCTCCGGGGTCAAAATATACCGAAGCCTATCAGAGCAACCGCAACCTTCTCGCATCGACCGAGGCAAAGATGCACTGCAAACCGCAGCTTGAAATCTATAACGACGACGTGAAATGCTCTCATGGAGCCACTACAGGCCAGCTCGACAACGATGCACTCTTCTATATGCGTTCGCGCGGTATCCCCGAAGCGGAAGCCCGCACAATGCTCATGCAGGCCTTTATGGTTGATGTAATTGACACCGTGCACATCAACGGTCTTCGCGAGCGGCTTCTTCATCTCGTAGACCGCCGTTTCTCAGGGACGCTCGGCAATTGTGCAGCCTGCCATTCCAAAGAGTGCCGATAGAGGCTCCTTAAGGAAATTTTATTTCTTAAAAAATCAGATTTAAATGCTCGATATAGCCAAAATCCGCAAGGATTATCCGATACTTGACAGAAAGATTTACAATCGGCCACTAGTCTACTTGGACAATACCGCCACTTCACAGACTCCGGCAGAAGTTGTCGAGGCAATTGTCTCGGGCTACACACGGACAAAGGCCAATGTGCACCGAGGAGTCCACACCCTGTCGATGGAGGCTACCGAACTTCAGGAGAGCGCACGCAGAAGAGTTAAGGATTTCATCAACGCCCCCTCTTATGAGGAGATAATCTTTACAAGGGGAACAACAGAAGCCATAAACCTTGTTGCGGCATCCTATGGAGGCGCCTTCCTTCGCGACGGCGACGAAATCATCCTTTCCGTAATGGAGCACCACTCCAACATCGTGCCCTGGCAGCTGCTCCAACGCAAAGCTGATATAAAAATCCGTGTAATTCCAATTAAGGATAACGGAGAGCTTGACATGGACGCCTACAAGGCCCTTTTCAACGAACACACGCGCTTTGTTTCGGTCTGCCATGCATCAAACGTACTGGGGACGGTGAATCCTGTGAAAGAGATAGTGGCTATAGCCCATTCCCACGGCGTTCCCGTGCTCGTCGACGGGGCGCAGGCCGCACCACATATCAAAATAGACGTTCAGGATATTGATGCCGATTTCTATGCTTTCTCAGCCCATAAGATGTACGGGCCGGCCGGCGTAGGTGTGCTTTTCGGTAAGCGCGGTCTGCTCGAGATAATGCCTCCTTATCAGGGTGGCGGAGAAATGATTGAATCGGTAAGTTTTGAGAAAACCACCTTCGCGGAACTTCCTTACAAGTTTGAAGCCGGCACTCCCGATTTCATAGGAATAGCCGCACTCCACAAGGCAATCAACTACATCGAGAATCTCGGCATTGAAAACATCGCAGCCCATGAGCATGAACTTCTCGACTACACCACACGACGCATGACTGATGAGATTCCCGACATGAGAATATTCGGCACGGCCCCTGGCAAGTGTGCGATAATCTCATTCCTTGTCGGAAACGAGCACCACTACGATATGGGCATGCTGCTCGACAAACTCGGGATAGCAGTGCGTACAGGCCATCACTGCGCACAGCCTCTAATGCAGGCTCTCGGAGTGGAAGGCGTTGTCAGGGCTTCATTCGCGGTCTACAATACCCGTGAAGAATGTGACCTTTTCCTCAATGCCCTCCACAGAGTCTCGGAAATGCTACGGTAACTACTGAGAACTTGTCTAAATATTATCCGAGACAGATTTTAGACAATAGCCCTTATGAAAATCTGACGAAGTCTGCCTTCACAATCTTTTTCTGTATTCTGACAGTCGATGGCCATACATACATTCTGAAAACGCCATCATTATCCTTAAAACGCACGCGGAAACATCCCACTCCGCTATAGACACTTCCGTCGTCAGCGGTGAAATCATAGACGGCTTCATCCGAATAGCGTCTCTCTTCCTCACTTCTATATGGGCCGTCCGGGCCTACCAAAACTCCTTCAAAATCCACAAGACGGCCATTGCCGTCAATCTTACGCGCAGCGGAAGAATCGTAACGCGACAGGCATTGCGGAACCACCGAACGGTATTTTTCAGAAGGAATATCCGGGTCATTTATCACGTCGAGCTGAAAGGAAGTGACCCATTGGCCTCTAAGTGGCAGAAACAATGTGCTCTTCCTGACATCGCGGGGATCGATGATGTCGTAGAAAGCCGTCCCGCTCCGCGACTCCTCCATCAGCCTAACTATTTCCATGTGCTGCCTATAAAACCGATGCTGCCAAACGAGGACATTGACAAAAAATCCGCAGATTGCGATATATGCGAGCCATGCAACGACTTTCAAAGCATTTTTCCTACGTTCCACATGACAGAACGGGATGAAAGCGAGCAAAACCGTCATGGCATATAACTCGGCAGGCCATCCGGCCCTCTGGTCGGAATTGACCATCAGTACTATAATCCCGGCAAACAAGGACGCGAAAACAAGCATGAAGATTGCCGGACGCTCCATTAAGCACTTCATTATCCTTTTCACTTGCGGCAGGAAAAACGCGGAAAGAATTATTCCCGAAAGCAACAACACGGCAGGCAACACGGTGCATAGAACCTTTATCTTCTCACTTATCCCCTGCCCGTTAAGTTCCCGTCCGGCACGGCTCAGAATTCCGGGCGACAAAAACACAAAGAGAGAACTTAAACCGAAAACTATCGCCAACAGCCACCATTGAGCAGGGAGTCTGAACCTTCTGCTTATGGCATATATACCCATAGCTCCGCACAGCGGGATTGAAAAGCCCTCATGAAACCACCCTGCAACAAGCGCTATCACTATCGCGGCAGACATCTGACCCACTTTAAGCCTTCTTTGAGCCGATTTCGAAAGGAGCAGCACAAACGCGAGAATGGCCAATGAGGAGTAGAGGTAGTTGAGCAGATAGTCATTGACTATTATATTGTTTCGCCATGGCAGCAACACCAATGAAAAAAGCCATACCGATAATATCGCATAAGGCCGCATCTTGGATGGAATTGAGGCTATCTTAAGCATCATCATATACATAGCGGCCACACCTATTCCGGTAATCAATGCGAACAGCCACCGTGGGACCATCATTGTAGCTATAGGCGAAAGGATGTTTGCAAGGCGTCCGTTGTCGTAGTCCCTGACCTCACGGGCAAAATCCACCAATGCGGATAAGGAGAAAGACTCCGAACCGCCACTATGTTTAAGATAACAGTTACGGAACACTATATCGTCAAGAACATATGGAGTGAGATATGAAAATATTCCATAGATCACAACTATGGACAACAGTATCAAAATTGTAAACGCACGCGGGTCTCGCTCCGTTCTACAGGCATGCTTCATATGGCAAACAGAATCTTGGCAAAAAGCCAGGTCAGACGATTAAAATACAGATTGTGGTAATATATAAGATTCATCCGTCGCGGAGAGGATGTTGCATCAAGCACCCTGCTCCTAAGCTTGTCGGAGAGTCCGAAGGATTTCTCGCGGGCATAGGCGGCAGCAAGAATCATGCGTCGGGCATCAATCCATTTAAGCATGTCCTCCCGCGAAGCTTTCCTGAAATGGGACTCAACAAGGTCAAGCGCTCCTTCCCATTGCTCCGGATGAGCCGTATAGGATGTCCCGGTCAATGATTCAACCTGGGAATATGTAATAACCGACGGAGCTCCAGGTAGCTCATAGACCTTATCCGAAGCCAACAGGAGCCTTACTCCCAATTCATAATCATCCCATCCCGCAAGACTCTCATCCCAGGCGCCGACCGAACGCACAAGCGATGTGCGAACGACAAAACGCTGAGTGGCGAGACAGGCACGGAACAGATGGTTGAACATTGGCGAGCCCGACGTAAAATAGAGTTTTTTTCTTCTGCCGTCAAGAGTCTCATTCATGATGCTGCGTCCCAATATATCCATATCAGGATGCCGACGGACAGCATCGGTGAAATCAGCCACATGTCCGGGAAGCATGACATCATCGGAATCAAAAAACATTACGAAATCACTGTCGACTTCACGAAGCCCACGGTTCCGAGCCGCAGCAGCCCCTTTCTTTGTCTCAACGCATACCTTGACTTCACACGACGTAATCTTTTCAGCCCATCTATGCATCATTTCCAACGAAGAATCGGAAGAGGCATTATCGACCAGAACAATCTTCGCAGGCGCGACACTCTGACAGGCAATCGAGTCGAGAGTCCGCTGGAGAAGGTATTCACGGTTATAGACCGGGACAACTATAGTGATTGGCGATGTCATATGATGCAAAGTTAAGATATTTTTGTAATTTTACGGCATGCAAGCTGCAATATGTACCGACATATTTGTTTAATATAAACGATACTATCACTGATTATAATTCTAAAATTTATCTGAAATGGAAATAGGCGATAAAATTCCTTCTGTCCTCGGCTTCGACGCTAACGGCAAAGAGGTGAAAAGCGATGATTTCGCAGGCAAAGCCCTCATTATTTATTTTTATCCAAAGGACAACACTTCCGGATGCACGGCAGAGGCATGTTCACTCCGTGATTACAACCGTGAACTCGCCGATATGGGTTACACAACTATCGGAATTAGCAAGGACTCTCCATCGAGCCATGTAAAATTCGCGGAAAAATATTCACTCCCCTTCATCCTGCTCTCCGACGAATCAACGGAGGTAAACCAGGCTTTCGGAGTATGGCAAAAGAAAAAAATGGCAGGAAGGGAATATATGGGCACTGTACGTACGACCTTTGTAACCGATGCCAATCACACAATCACGCATATCATCCGCAAAGTCGACACGAAGAAAGCCGCCGAGCAACTTATAGACCTTCTCAAAAAATAGACTGACCGTCAAAACGGGGAGATACCGACATCCCTTATCATGGCCTTTCCAGACGGCGTAAGGTCAAATCTGAATTCAACTGCAACAGGGGGGCCATTGAGATTTTCAGGGATTGGGACGCAAACCGTCTGCCCGACCAAATGATACGGCAACTTCGGCCAGACAATCCGCACTTTCTCAATCTTATTGAGCTTTAAATCCAAACGCGGAGGAAGGGCGTAAAAATCGCTCAAAGCGACAGTTTTCTCCGAACCGTCAGCCGCAATAAAGGCTATGGTGAAATCGCATTTTCCGGGTGAAAGGTTTGTCACGTCAAAAGACAGACAGCCTTTCGCCCGAATCGTTGTATCCGACAATGCCGGGCAATCTATCCTATAAACACTGTCTCTTTCCGGCCATTCCACCGTCAGACTATCTACACCGGCTCCACCGATACCTACAAAACGCGAATCCCGGAACGAGGACTGACGATAGTCCAAAGGCAACATGGAATTCAATAGCCTGTTATCAGCAATAGCCTTTCTCGACAACAAGTCTCCTTCAAACGAGGCATTGAGAAAATGCGAAACATAAAGCGAGGTAATATACTGCTGCGCTTTCGGTGACATCAAATCCTTCTGCTCAAGCAAAAGACGATAAGGAATCATCCTGTCGGCAGTCCATGCAGAGTTGAAGCCAGAGTGAGTTACCGAGTACAGATATTGCAGTGACTTGAAATGAGGCACACCATCGGTAAATTTTACATTATCATACACCGTTTGCCCCTCCAAGGTGAACACATCTGTATCACGCCCGGCAAGAATCAGGAGATAATCGACATTCTCTACGGTATATCCCTTTCCATTATACTTATAGTCGGCAGTAGGTGCAAGCTGTATCACACTCTTTATAGGGAATCTCTTCTTTATGGCAATCGTGCCGACAGAGTCATTCGAGAAATCAGCGTTTCCGTTCATTACCGAAGCCAAGGCCACAGCCTCCCCACCACGCGAATGACCAATCAAAGCGATTCTGTCAGTATCGATTCTTCTCCCTATACCGTTGGTCCATGAGCTTATCTCCTCAAGGTGTTTAAGCACCAACCATGCACGGAGCGTTTTCTCCCTTCCATCGAAATCTCCCGACCAGTTACGGTTTATAAAATTCTCGTCAATCAAGGCAACGGCATATCCCCTCCGGGCAAGATAGTCGCCAAGATATTCATATCCAATCTCGGAATATTCCTGCATATAATGATTACCGTGGACAATCATTACCAACGGAGCCTTGACGATAGTGTCGGTCGGCAAGAAAAGCACTCCGTTCAATGGATATTGCGAAGCGTCGAAATCCCAATAAAGTTTCCTGGCAATATCATCAATCTGCCCGGCTGACAAATCAAACGTCCGGGCATCGACCGTAGGGGTAATGACTGCAACTGAATCGCGATAGCAGACCCTCCGGCTGTCATTTCCACTCCCATAATATAATCTCTCAACACCATATGGAGACGGGATTTCCTTCACCTCCGTACGCTCTGCGCCCGACGGAGAAACGCCCCATGCGCCATCCGGTCTCAATCCCGACCACGAACCCGGAGAGAAAAGCCACACGCATACAGCCACATTTACCACCGAACATAAAATGCATGACAACGGGACAAGGAAACGCCAGGCTGCAAACAGTCCTGATAAAGCTATCAATCCACCCAAGAAGCCTTCAAGCAGTATAAATCCCCGCCACGGCAGAGTCAGCGTCCATTCAAAATAAGGATAGCGTTCAGGCGCGAAATATGCTATCAAAAGAGCCACGATAAAATACCATACAGCAGTGACGTAACAAGATAAATTGTCCTTCGTCCTACGATAAGCATAACTGTAATGATTTCGATAGGAATAGCTGTGATAGTTCTGCAATTTACGTCTGTGCCCACGAACAAGCATCCTTGGCAGCAGAAATATCATGCAGAAAAACGCGACTGTAAGCAAGGGAAGCAGCCACGACAGAGGGTCAAGCGTGATGAACGGGACGAAAAGGAGCGCGAAAAAACACAGCTCGGCGACAAGCATAGCCACTGCCCCACCCGCGAGCAGATGGAAAAAAGATTTAAGGCTGACTGTATTTCGCTCTATCATAGAGCAAAAGTAGTCAAAAAAAGAATTAAAACAAAAATTCCGGACTGATTCGAAAATCAATCCGGAATTATTTTATAATTACATCTAAAGAAGCAGGCTATGCCGTTATGGCAGTCAAACGTCCTGCAACTTCATAAAGATTTTTAAGCCTGGGGCATTTTGGTCTTCTTGCCGTAGCCGTATTTTGCAGCGTCGCCGAGTTCTTCCTGGATGCGGAGGAGCTGGTTGTACTTAGCCATACGGTCAGAGCGGCTTGCGGAACCGGTCTTAATCTGGCCGGCGTTGGTAGCCACAGCGATATCGGCGATAGTAGCGTCCTCAGTCTCACCTGAACGGTGAGAAATGACAGCGGTATAGCCGTTGCGCTGAGCGAGCTCAACTGCACGGAGTGTCTCGGTGAGAGAACCAATCTGGTTAACCTTCACAAGGATAGAGTTGGCGCAGCCTTCCTCGATGCCACGTTCGAGATACTTCACGTTTGTAACGAAGAGGTCGTCACCCACGAGCTGGCAACGGTTGCCGATGAGGTCGGTAAGAATCTTCCAGCCGGCCCAGTCGTTTTCAGCCATACCGTCCTCGATAGAGTCGATAGGATATTTCTCAACAAGACCCTTGAGGTATTCAGCCTGCTGCTCGGAAGTGAGTTTGGGAGCGTTTGCGCCCTGCTTCCAAGTGTAGTCATAAACACCGTCCTTGTAGAATTCGGAAGAAGCGACGTCAAGACCGATGGTCACGTCCTTACCGGGAACGTAGCCGGCAGCTTCGATAGCCTTGATGATTACATTGAGGGCATCTTCAGTACCGTCGAGAGCGGGAGCGAAACCACCTTCGTCACCTACGGCAGTAGAGAGACCGCGGTCATGGAGCACCTTCTTAAGGTTGTGGAACACCTCAGTGCCCATGCGGATACCTTCCTTGAAGCAGCATGCGCCGATAGGACGAATCATGAATTCCTGGAAACAGATGGGAGCGTCAGAGTGAGCGCCACCGTTGATGATGTTCATCATAGGAACGGGGAGCACGTAGCTGTTGCAGCCACCGATATATTTGTAGAGGGGAAGGTCGAGATAGTCAGCGGCAGCCTTGGCAACGGCAAGTGAAACACCGAGGATAGCGTTTGCGCCGAGGTTTGACTTGGTATCGGTTCCGTCGAGAGCAATCATAGTCTCGTCAATCTTGATCTGGTCAAGAGCGCTCATGCCACGGAGAGCGTCAGCGATAGGACCGTTGACATTGGCAACAGCCTTCTGCACACCCTTACCCATGTAGCGGTTCTTGTCACCGTCGCGAAGCTCAAGAGCCTCGTTGACACCGGTAGAAGCACCGGAGGGAACAGAAGCACGGCCACGTGCGCCTGATTCGAGAATAACGTCTACCTCAACGGTAGGATTGCCGCGTGAGTCAAGAACTTCACGACCGATAATTTTTTCAATTTTCATAGTCTATAGTATAATTATAGTTGAGTTTACTGTATATTCTGTACCTAAGGAGAATCCGAATTGATGATTACGTGAATCGTGTGGCAAATTTACAAAATCTCCAGAGGGTTTGCAATATATCAATGTTTAAATTTTGCTTTAAAAGCTTACAAATTAATATCATCAATATTCATCCCAGCTCTTGATTTCAATAGAGTCAAGAGGATGGGTAGTGAAGGCATCGATATAGGCCGAAGCAAGACGCGCATTGGTCAGCAAGGGGACATTCAGGTCAATGGCAGCACGGCGAATCTTATAACCGTTGGTGAGCTCAGTGGTAGAGAAATTCTTAGGAATGTTGACCACCATATCCACCATATGTTCATGAAGAAGCTCGATAGCCTGAGGCTGCATGTCGGGCTGCGAGGGCCAATAGACACGGATTGCGGGAATACCGTTGTCGTTGAGGTAGGCGTGCGTTCCACCGGTTGCGTAGATGGTATAGCCACGGTTTGCGAGTTCGTGGGCGGCATCAAGAAGGTCGGCTTTCTGCTTGGCAGTACCGGTCGACATCAGCACAGCCTTTTTCGGGATGCGGTTACCTACTGAAATCATAGCCTTGATGAGAGCCTCGGACGAATCATTGCCTATACATCCCACCTCACCGGTAGAGGCCATATCGACACCGAGCACGGGGTCGGCGCCCTGTAGACGTGAGAAGCTGAACTGCGAAGCCTTTATGCCGACATAGTCAAGGTCGAAGGCATTTTTGTGGGGCTTCTCGACAGGCAAACCGAGCATCACACGGGTAGCGAGGTCAATGAAATTAATCTTCAGCACCTTTGAAACGAAGGGGAAGCTTCGCGACGCACGGAGATTACATTCAATCACCTTGATATCATTGTTCTTCGCAAGGAACTGGATGTTGAATGGGCCTGAAATCTCGAGAGCCTTGGCAATCTGACGGGAAATCTTGCGTATGCGACGCATGGTCTCCACATAAAGCTTCTGAGGCGGGAACTGAATGGTGGCGTCGCCTGAATGGACTCCGGCATATTCGATATGTTCGGAAATCGCATAGGCCACAATCTCGCCATTCTGGGCCACGGCGTCCATCTCAATCTCCTTGGCAGAAGATATGAACTGCGAAACGACAACCGGATGCTGCTTCGAAACGTTGGCTGCAAGGCGCAGGAAACGGGTGAGCTGCTCCTGATTGTGGCATACGTTCATCGCCGCACCGGAAAGCACATAGCTCGGACGCACGAGCACCGGGAAACCGACCTCATCGATGAATTTATTGATATCATCGAAATTGGTAAGCTCACGCCAACGCGGCTGGTCAATGCCGAGACGGTCGAGCATGGCAGAGAACTTGTTGCGGTCCTCGGCATTGTCGATGCTGCGCGCAGTGGTGCCAAGAATGTTTATATTCTGAGCGTCGAGACGTGTCGCAAGGTTATTGGGAATCTGACCGCCCACAGAAAGGATAGTACCGTGGGGCTGTTCGAGGTCAAGGATGTCCATCACGCGCTCGAATGTGAGCTCGTCAAAATAGAGACGGTCACACATATCATAGTCAGTGGAGACGGTCTCAGGATTATAGTTAATCATCACCGAGCGCCAGCCCTGCTTCTTGACTGTCAGGAGCGCATTGACCGAACACCAGTCAAACTCGACCGACGAACCGATACGGTAGGCACCGGAACCCAGCACCACAATCGACCGATGGTCATGAAGGTATTTTACGTCATTCTCACGACCATTGTAGGTCAGATAAAGATAATTGGTCTGTGCGGGATACTCAGCGGCAAGGGTGTCAATCTGCTTCACTACCGGGACTATACCGAGTTCCTTGCGGATTTCGCGGACACGGAGAAGAGACTTCTCAGCATCGGTCATTGAATCCTTAAGCACCTCACGGGCCACCTGGAAGTCGCTGAAGCCCTGCTCCTTGGCCTGACGCAAAAGTTCGGCGGGAACAGCTTCGAGCTGAGTGTAGTCCTGAAGCTCCTTGGCAGTGTTCATTATGTTCTGGAGCTTATAGAGGAACCACTTGTCGATTTTGGTAAGCTCATGGATGCGGTCGACAGAATAGCCGGCACGCATGGCCTTCGAAATGACAAAGATTCGCTTGTCAGTCGGCTCGCGGAGAGCATGGTCGATATCGTCGACTTTTATCTCCTTATTTCCAACATAACCGTGCATCCCCTGTCCTATCATGCGGAGACCTTTCTGAATCACCTCTTCAAAGGTGCGTCCGATAGCCATCACCTCGCCTACCGACTTCATAGAGGAGCCGATCTCGCGACGCACGCCATGGAATTTACCGAGGTCCCAACGGGGAATCTTGCAGACGATATAGTCAAGGGCCGGCTCGAAGAAAGCCGAAGTCTCCTTGGTCACCGAGTTCTTCAGGTCAAAGAGACCGTAACCGAGTCCAAGTTTGGCAGCCACGAAGGCAAGTGGATAGCCAGTAGCCTTCGAAGCGAGAGCCGACGAGCGGCTAAGACGGGCATTGACCTCAATCACACGATAGTCCATCGATGTAGGGTCGAAGGCATACTGCACATTACATTCGCCCACAATGCCGATGTGGCGTATAATCTTTATGGCAAGCTTTCGCAGCCAATGATAGTCTTCATTTGAAAGAGTCTGGGAGGGAGCGACCACAATCGACTCACCGGTATGGATGCCAAGCGGGTCGAAGTTCTCCATATTGCAGACAGTGATACAGTTGTCGTAACGGTCACGCACAACCTCATATTCCACTTCCTTCCATCCTTTGAGCGATTTCTCAACAAGCACCTGGGGTGAGAAAGCAAGGGCTTTCTCAACGAGGGCCACGAGTTCCTCCTCGTTGTCGCAGAAACCGCTGCCGAGTCCACCGAGAGCATAGGCGGCACGCACGATTACAGGATAGCCGAGAGCGTCAGCGGCACGCTTGGCGTCGCCGACCGAATTGACGGCCTCACTCTTGATTGTCTTGACGTCAATCTCATCGAGTTTCCTGACGAAAAGCTCACGGTCCTCAGTGTCCATGATTGCCTGCACGGGAGTGCCAAGCACCTCGACACCATATTTCTCCAAGGCGCCTGAACGATGAAGTTCAACACCACAGTTGAGGGCCGTCTGACCACCGAAAGCGAGAAGTATGCCATCGGGGCGCTCCTTCTCTATGACCTTGGTGACAAAATAAGGGGTCACCGGGAGGAAATAAATCTTATCGGCAAAGCCTTCCGACGTCTGGACGGTGGCAATGTTGGGATTTATGAGGACGGTAGTGATTCCCTCCTCCTTCATAGCTTTGAGAGCCTGCGAGCCGGAATAGTCAAACTCGCCTGCCTCACCGATTTTCAACGCGCCGCTACCAAGCAGCAATACTTTCTTGATTTTCTCGTTACGCATGATGAATTATGAGATGAGGGAATTTTCTACAGGAGATTGATAAATTCTTCGAAAAGGAACTCCGTATCCTTCGGTCCGGAACTTGCTTCAGGATGGAACTGGGCGGAGAAGAACGGCTTGGTCTTATGACGTATGCCTTCATTAGTGCCGTCGTTCATATTTATGAAGAGGGGTTCCCAATCCTCCGGAAGGGTTGAATTATCGACAGCGAAGCCGTGATTCTGCGAAGTGATGAAGCAAGTGTCGGTACCGACGCGACGCACGGGCTGATTGTGGCTGCGGTGACCGTATTTCAGCTTATAGGTCTTGGCACCCGCAGCTTTCGAGAGGAGCTGATTGCCCATGCAGATTCCACAGATAGGCTTGCCGATTTCCATAGCCTTACGGATATTGACCACAGTCTCTTCTGCCATGTCGGGATTGCCCGGGCCATTGGATATGAAAAGACCGTCGTAGGGGATAGAGGTGAAATCATAGTTCCAGGGCACGAGCACGACTTTCACACCCCGGCGGGTCAGACAGCGGATTATATTATGTTTCACACCGCAGTCCACGAGCACCACGGTCTTGTCGCCATCGCCATGAATCTCGACTTCCTTGCAGCTTACCTTTCCGACAAGATTTTCCTTGTTTGGGTCATAAAAATCGACATCGCCACAGCCGTCAATCACAATCTTACCGAGCATTGAACCGTGTTCGCGGAGATGCTTGGTAAGCTGACGGGTGTCGATGCCATATATACCGGGGATTTTCTCTTCATTAAGCCATTGGGAGAGCGAGCGGTCAGCCTGCCAGTGGGAATGGTCATAGGAATAGTCCTGAGCCACGATAGCACGGCAATGGATGCGGTCACTTTCGTAATATTCGCTGACATCGTTTTTCTCACGACGTGGCGGGACTCCATAATTACCGAGAATAGGATATGTGGTGACTAAAATCTGCCCTTCATAAGATGGGTCTGTAAGACTTTCGGGATAGCCGGTCATTGCGGTGTTGAACACAACCTCTCCGGCCGTTGAGGCCTCATAGCCAAAAGATTTCCCTTCAAAAGTGGTGCCGTCTTCGAGGATAAGGACGGCGCGCTTAAACTGTCGCATGAGCTGGATTGGATTTTGAAGTTTCGTCGGGGTGCACTGATACCCGTGTGCAAAGTTACGACTTTTTCAGCAGATAATCAGCAGTAGCTGTCTAAAAATATAAAATTCGGGATACGCCACAGAGGCATATCCCGAATAATTATTATCTATAGAAATCGCTTCCGAATCAGAGGGCTTTCCTCGGTTTGAGGAGCTTAGCGCCGGAACGACCGTAAGCTACGAATACATAGCCGTTGTCGGCAACCTTGACATAGTTTGCAGAAGCGTTGCCCTGCTTGGTGTACTTAGCCTTAACATTAGTAAAGTCATTCTTGTCAACAACCCATACACCGGCTGCACCTGCTGCGATATAGAGATTGCCGTCCTTAATGCAAAGACCATTGGCGGCAGCACCCTTATACATCTTAGGAATATCCCAACGACGGAGTTCGTTACCATTGATATCATAAGCTGCAACGCCGTTGTGACCCTGGCAGGAGTAAATCACATTGTCGGTATCGATTGCTATCACGTTCTTGCCATAAACCGGGCCGAAAGCCGGAACCTCGATTTCCTTTACAGCATCAGTCATGAAGCCAGCGATAGGCCATACGGTAATCTTCGCAGGAAGGACAGTAGTATTGTCGTCTTCATCATACTCAACTCCAAGATCACCGGGACGCTGGGTGAATTCGATTGTAGCGGCATAATCATTGTTGATAGCGACATGCTTGGCGGAGCCGGCGGTCTTAACGAATGGACCAACTTCCTTTTTGTTGCTATCAAAAAGCTTGTTGGTACTGTAGTCCATAGTCTGATATCCACCGGCAGCGGTGATGAGAAGAGTGCGGTCAGAAGGACGGATTACGACACTGTTACCTGACACACCTTCGCCCTTGAGGAGGTGGCGAACCTGCATGATTGAGGTCTCGTTGGTGTATTTACCGAAATTATGGTCAGGGCCGAGCTGAATCTTACCAATCACGCCACCTTTCTTGTCATGATCGCCAGTGGTAAGGAGAGCATTGTTCTGTGGGTCATAGATAACATGGTTGAAGTCATATGCGCCACCGTCTGTCTCAGGTTTGGTTTCCATATAGGAAGTAATGGCGAGGGTGTCGGCCTGAACAGTAAGCACCTCGATACAGCCCCAGTAGGATATACCATCATGAGGATGGTTTGTATTCGAACCAGCAGGGAGATTTGTGGAGCCAATGCCACGCTTATGCCATGAAAGGAAAGCCTGATTGCCATAAACATCAATGCATGTTGCCGAAATCGGATGTTTGTGGATGTCAGTAGTTCCGACTACATCAAAATCTTCAGGCTGCACGGGATCAACAGGAGTACCGTACTGACCGTGGCAACCTTCATTATCGGTGGGGATATAGGGATATTTTGCTTCGGGATCATCCTTGGTCCATACGCCGGACTGACGGTTCATCATTCCACATTCGCGGTTAGCATCATCCTTGCTTACAGTCTTCACGAAGTCAAGATAGACGTTTCCACTGAAGAGACCGCCACATTCGATTTCGCGGGGAGTACCTTCCTTACCATTGTTAGGCTGGTCCTGTCCGGCAAAGACAGCGGCCTTGATGAGGCCCATGTCGGCAGCGGAGGCACTGAAATAAAAGCCGGTGTTGTGATTAGGCATGAAGAGACGGTTGGCAATATCGACGACCGCCTTGGCACCCATATTGATTTTAGCGCCTGATGCATCGACATTCATGTTTTTCGCGCCAATGAACTTATCAACAAAGAATTTACCGCAGTTGGCAACTTTAAGAGTTCCGTTGGGAACCACAACGCAACGCGCATAAAGCTCGCCCTGAGCATTTACCTGGAAAGCAGCATCCCATTCGCTAACATCTTCACCGGTAGCCTCAATAGAACCGACAATGTTAACCTTCACGTTATTCTGCATAACGATTTTCTCTGCGATAACAGATTCTGCAGCAAGCTGACCGTCCTGCACCTGCACTTTTTTGAACGTAAGGTCACCTTCGGCATTGAACTTCGAATTATTGCCGATATACAGTTCATAATCGGGAGCGTCAACGCCTCCGGCGAGGTTGATAGAGCCGGAATTCATGGAAATATTACCGGCAACCGACACAGCTCCATAAACATAGAGATTGCCACCTTTCCAACCGCCAAGAGTGACACTTGCCGTCGGAAGAACTATAATAGTGTTATCTCCATTCGAATATCTTGTATTAAGCTTCACATTCGCACCGGCGATATAGACAATAACACCGCCGTTCATACCGAGCCAAAGCTCCTTGTCGCTATCCTTGATAATATATTTTGTATTATTCTGAAGATTATTGCCGTCAGATTCTACGGCATCCGCATAATCGGCTTCCACGGGAGCGGCAGGCATTTTGAAAGCCTCTGCACCACCGGCACGCGAAAGGCCGTTGGACAAATCGAAATTGCGTACGCGAGTAGAGAGAATGTCAGGATTGTCAACAATGTTTACTGCTTCGCCCTGAATCTGCCCGGGGACATCGGGAGTGCCTTCGCCACCATTTGCAGGCTCGTCGTCGCTACAAGCGGGGAGGACAGCAAGCGCAAAGGCGGCTGCGCCAAGACCGATATATCGGCGAAGATTCAGCGAATGAAAATTAAATTTGCTGGTTTTCATACGTAAGCTGATGAATTAAAATATGAAAGGGTTAGTATTATTTCTATAAATTCAAGGTATCTGATAAAAGGCGACAGTTCAAATCACCTAACACAAATCGCTACAAAGATACGAAATTTTAAGGGAATCCGCAACTCAAATCCCCTTAAACCAGCACTTTTAACATAAAATCACCAATAGAGATAGCTGAGAGCGCGGTGACAAAATCAACGCACTCGGTCAGCCTGCTTGACGCCTTCGATTTTCAGAACTTTCTTACAAAGATCGGCAACAGCATCGGTATTAGACACCAGAACTCCGAGGTCGCAGGTGAACACCTCCTTATCGGCTTCGATATTAAGCCTACGGATATCGATGTTAAGAGCTGTCGAAATCATACGCGTCAATTCCTGAAGGATTCCATGACGGTCAATACCTTCAATACGCACGTTGGCGAGGAAGGAGCCGGAGACTTCATCCCATCGGGTGGCAAGTATACGCGGGCCGAAACTGGCTTTGAGCACCTGAGCGCGCGGACACGTCAAGGAATGAACCTCCACAGTCCCTTCATCGGTTATAAAGCCCATCACCTCATCGCCGGGGATTGGCCTACAGCAGTCCGCGAAAGAGAAGTTCCTCTCCTTGTCGTTGAACCGGAGCACGTAGGTCTCTTTCGTGTTAATACGTGGGCGTTTCACATCGGAAGGTGTAGAGGCTGCGGTCGACTCAAAAATCTTTTTAGCCTTGGAACCCTTCTTGTCGCCGCCGAATCCGAGGCGGAAAAGGCGCGAGACAAGGGAGCGTGCACCACGGGAAGTATTGACATTCAGATAGTCGTCGATTGAAACCTCACCGCTACCGAGTTTATAGAAAAGCTCATCGCGCGAGGCCACATGGTATGTGCCGAGAATTTTTGTCATCACACTGTTGTTGAGTATGATGTCGTTCTGCACGAGAAAATCGTCGAAAATCTTCTTGCCCTCATCGATTACCGGTTGCTGCACACGGCGCAATTCCTTACGCAAGCGTGTCTTGGCCTTGGCCGTGACGAGGAAGTTCATCCATTCAGGCTTAGGCCGCTGTGAATGGGAGGTGAGCACCTCCACCTGGTCGCCGGAATTGAGGCGGTGGGAAAGCGGAACAAGTTTATGGTTCACCTTGCCGGCGATGCAATGGATGCCGAGCTGTGAGTGGAGGGTGAAAGCAACGTCGAGCACAGTAGCACCGGCCGGAAGAGTAAGGAGCTCGCCTTTGGGTGTGAATACCACTATCTCTGTCGCGAAAAGATTTAGCTTGAGAGTGTCAAGGAAATCTATGGCCGTCGGAGTGGGGTCGTCGAGAATATCCTTAATGGTCTTAAGCCATACATTAAGTTCGCTCTCCTCTTCATGCTCCCCTATCTTATATTTCCAATGCGCGGCAAAACCCTTCTCGGCCACCTCATCCATACGGCGGCTGCGAATCTGCACCTCAATCCAATTGCCGTCAGGTCCCATAAGAGTTACATGAAGAGCCTGATAACCGTTGGCCTTGGGATTGGAAATCCAGTCACGGGTGCGGTCGGGATGAGGACGATAGAGGTCGGTGAGCGCCGAATAAATCTTATAGCACATCTCCTTTTCCGAAATTCCTTCGGGAGTATCGAATATGATGCGCATGGCATAGAGGTCGTAGACCTCCTCGAAAGGGATATGCTTGGTGTCCATCTTACGCCAGATGGAATAGACGGATTTGAGGCGCGCCTTAGCTTCATAGTGAAGCCCCATAGCATCAAGACGCTTAAGGATAGGTGAAGCGAAATCGTTGTAGACCATCTCCCGCCCCGCCTCGCTTTGGCTTATGAGCTTTGATATGCGCTCATACTCACCGGGATGCTCATATTTGAAACTCAGATCCTCAAGCTCGGTCTTTATGGCGAAGAGACCGAGCCTGTGGGCGAGGGGAGCATAGATATAAAGGGTCTCGCCCGCAATCTTATACTGCTTGTTGGGAGCCATGGACCCGAGAGTGCGCATGTTGTGAAGGCGGTCGGCCATCTTTATGAGCACTACCCGGATATCCTCGCTCATAGTAAGAAGGAGCTTGCGGAAATTTTCGGCCTGTGCCGAAGCCTTGTCACCGAAAATACCTCCCGAAATCTTTGTCAGACCCTCAACTATGCGCGCAATCTTGCGACCGAAATGCTGCTCGATATCCTCGACAGTATATTCCGTGTCCTCGACCACATCATGAAGAAGGGCCGCGCATATCGAGGTGGAGCCGAGGCCAATTTCCTGAGATGCAATCTTGGCCACGGCTATAGGATGGAGAATATAAGGCTCGCCCGAGCGACGGCGCACCCCCTTGTGGGCTTCCTTGGCGAAGCGGTAGGCGCGTTCGATTATTTCGACCTTCTTCCGATGGTTGCTTGAAAGATAGCCATCGAGAAGGTCGCGAAACTGCTCGTCGATATAGTGTTCCTCTTGCTCGGGAGTGAGATTATATTCTTTCATGGCAGGTTAAAGATATTTATCGTCATAGGCGAGTTTGACATCATTGACCATCTGCTTTATGCGCTGTTCCTCAGCCTTTGGGCACACGAGAAGGACATCACCGGCATCAGCCACTATATAATCCTTCAGACCATGGACTACGACGAGTTTGTCGGTCTGACGCACGGCGAAGATGTTGCCCGCGCTTTCATAGGCTATCACCTTACAGTTCTGGGTCACATTGGTGTCCTGATTCTTAGGAGAGTTGTCGTAGAGCGCACTCCATGTCCCGAGATCATTCCAGCCGAAATTCACGCACTCGACATAGACGTTATCGGCTTTCTCCATCACGGCATAGTCGATAGAATTTGGCGGACAGGCAGTGAAATTGTCGCGTATGAAATCCGTCTCACGCGGAGAACCGAAATCCGAGACGCCTTTATCGAAAAGGCTTGTGATGTCAGAGGCATATTTACGCAGAGCCTCGATTATGCTTGAAGCGCGCCAAAGGAAGATTCCGGAATTCCAGAAGAATTCACCTGATTCAAGAAAGACTTTAGCGAGTTCAAGGTTGGGTTTTTCCGTGAATGTCTTGACTTTTAAAATTCCGGGCACAGCCTCCTGCCCTACCTGGATGTAACCATAACCGGTCTCCGGACGCACGGGAGTGATGCCGAGCGTAAGGAGGGCGTCGCGGCTCTCAACGAATTCAAAACCCCTGCGCACGCAATCCTCAAACACGCTCTCACGGGTTATCAGATGGTCGCTCGGAGCCACAATCATCGACGCCTGGAGGTCGAGGGCAGCTATATGGTAGGCAGCCCATGCGATACACGGAGCCGTGTTGCGGCGAGCCGGCTCAAGGAGGATATTGGTTGGAAGCACGTCGGGGAGCTGCTCGCGGATAAGAGGTGCGTATTTTTCATTAGTGACCACGATGATATTTTCCTTGGGCACTATAGGAAGTATACGGTCGTAGGACATCTGGAGGAGCGAACGGCCGGTGCCGAGGAAGTCAATGAACTGCTTGGGGCAATCCTCACGAGAATAAGGCCAGAAACGGCTACCGACTCCGCCACACATAATGACGCAATATCTATGGTTAGTCATCTTTAATTAGGTTTAAATATTAATAAAGTGTTAAATATAATCTGTTTATAGAGTTACTACTGAGTACAACGGTCAGTCGACCAAAGGATAGGTATGAATATTGGCCGGCGGGCGTACACTTCTTGACGAAATCAGCCCGGACAGCAAGCCGATAACAGCTACCGCCGAAGCCGTGACAAGCACATCGGTAAAACGAAGGGCGCAGGGATAGTTGACTATGGACATCTGCGTATGGTCACCACTGAGAGTGATAAGTCCATAATGCTGCTGCAGGACGCAGAGCACCACTCCTATGGTTATGCCGATTACGCCACCTGTCACCGACACGAGCAGGCCTTGATAAAGGAAGATGTTGCGGAGCATCCTTAGCGGAGCCCCGAAAGAGCTTAGAATCATCAGGCTTTCCTCCTTTTCTATAATCAGCATTGACATGGAGGAAAGGATGTTGAACGAGGCCATCACAAGCACGAATACGAGCATCAGGAAAGTAATCCACTTTTCGATAGAAATCATCCTGAATGAATGGGACTGCTGCCTCAGGCGGTCGGCGACAAGAAAATCGCCTCCAAGTTCGTCTTCAATAACAGCCTTCACGTTAGCCGTTTCAACGCCTTTTTCGACTCCGATTTCTATTGCACTCGCCTCTGTGGTGTAGTCAAGCAGACGACGCACATTGGCCAGCGGAACAATAATCATGCCGTTGTCAAGTTCAGTCTGATTTGTCTGATAGACGGCACAGACCGAAAGGGTGTCAATGGTAAAAGCCGCCATCGGGAAAGCGGGATTTATGCGTCCGATTCGCCGGGGGACCGTAAGATACAACGGAAGCTCGCCGGAAGGGCGGGCTCCGAAATAGATGGCGGTGCCCACACTTAGCACAGCGCCCCGTCTTGAATATGTGGAGGAATTCATCTCGCCGTCAATCACAAGCGAATTGAGGGCGGATATCTGGCCGAAGCCCACAGGCACTCCTATTACATTTACCGGCGACTGCATATCGCCATAAATGGCCATGGCCTCTGTGCGCAAGGTCGGGAGAGCAGAGCTGACACCGGGAATTTTCTCCAACTCCAGTGCAAGCGAATCGGCATTGGATATAATCTTGTCGCTGATTGAACTCACCTTTATGTCGGGGTCGACCATCGACAGTCTTTCCGATGCAAGGTCGGAGAAACCGTTGAACACCGAGAGCACACACACCATAGCCATCGCGGCCACAGCAATCCCCGCCATCGATATGTAGGAGATGACGTTGACTGCAGTGTGGCTTTTCCTGGCAAGAAGATAACGGATAGCTATCCTTAAGGCTGTCATTATGGATTAATGGCGTGGAGATGTGTGATGAAAGTGTCTCTTGGAGCTATTTAAGGAGCCTTTTGAAAAACGCGCTCCTATTTAGTAAGCAACTTGTCGATATTGTCGATATAATCGAGTGAATCGTCAAGATAGAAACTCAGTTCGGGACACTTCCTCAATTGGAAGCGCACCTTCTGGGCAAGTTCATAGCGGATGGTCTTGGCACTGTTGCGGATACTCTCAAGGAGTTCCTGTGAGCGCTCCGACGGGAAGATTGACAGATATACCTTTGCCACGCTCAGGTCAGGCGAAACGCGCACGATGCTCACCGACACGAGAGTGCCGTGGGTTTTGGCGGTCTGCTGACGGAAGATTTCGCTGAGTTCCTTCTGCAGGAGACGCGATATTTTGGCTTGACGTGTTGATTCCATAATCGTAATGTTTTAATACCTACCTTTACAACGCGTGCATGCGGGCAAAGTTTTTCCGTGAGGTCAGTCGATAATATCGAAGCCCGTGTATTTACGCAGACATTCGGGCACGACTATTCCTTGCGGAGTCTGGTTGTTTTCAAGCAGAGCGGCCATGATGCGCGGAAGCGCGAGCGCCGAACCGTTGAGCGTATGGCAGAGATGAGTCTTCTTGTCATCGCCACGGTAGCGGCATTTGAGACGGTTAGCCTGATATGTCTCGAAGTTTGAGACTGACGAAACCTCAAGCCAGCGGCCCTGGGCTGCGGAGTAGACCTCAAAGTCGAAGGTAATTGACGAAGTGAAGCTCATGTCGCCACCACAAAGGCGGAGTATATGCCATGGCAGGCCGAGACTTTCAAGAAGCCCCTGCACGTGGTCTTTCATCTCCTCAAGTGCGGCATAGGAGTTTTCGGGCTTCTCGATGCGCACGATTTCCACCTTGTCGAACTGATGCAGACGGTTGAGACCGCGCACATCCTTGCCATAAGAACCGGCCTCGCGACGGAAACATGCCGAGTACGCACAATTTTTGATTGGAAGCTGGTCAGCGGGAATTATGACGTCACGGTAGAGATTGGTGACGGGCACTTCTGCTGTAGGGATGAGGTAAAGCTTGTCCTCATTTATGAAATACATCTGACCTTCCTTATCGGGAAGCTGACCGGTGCCATAGCCCGAAGCCTCATTGACCACATAGGGAGGCTGCACTTCAAGATAGCCGGCCTCGCCTGCACGGTCAAGGAAGAACTGGATGAGCGCGCGTTGCAGACGGGCTCCCTTTCCGATGTAGACAGGGAAACCGGGGCCTGTGATTTTCACTCCGAGGTCGAAGTTGATGATGTTGTATTTCTTTGCGAGTTCCCAGTGAGGAAGGGCATCGGCGGGAAGTTCCGGCATGGGGCCACCTGTCTTTTCCACTACATTGTCGGCAGCTGTCTTGCCTTCAGGCACCATGTCGCAGGGCACATTCGGCATGCCGAGAAGCACATCGCGGATTGCATTTTCAGTGACCGTCAGGCGGTCGGCTATTTCCTTTTGCTGCGCCTTGATTTCAGCCACTTTTTTCTTGGCCTCATCGGCCTCGTCCTTGCGGCCCTCTTTCATAAGACGGCCTATGGAGTCGGCATATTTCTTAAGCTCCGCCGCGAGCGTATCGTTCTGATATTGGAGACTGCGACGCTCTTCGTCGAAATCAATCACGTCGTTGACACCCTGCTTTCCGTCGAAACCTTTGACGGCGAGGCGCGCTATTATGCGCTCGGGATCCTCTTTAATCTGCTGAAGGGTAAGCATTGTTTATCTTGATTTCTTTGTTTTTCTTAAATATGACAGGATTAAGCCAACAGTTCCCTGACTTTAGCGGAAATTACCTTGCCGTCGGCGCGGCCTGCAAGAGTCTTGGATGCCACACCCATCACCTTGCCCATCTCTTTAGGAGATGTAGCCCCGACCTCGGCTATAATCTTGCGAAGTTCGGCGGTGAGTTCCTCTTCGGTAAGCTGTTTGGGAAGATATTCTTCAATCACAGCCGCTTCGGCGAGTTCATTGTCGCGAAGGTCGAGACGGTTTTGCTCGTCATAAATCTGGGCCGTCTCACGGCGCTGTTTCGCCATCTTGGCAAGAATCTTGGTCGCAGCCTCGTCTGAGAGGCTTCCGTCGCCACCTTTCGCGGTCTTTGCCTCAAGAAATTCTTTCTTTATGCCACGCAGGGTTTCAAGACGCACTTTTTCGCGGGCGAGCATCGCGCTCTTTATATCGGCTGAAATCTTATCGAATAAATCCATATCAAATATCCTTATCAATAAATATATGTATAGTTATCAAAATGCAAAGTTACACAGATTTTCGATGATTCCGCTCATTATATCCTAAATTTTTACGTCAGTAAAACCGAGATGCCATGAATCACACTTTATCCAAAGCCTGACTGATGTCAGATATGATATCATCTATATGCTCAGTGCCTATACTCAACCGTATTGTGGACGGCCCTATGCCCTGACGCTGCAACTCTTCAGGGGAAAGTTGAGAATGGGTAGTGGTGTAAGGATGTATTACAAGGCTTTTGACGTCAGCGACGTTTGCAAGGAGTGAAAATATCTCAAGCGAATCGATGAAACGCCATGCCTCCTCGCGACCGCCTTTTATTTCAAATGTGAAAATACTCCCGGCCCCGGAAGGGAAAAGCTTCGTATAAAGATTATGGTCGGGATGTCCTGGCAGCGACGGATGGGCTATGCTTCTCACCTTAGGATGATGCGAGAGGAAATCCACGACCTTGAGGGCATTTTCGACATGGCGTTCCACCCTGAGCGACAATGTCTCAGCTCCTTGCAACAACAGGAATGCATTGAAAGGAGAAATCGTAGCGCCGGTATCACGGAGGAGGACAGCACGAATCCTTGTCACGAAAGCCGCAGCCCCTGCCACATCGGCGAATACCGCACCATGATAACTCGGGTCGGCTTTTGCCAAGGAAGGAAACTTATCTTCATTAGCTTTCCAATCGAATTTCCCCGAATCCACAATGATTCCCCCTAAACTTGTGCCATGTCCCCCTATGAATTTAGTCGCAGAGTGAACCACTATGTCCGTACCGTGCTCTATAGGCCGAATCAGATATGGAGTAGCGAATGTATTATCCACTATCAAAGGTATATTATGCTTATGGGCAACTTCGGCAAGAGCATCTATATCTGATACGTCACTGTTAGGATTACCGAATGTTTCTATAAATAACAGCTTTGTATTCTGTCGGATTGCCTTTTCAACAGCATCAATATCACGGACATCCACAAAAGTACTTTCAACACCCCTTGAGGCAAGAGTATTGTTTATAAGATTATAGGTTCCTCCATAAAGATTGTCAGCGGCAAGGACGTGATCGCCATTTCTGACTATGTTTTCTATCGAATAGCTTATGGCGGCAGCACCGCTCGCCACCGCAAGCCCGGCAACGCCACCTTCCAAAGCTGCAATCCTATCCTCTAACACTCCCTGAGTTGAATTGGTAAGTCTCCCATAGATGTTTCCGGCATCGCGCAAGCCGAATCGGTCGGCAGCGTGCTGAGAGTCATGGAATACATAAGAGGTAGTCTGGTAGATTGGCACTGCACGCGAATCTGTTGCTGAATCGGGCCGTTCCTGCCCCACATGAAGTTGAAGTGTCTCGAAATGAAGTTTCTTTGTCTTTTCCATTATTGATATATTTTAGAATTTTTACGCAGCAAAATTAATATAATCAATATTTTCAACCACCATAGATTGTTATCATTAGAAAATAATACTATATTTGCAATATTTTAAAGAATATACGTTTTGATATTTCAGTCAAACACTTCAATCTGTAGAACATCATTCTTTTCCAATCCCATGCGAACCATAAATCCTGATATAGACCCCACCGATATAAAACTGCTAAAACAATTGCAAAAGAACTCCCGTGTCACAGTCAAAGAACTTGCCTCCGCAATACATCTGTCACAGACCCCGACTTTCGAACGCATGAAACGACTCGAAAAAGAGGGATATATAAAGAAATATATGGCTGTTTTGGATGCCGAAAAAATTGAATGTGGATTCGTGGCCTTCTGCTATTTGAAAATGAAGCAACACACCTATGAGAATTCCATACGTATAATGGATTCCGTCCAGACGATTCCTGAAATTGCTGAATGTTACAATATTTCCGGTGACTACGACTTCCTGCTCAAGATTTACACCCGCGACATGAAATCGTATCAGAATTTCATCCTTCGCATCCTTGGTGAACTTGACTGCATCGGTTCGATAAACAGTTCCTTTGTGCTCGGAGAAGTAAAGAATTCTCATGAACTTCCATTGCCATAAGACCGCACAAAATCCTGAAGGAGAGTTTAGGGAAGGCTTTTTAATGTTTCCGTAGTAAGATTTTGGATAAATTTTTCTAAAATCCGATGTTTTTACGCTAAATTTGTGGAGTAACTTTATATCTAATCCTATAATTATTCCATGAATACACGTATCATAGAGTGCGTTCCCAATTTCAGCGAGGGACGCGACCCGAATGTGATAAAATCAATCACCGACGCCATTGAGAGCGTAAAAGGAATAAAACTGCTTGACGTAGACCCCGGCGAGGCTACAAACCGAACCGTTGTCACCTTTGTCGGCGAACCGGAAGCCGTGACTGAAGCGGCTTTCAGAGGAGTGAAACGCGCAGCCGAACTGATAGACATGCGCACCCACCACGGGGCACACCCACGAATGGGAGCTACTGACGTATGTCCATTGATTCCTATCGCAGGAGTCACTCTGGAAGAATGTGCGGAACTCTCACGCAAACTGGCCAAGCGCATATCCGACGAACTCGAAATCCCGACATATTGCTACGAGGCTGCAGCCTTCACCTCCGAACGAAAGAATCTTGCAGTGTGCCGTGAAGGAGAATATGAGGCTCTTCCCGAAAAGATGAACCATCCGGGCAAAGCTCCCGACTTCGGCGACCGTCCATTCGACGAGAAAGCCGCGAAAACAGGCGCGACTACCGTAGGAGCCCGCGACTTCCTGATTGCGGTCAATTTCAACCTCAACACAACCTCAACACGCCGTGCCAATGCTATAGCCTTTGACGTAAGGGAAAAAGGGAGACCCATGCGCGAGGGGGGCAAGCCAAACGGCAAGCCGATGAAAGACGAAAACGGCAACACCATTATGATTCCGGGCACCCTCAAAGCCACAAAAGCCATAGGCTGGTTCATTGACGAATACGGCATAGCACAGGTGTCCATGAATATTACAAATATAGGAGTCACCCCTCTCCACGAAGCTTTCGACGAGGTATGCCGTGCGGCGGCAGCACGAGGATTGCGTGTTACCGGCACCGAGATTGTAGGACTCGTCCCCAAACGGACCCTGATAGAGGCAGGACGCTATTTCCTTCACAAACAGCAACGCTCAACCGGCATAGCCGAAAGCGAGATAATCCGTATGGCTGTCAAATCTATGGGCCTTGACGAGCTCGCGCCTTTCAATCCTGAAGAAAAGGTGATTGAATATCTGATTGCCCCTAAAACAGAAGGAAAGAAGCTCACGGACATGACATGCGAGGCCTTTGCCGAAGAAACCGCGTCTGAATCTCCCGCTCCCGGCGGAGGTTCAATCTCGGCCTATATGGGCGCGCTCGCGGCTGCTCTCGGGACGATGGTAGCCAATCTGTCGGCCCACAAAGCCGGTTGGGACGAACGATGGAAAGAGTTTTCCGATTACGCCGACAAGGGTCATGAGCTGATGGCACGCATGCTCCATCTCGTCGACGAGGATACGGAGTCATTCAACCGCATAATGGAGGCGATAAAAATGCCTAAAAACTCACCTGAGGAAAAAGAAGCGCGGTCTATGGCTCTCGAAGCCGCTACCCTCTATGCAACAAAGGTACCGCTCGACACTATGGAAACAGCCTGCGCCACATTCCCGTTACTTGAGGCTATGGCACAATCAGGGAATCCGGCGTCAGTAAGCGATGCCGGTGTAGGGGCACTCGCCGCCCGCTCAGCGGTTCTCGGCGCACAGCTCAATGTGCGCATCAATGCCGCAGGACTCACAGACCGCGCGGAAGCAGACCGTCTTACCTCAAGGGCTGAAGAGATAGCCCTAAAAGCAATCGAGGCAGAAAAAAGAGTCCTTGAAATCGTCAACGAAGTTCTGTCCCGGAAATAATCATGACCGACACTTCAGAAACTCAATCCGACCAATAATTATAATCGTAGTCCTTTATTATAGCACTATCCGAATTATGACAAACGAAGAATTCCGCAAAGATATAATGACGGGGATACCCGACATACTGCCCGCCCCACGGCCATATGACCCGAATATCAACCATGCGCCAAAACGCAAACAGATACTCACCCCTGCGGAGAAAAAATTGGCTATCAAGAACGCTTTAAGATATTTCCCCGCGCATCTCCACGCCGAACTCGCAAAAGAATTTGCGGAGGAGTTAAACGAATATGGCCGTATATATATGTACCGTCTCCGTCCTACATATGAAATGTACGGACGTCCAATCGATGAATATCCGGCCAAATCACGTCAGGCAGCCGCGATAATGATGATGATTCAAAACAACCTTGATCCGAGGGTTGCCCAACATCCACATGAATTGATTACCTATGGAGGTAACGGCGCAGTGTTCCAGAACTGGGCGCAGTATCGCCTTACAATGAAATATCTATCCGAGATGACCGACAATCAGACACTCGTCATGTATTCCGGCCATCCCTTAGGCCTTTTCCCCTCCCATCCCGATGCGCCAAGAGTTATCGTGACCAACGGAATGGTTATCCCCAACTATTCAAAACCCGACGACTGGGAACGCTTCAACGCTCTCGGAGTCTCGCAATACGGACAAATGACAGCGGGCTCCTATATGTATATCGGGCCACAGGGCATTGTCCACGGCACCACCATCACAGTGCTCAACGCTGGCCGTAAACGGCTCAAAGACGGAGAGCATGACCTCGGAGGTATGCTCTTCGTATCCGCCGGGCTCGGAGGCATGTCAGGCGCACAGCCCAAGGCCGGAAATATCGCAGGCGTCGTGAGCATCATAGCCGAAGTCAACCCAAAAGCTGTGGACACACGACATCGCCAGGGATGGGTCGACGAGGTCTATACATCTCTTGACGAACTCATCGCCCGCGCTACCGAGGCAAGGGAAAACCGAAAGGCTGTCTCACTCGCATATCAGGGAAATGTGGTCGACCTTTGGGAACGATTGGCTGACGAAGGCATCTCCGTCGACCTTGGATCCGACCAGACATCGCTACATAACCCATGGGCGGGAGGCTATTATCCTGTAGGCCTTACGTTCGAGGAATCCAAGGCGATGATGGCCGAAAGCCCTGAAGAATTCAAGCGTCGTGTGCAGGAATCTCTACGCCGTCAGGTAGCGGCAATAAACCGCCTGACAAAAAAAGGGATGTATTTCTTCGACTACGGCAATGCTTTCCTGCTTGAATCATCGCGTGCAGGAGCCGAAATAATGAACGAAGACGGCACCTTCCGTTATCCGTCCTACGTGCAGGACATCATGGGACCGGGATTCTTCGACTACGGCTTCGGCCCCTTCCGCTGGGTGTGCAGTTCAGGAAATCCCGACGACCTTGCGAAGAGCGACGCCATAGCGGCCGACGTGCTTGAAACAATCCTTAAAGATGCCCCCGAAGAAATCAAGGGACAACTCCGCGACAATATCCACTGGATTCGTGAAGCAGGAAAGAACCATCTCGTGGTCGGCACACAGGCGCGCATACTATATGCCGATTCAGAAGGACGCACTAAAATCGCCCGCGCGTTTAACGACGCAATCGCGAAAGGCGAAATATCAGCACCAATTGTTCTTGGCCGTGACCATCATGACGTATCAGGCACTGACTCTCCCTACCGTGAGACCTCAAACATCTACGACGGCTCTCAGTTCACAGCAGACATGGCTGTCCAGAATGTAATCGGCGATTCATTCCGTGGAGCCACCTGGGTTTCAATTCACAATGGAGGCGGTGTCGGCTGGGGCGAAGTTATCAACGGTGGCTTCGGCATGGTCATAGACGGCTCACCCGAATCAGCACGCCATATTGACGAAATGTTGCTATGGGATGTCAACAACGGTATAGCCCGACGGAGCTGGGCCCGCAACGAAGGCGCGATTTCAGCGATAAAACGCGAAATGGCACGCACTCCCCTCCTTCGCGTCACCCTGCCGAATATAGCCGACGATTCCCTGATTGAAAACGTAATATTTCAGAAAAACTGATATTTAACCAATTACCTTGAAAAACAAAAAACGACCAAAGTTATGATTCATCATATAAGCCCTGAACGCCTCACCATTGAACGCGTAGGCGAAATCATCGACAAGCACATGACCCTCGCTCTAAGCGAAGAGTCAATAACCCGCATAAAACGCTGCCGCAAATATCTTGATGATAAAATCAGCCGATGCGACCAGCCTATCTACGGTATCACTACCGGTTTCGGTTCTCTATGCAACATATCGATTGACAGCGACAATCTCTCGACCCTACAGGAAAACCTCGTCAAATCCCACGCATGCGGCTGTGGCGACAAAGTGGACCCGACGATAGTGAAAATCATGTTGCTCACAAAAATCATGTCACTGTCATTTGGCAACTCCGGAGCCCAGCTTTCAACGGTGGAGAGACTTATTGAATTTTTCAATAACGATATACTCCCGGTAATCTATCAGCAAGGTTCGCTCGGAGCTTCCGGTGACCTCGCTCCTCTCGCAAATATGTGTCTTCCTCTGCTCGGTCTTGGAGAAGTGCTCTACAACGGTGTGATTCGCCAAGCATCGGAAGTATTGAAAGAAAAAGGATGGGAGCCGGTCAAACTTGTGTCGAAAGAAGGACTCGCACTTCTCAACGGCACCCAGTTCATGTCGTCGCATGCGGTTTTCGCCATCCTCCATGCGCGCCGTCTCAGCAAACTTGCCGACAAAATCGGAGCTTTGTCCCTGGACGTGTTCGATGGACGCATAGAGCCTTTCGGCGATGAAGTGAACGCAGTTCGTCCTCATCCGGGACAACTCGCCACAGCCCGTGCAATCCGTTCACACCTCGAAGGCAGCGAACTCATAAAGCAGGTGAAAAAACATGTTCAGGACCCCTACTCCTTCCGTTGCATGCCCCAGGTTCACGGGGCTGTAAAAGATGCTCTTGAATACGTAGGCAATGTTATCGAAACCGAAATCAACAGTCCCACCGACAATCCCACAATCTTCCCTGATGAGGACATAATTGTATCTGCCGGCAACTTCCATGGAGAACCCATAGCCCTGCCGATGGACTATCTTGCCGTAGCGATGGCTGAACTCGCCAGCATTTCCGAACGCCGCATCTACCGTCTCATCTCCGGGACACGCAATCTACCCTCTTTCCTTGTCGCCAAACCCGGTCTCAACAGTGGCTTCATGATTCCCCAATATGCTGCCGCATCGATTGTCAACCAGTCGAAAGGCCTTTGCTGGCCAACAAGCTGCGATTCAATTCCATCCTCACAGGGTCAGGAAGACCATGTCTCAATGGGAGGCAATTCAGCTACAAAACTCTGCCGCATTGTCGACAATACAGAGAGAGTGCTTGCGATAGAACTCTTCAACGCCGCCCAGGCTCTTGAATTCCGCAGACCACTCCATACGTCGCCTCAGCTCGAAGCCTGGCACGGTGAATACAGAAAATATGTGCCCTTTATCGATTCTGACACTGTGATGTCGCCACTGATAGTGAAATCTGTCGAATTCCTTCGCAATAATAAATAACATACATATCTCGAAACAATATGTATATCATAAATATCGGAACCCTCGTCGGAGTTGACGGCGAGGGATTCCTCTCCCGTCGCGGGAAGGATATGAATAAACTCGGCTTAGTCGAAAATGCTTGGCTACATATCGACAACGACCGTTTTTCTGACTGGGGCTCCATGGAAATGCTTCCTGATATCGGGACCGAACCGGTAGTGGATGCTAAAGGAGGATTCGTCTACCCCTCATTTTGCGATTCCCATACCCATATCGTATATGCAGGAAGTCGTGAACGCGAATTTATCGATAAGATAAACGGGCTTAGCTATGAAGAGATAGCCAAGCGCGGAGGAGGGATACTCAATTCCGCAGACTTGCTTCATTCTACCCCGGAGGACGAACTCTACAGGCAATCAATGGAGCGTGTCCGTGAGATAACGGCAATGGGAACAGGCTGTGTCGAAATCAAAAGCGGTTACGGACTCACTACTGCCGACGAACTTAAGATGCTACGTGTCATAGCCCGGATCGCCGAGAGTTCTCCGATGAAAGTGAAAGCCACTTTTCTTGGAGCCCATGCAGTAGGAAGGGCCTATGCCGGACGGCAGAGCGAATATGTAAGGCTCGTATGCGATGAAATGCTTCCTGCCGTCGCTGCCGAAGGATTGGCAGATTTCGTGGATGTATTCTGCGATGCCGGGTTCTTCACTGTCGAGGATACCGACCGCATACTAACCGCCGCATCTGCCTACGGGCTTCGCCCGAAGATTCATGCAAACGAACTGGCCATATCCGGCGGCGTACAGATTGGGGTTAAACACAATGCCATGTCTGTCGACCATCTTGAAAGGATGGGCGAGGAAGAAATAGCCATCCTCTCTCAAAGCCGGACTGTGGCGACTATGCTTCCGGGAGCGTCATTTTTCCTCGGCATGCCATATGCCCCGGCAAGAAGAGCGATTGACAGCAATGCCATAGTCGCACTCGCATCTGACTACAATCCCGGCTCATCACCGTCGGGCAACATGCGCATGGTTATGTCGCTTGGTTGCATAAAAATGAAAATGACTCCATCAGAAGCAATCAACGCGACAACCCTCAACGGAGCCTTCGCAATGGGTGAAAGTTCGGACTACGGCTCTATCGCCAAAGGGAAAAAAGCGAATTTCTATATTACACGCCCCATGCCCTCAACTGACTTCTATCCCTACGCCTATTCCACTCCGGTAATCAAACAAGTCTATCTCAACGGCAAGGCCATTGACTGATAAAAACCGAACTGCATCCCAAAAGTTTTGTGTCTAACTTTGGGATGCAGTTCAGATTTTTGATATGCAGTTTTTATAAGCCGTATATTACCGCATAAAGTCTTTATCTGTTATTCAGGTTTGGCAGGAAAGCGTCAGGGATATGTTCTATCGTATAATTCTCCGGTGTCCCGACTATCACCATTATGTCGAAACGCGGTTCAAGCCGGACATCCATCGAGCGAAGATAGCTATCAGCAGCGCGCACAAGTCTCGAACGCTTGCGTCTGTCAACCGAAGCGGCAGGGTCGACAAAATCGGTGGAACGGGTCTTTACTTCCACGAAACAGATATAGCCGTCGCGCATCGCAATAAAATCAATCTCGACACCTGCTATACGGATATTCTCTGCGCCGACAGCATAACCCTGGGTCAGAAGATAATCGCGCGCCACCGCTTCGCCCCATTTTCCAAGTTCGTTGTGTCCGGCCATTATACTAACTTCCCTTAGGGATTCTCATCAATATAACCATCCTCATCAAGCATGTCATATCCATAGTCCTCTCCATCGAAACCCTCATCGTCAATCAATTCATCCTCATCATCTTCAGGAGAAACCGGAATATTCTCGAATATAAATTCATCCTCCTCCCTCACACGGTGATGTCCGTCAAGCGGTCGATGGGTTATAGGAGCGCTTTCTATGCGGTTGCGTTCGTCAGTAATCTGTGCCCACAGCATATCCTTAAGTTCAGTCAACCCTGTACCGGTCACAGCCGAAATGAATACATGTGGAATATCCTCCGGTAGAGTCGCCTCTATTTCAGTCATAAGTTCCTCATCAAGCATATCGCTCTTTGACACGGCAAGCACACGCGGTTTGTCCGCAAGCTGAGGATTGAACCGTTCAAGTTCTCCGACAAGAATATCATACTGAGCCTTTATATCATCTGCATCAGCTGGAACCATGAACAAAAGTACAGCATTGCGCTCTATGTGACGCAGGAAACGGAGCCCGAGCCCCTTTCCTTCACTCGCCCCCTCGATGATACCCGGGATATCAGCCATCACGAAAGAGCGGTCTCCTCTATACGAAACGATGCCGAGCTGTGGTTCCATCGTGGTAAACGGATAGTCGGCTATCTTGGGACGGGCTGCCGATATTGACGAAAGAAGGGTTGATTTTCCTGCATTCGGGAAACCTACCAGACCCACATCGGCAAGAAGCTTCAATTCCATTATTATGGCTTTCTCTATAGCCGGTTCACCCGGCTGCGCATAGCGGGGCGTGCGGTTGGTAGCACTTTTAAAATGCCAGTTACCGAGGCCGCCACGGCCTCCGCGCAGGAGCTTCACTTCCTCACCGTCCTCGGTCACCTCACAGAGAAATTCACCTGTTTCGGCATCGAAAACCACCGTTCCACACGGCACTTCTACTATCACATCCTCTCCATCCTTGCCGAATGAACGTCCACCGGAACCGCTCTGACCGTTACCGGCAAATATATGACGGCGGTAGCGCAAAGGCAGAAGAGTCCACATATGACTGTTCCCACGGAGTATTATATGGCCGCCACGGCCTCCGTCTCCTCCGTCAGGGCCACCCTTAGGCACATATTTCGCACGATAGAAATGCCGTGAACCGGCACCGCCTTTGCCCGAACGACAGAGGACTTTCACATAATCTATGAAATTGGAATCAGCCATTTTAAGGATGGTTTTATTAGAATTAATGATTTATGGAAGACATTAAAACAAAGTAGACAATCAATACATGTCACTGAATCTATAACAAATCAAACTGCTCTTATGATTCACGGGATAGCTGAAGATGCCGCATCAATTCGCGGGCATGAGTGAAATCGACAGGAGAACCGATATCAATCCATGTCCCGTTTATGGGATAATACGTCACTGTCAGGCCCTCGGAAATTGCCCGTTCGATAAGATCTGTGGCATCGGTTCGCTCATCCCTTTTTAGCGTATGGAGAAGACGGTTTGAAAAGAGATATATGCCCGCATTAGCATAATAGGAATATGACGGTTTCTCTTCAAGAGATACGACATTGTCGCCTTTTGTCGACAGTATCGCATAAGGAACCGATACATTATACGGAACCACTGCTATGGTCACATCCGCCCTCCGTTCGCTATGGCAAAGGTAGAAGTCCTCAAATGAGATTGTGGTCAACAGATCGGAATTCATCACCAGAGTGTCGCCCTCCAAAGGTAAATCGACAAGCGACACTGAGCCTATAGTCCCCAAGGCACGTGGTTCACGTACACATTTAACGTCGACACCGGCTACCGGCTGTGAGAAATGAGCTTCTATCTGCTCCGCAAGATAATTGACCGTCACTGTGATATCATTCACACCCACTCCCGCGAGAGCCTCGATGTTGTAATCGATGATTGCCTTATCCCCTATCTCGAGCAAAGGTTTAGGAGTTTTGAGTGTCAAGGGACGCAGACGCTCACCCTTGCCTCCGGCCATCATCACAGCTTGTACCGGCAGGATTGTTTTCGTCACATGCGTATCTATTATGCGACACACCCGTCCTTCGGAATCAAGAACCGGAATAAGCCTCAAGCCATGTCTGCGCAGTTCCCGCAATGCCTCAGGACTGACATTGTCAGACCGCAAAGCCCGGAATTTTCTATACATGGCATCTCCGGCACAGGAATCAAGCCCCACACCACGCAGAATCGCACGCCGGACATCGCCGTCGGTCAGAGTGCCACACATCCTGTCGTCACCGTCAGTGACTATAAGTGTCATCACGCCTCCTGACAGCTCATTAAGACGAGAGATTGCCTCCATAAGAGGAGCCGTTTCCGAAATCTTGTGTTTATCTATCTGCATGGCTGTTCATTATATTTTCGGCTATTATCCAGTCAATGGGTGTGTCGAGGTCAAGCGAACGGGATTTAGGCATTTCATAAGGTATCCTACGTGGGAATTCGCCCATCGGCATACGGCGAATCGAATCGGGACGTATCACGTAGACCGCACCGTTATATTGCCAGGCTTTCGGCGCATCCTGACGCCGTGTGAAATGTCCGTCACCCTTGGATATGTGAAGGCTTCCGTCAAAGTCGGTTTCAAAACAATCGTAATAAGGATTGCATGAGGCTTCAGTCACACTAACCACCATATCCGTATAGTCAGAAAATAGGGAGATGCAGCCCTCTACATCCGCGACCTTACGCAAAGGCGAAGTCGGCTGAAGCAGCACCACCTTATTATATATGATACCTTTCCTGTCGGCATAGTCCATGGCATCGAGAATCACTTCCCGTGAACCGACACTGTCACCTCCCAGTTCCGCTGGACGGACATAGTCAACGGCAAGGCCTGTCAGACGCGCCACTTCCCGGATTTCATCATCATCCGTAGAAAGGATTATATGATTGTCGGGCGCTATCCTCCTTGCCACATCTATGCTGTAGTGAATCAAAGGACGCCCGCAAAAGTTTTTTATATTCTTCCGGGGGATACCCTTGCTGCCACCACGTGCAGGAATAATTATGAGTGAGGAATCAGTTGTCATAAAACTTCTTGACTTTGAGTAGTGACAGGGGGGTGTCGGCTACAGCGTTGACTATGATGTCAAGTGTATCCTCTTTAAAATATGGATTCTCTGCCTCTCTGGCCTGACGCTGCCCGGCTTCGCTGAGCGCATAGCCTATGGCTTCGGCTATTTCTGACGTCGAATCCCCGCAATGAACCACACTGTTGCTCCTAAGACGGCCTTTCTGACGCATGCCTATATCAACCGTAGGGATATGCATGGACGGCACTTCGACTATTCCGCTCGAAGAATTCCCGACAACGGCACTGACATAGCGCAGAGCAGAAAGATAGCGTTTTTTCCCCAGGGAAGGTATCACTTTCACCCTATCCGGGTTCATGGCTCCATAACGTTCGATAAGGTCAATTATAACCCTTCCCCGTGAATCATTGTTGGGATAGGTGATAATCACATGTGAATCGCTGAAACAATCAAGAGCCCGCAGAAGAGACTCACAATATTCTGCCGGATTCCCCTCATCAAGAGTGGCGGGATGATAGGTCACGAGCAACGATTTCTCAGGCAGAGCCATACCTATTGAATCCTCAAGCTCCGACCTGTCCATCAGCGGCTCATGCATTATATTGTAAACACCTATCGCCCCCGTATTTATAACCCTTTCAGGAGCCTCGCCCATGGCGATTACGCGCCGGCGGTATTGTTCGGTGGCAGTAAGATGCAATGCAGCCATCTTTGTGATGGCATGACGGATACTGTCGTCAATGGCCCCCTCGGAAATCTCTCCACCGGCAATATGCACGATTGGCACACGCATCATAAGCGCGGCTGTAGCCGTGGCAAGCATCTCAAATCTATCGCCGAGAATGACAATCAAATCGGGATTCAGCCGGTCGAGCTCACGCGACATTCCTTCCATGCATTCCGCCATGGCTTTGACTGTGCCTATCGGCGAATCAGTAGCATCAGACATCTCCACTTTTATTACGTCAGCGAAACCGTCTGCCACAATCTCATCGATAGTGTTGCCATAGCGCGGCGACAGATGCATGTTTGTTGCCAATATATCCACATGGCAGTCCTCGCGTCCGGAAAGTTTCCGCGCAATGCCGCTGAGAAGTCCCCAGTCAGCCCTTGTCCCTGTCGCTATGGCTATCTTTCTCATTGTTTCAATATTCACGCTCTCCGAAAATCGAAGTTCCGACACGAATCATGTTGCCGCCTTCATCTACTGCTATAGGCCAGTCATGGCTCATACCCATGCTGATGATTGAGAAGCCCATATCGGAAGGGAAACAAGCCGTCTTCAACTTACGGAACGTGGAACTAATCTTACGGAAATCTTCTCTTATTCGCTCTTCGTCGTCTACATTAGAGGCCATACCCATGACTCCGCGTATTGACACTGATTTCAACGACGCCACAAGCTTCGGCGTGACAAACTCAAGCAGTTCGTCGGGAGTGAACCCAAACTTCGTTTCCTCTTTGGCCACGTGAAGTTGAAGGAGAACCCCGATGCGGCGTCCAAGCTTCGAAGCTTCATCATCGACAGCTCTTAGAAGCCGCTCGGAATCGATACTGTGAATCAGTGATGCAGTAGCCACCACTTTCTTTACTTTATTTGTCTGCAGATGGCCTATGAAATGCCATTCAATATCCTTGGGAAGTTCCATGGCTTTTGCCGAAAGCTCCGTTGCACGGCTTTCGCCAAAAATCCTTTGGCCCGCATCGTAAGCTTCCATCAAGGCCACGGCCGGATGGAACTTCGACACAGCCACAAGTTCCACCCCTTCAGGAATGGAAGAACGCAGTCTACGGATATTGGTCTTTATATCAGGCATCCTTTTCCTTATTCTCTCCACTCAGATTGGCATCATAGACATCCATGATCAGCGTCTCCTGGATGGTGTTTATTTCAAAGTCGGCGAGCGTACCTTTCATGCCTTCCATGAAATTGTCAAAAGCCTCCTTGAAACTGTCGGCGGCGACAAGAATCTGGGAAATAGATTTCTTTTCCACCGCAGTCTTCTCATCAATGGTTATAAAAGCCACCTTAACGAGATACCATTTGTCGCCGGTCTTTTCACGGAAGATTTCCGCAATTTTAGTGCGCTTCACTGCTGAAACCGAAAAGTCGGATGTAAAGTGAGCAATCTCTTCCGATATCCTTGCCTCAGCCTCCGTGAAAGAAAGGGCATCGACCATATAAGCTTCTGTTACTTTCTTGATGGAACCGTTCTCCATCGTCTTATCGTAGCGGACTTTAGTCTCAAACCAATTTGCCATGATTATCTTATTCCTTATAATTTTTGTTTTCTACAATATATGCCGTACAAGACCGCATATGAGTGCAAATTTACGAATTTTTCATCATTTATCTCACAATTCAATTTTTTATTTGTACATTTGCGATAACCGATTATCTAACATATCTCACGCATATTCATTAATAATCAACTACATTATGTATCAGCGACAATTAGATTTTGGTGAGGCTGTCAAAAAGGCCCTCACAGTCAACTATTGCAACTTTGAAGGACGTGCATCGCGTTCGGAATACTGGTGGTTCGCACTCTTTTGCTTTGCCGTAAGTGCGGCAATCGGCATCGTGTTCTGCTGGAGCGACACCATGGTCAGTATCGTTAACGGTATTTTCACCCTTGCTGTCCTTCTTCCCGGCTTAGGTCTTGCCGTTCGTCGCATGCACGACGTCGGTAAATCAGGTTGGTGGGTGCTGATTAACTTGATTCCTCTCGTAGGTTCGATTATTTTCCTAATTTTCGCCATAAAGGAAAGCCAGCCTGTGCCCAACGAATATGGTCCCGTGCCCAACCTTCAGTATTAAATCACCGACCGACATTATCAATAATCATAATCAGGGACGCGTAAACGCCTGCGCTTACGCGTCCCTGAACTATATACAAGCCTATATCCTTGCTGAATTTGATATTTTTCTTTAATTTTGTCTGCGCAAACCATTATTTCCCCTACCTTGGACAACTGTTTAGATAAAGACCTGGTGAAAGATCCCCGGATGTGGAATCTGCTCCTGCGTGTAAGTCGTGAGGCGGTTCACGCGGTTGTATATTCAATCGTGGAGGACAATTCGCTGGTCTACCGTCGCTTCCCTATTGACCCTGTCACTCCGTCATGGATCGGGGCAATTGAGAACGTGGTCTACGACAATCCTGCCTTGCTCAGCGACTTCCGCAATATATACTGCATCGTGGAATCACGTGATTTCATAGTCATCCCTTCCGGATGCATCAATGAAAGCCGGCTTCTGTTCGACACAGCCTTCCCCGACAGCAAACTCGAGGTGCTTACAGATGAGACAGGCACACGCAATGCAACCGTCCTGACCGGGATAGAGCCTGAGCTGCGTGGATTTCTCAACCGCACTTTCCATCGCGTTAAAATCAGCGGACATATCTCATCGCTATGCCGCTATTTCGCTTCCCGGTCCGGGCAGAGCAACAATGTCAGGATGGTGGCCAACATCAGGGAATCGTCGCTCGACGTAATAGTTACCGACAGCCGGCAACTGAAACTCGCCAACACTTTTTCTTTTTCAGCCATCACCGACGCAGCCTACTATCTTCTCGCATGCCGTCAGCGCCTCGGACTCGACCCCCATTCCGATGAACTGCTGCTGTCAGGCGACCAAAAAGTCAGAGAGGAACTGACCCCGGTGCTCCGCACTTATATCTCGCGTGTGATGCCGGTGATTTTTCCTCCCCAGATGTTCAAGGCGGGTAAAGACTCCATGCTTGCGCCATTCGACCTGATATCCGCTCCACTCTGCGAGTAAACCAACACAAGTCCTCCACACAACACGATGAGAATAATCAGAGGTAAATACGGACGTCGGCGATTCAATGTCCCGACAAACATCACTGCACGACCGACCACAGACTTCGCACGCGAAAACATTTTCAATGTGATTGAAAACATGGTAGACATCGAAGGCCTCAGATGCCTCGACCTTTTTGCCGGCACCGGAGCGGTAAGTTTCGAACTTCTCTCGCGAGGCGCCGCCTCAGTCACTTCAATCGAAAAATCAGCGACGCAGGCCCGTTTCATCGAAAAAGTAAAACGTGAACTCGGAGACAACAATCTTCATCTGCTACGCACCGATGCCATTCGCTTCATCCGGGAATCATCTTCTCAATTCGACTTCATATTTGCCGACCCCCCCTACGACCTCGACGGCTTCGGCGACATTCCGGAAATGGTACTGAATTCCCGACTGCTCCATCCGGGAAGCATCTTCATCATCGAACATTCGAAAAAATACGATTTCTCATCCCTCCCCCATTTCACCGGTCATCGCGCTTACGGTTCAGTCAACTTCTCAATCTTCGAAATTCCCGAAGAGTAAGAAACTGTTTAAAATTTTCTCATGAATTTTTAAGCCTCTGAATTTATTAAACCTATTTGAAATTATAGGTAATAGTCCCTGTCTGCGACGCAGGAGCATCGTTGTCGACTGAGAACTGCGACATTCTGGCGGCATTGACACAATTCTGCCTTGTGGCCTGATTAGCCGCGGCAGCGCCTGTCCCTGAAAAATAGCTTGCCGATGTGACCTTACCCTGACGGTTGACTGTAACACGAACGGTTATCGTTCCCAACGGACCGGCGGCGGGAGAATGCCAGTCAGCCAGACTGCGACCCTTAAGATTGAATCCCGGGCTCCCGCTCACTGCTCCCACTGTTGAATTACCGTCAGGACTTCCGGCATTGCCCTTGCCGCTTCCGCCCGTGCCTTTTTGCCCGAATTTGACTTTTCCGGCAATCGCATTCCTGGTTTCCCGCTCACGCCTCGCTTTCTCGGCAGCCTCAATCTCCGCTTTTGTCGGACCGGACTTGGCGGGAGCCGGCTTCTTTTCGACTTTGGCAGGCGAAGGCCGTTCTGTACTGACGACAGGAGACGGTTCCGCCGGCTCACCGGCATTTTCGAGAGCTTCCGCTTCGGGTGCAGGAACCTCTTCGGCCTCCGCCTCTGCGGGTGCCGCCTCGCCTGAATTTTCCGCAATCTCAGGTCGGTCTCCAATCATCACATACTCACCGCCAAACAACACTTCCGATGAATCTACCGGCGGCCATGTCCGCTCATTGTCTTCCCTTCCGGGATATCGCAGACAGAGCGTGAGCAAGGCCACCACAACAAGGGCGTGGAAAAGCACGGTAGCTATAAGCGCCGTAAGGCGGTTGCGTCTATTTTGACTGGAATCAGACATCTCAGGGATGAATTATTGGGCTGGCTTTGCCGAAGCCGGAGTCGGCTTTGTGGCAAGCACCATTTTCAAGTTGTTTTGCGCGCCGAGGTCAAGGACTTTAACGAGAGTGCCATAAGTCACCTCCTCATCCGCATAGACAGCAATGAAGTTATCTCCGCCGTCCGCCTTCAACGCCTGTGACTGCAGAAAAGCGAGCAGCGAATCAAGGCTCATCGCAGCCGGCTCGCTCTCGTCGGCTGTGGCATAAATCGCACCTTCCTTATCGATATAAACTCTCGTCGAGGGCTTAAGGGCAGTCTGCTTCGAACTTTCAGGGAGATTGACCTCAAGGGCGGTAGGAAAGACGAATGTCGATGTGACCATAAAGAAGATGAGCAGCAGGAATATGACATCCGTCATGGAAGCCATGGAGAAAGCCGCCATCATCGTGTTTTGTCGTTTAAGAGCCATAAGAATCTAATATATGATTGACAATCATCCCGTCAGGCAGGCTCGTTAAGCAGGTCCATGAACTCCATCGTCTTGGCCTCGAGAGCGTTCATCACCTTATTGATACGCGCCACAAGATAGTTGTAGGCGAAGAGGGCTATAATGCCCACTATCAGACCGGCCACAGTGGTGACAAGCGCGGCATAGATGCCGTCGGCAAGCACCGCGATATTCGCGCTCGAACCGGCTGACGCCAGATTGTAGAAAGCCTGCACCATACCGATGACAGTCCCGAGGAAACCTATCATCGGGCCGCCTGCAGCCGTTGTCGCAAGCCAGGGGAGCCCCTTCTCAAGCGTGGCGATTTCAATATTGCCGGTATTTTCGATGGTCACCAGCACATCATTCATCGGGCGTCCGATGCGGCTTATGCCCTTTGCTATGAGACGTGCATAGGGAGTATCGGTCTTGGCGCACAGACGGCGCGCGCTTTCGATTTCTCCCTCATGGATATAATCGCGTATGCGTTCCATGAACGAGCTGTCATCTTTCTGCGCGCGACGCAGTGCGAGACAACGCTCCACAAATATATATATACACACAATCGACAGGATTGCCAGCGGAATCATAATCCATCCCCCGCGCATGGTGAGATCCCACACGGAGAGTTCCTGCGCCATGGCCTGAGCCTGTTCGCTCACGGCTTCGTTGTAGCTGACAGCGGCCGTAGCCACAGTGTCGACAAATTCCTGTTGAAACATATGATTTAATCTTTAGCTTGTCTGAATTAGATTATTGTAAGCAGAGTTTGTAGTCATGGATTGCTTTTTCCAGCCCCAGATAGAGAGCATCGCAAATCAATGCGTGTCCGATTGAGACTTCGCTGAGACGGGGAATGTTGCGATGGAAATATTCGAGGTTCACGAGACTCAGGTCGTGACCGGCATTGACACCGAGACCCGCCGAGAAAGCCGCGTGGGCAGCCTCCACGAAAGGAGCCACAGCCTCTTCCGGCGATTTGGGATAGAGGTCGGCATAGGGCTTCGTATACAGCTCCACACGGTCAGCGCCCGTCTTGGCTGCAAGCAGTATATTGTCGGTATCAGTCCCCACAAAAATCGAGGATCGGATGCCGGCATCCCTCAGGCGGTCGACAACAGAAGTCAGGAAAGCCATGTGCTCACCCACATTCCATCCCGCGCTCGAAGTAAGGGCATCGGGAGCGTCGGGCACGAGTGTCACCTGCTCGGGCTTCACCTGAAGCACAAGGTCAAGGAACTCCGGCGAGGGATAGCCCTCGATGTTGAATTCCGTTTTCACTAAGGGTCGCAGGCGATAGACATCGTCGCGGCGTATGTGGCGCTCGTCGGGACGCGGATGCACGGTGATTCCGTCGGCACCAAAAGCCTCGCAATCAGCAGCCACCTTGAGCAAATCGGGCACATTCTCCCCGCGTGCATTGCGCAGGGTGGCTATTTTATTGATGTTTACGCTGAGATTTGTCATTTTTTATTCTCTCTGAAATCTTTTTGTCGGATTCGGAGGTTCATTATATAAATGATTATTTGTAATTTTGTGGCCGTATCCGACGATTTTCGACTGCAAAATTAGTCAGAAAAACTAAATAACAGAAATATTTTGCCCCGAAAAGACTACACATCCGTCCAAAACGTCACCCTCCCCGCCGACCCGGCCTCAACGCTCGAACGCCTCTTCCCTCCGGTCGGCGAAAGCTCAATGCTTATGGTGGCATGCAGGCGCGGCGACTACAGCGCATCGCGCATCGCCCGCGCCGTGGAGGACTGCGATGCCCATCTGCTCAACCTCAATGTGACTGCCGACACCGATAGCTTCGACAACCGTATAGTGGCCGAACTCCGGGTCAGCCACCGCAATCCCGAGTCGGTGGCCCGTTCGCTCGAACGCTACGGCTACGAGGTCATTGACACCGCAGAAACCATCCCTTCCGACGAATCCCTGATGCAGTCGCGCTACGACGAGCTGATGCGCTACCTCGGGCTGTAAGCGCTCTCCCCAGCATATCATTAATAAACCGCCAGTTATCATCACTCACACGACAATGAAGATAGCCATATTCGGCAAACGCCGTCAGAGCCCTGAAGACCTCCCCCACATATCAGCCTTGATGGACTTCCTTTCAGCACGTGGAATCTTCACCTGTGTCGACCGTCACTTTTTCGAAGCCATGTCGCGCCTGACAGGAGATGCCCTCCCCGCCGACGACGTGTTCGACGACGAGGACTTCTCGGCTGACTTCTGCATAAGCATAGGTGGCGACGGCACCTTCCTCCGCACTGCCCGGCGCGTGGGCGAAAAGGAAATACCCATAATAGGGTTCAACACAGGCCATCTCGGATTTCTTGCCGAGCACTCCATCGACGACGCTCCGGCGATGATTGACGCCCTCATGCGTGGCGACTACTCCGTTGAGTCGCGCTCACTGCTTGAAGGGAAAGGCATCGGTGGGAAAGTAAAGGCCGGAATCTCCGGCTGGGGATTCGCGCTCAACGAAATCGCCATACTCCGTCAGGACACCGCCTCGATGATAACCGTCAACACCTTCCTTGACGGCATGCCAGTAGCCTCCTATCAGGGCGACGGACTTATCGTCAGCACCCCCACCGGCTCCACGGCCTACAATCTATCGGTCGGAGGCCCGATTGTGCAACCCACCGCCCCCTGCTGGGTGCTCTCGCCCATCGCCCCCCATTCGCTGACCATGCGCCCGCTCGTGGTTGCCGACAGCCATGTTATCGACATCTCCGTCGAATCGCGCACCGACACCTACCGCGTCACCCTTGACGGCCGCTCGCTAATCCTTCCGATTGACGTCAAGCTACGTCTGCGCCGTGCGCCTTTCGTCACGAAAGTCGTCCACACCACTGACCATAACTTTGTCGATACCCTGCGCGCCAAACTCCTTTGGGGCATATCAAAACGCGACGAATGAGCACCTACAGCATCTCCCACCCAACCCTCGGCCATATTAGCGTGGTCGAACGCCCCGACTCCTCCAAACTGTCGGCAAGATGGGTCAACGGAGAGCTGCGCGTCAACATCCCTGCCGGGCTCTCCCGAAGCCAGATAGCTGAAACTATCGAGAAACACCGCGCCGACTTCGAACACATACGCCCGCGCCCGCGCTTCACCGCCAACACCCGCCTGCGTTTCGACGGTGGAGTCAGCGTCTTCATCACCGTCGGCAACGCCTCCGTCGATGAATCCTCAGCCTCCACCGTCAAAACGGCCAACAATATAGTGAGGCTCCGCCCAGCATCGCCCGAGGCCGGCCTGTCATTCATCATAGAGACCCCGCCCTTCCATCCCGTAGAGTCGCCGGAAGTGCAGAAACATATCGACTCCTGCCTCCGCGCCGTAGCCCGCCACCTCGCCCCTAAAATCCTCATCCCGCGCGCCCGCAAAATCTCACAGCGCTTCGGACTTAGGGTCGACACCTGGGAGATAAGCCACGGCAAGACCACGCTCGGGCTCTGCTTCCCCGCCGAGAGGCGCATAAAGCTATCCTACATGTGTGTCTTTCTCACCGACGAGCTGCGCGACTATATAATCTGCCACGAACTCGCCCACCTGACCGAACCCGGCCATACCCCGGAGTTTCATGCTCTCTGCAATATCTATTGCCGCGGACGCGAAGCTCATCTGCGCACTCTCCTGCGCAACTACCGGTGGCCGCTTGACCGCTAAAAGTGTTTCGTTAATAGATTATGTGTTATTTTCACTAAAAAAGTTTGAATAAACGAAAATAAAGTTTTATATTTGTTGCCGAAAACAGTGATATCACTGTTTTCGGGCGGCTGCCAAGCCGCCCGAAAATGTAGAGAGAGATTGAAATAAAGGAATCATACTTGAAATTTTATTGTAGGGATTAGCCCTTGGCTGCCCACGTGTTCACGCGTCTGTCCGCATGCCGGAAATTTGCTTCTTACCTTAGAGACACCATCCGCCTCCCCGAGCGTTTCAACGAAATCTTAAGTTGCGCCCTTCCTTTCATTCCCCAGCCTACATTTTAGTCATCCCTCCCGAAGCCCTCCTGCCTGACAAGGGCCGACCACCTTATATTATATAGCAAATTAGAGATTAATCATATTTACTAAATTTTCAAAAACTTTCGTGCATGAAGAACATTTGTTTTCAAATGACTCGGAAAGCGTATCTCCTGGCTTTCATGGCCATCTGTGTCGCTTTTCCCGCTTTAGCGCAAACAATCACGGTGAAAGGCACAGTGATTGACAAAGAGGGCGAACCTCTGATCGGCGCAAGTGTACTGGTCAAGGGCCAAACGCTCGGAACCGCAACAGACTTCGACGGTCAGTATACCATCTCAGCTCCCGCTGACGGTACCCTCGTCTTTTCCTATGTCGGCTATGACACTCAGGAAATAGCAATCAACAACCGCACCGAAATCAACGTCACCATGGCCGAAAACTCAGTGCTCCTCGGTGAAGTCGTGGCTATCGGCTACGGTACGGTAAAAAAATCCGACGCCACCGGGTCCGTAGCAACCATCAAGCCATCCGAAATCGAAGCCGGACTCGCTACTTCCGCTCAGGACCTCCTCGTCGGAGCGTCACCGGGTGTTGTCGTCACCACTTCTGGTGACCCCTCACAAGGCGGTGATATCCAGATTCGTGGTGGTGCATCGCTCGCGGCATCCAACGCCCCCCTTATCGTGATTGACGGTGTGCCTATGGACACCAAGGGTATCGTCGGTTCATCCAACCCCCTCGCCCTTGTATCTCCTGAAAACGTCGAGTCTATGACCATCCTCAAAGATGCCTCGGCAACAGCTATCTACGGTAGCCGTGCATCAAACGGTGTAATCATCATCACAACTAAGGCCGGCGCGAAAGGCACTCCTCAGGTTACTTTCACCATGAACGGCTATGTCAACACCACCCGCAAGTATCTCGACATGATGAGTGCCGGCGAATTCCGCAATTTCATCCTCAACGAATACGGCGAAGGATCAGCCCAGTCAACTCAACTCGGCAACTATGATACCGACTGGCAGAAAGCACTCACCCGCACAACCTTCTCATCCGACTATAGCCTTAGCGTAGGTGGCACCTACAAATGGCTCCCCTACCGAGTGGCTGTCGCTTATACCGACAACAACGGTATTATAAAGAATACCAGCATGGACCGCGTCACCGCATCCATCAACCTCACTCCGAAGTTCTTCAATGACCTTCTCTCCGTAAACGCCAACCTTAAAGGTGCATATGTCACCAATAGCTACGGTGCTAACACACTCGCAGCCGCATCTGCAATGAACCCCACCCTCCCGATTAAGGATCCGAACGGTTCACCACTCTTCGGTTACTATACCTCATATGTCAACGATGGTCTCCTTGCTGGCCCTGATGCCGCAGGCTCGACAATCAACTCAACCGACGCCCCCCTCAACCCTGTAGCCGACAATGAAGCAAAAATTTCGAAAGGCAAAGCTTATCAGTCTGTCGGCAATCTTCAGCTCGACCTTAAGATGCCCTTCCTCACCGACCTCCGAGCCAATCTCAACCTCGGCTATGACTACCAGCACGGCGAAAACTATTCCAATCCTTTCGTCAACACTCCTGCCGCCTGGAACGGAGGCTATCAGGTGCTGGACAACGGTACCTTGAAGACCATCAAAGATGGCGGCGTTGACCGTAAATATGAATTCCAAACCCGCGTCAACCTTCTTCTTGACTTCTATCTAAACTACAATCGCTATTTCGAGGACATCAAATCGACCCTCGATGTGACAGCCGGTTATTCATGGCAGAAGTTCCACAACAAAAAGCGTGAATACAACCGCGTTTATCAAGTGGTGGACCCCGCTAATGAAAAATATCTCGGCACTCAGGCCAATCCTACCGGAATCACTATTCACCCCCATCAGCTCGTGTCGTTCTTCGGTCGTGCAAACTTCACTTTCCTCGACAAGTATCTATTCACAGCTACTGTTCGTCGTGACGGTACATCGCGCTTCTCAAAAGACCACCGTTGGGGTACCTTCCCATCTGTAGCCCTTGGCTGGAAACTTCTTGAGGAAAGTTTCATGGAAAGCGCACGCGGCTATATGAACGAACTGAAGCTCCGTGCAGGCTACGGTGTCACCGGTCAGCAGGACCTTGGCGACGACTACTTCCCCTATCTCCCCGTCTACAACCAGTGGACAGGCGGTGGCGCAGTCTATCCTTCAATCACCGGTAACGGCAACGGTACATATCCACTCTATCCGGGTGCTTACAACACCAACATTAAATGGGAGGAAACCCATACATGGAACGCCGGTATTGACTTCGGTTTCCTCAACAACCGCATCCTCGGCAGCATCGACTTCTATAAGCGTAAGACCAAGGACCTTCTCACTCGCTCTCCCTATCCTGCAGGCTCCAACCTCTCCAATGCAGGCAACGTCAACCTCGGCGACCTTGAGAATACCGGTCTCGAATTCAATATCACCGCGCGCCCGATTGTCAACAAGACTGTTCGCTGGACCTCTTCATTCAACATCGCCTGGAACAAGAACAAGATAACCCGTCTTGCTGACGGAGCCGATACAATGGCTGGAGAATCAATCTCAGCAGGAACCGGAAACAAAATCCAGATTCACCAGGTAGGGAAACCCGCTTTCAGTTTCTATGTCTATGAACAGGTCTATGACGCAAACGGCAATCCTCTTGACGGAGTATTCGTCGACCAGAACGGCGACGGTGAAATCTCGGATGCCGATAGAATCCTCTATCATAGCCGTGACCCGAAAGTGACCATGAACTGGAGCAACACAGTCAACTACAAGAACTGGGATTTCGGTATAACACTCCGCGCCAATGTAGGCAACTGGGTCTACAACGACACTCAGGCTCAGAAATCAGTGAAAGGTGTTAACAATAAACTTCCCCTTTCAAATCTTCTGTCCGACACTTTCCTCTTCAACGAGTCCTCGACTCAGACCATGATGAGTTCCCACTTTGTCCAAAACGCTTCCTTCCTGCGTTGCGACAACATCACTGTGGGATATACCTGGGACAATCTTCTCAACAACAATCTACGCCTCCGCCTCTACGGTGCATGCCAGAATCCTTTCGTAATCACCAAGTACAAGGGTCTCGACCCCGAAATCTTCTCAGGCGTGGACAAAGGTGTATACCCCCATCCGTTGACATTCTCCTTCGGCCTCGTGGCTTCATTCTAAACGATTCATCACTTTAATAATAAAGCAGAATTAATATGAAACTATCAAATTATATAGTTCTCGGAGCTATCGCGCTTGCTTCTCCGGCTTTTGTGGCGTGCGTCGACGACTTGAACGTCGACCCCGAGAATCCGACGACCAAAACAGAAATCACGACACCCGAGGAACTCTACAGCGAACTCGCAGGTGTCTACGGCGGTCTTGTGTTCGAGGGAGGCATAGATGTTGAGGATGGCGGTGCCGGTGTCTACTCCCGCCAGTACTGGAACCTTCAGGAACTCGCTACTGACGAAACTCTTATCGGCTCCAATTGGGACGATGGAGGCATCAGCGAACTAGTGTTCTCCACTTGGTCAGCCGACAACCACTGGCTTTTTGAATGTTTCTCGCGCTTCAACTATCAGATTGCCATCTCCAACCAGTTCCTGCGCGACCTCAATGCTCACGGCAACCTTCTTCCAGCCGAAGGCGACCTCAGCGCCAAGACTCTCGCAGCAGAAGCCCGCACAATCCGAGCCCTCTCCTACTACCACATGATTGACATCTTCGGCAAAGGCCCATGGTCGACCGAAAACGACGTCGTAGGCAATACGCCTCCAACCTATAGCCGCGAAGAACTTTTCGACGCCGTTGTAGCTGACCTTGCCGATGCAATCCCCTCGCTTGTACCCGCAGCCCGTCAGGTATACGGTCGAGTTTCACGCGAGGCAGGCTATATGCTCCTTGCCAAGCTCTACCTCAACTCCGAGGTCTACACCGGCAAAGCCCGCTGGCAGGAATGTGCTGATGCCTGCAATAAAATCCGTGAGACCATCGACGACCTCGCAGAAACCTACAAATATCTCTTCTGTGCTACCAACGACAAATATGTCGGCAACGGAGAAATCCTTTGGGCGATTCCCCAGGATGGCACCACTCTCACCACCTACGGCGGCACGACATATATCTCCGGAGGTAGCTACCGTGGTGATTCCAAACTGCTCGCCGACCTTGGTGTAGCTGTTTCGGGGTGGGCCGGTCCGCGTGTCCGTCAGGAACTCTCACAAGCTCTTGCCTCAAACGATAAACGTCGTCTTATATATGAAGGTGAATACACTGAAGATATTCAGAACCTCGCCAACCAGAAGCAAGGCTATATGTGCATCAAGTTTGTCTATACTCCCGAGAACGACTATCTGAACGAAAACAACGGCTATGACAAAGATGGAAATAAAATTCCATATTGTAACACGGTTTTCAATCCTACTGACTATCCCCTCTTCCGTCTCGCTGACACCTATTTGATGCTCGCCGAATGTGAGCTGAACGGCGCGCAGAACTGCAACGGACTTGAAATGATGAACCGCGTGCGCAAGCGTGCAGGCCTTACAAATATAGGATCCCTTACAAAGGAAAACATTCTTAAGGAACGCATGTGTGAACTCTATTGGGAAGGTCACCGTCGCAGCGACCTCATCCGCTTCGGCAAGTTCGCAGGCTCTGACTACAACTGGTCATGGAAAGGCGGCAATGCTGCAGGTGCGAATGTATCCGCTCATCGTAACCTATACTGTATTCCTAAGCAGTTTGTGTCAACTCTCGGTCAGAACCCAGGCTACTCAAATTAAGTTTAAAATTTAAAACCAATGAAAAAGTTATATATTTTAGCATCTCTTGCGGTAGCCGCCTTTGCTTTCACATCGTGTGAGGCGGACAAGGAGCCTGTATACTACGCTCCCGATCCCGCAACCTTCGTGCTCAACACTCCCCCGATGGCCAATCAGCTCTATGTGCTCGAAAACGGCGGGACAGTCAACCTCACCACCTCCCAGCCTGACTATGGAGTGGCCGTTATCACAAACTATTCTGTCGATGTGACTCTCGACGAGGAGTTCAAGGAAGCTACCGAAGAGGAGGCAGCCAACTATCTCACCCTTACTCCCAACGAACCTACCCAGGCCAAGATTAATCTCGACGCCAATGCTCTCGATGAAGCTATCTGTAAGCTTAAAGGCTTAAACGGATTCGCAGACTATCCCGAAGCCGGTTTAGCCCCTGTCAAGGTCACCATGCGTGCGCATGCCTGGATTTCAGGAGTCGCTTCAAGCGAATGTGTGTCAAACAATATCGTCCTCAATGAAGTGCAGCTTTATAATCCCTTCCCGCAAGTGCCCGGTTACGTTTATCTTGTAGGCTCATGCACAGACTGGGCAGAGCCAAATGCCGATGCTGCCGATACATATGCGAAATGGAGCATTATCGAAACCGGCGTAGGCACCAAAATCTACGAAGGCTCCCTTGACATACCCGAAGGCGAACAATATTTCCGATTCTACAGCAAGCTCGACGGATGGGACAAATCCTCAATCGGTTCTTCTACAAATCCCGACCACAATCAGCCCATCAACTTCACAGCTACCGAAACCAATCTCAATGCAGTTCTCGGTAAGGGTAGCTGGGTAACTGATGGTGAAACATGGGGAGGTGGCGACGTGACCTTCAAGATTGACCTCACAGACCCCAAGAATCCCGTTGTCACCGCCAAACTTGGCAAATTCGCCAAGGAAAGCTACGTTTACCTCGTAGGCGATTTCGGAAAAGGCTGGACTGAACCGAGCGAAGCCAATGCTTCACATTTCGAGGACTGGCGTCTTGTATGTAAGGACGACAGCGGCATTTATACCAACACCCTTGATATCGCTGCTGCAGACTGCTATTTCCGCATTTACCCGAAACTGACCGGATGGGGAAATACGCCTTATGCATCTGACAATGGAGGTCAGAACGAAACCGTTACACTTGGCAGCCCGATGAAATGCGCTACTGGCGAAGGCTGCTGGAACATAAACTGGACGGGAGGCAAACTCACCTTCACTCTTGACACTAAGGCCGAACCGGCAACCTTAACTATTACAGCTGCAGAATAATTTTAAACAACAATCACGAAAATGAAAAAATTCGCATTATTCAGCATACTCGCTTTCGGGCTTGGCCTTGCATCCTGCGACAACGATTTCGACTTTCCCAATCCTCCGGGCCAGTCAAATCCCCAGGAACCCGTGCTCGAAGCTCCAGAACTTCAGCTTTCAAATGTAGCCGGCACAGCTACCATAGACCTCCCGGCTGTCATTGCAACCGACGGCATGGTAAGACTTGCGGAAGTACTCTCTTTCGATGGACTTGAAGAAGATTATGACTTCTATTTCATCGGTCAGATGGCTGCATCCGAAGCCTTCAACAATGCCAAGGATTTCGAGACAGTCATGGACGGCAACACCATTACTGCCAATCCCGATGTGCTTGAGGCTATCTATCATGAAGCCCTTAACACCATTGACCCTGCAGCTCGCACGACCTATATCCGCTTCAAGGCTTACGCAAAAAATGCAACATCCCATTTCCGCATAGGTGGCACCGACACCTACTACGGCCAGATGACGGCCTCTATGAAGCCTTTCGCTCCCGATTTCACTGTCGAGGAGAAGTATTATCTCATCGGCACTCCGACAGATGGCGCTATTGATGCTGCCAAAGCCATCGAGATGCACAACAGTGGCATCAGCCCCTACGACGACCCCGTCTTCACATGCACCTACGACATCTCCGCTGCAGAAGCCGCTGCCGGCTTTGAATGGGCAGTTGTTCCGCAGTCGACCCTCGTAGCCGGCACCGGCTTGGTACTTGCTCCAGCCGATAGCGAGCATGCCGAAGACGCCGAAGGATTCTTCAAAGATTCCACTCTCGGCTCCTTCGCTATCGTTCGCGAGGACAATACTCACCTATTCACTGTCAATGTGAAAGCCGACGACCTCGGACTCTACGAGTATTCCTGCAAGCTTGCCATCAAGAATCTTTACACTCCCGGTCCGTCCAATAATTGGTCTCCGGCTACCTCACAGATGCTGTATACCGACAACTATACCACCTACCAAGGGTTCGTGAATATCGAGAATGAGTTCAAGTTCACTTCCGCTCCTGATTGGAATCATACCAACTATGGATATGCAGAAGACGGCAAACTAACCACCGACGGCAGTGCTGGCAATATCCCGGTGACTGTCAACGGCCTCTACTGGGCTAACGCAAACATCGCTGCCCTCACCTACTCGCTGACCAACGTCACCACGCTCGGCCTTATCGGTGATGCAACCCCCGGTGGATGGGACGCAAGCACGGCCCTCACTCCTTCAGCCGACAACCTGACATGGACTGCCACTGTCGACATGAAGGGCGGTGAATACAAGATTCGCGCCAACGACGCATGGGATATCGACTTCGGCGGTTCTAACGACGACCTCATCTTCAAGGGTGGCAACATCCCCTCACCCGGTGAAGGCAAATATCTCGTGACACTCAACCTCGCATCTCTCCCCTATACCATCAGCTTCACCAAGCAGTAATCAGCCCCTTTATTTCAATCTGAAGCGCCGCCCGGCCAAATCCTCTCGAGGATTGACCGGGCGGCCATATTATATCACAGATGTTATAAAAAGGGTACAGAAATTCAGAAATAGCATAAATAACAGGCACAGAATGTACATAAGAGACATAATTTATGTTCGTTATGTACATTCTGTGCCCTTTATCTACAAATTAATCCGTCGTTAAATTAATCTGTTATTTATGCCATTTCTGAATTTATGTACCTAATTTTCAGAATTTCTGTACTCCTTTTTAGAAAGGTTCGGGAGCTTCGATTTTCTCGCCGGTAGTGCTCTTCGTGATGTTCACATTGGTGAGACGGACATCCTTAGCCTCGCCGGTGAGCGAGAGAGCGCCGTCGGTCACACCGCTCCAGTTTGAATTCTTGCACTCGATATTGTAGACGTTGCAACGGTCGTCGAAACCGTCAATCTTCACGCCATACTTGCTCTTGTTGCAGTTGACATTGTCGAGGAACACATTGCGCACTGTAGGATAGAAATCGCGCTGGCATTTCTCGCGCTGCTCATAGACGAGGTTGATTTTAAGCACCGCCTCGCGACACTGGCCAACTTCAACGTTGCGCACATAGATGTTCTCAATGACACCTCCGCGGCAGTTGTTGGTCTTGATGCGGATCACACGGTCGAGGTCGGGGCTGTCCATCTGACAGTTCTCAACGAAGAGAGTGCGGTAGCCACCTGAGATTTCAGAGCCTACTACAACGCCGCCATGACCGTTTTTCATCTTGCAGTTGCGCACTATGATATTCTCCGACGGGATGTTGGCCTCGCGTCCGTCGCGGTTACGGCCACTCTTGATTGCGATGCAGTCGTCGCCTGTATCGAAGAAGCAGTCCTCGATGAGCACATTCTTGCACGATTCGGGGTCACAGCCGTCGCCGTTGGGGCCGTCATTCTGGATATGAACGCCACGGACAGTAAGATTCTCGCAGAGCAGCGGATGGATAACCCAGAAGGGAGAGCGGAGCATGGTGACACCCTCGATAAGCACATTCTTGCACTTCACGGGGTTGACCAACTGCACGCGCATGCCGTAGCCGTCGCCCATCTTGCGTTCCTCAACGGGGACGCCCTTCTCATTCCATTCCTGAAGAATCGGACGGCCTATACGCTGCGAGATGATGCCTTTGCCATCCTCCCAGCCATATTTGGTCGCGCCACACATGCGCCACCAGTTAGCCCTTTCGGCACCGCCGTCGATAGTACCCTTGCCTGTGATAGCGATATTCTCCTGCTCATAGGCGTAAATCATAGGCTGATAATTGTAGCAGTCCATACCCTCCCAGCGGGTGCGCACGAGCGGATATTCCTTAAGGTCGGAAGTGAAAAGCAACACGGCTCCCTCTTCGAGATGGAGATTGACATTGCTCTTGAGAGTAATCGGGCCGGTAAGCCATGTGCCTGCGGGAATCACAACCCTGCCGCCACCCTCGCGGGAACAGCGGTTTATCACCTTGTTGATGAGCTGGGTATAGAGATAGCCCTTGGTCTTGGATTTCTTGCCGTACTTGAAAATAGGGTAATCTTTCTCACGGAAAGTCGGGGCCTTGATGTTCTGTTCGACGGCGGGGTAAAGCTCGGCCCAAGCCCTTGCAGCATCTTCTGCCGCGCTCTTGCCCTTGTCGGCGGCGCCGGCACTGGCCGTGCCAAGCCCTAACAGGAGCATTAAAGCAATTGCAGTTTTTTTCATGGTTAAAACTTGAATATAACTTATTAATTTAATAAAAAAATGATGAATCGACTGATTTAGAAACGCATGATGGCTCTATCCGCACAGACCTTCAAAATTTTACCGGCAGGAGTGGCCTCCCGAAAGGCCGGTCTGTAGTAAAGTGGTGACAAATTTAGCTATTTTTCTTATGATTTCAAGCTATCTGACTGATATTAAAAAAAATTTGATTAACTTTGCGCTCTGAAATCGAAAATTGAATTTAGAATGGACAATACCCCTGCTACGCCACAGGTAGACCTTCTCTTCGAGGTTAGCTGGGAGGTTTGCAACAAGATCGGTGGTATTTACACCGTCCTGTCCACCAAGGCCAAAACCCTTCAGAAGCAATTCAAGGACAAGGTAATATTCATAGGCCCTGACGTATGGACTGACGAAAATCCGTCGCCTTGGTTCTCCGAATGTAACGTCACCGGTCTCTCAGACTGGGCTCGTGGAGCAAAACTTCCTGATGGTGTTAGCGTAAGAGTCGGACGATGGGAAGTTCCAGGACGTCCGATTGCAGTGCTTGTAAAGTTTGACGGCATGTATGCCGTAAAGGATGAATTCTACGGAGAAATGTGGCAGCGCTTCGGCGTTGACTCCCTCCATGCCTACGGCGACTATGATGAAGGCTGCGCCTTCGCCCACGCCTCCGGCATCGTTATCGAATCTATTGTTGAAAGCGGCTTCGGGCTTCCTGAAGCGACTCCCGGGAAGCGTGGTCCCAAGCGCAAACCGCGCATAGTGGCCCATTTCGATGAATGGACCACCGGCATGGGCTTGCTCTATGTCAAATGGAAGCTTCCGCAGGTAGCCACCGTATTCACCACCCATGCCACCAGCATAGGTAGGAGCATATGTGGCAACAACAAGCCTCTCTATGACTATATTAAAGGCTACAATGGCGACCAGATGGCCCGTGAGCTCAACATGGAGGCCAAACACTCGCTTGAAAAGGAAGCCGCCCATGCAGCCGACGCTTTCACTACGGTCAGCGAAATCACCGCTGTGGAGTGCGAGCAACTGCTTGAACGTCGCCCCGATGTGGTGACCCCCAACGGCTTTGAGAAAAACTTCGTGCCTGTGGCTTCGAAACTTCCCGCAGCACGCAGTGCAGCACGCGCGAAGATGCTCACCGCCGCATCGGCCCTCACCGGAAAACGTTTTGACGACAACACCTTTGTGGTAATAACCAGCGGACGCTGCGAATACCGCAACAAGGGCCTCGACCTCTTCCTTGATATGGCCGATGAACTGCGCCGTTGTCAGCTGTGCCGCAACGTGCTCGCCTATGTGATGGTGCCCGCCTGGCCCAAGGAAGCACGCACCGACCTCGAACAACGCATGGCGACAATGGACGGCAAGCCTTTTGAAGAGCAGCAGGCTCCGCTACCCGACCCCGTTATCACCCACTGGCTCAACAATCCCGACAGCGACGCGGTCAACTGCCGCATACACCAGCTCGGATTCGCCGGTCTCGATTCACGCGTGACGGTAATATATGTGCCATGCTACCTCAACGGAGCCGACGGCATTTTCAACGCCACCTACTATGATCTCCTCCCGGGAGCCGACGCCTCCGTCTTCCCCTCTTACTACGAACCCTGGGGATATACACCTCTCGAAAGTATCGCTTTCGGAGTGCCGACAGTCACCACCTCGCTCTCAGGCTTCGGCCAGTGGGTGCTCAAAGAATTTGAGAACTACTTTGACGAGTGCGGTGTCAACGTCATAGGCCGTGGCGACTCCAACTACAAGGGAGTGACCGACAACACCGCGCATGCCATCGAATATCTCACATGCGTCGGCGAAAAAGAGACAAAGAAAATCCGCAAGGCCGCCATGCACACCGCATCGGAAGCCTCGTGGGCGAAATTTATAAAATACTATGACGAAGCCTACGCAATCGCGCTCTCCAAAGCGCTCGACCGCATGAAAAAGTCTTCGAAATAGTCAATCTCTTTCCTGACCACACAATAAAACCTTTATAAACAAAGACAAAACAAAAACAACAATTCACTGAAAAATATGAAACTGCCTGTAAGCAAAACTAATGCCCCCGTATGGCGCGACATCACTGTCAAGTCCGTACTTCCCGAGGCATTGAAACCTCTCGAAACCCTCTCGCGCAACCTTTGGTGGGTATGGAACAGCGCGGCCAAGAACCTCTTCCGCGACCTCGACCCCGACCTCTGGCGTGCGACAGGCGAAAACCCCGTCATGCTCCTCCAGCAGCTCGACTCCGACCGTCTCGAGGAAGTGATGAACGACGCCGAAATGATGGACCGCATCAAGATGGTCTTCGACATGTTCAACGACTATATGTCCAAGCCCATGCGCAAGGACATCCCCTCCGTCTCCTACTTCTCGATGGAATATGGCCTCTGCAACTGCCTTAAGATTTATTCAGGCGGTCTCGGAGTCCTCGCAGGCGACTATATCAAGGAAGCATCCGACTCCTGTGTCGACATGACCGCTATCGGCTTCCTTTACCGCTACGGCTACTTCACCCAGAGCCTCAGCGTGGATGGCCAGCAGATTGCCAACTACGAGCCCCAGAACTTCAACCAGCTTCCAATCGAGCAGGTGACCGACGAAAACGGCCATCCCGTCATTCTCGAAGTCCCCTACCCCGGCCGTATAATCTACAGCCATATCTGGAGAGTGAACGTAGGCCGCATGAAGCTCTATCTCCTCGACACCGATTTCGACATGAACAGCGAGTTTGACCGCTCCATCACCCACCAGCTCTACGGTGGCGACTGGGAAAACCGCATCAAGCAGGAATATCTCCTCGGCATCGGCGGTGTGCTCGCCCTCAAGAAACTCGGCGTAAACCACACCATCTATCATGCCAACGAAGGCCATGCGGCACTTCTCAACCTCCAGCGTCTCGTAGACTATGTGGAGAAAGGCCTTGACTTCAACACAGCTCTCGAGCTCGTGCGCTCGTCGAGCCTCTACACTGTCCACACACCGGTACCCGCAGGCCACGACTACTTCGACGAAGGCCTCGCCCACAAATATCTCAACGAATTCCCCGGCCGCCTCGGCATCTCTTGGCAGGACCTCATGAACATGGGCCGCGAGAATCCCGACAGCCAGGACCGCTTCTCTATGAGCGTGTTCGCCCTCAACACATGTCAGGAGGCTAACGGCGTCAGCTGGCTCCACGGCGAAGTATCGAAGAAGATGTTTGCCGGCGTATGGAAAGGCTACTCATGGGAGGAAAGCCACGTGGGTTACGTGACCAACGGTGTACACATGCCTACATGGGCCGCGTCGGAATGGAAATCATTCTACACCGAGAAACTCGGCGAGCAGGTATTCTACCACCAGAGCGACCCCAAGGCCTGGGAAGGCATCTTCAAGGTTAAAGACGAGGAAATCTGGAATATGCGCTGCACGATGAAAAACAAATTCATCAACTTCGTAAAGCGCGATTTCAAGGCAAAATGGCTTGCAAACCAGGGCGATCCCTCCGCAGTAATCAAGATTCTTGAAAAAATAAACCCCAACGCGCTCATCATCGGCTTCGCTCGCCGCTTCGCCACTTATAAGCGCGCCCACCTCCTCTTCACTGACCTCGACCGTCTCGCCCGCATCGTCAACAACGAGCAGTTCCCCGTACAGTTCATCTTCTCCGGCAAGGCACACCCTGCCGACGGCGCTGGCCAGGGACTCATCAAGCGCATCGTGGAAATCTCACGCATGCCCCAGTTCCAAGGCAAGATTATCTTCCTCGAGGACTACAATATGATTGTCGCCAAGCGTCTCGTGACAGGCGTAGACATCTGGCTCAACACTCCGACCCGTCCTCTCGAGGCATCCGGCACATCAGGCGAAAAAGCTGAAATGAACGGCGTGCTCAACTTCTCAGTGCTCGACGGATGGTGGTATGAAGGCTACAAGCTCGACGAAAAGGCCGGCTGGGCACTTACCGACAAGCGCACATTCACCGACCAGGGACAGCAGGACAAACTCGACGCCGCTACCATCTATTCAATGCTCGAAAACGAGATTATACCCCTCTACTTCGCCAAGAACTCCAAGGGCTATTCTCCCGAATGGATTCAGTATATCAAGCGTTCTATCGGCCACATCGCTCCGCAGTACACCATGCAGCGCATGATTGAGGACTATATCGCACGCTTCTACCAGCCCGAGGCAAAGCGTTTCGAAAAACTTTCAGCCGACAGCGACAAAATTGCGAAGGAAATCGCAGCATGGAAGCAGAAAGTGGCTGCCGCTTGGGACGGAATCAAGGTGCTCGAAGTATCGACCAATGAGGATCTCAACCAGAACAACCACAGCGGTCAGAAATTCACCACCAAGGTTAAAATCGACACCAACGGCCTCGCCGACGATGTAGCCCTCGAACTTGTAATCGACAAGGTTCACGACAATCAGGAAAGCCGTATCGGCGCTATGCCGTTCAAGGTTGTTTCCAAGGAAGGCAGCATAGTGACATTCGAGCTAAGCGACAAGCTCCGCGACCCGGGCGTGTTCCGCTACAGCTACCGTCTCTATCCTACCAACCCGCTCCTCCCCCACCGTCAGGACTTCGCTTATGTGCTCTGGATTTAATCCGGGCATATAAGCCCCTTGGTTGACAAGGGAACATATAAAAGACAGAAATAACAGACTGATTTTGCCGAACATCATGGCTTAAAAAGTCTGTTATTTCTGTCTTTTATTATATGTTCCCTCTATTATTTTGAGGTCATAATGCGAAGCACAAGGCGGTCTGTCTCATTCATGGCCTCGCGTCCGATAGAGGTAAGATTGTGGATTGTCGCATCAACATCGTCAGAGATGATACCCTCGGTCGAAGTGACACACTTGCCATTCATGGCAAGCATCGCCGACATCATGGCAGTAGACACTCCCGATGAAATCTTAAGCGCGCAGGAGGGCTTGGCTCCGTCGCAAATCATTCCAGTAAGATTCGCCACCATGTTCTTGACTGAAGCGCACACTTCTTCGAAGCCACCGCCCATAAGGTAGACAATCGCAGCAGATGCACCTGTAGAGGCCACCACACAACCGCAAAGGGCCGACAGCCTACCAAGGCTCTGCTTGATATAAATACTCGTCAGATGGCTCAGCACAAGCGCACGTACGGTCTGCTCCTCGGTCGCGTCCATATCCTGCGCAAACGACACGACAGGCATTGTGGCGGTTATACCCTGATTCCCGCTTCCGGAGTTTGACATAACTGCTACAGGCGCCCCGCCCATACGGGCATCGCAGGCTGCGGAAGTATATGATATCATATGCTCCACAGGAGTGTCACCATAATATTTAAGCCCGTAGCTGCGGATTGTAGCTCCTAATGAATGGCCGAAATCACCCGCAAGGGCCGTGCGCGCGGCTTCCATGTTCAGTCTCTTAGCCTCAAGTATAAATGAAATCTCATCAATAGGACTTTCCGTAGCAAACTCATAGACTGTAGCCATGTCAAGACGTACATCATCCGACGATTCGGCAGCGTCACCAGCCGGAACATCTTCGAGTATGGTCTCACCGTTCTTCTGCAAAAGCACGAAATGTGTGTGCTCGCATGATATCACCGCACGCGTCTTCGACTCTCCGGAGACGGCTGTCACATCGATATGCAGTTTCGATGGAGCAGCCTCATCAAGTTTTATTACGACCGGATTGCTTTCAAGATATCTCTTTCCACATTCCACAGCCTCGGGACAGACGTCGCGCAACACTTCAAGTCCGTAGGACGACTTTCCTATTAGCGCTCCAAGAGCGATGGCTATCGGAAGGCCCGTCATACCGGTGCCCGGAATTCCGACCCCCATGGCATTTTTCAGCATATTGCTCGAAAGGCTGACCTCAATCCGTTCGGGAGTCACACCAAGAAGTTCCGTCGCTTTCGCGACACACAAAGCCACAGCCACCGGTTCGGTGCATCCTATCGCCGGGACGACTTCCCTTTTTATAAGCTTTATTATATTCTCTCTCGTAGATTCGTTCAACATGATAATTAGGAGATTTCTAAGGTTAATTCAATGGCAAAGTTAGGCTATTTGAAGTGTCTGAGCAAACGAATCGCCGGATTTTATTTACGATTGCGTAAAATGACAAACCGTCCCCGAAATATGGCCATGACGGCCACGCTTCAAGGACGGTTTAAAAGGGAATTTATGTATCCCTATTCTATATAACCGAACGAGCGGAGCTTGTTCTCACGGTTTCGCCAGTTTGGCTCAACTTTCACAAACAGCTCAAGAAACACGCTCTTGTCGAAAAACTTCTCTATATCCTTGCGTGCCTCGATACCTACTTTCTTGATTTTGCTCCCCTGATGGCCGATGATTATGCCCTTCTGGCTGTCGCGTTCGACGTAGATTACGGCCATTATATGGATTGACTTCTCCTTCTCTTCAAATTTCTCAACAATGACCTCCACTGAATATGGAATCTCCTTGTCGTAAGTGGTCAGAATCTTTTCTCGTATGATTTCGGTAACGAAAAATTTAGCCGGCTTGTCAGTCAGCGCATCCTTTCCGAAATATGGAGCAGATTCAGGCAGTAGCTCCACGATACGCTTCAAAAGATTGTCGACATTGAAGCCTTCCTGAGCGGAGATAGGGAAAATCTCGGCCTTGGGCAGAATACCATGCCATTTGTCAGTCAGTTCTTCAAGCTGCGACTGCTCCTTCACGAGGTCAATCTTGTTTATGACGAGCAACACCGGGATTTTCTCCTTGGCCACCTTGGCGAGGAAATCGGCATTTTTCGACGGATCCTCTATCACATCTGTCACATAGACCAATATATCTGCATCGACCAGCGCACCCTCGCTGAAATTCAGCATACTTTCCTGAAGCTTATACTTCGGCTGCAACACACCCGGAGTGTCCGAAAAGACAATCTGATATTCAGGTGTATTAACAATTCCCATAATACGGTGGCGTGTGGTCTGGGCTTTCGAAGTTATGATGCTTATACGTTCACCCACGAGGTCATTCATCAGGGTAGATTTTCCTACATTCGGATTGCCGACTATGTTGACAAAACCTGCTTTATGTTCCATATCGATAATTTTCGTGATTATAATTTAAATATAAACAAAAATAGCACCTTAAAAGATGCTATTTCCGTATAAAATTCATATACCGTGTGGTAAAAATATTTTTTACTTCCGGAATCAGATATCCCATATGATATACATCGCGCCCCATGTGAAGCCGGCACCGAAAGCTGTAAGAATCAGACGGTCGCCCTTCTTCAGACGGTCTTTATACTCATCAAGACACAGGGGTATGGAGGCTGCCGATGTGTTGCCGTATTTCTCTATGTTGACAAGCACTTTGTCGGAATCTATGCCGAGACGGGAGCCAACAGCCTCGATTATACGGAGGTTTGCCTGATGCGATACGAACCAGTCGATATTATCGACAGTAAGATTGTTGCGCTCCATCACCTCAAGCGATGATTCAAGCATATCGGTCACAGCGTTTTTATAGACATTGCGTCCGTCTTGAATCACATAGTGCTGCTGGGCGTCAACAGTCTCATGGGAGGCAGGCAGAGCCGACCCTCCTGCAGGCATCCACAGATGCTCAAGACCGTCGCCGTCGATATGAAACACCCCGTCAATCACACCTACATTCTCCTCGGTAGGCTCAAGAAGCATCGCACCGGCACCGTCGCCGAAAAGCGGACAGGTAGCACGGTCATTGTAGTTTGTCATTGACGACATCTTTTCAGCGGCTACCACCACAACCTTTTTGCGAAGGCCTGAGCGGATATAAGCTGAACCATCTTCAAGAGCTACAAGGAAACCGGCACACGCAGCCTGAATGTCATATGAATATGCATTTTTGAGCCCCAGCTGGTGAGCTATAATTGAGCCGGTAGAGGGGAAACGGTAGTCGGGGTTGGAGGTTGCACAGATAAGGAGATCTACTTCCTCAGGTTTTGTGCCGGTGGAGGCAAGAAGTTTCTCGACGGCTTTTATGCCGAGAAAAGATGAGCCCTTGGGCTCGCGGAGGATTCGGCGTTCCTTGATACCGACACGGGTCGTAATCCACTCGTCATTGGTGTCAACCATCTTCGAGAGCATATCATTGTCGAGAATATCGTCGGGAGCATAGGAAGCGATTCCTGAGATTCGCGCATTTAGCATAGCAAAATGTCTTTTATTAAATGAGCGGAGAGGCCGCGGCAGTCATGAGCGGGAACTCAATCAGAAGTTCGGGTCAGGACACGGGTCAAGCGGACCCACGAGCGATGAACCTCTCCTTAATTCGAAATTAAGGAGACTGAGGGAGAGGCTTTGAGAGTCAAACTTCCAATCTCCCGATTCATCCCGCAAGTCTGCCGGAGCCGCGCGAGATTTTCAGTTCTCTTTGCTTAGACAGCAGCTGTCTTTTCGATTGCAATGCGTCCGCGGTAGTAACCACATTCGCCGCATACGGTGTGATAAAGATGCCACGAGCCGCAGTTAGGGCAGAGAGCGAGTGTGGGGACTACAGCCTTGTCATGAGTACGACGCTTTGCTGTGCGGGTCTTTGATTGCTTGCGTTTAGGATGTGCCATGATTTATTATTTTTTATTTTTATGCTTGATGAAATGTGAATTCAATTTATTTCCGTTATTCCTTGTCAGTTTCGCTGCCGTCGGATTCCTTGGTCGAAAGTTTTTTCAAGGCGTCCCAGCGCGAATCGGTAGGGGCTTCTTCCTGGGAATCGTCCGGAGCACTGTCCATGCTGTCCATTTCGTCGATGAGCTGGTCGGTGAGTTCAGCGTCCTCATCGTCGACTTTGGTTGCGCGGTGCTTGCGGAGCAGGGCGCTCATAGCACGGTTACACTTGCCGAGCGGATGGACATGCTTCACCGGAATTGCAAGGGAGGCGGTATCATATATGATATATGACACGTTAAGATAATTGTCGCTTTCAGGTATTATCAGAAGTTCATCAGTCTCCGAATAATCATCGCCATATTTGACGGCAATCTCATAGCTCGCGTCGATTGGCTGGATAAGGTCATCAAGACAGCGGTCACAGATAAGTGTGACAGTACCGGTGACATGAAAAGCAAGGTCATAGATGTCATGCTTATGTGTCACCGTCAGCTTCACTGAAAGATCAGCGTCATGTATGTCGGCGCTTTCCATGTTCACGAAAAACTGTTTACCGAGATGGTATTCAAACTCTTGAACACCTTCGGGAATCGTTTTCAACGGAAGGCGGAATTCTGAAAATTTTCCCACGACAATATTGTTTGAAAAAACTGTGCAAAGGTAGACAAAAAGTTTCAGATTGCAAAACAATTACGCCCAAAACTCTCAATCAGCCACACGACAAGACAAAAAATGAGTCCCTTAAGATTAAAGGACTCATTTTTGTCGGGGTGAGAAGATAGGTCGCGCTCTGATAGTAACATTTCCATCATTCTATATATAGGTATTAAACGTTCGTTTCTTTGTTGTCCTGTCCCGATATTGTCCCGATTTTAATGCCGGATGTTGCCATTAAAACTTGAATCAATCGCTCCTTTTCCGCCAATAGGTCAAGGAGCGCTTTTGTATCTGTTCCAATAGTCACTGTTGCCGCGCCCAAGACGGTTTCGGCATGGATATCGGAGAAACTTTTGTGCACTCCGGATACGCCGTCAAACACGCTCATGGGGTTTAGTCCGGTAACAACGCATAACTTCTCAAATAAGGCACAGTCTATAGACTGTTTGGTGAAAATAGTTGATAGATAGTTGTATGTTATGCCTACGGCATTTGCTATGTCGCGTTTCTTTAAGTGGTTGGTTTCTATATGGTTCTTTAGAATGTTGCCGATGTGCTTCATTTATGCAAGTGTTAAATAAGATTAAACAATTAAAGAATGTAGTTCTCAAATAGTTTAACTTTTAATTATTATTCGTTCCTTTGCAGTGGTAAAGTTACCACATTTATTTTAAATCTCAAAATCAATGACTGCAAACGAAGCTCTTGCCTCTTACCTGAATTCCCTCGAACCAAAGGAACGAGCGTATAAAACGCGCGATATTTGTAAGTTCTGTAAGAAAACGAAGTACGTTTTCTATAATTGGATTCATGGAAGAAGCCGCATTGACCTCGCTTGGCGCGACAAAATTACTCAAGCAATCGGCGAAAACATCTTCAAAAATGTCACAGATTGATTAAATTGACATGGATAGGCTATTGGAAAAACTCAATTAAATTAACCCCGTCGTGGTCAAAGAAACTGCCCCCCTAAAACCCAATTAAATTGACCCCGTGTTGCTCATCCAAATAGCCCCCCTGAAAAAGAGGAAAAAG
>JAETNO010000044.1 GCA_021768245.1 Bacteroidaceae bacterium | reverse complement strand
AGAGATCTCTTCGAAAAGACTAATTTCAACGATGTCAAAGAACTCGATTATCCCCTCTTGGAGGGACTATTTGATTAATATTAACTTCGTCCCAATTTTAACGGGACACTAATGATTTAAAGTATGAATAATGGAATTATAAAACGAATGTTCGTCCTGCTGGCAATCGCCGTCACCGGTATTACGCAGGATATCGAAGCCCAGCGAGTGGCTGCCAAGAGCAATATCCTGGCAGACGCTTTCCTGAATCCGAATTTGGGAATAGAGGTCGGGCTCGCTCCCAAATGGACGTTGGACATAACGGGGCAATTCAACGCATGGACGCTCTCGCACGACCGACGCTGGAAACACTGGGTCTTTCAACCTGAAGCCAGGTACTGGTTCCGCGACCGGTTCTCGGGGCACTTCGTGGGTGCCCACATGCATGGCGGACAGTATAATATCGGAGGTTTCGACGGACAAATCAACTTCTTCGGTTCGGATGCCCGCAAACTGAAGGATAGCCGTTATCAAGGCTGGTTCGTAGGCGCTGGTATCGCTTATGGTTATGCGTGGATACTGGGGCGACATTGGAACCTCGAGGCAGAAATAGGCTTCGGCTATTCCTATACACGCTATGACCGCTTCCGGTGTACCGGCTGCGGCAGGAAGGTGGAAACGGACAAGCCGCACCACTACGTGGGCCCGACGAAGGCGGCAATCAACCTTGTTTATGTATTTTAATCGTGTACGAGATGAAAAAGAGATTGTATATCCTTTCAGCCCTTTTGGGCATGGTTACGGCAGCGGAAGCGCAGACCGCAATCGACATGCGGAAACAGGACATCGTGGACGGCGTTTCCATAGAAAATCTCAGGATGGAACGCAACGGCGCGTACATCGCCATAGATATGCTTTGGGATTTGTCTGGGCTCGACGTGGACAATAATCGCGCGGTGCTGCTCACACCATGGCTGGTCAACGGCAGCGATTCGCTCAGCCTGCAATCGATAGGAGTTTACGGCAGACGGCGCTACTACTTCTATGTACGCAAGGGCGAGAGCATGCTGTCGGGCAGGGATGAAAAGAGCTACAAGGCTGCGGAGAAGCCTGACGACATCGAATATCACTGCATGGTGCCATACGCCGAATGGATGAACGGCTCCGTGCTGTCACTTCACCGCAGCGACTACGGATGCTGCAACACGCTGCTGGCAAAGCAGACCGGGATGCTCGGACGACATTCCGAGGCGTTTTTCCCCGAACTGGTATATGTACGTCCGCAAGGGCTGGTCGAAAAGCGGGATTCACTCGAAGGTTCGGCGTTCATCGACTTTCCGGTCGACCAGACAGCGATTTTTCCGGGCTATCGGCACAACACCGCCGAACTGGGGAAAATACAGTCATCGATCGACTCCGTGCAGAACGACATGGATATAACCATCACCTCGGTATGGCTGAAAGGTTATGCTTCGCCCGAAAGTCCGTATGCGCATAACAAGGAATTGGCTATCGGGCGTACCGCCGCATTGAAGAAACACATACAGCAACTCTACCAGTTTGAAGGCGATATGATAACGACCGGCTACGAAGCGGAGGATTGGGCTGGATTGCGCCGCTACGTGGAACGGTCGAACCTTGAACATCGCACGAGGATCATCGCTTTGATAGACGCCAATTTGGAACCGGATGCCAAAGAGTGGAAAATAAAAAGCACCTATCCGGAGGAATACCGCTTCCTGTTACAGAACTGTTATCCGGCGTTGCGCCGCACCGACTACCGCATCGCTTACACCATCCGCAGTTACAGCGACGTGGAGGAGATAAAACGAATTATGCACGAGCGACCGCAGAAACTGAGCCTGAACGAGTTCTACCTCGTCGCACGAGAGTATGAACCGGGCACGGACGAGTTCACCGAAGTGTTCGAGACAGCGGTGCGCATGTTCCCGGATGACACCGTTGCCAACCTCAACGCCGCCAACGCCGCAATGCGCCGCGGCGACCTCACAGGTGCGAAGCGTTACCTTGCCAAAGCGGACGATTCGCCCGAGGCGGTTTATGCCCGCGGTGCATTGGCCATCCTGCAAAAGGATTACGACAGCGCCCGACGCTACCTGAGTGAGGCGAAAACGCTCGGATCGGAGCAGGCAGGCATCACGCTCGAACAGCTTGAAAAAGGGAGACATTAACAAGAAAATATACCATTAACAAAATCAAATCCACACATTTATGAAGATGAAAAAATTATTTTTAGGGTTGTTCGCATGTAGCGCATTGTGTGCATGTTCGAACGATGAATCGGGAATCATTCCGGATGATACCCCGAAGATTTTCACTGTAGACGAGGCATACCTCAATGTCCGGCTCGCCGATGCAGGCTCCCTTACGAGGGCGCAGGAAGGCGAATTTGAATACGGAACGAACGAACAGTCCGTCAAAAACGCCTATTTTTACTTTTACGATGCAGACGGCGTATTCGTTACACAAGGTGATGTCTGGACGGGTGGCAACGCCTCGACGACAAACCCTGCCGGCAACATTGAATTTACGAGCAACAACGTCGTCGTACTGAAAGAACTGGGCAGGAAGAACTATCCCAGGTACATGGTAGCGGTGCTCAACAAACCGACGGGCTTCCTGCATGGAAACACGCTCGGGGAAATGCAAATGGTGCTTGCGGACGCGAATGCGGAAGGTATTTATTACCCGTCAACAACCGATAATGTCACGACCGGTTACTTTACCATGAGCACGACGAGCTATACCGCAGCCAATCGGGCTGCGTATTTCGTAACGGAAGTCAAAGAGGATAATTTCTCTCTTGAACCGATGACGGATGTCAACGCCATTGCCAATACCGTGACCGTATATGTGGAGCGTCTGGCAGCCAAAGTAACCCTGAGCGTATCCGATCAACTCGTAAGGGATGCCAACGGACGTTATCCGATAAAGGTCACCGTGGCAGGCGAAAACAACTCGGCCGTAAGTGGTGACATCGCTTCGGAAGATCTTTATGTGGAACTGCTCGGATGGAAACTCAATGCCACAGCGAAGAGGTCGTACATGGTCAAGAACATAGATGCGACCTGGACGAACGATGAGCTGGGCTTTACCTGGAACAGACCGATCAACTACCGCAGCCATTGGGGCCAGTCGTTCAACTACGGTTTTTCCGGCTATCCCGAAAATGCCGCGGGGGTTCCCGCCAATTCCGAATACCTGAACTATGTCGATTTGGAAAACGGCCTAACCGCATTGGGAACTCCGGCCTATTGCGCCGAGAACACCAACTCCAGTACGGTCGTTTCCGCCAACTTTCCATCTGCCGTTACAAGCATCCTGCTGAAAGCCAGGGTTTACGATGCGAGCGGCAATGCACTCAACCTCGTGCGTTACAATGGCATGCTGTTCAAACAAGACTCCTTTCTCGAATATGTGCTCAGCGTACTGAAAGCGAGAAACCAACACACCGTGTGGTATGAGAACGGCAAAGACGATCAAGGCAACACAAAATACACCCAGATCGGCAAAGAGTATGTGAAGCTGGAGAATATGGGCGACGGAGAAGTGAAAGTGGTATTTGTCAATGAGAATGAAACCCCGTTGTACGCAGAGGACGGCTCTGACTGCTCGGATCAGATCATTACCGCCCTCAACGACGATTTGGCCGCAGCATCCGCAGGCGCTACCGCTTACGACGGCGGATTGATGTACTACAACATTCCGATCGAACACCTCAATAATGCCGGTGTCGCAGAAAACGAAACTATTCCGGAAGCTAAATACGGCGTAGTGCGCAATCACCACTACGTAGTCACCATTGACAAATTGGAAAAAATAGGCAAAGGAATCTTTGTCGGGAACGAAAAGATCGTTCCCGGCTATCCGGACGACGACACGTATTACGTTGGCGCGAAAATCAACATCCTCTCGTGGAAGATTGTCAGCCAAAACGTAGAACTTTAAATCATTGCATGAACAACCATTCCATGAGGACGAAGCCCCTCATGGAATGGCTAAAAAACGCTTCCGCACCGGCGCAAAGAGAGGACGGAATCGGAAAAGGCGCATTTGCCAATTTCCTCTGAAAATGAAAATTCCCTGCGGCATTTTCCGCAGCATACAATACAACATAACAACATAAGCCAAATGGATATACGGTCTTACATAAGAACTTCAAGCGGCAAAATGCTGGCGGCCCTCGCTTGCGCACCGATGCTATATGCCTGCGACGGCTTAATCTATGACGACGAGGGCGACTGCACGGTGAATTACCGTGTGAAGTTCCGTTACGATTACAACATGAAGTTTGCCGACGCCTTTGCCCGCGAGGTGAACACCGTGACGCTTTACCTGCTCGATGCCGAGGGCCGGGTGGTCTGGCAGCGCACCGAGCAGGGAGAAGCCCTTTCGGCCGACGGCTACGCCATGACCGTAAACGTAGAGCCGGGCGAATACGGCCTGCTCGTCTGGTGCGGCACTACCGACAAAGGTTCTTTCTCGATACCCGAAACAACCGTCGGCAACGAACTGACCTGTACGCTCGGCAGGGAGCACGACGCCGGAAACGAGGCATTTGTCGCCGAAGACCTCGACCGCCTGTTCCACGGATGGCTGCCGGAACAGACCTTCGGTGAGACCGAGGGTACGTACACTTATACCGTCCCGCTGGTGAAAAACACCAACAACGTGCGGGTGGTGTTGCAGCACCTTTCGGGGGAAGCCATGGACAAGGACAGGTTTGTATTCACCATCACCGACACCAACGGAAGCATGGACTGGGACAACTCGCTGCGGCCCGACGAGCCGGTGACTTTCTACGCATGGCATACCGACGCCGGGGAAGCGGGCCTGGCCTCCCTGCCCGACGGGAACGCCCACGGCCCGAACGCCGTTTTCAGCGCGGCCATCGCCGAGCTGACCGTGCCGCGCCTCGTGAAAGAACAGGATCCTCGACTTACCGTGACCGACAGGGAGAAGGAGAGGACGGTTTTCTCCATTCCCCTTATCGACTACGCCTTGCTTGTGAAAGGTTTCTACAACCGGAACATGGACGATCAGGAATATCTCGACAGGCAGGACGTGTACGACATGGTCTTCTTCCTCGATGAAGGCGACCGTTGGCTCGACACCTACATTTATATCAACTCCTGGAAAGTGGTGCTGCAAAACAGCGATTTGTAATAGGAGAAAAGCAAATGAAGAATATGGCAAGACATATCGTCACGGGGACTCTGACGCTCCTTGTGTTGTGGGCTGCCTCGTGCAGCCATGACACGGAGGTCTTCGGCACATCCGATAAAGAACCGATTCTCAGCATCGGTCTCAGATTACCCGCAAGAAGCCCGGAGCCCGGTGAAGGCTATGAAGCTGGTGAAACGTATGAAAACTACATAGACATAGAGAACAACAACTACCGGATTTATTTTTTCACCTCCGACAATAAGCTCATCGCCCGTTTTGAGCCGGACGGTTTCGTGGAGACCCAAGGAAGCGATTACAGGGATTACAGTATGCTTGGCAAGGCCCCTACCGCTTTGGCCGATCACCAGAGTTTCAAGATGGTCGTGCTTGCCAACTGGCCGCAATACGGCGACGATACGATGAAGGCAGGAGAAACGCTGCTTGCGGATATCTGCAATGCCGCATGGGGGCGGTTCGATAGTTTTTCTGCGTTCGAGTTGGGGCCGGAACGGCTGATTCCTTTCTATGGGGTTCGCGAATACGACAATATAGCGTTCAAGTCCGGAGAGGCTGCATTGTTGCCCGAGCCTGTCACCCTGCTCCGTGCCGTGGCAAAGGCGGAAGTAATACTCAAGACGGACGACCATTTCGACCTGTCGTTCAGCGAAGTGAAGATTCGCCGCTATAATAACAAGGGGTATTGTGCCCCGAAAGACGTTTTCTCACAGGACGACTACGACCACGGCGGTGAGTGGAACAGCGATTATGTCAGCGGCCTGCACCTCGTGGATAATAGCAACGATGCGGAAGAGAAAATACAAAACTTCCGCTTCGCATACCAGTGGATTGGTGCTGACGGGAATAAATATGAAAAATGGATTGCCTATCTGCCCGAATACCGGAACATCGATGCAGGCGACAAGTACTCGTGCATTGAAGTCAGGCTCGATATCCAGGCCGGAAAGGACGAATATCATAAAGTCTATTTCGCAAATTACGACGAGAACGGAAAGACTGATAATAACGACGATGCCAAGCGTTTCGACATCTCGCGCAACAATCTCTACCGTTTCACCGTCACTGTCCGTGACAACCGGCTCACGGTGAACGTGCAGGAATGGCAATATGCTTATGACAACGAATATACTTTTGACTGATATGAAACATTACTTCTTATTCATACTTTTATCGGCAGCCATCGCAACGGGCGGTTGCACAGAAGAACTGCAACCGCAGACATGCGGAACAAACGGAACAGTTCCCGATGAGAGCGAACTGACGGAAGCCGTATTGAATTTATCCGTCAACGCATTTGTCGTTGAAGCACAGGCAGAAACAAGGGCGTCCATACCGAGCGGCACACCCGAAAAGGAGACTCCGGAGGAAAAAGAGATCCACAACATCTGGGTGTTCCAGTACGATGCGGCAACGAAAGAACTGCTAATAAAGCCGCGTTACTATACCATTACCGACCAGGCAATGCTGCAAGACCTGCCCGTATATCTGAAAGCCGGAGTTCCGTCCGTCGTATATGTCGTAACCAACACGGGCTATGACAACTGGGCCAACGACGGCACGGATGCTTCTTGGCAAAAATTCAAGCAGCTGGAGCAACTGAAAAAGCAAACCCTGCCCACAGCTTTCCCGTTACGGTCGATAGACAAGGTGTCGATACCAATGGCCGGAGCCAGCGAAGAGGTGGAGGTGACGACAGGTATTACGGTCACAGTACCCGTTACGCGTATGTATGCCAAACTCAAAGTAAAGGTAGAGATGCGAAAGGCGGAGATGGAACTGAATAACGTCAACGTAAGGCAAATCCCGAATATTTGCCGGGTAGAGACATTGGCTGGCGATGGAAAGGGAGAACCGATGGAGCCGGTTCCGTTTCCCGATGAAACGACATTCAGTTCCATAGCCTTTGCCGCCTCGGATTTGGAAAAGAATGAAGATAAAGAATGGGCCGTCTTCTATGTCCCCGAAAACCTGCAAGGAGAAACGCAAACCCAGGGCGGCAACAAGTCCGATGCAGCTCCCTCCAATGCGCTTGTGGTGGATATAACCACCGAAATCGGTGGTGAAAGATATCTCTATGCGGCTTATCCCGGAGGAAACTCGCTCAACAATTTCAATATCCAGCGCAATCAAGTTTACCGCATAACGGTGACTATCACAGGGGAGAAAAACCAAAACAATCCGTCGGCCAACTGTTTTGTCGTAAAACCCGACGGTTTTCTCTCTTTTGAGCCCTATTACCGTGTAGAGACGGGGGGCGGATACAATTTTGCAGACTATTTAAGTCCTCATGACGAGAATCTGAAAATAGCCCGCGTCGGCATTATCTGGCAAACCAAAGACTGCATCGGCGATAATACGAACGGAACGCAGGTACAACTCGGCGAGAACACGGGCGACATCCATCAGAAAATCTATGTCAGAACGCAAAAGAAAGGCAATGCCCTGATCGGAGCCTACAACAGCGAGGGTGACATCATATGGTCCTGGCACATCTGGGTTACGGATGATGAGCCGGACAATCTCGGCAGAGCCGTTACTTATTACACATACGACTGGGATCAGAACGGGATATATCCCGAAAAACCACGCATTCAGGGTTATGCCGTCATGTCATGTAACCTCGGGGCATTGGCGGAGAATCAGGAAGGTACGGGAAACGGCCTTCACCGGTATCCGGATCCGATGACGCAGGCTTTCGGCATGTTGTATCAATGGGGACGAAAGGATCCGTTCCCGCCTTTACGCCATATCGCAAGCGAGTATCAGGATTATAACGACGAGCATACGGATCTGCATTATGACAACTCCAATCAGGTTGAAGTGCATAAGACATCCGCTGCCGATGAAACCAAGCTGTTCCATTCGGTGATCGGAAGCACCCTTACCGGAGCCGTCAGACACGCCATCGCCAATCCCACCGTTTTTATCAGCGGTACGAACGCTGTTAAACAAAATGAAGCTTACGTACAAGCAAAGAACAACTACTTCAATAATGGCGACTGGTGTCCGACCGGAGAAAGCGACAACAAACTTTGGGGCGGACTGGAACCGGCCGCCGACGGCATGAAATCCTACACGATCAACCCGAGTAATAATGTCCATATATACGACAACTACGGAACGGAGAAATCCATTTTCGACCCTTGCCCTACGGGCTGGAGGGTTGCTTCAGGTGAATTGTGGCTCGAATTTACAAATACGGGAATCAATCCGGCATCTATGAGCGATATCAATTATGACGACAAGTTTGCGAACGGATATGGAATGAATATGTATATGCAGAAATGGAAAGACGGTCCGACATCTTATTTCCCGACACAGGGAACACGTGTAGGCGATGGAGGAGGTATTCGTACAAGCAGTTGCGGGAACTACCATAATGCAACTACGGATACAGGCAACCGAGTGAATATTTTGCATATCCATAAGGATCATAGCCTGTTCCATATATTCGAATACCAATTCTATTTTTATTATGTAAAGTCGGTGGCAGGCCCGATCCGATGCGTGCGCGATTCGAAATAAACAGTGCACTTATCTTACGGTACCGGCAGGAACGGCGCTCGGGAGAGGGTACCGTAAGTATCCGCAAAAGCACATTGAGATATAAAAAGAGAGATGAAAAGTACCTGAATTATTTGTATACGAATAAAAAATTGCTAAATTTGTGTAGAAAAAATATGCAACCGATGATATGTATTGACGATTGGTTGCAACTGTTTGTCGATTCAGAAAGG
>JAETNO010000016.1 GCA_021768245.1 Bacteroidaceae bacterium | reverse complement strand
GTTATCCCTAAGATTGAAACAGTCTTACTCATTTGAATTTACGTTTGATAAGGACTCGTGCATATGGCTTTTGTGGTATACCATTCTCCAAATAGTAAAGCTGCCCATCTCTTAGGCTTGGATTTAGTTCTTTTAATTCACGGGGATAAGGCTTTAATCCGAGTTCTTTACCAGAATCACCCTGAGTTTGACCTAAGATTGAAACTAAACAACAATAGAACCTTATGAAAACAAAACTACATACAGAGTGGACAGTCGCCGACATCTGCGACGGCTTTGTCTACAACGAATACGAGGCCAAAGGCCTTTTCGGAATGGGAGGAAAACTCACCATTCAGCCGGAGTATCAGCGTAACTATATTTATGCTGACGGCAAACGCGATGTAGCAGTGATTGATTCCGTACTCAAGGGCTACCCGCTCGGAGTTATTTACTTTGTAAAGACTGCCGACGGACGTTTTGAGGTACTTGACGGACAACAGCGCATCACTTCGCTTGGACGCTTCTACAACGGAGCCGGAAAACTTAGTTGGAAAGACAGTCAAGGACTACCCCAAAGCCTTGAAAGCCTACCGAAAGAATTACGCGAAAAATTTCTGAACACTCAATTGCTTATTTATGAGTGCGAAGGTACGGAGCAGGAAATAAAGGAATGGTTCAAGACAATCAACATAGCCGGAGTACCGCTCAACAATCAGGAATTGCTCAATGCTGTGTATTCCGGCCCGTTTGTCACCGCTGCAAAGGAGGTGTTCAGCAATTCGCAGACATCTCAAATTCAGAAATGGAGTGCCTATATTAACGGCGCAGTCAACCGACAGGACTTTCTTGAAACCGCTCTCGAATGGGTGAGCCGGGGCAAAACCGAGGAATATATGCGCGACCACCGTTTTAGCTCGGACATCACGGAACTTGTCAATTACTTCAACTCCGTAATTGCCTGGGTACGTGCCGTGTTCCCTCTTGTTGAAAACGAGATGCGCGGCTTGCCGTGGGGTGAGCTTTATGAGCGATACCACGCCACACCTTACAATCCGACACAAATGGCTCAAAGAGTCAAGGAATTGTATGCTGACCCATACGTTAAGAACCGTCGCGGTGTGTTTGAGTACCTGCTTGGGGGTGAAACAGAGAGGAAACATCTTGACATCCGCATATTTGATGAGGCAACCAAGCGTGCCGTTTATGCCCGGCAGACCGAGGAGGCAAAGAAAAAAGGAATTTCAAACTGCCCCGACTGCGCCATCGGCCATCAAGCTACCGCGCAGAAAATATGGAAGCAAAGTGAGATGGACGCAGACCACGTTACGGCGTGGAGCCGCGGAGGGGCAACCTCGATTGAAAACTGCCAGATGCTCTGCAAGCACCACAACCGAGCCAAAGGCAACCGATAATCCGATTTTGCAGCGGTATATTTTGTGGAACTTTAATTTTCACTTAATATGCCATACACTCTTACTTTCGGCGAAATCGCCGATCGCTGGAAAGATGCTAAGCGCAATGTGGTGAAACACTCCACGTTCTGCGCCTACGCCCTCGTTCTCAAAACCCACCTTCTCCCGAAGTTTGCCGACTATACCGACATCACGGAGGAAGCTGTTCAACAGTTCGTGTTCGACAAAATCGCCGCAGGGCTGTCGCACAAGAGCATTCACGACATCGTGGCGGTGCTGAAAGCCGTCGCCAAGTTCGGAGCGAAACACGGTCTTTGTCAATCACACGATTTGGAGATTGTCTACCCTCCGTCCGTGACTGTCCGTCAACTCCCGGTGCTGTCGCTACTACATCACCGAAAGCTGATGCAATCGCTCACCGCTGCACCAACACCGCAGAACATAGGAATAATGCTTGCCTTATGCTGCGGCTTGCGTATCGGCGAAGTTTGTGCCATGCGCTGGGAGCAGGTGGATATGGTGCGACGTATAATCTCGGTTCGCGGCACGGTAGGCAGAATCTATAACTGCGAGAAAGGGGTTACCGAACATTACGCCTCATCACCCAAAACTCGCAATTCGGTAAGGGAAATCCCAATTTCCGCTCCACTGCTTGACGCGCTCCGCAAAGTGCGCCGACAACAAGAGGCAAATATATACGTTGTCGGTTCAGGCTCTACCCCGAAAGAGCCACGCACCTACCGCGAGACATTCTCCCGAATGCTGCGCCGATTGAAGATTCCGCCCATCGTGTTCCACGGCCTGCGCCATACTTTTGCCACCCGATGTATCGAGAGCGGCTGCGACTATAAGACGGTAAGCGTCATACTCGGTCACTCCAATGTGGCGACGACCCTCAATCTTTATGTCCATCCCAACCTCGACCAAAAGAAACGCTGCTTAGACCGGCTAAACAAATTCCTTCGGCTTGAAACCACTCCAGACAGGGATTTTCAAGAGTGAACGGCACAGGAAAAAAACAGGCAAACGGGCGTAGTTAAAAATCCCTAACGCCTTATAAATATCTCAAATTCATTTGTATCTGTTTTCCACCACCTTCCCCAAAAGTACACTATTCGTACACCGCAATATCTATATGAGATTGATTGTCAGAATAGTTGCAAGCCGTAAGATAAATTTACCAGATTTTCAGTATCAGATAACCGAGTGTTTGACGCTCATCTTCAATATGTCTGCCGTGTGCAGAAAAATCGGCACACGGCAAATGCAAAATTAGCAAAAATTTGTCAAACTCTCGCAAACAATGGTTATGTTTTTTACTTGCTATCATCGCATCATCGCTTAATATAGAATATTCAGAAGATAAAGAAATAGAACGCCTCCAAGTTAATTAGTATCCGTCATAATTCATCATCTTCAAAGACAAATACCATATCAAACCAAAGGTAAACGCAATATTTTAATGTTTCCCGATTTTTGAATTAGTTATGTCAAGTCACATAACCAATACTTCATGCAGTAAAACGCATTCCCATCAACGCCCTAAACCACAACTCTATATATATATATTATAAAATAGGGTCATAAACAAATCATAGGTTATCATAATAAAAATATATCCATAAGATAAGCTTCAGATTACAAGATATATAGCGATAACTATTTTATGTTTCGATTATGATTTGGGTTATGGACTGAATCATAATGAAATCACCATCGGTTTTTGCTATTCTTTTGCAGGACGCTTCGATATTGAGGCGCAATGCAAAACCAATGTAGATGATAGACAGAACCACTATCAAATTCGAGGATATGCCCAAAGCTCTGGTGTATCTGATTGAGAAAGTTGAAGAGCTTGACCGTAAACTTGAATCGCTTAACGATGCCTCCGCTCCTAAAAAGGATGTGTGGATGAGCATCAAGGAGCTATGTACTTATCTCCCGACACGTCCGGCCACGCAGACAGTCTATGGCTGGACAAGCGCACATCTTATTCCTTTTCACAAGAAGGGCAAGCGCATCATGTTCCTTAAGTCGGAGATAGACAAGTGGCTGATTGGAGAACAGCTTAAATCAATCCGTGAAATCGAGGCGGATGCTGAAGCCTTTTGTGCCGGAATAAAGGAACGTAAACCATGACTACAATGAATGACCCTCTTGGCGGCTTTATAGCCGAGGTTGAAAGCGGAGCGGGACTTCATGCGTCGGACCCGGAATCAGACCGTTACAATAAATTGTGCCGCGAGGCGCAGCTTGATATCGACAAGGAGGTGCCACCTCCACCGGTAGCCATATATATCGGAGACTCGCCTGCTTGTACTTTCGGCAATTTCAGTGCCTCGATCGGCAAGCCCAAAGGCAAGAAGACTTTCAACGTGTCGGCAATGACTGCGGCCGCAATGACAAGTTCTACCATTCTAAACTATCGCGGCAATATGCCTCCGAACCAGAACGGCATCCTCTATTTCGATACCGAGCAGAGCACTTACCATGCCTTCCGAGTATTCAAGCGCATCGCTCGTCTGACCCGTAAGAGCAACCATGAAATCAAGGAGAGGATAAAGTATTTCGCCCTACGCAAGTATTCAGTTGAAGACCGCATCGGCATGATTGATCACATGATACGCAATACACCGACCATAGGGTTGGTAATCATTGATGGCATACGCGACCTGATGCTTGACATCAATAATCCACGGGAGGCCACTCTGATAGTCAATTATCTCATGAAATGGACGGAGGAATTCAACCTTCATATCCATACCGTGATACATCAGAACAAGGGTGACAAGAATGCGCGAGGACATATTGGAACAGAAATCAACAACAAATCCGAGACGGTGCTTCGCGTCGGGAAGGATAAAAACGACGAGGCTATAAGTACGGTCGAAGCTGTCTATATCCGTGACGTCTCGTTTCCTTCCTTTGCATTTAGAATCAACTCCGAGGCTTTGCCGGAACTTATCAAGGACTATGCGCCGACACTGGACATAAAAGGCAACGAGGCATGGAACCCGTACCACGATATTTCCGAAGAGACACACCGTAACGCTCTTGATTCAGCTTTTCCGAATCCGGATACTCTCCTCAGACATGGCGAACTCATGGATGCGCTCCGTGACGCATACGCTGACGAGGATATCGAACTCAGTGATTACAAGCTCAAGATTCTGATAACTTTTCTAAAGAACAAACGAATGATTGAGCAGGTGGACAAAGGCAAGAAGAAGGGCAATCCATATCGTTACATTCGGGATTTCTACTATTGAAAAAGTTAGTTGGATGAAGTGCCCCTATATATACGCGACACTTCACTCAACCAAAATCGACAGACTATGAACAAAGATTACCGATATCGTTTAGACAACACCCGTCCGCGCATCAAAGTCACATGTCCTGTGTGTGGGCGAGCAAAGAAACTGGTGCGCTATGTTGACACATTCACCGGGAAGTTTCTCTCCAATTATGTTGGCAAATGTGACCGTATATTCAAATGCGGATACCATTACACCCCATCCGAATACTTTCGGGACTATCCTTGGTTGAATGATTTTTCAGTCCATCGTCCGTTGAGTTTACGCATCAAAGAGCACAACACTAAGCCATCGTTCATAGAACACAGCCGAATGGTTGAATCCATGAATCGCTGTCAGTCTTCAACTTTGTTCCGATTCCTCTGTTCGCTATGGGGTAATGATGAGACCATGCGACTATTCCATTTATATAATGTCGGTGCAACACTATCTATGAATGGTGCGTCAGTCTTTTGGCCGGTAGATGTCAAGGGTTGTATCCGCACAGGGAAGATAATGCAATACGGCAACGATGGCCACCGTATAAAAGAAGATGGATTAGTAAACTTCATGTGGGCGCACCGTATGAAATCAATGGTTGCGAATCCCGGAGACTTCAACCTCATGCAGTGCTTCTTCGGCGAGCACCTGCTATCGGTCTATCCGGATTCAAAGGTTATGATTGTGGAATCAGAGAAGTCTGCAATAATCGCCTCACACTATTATCCGCAATTCTTGTGGCTGGCGAGTGGTGGGTGCTGCGGCTGCCTTAATCAGACCGCTTCGCAAGTTCTGAAAGGCAGGGAGGTGTGGCTTGTCCCGGATTTGGATGCAGAAGACCGTTGGCGAGGTAAAATATCCATGCTACGCACCATAACTCCGACAGTTGGGATTGTCAACGCCTTATCCGATATGGCAACGCCTCAACAGAGAGCCGCAAAACTTGACATAGCCGATTTCCTATTGGATGCGGCAATTAAGGGAACCCCAATTATATGAGCTGATGACGAAGCCAATCAGCTTGCTGAAAGCAGGGAGGATTTTAGTAATAAAATTCCGTAGCTTATTAGGGCATTTTCATGCGCTGCCTTCGTCACCGCCTAAAAAAGCCCTCAAGCAAAGCTCGGACTATCGGCCATCTTATGCAAGTAATACGGAATTTTCCAAGAATACTCTTTTGAAAACATCGAAATGACTACACAATACGCAGTATGCCACATTGAGCGTGGCGCAGGTAATGATTCGGGAATGTCTTGTCATATTGAGCGTAGGACAGCCGAAGGCAAAGAGTATATCCCGGACAATGCTGATGGTAGCCGGACGCATCTAAACCGAGAACTTATAGCCTTCCCGAAAGGTGTTACAAATCGCACCCAAGCGATTCAACATCGTCTTGATACTGCCGGACTGAAGAGGAAAATCGGCAAGAATCAGGTTCGGGCAGTAAGGATTCTATTGACCGGCTCCCATGAGCAGATGATAAATCTTGAACGTGAAGGCCGGTTAGACAAATGGTGTCAAGCAAATATCAAATGGCTGCATGACACCTTCGGTGAAGAAAATCTTGTATCGTGTGTGCTTCACATGGATGAGAAGACTCCCCATCTTCATGCTACGGTTATTCCGATAGTAACAACGCCTCGCAAGCGTCGTAATCGGGAAGGTGAGCAGAAGTATAAGGAGAAGCAAGCAGCACCGAGATTATGTGCCGATGAGGTAATGGCGCGAGGAAAGTTGAGGCAATATCAGGACACATATGCAAAGGCTATGTCCGAATTCGGATTGAACCGTGGTGTCATAGCAAGTGGTGCCAGGCATCAGACTCAGCAGCAATATAACCGTCAGCAGGCTCTGGAACTACAGGCAGATATTGAGAATTTGACTTCTGAGATTGTGAAACTGGAGGCTGAAAAGGAGAAGATTGAAAAGGGTGCTAAGGATGGAAAGAATCGCATCCTATCATGGCTTGGCACCGGTGAATTGCCAAAACTCGAAAAGGAGATTGCCGAGAAGGATAGACAGATAGCCAATCTAAAGCAGCAAATTGTTGAATTGCAACAGAAGTATGAAAATCTGAAAGCCGCCTCACTTCGTGAGCGCAACTCTTTCCAAAAAGAAATTACAGAAGCGACCAAACGAGTTGCCGAGTGGGAGAGCCGTTATAATGCCGAACACAAGCGAGTCAAAGAACTTCATCGAAAGGCTTACCCTGAAAGATACCGCCTGTCATCAGGCGCAGATCTTGTCAGCGGCTGGATTCCCAATCGTATGCACCCCAATCTGTCGATCACTACGTTTTTCCACGGCAAGGAATTCAAGGCTACCTCTTATGATGTTCCTCTGAATCTCCTTGGTAGATATGATAGTGGCGAAATAACTCTGCATGAATTAGTCAACGAGCTGTTTGAGCCTTGGGAACAGGTTGATTCCAGCCAACACGGGCTTCTCTCTATTGCGCTACAGACTGCATCCGGAGGAATTCCGACTACGCATGTAGGAACAGGTTCAGGCGGTTCTTCTTCCGATTTGCCTTGGAACAATCCGGACAAGGATAAATTTCACAAACCGAAATCCAAGAGAAGTCGCTAACATCTCAACCATTTAGAATCCTCTCGTCAATCTCTATAGCATGGCTTCCTCGAATATTGCGTAGTGTCTTTTGGATTGATGAGATTTCTGTGTTTGAGAACCATTCCCCGAATGTAGCTTTGACAAATATTGCGGTAGTTTCTCCGTCAATGCCGTATTGAAATGCGATATTCCATGCGAAATTTTTCAAGGAAGCCTGAGTTACCTCCGGCTTCTTTGATATCTTGAGCGCATTCGCTTTCAACACATCTTTATGTCTTACAAAGTATCTTACGCAATCCAAAATTTGAGAAACTTCGGATTGGGAGAACTTCATACGCATGAATGTCTCCTTTGTGTAAGAAAGAATCTTTTCCAGTTTCTCGTCTTCTTCACGAGCCAACTGTTCACGTATTATGTTGGTTTCAGCGACGCATTGTTCATGAAATTTGATTGAGTCCTCAGAATCCGGCTCTTTTATAATAATTTCCGGTTCTATATTTTTCAAGGCCTCATTCACAGCTTCTTGTTGTTTTCTTACTATGAAGTTCTTATGAGCCTTGTCGAAGGCATTGACCACTCGTTCACTAATTCTGTTACATCCTCCGTAAAACAATTTCCATGTCAAGTAGTATGTTGGAACAAAGATCAGGCTCCATTGAAGTCCTAAATCAAATTTGAAACAGGTTTCCCATGCCATAGCTGTGGATAGCATAAGGTTTATGCCGGTAATTATTCCGGGGGTGATATTTGGGAGAGTTTTATCTATCATTATCGTGATTTTTCTGCAAAGTTATAAAATCCATAAATGACGATAAAGAACTTGACTTACAATGAACTAAGTTTTATAAATTATTATAAAGTGCGATTATATTTATATATGAAATCATACTCAATCAATATCATCAGTATTCAAATCCAGACTTATGGCGTTCGCTGCCTCATCTTTCAGTTTGTCAACGACTTTTGCATAAATCTGAGTTGTCCGGACATTTGTATGTCCTAACATCTTGCTCACTGTGTATAGATCTGTGCCACCGGCTATCTGGAGTGTCGCAAAGGTATGCCTAAAGCAATGGAAAGTGATTCTGCGTTTGATTCCGGCTGCTTCAATCCATCGTTTCAATGGGCGTGAGACCCACGAAGGATCCGGCAAATCCTCAAATATCAACCTATCAATATCTCCGGGAGTACCACACAGTTTATATGCTTGGTCGGAAATGGGCTGATATTCCACACCCTTCGTTTTCTTCTGAGTGAAATTCAGACGATATTGTTCTCCGACTTTTTGAATATCTCCCCAATGTAGTTTCTGAATGTCACAGTGACGTAAGCCGGTCAATGCGGCAAATAGTGCTGCACGTTTTATAATGGGATTATCACATGGCGTTTTGGCAAGAGTGTTAAGCTCTGCTATGGTAAGGAATTCCCGGCGGCTTTCTTCCTCCGCAATTCCCTTCGCTTTTGCCGAAAGGTCAACGGAGATATACCCGTCAACAAACGCTTGTTTCAATGCCGCCTTAAAGATAGAGAAGTATGTAGCTGCCGAGTTTTGCGACAGCGTGCCTTTCTTCCCACCACCTTGAGGAGCGGCGAGAAGGAAATTTTTGAAATCATTTATGAGTTTGGTGTCTATTCTCCCGAATGGAATATTGCCATCTTTTGAAAAGATTTTCAGCAGTTCGCCCATACGTTTCCAGTTGATTAGTATTGACACAGAACTATTCTTATGGCGTTCAATAGTAATCTTCTTAACATATTCAATGAAGTTTGCGTTGGATTTCTCCTGTAATTCGGCTTGTGCTGCGTCTTAATCTGAATATAGAGACGCTGTATCATATTCCTTTTGTCTAATCTGTCGGATTTTGTCTGCATATATACAAGCCTCCTGATCTGTTTGAGACTTGCACATTATAATACCGTTCATATCACGTTTAGGAAGAAAACCATTGCCTCGTGTCGGCCTTTTCTTATCCCATATCGGCGTGGTTATTGAGCGGTTGACGTATTCTCGCACACGCTTGGGCTTTTCCCCTTCCTTTTCATAAACAGGGTATGACTCAACAATCAGATACCATTCATTATTATGATATTCGCTTTTACGGAGCTTGACTGCGACTGTTGTATGCTGGAATTTCTTTTTCATTTTGCTGACTTGAAAAATTTATCAATATCGAACTTGGGCACATATACGAAGCGGCCAATCTGACGCATCGGAATACTTTGCCTGCGGATAGTGGCATAGACTGTCGATTCGCTTACTCTGTATTTCTTTGAAACTTCTCCAATAGTATAGCAGTCTTCCGGCTCCAACGAATACAACCGCTTCTGTGGCATTTCTTCAAATGGATTCTTTCGCACCTCCAAAAGGGTTTCAATGTCAGCAACATCTATGAGTGTCATTCTATCCCCGGGATTATAATCCTTAATTCTTCCTTGACGAATCCAACGATAAAGAGTTGGGCGTGAAATATTGTAGCGGTTATAGACTTGAAGAACTGTAAGAAACTGGCGACCATCAGAATCCTTTACAATAGACTGTCTCTCCTGTTCTTTTTTCTGTGCGCGTCTTTTATTGCGATAAGTTTCATCGGAACACTTCTTGGAACAGTGAACCGAATTGACATTCTTGGCGAGAAATGGTTTTCCACACACGATGCAATGGCGCATTATCTTGGCCTTACTTTCAGGCATTGTAATATCGTTTATCATATTAATGTCAAATTTGTAACATTAGTATACTTCATCGTCAGAATTTTGTAATGGTACAAATATGGAGCAAATATAAGCTAAAAATATCAATAAAACAAGAGATAACCGAAAAGTTTAGACATAAAAATAGCGTGTAACTCATTGAATTACACGCTATATTATTATCGTTTGTTATGTGGCTTACTTCACTTCCTCGAATTCTACGTCGTCGACGTGGCCTTCGCCTGGATTGCCTGTCTGGGATGCGCCAGGGGTAGGACCTGCCTGCGCATTGCCGGCGGCTTGCTGGGCATTGAGGATTTCCTGCTGAATGGCGCCGAATACGTTCTGGATTTCGGTGATTGCCGGGTCGATTGCTGCGATGTCCTGAGCTTTGTGGGCTTCTTTAAGCTTGTTGAGTGCATTGTCAATCTGTGCCTTCTTGTCGGCAGGAATCTTATCGCCGAGCTCCTGAAGCTGTTTCTCAGTCTGGAAGATTACAGTATCGGCATGGTTGAGTTTGTCGATTTTCTCCTTTTCCTTGGCATCGGCTGCAGCATTGGCCTCAGCTTCTTTCTTCATACGTTCGATTTCTGCGTCGGTAAGACCGCTTGATGCTTCAATACGGATGCTCTGTTCTTTACCTGTAGCCTTGTCCTTGGCCGATACGTTAAGGATACCGTTGGCATCGACTTCGAAAGTAACTTCAATCTGAGGTATGCCACGGGGAGCGGGAGCGATTCCGTCGAGGTGGAATTTACCAAGAGTCTTGTCATCTTTTGCCATAGGACGCTCACCCTGCAGTACATGGATTTCAACCGAAGGCTGATTGTCGGCTGCAGTAGAGAATGTCTCGCTCTTGCGGGTCGGGATGGTCGTATTGGCCTCAATCATCTTAGTCATTACACCTCCGAGAGTCTCGATGCCGATTGACAGAGGCACGACGTCGAGAAGGAGCACGTCTTTCACATCTCCTGAAAGTACACCGCCCTGGATAGCTGCACCGACTGCCACAACTTCGTCGGGGTTTACACCCTTCGACGGAGCCTTGCCGAAGAATTTTTCTACAACCTGCTGGATAGCGGGGATACGGGTTGAACCACCGACGAGAATAACCTCGTCAATATCTTTAGCTGTCATTCCTGCATCCTTGAGTGCCTGCTCGCAAGGCTTGATTGTTGCCTGGATAAGTTTGTCGGCAAGCTGTTCGAACTGTGCACGGGTCAAAGTCTTCACAAGGTGCTTGGGGCCTGTTGCGGTTGCAGTGATATATGGAAGGTTGATTTCTGTCGATGTGGTGGACGAAAGTTCAATCTTGGCTTTCTCGGCAGCCTCTTTAAGACGCTGCAATGCCATGGCATCCTTGCGAAGGTCGATGCCTTCTTCTTTTTCGAATTCGTTAGCGAGCCAGTCAATGATTACGTGGTCGAAGTCGTCACCGCCAAGGTGGGTATCACCGTTGGTTGATTTCACTTCAAATACACCGTCGCCGAGTTCAAGGATAGAGATATCGAAAGTTCCGCCACCGAGGTCGAACACTGCGATTTTCTGATCCTTGTTGGTCTTGTCAAGACCGTAGGCAAGTGCTGCTGCCGTAGGTTCGTTTACGATACGCTTCACTGTGAGGCCTGCGATTTCGCCTGCTTCTTTGGTGGCCTGACGCTGAGAATCGTTGAAGTAGGCAGGAACGGTAATGACGGCTTCTGTCACAGACTGTCCGAGGTAGTCCTCAGCTGTCTTCTTCATCTTCTGAAGAATCATAGCCGAGATTTCCTGAGGAGTATATTCGCGTCCGTCGATGTCAACGCGGGGAGTATCGTTGGCACCGCATACGACTTTATAGGGGACACGTTCGATTTCCTGAGCAACCTGCTGGCAGGATTCGCCCATGAAACGTTTGATTGAATTGATTGTACGTTTAGGATTTGTGATGGCCTGACGTTTAGCTGGGTCTCCGACCTTACGTTCACCGCCGTCAACGAATGCAACGATTGAAGGGGTTGTGTTGCGCCCTTCGCTATTAGGGATAACGACAGGGTCGTTACCTTCGAGGACTGAAACGCATGAATTGGTGGTTCCAAGGTCAATACCGATAATTTTTCCCATAATTTATATATGTATTTATGTTTTAATATTGTTTAGTTAAAATTCTGTCGGTTTAAGGCGTATGACCGATGTCTTTACCTTTCCGACACTCATTAATGTAACAAATTTTATGCCAAAAAGGTTGCAGAATACTTAAATACTTATTTCTCAAATTATTGGTCGATTATTATTGGCATGACATTAAACTGACACGGTCTGACAATACGACAGATTCGTATTGCCAGACCGCATTTTGTCAAGTACCGGAAAAAATTGTTGTGTAAGTCTTTGGGGTTAGTGGGTTCACAAAAGTTCAATGCCTGCTTCTGCACAAGCTTTTATCTGCTCTTCAGGCCATATCGAGGCTTGAACCTCTCCGATGTGGGCTTTGTGGAGAAGGAACATGCACAGACGGCTTTGCCCGATGCCGCCGCCTATGGAGTAGGGCAGTTTACCGTCAAGGAGAAGACGGTGGAAAGTGAGGCTTGAACGTTCGGTGCATCCACGTATTTCAAGCTGCTCACGCAGGGATTCCGGGCTTACGCGGATGCCCATCGAAGATATTTCAAACGGAATTTCCAATACAGGATTCCACAGGATGATGTCGCCGTTCAGTCCATGATAGCCTTCGTCGTTCAGGCTGATCCAGTCGTCATAGTCGGGGGAACGCCCGTCGTGCGGTTCGCCTCCGGCAATGGGTGCGCCTATGCCGATGATGAATATCGCTCCATGTTCTTTAGCGCATATTGCCTCCCGTTCACGGGGAGTTTTGTCTGGATAGAGTTTCGCGAGTTCTTCGGCGTGTACAAATGTTATATCTTCGGGAAGCACGGGTGTGATATGAGGAAACCGTTCGAACACGAGTTGCTCCACCTCTTTCAGTACCCGGTATATTGTCCGTACCGTTGCCTTCAGATAGTCGAGGTTTCTATCCTCCTTCCATATGGTTTTTTCCCAATCCCACTGGTCTACATAGAGGGAATGTATGTTGTCAAGTTCCTCGAAGGTTCGTATCGCATTCATATCGGTATATAGGCCATAGCCGGGAGCGATATCGTAGGCCCCTAATTTATATCGTTTCCATTTGGCAAGCGAATGTACTACCTCGGCCTTGCGTCCGTCCATATCATCAATTGTAAACGACACTGCATGCTCGACCCCGTTCAAATCATCATTCAGTCCCGTACCGGCCAAAAGGAAGAGAGGCGCGGTCACACGCCTGAGTTTTAATTCCCGGGCAAGTGTGGTTTGAAATGCGTCCTTCACCATTTTGATTGCGACTTCTGTCGTTTCAGGGAGGAGCTTGCGATGATATTTCTGGGGGATTACTAAAGCCATAGTTTTAGGGTTGAAATTGGGGTGTTGAATTAATTTTTGACAAAGATATATCTAAGTTTATTAATATGCAAGCAAAAAGAAAGAAAATATTATATTTTAATTGCAATTTGATAGATATTCGGCTTTCGTTTGTGAAATTTGCTAAATAAGTAGTCTTGTCTTATTTGCCTGTTGTGCATCGTGGATGGAGCACATATATCATTTAAGAGTGCTAAAAATACAATAAACTTTGCCGGAGTAGTGGCTTTTTACGAATAAATGGATTAAATTTGCATTGATCTATCCCGACCAACCAATCATAAAATGACATTAGCCCAGGACATCGCTCAAGCCGTTGAAACCTTAAATAGAGGCGGTATAATAGTCTATCCTACAGATACCGTGTGGGGTATAGGTTGTGATGCCACGGATTCACAGGCTGTAAGGCGCGTATATGAGATAAAGCGGAGAGCCGATTCAAAAGCGCTCATAACGCTTGTCGCAAGCGAAGAGATGTTACGGCGGTTCATAAACTCAGACCCGTCTCAGGCTTTGGCTTTAGTCCGTGAATCGAATCGCCCCACGACTGTTGTATATCCCGACCCTTGTAACCTTTCTCCTGAATTGCTTGCCCCTGACGGCAGTGCCGGTATCAGGATAAGCAATGAGGCTGTTTCATCCGCTTTGTGCTCGGCTTTTGGCTCTCCTATAGTTTCAACTTCAGCCAATATAAGCGGTATGCCTTCTCCGTCTGTTTTCAGAAAGATTTCGGATGAGATTCTTGATGCGGCGGATTATGTCATGGAAGCCCGTAGGGACGATTTGTCTGCATCGCTTCCTTCGAGAGTGTTGCGTCTGATGCCTGATGGCAGTATCGATATTATCCGTCCGTAGTGTTATTTTATACAGCAGGATTACTGGCTTATCTAAGAATATGAGTGAACGCAAAATCAGATTATTGTATATAGTCGTTGACTATCTCTCTACATTGTGTGGGGTGATAGCCTTTGCGTTTGTGAGATATTCGTGGGTAGACATGCTTCATAATCAGTATGACGGCTTCGGCCATTTCCTGACATCAAAGGGCTCTCTGCTTACAATGGGATTGTTCCCTTTGTTTATGCTTGGGGTGTATTATCTTTCGGGATTCTATGTTACTGTCATCAATAAGTCGCGTGCGAAAGAATTGATATCTACTTTGTGCAGTCTTGGCATAGGGTCAGTGGCGTTTTTTATGGTAGTGCTACTCAATGATGTCCTTCCACGGAGAATTAGTAACTATGAGCTGCTTTTTATTCTGTATGACTGCCTTTTTGTCACGGTTTACCTCTCGCGTCTCTCATTGACCACTGTGCTCCTTTCGATTTCAAGGGTGAGATATGGAAATGAAAGATTGATATATATAGGTAGAGCCGGTATGAGTGAAAATCATTCCCGTTCGATTGTCGCTCCAGGGAGGGAGATTTCAGGGGTGTTTTATCTTGATGACGAAAAAGTCAGGTCGATAGGGGATGATTGGGACAGTTGGTCAGCTTCACTTAAAAAGACGTTTTCGGGCACGGATTTCGACGGTTTCTTTGTATCGCTGCCTGTCGGTGACCCTGAATTGGGGCTCAAGGTGCTGGGAGGATTGTATGTTTATGAAAAGCCTATTTATGTCAGTGCCGACGATTATAGGTTGCTGACATCAAAGGTTGTTTATGACAATCTGTTTTCCGAGCCTCTGATGGATATATCGCGTTCGGAATTGTCGGATGCCGTAGTGTCTATGAAGCGGGCAAGCGATGTGCTGTGCTCCATAGTTGGATTGCTTCTGACAATGCCTGTCGTTGTTTCGCTCGCTATCGCAGTAAAACTTACATCGCGAGGTCCGGCTTTTTATTCGCAGGAACGCATTGGCTATCACAGGAAACCGTTCAGGCTTTATAAACTTCGCTCCATGGTCGTCGATGCCGAAGCCGAGGGCCCTTCACTGTCGGAATCCGATGATCCGCGTGTCACTCCAATTGGACGTTTTATGCGTAAATATCGTCTTGACGAACTGCCAAACCTATGGAATGTGCTTAAAGGGGATATGTCGCTTGTCGGCCCGAGGCCTGAACGCGAGTTTTATCTGTCTAAAATACGCAGAGTGGCGCCTTACTGCACATTGCTTCATCAGGTAAGGCCGGGGCTCACATCTCTCGGAATGGTAAAATTCGGCTACGCATCTTCGGTTGACGAGATGGTGGCACGTCTAAAATATGATCTAATCTACATCCAGAATCTTTCGTTGTCGCTTGACCTTAAAATTCTGTTCTATACCATTCGTACCGTTGTCCGCGGCGAAGGTAAATGATTTTCTGTTCAATCTATGGCAAATATCTTCAATTCTATAAATCAGGCTTTTCAAAGTGCGTTTATGGCTCTTCTCCTGTGGCGCGAGCGACATATCAAGGAGAAAACCTTTGTCATAATCCTTGCTCTTGTGGTCGGCATAGTCGCCGGGATAGCAGCTCTCGTGCTAAAGACCCTTATCCATGTCATAAGCACGGTGCTAACATCTCATATCAATATAGAGGAGGGAAGTTTTCTTTATCTGCTATATCCTGTGGTTGGTATAACAATAACCATGCTCTTTGTGAAATATGTTGTCCGCGATAATATCTCACACGGTGTTACGAAAGTGCTCTATTCAATATCCCAGAATAAGTCACGACTGAAGAAACACAACATGTATACTTCGGTTATCGCCAGTTCGATAACCATCGGTTTCGGTGGTTCTGTCGGAGCGGAGGGCCCGATTGTGTATACCGGGGCGGCCATAGGATCCAATCTCGGCCGCGTTTTCCGCATGTCGCCGAGAATCCTTATGATTCTTGTGGGGTGTGGTGCGGCTGCCGGAATCGCCGGGATATTCAAGGCTCCGATTGCCGGTATGCTTTTCACGCTCGAGGTATTGATGCTTGACTTGACCACGGTTTCGGTGATGCCGCTGCTTATTGCTTCGATTACTGCAGCCACTATGGCCTATGTGTTTACCGGTTATGATGTTGAGTTCTTTTTCCTGCAAAGTGAGCCATTTGTCACGGCCCGCATACCCTATGTGATTCTCCTCGGGCTTTTCCTCGGCTTTGTCTCTCTTTATTTCACCCGCTCGATGAATATGATGGAAGGGATGTTCCGCCGTTTTGAGAATCCATGGATAAAGGTTGCTATAGGCGGCTCGGTGGTGGCTTTACTGGTATTCCTTTTCCCTCCGCTTTATGGTGAAGGCTATACGTCAATTACCGAACTTCTCAGCGGCAACACATCTTCGATTGTAAACAGTTCTATTTTCTATAAGGACCGTGAGTCGGTATGGTGGATTCTTGGGTTTATTGCGGCTCTGGTGTTGCTGAAATCATTTGCCACTTCTGCGACCAATGGTGGAGGTGGTGTCGGAGGTACGTTTGCTCCCTCACTTTATGTCGGATGTATGGCAGGTTTCCTGTTTGCTTATTTCATCAATACTGTCTTCGGGCTTGACCTTTCTACAAAAAACTTTGCCCTTATGGGAATGGCCGGTGTGATGTCGGGAGTCATGCATGCGCCACTGATGGGTATCTTCCTCACGGCAGAACTGACTGGCGGCTACGACCTCTTTCTTCCGTTGCTGATAGTCTCCGCTATTTCTTATGGGACAATAAAATTTTTCGAACCTTACAGCATCTATACCATGCGTCTTGCCCGTGCCGGCAAGTTGCTCACTCATCATAAGGATAAGGCGGTTCTGACGCTTCTCAAGATTGACAATGTGATAGAGACCGATTTTGTGACGGTCAGTCCTGAGATGAATTTAAAGGAGATGGTCAACGCGATTTCAAAATCATCGCGCAATCTGTTTCCGGTCGTGGATTCCGGAAACAGGTTGATTGGAGTCGTGCTGTTAGACGAAATTCGAAATATAATGTTCCGTCCTGACCTTTACAAGAGGATGTATGTCAATCAGTTTATGTCGATTCCGCCAGCAATGGTCGAAGTCGGCCAAAGCATGGAGGGGGTGATGAATGCTTTCGATAAGACCGGTGCGTGGAATCTACCTGTAGTTGAAAACGGGCATTATGTAGGCTTTGTTTCTAAATCGAAGATTTTCAACTCTTATCGCAGGGTGCTCCGTCATTACTCTGAGGATTGAGATTGTCCATTCTCAGGTATGTATGCTTGTTGGCATCATCGTGGTGATATCATCAGCAACGGACACTATTAGGTCGTGGAGTTCGAGATTGGTCTTATATCTTTCAGGAATGGCATTGTAGCCGAGGATTGCTCCAATGATGTTACCAGCCACTGCAGCTGTAGAGTCACTGTCCCCACCATGGTTGACAGCGCATATCAGGCAATCTTTGAAATCATCGATGTGGCGAAGCACAGATAATATTGCTATAGCCAATGTCTCTTCAGCCACCCAACCACCTCCGATATTGTTTTCTATAATTTTCCAATCCAAAAGTTGATTGTGTTCTAATTCGAGGGCCTTTATAATAATCTGTCTGAAATTCTCCATAGCAGGAACATGTTCACCGTAGACATTCGCCACTACGTCAACCGATTTGTTTATGATATCCTTGAATGACTTGGAATCAATATTTTCAGCTGTTATACATTGCTGCACAATTACAGCCAATGCTCCAGATGAATATGTGCTCAACGGATGTTGGTGAGTGATTTCTGCCACTTCACCTGCAATTCGTACCGTTTCTTCGAGAGTCCAGTCATGGCTTGCTCCATAAATACCTATAGGGGCAACGCGCATCACGCCTCCGCATCCCTTGCTTGAATTTACAGGTTCTTTCCCGCTGTAGATAGAAAACAATGAGGTAAGGCATGTATTCCCTGGTGCACGACGTTGATTCAGTCGTTTAATCTGTGACATAGTTGATTTATACGAAACCTTCACTTTTTTCCCGACCTGATTCCCGAACCATACGAGATAAGCGTTGCATATCATCGGGACAATCGGTTTATCTTTCCTTATCGCTTCAAGCAACCCCTCCGCTGTATATAATGTCATCTGAGTGTCGTCTGAAACTAACGCATATCGGTTGGATACATCAGTGTCAGGCCATGTATAACTTATGTCATATTCTGTAAGGCCATTTTCGCCATATTTGGTTCTTATCTCATTGAAAGAATCTATAAACTCGACTGGATAGCCGAGTGCATCACCGACGGCACCACCAACGAGCGAGCCACGGCATTTATCTTTTAATTGCTCTGTTGTCATATGTCATTCGATGCTTCTTCGGCTGGCTTTCGGAGTATGTCGCGTACCTCCATCAATATGAAACCGAGTAAATTTTCTCCCCGCCATTCCCGAGGCATACATGCTCGAGGATCGTCAGCCGACAATCCTATACCCCATATGGTGTCAAACGGGGATGCTTCTACCAGGATTTTATCGCCTGTGGAGAGTAGATATTTCTTCAACTCGTGGTTTTGAGTGAATTTGGCCAGGCTGCCTTTCTTGACAATCTCCACACAGCTTTTACTCCAGACATCATTGTCGAAATTTTTGACGCGCCGGCCAAGTTTTTTCATAATATGTGGGGAATACGACTCCATAATCTGTTGCCAGGTGACTTCGTCGCCAAATATCCGAGCTTTCTCGGCCATCATGTATTGCTCGGCACAATTATAGTAAATGCCTTTGACCGTAAAAGGGGAGGCGTACCACTGACTCAAACAAGTATTATTGCTCTTATCTCCTCCGTCAGTGTGCTTCCAGAAAAACAGAAAGTTGTTGGGGGCGGAGTTCTCCCATATATCTGACTTATTGTATTTCATATATTTTCAGCATGAGTCAATGTTCGGTATTTTCGGACGGCAATATCAGATTATGGTGTTTTTGTTTGAGGTGCGTTCCTTGATGATTCCGTGGCGGAAAGCGTAGAGGAGTTCCGCGAGTTCATCAATCTGGCTCTGGAGTATCTTTCCCTTGTCAGTATCTCGTACGCGTATGCGTTGCGATGTCTGTTCTACCATTTTGGTTGAGCGCACGATGTCTGTCCCGTTTCTGATTGCTTCCTCTTCGGAGGTGAAAGGTTCGTGCTCTACGAGTTCGAAGTTGCTGCTGTGGTATATCAGCGTATATCCTGCAATGCCTGTGGTTTTATGGTATGCTTTAGCGAATCCTCCGTCAATCACCATGAGTTTGCCGTTGGCCCTTATGGGGCTTTCTCCTTTTTGAGTGCGAACAGGCACATGCCCGTTGATTATGTGGCGTTGCGAGCCTTCGACGTTAAACTCGTCGAGAATCATGTCGCATATATCCTCGCGCTGGCGCAACGTGTAATAATGACCTTTTTCTTCTTTTCGGGCGTCGGGGTCCTTGATGAAGTATCTTTCGAAGGTCGTCATTTTATTCTTGTCGAATAGGGGAGAGTCGGGGCCACACCAAAGATACCAGTAATAATCGCGGGCATAGTCTTTGTCGGCTGCGGGCGTGTCATCGTTGAAAGCGGAGCGTACGAGCATGCCTATTTGATGAAAGAGTTCTTTGCCGCGATATTTATTGCCATTGACCTCTACATATTTTAAAGATCCGTCGGCGTTAAGGGGCATTGAAGCGTGGAATAGTAGATTTGAATTGTAAACCCCATACATGCACCCATGGCTGAAAAGGCATGAGATATGGCGTTTAAGCCCTGTGCTTACAGTGAATGAGTGGTGAAGTTTTTCCATCAGGGCCTCTTCTTCCTGAGTCAGTCTGTAAGGATCGGACAGATCGATTGTCGGGAAATTACAGTCACACATGTCATATATGTGACCGTCTATTTCGACTGTTTTATTGCTGAAGTCAATCTTGTGGAGGAGATTACGCCCGGTCATTTCCCATTCCGGATGTTTCATGGCCATAGCCCCTTCAAGTTTGAACTGGATTACGGCTATGGCTTTATGCATCTGAGCCATCAGACGGAGTGTCTTTTCGGGATGCTCTGTCTGTCCCTTGTCGATATGTGGCATGAACTCGGTGCAGGGATCGTCGGCGTATTCTTCCATGGCCATTGTGGCGAGAGGAAGCAGATTGATACCATAGCCATCCTCCAGGGTAGCAAGGTTCGCATAGCGGAGCGATACCCTGACCACATTGGCTATACAACATAGGTTGCCGGCTGCCGCACCCATCCACAGTATGTCGTGGTTGCCCCACTGTATGTCCCAGTTCCCGTAGTGGCATAGTGTGTCCATTATGAGGTGGGCTCCCGGGCCCCTGTCATAAACGTCGCCGAGGATATGGAGCTGGTCGATGCTTAGCTTCTGAATCACCTTGCACATCGCTACGATGAAGGCGTCTGCCTGACCGGTCGAAATGATGGTTTCGATAATGCGGTTAAAGTAAGCTTGCTTGTCATATTCTCCTCCCGACTCATGCAGTAGCTCTTCGATTATATAGGCGAATTCTTTCGGTAGGGCCTTGCGGACTTTCGAACGGGTGTATTTTGAAGATACGTTCTGGCAGACACGGATTAGCTGATGAAGAGTGATGTTGTAGAAATCATCCATATTTTCTTCTGTAGCTCTTACAATCTGCATCTTTTCCTCGGGATAATATATCAGGGAGCAGAGCTGGCGTATCTCGCTCTCACGCATCGAAGTTCCGTAGATGTCGGTTACTTTGCGCTTTATATTCCCTGATGCGTTTTTTAGAATATGACGGAAGGCTTCATGTTCGCCATGCAGGTCTGCTACAAAATGTTCTGTCCCTTTGGGCAGATTGAGGATTGCCTCGAGATTGATGATTTCAGTGCTGGCCGCGCTGATGTCGGGGAACGTCTGGGCGAGGAGTTCGAGTATACGGCGGTCATTTTCCGCATTTGCGGCGTTGACCTTCTTTTCTACGGGCGACATGGTTTTTGTGAGGTTGTATTTTTCAATGGTTACTAATGCGATGACAGGCTATGATGTCTGCATGAGGATGCCAAAGTCCTATACTGGACAATATCCTTTTCGCTGACAAATATAATCATAAAAGTGTATATTCACAATTTTTATATAAGCTTTATGGTCTCGGCATTATTCTTGCTGTCACCGGGAAGTTTCTTGACGGCGATTTTTACAAGATTTAAGTTGTGAAATTTGGGGGATAGTGTTAAAATTGCTAATTTTACGACCGAATTATAGGATTCATACCTTTAAATTTATAAATACCTGAAACTTAATTAATAACGCATAAAATGGTTAATTTTTCACTTGAAGGCAAGGTCGCACTCGTGACCGGTGCCGCCTATGGAATAGGACTTGCTATAGCCCAGGCTTTTGCTGAAGCAGGTGCCAAAATTGTGTTTAACTGCTCGCGTCAGGAAACTGTTGACCGCGGTCTTAAGGCATATAAGGAGCTTGGAATCGACGCTAAGGGCTATCTTTGTGATGTTACCGATGAAGAAGCTGTGAAGGCTATGGTTGCCGATATCGAAGCAACTGTCGGAACGATTGACATACTTGTGAACAACGCCGGTATTATCAAGCGAATTCCTATGGAAGAGATGGATGTCAATGACTTCCGTCGTGTGGTCGACGTTGACCTTGTCGCTCCATATATCTGTGCTAAAGCCGTGATTCCTGGCATGATTAAGAAAGGTCACGGTAAGATTATAAACATCTGCTCTATGATGAGCGAGCTTGGTCGCGAGACCGTTTCGGCTTATGCGGCAGCCAAGGGTGGCTTGAAGATGCTTACCCGAAATATCTGCTCGGAATATGGCGAACATAACATCCAGTGTAATGGCATTGGCCCGGGTTATATAGCTACCGACCAGACCGCTCCTCTGCGTGAGATTCAGCCTGACGGCTCCCGCCATCCCTTCGACCAGTTCATTATTTCGAAGACCCCTGCTGCCCGTTGGGGAACACCCGAAGACCTTATGGGGCCTGCCGTTTTCCTTGCATCGGATGCGAGCGACTTCGTGAACGGCCATGTGCTTTATGTCGACGGCGGTATTCTCGCTTATATCGGCAAGCAGCCTAAATAACTTAAGAATCATTTTTGCCGGAAGGGCGTCCTGACAAAGGATAGCTCTCCCGGCTTCAATATTATTATCCCCTCTCCCTATCGCATTTCATAGCATAGTTTAATGGAACAAGTATTCTCTTATATTATCGGTCTCGGTGCGGCTGTGATGATGCCTATTATTTTCACGATTCTTGGATTGTGTATCGGCATCAAGTTTGGCAAGTCGCTGATGTGTGGCCTTAAAGTCGGTGTGGGTTTTATTGGGCTTTCAGTAATTACCGCCCTTCTTACTTCGAGTCTTGGCCCCGCGCTTAACGGGGTCGTCGAAATCTACGATCTTCAGCTTCAGGTCTTTGACATGGGCTGGCCGGCAGCGGCCGCTGTTGCCTACAATACTGCTGTAGGAGCTTTTATCATCCCTGTGTGCCTCGGTGTCAATCTGTTGCTCCTCCTCGTCAAGGGAACCCGTACGGTCAATATCGACCTTTGGAACTATTGGCACTTCGCCTTTATCGGGGCTGTTGTGTATTTTGCCACTCATTCACTCCTATGGGGCTTCTTTGCAGCGGTGATATGCTATATAATCACTCTTGTGATTGCGGATATAACTGCTCCAAAATTCCAGAAATTCTATAAGGATATGGAAGGAATCTCTATCCCGCAGCCATTCTGTGCCGGATTCGTCCCTTTCGCGTGGGCTATCAATAAGGGTCTCGACAAGATTCCATTCATGTCGAAGCTTGAGATTGATGCCGAAGGCATGAAAAAGAAATTCGGTATTCTCGGAGAGCCGCTTTTTCTCGGTGTGATTGTCGGAGTGGTGATTGGTTGTCTCACTTGCACTACAGGAGCCCAGCTTGTGGAGCAGATTCCATACATCCTTGGCCTCGGCATAAAGATGGGCGCGGTGATGGAACTTATCCCCCGTGTCACAGTTCTTTTCATCGAAGGCTTGAAACCAATTTCCGACCAGACGCGTGAACTTATCGCCCGTAAATTCAAGGGGGCGAAAGGTCTCTCTATCGGTATGAGTCCCGCGCTTGTCATAGGCCATCCCACTACTCTTGTCGTGTCGCTTCTCCTCATCCCAGTGACTCTTCTGTTGGCGGTGGCTCTTCCGGGCAATCAGTTCCTTCCGTTGGCTTCACTTGCCGGAATGTTCTACGTGTTCCCCCTTGTACTTCCATATACCAAGGGCAATGTTGTCAAGACCTTTATTGTCGGTCTTGTAGTCATTGTTTTGGCACTTTATATGGTGACATATCTCTCTCCGTATTTCACGCTTGCCGCCCATGATGTATATGTCAATACTCATGATGCTGCGGTGGCTATCCCGGAAGGTTTCTCGGCAGGTAGTCTTGACTTCGCCGGCAGCCCCTTCTCATGGGTTATTTTCCAGTGTGTCCACAATCTTAAGTTTGTAGGTGCCGGTCTTCTTACCGTACTTACCCTTGGCCTTGTCGTATGGAACCGTCGCCGTATTGGTAAGGTAGACAGTGTCAATAATTAAATCCCGAACTATATCACACATAAAATGAAAAAAATATTTATTACCGTTTCTCTTGCATTAGCCTCAATCACAGCTATGGCTCAGACTGACTATACGATTCTCCGTGCATGCCATCCCGACGATGTGAAGCACTATGACACCAAACAGCTACGCTCCCATTTCATGATGCCCAAAGTGATGGAGCAGGATAAGGTCAATCTTACATATTCAATGTACGACCGCATTATCTATGGTGGCACTGTGCCTGTGACCAAGGAGGTCGTTTTGGAAACAATAGATCCTTTGAAGGCGGAATATTTCCTCCAGCGTCGTGAACTCGGTGTAATCAATATAGGTGGCGACGGCATTGTAACTGTCGACGGCAAGGAATATGAACTTCACTTCAAGGACGCGCTCTATGTAGGCCGTGGCAAGAAGAACGTCAGCTTCCGCAGCAAAGACGCTTCAAATCCTGCGAAGTTCTATCTCAACTCCACTCCAGCTCATAAGGAATATAAGACTCAGCTTATCACAATCGATGGCCGTAAGGGCTCTATCAAGGCCAACTGCATTAAGGCCGGTTCACTGGAGGAGAGCAACGACCGCGTAATCAACCAGCTTATTGTTGGCAATGTGCTTGAAGAGGGTCCATGCCAGCTTCAGATGGGCCTTACCGAGCTTAAGCCCGGTAGCGTTTGGAACACGATGCCCGCTCATACACATGACCGTCGCGTGGAAGCTTATTTCTATTTTAATGTTCCTGAAGGAAATGCAATCTGTCACATTATGGGTGAACCTCAGGAAAACCGCCTCATATGGCTTCACAATGAGCAGGCTGTGATGTCGCCCGAATGGTCGGTTCATGCTGCGGCAGGAACTTCCAACTACATGTTCATCTGGGGCATGGGTGGCGAAAACCTTGACTATGGCGACATGGACAAGGTGACATATCTCGATATGGAATAATTGATAATTGTCTCCACGGATGAACGAATTTAAGGAAGTATCCGAGAATTATACTCTTCCCGAAGCGGTCCGCGAGGCTCAGAGATGTCTTCATTGCAAAGTGCCGTCATGCAAGAAGGGCTGTCCGATAAGTAACGACATCCCTGAATGGATTGGCGAGCTTGCCAAGGGAAACTTTGGCAATGCAATGTCGATTATCAACGCGCGCAGCAATCTCCCTGCGGTTTGTGGTCGTGTCTGTGGCCACGAACGGCAGTGTGAGGGCAGTTGTGTGCTCAATAAAGCGGGAAAGCATATTAACATCGGTAAGCTTGAGCGTTTTGTAGCGGATTTCGATTGTGAGGCAGACCTCAGTCATGAAGCCATCCCTGAGCAGAAGCGAGGTTTGATTGCAGTGATTGGCAGTGGCCCCGCCGGACTTACGATTGCCGGTGACCTTGCACGCAAAGGTTTCAAAGTAGAGATTTTTGAAATGGAATCTGAGCCTGGAGGTGTGTTGATGTTCGGTATTCCTGAATATCGTCTGCCGAAGGAGGTTGTTCGTCGTGAGATTAAAAAGATTCAAAATCTCGGAGTGACATTCCATCTCCTCACGACAGCCGGACGGGACTTTACTATAGATGATTTGTTCAATCGCGGTTTTGATGCTATCTTCATGGGTACCGGTACCGGCAAGCCGAAGAAACTGCCTATTCCGGGGATTGAACATCCTGGAGTCCGACAGGCCATATGGTTCCTGCGCCGTGTCAGCCTTTATCAGTCCGGTTTGATTGACCGTAAGGAAGTGATTGTCGGCAATGGAGACAAGGTGGCTGTCATAGGTTGCGGAAATACTGCGATTGATGCCGCGCGCACAGCATTGCGCATGGGCTCGAGTGAGGTCACAGTCATATATCACCGTACTGTCAATGAGATGAGTGCTCTCCGTGCCGAGTATGACGAGGCTGTGGCGGAAGGTGTCAAATTCATGTGGAAATCCTCTGTCGTCGAGATTGAAGGCGGGACTGACAATCGCTTGCGAAGTATCACTGTAGATACCGAAGGTTCCCGTTCGAAGATGGAGGTCGACAGGGTGATTATGGCGGTCGGTAGTGCACCGGCCTCACGTATCGTATCCACGACCAAAGGTATCGATGTCGATAGCAAGGGCTATGTACTGACACGAGAGGCTCCATATGGCATGACCACCCGCCGGGGAGTTTTTGCCGGAGGAGATGTCACTAACCGTCCCGCTACGGTAGTCCATGCTATGCAGGATGCCAAACGGGTCGCAGAGGGCATGATTCAGTATGTAGATGCTAAACGATTGATGGAAAAGCTTGATGCTGACGAAATCTCCATTCATAATCAATAAAATTCATCATAATATAAAATCTTCACCATCAATAAGAAGACTGTTAAACAATCAGATTTACCTATATTTTTTTAACCATGAGTAAAGTCGTTACATTAGGCGAGATTATGCTCCGCCTTTCTCCCGCAGGGAACTATCGCTTTGTGCAAGTAGATAACTTTGACGTAATCTGGGGTGGTGGCGAGGCAAACGTCGCTGTGAGCTGCGCCAACTATGGTCATGACGCTTATTTTGTGTCAAAACTCCCCAAGCATGAAATCGGTCAGGCCGCTGTCAACGCGCTTCGTCGTTATGGTGTCCACACCGACCATATCGCCCGCGGTGGAGACCGTGTAGGTATATATTATTGTGAGACCGGTGCTTCCATGCGCCCTTCAAAGGTTATCTATGACCGTGCTAATTCAGCCATTGCCGAGGCCGATCCCGAAGATTTCGACTTCGATGCAATCATGGAAGGTGCCGACTGGTTCCACTGGAGCGGTATCACTCCTGCAATCAGCGATAAGGCTGCCGAACTTACCCGTCTTGCCTGCGAGGCTGCAAAACGCCATGGTGTCACCGTTTCCGTAGACCTCAACTTCCGTAAGAAACTGTGGACAAAGGAAAAGGCTCAGTCAATCATGCGTCCGCTCATGCAGTACGTTGACGTTTGCATCGGCAATGAAGAAGATGCCGAACTCTGTCTCGGTTTCAAACCCGACGCTGATGTTGAGGGTGGTGAGACAAACGCAGAAGGCTACAAGGGTATCTTCAAGGCTATGGCAAAGGAGTTTGGCTTCAAATATGTGATTTCTACTCTCCGTGAATCATTCTCAGCTACTCATAATGGCTGGAAAGCGATGATTTATAACGGTGAAGAGTTCTATGAGTCTAAACGCTACGATATCAATCCTATCATTGACCGCGTAGGTGGTGGTGACTCTTTCTCTGGCGGTATCATCCATGGCCTTCTCACTATGCCTAATCAGGGTGATGCTCTTGAATTTGCTGTTGCTGCATCGGCTCTCAAACATACAATCCCCGGTGACTTCAACCTCGTTTCAGTTGATGAGGTCAAGTCTCTTGCTGGCGGTAACGCCAATGGTCGCGTACAGCGCTAATTCAGGTTGTATATAGAAAAAATATCGGCCTTATAACCGTCACGACGGTTATAAGGCCGATATTTTTGGATTTTGACAGGAATGAAACCTCAGAGAGATTAAAGATTTCAATGCGACATATCCCTCTCTTTAACAGGGCACTGATGCTGCGGTTTATATATGAGCGGTCTTTCCATATTGTTTTGGATAATAGCGGAAATATGTGTAATTTTGCAGTTCTAAAAATACTGAAGTATGGGATTTTTTAATTTCTTTTCCCGCGAGAAAAAGGAGACACTTGACAAGGGGCTTGAAAAGACTCAAAGAGGGATTTTCGACCGTCTTTCCCACGCTATTGCGGGTAAATCTACTATAGATGATGAGGTGCTCGACAATCTCGAAGAGGTTTTTGTGACTTCGGATGTCGGTGTCGATACAACGCTCCGGATTATTGACCGTATCCAGAAGCGTGTCGCCAAAGATAAATATGTCGGTTCTTCCGAACTCAACCGCCTTCTGTGTGAGGAGATTGCGGATATGCTCGCTGAAAACAGCAACGAATCATCTTTGGATGATTTCACTGTCCCTCCGGCCCACAAGCCTCATGTAATAATGGTTGTCGGGGTTAATGGTGTAGGTAAGACCACTACTATCGGCAAAATGGCGGCACAGTTTAAAAAAGCCGGAAACAAAGTCGTGCTCGGTGCTGCTGACACATTCCGCGCGGCGGCTATCGAACAGCTTGAAGAGTGGGGTAGACGGGCAGATGTGCCTGTGATAAAGCAGAAAATTGGTGCTGACCCAGCTTCAGTTGCGTTCGATACGCTGCAGAGTGCAATAGCCAATCATGCCGATGTTGTTATCATTGACACGGCAGGCCGTCTCCATAATAAGAAAGGGCTCATGGACGAACTTACAAAGGTAAAGGGAGTCATGCAGAAATTGGTGCCTGATGCACCCCATGAAGTGCTTCTTGTGCTTGACGGGTCAACGGGTCAGAACGCTTTCGAGCAAGCCAAGCAGTTTGTAGCGGCCACTCAGGTCAATGAGCTTGCTATAACCAAACTTGATGGCACTGCCAAAGGCGGTGTGGTCATTGGTATAAGTGACCAGTTCAAGATTCCTGTTAAATACATTGGGCTTGGCGAGGGAATCGAGGATTTGCAAGTATTTCACAAAAAGGAATTCGTAGAGTCTCTATTCGGCGAAAAATAGGAGCGTCATTAAATGAAGTCTAATAAAATCGCTGTCATCACACTCGGATGTTCAAAAAATCTTGTTGATTCCGAGCGTTTGATGAGGATGCTTTCCGATGTGGGTTATGATGTGACTGATTCCACGTCTGATTCTTTTTTTGAATCGGACGGGAAGCGTATGGTCGTTATAAACACATGCGGTTTCATCGGTGATGCAAAGGAGGAATCGATTAACGAGATTCTTGCCTGGTGTAAACTTAAAAACGAAGGTCGGATTGACGGGCTCTATGTCATGGGCTGCCTCTCCGAACGCTATTCGTCGGAACTTCCAGCCGAGATTCCGGAAGTTGATAAATGGTACGGTAAGACCGACTGGCCGCGACTTGTTTCCGAGCTCGCACACCGTTCGCCCGGAAGTGCTCCCTACGACCGTATAATAACGACTCCCCGTCATTATGCCTACCTTAAAATCGCGGAAGGATGTAACCGATTCTGTTCATTCTGTGCGATTCCTCTCATCACCGGCCGGTATAAGTCGCGTCCGGTTGAAGAGATTGTTGAGGAAGTGCGTATGCTTGTGGCCCGTGGAGTCAAGGAATTCAATGTGATTGCCCAGGATCTCACCAATTATGGCTCTGATATTTATGGAAAAGCCGAAATCGCACGCCTGGTTGAGGAGATAGCTTCCGTTGAAGGGGTCAGGTGGATAAGGCTTCACTATGCCTATCCCAAGGATTTCCCGATGGAACTTATCGATGTGATGGCGGCACACGATAATGTATGTAAGTATCTTGACATAGCATTGCAGCATTGTTCCGATAAGGTTCTTGCTAATATGCGCCGTCATATCACAGGCGACGAGACGCGTGAACTGTTGGCGGAAATCCGCAGAAGGGTTCCCGGCATACATATCCGCACCACTCTGATGGTGGGTTTCCCCGGAGAAGGGGATGAGGAATTTGATGAACTTCTTGATTTTGTAGCCACTCAGCGCTTCGAACGTATGGGCGCGTTTGCTTACTGTGAAGAGGAGGATACTTTCGGTGCTAAAAATTTCACCGATTCGATTCCTCAGGAAGTGAAAAATTCACGTCTTGAACGCCTGATGGCTCTTCAGGAAAAAATCTCTTCTGAGATTCAGGAGTCAAAAGTAGGACAGACCTTGCGTGTGGTCATTGACCGGGAGGAGGCTGACTATTATGTCGGTCGCACTGAGTTTGATTCCCCTGAGGTTGATCCTGAGGTCTTGGTCTCGAAGACAGTGCCATTGGAACGTGGAAGATTCTATAATGTCAGGATTACTTCGGCGATGCCCTTTGAATTGATGGCGGAACCTATAGAGGACGGTAACGATGAAGATTGATTCCTTGATAGAAGAGGCTGTAGACATGTGCATGTGGAAGGGGATACCCTTTGTCTTTTTCGCCCTGCCGGGTGAAGAGGATTTCAAGTTCTATGCCGCGCGCCCCCGTGAAGATGGCAGTTCGCCTGCATTTCGTGACGATGATTCGGACTGCTTCTATATAAACTTCTTTGACAATGATGAACCCTATACGGCAGGAGTGCCTTTCGATATGGATGCAGCCGGGGCTATTGAATATGCCAATACCATTTCTTGTGGGGCTACAGTTGCTGAGATTCATCCTCGTGTCACCCCGACGTTTCGTGCAAGCTATCATGAAGCTTTTTCCCGTGTAGTATCCCGTTTGAAAAAGGATGGAGGTAAGACAGTTTTGTCACGGATACGTTCCATATTTTCCATAAAGACCATTTTTGAAATAGCGAATGAATATTTTTCTGTAACATCTTCCACATTTCGCTATCTCTGTTTCACTCACGAAACCGGTTTGTGGCTCGGCTCTACTCCCGAATTGCTTCTTGAAAGCGACAAGTCAGAAAATGTTGTTAGGACAATGGCTCTTGCCGGTACACGTGGTGCTGATGAAAGTGGTGAATGGGATTCAAAAAATCTTTCCGAGCATGGAATTGTAGCCGCATACATCGCCACTCTTCTTGCTAACCATGGACTGGATGTGACGACAGGTGACCTTGGAGAGCTACGTTTCATAAACATTGTCCATTTGTGCACTCCAATTGAGGCTAAAGGATTGGTCGATGTAAAAGACCTGTTGGCCTTGCTTAGTCCTACTCCTGCGGTTGCAGGCTATCCGCCAGAGATTGCTAAAGAGGAGATAGGTCTCTATGAGACTCATCGCCGGCATTGCTATGGAGGTTATGTCGGAGTGAGAATCAATGGCGACTATCTGGCGTTTGTTAATTTAAGATGCGCTTTCATGGAGAGGGCATCATTTTCGGGTTCCCAAGGATTACTTGTGAATCTTTATGTCGGAGGCGGCATAATGGCTGACTCGACAGAGGAATGTGAATGGCAGGAGACTGAAGCGAAAAGCGCCACTCTTGCTGCGATTCTGCTCGGTGATAATTCCGTGACAGGGGTTGAGGGGCAGACTTTGCTTAATCCGGAAACCGTTTCTTTTCTGCATACGTAAGTTAAAAACATATAAAGCGAAAAACAACCGGCCTTTTAAGGTCTGATTAATATATGAAGAAATCATCACCTTTCATAATAATTCTGATAGCTTTTATAATTGTCGTCGTTGTCTCTTTATTGCCATTATCGAAATGGAGTGGGGGACATATAAAAGATTTCAGTCTTGTGAGCGATATCCTTAAAGAGGTTGGGATTATGGAGGGCGTCCCTTCCTATGAGGCGGAAGAGAATATCGACCCTGAATTGATTAGAGCCGAGAAAGAGGACCTGACACCACAGGCTGTGGCCCCTGCCCCAGGTGAACCTATCGATACGATAATCTCTCCTGTAAAGCCATCGAGAGTCGGAGATGTAGTGATGATTGAAGATTATACCACGCTTGGCGTAGGTTTTTCCAACCTAAAGTCGGCATTGGAATCCGGGCGTCTTGCCCGCATTGCAGTGGTGGGCGACAGCTATATAGAAGGTGACATATTCACTCAGGATTTACGCGAATTGTTTCAGAATACCTATGGTGGAGAAGGTGTGGGCTATGTCAATATGCATTCCGACTTCCCCGGGTTCCGTCGTTCGGTTAGACAGGGTGGTTCAGGATGGAAAACATTTACGGCTAATAAGAAAGCGGATAAGAAATATCTTGACATTGCCGAGCAGTATTCTGTCCCTTCCGGAACAGCGACTTCGACTTATAAGGGTACTTCGGCTTTCAGCCATACGGAATCATGGTCACGATCCCGCTTCCTTTTCATTGCGCCCGAGAATATTACAATCAGTGTTAAAACTGATGGTTCAGATTGGGAAGAGCGCAATATCGTGGGGTCACAATCCGTTCAATGTTTAGAAATCTCGAAGCAGGTTTCAGAATTCGGCATTAAGACAAGTGCATCATCTTTGATTGGCCTCGGTGTCTGGCTTGATGGTTCTACGGGTGTCAGCCTTGATTGCATGTCGTCGCGTGGTTTTTCCGGCATAACGTTGACCCGTGTCAATCCCGAACTCTCAAAAGAGATGTCGGAGTTTGTCAACTATGATCTCATAATCCTTGAGTTTGGCATAAATGCCATGAGTGCGAAGCAGAAGAATTACAATGTTTACTGTTCGCGGATGGTCGATGTGATAAACCATGTGAGACTTTGTTATCCCGACGCCGATATCCTTCTGATGGGTGTCGGAGACCGTGGTGAGCGACGGGGTTCACAGATAAAGTCAATGGCTACGGCTCAGTATATGATTACCGCGCAAAGGGATGCCGCACGCCGTGCCCACTGCCTTTTCTGGGATACGCGTGAGGCCATGGGCGGTGAGGACGCAGTGGTGACATGGAGCTCCACCGGATTGATGAATAAAGACTATATCCATCTGACCCACAAAGGGGGCAAACGTCTGGCCGAAGAGTTGTTTAACGCTATTCAACAAGATTTGAAATGAAATTTAACCGCAGAATATTCCTTCCATTGACAGTCGCATTGCTCCCTTGTTTTGCGTGGGCTCAGACTGTGGTGCCTGATAGCAATGAGGAAGATGAGATTGTTGCTGACGACGATGCTGACGATTTCGACCGCGCAGTCCGCGAGAATCCTGTGATTATCCCCGACGAGGCCGACGATATAGATATCCCTATCCCTGCTTTCATCAAGAAAGGGGCCAACCACATCATATATAATGGCGCTGATTGGACGAAACTTCGTTCGGCTTTCGAAAACAGCAAGAATTCTCCGGTCTCAATCGTACATATCGGTGATAGTCATGTGCAGGCGGATATCAATACCGGGACTACGCGTGAACTGCTCCAATACGATTTCGGAAATGCGGGACGAGGTCTCATATCTCCGCTTAGGATATGTGGGACAAACCAGCCGCGTGACTATGTGTTCCAGAGTCGGAATTCATGGAATTCGGTGAAGCTCATGAATCCTACATGGATTCAGACCGTAGGTTTCACAGGCACATCTATCCGTCCGGCAAGTCCTACCAGTGAGATAACAATCGGCACGCTTGACACAGATGATTATAATCCATTCTCCTCGACAACACTTTTCCATAATGGTAAACTGACCGTCAAGGATGTCACTGATGAGAATGGCAACCCATTGCATTTCCGTGCAATCCCCTCGCGAGATTATACTCAGATTATCCTTGCTTCGCTTGCTACAAAAATAAATGTCTCATTTGCATCTGCCGGCGATTTGACTCTCTACGGTGCGGCTCTGTCCGGCGACCGTCCCGGGGTTTTCTACCACGCTATAGGCAACAATGGAGCAACCTATGATTCATACAACCGCATCGGCACAGTGGGACTCGGCATAAATCCCCTGCAACCAAACCTGGTGATTATTTCATTGGGTACGAATGAGGCTTTCGGACGTCGGGCTGACACCCGGACGTTTACAAATTCAATTGACCGTCTCGTCAAGAACATCCGTTCCGCAAATCCCGAAGCTTTAATCCTGCTAACGACCCCTATGGAGTGCCATCGCAGCGTGACGACATCTAAAAAGGTGAGGGTGCGAAATAAGCGCCGCAAAGGTCGCAAGGCTACTTATCGGACGGTTACAAAGAAGACACGCTCCTATGCTGTCAATGCCAATATAGCTCCTCTCCGTCAGGCGATTCTTGATTATGGTAAGAACAATGGGGTCGCTGTCTATGATTGGTATGAAGTTGCCGGAGGCTCGGGAGCAAGTTCTTCATGGATTAGTTCTAACCTTTTTGCAAAGGACCGTGTGCATCATACCCATGCAGGCTATAATCTTGAAGGGCGTTTGCTCTATGATGCGATAATGGATGCTCTCCGCAACCAGAATTGATTGAATCTTATTCCTGCTCAATTTGGGAAATATGTTAAAATAAGTCAGATATCATTTATTTTTCTACTGCGTTGGAATCTGTCACGACATTGCTGACCGCTTTTATGGCTTCCGTCTCAGAGTTTTTCAATAATATCAATATTGACGTTGAAAAACTGATTGAGTTGCTGAAATATGACCCTGCCCAGCCTTTGATGTTTAATACAGGGCTTTTTTTGCTCCTTTTTGTAGCATTTTTCTGTGTGTATTGGATGGTGAAAGGTGTAAGAGTGTTGAAAATGACACTTGTGATACTTTTTTCGCTTTATTTCTACTACAAAGCATCCGGGATAGCTTGTCTGATTCTGCTCGGAGTCTGTCTTAGTGACTATTTGCTTGGGCTTTTTATGGATGCGGTGTCAAATTCCGGACGCGCATCAGGCTTCTTGCGCCGTATGATAGTGTTTGTGAATGTCACGGTGAACGTTGGCATGCTTGCCTATTTTAAATATTTCAAACTGATTTTTGATACAGTCTCTCAGTTTGCAACCGTAGATTTCCATGTCGAAGCTCTGCTTCTTCCAGCCGGCATATCCTTCTTTACTTTCCGCTCCATAAGTTATATAGTAGACCTCTACCGTGGACGAATGAAGGCTTGTCAGAGCCTATTTGACTATGTGTTTTTCCTCACGTTTTTCCCGCCTCTGCTTGCCGGCCCTGTTGTCAGGGCGAAGGACATGCTCCCTCAGATAAAGGCAAATCCGGTGGCAACCCGCCTCATGGCTTCCGAGGGCATCTATCTTATAATCTTAGGCCTTGTAAAGAAAGTTGTGATAGCTGATTTCATAAGCGGTAATTTTGTTGACCGCGTGTTTGACAATCCGGCGCTCTATAGCGGCTTTGAAAATCTCATGGCAACTTTCGGATTTACCGTTCAGCTCTATTGTGATTTTTCGGGTTACAGTGATATGGCCATTGGCCTTGCCTTGCTTTTGGGATATCGTTTCAAGGAGAACTTCAATGCGCCTTTCAAAGCACAGAATCCTACCGAGTTCTGGCACAGATGGCATATATCACTTTCGACATGGCTGCGTGATTATGTCTACATCCCTCTTGGCGGTAACAGATGTTCCCGTCCGAGGATGTATTTCAATCAGTTTGCCACTATGGTTATCGGTGGTCTTTGGCATGGAGCGTCGTGGATGTATGTGATATGGGGTGCGATTCACGGAGGTCTCCTTGTAGTCCACAAGATGATACGTAAATTCTTCCCTGTTGAAGTCTCGGAGACTGTAGTTACGGAAACCGGACAGCTTGTTGTGGTCACTTCGCAGGCTTCATCATCGCCATGGATTAGAGGGCTCAACATGTTTTTTACTTTTGCCTTAATTGCGGTGACATTCATGTTTTTCCGTGCTCCTTCGCTTGAGGATGTGGGAATGATGTGGCATCAGATTCTGTTTGATTTCCATATATCCGTAGCTCCTCAGTTTGTTGAGAGCTATCTGTCAATTGTTCTCCTTATGTTTGTGGGCTACGTGGTCCATGTAAGTCCCTCGCGTTTCACGGGGCGTTTCCGCACTGCTTTCATCCTTTCACCGTCTATAGTGCAGGCAATTGTCCTTGCTTTGGTTATAATAATTGTGATTCAGGTGCGCCAAAGTGATATAGTGCCTTTCATCTATCTCCAATATTAGTGACCTCCGATTGTTTTTTGGGAAAAATTGTGTAACTTTGGGTTGTAAAAACTTTTAACACTTAACATCGCATAGATATGCTACGACCCGAAGATCTTGAACTCTTGAAAAACAAAGGGATAAGCGAAAGTGAAGTTGAAGCCCAGCTCCAGCGTTTTGTCACCGGTTTTCCCTATTTGCAGATTAGTGATGCCGCTCGTGTAGGTGCCGGAATCTTTCGTCTTGACGAAGAGGAGGTGACTTCCGCTCTTGAACGTTGGAAGGAATACCTTTCTCATGGCGGTGAGGTTTGTAAATTTGTGCCTGCATCCGGTGCGGCTTCCCGTATGTTTAAGGCCTTGTTTGAGTTTGTTGACGGTGGTACTGATGAATTGAAGGATGGTTCGCCGGTTGCCGCTCTCATTGCAAATATTGACAAGCTACCCTTCCTGCCTGAACTTCGTGAGACTGTCAAGACCCTTTATGGTGAAGACCTCGACTCTCTTATTTCGGCAGGACGCAACCGCGACATTATTGCAGCGATTGTCAAACCCGAAGGAATGAACTATGGCGGTCTCCCGAAAGGTCTGCTTAAATTCCATACGTATCCTGACGGTGCGCGCACTCCTATTGAAGAACATCTTACTGAAGGCGCCCAGACGGCTGCGAATTCAAAGGGGATAGTAAATCTCCATTTCACTGTCTCGGCAAATCACAGAAAACTCTTTGAGGAAAAACTTGCCGAGGTCATTCCCGCGACTGAAGCCCGCACAGGAGTGAAATTCAATGTGACAATGAGCGAGCAGAAGCCTTCAACCGACACTGTTGCCGTGAATCCCGACAATACACCCTTCCTTGAAGACGGACATCTGCTTTTCCGTCCCGGAGGACATGGTGCCCTCATACAGAATCTCAATGACATGGAATCGGCAGTGGTATTCATCAAGAATATCGACAACGTTGTTCCCGATTCGAAGCGTGCTGATACTATAAAATATAAGGAAGTGCTTGGCGGTCTCCTTCTCCAGGTTCATGACCAGATAGAAGAGGATCTTCAGGCTATTGACGAGAAACTCTATACACAGGACGATATCAAGCGCATGCTTGACTATCTCAACAATGTGCTCAATGTCCGCGATGCCAAGCTTGAAAAGATGGATTCCGACAGCGTGGTCAAGTATATCCGTGAAAAGCTCAACAGGCCTCTTCGTGTCTGCGGAATGGTTCGTAATGAAGGTGAGCCTGGCGGAGGCCCGTTCATAGCTTATAATCCGGACGGCTCGACATCTCCACAGATTCTTGAAAGCAATCAGGTAGACCCGAACAACGGGGAGTATATGAAAATGATGAAGTCGGCAACCCATTTCAATCCGGTCGACCTCGTATGCTATATAAAGGATATCCATGGAAAGAAGTTTGACCTTCCCTCATATGTTGACCCGGCTACCGGATTTATTTCTTCGAAGTCGAGCCACGGCAAGGAGCTTCGCGCTATGGAGCTACCCGGTCTTTGGAACGGTGCAATGAGCGACTGGAATACCGTATTTGTTGAGGTGCCTATCTCGACTTTCAATCCGGTTAAGACGGTCAATGACCTTCTCCGTCCCGCCCATCAGTCATAAATGCCCTCAAAATCCTCCTTGGCGTGCAGACTTTATCATATCCTTGCTTGTTATATCATAAAACTATTATGCGATGAGCAAGAGAGATGATATAAAGAAAATCTGGATTGAATGTTTCGACGACTCCCGTCAGTATGTCGACATGTATTTTGACCAGATTTATCGCGACGAAGAGGCACTGCTTTTAAAAGACGCTACCGACGCTCCTGTCAGCAGCATGATGTTGCAGCGCTATGCAATGTCGTTCCACGGCCAAGAACCGGGCGTGAGCTACATTGCAGGCGCTGCGACGCGTCGGTCAAAACGCGGTCAGGGTTTCATGACCCGTCTGATGCTTGCGGCTCTTGAGAAATCAGCGGCCGATGGCGATATACTATGTACGCTTATTCCGGCCAATGAGGCCCTTTATTTCTTTTATGGGCGTTATGGCTTTTCAACAGTCTTTTATACAAAGGAACAACGCTTCACTGCGTTCCATGCTTTCCCGGTGCAGGGTGATTACAATCCTGTCGACGATTCGGTGAGCGATGAAGTGTGGTGTGCTTTTGATCGTTTCCAGCATGAGCGCAAATGCTATGTGCTTCATTCCCGTCGTGATTTTTTCAATATCCTTTCCGATTTGAAAGCCGATGGCGGCGATTTTGTAGTCATGGCTTGTGATGATGAAGACTGTGGAAGCCGGATTGTTTCTATGGCTTGGGCCGTGGTACGCGACGATTTTTTGCTTGTCACGGATGTGATGGGAGAGACGCGCGATGCACGTGCCGCAGCTTTAAGACAACTGCGCTGCCTGCATGGAGATAAGCCGGTGTTGCTCTACGGGCATCCTGACGATCAGACCGGGGGGCGGCTTATGCCTCGCGGCATGGGACGTCTTGTCAATGTTGGAAAGGCCCTTTCAATCGTCGCTGCTTCAAATCCTGATTTTTCATGCAGGATAAAGGTTGCCGATTCCTTGCTCCCACAATATAACTCCCACACATTTATTATCTCGGGTGGGGAATGTGTGATTGACGATGGATATTGTGGCAAACTTGATTTTGACGTCGATGTGGAGGTGCTTGCCGACATAATGTTCAGTTGCGAACGGGTTGGGCAGGTCGTCGGATTCCCATCGGTAAGGCCTATGATAAGCCTGATGCTCGACTGAGATGTTTTAATGATTAATATAGAATAGTTCCGTTTATACCAAGTTAAAGAATCATGATTATCAATTCAGCACGTTTCGTAATATCCAACCAGTCGGTCGACAAGTGCCCGTCCGACAGGCGTCATGAATATGCCTTTATCGGAAGGAGTAATGTCGGGAAATCCTCTCTTATCAATATGCTTACAAAAAGCAAGGGATTGGCTAAGACATCTTCTACACCAGGCAAGACGATGCTCATAAATCATTTTCTTGTCAATGATGATTGGTATATAGTGGACCTCCCCGGCTACGGCTATGCTACGAGAGGGAAAGAGCAGCGTGAACTGCTCGAAAAGATGATTAAAGGCTATATCCTGCATAGGGCTGAGATGACAAATCTTTTTGTGTTGATTGATTCGCGTCATAAGCCTATGAAAATAGATTTGGAGTTCTTTGACTGGCTCGGGGAAAACGGAGTCCCGTTTTCAATCGTTTTCACTAAACTCGACAAAATGGGGTCGCAGGCAGGTAAACGCAATGTAGAGGAATATTGTAAAGTGCTCCTTGAGTCATGGGAGGAACTTCCGCCGATTTTCCTGACCTCAAGCGAGACAGGCCGCGGTCGAGAGGAACTTCTTGACTATATTGACCAGCTCAACAAGTTACCGCTCGAATGAACCGATTCCCATGAGTCAATGTTGTTTTAGTAAATTATTGACCGTATAATTATACACTTAATTATTTTTTGATTAAAACATATTGACTATGGAAAAGAATCACACGGAGAATAAAGCCGAGAAAGAGTATCGTGGTGTCGATGTGAATGTAGCCGATAAAAATAAGGTGACACCGAATATGGTTAAGAAGGATGTTGAGGAACTCAACAACAATCCTCGCAACAACGACAAAAATAATATGTAGACAATCTATTATTTTAGCAGGTATCAGCCCTATATGCATAGAAATAATATGCATATAGGGCTGATGCCGTATATGCCGTCGTGGAGGGAAATAACTGGCGGTAGTCAATTTTTGGAGACTTGTTTACGGCTGAGATGCTTGTTGGTGTTTTGCCCTTGTGGATATGCTGGATTTTTCGTAACTTTGTATGTTCGGAGCAATATTTTTCGGCCTCCGTCCTATAATTTATAATAAGGTCTGAAAAATGAAAAGGGTTATCATCATATTCTCCCTGTTATTGCCATTCTTTCAGCTCCAGGCTGCTGATTTCAAATGGTTGGGCAATCTTGATAAAGTTATTTCAGTGCTTCCCCCTTCATCGTCGGGGCTTAATGAAGTGTGCGTATTGCAGTCATTGCAGGGTGTTTCTCTGTCTGTGGAGACTGCGGTTCCTGCGGCTGTGAGGTGGTATCGCTATTCCAATCTTGGCGGTGGTTTCGCTGAGGAGCTGACTGATGTCAGCGTCGTTGATGGAATGTCACGACTAAACATTGTAGAGCCCGATATGGGCTATATAATAGAGGATGGTAATGAACGCCATGCAATCTGGGTGGTTGACTATGGACAGCATGAATTTACAGCGTCGGCTCTTGGACCGTCGTCTGAAAAGGACTGTATGAATATGGCTCTCAATTTTTCGGGAAATGCCGATGAAATTGTTTATTATTCCATTAACGGTCGCCGTCTCGTGCTTGACCGTGAAATAAGGCTTGCCTACCGTACCCTTGAACCGGACCAGTCTTCTCTCGCTTTCAATGAGAAGGAGACAAGTGTTTCTTTCGTTTCCTTATCGGGGACAATAATGGTGCCGGCTCCTTTATGCGCTACTGATTTCACGTTGGAAGGTGACCGTTTTCTGCGTGAATGGGGAAGGGCGATTGAAGTGACGTCGCCTGTGGTTGAACCCTATGCGGTCTCATCATTGACTTCTGCTGTGCAAACGGAGCGTGATGCGGATAATGAAGTGAATTCAGGGAGCGGTGAATCGCTCGGTGGCTCAGCTCCGTGTATCATTGATTTTGAGGCGGCTGTCACTGACGGAGCCATATTCCGTGAATGGCAATTCTCTCGAATGGCGGATTTCGATGTTATCGACATGCGTATCTCTGATTTGAGCTTTACTCATACTTTCAACGAGGAGGGTACGACATATGTCCGTTTTGTCTGCGCGAATTCCGATGGCGGATGTGAGCACGTAGGGGAGACTTATGCCGTGAATATCGGGACATCGTCATTGAAATGTCCCAATGCATTCTCTCCCGGCAATGCTGACGGGGTCAATGATGAGTGGAAGGTCAGCTACGCAAGCATAATTGATTTTGAATGTCATATATTTGACCGTTACGGTCGGAAGATGATATCATTGACACATCCGTCGCAGGGCTGGGACGGTAAATACAAAGGCAAGCTTGTTCCTTCCGGGGCTTATTTCTATGTCATAAAGGCAAAAGGGGCTGATGGCCGTAAATATGAACTTTCCGGCGATATAAACATTGTCAATTACGAGTGACGTTTTTTCTCAACTGTCACAGAATTTATCCCTCAACGCAAAAACACATAAGAAAAAATGATGAACAACAACCGCAAATCGTTCCTTGGCTCCGCTATAGCTCTCGCAGCCCTTGCAGTAGTCGCTCCTTCAGAATCAGTGATGGCACTTGAACCGACGCATCATAATAGCGCGGAATCTGTGAGCTATTCGAAGGTTCAGAATCCTAAGATTCCTTCGAGTTTGAGTTTCGCAGGAAAAAGAATAGACCTCGACCCGACCCATATGTGGGAACGCTTGGACCGGGAATTGACAGCAATGGCTTATACGCACGGGAACACCCTTCTCGGGATAAAGCGCGCAAACCGATATTTCCCGGTACTTGCGCCGATATTGAAGAAAAACGGTATCCCTGATGATATGATATATCTTGCCGTAATTGAGAGCACCCTCAATCCACGGGCTTTGTCGCCGGCAAAAGCCGGAGGCCTGTGGCAGTTCATGCCATCGACCGCCAAGGAATATGGATTGGAGGTGAACGACTATGTCGACGAACGCTATGACCCTGTAAAGGCTACGGAAGCGGCATGCCGCTATCTGAAAAACGCTTATTCCAAATATGGCAATTGGGAGTCGGTCGCCGCGAGCTACAACGGCGGTCAGGCCCGTATAAGTAACGAACTTTCCGCTCAGGGTGTAGGCTCGGCTTATGATCTTTATCTTGCCGATGAGACGATGCGCTATATGTTCCGTCTCCTTGCAATGAAACAGATTATGGAACATCCTAAAGAATTCGGTTTCCGCCTGACTTCAGACCAGCTTTATCAACCAATGGAATATAGGGTAGTGGAAGTGTCGACTCCTGTCGACGATTGGGCTGCATGGGCGAAACAGCAGGGCATAGACTATATGACACTCCGAGAGAACAACCCATGGATTCGCGCGAAATCCCTTCCGAACAAGACATCGAAGACCTATCTGGTCAATATTCCGACAAAGGATTCGCTGTCAAGGTCGCGACAGAAGAAAACCGTCTACAACCGAAATTGGGTTGTGGACTGATGCAATTTTCATGATTTGAGATGAACACAAGAAGCACAGAAAATAAAAATCTTAACGACAACGGACATTTAAGTGTGCTCGGGGCACGGGTACACAATCTTAAAAATATAGACGTCGATATTCCCCACAATGCCCTGACCGTGATTACTGGACTTAGTGGCAGTGGGAAATCGTCATTGGCTTTCGATACGATTTTCGCGGAAGGCCAGCGCAGATACATTGAGACTTTCTCTGCCTATGCGCGCAATATGCTCGGTAATCTCGAGAGGCCGGATGTGGACAAAATCACCGGGCTCAGTCCTGTGATAGCTATAGAGCAGAAAACCATCAACCGCAATCCGCGAAGCACCATAGGGACTACAACAGAGGTCTATGACTTTCTTCGTCTCCTCTATGCCCGCGTTGGAATGGCTGTGAGCTATGTGACAGGGGAACCGATGGTGAAATATACCCGTGATCAGATTGTAGAGCTTATCCTTGAACGATATGACGGTCATAAGGTCTACATTCTCGCTCCACTTGTGAAAAACCGTAAGGGTCACTACAAGGAACTGTTCGAACAGCTCCGCAAGAAGGGTTTCCTGACCGTGAGGGTTGATGGTGAACTGCGCGATTTGACTCTCAACATGATGGTTGACCGCTATAAGAATCATGACATAGAACTCGTGATTGACCGGTTGAAGGTTTCCCGTAAAGACTTGACGCGTCTTGAGTCTACAGTGGGCGATGCCTTGCGTCAAGGTGACAAACAGGTGATGGTCTACGATGTCGACAATGACAAGGTGGCCTATTTCTCACAGACCCTAATGGATGCGGCGAGCGGGATTTCATATCGTGAGCCGGCTCCCCACAACTTTTCATTCAATTCTCCGCTCGGAGCCTGTCCCTGTTGCAAGGGCCTCGGGTATGTCAACATTGTTGATAGGGAGAAAATTATACCGAATTCTGCGCTTTCGATTTATGAAGGGGCCATCCTCCCGCTCGGCAAGCACCGCAATTCCATGATTTTCTGGCAGATTGACGCTATCTGTAAGAAATATGGCTGTACATTGAAGACTCCTGTCCGGGAACTACCGGAAGAGGCTATAGGTGAAATACTCAACGGTACGTCGGAGCGGCTCGTGATTGAAAATGATACGATGGCGACCTATAATTATTTCCAATCCTACGACGGTTTGCTGAAATATATAGAGATGCAGCAGGGGGAGGAGGCTTCGGCAGCAGCGAAAAAGTGGAGCGAAGGATTTTTTTCGCGTGCGGTATGTCCGGAATGTAATGGCGACCGCCTTAACCGTGAGGCGCTTCACTTTTTTGTCGATGGAAAGAATATAGCCCAGCTGTGTCGTCTTGACATTTCTGAACTGTATGAATGGAGCAAAGGATTGGAGGACCGTCTCTCTCCTTCGCAGGCCATGATTGCGCGTGAAATAATGAAAGAGATTCGCGGACGTCTGAAGTTTTTGGTCGATGTCGGTTTGGACTATCTGCAATTGAACCGCGCTTCGGCCACGCTTTCCGGTGGCGAAAGCCAGCGTATAAGGCTTGCTACCCAGTTGGGAAGTCAGCTGGTTAATGTGCTTTATATCCTTGACGAGCCTTCGATAGGGCTTCATCAGCGTGACAACCGTCGGTTGATTGACTCGCTAAAGCAGTTGCGCGACGCCTCAAACTCAATCCTTGTAGTGGAGCATGACAAGGATATAATGCTTGATGCCGACTATATAGTCGATATCGGCCCGAAGGCTGGCAGGAAAGGGGGAGAAGTTGTCTTTTCGGGTACTCCCGAAGAGATGCTGTCGACTGACACGCTTACAGCCAACTACCTCAATGGAAAAACTGCGATACCCTTGCGCTCTGTGCCCCGCAAGGGCTCGGGCAAAAGGCTTGTGCTCCGGGGGGCGAAGGGCAATAATCTTCAGGACGTCACTCTCACGCTCCCTCTCGGACGCCTTGTCTGTGTGTCAGGTGTATCGGGAAGCGGTAAATCGTCACTTATAAATGCCACACTTCAGCCGATACTGAGCCAAAAATTCTATCGCTCACACACCGCACCTCTGCCTTATTCGACAATAGAGGGGTTAGAACATATCGACAAGGTGGTTACGGTCGACCAGTCTCCTCTCGGCAAATCCCCTCGCTCGAATCCAGCTACATATACCGGAGTATTCACGGCAATCCGTGATCTCTACGCTTCACTTTCGGAGGCTAAAATAAGAGGCTACAGACCAGGGCGTTTCTCCTTTAATGTTGCAGGTGGACGATGCGAGACCTGTTCGGGTAACGGCTATAAGACAATCGAGATGAATTTCCTTCCCGATGTACTTGTCCCGTGTGAGACCTGTGGTGGCAAGCGTTATAACCGTGAGACTCTTGAAGTGCGATTTAAGGGAAAATCGATTGCCGACGTGCTCGACATGACAATAAACCAGGCAGTGGAATTCTTTGCAGGTATCCCCAATATAATCAACAAGATTAAAGTGCTTCAAGATATCGGGCTTGGTTATATAAAGCTCGGTCAGCCTTCATCGACGCTCTCGGGTGGTGAGAACCAGAGGGTGAAACTTGCGACAGAACTGTCGCGCCGTGACACAGGCAATACGCTTTTCATTCTTGACGAGCCGACGACCGGGCTGCATTTCGATGACATACGTGTGTTGCTGAATGTACTGAACCGTCTTGTCGACAAAGGAAATACCGTGCTTGTCATAGAGCATAATCTCGATGTCATATGTGCAGCCGACTATGTCATTGACATGGGGCCCGACGGAGGCCGCAACGGGGGGCATATCGTGGCTACGGGGACACCGGCCCAGATTGCAAAAACGGATTCACCCACATCTTCCTTCATACGGGAAGCGTTGGAGGAACATGCAAAATCTCTGAATAGCGATAAGTAACATACTCTGACAGATGGACCAGAACAAAGTAGCGACGGAAAGAACCGTTTTCAGGGTCCTGATTGCAATCAGTTTCGCTCATTTCCTGAATGATATGATGCAATCGGTTATTCCATCGATTTATCCTCTGTTGAAAGAAAAATATGGTTTTTCATTCGGGCAGATAGGTGTTATAACCCTCGTCTATCAAATGACGGCGTGTATATTGCAACCTTTTGTCGGACGCTATGCCGACCGTCATCCATTGCCGTTTTCGCTTGCAATCGGTATGCTTTTCACACTGGGTGGAATCCTTCTTGTAGCCTTTGCCAATAATTTCGGACTTATTCTTCTCGCGGTCGGTGTCGTAGGGTGGGGCTCTTCTGTTTTTCATCCTGAATCGTCGCGTATAGCGCAGATGGCTGCCGGTGAGAAAAAAGGTCTCGCTCAGTCAATATTTCAGGTTGGCGGTAACGGTGGTTCGGCAATCGGCCCTCTCCTTGCAGCCATAATTATTATTCCATATGGGCAGCATGCCATCGCCTGGCTCGCGATTGCGGCTCTTGTCGCTTCGATTGTGCTATATCGGGTAGGCCTGTGGTATAAGGGACGTCTGCATAGTCTCAGGGCGAGGATGCGTATTGTAAGCGAAGCTGTCAAGGCCTTGTCACCCCGCGCTATATGCCGTGCGTTTATGATGCTGATAATTCTTGTGTTCTCGAAATATTTCTTCATGTCGTGCATGACGAGTTATTTCACCTTCTTCCTTATTGACAAGTTCGGAATGGATATCAAGGACTCTCAGCTATGTCTGTTCGCTTTTCTCGCAGCGGTGGCTATAGGTACTGTCGCGGGAGGGCATTTGGGTGACCGATATGGACGTAAGTATGTGATATGGGGCTCTATATTCGGTGCTGCTCCTTTTGCCTTGTTCATGCCTTATGTGGGGCTGACAATGACGATTGTTCTCGCAGTGCTGTCAGGACTCATTATAGCTTCGGCTTTTTCTGCAATTCTGGTTTATGCCACTGAATTGAAGCCCGGCAAGGTAGGGCAGGTGGCGGGGATATTTTTCGGGCTTATGTTTGGACTCGGAGGAGTTGGCTCCGCATTTTTCGGATGGCTTGCCGACAGGACAAGCATAGAGTTCATCTTCCATGTGAGCACTCTTCTTCCTCTTCTCGGCTTCGTCGCCGCTTTTTTGCCTGATATAGAGAAAAAACGGGCATGACAAATTTTAAAGGGAATAAAGACCAATAAGGGATATGGCATCTTGATGCCATATCCCTTATTGGTCTTACCTATTATTATTTCTTGTCCTATTGATTTCTTATCGCTGGGCATGGTAAGGAAAAACCTTGACGAGTCCGTTGTCGATGTAGAAGGTGCTGTCGTTGGCGGCCTGTTTGTTGTCGCGGTTCATGCGGGCTTTGCGTCCTTTACCGTTATGGGCTTTTTTGCCGTGATGAGCCTGAGCTTTCCCGAATTTACCCTTGCGAGGAGCTCCTTTTCCAATCTGGTCTACGTAGCTGTTTTCAAGAAATTGTACGTACTGCTCAGGTGTAAGAATGTTTTTCACTTTTGCAAGGTAGTCGCGGCGAGCCTGCATGCGGTTTTCGCGACAAGCCTTTTTCTGTGCCTGTTTTTCGGATTTAGCTTTAGCGACCTGTTCTTTTAACGGCTTTTGCGGACAGATTGATTTCAGTTCCGATTTCTGTTTGTCCGTAAGGTTAAGCCCGTCGAAGGGACAGTATTTTGGTGCGTCTTTCTTGCAGCATGATTTTGCTTTCTCCGTTTTGACCGGGCACGCTTTCTGGTCAGGTTGGGCGGTTTGTGCCACAGCGGTGATGCCTAAGGAAGAAACAAGAAGGACTGCGAAACTTAGAATAGTCTTTTTCATAATTTATAATTGTTTGTTGGTTGATTACTGATTGTAAAAAAATTTGTTTGAAAGATTGGCGTTTTCAGCGTAGCTACATCTTTAAGACAATTGACCTGATGTAAGGTTTAAATTGCTAAATGCTTATTTAACATGTTTTGTATCAAGAGTTAATTAAAATTATTTCAAGCTAAACTCGATGTTGATTGTGGGATGAAATTCCCTATTGGTCGATTGTATGTTGAATTTTAGAGGGAAAAATGCTAAATTTGCACTTAATATTCCAATATGGAAAAACAACTTGCAGAAAAAGAAATAACCTATAAAAACTCATGAATAATACTACTAAATTCATAGGCCTTTGTATGCTTGGGCTACTGTGCTCATGCTCAGGCGGAAACAAGTGGCATATTGACGGAAAAATCAACGGGCTTTCTGAGGGTGAGCTTCTTGTGCTTGAAGGAAGCAATCAGGGATATTGGTATCCGATGGACACTATCAAGGTGTCGTCAGACGGCTCATATTCATATAGCCGTGAGGCTCAGGGCTATCCCGATATTTATCGCCTCCGTGTCGGTGACAAGGCCGTATATTTTCCTATTGACAGCATTGAGTCCATTACTCTGATTGCTGATGCTCCCAACATTGATTTGACTTATAAGCTTTCGGGTTCTCCTCAGGCTGAGAATCTCGTGAGGGTCGACAGCATGCTGCTCGCGGCAGCGGCAAAAGGCGGGGTGCGCTCGGTGACCGAAAATACACAGCTTAAACGTGAGCTTGGCAATATGCTTCTTGCTGACCCTGCAGGAATAGTCACTTATTATATTATAAACAAACGTGTCGGTGGCACTCCTATTTTCAATCCCGCTAATAAGGATGATTTGCGTCTGATAGGGGCTGTGGCCAATGCCTTTAATGAGAAGCGCCCTTCGGACCCCCGCTCAGGCTATCTTCGCAGGCTATTTATCAGTAACCGCCCGAAGTCTCCCCGTGCGACGGGTGGCAATGATGTGCCTCTCGCATATGAGGTCAGGGCCTTTGACATAAAATTGTTTGACAATACAGGTAAGGAACATTCACTTCTTGACCTCACCTCAAAAGGTAAAGTCGTGGTGCTGAATTTTACCGCCTATTCCGCTGATGAGTCGCCTGCTTTTAATGTCGCGCTCAATAAGGTATATGAAAAATATCACTCGCAAGGACTTGAAATTTTTCAGGTGGCTTTTGACAGCGATGAATATGCATGGAAACAGACTGCCAAGAACCTTCCTTGGATTACGGTGTTGAACGGAGCCGCCGATGGCGACAAAGCTCTGCGCGATTATAATGTGGGTTCGCTTCCTGCCATTTTCATCTTTGACCGCAACGGAGATATAGTTGAACGCGTCACAGACCTTGCGACCCTTGATTCAGCTGTGGCCCGCAGACTTTAAATCACCGACAGCTCTTATCTGATTGAAAACCTTCTATAGGATTCTTCGATTCGTTTTGGTGAGCCTTATTGTGCTACCCTTGGCAGTACCGTTCATCCTTTATGTGTTCGTGTCTCTGCCAGGGGTTCAACGTGCCTTGGCTCAACGTGCCGAGGAGGAACTGACATCTCTTCTCGGGACGGAGGTCGGTATCGGCTCTGTCGAAATAGCCCCGTTCAACAGGCTTGTGCTCAAAGATGTGAGCGTCAGTGACGGCCGGGGTATAGAGGCACTTAAAGTCGGGCATCTCGGCGCCGGTGTAAGCTTGTTTGAAAGCCTTTGGGGACATAGATGGGTCATAACATACGTCGAGCTTATCGACCTTGATGCCAGGCTATATAGGCCTACTGCCGGTTCTCCACTCAATATTCAGCCTATTATCGACCGTTTTGACAAGGGGGGCGATAAAGGACCTAAAAAATTTGATTTGGCCGTAAATCTCCTTGTCATACGTCGTTCTGCGTTGAGCTACGATGTAAACGATGCTCCGGCACCTGTTGAGGGGCACTTTGATGTCAATCATATAAAAATAAGTGACTTCCGGGCGGATATATGTGCTCCGTTTATTTCCGACAGTCATATTGAGGCACAAATCAAGCGATTGCTCGCTACTGAAAGGAGTGGTCTCTCTTTAAAGGAATTTACTGCTGATGTGAGTATAAATCCGGAGGAGATGAGAATCGGGAATTTCACAGTAGAACTTGGTCGCTCACGCATTGCTTTCAACGATATAGTGACAGTCTCTCCTCTTAATCCGGATTTCAATTTCCGGACGGCGCTTGTCTCATCGATAGAGACCCTACCTGACACTTATCTGCAGATTTCAGACCTCAATCCTTTTACAGGAAATCTTGCTGATATCGACGTGAAGGTCGATATAGCCCTTGAACTTTCGGGCACGCTTGACAGCATCGGCCTTCGCCGTGTCGATTTCGAGCTGCCGGAGCGGAACGCGCGTTTCAGTGGTCACGGACGTGTAATGAATCTGTCGCGCGGTAAAGATTCGCTTTCGATTGAAATCAACCGTCTGAATTTGGTCACTAATCTACCCCGTGCAATTGGATACATGGCCAACTCTTCAGGACAGTTATCAAAGCTTTATCAGAAGTTGAAACCACTGTCTCCTTTAGGAGACATCAATCTTCTTGGTGATTTCAGGTTGACCCCGCGCAGCCTTGACTTCATAGGGTCATTTGATTCTGACTGTGGCAATCTTGACATAGACTGTAATCTCTACAGACGCGAAAATAATGCTCCACTTGAAATCTTTGGTAATGTTTCCTCACTCGGATTCTCACCCTCTCAGCTTGATAAGAGTATTGCTCCTTTGACGAATATTGATTTTGACGGAGAAGTGAATCTGAGCATTGCCCCCAAAGGCATGATTGAGGGACATGTGGGATTTTATGTCGACCTTGTCGAGTGGAATGGACATTCCTTTTCGGATATAAGTGCCGAGGCTGATTTTGGCGATGGACGTGTTGACGGTAGAATTGTATCCTTGTCACCTACGCTTGATTTCAATATTGCTGGTGGAGGGGATCTCAAGGGCGCTAATCCTCTCACTGAATTCTTTGCAGAAGTAAAAAATGTCAACCTCTCACCATTTGTGAAGAGCGGTAAATATAGGAACTATAATTTGGCCGTGGATATTGACGCCTCTTTCCATGGCCGCAGTCCAGATAGTCTCGACGGTTGGCTTAAACTTGAAAACATTGAGTTTGGCGCGCAAGGAGAAAAATCCCTGTCATTGTCGTCAATCGAGATTGAGGCTGCTAAATCCGATTCGATTCGCTCGCTTACCCTCCGAAGTCCGCAGGCCGATGCCGATATCAGGGGCAATTTCAGCTATAAGACTGTAATCGAAAACTTGAAAGGGATTATAGCCAGCGTTTATCCATCCCTTTTGCCATCTATTGAGGAGGAGAAACCATCAGCTGTCTTTGATATAAATCTTGATCTTAAGGTCAAAGAGGACACGACTTTGTCGCGTTTCTTCAATCTGCCCGTGGAGATGATTTATCCGGTCACGCTCAAATCGTTTGCGAAAGGTGGCGACGATGCTTCTATCGGACTTGATATCGATATGCCTTATCTGAAAAACAAGGATAAACTAATTGAAGAGAGCCGTCTGTCCATGCTGATTGACGGTGTCACAAGGCGAGGGGAACTTGTTGCACATACTTCGTTGCCTACTAAGAACGGTATGCTGTCGTTAAATCTTAATTCTTCCGGACATGTTGACTCTGTGCAGACCGACATTTCATGGATTGTCGACCGGCAGGCTCAATTCAAGGGGAATTTCGATTTTTCTACCATATTCAAAAGAAGCGATGATACTGGCGATTTGATTACGGATATTGAAATCAATCCGTCGAAGATGGTGTTCAACGATTCCGCATGGACAGTGAACCCGGGTGCAGTCCATATAGCACCGGGGAGGATTTCCGTTGACAATATCAGCGGTGGACGCGACGGTCAGTATCTTTCAATCAATGGAGTCGCTTCGGCAGACTCGGCCGACAGGCTTGTTTTGAAACTTGACCATATCGACCTTGACTATATCTTCGAAACGCTCAACATAAGCGATGCCGTGCAGTTCGGAGGCCGGGCCACCGGAGATTTCTATGGTTTCCGCCTTTTGTCTAAAGAGCCTGTCCTCTACACTCCTCGTCTTTACGTCGAAGGGCTTAAGTATAACGGCTGCGTGATGGGCGACGGAGACATAAAGAGCTATTGGGATCATGCAGACAAGAGTATCAATATTGCAGCCGTCATAAAACAGGCGAATGGACAGCGTTCGGTAATAGACGGTTTCATACGTCCGACTACGGAAGAACTTGATTTTAATTTTGAAGCGAAAAGTGCCCCGGTCGGTTTCATGGCTCCGTTCATGTCTGCCTTCACTTCAAAAATCGATGGCGAGGTTTCGGGTGACGCACATCTTTTCGGCACGTTCAAGGACCTTGACATGACCGGTGACATACTTGTGAAAGACTTGAGCATGAAGCTTGATTTCACAAATACTGTATATACCACAACCGACAGTGTCCACATCACTCCCGGTTTGATAAAGTTTGAAGATGTCACTCTCTCGGACCGTGACGGGAAGACTGCGAAGTTAAGCGGATATGTGACACATAAATATTTCCATGACCCTACGTTCCGTTTCAATGTCACCGATGCGAGAGATTTCCTCGTCTATGACGTAGGTGAGAATCAGACGGAGGATCCATGGTATGGATGTATCTACGGAAACGGCAGGGCCTCTGTTACAGGCGTGCCGGGCCATGTAGATATAAACGTGGCTATGTCCACTGCGCCGAAGTCAACTTTCACTTTTGTCCTGACCGATGCCGAGCAGGCCCTTGACTATACGTTCATCACTCTCCGCGACCGCGATAAGGCGGCTAAGGATTCGATAGCGGCTCTCGACCCGACGCTCAAGATTGTCAAGGAACTTCGTGAACGGGTGAAGAAGCAGGAGGATGGTGAAGCGTCGGTATATTCCATGACCTTTGAGGTAGACATAACACCAACGGCGACGATGAATCTGATTATGGATCCTATTGGCGGAGATAAAATTACCGCCCACGGCAGTGGCCATGTCAGGATGGCATACAGTTCAGACGGCGATTTGCGTATGTATGGCGATTATACCATATCACGTGGAACCTATAATTTTACGCTTCAGGATATAATCATCAAGGATTTCACAATCCGTGAAGGGAGCAAGATTTCATTCCTCGGTGACCCTTATGCAGCACAGCTTGACATCACTGCATCCTATTCGGTCAATGCCAATCTCAGTGACCTTGACGAATCATTCCTTGAAGACCGCGAGCTCAACCGTACAAATGTACCTGTCGATGCCCTGATGATGGTCAAGGGCGATATGCGGCAGCCCGACATATCTTTCGACCTTGAGTTCCCGACGCTCAACCGCGACACCTACCGTAAGGTCCGCTCAATTGTATCGACAGAGGATATGATGAACCGTCAGATAATCTATCTTCTTGCCCTCAACAAGTTCTATACTCCGGATTATATGACAGCTACGCATGGCAATGAACTTGTGTCGGTCGCTTCATCGACCATATCGTCGCGAATCGGGGCCATGTTGGGGCAGTTGAGCAATAACTGGAGTATAGCGCCCGCTATCAGGAGTGACCGTGGTGACTTCTCCGATGTGGAAGTGGATGTGGCTCTTTCAAGCCATCTTCTTAACAACAGACTGCTCTTTAACGGTAATTTCGGCTATCGCGACAAGTCGTTAAATAACAACAGTTTTATAGGAGACTTTGATATCCGTTATCTGCTCAATCGCTCCGGCTCTATCCAGTTGAAGGCATATAATCGCTATAATGACCAGAACTATTATCTGAAGAGCGCCTTGACGACCCAGGGAGTGGGTATAGTGTTCAAACGTGACTTTGACAATATTTTCTCCTTCCTTCGTCGAAAGAAAAAGGATGATAAAGGGAAGAAGAGTGATGAAAACGATGGGAAAGTGCCCGCCGATTCAATTGAAAAGGTAAAAACCGATAGCGTCAGCGTAACTTTTTAGCAGTTTTTTCGTCTATATAATATATATGTGGGGGCCTGTCCCTCTGTTATCCCGTACATAATCGGGACTTTAATCCGGATAATTATCACGTTTATAATACCATATTATGAGAAAGAGAATTTTGACAATGGCCTTGCTTGCGGCGTCGGCGGTGGGTGTATCGGCATCCCCACTGTGGTTGCGCAACGTGGCCATAGCTCCTGATGGAAAGCAAATTGCTTTCACCTATAAGGGCAATATTTTTATTGTACCGACTTCGGGAGGAGATGCCCGGCAGCTTACTTCGGGAGGCAGCTACAATACGTCTCCTGTCTGGAGCCCGGATGGCTCCAGGATTGCTTTCAGTAGCGACCGGGAGGGATCTATGGATATATATGTAGTCAACAGCAAGGGTGGCATCCCTCAGCGTCTTACGACCAATTCCGGAAATGAGACACCTCTGACCTTCAGTGACGGGAACCACGTGATGTTCTCCGCGTCGGTGATGCCTGACCGCAATGCGGCACAGGGTGATTTTGCTCGTCAGGTCTACACTGTGGACCTCGAAGGGCATCGTCCGCAGATGTATATGTCGCTCACAATGCCTTCTTTAAGCCTTAACAGCGATGGACGCGTGCTTTATCAGGATAAGAAAGGTGTTGAAAATATATGGCGCAAACATGAACGCTCTTCAGGCACTTCCGACATATGGCTTATAGATAATGGTAAGCATACTAAGCTAACCGATTTCAATGGCCATGACCTGAATCCGGTATGGGCTCCTGACGGCTCTTTCTATTTTATAAGTGAAGAGGATGGCACGCTGAATGTCTATAAGCGTTCCGTTGACGGCAAGCAGAAAAAGCAGTTGACGAAGTTTACCACCCACCCGGTCCGTGGACTTTCCGCTTCACGCGACGGACAGCTTGCTTTCAGCTGGGACGGTGAGATTTACACCATGAGTGAGTCAGGCTCACCGCGTAAGGTGGATGTCAATATCGTTATGGATGATTATGTGGGAGCCCCACGTAAATCAGTCCGCACTTCAGGTGCATCGAGCATTTCCGTGTCTCCGGATGGAGAGCTTGTGGCCTTTGTGCTTCGCGGAGATGTATATGTGACTTCTACTGAATATCAAACCACCCGACGCATCACCGATACGCCGGCGCAGGAGCGGTCGGTGGATTTTGCTCCTGACGGGCGCAGTATCGTCTATGACAGTGACCGCGACGGTATATGGCAAATTTTCACCACTGAAATAAAGGACCCTTCCGAGAAATCTCTGCTCTATGCTACGGAACTTGTCGAAAAACCTCTCTACAAGAGTGATAAAGCGGCTTTCTTCCCTGACTATAGTCCTGACGGCAAGAAAGTGGCATTCCTTGAGGACCGCACTACGCTCCGTGTACTTGATTTGGCCACCAAAAAGGTCGAGACCGCACTCGACGGGAAATATAACTACAGTTATCAGGACGGAGATATAGGCTTTGAGTGGAGTCCTGACAGCAAATGGCTTCTTATTGACTATATCGGCATAGGTGGATGGAATAATTCCGATATCGCCCTTGTTAAGGCCGATGGTAGTGAAGTGGTCAATCTTACTGAGAGTGGTTACAGCAATGGTTCCCCTCAATGGGCTCTCGGTGGTAAGGCTGTGGCTTACAGCACCGGAAAATATGGTTATAAGAGCCATGGCAGCTGGGGAAATGAGAGCGACGTGATGCTTATGTTCCTTGACGGAGACGCTTACGACCGCTTTAATATGACCGAGGAAGAGACAAAGCTTGCCGATAAAGCGGAAAAAGACGCAAAGGAAAAAACAGACAAGGATTCCGATAAAAAGAAAGATAAGAAAAAGGACAAGAAGGGCACTAAAAAGGACGACAAGAAAAAAGAGGAGGTCGAGTCGCTTTCGTTTGACCTCGATGGGCGACGTCACCGTCTGGAACGTCTCACCGGTGCGTCTTCAAAACTCGGAGCATACTACGTGTCGCCTAAGGCTGATAAACTCTACTATGTTGCGTCAAGTCCCGACGGACGTTCCCTTTATGAACGGGATTTGAAGGAAGGCGGTACTAAGGTTCTTGCCAAGGGACTGAGCGCGTGGTATATGTTGCCTGACAAAGATGGCAAGAATGTATTCGTGATGAGCAACAGCGGCATCAAGAAGGTGAATCTTTCAAGCGGCAAGCAGGAATCAGTCTCATATGAGGCCGATTATACCCGTCGTCCTGCCGACGAACGCAATTATATCTATAATCACATGTGGCGTCAGGTGCTCGATAAATTCTATGACACCAAACTCCACGGTGTCGACTGGGTGAAATATAAGAATGAATATGAAAAGTTCCTTCCCCATATCAACAACAACTATGATTTCGCCGAGTTGCTTAGCGAGATTCTTGGTGAGCTGAACGCATCTCATACCGGCGGAGGTTATCGTGGCCCTTCATCCAACTGGAATCAGGTTGCTTCGCTTGGAGCCTTCTTTGATGAAAGTTTCGATGGCGACGGTCTTAAAGTTACCGAGGTTATAGCACGCGGGCCACTGTCATCCAAGAGTGCAGGGATTCAGTCGGGCGATATAATTCTTGCCATAAACGATTCGGCTATAATTGCAGGTAAAGATTATTTCCCTCTTCTTGAAGGGAAAGCAGGGAAGAAGGTGAAACTTGATGTGAGGAAAGCTGATGGAAAGGAGAAGACGGTCTATGTGAGACCGATTGGCTCGGGTTCGCTTTCCGATTTGCTTTATCATCGTTGGGTTGAACGCAACGAACGCATTGTCGACAGTGTTTCCGGCGGACGTATCGCTTATGTACATGTCCGTGGAATGGATGGCTCAAGTTTCAGTGAGGTCTACGATCGCCTGCTTGGCAAATACCGTAATTGCGACGCTGTCGTTGTCGATACCCGTCATAATGGTGGCGGATGGCTCCACAACGACCTTGCTCTTCTCCTGAGCGGAAAACCTTATGTGAAATTCAGCCCCAGGGGACAGTATATAGGCACCGAGCCTTTCTCGCAATGGACAAAACCCTCGGCAATGCTTGTGGACGAAAGCAACTACAGTGATGCTCATGGTTCGCCTTATGTCTATCAGACATTAAAAATCGGCGATGTGATAGGTGCTCCCGTGCCCGGCACAATGACTGCCGTATGGTGGGAAACCCAGATTGACCCGACTCTGTATTTCGGCATTCCTCAGGTGACCTCTCTTGATGTCAATGGCGAGCCGCTTGAGAACAAGCAGCTTAATCCGGATGTGTTAATTTACAATATTCCGGAAAATATATTGAAAGGAATTGACGATCAGTTGATAGGTGCTACTAAGCATCTGATGAAAAAGACAGAAAAGAAATAGGGATACCGTTCCCTCTAAAGACGCATCATGGGGGCGCAGTTTCTAACGATTGCGCCCCCATGATGCGTCTTATATGATTTGATATCTGTAGGCTTATACTTTGGTAATCAGTACGACGATGTATGCTATGTAGCATAGCGCAAGCACGGCACCCTCGATTCGGGTGATGGTGCGCTGTCTGAAAAACCATCCGAAAATCCAGAAAAGAAGACATGCTCCGGTCAGCACCAGCAAATCAAGGTTGCCGATTGAGCCGAAAGTAAGCGGTCGGATGGTCGCACTTGTTCCGAGCACAAGAAAAATATTGAATATATTGCTCCCTATCACATTTCCGAGGGCTATGCCGGGTTTACCCTTTATCGCGGCTGTGACCGATGTGGCAAGTTCGGGGAGGGATGTGCCTGCAGCCACCACCGTCAGACCTATGACAGCTTCGCTGACTCCGAGGCCTGAGGCTATACCTGAAGCTCCTGCCACGAATCTGTCTCCTCCGAAAATTAAGGCTCCCAGTCCGAGGACAACCCATAGGACAGCCTTCCATATCGACATCTCTTTCCTGCCGGCTCCGCTTTCTGCGGAAGGGTCTGATTCTTGCGAATTACGGGCCTGGGAAAACGTATAGCGCATGAAAATGAGAAAGAACAAGAGAAGGATTATACCGTCAACCCTCGACAGCAATGATGCCGTCTCTCCATCGAGCAATGGCCCGTTGCCCATGGCGAGAAGAGCGAGAGCCGACAGGATGACCAAGGGAATTTCATTGGTCATGATGCCTTTTTCAATCCTTATCGGCACCACCATTGCGGTTACACCTATGATTACAAGCACATTGAAGATATTGCTGCCGACCACATTGCCTATCGCCATCTCCGCACTCCCGCTGAGTGCGGAAATTATGCTGATGGTAAGCTCCGGAGCCGAAGTCCCGAACGCCACCACCGTCAGGCCTATTACAAGGTCTGAGACTCCCCATTTTCTGGCTATGGCCGATGAACCGTCAGTCAAAGCATTGGCTCCCCATAGGATGAGCCCGAGCCCGAGGATAAGATATACGATGTCGAGAATCATATTGATAAATTTTAGTTATAACATTCTTTAAACAAAATATATCGCGTACGCGATTGCGTACGCGATATATTTTGTACCCGTTGACCCTGCTGTCGCAGCTATCCGTCGGGTAATCGTTTCTTTCGCTTTATTTTGTTTTATGTGTGGAGTAGTACCTCGGAGGGGAATCGAACCCCTATCTGAAAATTAGGAATTTCCCATTCTATCCATTGAACTACCAAGGCAGATAGATATTCTTCTGCAAAATTACGAAATATTGCCCGATTTTGCAAAATCTTCATAAGTTTTAAGGTATGTCTGGGATTGATTCAATAATATATTTGAAATGTGAGGATTTATGGCTCCTGTAATTTCGGTTATTAAAATCAGATATATTCAAAGGGAACTGGGGTTGCCGGAAATATAGGGGAGTGGTGGGTCAGAAGCGGATTCTGAAACGGGTGAGGCCGTCGGGGTCGGTGGAGAGGGCGAATTTGCATCCGTGTTTGTGGAGCACTTCACTGGTGAACAGGAGGCCGATGCCGTGGCCGTTGGTTTTTGTCGAGAAAAACGGGCTGAATAGTTTGTCGGCCGCTTCCTTGCTTATGCCGGCTCCATTGTCGGTGACGGTTAGTGATGGCGGCTGCCGTGATGTTTCTATCATTATTTCCCCTTTATTGTCCCCGATACTTTCGGCTGAGTTCTTTACGATGTTAATCAATATTTGCTCGAAAAGTACCGGGTCAATCCTCACAGGCAGATTCCCTTCGCAGAGTTTTATTCTGAGTCTTATATCGCGGTTGGCACACAGACTCTCGAGCATGACTCTCCATTTCTCGATTGTCGCGTTGAGGTCGGCATGGCTGAGATTGACGTCAGGTATCTTCACCACGTCGGCGAAGGAGGTGATAAACCTGCTTAATGAATGACACCTGTCTTCGCAGACTTTCATGACTTCCATCATTTCGGCATTTTCCCTGCCACTGTTGCTCATTATCTGCGAGGCGGTTGAAAGCAGGGAGTTGACCCCTGCCATAGAGTTGTTGACCTCATGGGCAATCACGCGAATCACTTTTTCGTAGCTCTTTTTTTCAGCCCTCATCACTTCATCGGTAAGTTTTTCAATCAATATGAATGGATGGGCATAGCCTTTGTCCATGAATTGGAGGCGTGAGCAACGGTAAATCATGGAGTCATTCAACCGCACTGTTAGGCTTTCACCCTGCTTGACTGTGATGAGAAAGCGGCTTAACTGCGAATCAAGTCCGGAGACTGTCTCACCCGTGATGTCTTCTGTTTTTGAGAAGCCCAAGAATGAAGCGGCAGCAAGGTTGGCCGTCACTATTCGTTCATTGTCGTCAAGAATCATTATCCCCATAGGCGACACCTCTATCAGGAGATCGAGGAAATGGTTCTGTTCCCTGAGGGCGAGTCTTTCTTCTTTGAGAGCTGACATCATGCGGTTGAACATGTCGATGATTTTATCAGCCTCAAGCTGGTTGACTTTTGAGAGTCTGCTGCTGAAATCCTGTGCTTTAAGAAGGTCTGCTCCGTTGGTGATGCTGCGAATAGGCTTCATTATGAAACCATAGAACACAACGAGGAGTATGATTGCCAGAAACGTTGTGCCGAGTCCTATATAGTAGACATTAGCTCCGTTCTGGGGCGAGAGTTGAAGTGTCGTGACTATTGAGGCCACGAGGAGTAGAATTATTATGCAGAAAATCCAGCTTATTCTCATGTTTTGATTCCATATTTTTCCATGCGCCGGTATAGGGCCTGTCTGCTGATGCCGAGAAGTCCTGCCGTGCGTGTCAGGTTCCCTCCCGATTGTGCGAGAGCCAGTTCTATGGCCTGCTGTTCTTTGCGTTCAAGACTCGATGCCGAAGCCTGGCGGCATGGTGCCGGGCCGGTGTACTGTCCGCGGAAGTCAGCAGCATTCAATGTCCGGCTTTGTGTCACAAGAAGCGTCCTTTCGATGAAATTTTTCAGCTCGCGTATATTACCGGGATAGGGGAGAGTCTTCAGAAAATCCATCGCGTCGGCTGAAATTTCCGGAAGTTCCCTGCCGGTTGCCTCACAATGCCGGGCCACGATATGATTGACGAGAAGCGGGATGTCGTCAGCACGCTCCCTGAGTGGAGGAAGAGTGACAGTGATAAGGTTGATTCGATAGAAAAGGTCTTCCCTGAATGTCCGTTCGGCCACCATGGCAGGGAGGTCGGCGTTTGTCGCGCAGACCACACGCACATCAGTGCGTCGCGGAGTGGAATCGCCAAGCATCTCGTAGGTGTGCTCCTGAAGTACGCGCAATAGCTTCACCTGACAGTTCAGGTCGAGTTCTCCGATTTCATCGAGAAAAATTGTACCGCCATTGGCCACGGCAAACCGACCTTCGCGATCAGCCACAGCCCCGGTGAAAGCCCCTTTTTTGTGTCCGAACATCTCGCTTTCGAAAAGCGATGAGGATATGCCGCCGAGATTCACTTTTACCATTGCATTGGCTCTGCGGCGCGAATTGCGGTGGATGGCTTCGGCAATCAGCTCCTTGCCTGTACCGTTTTCTCCCATGATAAGCACGGGGGCATCGGTGGCCGCAATGCGGCTTATTGTGTCGAGCACATTAAGCAGCGCTGGTGATTTCCCAATGATAAAAGAACGGTCGAAATCAGTGTTCACTGCTGTCCCTTCTGTCGGGGAATTGAGTTCAAGGGCCACGTTGATACGCTGAAGCAGAGTCTGATTGTCCCACGGTTTGGTGATGAAATCAAAGGCTCCGGCATGGATGCCATCCACGGCCAAAGGTATGCTTCCCCATGCGGTCATGAGTATCACCGGCACGTCGGGATGGAAGATTTTTATCTGCTTGAGAAGTATCAGTCCCTCCTCTCCGGTCGTTGCCCGTGAAAAATTCATGTCGAGGATGATAAGTTCCGGTGTGGTGGAGCGCACAATCTCCATTGCCTCTTTAGGAGAGGAGGCTTCGCGGGTCTCAAAGCCGTTGCGGGTCAGGAGCAGTCTCAACGACAGGCGAACGGCGGCATCATCGTCAACAATAAGTATCATATCGGAGGGTGATATATTTGATTTACAAAGGTAGTGATTTTTCAGCGTTTCACAATAGCGTCGATATCGGCGTCTATCCCGGTGTTGGTCGTGAAATCCCACAGAGCCACACTGCGGAGCTGATAATAATAGTTCCAATAGAGGTAGAGCTGATTGATATAATCCTGTCTGCTCTGGTCTTTGCTCACTTGCGAGTCGTTGAGGTCGAGGGTCGATATCTTGCCTATAAGGAAGGTTTCGACGTTTGTGTCGTAGCGGCGGCGTGCAATGGTGTCGGCGCGGAGCGAGATGTCGAGCTGACGCTGCTGATTGTTGAATCTCTCGCAGAGGATGAAGATATTCTGGTCAAAATCCATCTGTTCCTTACGGAGACGGCTTTCCACCACATCACGGTTGCTTTCGCTCACTTTCACTTTGCCCCTGCGCTTGCCCCAGTCAAGGATAGGAATCTTGAATCCTACCTCAACTATCTGATTGTCTTTCAGCCTATCGTAGGCGGGGCCGAATTTATCGGCAGTGCCTGTGTAGCCTATTTGAGCGAAAAGCATGATTTCGCGTTGGTCGCCCTTGGCCTTTGCTACAGCATAGTCGGCTTCAAGCTGACGGCGACGTATATTCTTTGCGAAACTGTTGTTGGCATGAGCCTTTTCAAGTACATCGCCGTAGCTTACCAAGGCGTGGGGTATTTCGGAGGGCACGACGGGGTCGAGTGTCACCTCATCGGCAATGTCGAGGAAGGCACGTAGCTGGAACATTGACGATTTATAGTTGCTTTCACTGTCGGTGAAATCCGATTGGGCATTGAGCAGATTGAGTTCGAGCTGGAGAAGGTCGTTCTTGCTTATCTGTCCCATCTCGCGCTTTGCTTTGGCTACTTCATAGAGTTTCTCCGCATTAGCGAGATTCTGTGTGGCTATGCCAACCTTTTCCTTGTCGAGGAGTAGGTTAAAGAAATATTGTATGGCTGTCATGGCCACATTCTCGGTCGCGCTTATGAAAGCAGCTTTCGCCTCGGCATAGCGCACCGGCTCGATGCGGCGGTTCCACTTGATGTTGTTGACCCCGAAAATGGGCTGGGAGAGCGTCAGTGCTATCGGCACGGACATGAAACGGTTGTATTTCGGACTTTCAAGCTGTTTCAGAAAGTCGATTGAGGTGTTGAGTGAGAGTGTACCACCGGTCAGCCATATGTTCTGGTCGATTGAAAGCTCGCCTGTTATCTGCATGAAATTGTTTCTCACGAAAGAGTAGGAGCCGTCGTCGTGCTGATAGGTGCTATAGCTTTTGCGGTAACTCGGCACCGTGGCGTTGAAATTCACTTCAGGGAGCAGGTCTGCCCTGTAGGTCCTGTAAGTCCAGTAAGCGGTTCTGAGCTCGTTGAGGGCCACTGCGGCGTCGACGCTGTTGGAGCGCGCAGTCAGAATTGCCTCTTCAAGGGTGATGCTTCGTGTGCGCTCCTCCGCAGCGCCTGCGGCCGTCACGGTCGCAAGCACTGTGAGAAGTACGGATAGTCTCATTATTATTCTTTTGACATTAATCTTACCGTTCATAATTCAATCAAAAATCTATTTGTATCTATGGGGTCTATTCCTCTTTGAGTGCGATGGCGGGCTGCAGTTTCATCGCCCGGTTTGCCGGGATTACTGTCCCGAGGAAAATCATCAGGGCCATGAGGGCAAACGTCATAACTACGCAGAGGATGAAGCGTCCGGGAGAGAAGAAGCCTCCGTAGTACGCATTGTATTCGTAGTGTGTGAGCAGCCATTCGAATAGAACTGCTATCGGGGTGACAAACAGCAGCAGTATTTCCCCTTCGCCGACGAAACGCCTGAAGATATCGCCCTTCGATGCGCCGTTGGCCTTGCGTATGGCTATCTCCGGAACCCTTGTCTGTGTGCGGAACCAGAATGTGCCGAGCAGTCCGAGGAAGATGTTGACAGAAAGGAATATCATTATGATATAGTCGTTCCTGACATCAATCTCATTGCCCTGCTGATGATTTGCGCGGATGTCTTTAAATGATTTCACGTTTGAAATATAGTAATTGGCGATTCTCAGGCTGTGTTGAGCATCTTTCATCAGATTTTCCGCGAAACTGCGGTCCATATTGTCCTTCACGCGGACAAATAGTTCGTTGAGATAATTTGCATAATATTTTCGCGGCATAGCTCTCATCATGGATTGGGAATGGGCGGCGGTAGAATAATCGTCATAGCGTATCACTTTATATGCTCCGAGCAGTGTGATTGTGTCGTTTTGAGCCCAGTTGGAGAAATCCTTGCCAATGAATTCGCTCATATTCTCCTTGCCGTAATGGCTGAACAGATTGTCGGAACAAAGGAAGCCGTTTGGGTTGTTTCGGAGCATTTCTGAGAGTTGCTCGGGAGTTTCTCCGTTAGCGCCTTCGATACGGAACACGAGTGGAAATTCAGGCGATACAAGACGCCGGAGCACCCAGTTGTTGCCTGTAGTGAATGTATCGGTTGTCAATGATGTCCCGCTGTTGGAGCCATTGTAGATATAGGAATTCTGGCCACACCCGACAGCTTCTATTTCAGGCCGGGCTGCGAGCCGGTCGAGAAGCTGCAGGTATGCCTCGGAGCGTTGCTCGTTGTTTTCATATGGTTTATATTCGGCAGAGCGGTCATTGAGCTCTCCGACTTCTATCAGATAGCAGTGATCGGTGTTGAAGCCTCGGGGCTCATTGTAGATTGAATAGCTGACGAACAGAGAGTCAATCACATACCACATGACCACGCTGACAATGAGCAGTTCGAGTGCCAGCCACACGTTGCTCTTCCACTCATTGGCAATCTGGCGTAATAGTTTTCGTTTCATAATTTTATTCTGTGGAGAGTTGGTTAGTGTTTGCCTGAAATAGCGTTGACTATGTTGACTTTCGATGCGTTGATCGACGGGAGAGCCGCGCTGAGCAGATTGAGGATGAAGCAGAAGAGCATCGCCCATCCGAATGTCGACCAATGGAAGAGAGCGGAGATGGAGATTGAGGTCACGGTGTAGTTGTCGCTGTAGATTGACGGTGTGAAGATTGAGTCGGCGAAGAGCAGACCGCAGAGGAGGCTGAGCCCCAGGCCGATCAGACCTGCGATTACAGTGATTACAAGGCTCTCCATGAATAGATTCATGATGATTTCCGAACGTCTGGCCCCGAAAGCGCGGCGGACTCCTATCTCCTCCCTGCGGCGCACGAGCCGGCTATGGGTCATTGAGCTCAGGTTGACCGCCGGAACGATAAGCAGGATAAGGAAGGTGATGAATTTCTTTTTGTAGACCGAAGCCATGTCAGGGCCCATGTTTGCCCATGGCGTATAGGCTGCGACCTCCTGGGTGTAGGGGCGCTCCATGTCATGGAATTTATAGCCTTTTGCTGCCGCTTCCTTGTTGAGTTCATCAAAAAGCCTTCTGTGCTCTTCGCGGATTTCGGGAAAATCCGATTTGTCCTTAGCGAGCATTATCATGCTCAGGCTTCCCATATATTCACACCATGAGAAGTCCGCTTTGTTTGTCGATGTAAAGGGAACCCATAAGTCGGCGTAACAGTATGATACGAGGTTCGATACATCCTCTACCACTCCACACACCGTATAGGGGGCATGGTTTATTGAAAATTCCCTGCCAACGACATCGCTCGTCTGAAACAGTCTGCGGGCAAGTGATTCCGTGATTACCGCCTTGGTCAATCCTGCCTCGAAATCTTCTTTTGTATAAGGTTTGCCTTCGATGAATGTGAAATCAAACACTTTCCAGAAGCCGTCGTCGGTTTCAAGTTCTATGCTTCCGAATGCGGGTTGATTGACTACCGAGACCGATACCGTTCCGGGATTGCATGAAAATGCAGTCACGGCTTCCGGCGTTTCCATCCTGTAGAGAACCTGTTTGATTGTGTTGTATCCGAGCGGGCCGTTGGAGGTATTGTCCGCTCCCCATGATTCATTTGCGATTGTACCCCACTTCTGCACGAGCCAGCGGTCTCGGTTGCTTTCGGGAGCGAATGGCGCGGTCATGAGCTCGTCGATCATCACCACCACCATTATCAGGAAGATGGCGAGCGCGGTGCCTATGACACTCACGATGCTGACCACAGGCTGCTGACGCAGGGAGGCCCAGGCTTGTTTGAGATAATTGATTTTCATTTTATATTCGCTTTTAGGCTTTTGTCCCTAAGATTATTATTGCACCTGGCGTCCGTCGAAGAAGCGGATGATACGGTCGGTCTGTTTTGCCTGCTGTTCGTTGTGGGTCACCATCATGATTGTACGGCCATCCTCCTTGTTGAGCGAATGGAGAAGTTCCATGACTTCCGCTCCCATCTTGGAATCGAGGTTACCGGTAGGTTCGTCGGCGAGTATTATCTCGGGATTACCGACTATGGCACGTGCGATAGCCACGCGCTGACACTGACCGCCGGAGAGCTGCGAGGGCATGTGGCGCATGCGGTGGCTCAGTCCTACTCGGTCAAGAACTTCGCGCACTCTCTTCAAACGCTCTGATGCGCCCATGGTGCGGTAGAGCAAGGGGAGTTCCACGTTGTCGAGCACATTGAGCGAATTTATAAGGTGGAAACTCTGGAACACGAAGCCGAGTTTGTGGTTGCGGAATGAAGCAAGCTTACTGTCGCTCATCTTGCCGAGAGTCGTGCCGTCGATGGTCACTGTGCCGCTTGTCGGGGTGTCGAGCAGTCCGACTATATTCAGCAGTGTGGATTTTCCGCAGCCCGATGGACCCATTACACTGATAAATTCACCTTTTTCTATTTCAATGTTCACGTTTTCGAGCGCGAGAGTTTCGATTTCGTCTGTACGGTAAATTTTATTGATACCTTCAAGTTTGATGATTGCCATAAGGATTGATTTTTTTATGAAGCGTTATTTTAGAATTTTTATTCGTCTTTCAGGGCATCGACCGGGTTCACACGGCTGATGCGTCGAGCCGGTATATATATCCCGATTGTCACGATGATTATCAGCAGGATATAGATTATTGCCGAGATTGTGAAGAAATGGGTGTCGAAATTGTCCCACCACAGGGGCATTGTTTCCTTGACAGCCATGGAGTCATCATTGATTGATGCCTCGGCAAGGGAGCCGTAATGGCGCGCGATGAACCGGTAGATCGAGAATCCGATAGCGCAGGCTATAGTGACAAGGGTAACTCCTTCGCCGATCATTTCGCATACTATCCTGCGTGGTGTGGCACCGAATGTGCGCATGATGCCCGCGTCCTCGCTGCGCCGGCGCGTCTGTATATAGAATGTACCTGTGATTGCAAGAAATATATTGATGAAAAAGAATGTAGCTATGGCCATGGTTATGAAAACCATTTTGTCGACGTTGCTCGACCTGCGTTTGGCTTCGTCGATGTAAGATGTGGGGGAATGCGGATAAATATTGCCGGATTTCATTTCCCGGGCCAGTGTCGGGGCGATATCCCTGATATAATCGTCGACGTCTACGCCGGATTTCAGACGGATTACTATATTTATAAACTCCACATCGGAAAATTCTTCAGGCCGGTAGCTGTAGACCAAGGGAGTTCTGGCATAGCCTGAGCGGTAGACAGCGTCATTGACCACTCCGATTATCCTGAGGTTGTCGTCGTCCGGATTATAGTTTTTTGATTTTTCTTCTATATAATGTCCGATGGCGTTCTCGCCAGGGAAGAGATAGTCGGCAATTGATTTGGAAACATAGACGTCGTTTTCAGAGCCCGGTTTTATGGTTGGAGCCTTGCCTGTAGTGATGTCGACAATGCCGAATGTGGAGAAGAATTCAATGCCGGGAATATCGATGCCCATATAATAGAGGTCATCAGGCTTCTTATCTCTGTTGAGTGAGTTCATGGTCATACCTCCGCTTTCAAACACAAGATTGTCTGCGAGTGTTGATGCCTCGACGCGGCTGTCGGCTGAGAGCCGTGATAAAATACGCTGGATGTCTGCTGACTCCGGCTCTGAGCTTTCATCCGACTGCCCGTTGTCGCTGTTGATGGCCGGTTCCTTGGCCAGACTTATTTTCACGAGGCGTTCTTTGTCATATCCTGTCGGGATTGAAAGTGACGATATGCTGACGATAGCCGGGTCAAGCAGCAGCCATGCGGTGATGCTTACTATTATGAGCTCGAGAAGAATCCAGAAATAACGGCGACGGTGGGCCAGAAGATTCTTGAATATTAACTTTATCATGGCGGTTAGCGTTTTTGATTGATGGAGTTTACAATCTGGCGCCGAAGGCTGAGGCGGATTGGAATGTAGGCTGAAAGCAGATTGAGCACGAGGCAGATTCCAATCATTATCAGGAAAAGGGTCGGCGCGAAAATCATTTCTCCTGTCAGCTCTATGCCGGAGCTTACGCCCATTTCGTCCCATTCCCACGAGTCAACTATAAGGTTGAGAATCCATTTACGGCAGAACGCTACGGTGAGCCATGCCCCTATCAGACCTATTGCACCTCCGATGAGCGTTAGCGTAAGGTTTTCGAACATCACTTGGCGTGTGAGCTGTCCGCGTGTGGCCCCGAAACTGCGGCGCACTCCAATCTCGGCCACCCTGCGGTCCATCTGTCCTCCGATCATCCCGCTGATATTGATTGCCGGGATAAGGAGAAGTACGAACAGGATGAGCAACATGGGCCTTATCGCTTCGGATATGTCATTGCTTTTGTCAGATGAGAACAGTGTCTTTGCCGCATGACTTCTTAGATTGTGGCTTAGCTTCCATCCTGTTGTGTCAGACGCGGTTGTCCTGCGTAGCATCTCGTTCAGCTCGTCGTTGAAAGCGTCGGCCTGGGCTTTGTCTTTAAATTTTATGGCAGCCTTGAGATTGCCGAAAAGGTATTGATAGTTGTCGCCGCCGCTCGGATTTTCGGGAAGGACTGTGAGAGGGGCGGCCACCTGGGCGTATGAATCAAAGCATAGGGGAGAGCCTTCGCGCATCACGCCGACAATCCTGTTTGGGGCGAAGTCGATTGAAATTTCCTTTCCTATAGCCTCAGACGTAGAGCCGAAAAGACGGTTGGCGATTTTGTTGCTGACAACCACGCTACGGATTCCCGCATCATAGTCAGCTTGACTGAAAGGATGGCCTTCGAGGAATTCATAGTCATAGAGCTTGAAGAAATTTGGGTCGGTATAACGGATGTTGGCTTTGAAATCCTCACCGTTAATCGGCTGGATGAGAGCTGTGTTATTAGCATAGGCGATAGAAAGTGTATAGAATTCAAGGTTTTTGGATTTCTCCATGTATTCTTCCACGAAAGGCCTGCCGATATTGCTCATCATCATCATGCCGTCTGATTCTTTCTGTATGGTAGCACTGCTTATATAGGATGTCGTGCCACGATTGTATTCAGGATAGACCGGAGCGACATGGACATAGAATATCATGGCTATCACCATCGTGAACGTTACAGTAAACGCGACGCCTCCGACATAGAGAATGGTGAATCCCGGGTTGGCTTTCGATTCAATCCATAGTTGTTTGAGTGATGAACGTAGTTGCATTGTACTATTTTATTTTGACTGTGCTTGTGTTGTTGAATCGTTTCATATCGTTGATTGCCACCTGGTCGCCCTCTTTGAGCCCATCGACAACTTCAACATATTCATAGTTGCTCTCTCCGAGGCGCACCGAGCGCTTCACCAATTTGTTGTCGCCGTTGACTACGAAGAGTTCATAGATGCCCGGCCCGGTGTAATATGTGCCGTTCTTGATTCGCGTTGCATCTTCCATGACGTCACACATTATATATACGTCGGTCTTGAGGCCTGAGCGCAGGCGGGAGTTTGCATCGTCGTCGAGACGGACTGAGAATGAAATGACTCCGTTGCGGGAAAGAGGAGTGACGTTGCTGACTGTTCCGGCCATGCGTTCGCGTCCGACTTTGACCACGGCTTTCGAGCCGACCCTGATACGGTCGCCATAGGAGTCGGCAATCTCGCCGTTGACCTTGAAATGTGACAGGTCGGAAATGATGGCGATTTTTTCGCCTTCGCTGACCTTCTGTCCGATTTGGTCGTTGATGAATGTGAGAGTCGCTTTTCGTGGAGCGCGGACCTGAGCGTCGTTGAGTGTGCGGCTCATTTCCCCGAGATTCTTGCTTGCGATGTTGATGTCGAGGTTCTTGACATTGAGGCCGGCATCAGTCACCTTATGCTCGTTGGCGAGCTGCTGTCGCAGTTGGTCGAGCTCAAGACGCCCGGTGTTGAAGGCAAGTTCCGCCTGACGCACACGGTCGCCTGTTCCAGAGCCGAGACTGTCGAGATAGCGTTCGTTGCGGAGTTCCACCTCCAGGCGGTTGACGGCCATCTCCTTGACTTTGACTTGCATGGCGAGGTCGCTCATGCGTGTTGAATTGTTGACCTTCTGCTGTTCGAGCTCATAGCGTTTCATTTCAATCTGGTCCTTGATTTTGTTTAGCTCGGTCTCGGTGCTCTGCAGGTCGAGACGGAGGAGGGGAGTCCCAACGTCAACACTGTCACCCGCCTTGCAGTAGACCTCCACAATGCGGGTGTTGATGGGGGAGTTGATGATTTCCTCGAAAGCTGGGACCACGCTTCCTGCACCGGTGACTGAAGTTTCGATAGTGCCTGTGTCGACTGTTGCGATGATAAGGTCATCGCGTTTCACGCTTGAGCGCATCAGCATCATCATGACCGCGATTACTGCAACTATTCCTACAAGGCCGATAGCGTAGGGGAGCAGCTTTTTCCGACGGGCTGAGTTGCGTTCTGTTTTTGATAATTCTCTATCCATTATAAATGATTGTTTCGTTTTGCCCTATAAAATTGCATAAACCGTGCCAAACTTATAAATGATTGATAATCAGTATGTGCTCTGCTTTGTGGGTGTCCGATATCGGACATTAATGTCCGCTGTCCATATGTCCGCTTAACATTTGTTGGCTTTATGTATATTCATTTTAATGTGGTAGAAATGAAAATAGGCATGTTTATTGAGGGAAGGGGAGTTACATTTCTTATTTGGGCCTTTGAACCTGCAATTGGAAACTTTACTTGGGAACTTTTGGGAACTTTGGTGAAGAAAAATTGAAAAAATACTGTTTTGGATTTGCACAATAAAATAAAAGTTTTTAACTTTGCACACGTCAAACGAAAATCGATTGGCTGACCGTTGAGAGAGACGGTCACTACCGACAATAGGAGAGATGGCAGAGTGGTCGATTGCGGCGGTCTTGAAAACCGTTGAGGGTCACACCTCCGGGGGTTCGAATCCCTCTCTCTCCGCTCGTAACGCTGAAAATCAGCAACTTAAAGAATAAGTACCCGAAAAAGTACCCGAAAAGGGCTTTTCCGGGTACTTTTCTTTATTGCGGCTTACTTCCTACGCCAATATCGACGGAAGAAAAAGAACAGCCCCACGCAAACGGCGGCTAATGGAAAAACTCAATTAAATTAACCCCGTCGTGGTCAAAGAAACTGCCCCCCTAAAACCCAATTAAATTGACCCCGTGTTGCTCATCCAAATAGCCCCCCTGAAAAAGAGGAAAAA
>JAETNO010000043.1 GCA_021768245.1 Bacteroidaceae bacterium | reverse complement strand
GCACGGTTTGCGGTTTTGCCCAGGTGCCGGAGGAGCGAGGCTTCACGGGACCGGCAGCCTCAGAACGCGCCCGGAGGGGGGCTGTGGAGAGGCGGATATGTAATTGAACAAAATAAGGATGGTTTTGTTGCGAAACCACCTTGAAAGCCAGGCCGGAAGCTGTACCTCTGAAAAGGGTGACCCAGCTTCCGGCCTGAATGGTTTTGCAACAATAACCGCTATTTTGTTCAATTGCATTACAATTGGTCCGGAGATCAGCTGGCAGCTGAAGGTAAGCTGAAGGTAATTTGTAATGCAATCGCCTCCGGCATCTTATGGCCCACAGGCCATGGAAGCGACGGAAACCGCCCGGAGGGCGATTTCCATGGAGCGGGCCAACCTCTGACCCGCCGTTCCGGCGCATTGGTCACCAGCAGGGAGTTGGTCCGTCCGGCGGCTCCGGCACTGTCAGTAAGATGAATACTCCTCTTGTATACCAGCCCCACGGCTTCAGCCGTGGGGCTCTTGTATTACAAAGCATCTGTCCTGGTTTTCCTTCAGAAGATCTCCGTGTAATACAACAGAGCAGCGCAGCAGGGGAGGCCCCGCCGCCAAGGCTTCAGCCGCGGCGGGGTCCTGCTGCTGCGGTTACCATTTCCCAGTCTTCATCCATTTTTCACTGGAAGTCATTTTAGGTTTCTTAGGCCGGAAAAAGAGGAACTTTATCGTATTGATTACGCCTATGAGGGCGAAGAGGGCAAGGAGTCCAAAGAAAACATAAGCCAGGACACCACTCCAGGTGTCATTATAAAATATACCAATTGCGCCTTTATAGGAAGCACGATCCAACCATCCTAAAAAGTCTTCAGCTCCGATAACAAACTTCATAAGCGGCCTCCGTTTTATTTGATCTTCTGGAGCCTGTGAATGAATCTTTCGCAGGCGGTGTTTATTTTCTTGAGTTGCTGGGCTTCGTTACTGTCAATTCTTCCGTCATTTTTAAGGGCAGCCATCCGACAGGAATTCTCAAAGGTCTTTACAATGGTGACCATGTTTTTTATTTGGGCTTCCAGGTAGTCGTTCATACTGTTGCCCTCTCTATCTTTCTATTTTCTTAGGTCAAGATATTTTTTGATGATATATTCGATTTGCTGGTTGATGTTTCTGCTTTCTGATTCAGCAAGGTTTTTAACTTCTTCGTATAGATTCTTTTTAATTCGCAAAGTTATCTGCTTTACGTCATCCATATTTATCACCTCAAACAAGATAATATTTGATTATCACCCATTTGTCAAATTTCAAAAGACGCCAACGGAGTCATATTGACTTTTTATGATTCTTGATGTATGATTGTATCGGATTCAAAAAGAATCTTTTTGAATAGCTGGTTTAGGACACATCAAAAAGCCCAAACGAGAAGATCGCTCCTTTTTGAGATGCTGGTGACGTGATTCTTCAAGGCAGTCCAAGCGTGTGGAGGCTTTCCAGCAGTAAAAACGAGGAAAGGAGGCGCAAAACATGAGTGAAGTAGCGAGACTGGTAGGTATGGAACGGAGGCAGTATGAGAAGGACGGGCAGAAGCGAGAGTTCTGCGGTTTGCATCTGATGTACGTAGAGAACAGTGTGGAAGGCGTAAGAGGCAGTAAGGTAGAAGTGTTGTCCTGTCCTCAACGGGTGAATCCGGACCGGCTGCAGGTGGGCGCGCTGTATGAGCTTGGTTACACGATGTACAATACCAGGTCCGGGAAAATGGCGCGCCTGAGCGACCTTCAGTTGGTGGAAGAGAAGTAATGGCTTGCCGGTGATCCAGCGGATCGCCTCAAGTAAAACGAAGGAAAGGAGAAAGGTAATGAAGATTCTGAAGAAGGCCATTCAGTGGGTGAAGGAGAAAGCGAGATCCGCAAAGGTGCAAACTGCCGTTCTGGCAGCCAGCACAGCCACAGCGCTGGCTCCGGTGGCCATGGCTTCGAGCGGCGGCGGCGAATCCAGCGGGATGCCCGCGGTGCTGGGTGCGTTCGATACGGTGACCAGCTTGATGAATTCCGTATGGACGCTGATGACCAGCAATCCTCTGCTGACCCTGTTCCTGGCGGCGGGTCTGCTGACGATCGGTGTGCGGGCATTTCGTCAGATCAAGCGCGCAGCAAAGGGATAAAGCCCAGCAAGCGGGGCGTGGAAGGCTCCACGTCCCGCTATTTTTAGGAGGTAGAAGGATGAAAAGATTTCGGGTGGTCAGCTGCGCGATATGTTTTCTTTTGGCGGCTGTAGTATTAGCGCCCTGCGCACTTGCTTCTTCGCAGTCGAACCTTTCGGCTACCGTTATTTGCCCTATTACCGGAAATTCGTTTGAGGTGACTGGTGATCAATGCGGTCCAGTCAAGGATTTCCCTGCATATTGCCCTTATTGCAAAGAGAATCATAACTTTGATGTTACGTTATCGCACGATTGGAACCTTGGGGCATCGTCGTTGCCGACGACTGAATCAGAAGGGTATAAAACATATATTTGTTTTTCTTGTGGCGAGACCAAAACAGTGATTATTCCTATTCTGCCACCGGAACCTCCGAATCCGGATGTTCTGCTTTATATGAATTGGTTAGGCTCTGTGCTGAGTCTTTTCAGTATGACGCTTAACAGTATCATGGCCTTTCCGGCTCTCCGGATGTTCGCCGGGGTGCTGGTGTTTCTGATTGTGTTCTCGCTGCTGGCGAAACTGCTCCGGCAGGGAAGGAGGGGACAGTTGTAATGCAAAAGAAGTCCGCTGCGGCGCTGATCTGGCGCTCTGACTGGCGTAAGTGTATGACAAGAGGGCTGTCATTGCTGCTCTGCATTGTGGTCATGGCTTCCATGATCTCCGATAGCTCCGTGGCGCAGGCTGGGATCTTTGACAGCAGTTCCTCCAGCTGGTGGTCCCAGGTCGTTTCTAATTGGATCGATAATAGTTCCAGCACAGCAAACACTTGGAACTCGGTAGATAATTCGGACCATTCTTATACGGTAAACAAGCCCCAGAATTACTATACGAATGTGACCAGCAGCGTGGTAGACAAGTCTGGGAATGTGACTAATTATTACCGGGGCGGCGACACGACGAACACCAAGATCATTGACAGCTACAACCGGACGTTCAACACGATCCATAATACGACCAACAATACCAATAACTATGAGGCCAATATTAAGCTGTCTGATTTCCTGAATCAGTACACTACGAACAATGTCACCAACAAATATAGTTACAGTGCGGATTTCAAGTCCTGGTATTACGACAACACCACCAACAATTACAATTACAACGATTTTACCAAGAATGAGTATACCGAAAACAACCTTTATTATAACCAGGACAACAGCCGGTACTATATTTCCATAGACAACAGCACGGATGAGTACTATCTGATAGACGTGCAGTATTCGCCCACCTTCGTCACGGTCAATTACACCTATAACAACACGGTCAACAACAACCAGAAGGTGGGGGACGTGACGAACGTCTACTACTATGAGCTGAAGGACGGGCGGAACAGCTCCAGCTTGACCGCTGCCGAGGTGGCCGGTCTGGACCTGGGCTATGATGTGGTCAACTATGAGCTGGTGACGGACGACCCCAACACCCTGAGCCTCCAGCATTTTGATGGGAACTATGACGACAGCTCCAGCTATGGGCGGAGCTTCTACTCCCAGAATCGGTCTACTGTTTATGTAGACAGCGGAGATTTCGGTAAGGCGGTACTGTTGCCTACTGGTGCTGCTGCGGGTGTGACGATCCCGAACCTGTCCAGCAACAGCAGCTTGTCCTTTGATTTCCGGGTGCGGTATGCGGATGTGTCGCAGTTGGGAGTTTACTTCGGGGATACGAATATTTTTCAGGAGGTGGTGACTTCTCGGAGTTGGAAAGGGCAAGATGTCTATTCTGACAATGGTTCTACAAAAATCGGCCGTTCTTCATATATGGTTGCGCTAAAAAGTTCGGTTTCAGTTGGTAGTTACTATACATTTGACTATTTGGAAACACTTGTTGATTCGCATGATTATGCCTATTGTCTTGTTCCCCTAGCTACAACTTATAAGTCTCAGTTTTCTATACCATCTTCTTATACATCTAGTGGATTTGCTGGAGAGGAATCCTATACGAGAAAGTATGGGTGGATGTTATATTCTGGTTCTGCTCCTATATTGCATTCGAGCCAGAAATATGCAGATTTATTGGTTGATACATGCCGTCAAAGCTATTGGACTGATACAGGAGCAACCGTTTATAATTTGTATGGAAAAATTCGTCATTATACAGAAAAGGAATACCGTTGGTCACCCTCTCAATACGTAGTAGCAGATTTCTCCTACGATAGCTACAAAAACCAATGGGTTTCCATGCGTATCACCATTGCTAATGGTAAGCTCTATTACTTTGTCAACGGCGATTTGGTAGGCTCCGGCAGCTTCACCAAGCCCACCGCTGACAAGTTTTACATAAAGTCTTCCGGCACCGTCTATCTGGACGAGCTCCGGGTCACCACCGGCAGCCTGTCTTCTGCCAACCCCTACACGCCGTCCAACGCACCCTATGACACCAACAAGGTCCTGGCTCTGCCAGATAATCTGACGGCGAATACGATCTATGTGCAGCACACTATTCCTGTTGCAAATCACCGGATAGGCGGTGTGCGGCCCTCTAATCCGGAAACGGGGTATTTTTATATCCCGCTCCACGAGGACAATGCCGGAGGCCAGCCACAGCTTTATGACGGCAGCAACTGGGTGAACGTAACCGCCATGATCTATGACGGGTCCACTCTCAAGAACGCTCTGGGGTATGTGTTTTCTCCGGTGGGGGAGGCCCCGGACGTTGACATTGATGCAAAGCCGGAACGTCCTGAGAAACCTGGGGAAGCGGTCGATCCAGATAAATGTGATCATGAGTGGGAGGAGACGGATCGTACCGAGCCGACCTGCATCCTCGCTGGTTCTGCGGAATATGTCTGTTCCAAGTGCGAGAAAACCAAAACGGAGACACTGCCAAAGCTGGGTCATACTTGGGAGGTCAAGCAGTCTGTCCAGACTTCTTATGATGAGACCGGCAATATCCAGACTCAGGGCTTCACGATCTACCGCTGTTCAGTTTGCGGGGAGGAGTATAAGGATACTGACGGTACCGGCCCGCCCGGAGGTCCCAGTGGTGGAGACGGCAGCGGGGAAGAGGGAGAGACCATCTGGGACAAGCTGGGCAAGCTCCTTGGTTCCGGCCTGGGCGGCATATTGAAGATGGCCGAGGCCGTCATTGGCGGACTGCTGGATGCGCTGATCTCTCTGGTGGACATGCTCACGGGCAAGCTGGCGGACGTGGTGGCTGCCGTCATGCGGATATTCGAGGAAGTTCCTCAGCTGTTTACTGGATTCCTGGGGTTTCTGTCCGCAGTGTTCCCTTTTATGCCGCCTGAGATTACGCTGCTGCTCACCTTTGGGATCGCCGCCGTTGTGTTTGTTGGCATCATTAAGGCGATAAGGCGGTGATGGGATGATCTCAGATGTGGCCGCTTTGTTTTCCTGGGTGGTAGAGCTCCTGTCCATTGAGTTTACGATCTATGGCTTTACGTTCTCTATGTGGCAGGTTTTCCTGTTTGACATCGTAATTGCAATCGTAGCATGGTTTTTAGGGAAGGTGTTTTTAGATGACTGATACGGAGCTGATGCAGGAGTATGGTGTACCGGCGCCACTTCCGGAGGAGTTTGCCAGCAACGAGGAGTATGTGCAGGCCTGCAACCTCTGGCTCGTTGGTTTCGAGGCTTATAAGCAGGGGAGGCTCTCAGCCATGGAGGATGCTGCGGCTCCGCCGGCGGAAGAGACAGCAGGGGAGGAGGAGCTCCCGAAGGAGGAAGATGAGGCCGGAGAGGCGCAGGAGCCGGAAGCTGCTCCGGAGTATATTCCGTTTGTGGAGGACGATCTGGAGACGGAAGACCGCTATCCTATAGGCAGTTATATTGACGAGGCTGGTAATATCTGGTCCCAGGAGGGGGAGCTGCTGTCTCCCGGCACCACTCCGGCAACGGAACCAGCAGAGGTTGTTCCAATGGAGGAGCCGGTAACCGGAGATCCCACTATGGATACCGCGCTCTTGCTGGTAGATCTGCTGGATGCGCTGACCGGCGAGGAGGGTATGAGCTCTGACGTAGACAGTGTCCAGCAAGTTCTGGATCATCCGTTTATGACTACGTCATTCCAGGATTATACCGTTACGGAAGGTTTGCTGCTGCTCTTGCTGCTCAGTGTTTTTGTGGCGGCCTGCGCCAAAATGCTGAAGGAGGGTTTTTCATGGCTGAGGTAGTTTCTGAGTTTTTTACCGTTGTCTGGGCGGATATGGTCCCTCCGGATAATCTCGCGGAGCTGATTCCTTATCTGCTGTCGGTGTTCGTCAGTGTGGCCCTGGTCTCCGGTGTGTTCCGGGTGATTGGGCGGCTGGCGGAGGCCATTATGGATTACAGGAGGTTCTGATGGCGCTTATTGTCCTGATTGCCTTGGGCTTTGCCCTGGCTATGTTCCCAACACTGCGCTGCGCCGTCTTCCATCCGGTCTCTCTGGCCCGCTTCGGCTTGTTGGATCTGCTGGCGCATTTCAAGCATCGTGAGTATGACCGCTGCGGCTCCGGGGAGCTGGTAGCCTATACCGGCCTCTTTGGCAAGGGCAAGACGCTTTCAGCAGTTCATAAGGTGGTGGGCAGTTACCGGCAATTCAATGGGAAAAAGGTCTGGTGTCCCCGGAGGAAGAGGATGGTTACCCAGCGGATCAAGGTGATCTCCAACGTGGCTTTGTCTATTCCTTATGAGGATTTTGTCAGTCTGGAGCAGATTGTCCTCGCTGCCGAACGGAACCGGGAGTATGACGATGAGCATGACACACTCACCGTTACCCTGGTGTTGGGGGACGAGTTCAGCGTCCAGATGAACAGCCGGAATTTTAAGACGAATATTGATCCATTGTTTCTCAATACTATCCTGACCTGCCGTCACTACTACATATCCCTCTATTACACCGCCCAGCGGTTCGGCCATGTGGATGCGCTGCTCCGGCAGGTGACCAGCTATGTGGTGGAGTGCGACAAGCTCTGGCGGTTTCAGCGGCTATATATGTATGATGCCTGGGATCTGGAGAATGCGGCCAACAGCCAGCTTGTTGCTCCTCGGGGAAGAAGCTGCTGGTTCGTCCGGAACAGCGACTATGCCGCTTATGATACGCTGGCCTGTGTCGGCAATCTGAAGAAGGCCATGAAAGCCGGGGAGATGATGACGGAGGAGGAGATTCTGAAGCTCCAGCAGAATTCCCAGCAGAGCGGCATGGACGGCGTGGCCAGACCGTCCCGGCGCTGGCTGAAGCTCAGACGGCAGCGGAAATAAGACGGCAGGGGGGACCCGGCGGGGTCCCTCCACTGGTAATCTGTCTGTGATACAGCTTGTGGATTTGTGGAAAGGAGGGATTTGCTTTGTATGACATTCTCTGGGACCCTGTCTTTGAGCGGTTCTACGTCTCCAGCAGGGAGGAGCCGCCGGAGCTGACCGAGGAGGAACTGGAAGCGCTGGAAGATGGCGCGGACCGCTGGCTTATGGATGCAGCAGGTGTTTTGTAATACAATTTTCGACCGCTGCGGCGTTGATCTGCGCCGGCGCCGGTCGCTGGTGTATTACACGGGGAAAGTTGCGGCTTTCCCCAACCCCCCCGGGCTAACAGGGGGGTACAGTGTACAGAACTTACCCTAAAAAGTTGCAAAAACTGGTGGTGATGGTTTTTGGATTCTCGTTTCCTGATAGATTATTTGACAGTAACAAGCAAAATACATAGCCCACAAGGCATGATAGAATTGTTTGGCTTAGGAGACTTATCCTGGGAAGTTTGTACCGGTGCGAACAGTTATAAAGAAGGATATCGTTCTGGGGCTATCCGTGTCAGTTTCAATGGTATTACGGAAGATATGGGTGTATGTATAGATTTGTCAGGTCAGGGTTGTCGGGAGTTTGAATCGTTTGGGCATGGAGATTATAGCAAGATTTTTTCTGAGGTTTTGGAAAATAGGGAAGAGATGAATGTAACTCGTTTAGATGTTGCGTTTGATGATAAGGATGGACTGATAGAGTGGGAGCAGCTTTGCTGGGATACAATTGCTCGAGATGAAAATGGCCGCCCAACTGAGTTTGTTTCGAGGTTTCAGAAAGCACGGGTGGAGTGGGGTGTCCCAGCAGTTACAGAAGGCAATACGATTTATTGGGGCAGCAAAAAGAGCCAATTTTTTGTCCGGGCTTATGACAAGGCTAAAGAGCGTGGATTTTATGACCAGCACTGGATTCGATTCGAGTTACAGATGCGTAAGCCATATCCTATGAATTGGATCACTCAGGGCTATACCGGTGACAAGCTTCGGGAGGGCCTCCTGGGTGTGCTGCGGGAATATATTCGATATGTGGATGATCCTGGGGCCGACACGAATATGCGCCGCTGGCCGGTGAAACCCTATTGGGCTCGGTTTATTGATGGTGCGGAACGTATAAAGCTTTTTGACAAGCCGGGTATAGAGTACAACATGGGCAACTTGGAAACTTTTGTCTTCCGGCAGGCTGGCAATGCGATCTCTGCCTATCTGGAGATCTGCGGTGAAGATATCTTCCGCCAACGGCTTAAAGAACGGGGGACAGTTATGAATCCTAAGTATACTGAATTGATTCGACGCTACAAAAGGGAGGAATAATTCATGGCAAAAACAAACCAGAAATGCGTGCGGCTTTCCGACAGGGTTGCGAAGTACATAGAGAGCTACCGGGGGGAGAACTTCTCCCAGAAGCTGGAAAACTATGTTCTGGACACGGAGGAGCGCCGGGAGCAGCTGGTAATGGACTGGGAACGTCTGAATGCGGAGATCCAGGACAAGCGCCAGGAGCTGGCGCGGCTGCGGAGTAAAATGCAGAAAGTGTCGGAGGCTGACAGGCGGTTCGGTGCGCTGGTCACGGCGTTATTGGAGCTTGTGGATTCTTAGCTGGTGTGGTATAATATCCGCAAGCGGATATTATTTTGATTAAATTGATATACCACAACGGCGCTATGCGCCTGTGGTATAATCTGAAAAAATGCGGAAAGGAGGAGACGCA
>JAETNO010000042.1 GCA_021768245.1 Bacteroidaceae bacterium | reverse complement strand
ATTGTTTGTGCTAAATCTTTCTAAATCAAGATTTTATAAAATTGCTAACACTTGCACATCAGTCACTTACAGGCATGAAAAAAGGGCCACTGAAAAGTGACCCTTCTGTGATCCGGATGCGACTCGAACGCATGACCGTCTGCTTAGAAGGCAGATGCTCTATCCAGCTGAGCTACCGGACCGACCTTTTTCTTAATTATACAAAATTTGTCCGTTAAGGATTCACTAAAAAATGAATTTCCGGTGGTATTTTGCATTTGCGTCGGCAAAGTTAAGGATTTATTTCGTGATTCACAAAATGGAAAGATAAATTTTGTGCCCTCAGAGGGTTTTTGTAACTTTGCAATTCGTGATACACTTGCCTGTAATAATGTTTCGCGGATTGCTTATAGGCATCCTTGTGTCGGCCCCGATGGGACCGATAGGTATGCTGTGCATACAACGGACACTCAACCGCGGACGTTGGCCGGCCTTTTTCACCGGAGTCGGAGCAGGCCTCAGCGATTTGATTTACTGTCTGCTTACGGGACTCGGACTTTCGTTCGTCACAGATTTCATACAGTCAAACCAAAGTGTGCTACAAGTCATCGGCTCGATAGTCCTCATAGTCTATGCAGCCTATCTTTTCGGAGCCAATCCATCGAGAGCCCTGCAGCCATCATCCATGCAGACCGGTAGCTATTGGAAAGACTTCGGCACAGGTTTCCTTTTTACTTTCTCCAACCCTCTGATCCTCTTCTTTATCATCGGACTTTTTGCCCGTTTCAGTTTCCTGGCTCCTGAATTCATGGCCTACCATTATGTCGCGGGCTATATCTCGATATTCCTTGGCGCAGTCTTATGGTGGTTTGGAGTGACTTACTTTGTCAACAAGGTGAGACGTCACTTCAACATACGCTCGATGTGGCTGCTAAACCGCATTTTAGCAGCGGTTATCATGATAATGGGGGCAATAGGGTTTGTGACCGGAATCATGGATGTCTTTTTTGAACGTTAGTATGACAAAGGAACTCACAATCCCCTACATCGCAGAACTCGACTGCCTAAATGCCGATGCCGTGTTCAACCGGCTCGAATCGGCAGGTGTGCGCCATAGTATCAGCGAACTGAACTGGGCCGAATATCCCTATCATCCATTGACGACCTTCACAACAGCGCACTCCGGGAAATATATCTACGTGAATTTTTTCGTCAGGTGTAACTTTCTCCGTGCGATGAACTATGAAAACAACTCTCCGGTTCATGAGGACTCATGCGTCATGCTATATTTGCAGCCTGACGTAGATAAGGCTGATTACTGGAGTTTTGAATTCAACTGCATAGGCACCATAAAAGGCGAACACAGGACAGTAGGAAGAACCACAAGCCTACTTTCCGACGCAGAGATTGAACAAATATCCGTAATACCCTCCTGCGGCAGGCGTCCGTTCCATGAAATCGAAGGATTGTTCACCTGGGACCTTCTCGTGGTCATCCCTCTTTCGCTTATCGGAATCAAGGCTGACAGTCATAAAATAAGGATGAAAGGTAATTTCTATAAATGTGCCTCGGGAACATCTCAACCTCATTTCCTCAGTTGGGCACCAATCGACTCCCCTACTCCAGACTTCCATCGCCCGGAATCATTCGGAGAAATTACAATTGAATAATAAAATAAGGACGCATAGACAATATGCGCCCTTGTTTCATTATAAAATCCTGATTTATTATACAAGATGTGCGATTAACTCTTCGCGGTCGCCGGGAAGGAGGTCTATAACCGGGATTTCCACCATGGTATAGGCTCCAGGAGTCAGGCGCATCGAAGCCCGCGCAACTCCAACGAGCAACTGGGCAGTAAGAGCGGGGTTATTGATTGACATGTTGAATTCGAAACGCTGATTCTGAGTTTTACCCGAAACGCCCTTGCGTACCATATGCACACCATGTCCCATATCCTTAACAGCATCGACACTTTCCACGGCCATAACATGGGTCTCATCCGATGCGAAATACGGGTCTTCCTTCACGGCCTTTGCCACATCCTCAAGCTTAGCTCCAGACTCAAGCTCCACATAAACCATGCGGCGATGCATGCCGTCGCCTTTTGGCATGGTCATGGAAAGCGCATTTTTCACACCGACTTTTGACTTGACGCAAACAGTGTGTCCCATGCTCATACCCGGGCCAAAGTTTGTATATGTAAGACCCTTCGGAGCGGCAGCCTCAAGAAGTGTGCGTACGATTGAATCGCTTCCGGGATCCCAACCGGCAGAAATAACGGCAACGCGACCGGCTTTTTTTGCTGCAGCATCGAGAGAGCGACGAAGGTCGATTATCGACGTATGTATGTCGAAGCTATCAACCGTATTGATACCCATAGCAAGATACTCAAGGGCATATTTCTCTACCTCGCGTGTAGGCGTTGCAAGTATAGCCACATCCACTTTGCCAAGTTCAGTGATGTCAGTCACAACCTTATATGCCTGTAGTTCCATAGGGATGTTGCTAACGCTACGGCGTACTACGCCGGCGATTTCAAAATCAGGAGCCGCCTCCAATGCCTCGATTGTAAAACGGCCGATGTTGCCGTAACCGACTACGGCTGCACGAATCTTTGTCATATTTGCATTATTAAAATTCAGTGCCGGGGTCTGGATTCTACCAGACTCCGGCACGAAGGGTTTATAGAAGTTTATTTCTTTGAGACAATAGCTTCCGTATCGCGGGCAATCATAAGTTCCTCATCGGTCGGGATTACAACCACTTTCACCTTTGAAGAAGCAGATGATATCACAGCCTCCTTACCACGGATGCCGGCATTGACTTCCTTGTCAAGCTCCACACCAATAAATTCAAGGGGCTTGCATACCGCCTCACGGAGAGAAGTCTGATTTTCACCGACTCCGCCAGTGAAGACGATAATGTCGACACCTCCCATTTCAGCAGCATACGCACCTATGTATTTAATGATACGCTGCTCATACATATCCTGGGCGAGCTTGGCGCGCTCATTACCGGCATTGATAGCCGCTTCAATCTCACGCATATCGCTGGAAATACCGGTCGTACCAAGCATGCCACTTTCTTTGTTGATAATCTTCTGCAGCTCTGTTGCCGAGAGATTGTGCTTCAACATAATGTAGACAAGCGCTCCGGGGTCAACATCACCGACACGTGTTCCCATCATAAGGCCTTCGGTAGGAGTAAGCCCCATGGATGTATCAATGCTCTTTCCCCCCTTGACAGCAGTGATTGAACCACCGTTGCCGACATGGCATGTTATGATACGCTGCTCCTTGATGTCGACGCCAAGGAACTCGCACACGCGCTGCGACACATAACGATGGCTTGTGCCATGGAAGCCATAACGACGCACACCGTCCTCCTCATAGAATTTATAAGGAAGGGCATAGAGATATGACTTGGCAGGCATTGTCTGATGGAAAGCCGTATCGAATACAGCCACCTGAGGCATATCGGGCATCAGAGTGGTGATGGCATCGATACCGGTCATATTTGCCGGATTATGAAGAGGCGCTATGTCATAGCACTGCTTTATCATTTCCTTCACCTCATCATTTATCAGCACGCTTTCGCTGAATTTCTCAGCGCCATGAACCACACGGTGGCCTACGGCATCAATTTCATCATAGCTCTTGATGCATCCTTCCACCGGGTCTGTGAGGATGTTGAGAATAGCCTGCACGGCTCCGTTGTGGTCAACGAGCCCAAGTTCAACTATGGCTTTCGAGCCGTTTTTCTGCTTATATTTCAGAAATCCATCGCTAAGGCCAATCTTCTCAACGCCGCCTTCAGCGAGCACAGCATCATCAGATGTGTCGATAAATTTATATTTCACGGAACTGCTACCGCAGTTCAACACCAATATTTTCATTTCTATTGAGTAGTTTTTGTGTATTCTTTAACTATTAATCACCAAAACTTAAATTATTTATCCTCTTTCAAGCCGATAGCCTGATTGCAGGTAATAATAATCGTCTTATAGATATCTTCCGGGAAACAACCACGGGAAAGGTCATTGACCGGAGCTGCAAGGCCCTGAAGAACCGGACCGACAGCCTGCACATTTCCGAGACGCTGTACAAGTTTATAGGCTATATTGCCGACTTCAAGCGATGGGAATACAAGAACATTAGCGCGGCCTGAAAGCGGACTGTTGGGAGCCTTGCTGTTGGCAACACTGGGGACAAGGGCAGCATCGGCCTGAAGCTCACCGTCAAGCATAAGCTGCGGATCCATCTCGTGGGCAATCTTAGTTGCCTCAATCACCTTGTCGACACGCTCGCTCTTGGCGCTACCTTTGGTAGAGAAGCTTAATATCGCCACACGTGGTTCTATTCCGGCGATATCACGTGCGGTCTTGGCTGCGGATACAGCAATCTGGGCGAGCTGAGCGGCATCAGGCTCGGGAATAACGGCGCAGTCGGCAAAAATGAGCAGCCCGTTGGTTCCATAGTTGGAATTTTCAGGAAGAACCATTACGAACGCCCCTGAAACTACGTCAATACCGGGCATTGTCTTTATCACCTGGAAAGCGGCACGAAGCACATTTCCGGTTGTGTTGAGCGCACCGGCGACCTGACCGTCGGCATCACCGCTCTTAACCATAAGACATCCGAGATAGAGAGGATTGGCCGTTGTCATGCGGGCCTCCTCCATTGTGATGCCTTTTTTCTTGCGGAGCTCGAAATAAAGGGGAGCATATTTGTCAATCACCTTTTCATCGGCGGGATTGACTATTGTTGCCTTACCGATATTCTCAAGTTTGAGATCTTTAGCCATTGCCATGATATCGACAGGATCACCTATCAGAATGATGTCGGCTATACCGTCGTTGATGATACGGTCGGCGGCAGTAAGTGTACGGGGTTCATTGCCTTCGGGGAGGACGATGCGCTGGCGCTGTGATTTAGCCTTTGCGGTAAGTTTTTCAAAAAGACCCATTTCGGTATATGATTTAAATTAAAGACCTACAAAGATACAATCATTTCCCCGCTTTTCCAAAATAAAATATTCGCAGGTTTTTCACGTTAATAATACTAAAACCATATTTATGTCACATTTCCGCCACCTTATATATATAGCGATTCTCGGGTCTATTCTCTGTGCATGCTCCGGAGCCAAATTAAGCGTAGCTGACGAGCAACTTGCCCGGGGAGAATATTTTGACGCCCAAAAGACATACCGCAAGATTTACAACAAACTGAATCCACGCGAACAGCGCAAGCTCCGTGGAGAAGTCGCCGCGAAAATGGGAGAATGTTACACCCGTCTCGGACAGGATGCACGCGCAGCAGCGGCATATCAAAACGCATTGCGATATGGCTATTGCGATTCTACACTTCTACTCCAACTCGCCCAGGCCCAACACGGGCAGGGAAGCTATGCCCAAGCAGTAAAAACTTACGAACAGTATCTTGAACTATGGCCTGACGACGAACTGGCAAAAAAAGGTCTTATAGGAGCGAGGAAAAGCGCAGAGCTCAAGAAGAATAAGACACGCCACGTGGTGAGAAACGCGAAGCTATTCAACTCAAGGCGTTCGGATTTCTCCCCTATGTTCAACGGGGAGACACTCTATTTCACAACTACGAATGAGAAAGTAACCGGCAATAACCGCAGCGAGATTACCGGTATGAAACGCAGTGATATATGGATGGTGAAGAAAAACGAACGCGGTGAATGGCAACGCCCCGAAGCAGTCGAAGGCGAACTCAACACCGAATGGGACGAAGGCATACCCTCGTTCTCTCCTGACGGCTCAACCATGTATCTCACACGCTCCATGCGGACTCCAGGGAAAGATACGGGAGTAGACATCTACACCTCCACCCGTTCCGACGCACAGTGGAGCGCACCTGTGAAATTTGAAATCACAAATGACACCCTGTCCAACTACGGACATCCGGCAGTATCACCGTCCGGGGAATATCTTTACTTCACATCAGACATGCCCGGCCATGGAGGCAAGGATATCTGGAGAATAAACCTGCGCGAACGGTATGGCAGCCTTGAAAATCTCGGTGACGCCATCAATACACCGGGAAATGAAGAGTTCCCCTACATGCTGACCGATTCAATCATGTATTTCTCTTCCGACGGACATCCAGGCCTTGGAGGTCTTGACATATTCCGCGCCACTTTACAGCCATCCGGCGGATGGCTCGTAGAGAATATGGGCAGTCCAATCAACTCCGAAGGCGATGATTTCGGAATCACATTCGCCACCCCGTCAAAAGAGGCTGGCTATTTCAGTTCCAACCGTGGCGACGGACGAGGCTACGACCATCTCTACTCATTCGAACTGCCTGACCTCAAGATACTCATTTCCGGCTGGGTGCTCGACAAGGATGAAGAACCGGTTCCTAATGCAATAATCCGTATAGTCGGCAATGACGGTTCCAACCAGAAAGCCGTCGCGCGCAATGACGGCTCCTTCTCCTTCCCTCTCCAGCGCGGCGTCCGCTATGTGATGCTTGCAGGAGCCAAGGGATATCTCAACGCGAAGCAGGAATTCACCTCCGACAACGCAGAAGAGGACGCTGAATATGGCATAGACTTTATCCTCGCTTCAATATCAAAGCCGAATATCGTCGAAAACATATTCTACGACTTTGACAAAGCGACCCTGCGCCCTGAATCGAAAGAAGCTCTTGACGGGCTGGCACAAATGTTACGCGACAACCCTAACATCACGATAGAAATGGCGTCGCACACTGACCGTTGGGGGTCGGATGAATATAACATCAAGCTTTCGGAACGTCGCGCAAAAAGCGTGGTTGACTATCTGATATCGGTTGGTATCCCGGCTGACCGCCTCCAGTATCAAGGCTATGGCAAATCACGGCCAAAGGTAGTATCAAAACGCGTGGCACGAGAATTCCCTCAATTCGAGGAAGGACAGGTGCTCGATGAGAAGTTTGTGCTTACCCTTCCGGAAGGACAACAGGAAGTTGCCGACCAGATAAACCGCCGGACGGAATTCCAGGTGTTATCTGTCAACTATCAAATGTATTGATGGCTCCATTCGTTATCCGTTAGTACAAACAAAATCCGCACTTAAAACGCGACAATTATACTGTTGAAGGCATGCAACGCTTTTTCAACGGCAAAGGCCCTGTTTTTGCAAAAATATGCGTAACTTTGCAGCCGGAAAAATTTTAGAAAATGCAGAAGATTAGAAATATTGCCATCATAGCCCACGTGGACCATGGCAAGACCACCCTCGTAGACAAAATGCTCATGGCCGGAAAACTGTTTCGCGACAATCAGTCGACCGGCGAACTTATCCTCGACAATAATGACCTTGAGCGTGAACGAGGCATAACAATCCTATCTAAAAACGTTTCCATAAACTACAACGGATATAAAATCAACATCATTGACACTCCGGGGCACGCTGACTTCGGCGGAGAGGTGGAACGTGTGCTCAATATGGCCGACGGCTGCCTCCTGCTTGTTGACGCATTTGAAGGCCCGATGCCACAAACCCGTTTTGTGTTGCAAAAAGCGATACAGATGGGATTGAAACCCGTTGTTGTCATAAATAAGGTGGACAAGCCTAACTGTCGTCCGGACGAGGTGCAGGAGATGGTTTTCGACCTAATGTGCAATCTCGATGCCACCGAGGACCAGCTTGACTTCCCGACAATCTATGGCTCAGCCAAGCAAGGTTGGATGAGCACTGATTTCAATAAGCCGACTGATAATATCACTGCTGTGCTCGATGCAATCATCGAATACATCCCCGAACCAGAGGTAATCGAGGGTGACACTCAGATGCTCATAACCTCGCTCGATTTCAGCAGTTATGTAGGACGCATAGCCATCGGACGCGTACACCGTGGCGAGCTTCGCGAGGGACAGGAAATCGCCTTGTGTAAAAAAGACGGTTCTGTCGTAAAACAGAGAATCAAGGAACTCCACACTTTCGAAGGAATGGGACGCAAGAAAGTGGAATCGGTGAAAAGCGGAGACATATGCGCCCTCGTAGGAATCGAAGGATTCGAAATAGGCGACACCGTGGCCGACATAAACAATCCCGAACCCCTCCCCCGTATCGCCATCGATGAGCCTACAATGTCAATGACATTCACAATCAACGACAGTCCCTTCTTTGGTAAAGACGGAAAATATGTCACATCGCGCCATATTCATGACCGACTCACAAAAGAACTTGACCGCAACCTCGCGTTGAGAGTGACCAAGGCTGACCATGAGGACACATGGACCGTCTATGGTCGTGGCGTGCTTCATCTTTCAGTGCTGATCGAGACGATGCGCCGTGAAGGATTTGAACTCCAGGTAGGCCAGCCTCAGGTAATCATCAAGGAGATTGACGGGAAGAAGTGCGAGCCTATCGAAATGCTCACCATAAATGTCCCTGAGGAATATTCCTCAAAGATAATAGACATGGTGACCCGCAGGAAAGGAGAAATGGTGTCGATGATGACACAAAACGACCGTATACATATCGAATTCCTTATACCGTCGCGAGGCATAATCGGCCTTCGAAACAATGTGCTGACCGCATCAGCGGGCGAAGCCATAATGGCCCATCGTTTCCATGAATACCAACCTTGGAAAGGCGATATCGAACGCCGCACCAATGGGTCACTCATCGCAATGGAAAGCGGGACAGCCTATGCCTATGCCATCGATAAGCTGCAGGATCGCGGACGATTTTTCATTTTCCCGCAAGAAGAGGTCTACGCCGGTCAGGTTGTCGGAGAGAACGCGAAGGACAATGATATAGTCGTTAATGTCACAAAATCTAAAAAGCTCACCAACATGCGTGCCAGCGGCGCTGACGATAAAGCCCGTATAATCCCCCCTGTAGTATTCTCGCTTGAAGAAGCTCTCGAATATATAAAGGAGGATGAATATGTGGAAGTGACCCCCCATCATCTCAGACTACGCAAGATAATACTCGACGAACTCGAGCGTAAACGCGCGAACAAAGCGTAAAACTATAAGATTAAACACTAAACTACAATAGTAAGAGGCGATTCTAATAGATTTTGAATCGCCTCTTATAGTTTACTTTTTCGGTAACGTGGCCAAAAATGGTTGGTGATATTGTATTATACGGGGCTTCATCCCCCGTATTCTTATATATGAAAAACACATCGCGGGGTTTGGGGGCGCGCAGCCCCCATGTTTCCC
>JAETNO010000015.1 GCA_021768245.1 Bacteroidaceae bacterium | reverse complement strand
CACATTCCGAGACCCGCAGAAAAAGCATTTTTTTAACCATATCAATGATAATCTTCACAAAGATATGAAAAACAATCTATTACAAGAGTTTCATCACCCCAAATGTCCACATCGCCAATCTTGGGGAAGGGCTATCCAATCCGTTTAAAGTTTATATTTATAACACTTTATATATGAAAAACGGTCTTTCAACATTGAGTTGAAAGACCGCCTGCTTTAGTGGCGGGGACAGGACTCGAACCTGTGACCTTTGGGTTATGAGCCCAACGAGCTACCACTGCTCCACCCCGCGATGTCATTTTCAGTGGTGCAAAAGTAGTGACTTTTACCGACACCGCCAAGCGATTGCAAGAAATTCACCGTTAAATAAGGTTAAATCACGAGGCTTTTGCTCTTTTTTAATCGCCGTGAGCGTTATATGTTTAGTGAAATTGAATTTCAACTCTTGGCAAGAGGGATATTAGCCACGGATTTAGTAAATTTGCATTTCTAAATCACATATCTCTCTTACATCTAAAAACAGAAATCTCCACCTAATCGCATATGCAATCAGGAAACTCATTTTTCTCCCAGATTCCCCCCGTAACGAAAAATCTGATTATCATAAACCTGATAGTCTGGTTGGCCATGTTTATCCTGCCCAAGCACCTTGGTACGGATCTTGCGGATTTTGGAGGGCTCCACTATATAAGCGCGTCCGATTTTAACCCCGCACAATTCCTCACCTACATGTTCATGCACGACACCCGGAGTTTCGCACACATATTTTTCAATATGTTCTCCCTATGGATGTTCGGCATGACACTCGAACGCACTCTCGGGAGCGCACGCTTCCTCTTCTATTATATCTCATGTGGCGTGGGGGCAGCCATAATCCAGGAACTCGCATGGATGTTAACATGGGAAGACACGATGGTCAAGGTGCTTGCAAACAGCAACAATATTGATTTCCCTGAAGCCAAGGCGTATATCAATCAACTCCTGATGACAGCGGATGGCAAAGAAATCGTAGGGCAATGGCTCAATATGTTCGTGACCATCGGAGCCTCGGGCGCAGTCTATGGAATCCTCCTTGCTTTCGGCATGCTCTTCCCCAACGCGCCGCTCTATCTCTTCTTCATCCCCGTGCCAGTCAAAGCCAAATGGATGGTGCTCGGCATGGGTGCTATCGAAGTCCTCATAGGCCTCAGCGAAGCTGCGGGCAAAAGCGACGGAATCGCCCATTTCGCCCACCTCGGCGGCATGATATTCGGCTTCTTCATAATTCTATACTGGAAAAAGAAAGGTTCGTTCAATGGCTATTACTGATACATTCCGACAGATGAGGCAATCGTTTCGCGCCTCGACAATGCTGATGAAAATCATCTGGATTAACATCGGTGTGTTTGTCGCCTTGCGTCTTACCGCCATTATCGGCATCTTCGCAGGTTCTCCCGACCTTATAAACAAGGTCATGTCCTATGTGCAGCTTCCGAGCGCACCCTCACTGCTTGTCAGCAGACCATGGACCGTTGTGACCTATATGTTCGCCCAATATGATGTCCTCCATATTTTATTCAATCTTCTTTGGCTCTATTGGTTCGGCTCACTATTCCTTATGGTGGCCACAAAGCGACAGCTTCTTGCCCTCTATATAATAGGAGGCCTTGGCGGAGCGGCCCTTTTCCTTTCAGCCTACAATCTTCTGCCTGTTTTCCAATGGCATGTAGGGTGGCTCATCGGCTCGTCGGCATCTGTAATCGCAATCGTGACCGCAACAGCCATATTAATGCCTGACTTCAGGATGAACCTTCTTTTCATCGGCTCAATCTCACTAAAGTGGATAGCCATAGCCACCATCGTCCTCGTGCTTATCGGAGTCAGCGGCAACAATGCCGGAGGAGAAATCGCCCATATAGGAGGAGTGGCCGTGGGTGCGCTTTATGCGATAAGGATGAAACGCGGACATGACATCACGGCCCCTTTCAACCATACATTCGACCGCATAGCCAACCTATGGAACCGCTTCGCGTCAACCGTATGGGGCTCATTCAGCAGTTCACGCCGCCCCAGCAAACAGAGGGGACACAGCAACCAAGGCTATCGGGCTCAAAGTTATTCATCATCGGCCAACCCGACCTGCACCCAGGACGACCGCGAAGCCCTCGATGCGATACTTGATAAAATAAAAAAATCTGGCTATGCAGGTCTCACGCCTGAAGAAAGACAGAAACTTTTTGATGTAAGCCGGAAAATCAAATGAAAGCCCGTAGTCAACATAGTCCCATAAAATCCGCCATCCTCGCCTTAGGCATAGGATTGAATCTTTTTGTGGCCATGTTGACTGTATTCTCAGCCTACGGCGGCACATTCGACCCCGAAACGAGGGTGATTGCGGCAATGGCAGCGATGGTGCTCCCGATTCTCCTGATAGCAGGTATCGTCATAGTCCTGATTGACCTTATAATCGACGCCCGCCTGATACTAATCATTGGGGCCGGATGGCTGTTATCCCTCTCACCAATCCTCACTTTCTGCCCTCTGAATGTGCCACGCAGCTCACTGTCGGCTGAAGAGAAAGAACGTTCATTCAACATGCTCACCTATAATATATTCCATTTCTGGGATTTTCGAGGAGAGGTGCCCGGGCTCGAAAAGAACGCCACTCTTGATTACATACTTGATGCCGACGCCGATATCGTAAACCTCCAGGAGGCGGAAGCGATTTGGGAAAACGGATATGCCAAAGTCACGCCAGCCCAACTCGACTCCGTCAAAGCACGATACCCTTATCGTATAATAAATGTATCCGACAAACTTTCACTCCTGTCGAAATATCCCTGTGAGGAAGTGAAGCTGAATCTCGACCCTAAAGTCGGATATGTCATGGCCTGCTTCAAACTCGACGTAAAAGGGAAGACTTTCCATCTACTTAATGTCCACCTGAAGTCAATAGGCCTCACCAGCGACGACAAGGAAATCTATAAAGAGGCTCTCAACCTTCCCGAAAACAAGAATCAGCTAAAGCGCGAAATGAAGGAGGTGAAATCCAAACTCCTCACCAAACTTGCCACGGCATTTAAAATCAGAGCTGTGCAGGCTCATGCAGCCCGCAGTGTAATCGACTCAATCGGAGGCCCCTTCATCGTGGCCGGCGACTTCAATGATATTCCCGGGTGCTATGCCATGCGCGTGATACGAGGCGACGACATGCGCGATGCCTATGCGGATGCCGCACTCGGGCCATGCATCACTTACCACGGCGACCGCTTCTATTTCCGCATTGATCATGTGCTCTATCGAGGCCCCTTCAATGCCGTCGACATAGAGAAGGGCGGCATAGAGTCAAGCGACCACAATCCCCTGCTGACCACATTTGTCTTTGACCAATAGGGTCATACCAATAAATAAGCCTTAAAACCATCAAAACCATAAATGCAATGAACAGACTGTTAACCGCCGCCCTCGGAGCCCTGATGCTCCCCGCGGCACTAATCATCCCGGCTGACATGAACTCACAGACCCACCGGAACCCGTTTCTGGAGCCTTACAACACTCCTTTCGAGATTCCGCCTTTCGACAAAATCACTTATGCGGACTATCTTCCCGCGATTGAACAGGGAATAGCTGAACAGAAAAAGGAAATCGAAGCGATAGCAAACAACCCGGCTACTCCTACCTTCGACAATACCATCCTCGCGATGGAAAAAAGCGGACAATTATTGGAGAAAGTCATGCTTGTTTTCGGTGCACTCGACGAAACCGACAACAATGAACAGATGCTCGCCATCTCCGAAAAAGCCTACCCAATGGTTTCGGCCGCTTCCGACGAGATAAAAATGAACGATAAGCTCTTCCAACGCGTAAAATATCTCTACGACCACCGCGACAAACTCGGTCTTGACGGCCCACGCAAACGTGCCATAGAACTGTCATATAAGAGTTTCACACGCAATGGCGCGCTCCTCGACGCAGCAGGGAAAGAGCAACTAAAGAAACTCAACAACGAACTGACCCAGCTCCACTTGACATTCAACAAGAACCTCCTTGCCTCCACCAATCAATTTGAACTCGCCGTCAGCGACGCGTCTCAGCTCGCAGGAATCCCGGCGGGTATCGTAGCCACGGCTGCCGACGAAGCGACCAAGCGCGGCAAACAGGGACAATGGGTTTTCACTCTTCACGCTCCAAGCCGTCTTCCGGTGCTCAAATACGCCGATAACCGCGAATTGCGACAGAAGATGTATGAAGGCTACATGAATCTCGCGTCAAAAGCGCCCTACGACAACCGCCCCATAATCGGTGATATAGTCAAGGCTCGCGCAAAGAAAGCCCATCTACTCGGTTTCGATACATTTGCCGCATATATGACCGACAATGTAATGGCCAAGACTCCCGAAGCTGCACGCAACCTTCTCATGCAGATATGGGAACCGGCTACCGCCCGCGCCAGGGAAGAGGTCGCCGAGATGCAGGAATTCGTGAAAGAGGAAGGAAAGAACTTCGAGATTGCCCCGTGGGACTACTATTATTACGCCGAAAAGGTACGCCAGAAGAAATTCAACCTTGATGAGAACGAAGTAAGCGCATATTTTCCGATTGAGAACGTGCGCAAAGGCATCTTCACCCTTGCTGAACGTCTTTATGGGGTCACTTTCACCGAACTGCCCGACGCACCCAAATACCACCCCGAAGTAAAGGTCTATGAAGTGAAAGACAAAGCCGGAGAGCATGTCGCAGTCTTCATGACCGACTACTTCCCACGTCCCTCTAAGCGCCAGGGTGCATGGATGAGCGAGTTTAAAGGCTCTTTCGCCGATGAAGACGGAACGATAGGACGTCCAATAGTTTACAACGTGGGCAACTTCACCCGCCCGACAGCCGACACCCCCGCACTTCTTACGCTCGACGAGGTCGCCACCATGTTCCATGAATTCGGCCATGGTCTTCACGGTATGCTTACGAAAGCAAAACTCCGCAGCCAGGCCGGAACCAACGTAGACCGTGACTTCGTGGAACTCCCCTCACAGATTACCGAACACTGGGCCATGGAACCGGAACTGCTCAAAGAGTTCGCACACCATTACAAGACCGGTGAAACCATCCCCGAAAGCCTCATCAACAAGCTACAGGCAGCAGCTACCCACAACCAGGGCTTCACTACAACCGAACTTGCAGGAGCCTCACTCCTCGACCTCGAATGGGGTATGCTAAACCCATCCGATTCCGACAATATCGACGTCGACAAATTCGAAAAGCAGGTGGCAGCCAAACTCAACATGCCCTCACAGATAGCATACCGCTACCGCTCTCCCTATTTCAAACATATCTTCGGGAGCGACGGCTATGCTTCGGGCTACTATACCTATCTGTGGGCGGAAGTACTTGACACTGACGGATTCGAGCTGTTCAGCGAAAAAGGCATTTTCGACCCGGCAACCGCCCGTTCATTTAAAGAAAATATCCTTGAAATGGGTGGCAGCGAAGATCCGATGGAACTGTTCGTACGCTTCCGCGGACATGAACCCTCAGTAGACGCCCTTCTACGCAACCGTGGTCTCGCGCCCAAAAAGCAAAGTGCCAAGGGAGGAGAGATAAACACCGTAGGAGGGAAATAACGTCCGACGTTAAAATATGTTATTCAATCTGATTTTTGCACTCCTGATTTTTTAAATTTATAAAAATTTAAAATTATCTTTGTGACAGCAATTAAATCGGATATATAACAGTCAACCTAAATCCTAAAAATTCACAAAAGCATACGGTAAAAAACCGAAAATATAACCTACGTTTAAACTGATAAGTGAATCATAGGTTAATGGTCCGGCCACTCGTGAGAATGGCTGGACTTTATATTGCCCATATATTATTGTATCGAGTGTTCATTTTTTGAGGTTAAATAATGTCAACGTGATTGCGCAAGTGAGGGAAATTTGATAATTTTGCATTAGGATAAACCGTCATTATTGTACGACAAGCCTATTATTTTTATCTATTTAACACTTTTTAATCTATTCACTAATACCTAAGTTGCCTATCGGAACATTGCTACTCTAACCAATCTTTTGAGAATACAATGGAACAACTGACAAAGCTCTCCGACCGTGAACTGGTCGCCGCTTATGCCAATGACAATAATGACGCTTTCGACGTATTGCTCGAACGCCATCAAAACAAGGTATACTCCTACATCCTCCACATTGTTAAAAATAAAGATGTCGCCGACGATATTTTTCAGGAAACATTCGTCAAGGCCATCATGACAATCAAGCAAGGACGCTACACTGAGCACGGGAAATTTTCCGGCTGGCTGACACGCATTGCCCACAATCTCATCATCGACTTTTTCCGTCAGGAAAAAATTGAGAACTCCGTGTCAGCCGATGAGGAAGGGGCCGATGTGCTAAACCGCCGCGATCTCTGCGAAGGCAATGTCGAGGATGCGCTAATCAGCTCACAAATCGACGAGGACTTACGCCGTATCGTAATGGCCCTACCTGACCCGCAGCGCGAGGTGCTCGTGATGCGCTTCTACCGCAACATGTCGTTTAAGGAAATCGCAGAAGCGACCTCGGTCAGCATCAACACCGCTCTCGGACGTATGCGCTACGCCATAATGAATATGCGACGCATTGCTGCCGAAAACCATATAGCCCTCGCGATTTAAAAGCACCCTCTGCCTGAGTTCAGGCTCAATATTAAGCAATCCGCGATACAAAGATTCAAATTTCCGCTTATCATCTATGCTATTTCAGAATCTTCCGCGCCTAATTACTGTATACGCTGTCCTATTATTTGCATCTTTAGCGGCAATCGCCTCTGAACCTGACGAAGATTCCACCAAGCAAAAAGTGGACCTGACTCCCCATATCCACGGCACAATCCGCGCGCGATGGGAGATGGACACACAAGGAGGAGAAAACCGTTTTCAAATCCGCAATGCCAGGCTCAATATCTCAGGCATGGTAGCGCCTTCTATTGACTATTATGCCCAGACTGACCTATGCGACCGTGGAGTGATGAAAATTCTCGACGCATGGGGACGCATAGCCATAAGTCCATCGCTCAAATTCCAGGCAGGACAGTTCCGCCTGCCATTCGGCACCGATTGCTTCCGCGGTCCCGGCAACTATATCTTTGCCAACCGCTCATTTATCGGCGGAACCATGAACAATGTGCGCGGCGTCGGCGCAAAACTATCATATTCATTCAACATGGGCGACGGTTCCATGCTGACTGTCGATGGGGGTGCTTTCAATCCGACTTCAATTTCCGACCATAATGTATGGGTAAAAGAAATGGCTTTTGCAGGAAAAGCCGTATACTCCACCGGCAATCTTAAAATCGCAGCCGGAGCAGAGACTCTTATTCCGGATTCAATAAGAATAAACTCCCTTAGCGCATCAGCGACATGGACATGCGGAGGATGGACTGTAGAAGGAGAATATCTTAACAAGCACTATGTAAACCGGGCTTTCAAGCCATCCCATGGCTATAACTTTTTTGCCGACTATGGATTTCCAGTAAAGGCAGGCGTCTTTAACAGAGCCTCCGTTCAAGCCCGTTTCGACGGAATGACAGCCCACAGCAGCGGAAAGCGTGACAAGGAAGGCCTGTTAATCGCAAACAACCCTGCGCGTAACCGCATCACACTCGGAGGGACACTGACGTATTCATATAAATTTGTACGTTGCGACGTTCGCCTGAACTATGAAAAATACTTCTACCACGAAGGTTATAAAGTCCCTAACGGCGATGGCGATAAAATATGCGCCGAAATGGTGATAAAATTCTGACGTAAGGACACGAAAAAAGGGTAAGCTTACTACATCGCACCGCTACAACCCGATACCGTTGCTTCGATCAAGACCTGGCGGAGTTCTCGGGGAGCTGGTCGTGTAGGACTTACCCGGCTGCAAAGGTACAACTTTTTTCCGAATCCACAAGCGATTTTCGTCTAAGGGTGCACAAAAAAACGCCGCATAATCATTATCAATTAGCATCGAGACCGACTTTATGCATTAAATTACCTAAAAATAGGTATGGCACAGCCAGCAGTTTAGCGGTAATTTTGCATACAGATAATTATACGAAATTTGATAAACGACAGGCAACTGTAATCTATTTAATTGATTGACGCTATTGAGCGACATTAGTTTCAAAAACAATTGATGCTATTGCTAAAACGGTGTGGAGCCGAGGTTGTGACAACCGCCCTCCACACCGCGTTTTTTATATATTATGGCATAAGAAACCCACTCGTCACAGAATCCCGTCAAGTCGTCACTATTATTTGACATCCACATGGGCAGTAAATATTTTTGCCGTCAGAAAACCCACAACAAGGACTTTTGGCACCAATCGTCGACAATGAAAAATATACGGCTCTTATTTTCTGCTATAATCGCAAGCTGCGCATCGACAGTCATGATGGCCGACAGCATCCCAGACCAGCATCTTGACGGAATTACCGTAACCGCAAAGTCTCCCGCAATGAGAGTGACAGCGGACAAGACAGTATTCGATTTGAAATCCATCGTAAGCGGAGACATCGGAACCCTGCTCGACGCTCTCTCAGCTGTGCCGGGTATAAGCGTGAGCCAGAGTGGCACAGTCACAATGTACGGCAACCGTGGAGCGACAATCCTGGTTGACGGGCAAAAGATATATCTCAAAGGAACCGAACTCGTCAACTATCTTCGCACACTACCCGCATCGATTGTATCAACCGTAAGCCTAAGAACCATATCATCCGCCAAAGACGACGCCACTGACAAGGGAGGCATAATAGAGATTTCCACACATCGCCAACGCGAAAGAGGGGCACAAGTCACAATCAACGGTGGCATCTCCACATGGAACACGCTCAAAGGCAACGGGAGCATGAACACAATGATAAACCGAGGGCACCATGAAATATCGCTTATCTGCTCCTCCTACGCAGCACGCTCCCGTCTTCGCCTTGACATAGACCGGCCCTATAAGACTGATTCCGACCGTATGCAACAACTCTCTACCAGACGGCGCAGTGACAATTCCAACCTTCTTAAGGCGGGATGGCTCTATAAGCCATCTCCACGAGCCACGATAGGTACGGGCCTGTCATTAAGCCGTAACTGCCGGAATGAACACGGACTAATGGATACAGAAATTTCATCCGTAAACGAAAAGTCTATCTCCGACAATCATACACGCCAAAGGTGGAAAAACATTATGGCCGACATTTTCTCTGACTATAATTTCGATTCAGACGCAAAACTGCAAAGCGGCCTGAACTACTTCCATTATACCACAACCGAACGGCAATCGCTTCATTCCACTGTCCCTGACACGCTTTCCGGCCGTGTGAAAGGTAATGTGGAATGGCTTATCTGTCATGCCGATTTCACAAAGCCGTTAGGCGGGGGATGGAGGATGGAACTCGGGGCGAAACACAGCATCGTTTCAATCAAAGATTCAGGTTCTTACTTCAACAGGACAGAAGGACAATGGACTGTCAACAATTCCATGAGCGCCGGATTCAGATATAACGCCAACACTTCTGCCGCATACGCGCAAGCTTCCTTCTCCCGCACTCCATTTTCCGTCACTGCCGGCCTACGTATGGAATATGAACGGCTGCATGCGCATTTTTCCGGCAACGAAAGCTCACCCGATACCGCTTATCGCTCAGGGAAATTCAATATCTCACCAAATATCACACTTAAATTCATCGCCTCACGTGACCTTGCCCTGATGATGTCCTATACCAGACGTCTGGGCCGCCCAAATTATGCCGACCTTAACCCCTTTATATATGTTTTTGACGAATCCACCCTTGCCGGAGGAAATATAAAGCTTCATAACTCGACAAGTGACAATCTTCAATTCGGTCTCGCATGGCAGAGCCGTGTTCAGGCAACCATATTTTTCACACACTCCTCTGACGCGATAATGAAAAGCTACCATGAAATCTCAGACCGCGCAATCTATGCCACATCCGAAAATTTTCCGCTCTACGTCCAATTAGGCGCACGCATAGTGATTGCCAACACTCCTGTGATATGGTCTCGCTGGACCACTAATCTTACGGCAATCGCCGTCTACAACAGATATGACTGGCGTGACGGCGCCTCAAAGGCATCGACCCGAAAGTTCACGCCCATAGTCAATCTCGACAACCGCTTCGACCTCGGAAGGGGATGGGTCGCCGAACTGAAAGCCTCTTTCACAGGCAAGACAGCCTACGGTCAAGTTATGGTAGCGCCCTTCGGGAATATTGATATAGCAGTACGCAAGTCTCTCATGAGAAAGAGAGCCTCATTGAGCCTCTTTATAAAAGATATATTCGCAACAAATATTATCAAAAGTACGGTGACACTTTCAGGACGTTCAGCTTCGATGAAAGAGAATGAATACCGACGGATTGCAGGAATATCATTTTCATTAAAATTCCAATATGGGAAAAAGACAGGCAAACACGGTTCTCCTCTTCCTCCCGACGAACTAAGTCGAATCGGTAAATAACCCAATCCATGAAATTTATCTAATTTTGCAACAGTAGCTCTTTAAATGAAAATGATTTCCATTAAAAAATTAAGCCACAGCCTCATGATATCCCTTATCATGACACTTACGCTATTTGCCGTAATCCGCCTGTGCAACGACCTGACAAAACAAGAAAACTATTGGGAGATCCATACACGCGGCTTCATTCTCCTGGAACTCGGACTGGCGTGGGCGTACTCCGTTGTGGCTGTAATCTTAGGGCCGCAATGGTTCCAGTTCAACCGCCGGCATGGGAACAGACCTTTCATGGAATATTCAGCCGTCAGTATTTACGCCCTGGCATGCGCCCTGACAACCATGAAGCTATCTCATTCGATTGAAGGCAAAACCGTGCTTGCAAACGAAATGATTCTGCCGGCCATAGTCGCCGCATTACTTACTTGTTTATTTTATTCCTATTTACGCGACCGTGAATTTGAACGAATAAACTCCGCAAACGCCCTCAAGCTATCCGAAACACGGCGCACACAGCTTGCAACCGAGCTTAAACTATTGCGTGCGCAATACCATCCACATTTCTTATTCAACACACTAAACACCGTCTACTTCCAGATTGACGAAAACAATGAGAAGGCCCGCCACACCATCGAAAACCTCTCGGATATATTACGCTATCAGCTTTACACCCCCGACGAGCCGGTCGCGCTCACCGATGAGGTCGAAACAATGAAAAAATTCGTAACACTCTGTTCACTGCGCAAATCCCGCAGCCTGAAACTGCGGCTTGACATTTCCGATATACCTCCACACATGAAAATCTATCCTTTATTGCTAATACCCTTAGTGGAAAACGCTTTTAAATTCGTTGGCGGCGATAACATGATTTCAATATCCCTGAAAGTGGAGGATGAAACGCTTTCTTTCCGGATAACCAATTCTTTAAGCCCTGATATAATACAGAAACAGAGCTTCGGGCTCGGTTTAAGCAATCTTCGTCGCAGGCTATCGATACTCTATCCCAATGACAATCATTTCCTGACTACAACACACAGCGATAATGAATTCTCAGCTGAAATGCGCCTGTCACTCACAAATGTAATTCAAAATACACAATCCGATGAATCAAAAAATCCGATGCATAATAGCCGATGATGAACCTATAGCCAGTGAAGGCCTCGTCAGATATGCAGAGCGCATTGACTATCTTGACATAATCGCGGAATGTGAAGACGTTATGGAGCTCGACAGATTACTGAACACGGGCTTAAAACCCGACCTGATATTTCTCGACATAGAAATGCCGATGATATCAGGGCTCGACTACCTAAGCAGGTTGTCAAATCCGCCATTAACAATTATAACAACAGCCTATCCACAACATGCATTGCGCGGATTTGACCTCAACGTGCTTGACTATCTGTTAAAACCGATTCCTTTCCCACGCTTTATGCAGGCCGCAACAAAAGCCCGCGATGCGATAGTCCGTCGCGAATCACACGACGACAAAGATTTCATCTTCATCCGTTCCGACCGTACGTATCACAAAATCCACCCATCGGAAATTATCTATCTCGAAGCACTCGAGAACTATGTGAGAATCGTGACGGAGAAGCGCAAGCTCATTGTCCGCAGTCCGTTTAAAGAATTTCTCAAAAGCTTTCCTTCATCGGATTTCATCCAAATCCATAAATCATATGCGGTAAATATGGAAAAGGTATCGACAGTTGAAGGCAACCTCATCCATCTTCCGGACATCACACTACAGGTCAGTCGCGGATTCAAGGACAGGCTGACAGAATATCTGTCAGCTCATTCGTCGCTTTCCGACGACGGATGAGACTGAACTGCGGGCCGTCAAGGTCAAATTCAACCTCCACGGCCCGCAGCGTTATCTTATTTGACAGCGGAATATTTAAATCAGCTCCAAACAGCCGATTTAAAACTCATAGCCATCATTTCAGAAAGAAACAATCCTATTTGTTAAGGTTATAAACCGTCTTGCGTATATAAGGCTTAAGAGCTGGAACTTCCTGCGCGAGACCATTGACGGCAAGGCGTGAAACTACTATGGCACCGAACACATTGAGATGCGTATTGTCTATGCGTCCGTTAGGGGCGAATTCATAGACGCCCACCGGCATCCACATGTAGAGAGATTTTGACTGCTCCGTGCCCATGCCTTGCACGAGGTCATGAGTAAGTTTATTCATATCGATGAAAGCCACTCCAAGCTCCTTGGCCACATTGCGGGGCGAATCGAGATAAGCTCCGTGGGTGTCGACAAGCGAATCGCCCTCGGCAGGATAGTTTTCGAGACCTTTCTTCCAGGTTTTCTGACGATCATCGGTCTGGGCGGCTGCAATACCGTTGGCAGGGAAATTACGACGCACAATAGAGTTCATCAATATCGGCGTCGCACCCTTTTCGCGTGCTTCATTAACGAACTTCTTCAGATTCTCGTCGAAAGTTCCGCCGGGCACTGTATAGCGGTCGGGGCTTTTCTTCTTCTCGTCGTTGTGACCGAACTGTATAATCACATAATCACCGGGACGGATTTTCTCGCGCACCTTTTCCCAGCGTCCCTCATCGATAAAGCTCTTTGAGCTGCGGCCATTGACAGCGTGGTTATCAACCTTTATGGCACCGTCGAAATAAATCGGAAGCATCTGTCCCCAGCCACGTTCCTGATTCTCTTTGTCGAGTGGCTTATTGGCCATGGTGGAGTCGCCAATCATAAATACAGTGATTGTGTCGGAAGGAGCCTGCGCCGCAGAAACAAACGGAAGTGCGCAAGCAACGAATAAAGCAGATAAGAATTTCATGATAATTTAAGAGGCGGTTAAAGAAATTATGAATTGTAGTTTGACTGCAAAAGTAAGCAAATATGTTGAAAAGTTAAAAGAAAAAGCCTATCTTTGCAAAGCGGAAAGATTTTTATTTGTATTTTTATATATCCGATAATAAACCCTTAAATTGACCATTAAGATTCAGTACTGATGACATTCAAGAACTTCTTTTATGCCGCAGCGCTCACGCTTCCGTTGCAGGCATTTGTCGCGTGTGGAAATTCATCGGCCATTGACCGTCAGGCCCTTGTAGAACGCAACAATCCGCACATCACAGCCATTGACACAATGGCGTCTCTTTCTGTTGGTAACGGAGAATTCGCTGTCACTGTCGACGTGACAGGTCTCCAGACTTTCCCCGAACTCTACAGCAAAGGAGTTCCCCTGGGAACCATGAGCCAATGGGGTTGGCACAGTTTCTCAAACCCCGACAGCCTTAAATTTGAAGAATCGCTCAAGGACTACGACTTCGGACGTGGCCGCAAGGAGCCATATGCCGTACAGTTCAACGAAGCCGGACGTCCACATGACGCTGCCAACTGGTATCGTGTGAATCCCCACCGCCTCCACCTCGGAGCTATAGGCTTCTATGGACTTCAACCGGAGCAAATAAGCGACATTGACCAGACCCTCGACATGTGGAACGGCGAAATCCGTTCAGATTTCAAGGTCGACGGCTCACCCGTGGAAGTACGCACATATGTTCATCCTGACGCCGATATGATGGCCGCATCAATCAAAGACAGCAAGCATCTCCCGCTCGCCATACGTCTCCCCTATCCCACAGGCGGACATTGTGACGACGCATGCAACTGGGATGCCGACTCGCTCCACATCACGGAAATCATCGAGAGCGACACAAACCACGCACTTCTCGCCCACAAACTCGACTCCACCACCTATTATATTAATGTCGCATGGACAGGCGACGCAAGTCTTAAGCAGGAGGGCAACAACACCCTCATCCTCACTCCCGCTTCCGACGAATGGGATATAAGCGCCACCTATTCATCTGCTACACCCGAAAAAGCCAATGCATCCCTCGCGGAAACCCGCGATGCATCAGCAAAATACTGGAAAGACTTCTGGACAAAGGGAGGAGTAGTTGACTTCAGCCATTGCACCGACCCACGCGCCAAGGAACTTGAACGTCGCGTGGTGCTCTCACAGTATCTCCTCGCAATTCAGTGTGCCGGGTCCACACCTCCTCAGGAAACGGGACTCACCTATAATTCGTGGTTCGGCAAATTCCACATGGAAATGATTTGGTGGCATCAGGCCCAGTTCGCACTCTGGGGACATGAAGACCTGCTGAACCGTACGCTTCCCTGGTATGAAAGCTCCGCCCATATCGCACGCGACATTGCGGAGCGCCAAGGCTTCAAGGGCCTGCGCTGGATGAAAATGACAGACCCCTCAGGTATCGAAGCCCCCTCCAAGGTCGGTTCATTCCTCATCTGGCAACAGCCTCACCTCATCTATCTTGCCGAACTCGCCTACCGTGCGCAGAACGACACTGCAATCATCAACCGTTATTACGACCTCGTACAGGGAACCGCCGAGTTCATGGCTGATTTCGCAGAAAAGGATTCGACCGGCCGCTATATCCTCCGAGGAATTATTCCCGCTCAGGAAACACTGCGCGCGTCCGAGACCGTCAACCCTCCTTTCGAGCTGTCATACTGGCACTACGCACTCAATGCCGCTCAGAACTGGCGCGAGCGCAAGGGTGAACCACGTGTGGAAAAATGGGATGAGATAATCGCCAATCTCTCACCCCTCGCTGCCAAAGACAGCCTGTATCTTGCTGCAGAAACCGCTCCCGAAACCTACAGCGACATCCGTCTTACCTCCGACCATATGGCAGTACTCGCCGCTGTCGGCATACTTCCAAACAATTCCCTTATCAAAGGCGACATAATGGACAACACCTTTGACTGGGTTTACGACAACTGGAACTGGGACAAGACCTGGGGCTGGGATTACCCGACAACGGCAATGAACGCCGTGCGCCTCGGCCACCCCGAAAAAGCCATCAACGCACTGCTCATGGACAAACGCACCAATACCTACCTGCCCAACGGCCACAACTTCCAGGACAACCGTCTCCGCTGCTACCTCCCCGGCAACGGTGGCCTTTTGACCGCTGTAGCCCTTATGTGTGCCGGTTGGGACGGCTGTGAGGTCGAGAATCCTGGCTTCCCCAAGGATGGCACATGGGATGTACGTTGGGAAGGCATCAAACCATTGCCCTAACAGAAACTGACACGATTTCATGGACAAGTTTCGCAGAATATTTTTTCCGGCGATACTCGCATCGTTGGCCATAACGGGCGTTATGGCCAACGATGAATTACGTCCGGTACACTATATGCCCGACGGCACATCTGCTGTCGCCGTCGACGGCAAAACGCGCTTCAACAGAGGTCTATATGGTGCACATTCAGGCTTTCGTGTCGATTGTAGCGACATGCCTGAATTCGGCGTCTATCTCCCGCGCATGGGAGGTAATCTCCGTTTGACTCTCCCTGAAGGGAAATGCATGGCCCGCTACACTCCCGGGCGCATGAACTACAGTCAGGGAGGTGTAGAAGTCGAAGCCCAGGTGATGCGCTCCACCGACATGGCTTTATGGTCAATCCACAACACTACTGACAGGAAAATAACAGTCCCGATCCGTTTCGGAGGAGTGGCCGACAAGAAATTCTCACGTGAGGGAGACCTTGGCGTAGATGCCGCCGACTGCTTCGACCTTAAGCCGGAATATTGCACAGGGAACATATTTACAGTCAAAGGGAACAACGTAAAAGTAGAGTATGGTAAAAAAGAGCGCAAAACCCTGTCTCTTATAATACCGGCTAAAAAATATCAAATCAATTCCCTGCCGGCCTATGAAGGCGAAATCGAAGTAAAACCGGGACAGACAGTCTACATAGCTCTCTTTCCAAATTCCGAGCCACCGAAAGGTCGCTCTTTAGCCTCGCTTATGAAACAGGCCGAGAACGAGCGTGCGGAGCTTGCCTCAACAGTGTCATTCACCACCCCCGAAGAATGGCTTAACCCTGTCGGGGGAGCCCTTGCTGTGGCAGCCGATGGCATATGGAGCGGAGAGGCATGGCTTCATGGCTCTATAGGATGGCGCACTCCCCATCTCGGGTGGAGAGGTGCCTATGTCGGTGACGCAATCGGACGTCATGACCGTGCACTTACCCACTTCGACACCTACGCCTCCAACCAGATTACAGATATAGAACCGACATTGCCCCATCCGCAACAGGACTCCACGCTGAATCTCGCACGCGCGGATAAAAAATGGGGCACTCCGATGTACAGCAACGGTTATATCTGCCGTCGACCCGGGAAAAAGGACGAGATGTCGCACTATGACATGAACCTCGTCTATATCGATGCCATGATGCGCCATTTCCGCCACACAGGCGACACTGCAGCTATGCGAAAGCTATTCCCCGTGGTCAAACGCCATCTTGAATGGGAGAAACGGAACTTCGACCCAGACGGCGACCATCTGTATGATGCATACTGCTGCATCTGGGCAAGCGACGCGCTCTATTATAGCGGAGGCGCAGTGACCCACTCATCGGCCTATAATATGTTTGCTAACCGCATGGCCGCACAAGTGGCGGCAGCTATAGGCGAAAATCCCGAACCATATGCCAAAGAGGCCGATGCCATCGGTGCTGCAATCGACAACGTTCTCTGGATGCCGGAGAGAGGGCAATGGGCTGAATACCGCGACGCAGGCGGACATAAACGCCTCCATCCGTCAGCGGCTGTGTGGACTGTCTACCATGCGATAGACTCAGAAATTGCCGACCCCTTCAAAGCCTATGCGGCTACATGCTATATCGACAGGGAAATTCCACGTATCCCGGTTGTCTCTACCGACGGGGAGGAAGGCCTTTTCACCCTTGCGACCACCAACTGGAAACCTTATTCCTGGAGTATCAACAACGTAGCTATCGCAGAGGTGATGCATACGGCCCTCGCCTATTGGCAGGCTGGAAGAGCGGAAGAGGCTTATGCTCTTATGAAAAGTGTGGCCAAAGACAATATGTATCTTGGAGCATGTCCGCTTAATTTCGGACAAATAAGCCATTATGATGCAGCGAGAGGTGAGTGTTACCGCGATTTCGCAGACCCGATAGGAGTCTGGAGCCGTGCGCTCACAGAAGGACTGTTCGGAATACGGCCCGACCTTATCGGCCCTGACCCAAAAGTGGAAATCCGCCCCGGTTTTCCCGCTGCATGGAACTCCGCGTCCGTATCGCTTCCTGATATGTCCTACAGTTTCCAACGCAATGGTAATCTTACCACATATATTATAGACAACCGTTACGGAAAGAATTCATCGCTCATATTGACCGTCCCCGTCAAGGGGGTGAAAACAGTCACAGTCAACGGCAAGAAAGGCAAATGGAGTCCGGTAGCCAATGCAATTGGCCGTCCTTACATATCAATCAATGCAGGAACCGCACCAAAGCTCGAAATCACTATTGAAGCCGACTGTAATTTCAAGCCGGAAGCTACGGGGAAAATCCGTAATGAAGGGCCCGTGAAATTTACGGAAATGAAAAGCGGAATGTTCACATGGTGGGAAACTGAAGCCAATAGCGTAAAACCGCTTGTCGACATACCCGCCAACGGCTTTGACGACATCCTCCCTGACAGATGTGAGCTTATTGACATCTCATCTGCCTGCAATGCATCCGTAACTGACATCTATCGTAACGAGTACCTCTCGTCACGGCCAAAAGTCACTACACTTCAGCTCCCCAAACAGGGTATCGGCGACTGGTGTCACCCAAAAATGACAGCAGAGATAGACGACAGCGGTCTCCGAAAACGTCTTGCCAACAATGGAGGAATACTTAAAACTGAGTTAGGCATACCATTCGCGATGCCTGATGAGGGCAAAAACATCCTCTTCACGTCTCTTTGGGACAACTATCCCGATTCGGCAAGCATCGCGCTCAACGGAAAGGCCTCACACATCTATCTCGTTGTGGCCGGTTCGACTAACCACATGCAATGCAATATTGAGAACGGTATTATCCGCGTCGATTATGCCGATGGAAGCACTGAGAGAGTCTCGCTAATCAATCCTCACAACTATGCTCCTATCGAACAGGATTTTTACTACGACAATCATGCGTTCGCGCTTGCGGAAGGAAGCCTTCCACCCTACCGTCTTCATTTGAAAGACGGACATGTGAGCCGCCATCTCGGCAAGGAACTTGACATAAAGGGCGTGGACGGGCGTAGGATTGAGGCAGGAGCATCGGTGCTGGTCGACATACCCGTCAATCCTGAGCGAGAATTGAAGTCTCTGACGCTCGAAACCCTGTCAGGAGATGTAGTAATCGGGCTAATGGGTCTCACTATCCAACGCCCATAATACCACTTATGAAATGAAACTCAAGCAAATATTCGCTGTAACTCTTTTATGTGCCTCTCTCGCTCCGGCTGTGGCATATGCCGACGGTAATGCCGGGACTGACTGGTATCCCGAAACCGTGGAAAACCGTCCGTTCGCGCGATGGTGGTGGCTCGGGAGCGCCGTTGACCGTGAGGGCCTCACCTTCAATCTTGAAGAATTTGCAGAAAAAGGATTGGGAGGAGTTGAGATTACACCCATCTACGGAGTCAAAGGCAATGAAGCCAATGATATCGACTATCTGTCTCCCAAATGGATGGACATGCTTTACCACACCATTTCCGAAGGACGCAGACTCGGGCTACAGATAGACATGAACAATGGCACCGGCTGGCCTTTCGGAGGTCCGGAGGTAGGCACAGAATATGGAGCGCGCAAGCGTGTCGTGGAATCATGGACTGTAAGTCCCGGGAAGAAGATAGCTGAAAAAATTCTTCCACGAGATAATAAGCAACGCCCTGTGGCGACACTCCAGGCAATCATAGCATGCAATGGTGACCGCCGCCTCGACATTACCTCCAAACTCGGACGCGATTCCATTCTTAAATGGAAAGCGCCTAAAGCAGACGGAGACTGGACGGTATATGCAATCTTCTCCGGACGAACATTCCAAAAAGTGAAGCGTGCGGCTCCGGGAGGAGAGGGCTACGTGGTCAATCACTATGACAGCGAAGCCATTAACCACTATTTCGACCGCTTCGAGCGTGCGTTTGCCGCTTCGGGAGCACCGATGCCTGACACATTCTTCAATGACTCTTATGAAGTCTACGGCTCTGACTGGGCTGATAATATCCTCGATGAGTTCCGTCGTGACCATGGATACAGCCTCGAACTGTATATTCCGGAATTTCTCAACGACAAGAATCACAATGAACTCCGTCAACGCATCGTAAGGGACTATCGCAGCACACTCGCAAGAATGTTACGCGAGAATTTCACCGATTTGTGGCTGGCACGTGCCCATAAACACGGTGTCAGGGTGCGTAATCAATCCCATGGTTCACCGGCAAACATCATCGACCTATATGCCGCAGTCGATATCCCCGAATGTGAGTCTTTCGGCCAGACGGATTTCTCGATTCCGGGGCTTGTGCAGGATGGCCCGACACGTCCCAGCGATTCCGACCCGGCAGTGCTGAAGTTCGCATCTTCTGCGGCCCATGTCAGCGGCAAAAGGCTAACTTCTGCCGAAACTCTTACATGGCTCACGGAACATTTCCGCACCTCTCTCTCTCGCTGTAAACCGGAAATAGACCAGATGCTCTGCTCAGGAGTCAACCATGTTTATTTTCACGGTGCTCCCTATTCTCCAAAAGGAGTGGCTTTCCCGGGATGGATGTTCTACGCGTCAATCAACATGTCGCCCACCAACTCCATCTGGCGCGATGCCGATTCGCTCTTCCGCTATATCACACGCTGTCAGGCTTTCCTGTCGGCAGGGACTCCTGACAATGACTTCCTCCTCTATTTCCCGATAGAAGATGTGTGGCACCGTCAGGGTGGCAACCCTTATCTAATGTTCGACATCCACAAGATGCAGCAGCGCATGCCGGATATAAAACGCAGCGTGACTGAAATCATGCGAGCCGGATACGACACCGACTATATCTCCGACGCCCTGCTCGACTCACTTACAGTCGGAGCTGACGGACGGCTTCATGCAAAAGGAGGAGCAATCTATCCGGCCCTCATAATACCTCCGGTCAAATTCATGAGTCCGGCGACACTCGGAAAAATTCTCGACCTATGTCGCGAAGGAGCCACAGTCCTTTTCATAGGCACGGAACCTTCCGATGTTCCGGGACTTGCAAAACTCGACGAACGTCGCAAAGAATTGTCAAAACTGACAGCCACACTTCCTGCAATCGGCAAAACCGCTGAAATTCACAATTATGGGAAAGGCCGGATTATCACCGCTCCCGACTTTGCCGAGGTTCTGCCACTGACAGGAGTAGCCCCCGAGACTCTGCGCACTCGCTACGGCCTTTCCATGATTCGCCGCAATAATGAAACCGGGGGACACAATTATTTTCTGTCGCTCCTCAATGACCGCAAAATCGACGGCTGGGTAGACCTTGCAAAACCTGCGGCAGCCATAGAAATCTTTGACCCTCTTACGGGGAAAAAAGGCCTGGCTCAGACCCGCACTTCCGGCAACGGGACAACACAACTGAGACTGCAACTTGAACCCGGACAGTCAATACTCCTCAAAACCTTCGACAAAAAACCGACTGTGGAGGCATGGCCATACATCGAATCAAAAGGGAAGGCGATTGACATTGACCATGGATGGAACATATCATTCGTCCAAAGCGAACCGGCAATCGAAGGGACATTCTCAACCGATTCACTCGTAAACTGGACAGCACTTCCCGTCGACAATGCGAAAGTGAACTTCGGCACTGCCCGCTACACGGTCCAATTCAATCTCGACAATCCGGCCTCAGCCGACGACTGGCTCCTCGACCTCGGCGACGTGCGGGAAAGCGCCGACGTAAGAATCAACGGAATCCCTGCCGGAAAAGCATGGAGCGTGCCCTTCACCCTCCGTGTCGGCAAACTGCTTCGCAACGGCGTCAACACGATTGAAATCGACGTGACCAACATTCAGGCCAACCGCATAGCCGACTATGAACGCAGAGGTGTCAACTGGCGAATATTCAAGGATGCCAACATCGCATCCGTAACCAACGCGAAAAAATTCAGTTTCGGTGAATGGCCTACCATTCCCGCCGGACTGAACTCAAAAGTGAGACTTATACCTCTCACCCTATCAAAACAGAATTAACCAAGTATCTAACCATACAATTCATCGACATGAAAAAATTTTTGCTCCTATTGCTGACAGCCATCATCACACTCCCCATGAGCGCTGACCAACTGCCTCCGCGCAAAAAGACACTCGAAACCCTCATCAAGGTCAACGACCACTATCTCAAAAGGCATCCCGATCCCCTTGTTGGCATCCCATACTATTCACGGAAAAAGGTCTACGAAGCCAATATCTGGACCCGCGCCGTATATTTCGAAGGTCTGATGGCCCTTCACTCGATTTATCCCGACAACCGTTACTATGACTATGCCTATGACTGGGCCGACGGTTTCAAATGGGGTATGCGCCGCGACGACACAACCACCCGCAACGCCGACAACTATTGCTGCTCACAGACATATATCGACCTCTACCGTCTCACTCCCGAGCCCAAAATGCTCACCAAGACCAAGGCAAATCTCAATATGCTTGTAAATACGCCACAGGTCGACGATTGGACTTGGATTGACGCCATACAGATGGGCATGCCCGCACTCGCGAAGATGGGCAAGGAAACAGGTGACCCACGCTATAATGAGAAGGCATGGAAAATGTATGAATACTCCCGCAACACTCTCGCAGGAGGTCTTTTCAACGAAAAAGAGGGTCTGTGGTGGCGCGACAAGGACTTCGTGCCCCCCTACAAGGAACCTAACGGCAAAAATTGCTACTGGTCACGCGGCAATGGCTGGGTAGTGGCCGCTCTCTGCCGTGTGCTCGACGAAATCCCCGCCGACGACCCTCACCGCGCTACTTACGTCGCCGACCTTAAGGCTATGCTCGACGCCGCTGTAAAGTGTCAGCGCAAAGACGGTTTCTGGAACGTGAGCCTTCACGACGAAAGCAATTTCGGAGGGAAGGAAACCACCGGCACGGCCCTCTTCGTCTATGGAATGGCATGGGCAATCAACAACAATATTCCGGGCAGCGAAAAATATCTTCCCGCCCTCACAAAGGGTTGGAACGCCATCGTAAATGAAGCCATTCACCCCGACGGCTACATCGGCTATGTGCAGGGTACAGGCAAAGAGCCTAAAGACGGTCAGCCCGTAGCCTACGACTCAAAGCCTGACTTTGACGATTACGGCACCGGATGCGTGCTCCTCGCAGGCTCTGAAGTCTACAAACTAAAATAACCGAAATCTACATAACCCGATACAAGATGAAGAGACTCTCCATCTCGGCACTCTGCGCAAGCTTGGTCCTCACGGTTTCAGCCGGAACCAAGCTTGCTGACGCCACAGGCTATCCTATTTCGCCGGTTCCATTCACGGCTGTAAAAATCAACGGAGGGTTCTGGGCCCCGCGTCTTGAAGCGAGCCGCACCACTACCATTCCGCTCGCGTTCAGTAAATGCGAGGAAAGCGGACGTTACGAGAATTTTATCCGTGCGGTCCACCCTTCCGAAAGCAACAAAGTGGACGGTTATCCGTTTGACGACACGGATGTCTACAAGACTATCGAAGGAGCCTCCTACCGTCTCAGCAACTTCCCTGACAAAGCTCTCGAACACTATATCGACAGCATCGTCGAAATTGTTGGTGCAGCACAGGAGCCGGACGGATACCTCTACACGGCCCGCACACAGAATCCTTCCCATCCCCACCGCTGGAGCGGACAGCAACGCTGGGTGGAAGTGGAGAATCTCAGTCATGAATTCTACAATCTCGGACACATGCTTGAAGGAGCGATTGCCTACTATCAGGCTACAGGCAAACGCCGCTTCCTCGATATCGCACAACGCTATGCCGACTGCATATGCCGTAACATCGGAGAAGGCGAAGGAAAACTGCGCCTCATCCCAGGCCATCAGATTGCAGAAATGGCCCTTGTAAAACTCTACACCGTAACAGGCGACCGCAAATATCTTGACCAGGCTAAATTTTTCCTTGACGCACGAGGGACTACCCTGCGCAAAGATATATATCTACAATCACACAGACCGGTTCTTGAGCAGGATGAAGCTGTAGGCCATGCCGTGCGCGCCACATATCAATATGCAGGTATGGCTGATGTAGCGGCAATCACAGGCGACAGCTCATATATCCATGCCATTGACCGCATCTGGGACAATATTGTCGGCAAAAAGATATATATCACAGGCGGCATCGGAGCACGCCACGAAGGAGAAGCCTTTGGCGACAACTACGAGCTTCCCAACGCGACAAGTTATAACGAAACATGTGCGTCAATAGGCAATGTGTATGTCAACTACCGTCTCTTCCTCCTCCATGGCGACGCGAAATATTTCGATGTACTCGAACGCACGCTCTACAACGGACTGATTTCAGGGGTCTCGATTGACGGCGGAAGCTTTTTCTATCCCAATCCCCTGTCCTCCACCGGAAACTACAGCCGTCAGCCATGGTTCGGTTGTGCATGCTGCCCGAGCAACATATCCCGTTTTATCCCCTCACTTCCCGGCTATGTCTATGCCGTGCGTGACCGTGACCTTTTCGTCAATCTTTTTGTTGACAACTCCGCAGAAATAAACGTTAAAGGGAAAAAACTGACCCTCAGCCAGTCAACACAATATCCATGGGACGGTGATATCCGGCTCACCATCGACAAAGGTTCGGCCGATATGGCAGTAAATATCCGCATACCGGGTTGGGTAAGAAACAGCGTGGTCCCGAGCGACCTATATGCCTATTCCGATAGCCTTACACCGGCATATAGCATCAAAGTGAACGGCGTCGCTGTTGATGGCACACTCGACAACGGATATTTCAGCATTGACCGCAAGTGGCGCAAAGGAGACAGAATTGACATCCATTTCGATATGCCTGTGCGAACCGTCAAGGCCAATCCTCTTGTAGAGGCCGACCGAGGTCGCATCGCTATTGAGAGAGGCCCCATTGTCTATTGCGCTGAATGGCCTGACAATGATTTCAATGTCCACAATATAATCCTCAACCGCAATCCGAAGTTCACAGTCTCCGAACCTCTGGACATCCTCGGCAACATACGCCAAATCTCCACTCCCGTCCAGGCACTCAGCTATGGAGACGACGGCTCACTGTCAGTCGAAAACAAGACGCTGACCCTCATCCCATACTACTCCTGGGCCCATCGAGGCGAAGGCGACATGAACGTATGGCTTCCCATCGAACTTTCAGCCGCAAGCGCAATTCCACCGGGAGCCTCATCGCGTGAGGACAACGGCTTCTTCAAATAAACAAGGGGTCACGCTTGCATATAAAGGGAAAAAGACATAACTTTGCATCGCAATACCATTTTGCGGCTCGAATGGTGGAATGGTAGACACGAAGGACTTAAAATCCTTTGGTCATTGCGACCGTGCGGGTTCAAGTCCCGCTTCGAGCACGGAACTCGGCTGTCAGTCAAAAGATTGACAGCCGTTTCTGTTCCCATAAAAAACAAAACAGTTCCCAAAACGGCCAATTATTCTAAGAAACTGAAGTCATATTTACTTCAATTTCTAAAATTTTGCATAATTTTACGCCGTGATTACATCCTCCAATACTGACAGGGACCGGCAATTGCTCGACAGACTCAAACAAGGTGACGAAAACGCATTGAAAGAGATTGTCGACCTTTATTATACACCCCTCTGTGTCTATTCCGTCCAGTTCACCGAATGTGAACAGGAGTCGGAAGATATCGTTCAGGACCTCTTTATCAGGATATGGGAAAAAAGACTCTTCGACAATATCACGAACCTGCGGATGTATCTGTTCATCTCCGTCCATAACATGAGTGTTGCCGCAGCAAAGCATCACAATAATTATGAGGATATCGAGGAGCTGGAATCAATGTCATATCAATCCTGGGAGGATGGATTTAAAGAGGACGACATCGCTGAGAAGCGCCTGCGTCTACAGGAATCATTGAAAAAACTGTCGCCTAAGGAATACGATGTATTGATAAGAATCATTATCAACGACAGGAAATATAAAGAAGTCGCAGAAGAGATGGGGGTCTCGGTCAACACAATCAAAATGCATCTCAAAAGGGCTATGAAAAAGCTGCGGAATGAAGAAATGATGCTTTTAATATATTTTTTCTAAAAATTTGTTACCCATTTCTCCATTATTGCACTCTTTTGTTAAAAGAGAATCTGAATTCACGTCAAGGATTCTCAAACAAAGAGTCTCTCTATGGAAGAAAGAACAATCTATTTATTTAAACGATACGTATCTCACGAGCTTACTGCCGAAGAAGCCCGGGAGCTGAAAGATTTTGTAAATTCATCAGACTATAACCGTGAAGTGTTCCGCAACTTCGCCATGCTCCACAAGACGGAAATCCAGACGGCCATGGCTAACCATGCTGACAAGGAGACCGCGTGGCATAACATAATTTCAGGAATCAGCACACGTAAACGACGCAGTATCGCTATGAGAATAGTGGCAGCCGTGGTAATCGTATTCGTAGCGGCAGCCGCAGCCTTCATCTATCACGACCGCTATCTGAAGCCCAGAACCACACTCACCGCAATGATGCAGACCGAGGCCAAGAACAGGGCCGTAATCATGATGCCGAACGGTTCAAGCATAAAACTTGACGGCAAGGAGAGCGTGCAGTACAAGGATAACAAAGGCAACCTACTATGCGAGAACAAGCGCGGTGACCTCATATACTATACACAAAGCCCGGAACCAATCTATAACCGCGTCACAGTCGATGAAGGGAGCACATACAAGATAACCCTCCCCGACGGCACACACATCACCTTGGCATCAGGCTCGGAACTCGTCTATCCAATCGGTGGCGAAAAACGGGATGTGACACTTAAAGGCGAAGCCCTGTTTGACGTGACTCAGGATAAGTCAAGGCCCTTCACTGTCGACTGTGAGCATGACGTTAGAGTCACCGTATTGGGAACCCGTTTCAACATCTCTGCCTACAACCATAAACCCTTGACAGTGACAGTTGAGTCGGGAAGCGTCGACGTAAGCACTCCTGCGGCGAAATCCATACTCCATACTGGAGAGCAGGCCACGGTCAGTGGCTCCGGCCAATGTTCGGTCTCAGAAGTCAATGCCGGGATTTACACCTCATGGGCTTCGGGAATCTATGAATTCGACAATGTCCCGCTAAAAGACATAGCGGCAGAATTATCCCTCTGGTATGGTATTGACTTTGAGTTCGCATCCCGGAAACTGGAACAACGCAAATTCACCGGCGTGCTTATGCGTGATAAAAATCTCAGCTACTCGCTCAGCCTGATTAAAGATGTGTCAGACCTTGAATTCAAAACCGACGGTGAAAAAATAGTAATCGAATAGACACAATAAAAAAACAATACTCCCAACATTATCACATGGATTTAAACATTTTATGAAACGAAACCTTAACCGAACAGAAAAAGGCGGAAGCAGTTGGGCCTCAAGAGCCTGCATGCTCTTGCTATTCTTCGCAATAGCAATCCAGGCAATGGCCGCCAGTGGAATCACCATTAAAGAAAACAACATCAGTATCCAGGATGCACTCGCTGCCGTAAAGCAACAGGCCAATGTGTTTGTGATGTACGAAAACGGAGTCGTCAGCGACAACCAGCGCATCAGTCTCGACCTGAAGGATGCTTCCCTACAGACAGCGATGGACGCTATCTGCGACAAAGTAGGGCTGCATTATGAAATCAAAGGGCAATATGTACTTATAACACGTACAAACAACCTCAGCACGGGAAATTCGGGTGACAGCCGCGTCACCGGGCGTGTCACGGATGAAAACGGAGAGCCCCTTGCCGGAGTGACTGTAGTAATAGCAGGGAAAGCAGCCGGAACCGTGTCAAATATCGACGGATATTATTCCCTCAAAGCCAACAAAGGCGACAGACTTAAATTCAGATATATCGGCATGCATCCCGCCGAATTCACCGTAGGCGACGACCGGGTCATAAACATCGCGATGGAAAACGACGCCCACAACCTCCAGGAAGTGGAAGTCGTTTCAACCGGCTATCAGCAACTGCCAAAAGAGCGTGCCACCGGATCGTTCGCCACACTTTCATCCGCAGAACTCAAGAAGGTGCCTACTCCAAACGTGGTCCAGCGTCTCGAAGGCCAGATTTCAGGTATGAAAGTCGACGTGCTTGCAGGCGACAAGACATTCGCATATACCAACACCCTGCAAAGCGCAAACTCATCGACCCGCACCATGGGAGCTTCCGACTATAACATGAGCATACGTGGCGTGAACACTCTCACAGGAGAAAAGATGCCCCTGATAGTAGTCGACGGCGTTATCAGCGACTTCGATATCTCAAGCATCGACCCCAACAACATCGAGAACATCACAGTGCTGAAAGATGCCGCAGCCGCATCCATATGGGGTTCCCGGGCAGCCAACGGCGTGATTGTCATAACGACAAAGAAAGGCGAGAAAGGGCAGCGTCCGCAAGTAAGCCTATCCGCTACATGGATGACACAGGACAAGCCAGACCTCGACTACCTCAACGAACTGACCTCCGCCCAGACGCTCGACTATGAGAAAGAAATTGTGGACAAGGGGCTGCTATTCGAGTCAACCCCGGCTGACTACTATTCAGCCCAGACTTACTTCAATGAAGGTGTCCGTCTCGCCTTTGACCTAAAGAACGGTCGTATCAACCAGGCACAATATGATGCAAGAGTGAAAGAACTCTCCGCCATCAATAATCATGACCAGATTTCAAAATATGCGATGCGCCGTGCATCCTCCCAGCAATACAACATCGCTGTGAACGGCGGTGGCAACAATTCCACATATTTCTATTCGGCATCCTATGCCCAGGAAAATCCATATGCCAAAGGTAACTCCGCAAACCGTCTGAATCTCAACCTCTCCAATTCATGGAAACTTTTCAACCATGCAACACTGACCACAAGATTCTCGGGAACATTCTTCAAATATAAAAACAATGCCCTTTCGCTCAGCCAGTTCCTTGGAAACGGTACAGTAAAAATGATGCCCTACCACAATCCCGTCGATGAGAATGGTCGTGGCATAGACTATGATGTGCTCAATCCGGCATGGACATCCACACTCAGCGATGTGTATAAGCCCTGGACCTACAATTTTATCCGGGAAATGGAACTGAATGACAACACCCAGCGCACCGACAACTATACTGCCAACATCAACCTCGACATTCCTATCTATTGGGGCATATCGTCCAACACGACAGTAGCTTTCGAGCGAAGCTACACCAAATCCGAGAACTGGTATGACCCGGAATCCTACCAGATGCGCAACATGATGAACTACTACACTCCAATAGGGGCCGCCACAAACTCGCTCGGTATACGCAACGGAGGTCTTTTCAAGCAGCATAGCGACAACCGCAACTGGACATTCCGTGAACAGCTCAACTACAACAGTGTGCTTGGAGGCATCCACCGCATCAATGCCCTCGCAGGTATCGAAATGCGTCAGACTTATGTGGAACAAGCCAGTTCGACTATCTGGGGCTACAATCGTGAGACCGGCATCGAGGACACAAAAATCGACATGTCAAGCAATCAGACCTACGACTGCATCGCCGGCTACAAGACCTCATTCAACGGAGGCGGTTATCCCAACGCCATCAACCGTCGCCGCCGCTTCATCTCCTACTACGGAAATGCCGGCTATACACTCCTTGACCGTTACTATGTATCGGCAAGTGTGCGCTACGATGACTACAACAACTTCGGTCTCGACCGCAAATACCGCGCGAAACCCTTCTACTCATTCGGAGCCAAATGGAACATCAGCCGTGAGAAATTCATGGAGCAGACTACCTGGATCAGCGACCTTGCCCTGCGCGCCACCTACGGTATAAACGGCAACATCTCGCTTGACTCATATCCCTTCACCAAACTTTATTTCACATCCAACTGGATTACCAATCAGCCCAGTGCCGGAATCTCCTCCCTCGCCAATCCTCAGCTCCGATGGGAAAAGACCAACTCGACGAATATAGGCATCGACTACGCGTTCTTCAACTACCGTCTGTCAGGAAGTCTCGATTACTACCACAAGAGCAGCCGTGACCTCCTTTACAGTTTCCCCTTCTCATCAACCATAGTCGGAAATATCGACAACTCACAAATGACACGCAACGTTGTAGGCATAAACTCCGACGGTATCGATTTCAGCATACGTGGAGTCGTATACCAGGACAAGGACTGGAACGCGGCTATAGGAGGAAACATCTCATGGAACAAGAATGAGGTGACAAACAACCCATTCTTCAAAGAGGAGCAGTATCTCACCAACATCAACACCTCCCCGGCTTACATCGGGATGATTGGCGGATATGCCACCGACAAGATGTTTGCTTTCCGCTATGCAGGACTCAATGAGAACGGCTCCCCGATGATTTACAATAAAGAGGGAGAGAAATTAGGGACTGCCGACAAAGTCACATCAATCAGCGACCTTGCCTACATAGGCCATCAGAACCCGACAGTCTATGGTGGCATCAATCTCAATGTAAGATGGAAAGACTTCACCCTGTATTCACTTTTCACCTATCAGTTCGGCGGACACTTCTTCCGTCCAGGAGTGTCGGGCTATGTCACCAATGCCTACAGCAAATGGGACCTTTCAAGCGACATCGCAGACCGCTGGCGCCAACCCGGCGACGAGGATAAAACTATCGTTCCGGCCCTCACAAGAGACTATATCGCAGTGAACCGCTATAAATACTCCGACGCGAACGTAGAAAAAAGCGACTATCTCCGTTGGCGGCAGGTTTCACTCAGCTACAACATCCCGACGAGCATACTTTCAAAAATCCGTATATCATCCGCAAGCCTGACGCTGTCGATGAGCAACATCGGACTCCTTTGGAAAGCCAACAAAGCCGGTCTTGACCCCGACTATGCCAGCGGGCTGTATGCATACAGCCTTCCCCCGAAAAAAGCCTATTCGCTTGGACTCAACATCAACTTCTAAGAAACTACTAAAAGACAGTTTTCAAAATGAAAATATATAAAATCGCGGCAATAGCCACAATTGCCCTCTCGATAACAGCCTGCAGCGACTTCGTCGACATAAAGACGCAGGGAGGCATTGTGCCTGATAAAATCGACAATTTCCGCTATCTTCTTAAATAACACCAATGAATGGGTCAAGGGCTCAGCCCTTCCTGATATCATGAGCGATGATATCTATATCAAAGACGGTGGCCTTCAATACAATTCAGCCGTCAACGGAGGAGACTTCTATGCATGGTTCGCAAAGACCTACACATGGTCGGACCAGATTTATCCTGAGAGCGGAAACTACAATAAGGACGACGGCTGGAACGCCATGTACAATACCTCGGCCTATGCCAACACTGTCATAAATGAAATCGGCAAATGTACCGACGGAACCCCGGAGCAGAAGGCTGCGCTCGTAGCTGAAGCCAAGGTCCACCGTGCAGACGCCTACCTTATGCTGGTCAATCAGTATGCGCGCCAATATGACGAAGCTACAGCCGCAACTGACCCCGGAGTTCCCTTGATCCTCACTCAGAGTACCGAGCAGGACATAAAACGGGCCTCCGTCAAGGCTGTCTACGAGCAGATTATAAAAGACCTCACCGACGCGATTCCCGCATTACCCGAATTCCAGGAATTCACCACTATGCCAACAAAGGCATCGGCCTATGGCGAACTCGCGCGTGCATATCTGCTTATGGGACGATATAAGGACGCATTCGATAACGCCGAACTCGCACTTGCCCAGAACGGCAATATCGTCGATCTCAACGACGGCGACTATCCACAGTTAATCAAATGTCCGGAAATTCTTCTGCTCAAACAACCCACACAGACCAACAGCATGTGGGGCTGCACTCTGCTCCATCTGAGTGACGGCATTACCAACCTTCTCGGAGAAAAAGACCTTCGCTACCAGAAATGGACTGCCGCAATTGAAACTGCCGCGTCAAACTTCGCGGCCGACGGCGGCAGGGTATTTTATCAGGACATTCCCCTCGGAGGTCGCAACATCGGCCCGTCTGTGCCAGAAATGATTCTCATCAAAGCGGAGTACTATGCCCGCGAGAACCAACCTCTTGAAGCGATGAAATGTGTCAATGACCTCCGTAAGAAGCGTTTCGCTCCGGCCGATTACCAAGAGCTCAGTGCTGCTGACGGAGATGAAGCCTTGGAAATCGTGATTGATGAGCGCCACCGCGAATTCTTCTGCAAGAATCTCCGCTGGTATGACCTTCGCCGTCTGGCATCCGATTCACGTTTTGCCAAGACCCTTACCCGCCAATGGGGAGGCAAGGCCCTTACCCTTGAGCCCAACGGCAACCGCTATGTACTCCCGATTCCACAATATCAGATTATCCTTGCTCCCGGAATCGTTCAAAACCCCTGATTAGACAGATTATCGCTGTTCTGACAATCCTATAAAGATTTATAATATTCATCTTGCAATGAAACTAAAAAATTCATTCGCCTTGTTCTTCCTCGCGACGGCATTGACTGCCGTCGCTCAGGAAGAAAGCAGGCTTGTTTTCAATCCTGAACTTCCCAAGGCAGGAGAAGCGACCGAACTCATCTACACCCCACTGCCCTCAATGACCGGCAACCAGACAATCAACGGAGTTGCCTACACCTATATGGACGGCAAATGGTATGGCCACGATATATGCCTTAAGAATGAAGGGAGCGTATGGAAAGGCTCTTTCACCCCTGAACCTAAAACCGGCTTCATGGCGTTTAAATTTTTTGCCGATACCATCGTCGACAATAATGACGGCATGACTTTCGCCACGATGATTAACAAGGAGGACGGACGTCCATGGCCCGGTGGATATGCCGCGTGGGGTCTGCTGCGCTCCCAGAAATATAACCGCAGTATTCCGGGATATATCGACTTCACAAAGACTCCTGAGGTGAGCGACACAATCGTCTACTACTGGATTAACAATGAAATCAGCTATAACCCGGCCTCGGCTGTAGCATATTCGGCACTTTTTGCCGAATCGGCACGCGCCGCAGGAATCAATGGCGCAGAAGAAAGAATCAGAAACGCCGTTAAGTTCCTGAAAAATGAAGGTTCGGAAGAAGCTTTGTTGAACGCATATAAGATTACATCTTATACCGACACAGCAGAGGCATCATCTATCAGAAAGCTCATCTATGAGAAATATCCCAAAGGACTGATGGCGATGAAAGACCGCTATGACAAGAAATTCGATTACCGCAACCCGGAAGCGACAAGAAAACATTTCTTTGGTTTCGTAGAGGAGTTTCCCTACACACCCGAGCGCGATGAATATCTCTCTCGCTACGGCCATGGCTACGATGATGTGAATTGCACCATGATGATTCTTGACTGGATGGATGGAAAAACCGACAATCTTGAATCAATGGCCGACAGTCTCTCTTTCTATGGGTGCAACAGTGCTTTCTATAAAATAATCTGTATATCCCACCTACGGAAAGACAAGACCGACGCTGAGCTACTGCCCCTCGCGACAAAATTCGTAGAACGGATGGAAGAGTTGAAAGGACAAAAACCTGCATCGCTGTCCTATCTGTCGGATTCAGAATGGGCCGTAATCGCGGCTAAATCCATTGAAAGCAATGTAGCCGAAACCTATTCCGAGATTCTTAAGAATACAGGCAATCCAGAAAAAGCTCTCGAATATTCCAAACTTGCGCAGAACCAGGCTAAATATATGCGCGCTGACATCAACGACAATATGGCCGAACTGCTCAAAGCGCTTAACAGGACATCAGAACTCAAAGCCCTGCTCGAAAAGAGTCAGTATAACAATCAGGTGTCACCCATGCAGACCGACATGCTCCGTGAAATCTACACTCAGGAACACGGCTCTTCCGACGGCTTCGATGCATATGTGGAACAACTGAAGAATCCCGCAGAGAAATCCGCTATACAGAAAGACGTGGATGGTTACCGACGTGAAGGCGTGATGCCAGAATGGTCTCTGACCGACGCCGACGGAAAAACTATATCATCTGAACAGCTCAAGGGGAAGGTTTATGTGATTGACTTCTGGGCAAACTGGTGTCACCCGTGCAAGGCCTCGCTTCCCGGTATGCAACTTGCCGCCGACCATTTCAAAGATGATGCCAATGTTGAATTCCTGTTTGTCGACACTCAGGAATATATCCCGAACTATAAGCAGAAAGCGAGGGATTATCTAAAAGAAAAAGGGCTTGACATACACCTCATATTTGACGGAACACGCGAAGGCAGCGACGTCAACGACCTTCTGTCAAGCCAGGTGATGCAGCAGTTCTCCACCTCAGGAATTCCCCTTAAAGTTGTGGTAGACGCCAACGGCAACATCCGCTTCCTTGCCGTAGGCTATAAAGGTAGCCCGAGCGCACTGCGCGACGAAATGATAGAAATGGTTGAACAGGCAAAGAAATGAAACGACAGTTTTTATCTATTTTAGCAATATCGGCAATTATTCCGATATCAGCTGTCAATGCCGGGAATTACACCTCGAAAGAGGTAACTTTCAACAACGATACCATCAAATTAGTAGGCACCCTGACCGTTCCCAACGATGTAAGGAAAGCTCCTGTAGCCATAATCCTCTCCGGGACAGGGCAGCAGAACCGTGACGGAAACATGTCGGGGCACAGAATGTTCGCGGATATCGCTGACTATCTCGGCAACCGAGGCATCGCCGTGCTACGCTTCGACGATCGCGGGACGGGAGATTCTACAGGTGACTACGGAACATCGACCACCGAAGATTTCGCCAATGACGGACTCTCCGCCATCGAATGTCTGAAAACGCGTGGCGATATCGACCCCTCACGTATAGGCTTCATAGGTCATAGCGAGGGGGGCGCCGCAATGTCGATAGCCGCATCAAGGAGTGAGGATGTGAAATTCATGGTGAGCCTTGCAGGTCTGTGCATGGACGGTCTCAACGCCTTGATTCGCCAGAACGAGGATCTTGTCAGTTCCTACAATCTTCCTGCCCATGATGTGAAACGCTATAATGTGGTTAACGAACTGATGTTTCGTGTAGCCTATAAGTATGCCGACAGCGACAGCCTTGAGACGAAACTTCAGGAGACATACGACAAATGGCATGCGGTCGACAGCATATATTTCAGCACTCTCAATCAGGAATTCGACCACTTGCGTTTCCCGATTTATATGTACAAGATGCAGGCCTCCGGACCATGGTACCGTTTCCATATCAGATACAATCCCGCTGACTATCTGAAAGACGTCCATATCCCCGTGCTCGCGCTTAACGGCGACAAAGACAAAATGGTCAACTCTAAAACGCATCTTGCAGGCTGGAAAAACAATCTGCCCGAAGGAGCTGACCTCACAACAATCGAGCTTAAAGGCCTCAACCATCTCTTCCTTCCGTGTGAAACCGGTCTTCCCACGGAATACGCCTCAATTAAAGCTCCTCTTTCGCAGGAAATGCTTGAAATTGTAGCCAATTGGATAACAGAAAAGACCAAATACGCGAAATAGACAAAGTATACAACCTGATAGCGACGCGATATATCGCCCAATGAGGCATGAATATATCGCGTCGCTATTATACTTATAGGCTCTTTTTTCGATTTTTTATGTGTCATTTGGTGGAGAATCACTAAATTTGTGTTTTCATAAACGGCCAAAACAGCCTTATACAACCCTTATCACACATGACTGAAAAAAGAAAACGCTATTTTCTCGACGAAGAAGAAATCCCCCGCAACTGGTATAATATCCAGGCCGACATGCCTGTGAAGCCCCTCCCTCCACTCAATCCCCAGACCCGCGAACCAATGATGGCAGAAGACCTCTATCCGATTTTCGCCCGTGAATGTTGCGACCAGGAGCTCAACACCACCGACCGCTGGATTCCCATACCCGACGAGGTGCGCGAGATGTATAAATATTACCGTTCAACCCCTCTTGTCCGGGCCTATGGCCTTGAGAAAGCACTCGGGACATCGGCCCATATCTATTTCAAGAACGAGAGCGTGTCACCCATGGGTTCCCATAAACTTAATTCGGCTATCCCCCAGGCATATTATTGCAAGAAAGAGGGAGTGAAGAATGTCACCACCGAGACAGGCGCAGGCCAATGGGGCGCATCGCTGTCATATGCGGCATCACTCTTCGGACTCGAGGCCGCAGTCTATCAGGTGAAGATATCATACGAGCAGAAACCCTACCGGCGCAGCATCATGCAGACCTATGGCGCGCAGGTGACCCCTTCGCCTTCAATGTCGACACGTGCGGGAAAGGACATACTTACAGTAAATCCGAACTATCAAGGTTCACTCGGCACTGCTATTTCTGAAGCCGTCGAACTCGCGCGTACCACTCCCGACTGTAAATATGCCCTCGGTTCAGTGCTCAGTCATGTAGCCCTCCATCAGACCGTGATAGGCCTTGAAGCCGAGAAACAGATGGAAATGGCAGGCGAATATCCCGACATGGTGATAGCATGTTTCGGCGGGGGCTCCAACTTCGGTGGAATATCCTTCCCTTTCATGCGCCATAAGATTGCAAAGGAAGAGGGAAAGACTGAAACCCGCTTCATTGCCGCAGAGCCTTCATCATGTCCAAAACTCACACGAGGGAAATTCTGCTATGATTTCGGCGACGAGGCTGGCTATACCCCCCTGCTTCCGATGTTCTCCCTCGGACATAAATTCTCTCCCGCAAACATCCACGCCGGAGGTCTCCGCTACCATGGAGCAGGTGTTATTGTCAGCCAGTTGCTCAAGGACGGTCTCATGGAGGCAGTGGATATCGACCAGCTCGAATCGTTCGAGGCCGGCTGTCTTTTCGCCCGCGCCGAAGGCATCATTCCCGCGCCGGAGTCATGCCACGCCATCGCGGCAACTATCCGTGAGGTCAAGAAACTTAAACCCGGGGAAGAAAAGGTGATTCTCTTCAACCTCTCGGGTCACGGTCTTGTAGACATGGCATCGTATGACAAATATCTTTCAGGCGACCTCATCAACTATACGGTCACCGACAAGGAAATTGACGCCAACTTCAAGGCTTCGGGGACAGTGGAAGCCTGATTCATTCATCATCCAATTCCCTCACCCGAATGGCCCACGATTCCTTAAAACTCCTGATTTCAGCAATGTTTGCGTTTGCCGTCTCATTTTCGGCAAACGCAAACCAATATACACGGACATCTCTCCTCTCAAAAGGCCATTGGGTAAAAATCCATGTCGATTCCAGCTCTGTCTACCGTCTCGACTACGCGACATTACGCCGCTGGGGCTTCAATGAACCGGAGAAAGTCTCGGTCTATGGCTACGGAAGCGTAGAGCAGGCCCATGCCCTTGACACCGCGCCTGACGACCTTCCTCAAATTCAGACCGTACATATAGATGATGCCATCTATTTTTACGGAGAAGGTGACCGGCGTGTAACCATGACAGAGGAATCATCGATAAACTATATTGATAATTACTACTCCAACGGTTCAAACTACTTCCTGACCGCTGACGGAGGCTCCCCTCTTGATATCCCGATAACAGACCATGCCCAGGCGACTAAAATAGAAGACACACATATTCATCTTGACCTCCGGACGCCACGGGAATACAACATACACTCCGCAGGGGTATTCTTCTACTCAAGAAATTTCGCACATAGGCCTGAGGGGCTCGACTGTCACTTTGATGCCCCTGACTATGACGGCAACGGGCTTGTGGCTTACCGCTACATATACCGGCACGATAAAAGTGACCTCCAGTTTCTCGACATGAAATTCACTGGCGACGTGACCGCCGGGAATTTCTCGATAGGCGGAATGAAAGCGAACAAACAGGACCATCTGCTCTATTCCCGCTCCACATTGAAAAAAATTCAGGTCAAACCTACCTCCGATAAAGGATTCGGGATGCATTTCTCCTCCCGCGAAGGAAGCAACTTCAACCTTCTGTCTCTTTCGGAAGTCTATTTCACATACTCCCGTAAAAACATCCTCCACAACTCCCCCCTCCATCTCAGATACGAACCGGGAAAGAGAACCCACACTGTCAGGATTTGCAGTGCAGACAAAAACGTCATTGTATGGGATATCTCATCACCGCGCAATATCACCTCCCTGAAAACGAATCCGGATTCTGAAGGAAATCTTCTCGTCACCGCCAAGGCATCTACACCAGACACACCCTTGACCCTATGCGCCTTCTCTACTGAATGTGAAGTTCCGACGCCGGCTCTGATAGGCGACGTGGAGTGTCAAAATCTCCATTCCATGCCGTCAATCGACTACCTTATAGTTACAACTGACGCACTTAAAGAAGAGGCTGAACGTCTTGCGGCCGCCCACCGTGAGATTCAGGGAATGAAAGTTGCGGTCGTTACGCAGGACGAGGTTTTCAACGAATTCTCGTCAGGTTCACGCCATCCTAACGGCCTGCGTAAGTTCGTGAGGTTGCTAAGTAAACGCCAAGACCGTCCGCTGCGCCATCTTTTACTCCTTGGGGCCTCGACCTACGACTCCCGAAAATTCACTATTGAGGACGACATAGACTATCTTATCGGATATGAAACCGAGAGCCTTAATCAGGCACGCTATTCATCAAACGATTTCGCCACTGACCTATATTTCGGATTTACAGACGAAAATATCCCTGAAAACCTCGCCTTGCTTGAAGAGAAACTGACGCTAAGCATCGGGCGCGCACCTATCCTTAGCCCAAGCGAAGCCAGGATATTTGTCGACAAGTCCATCAGCTATCTCAAAAATCCAAAGCTTGCAGGGCGCTTCGACCATGCCGTGCTTGGATGCTGTGAGGGAAACGAAAGCGCTCATTTCTACGGTTCGGAAACTTTGCGCGACGAAATCAGCAGACTCTGCGAGCCTACAACATGTTCGCGTATCTATGCCGCTCTATATCCGAAACTCGCCTCTCAGGGTCTGCACACTTTCTCCCAATTCTCGACCGAACTTGCGAGGGGACCATTCTTCGTAAACTATACCGGTCATGCCGGAAAGTACAAGCTCGGCGAAATGGTGTCAAGTTCAAAGGAAAAATCGATTCATTACGGCTCCATGCCAATCATGTATATAGCCGCTTGTGAAACAAGTCCTATCGATGAGAGCTCACGGGGCATCGGTGCACAGATATTTCTCAATCCCGACGGTCCTATAGCCGTGATCGGTTCGGGAAGGAGTGTATATCTGACGGACAACCACCGTTTGAATGAAGAATTTGTTAGTGCCTTATACAAGCTCGGTTCTGAATCCGGGAGCATCGGAGAAGTGTGGCGTGATGCCATAAACGCCACATCCAACTCTCTCTCACGCCGCATCAACAATTTCTGCTATAATCTCCTCGCTGACCCCGCATTGCCTGTGCGCCGACCGTCACGCATGATAAAACTCGATTCGACCGAAGGAAAAGAAGACATCGATATTCTATCAGCGACTTCGCTGTCGCCGATAACCATTAAAGGCAAAGTAACGCATTTCGACGGCACAACAGATAATTCGTTTAACGGACTCATACACCTTACCCTTTTTGATTCGCCAAAATCGGTGACACTCTACCAGCATGACAAATCCGACGCCAAAGGAGAACTCGTCCTCGACGAAACCCCTATCCACGAAACGACAGCAACTGTCAAAGGCGGAAGATGGACCTTCACGTTCACCCCTCCAATCATATCACGCAGCGGAGAACATCGACTGACATTCATAGCCTATGCAGACAAAGGCGACATCGCAATCGGAAGTGGAAGCAAAGTCAAGATAGACGCTCCCGATGAAAACGCGCCTACCGACATCCAAGCCCCTGAGATTGAGCTTTATCTTGATTCGCCATCAATGATTGACGGCGACGAGACCTCTCCTACGCCAATACTCTACGCCACAATTCAAGACAGCGGCAGCGGTCTCAATACAAATTCATCTGCCATCGAAGCGACCGTCCACCTTATGCTCGACGGCATGACTTCACTGTCACCTGAAGCTTCGAGAATGATAAACATAGAACCGGGAGGGACAGCCACACTGACATTCCAATTGCCAAAACTCAGAGACGGAAAACATATGGTAAGCCTCAGCGCACGGGATGTGGCAGGAAACTCCGTGACCCGCAATCTGAATTTCACCGTGGTGTCAGAAGCGATAAAGGCTTCCCTCGAAACTGACACTAAGATAGCCCGCGAAGAAATAGAATTCAAATTGATTCATGACCGTCCGCAACAGCCGGAATCAAGAATCATAATCCGCGACATGCTTGGAAACACTGTCCATAGCGCAGAAACCGTGACTTTCCCCTATACCTATGACCTGCGTGATTCAGACGGGAAGCTACTCCCCGACGGACGCTACCGTGTATCGGCTATATTAAAAGCCTATCCCCGTTTCGGTTCCACGCCTGAAATAGAATTTACAATTGCCAAACCATCGATATGACAAAAAAGGACCTTAAAATAGTATTTCTCGGCACCCCCGATTTTGCAGTAGAAAGCCTCCGACGTATGGTGGAGGGTGGATATAATGTGGTAGGAGTCGTTACGATGCCCGATAAACCCGCAGGACGCGGGCATAAACTCTACCAGTCGCCTGTCAAGGAGTTTGCCGTGGCCCACGGATTGAAGCTCATGCAACCGGTCAAACTTAAAGACCCTGATTTTGTAAATGAACTGCGCTCGCTTGACGCAGACCTTTTTGTGGTTATCGCATTCCGCATGTTGCCGGAAGTGGTGTGGACCATGCCGCGTCTCGGCACATTCAATCTCCATGCCTCACTCCTCCCCCGCTATCGTGGGGCAGCCCCGATTAACTGGGCGGTAATTAACGGCGATACTGAGACCGGAGTCACCACCTTCTTCCTGAAACATGAAATCGACACGGGTGATATCATAGCCCAGGAACGGATTGAAATACTCCCTACCGACAATGTGGGCAATGTCCACGACAAACTAATGGAACTCGGGGCCGAACTCACAATCAAGACCATTGACGATATAATCGAAGGCAGCCTCTCTCCTATCCCGCAGGACAAACTTATCGGCGACAGCGAACCGACTCCCGCACCAAAAATATTTAAGGAGACCTGCCGCATCGACTGGTCAGCCCCGGCAATCACAATCCACAATCTTGTCCGCGGCCTGTCGCCATATCCCGCAGCATGGAGCACACTGGAGGACAATGGCGTAGAAATCGGTGCTGTCAAAATATTCGAGACACGTGTAATCCCGTCAAATAACCACTCTTCCTACCCCGGCAAGATAAGCGTGGAGGACAACAGAATAATTGTCTGCACAGGAGACACGGAAAATGATATCGAAATCCTAAGCCTGCAAGCTCCGGGAAAACGCCGTATGCCCACCGCAGACTTCCTCCGAGGCTCACGTCTTTCATCTCCACACTTTCAATAGGTAACTGTTTTTATATGTTCACGGTCTTACTGATAATGGTTGCGGGTGTCTTGACAGGCTATCTATTAAGACGACACAAACTAAAAAAGATAGGCCTTGCCATCACATTTTTCATATGGTTGCTTCTGTTTCTGCTTGGAGTCGAGGTTGGCGGTAATGAGAAAATCGTATCCTCAATCCCTACGCTTGGACTGGAAGCAATAATCATTTCATTGGTTTCAGTCTCGGGCAGCTGCCTTGCGGCATATGGTCTGTGGACTTACATCCAACGTCACCGAAAAGAGAAGGACAATTGCTGATGAAAGGGAGTCTGATTATTGTCGGATTTTTCGTAGCCGGAATCATCTGTGGTCTTACTGGATTGCTGTCTATCAATGATTTCGACATCGACGTCAGCTTCTATGCCCTGTGTGCGCTGATGTTCTTCGTCGGAATAAGTGTCGGCTCGGATATCGATACATTGAAAGGGCTGCGGGGTCTTGATATGCGTCTTCTTTTCCTGCCGTTGTTCACTATTGCAGGAACTCTTATAGCTTGTTTTCTACTAAGCATGCTCCTGCCGCAAAGGTCTCCGTCAGACTGCATGGCCGTAGGCGCAGGCTTCGGCTACTATTCCCTGTCAAGTATTTTCATAACTGAGTATCGCGGGCCGGAACTCGGCACGGTCGCTCTTCTCTCAAATATCGCCCGTGAGATAATCACCCTTTTAGGCGCGCCTCTGCTTTTAAAATATTTCGGACGCCTCGCTCCGATTTCCGCCGGAGGCGCGACAACAATGGACACCACACTCCCGATAATAACACAGACATCAGGCAAAGCCTTCGTTATACTCTCAATCTACCACGGCTTCGTCGTCGACTTCTCCGTTCCCCTCCTCGTCACCCTCTTCTGCTCAGTCTGAGAGCGACTTATAATGGATAAATGCCACCTTATCGCTAAACTTTATAGAATAAAAAATCAGCTAACCGAGGTTCTATTTTCGATTAGCTGATTCTTGGGGTGCGCATGAAGGGACTCGAACCCCCACGTCCTGAGACATTAGATCCTAAGTCTAACGCGGCTACCAATTACGCCACATGCGCGGATTTCGTGATGCAAAGTTAAGCCTTTTAGCCCAACTTTCCAAATTTTTCTTACAGCATGAATCGTAACTATCAGATTATGACTGGAGTTCAATCAAAAGATAATCATATCATGGTCAGACGCGAGTAGGTCAACAATGGGGCTGCCGCGACACGAAGAGCCTCGTCGGTAATTGAGTTTATAGCCGATACCGTGTCCGACAAGGTCATTACACTGCCATGATATAATGTTCCCCGGCCCATTGAGATTGCGACTTGCTCCGAGTTAACCGAGCCGACTGTCAACTGTCCGATAAACTGCCGCTTGGCTGCTTCAAGTTTACGCCGGCCCATTCCATTCTCCACGAGCTTCGCTATCACACGGTCAATTATCCGAAGACAGCGCGCCACATCGTCAGGGTCACATCCAAAATAAATTGTGAGCAGACCATTATCGCTCATCAGGGAAGTTGACGCATCCGTTGCATAGACGAGTCCCCGACGCTCCCTCAATGCAACGTTAAGAAGAGAATTCATTCCCGGCCCACCGAGAATATTCGCCAAAAGCGCTATGGAAAAACGCCGTGAATCAAGCAAACCGGGCACACGCACGCCAATCAGTGTATGGGCCTGATATGAATCCACTTTGTCGTTAACCACACTAAAGGGTGAATTAATCGGAGGTTCACTTCTAAGCAATGGCTTATCCGGCCGACAGAAAGATGAGAAATATTTTTCAGCCTTGGCAAAAACTACATCCGGTTTTTCAGGGCCATAATAGAAAAACACCATGCGTCCGGGAGTGAAGCGTTCTTCAAGATAGCCACGGCAGGCTTCCGAATCAAATCCCGAGAGAGATTCGCGGGTGCCAAGGATATTGTGGGCCAAAGCCGAACCGGCATAAATCAAATCTTCAAAATCATCAAACACAGCCTCCGCAGGGGTGTCAAGATAGGTGTCAATCTCCTCCCCGACCACAAGCTTCTCCCTTGCAAGCTCGGCTTGAGGAAAAGAGGAATCCATCACCATTTCTGAAAGCAATGCAAGAGCCCGCGCCAGATGTCCAGCCGGAGCTGTAGAATAGACCACGGTCTCTTCCTTTGTCGTATAGGCGTTGAGTTCTCCCCCTATGGTTTCCATCCTGTCACGTATATATGACGCCCTATGGCGGGTGGTTCCCTTAAAAATAGTATGCTCCACAAAGTGGGCCAGTCCATGACAGCCGGGAACCTCGTCACGGCTACCTGCATTGATAGCCACACCGCAATGCTCCACAGGCATCGCGCCCATACGGGCCACACAACGCATACCGTTGGAGAGAGTGGCATATCGGATAGTAGATTCAAGCATATATTTCTATTATATATTCCAATAGGGGTGACAAAGTTATATCAAAATCGCCGAAAATTTCTTAATTTTGCACCATTATTTATAAAACACTCATTCATAGCCAATCATTATGGAAGAATTAGCCACGAAATACGACCCGCGCGCCGTGGAAGACAAATGGTATGCCTACTGGGTAGAACACCGTCTTTTCCACTCCGAGCCCGACGCACGCGAACCATACACGATAGTAATCCCGCCACCTAACGTGACAGGAATACTTCATATGGGCCACATGCTCAACAATACAATCCAGGACATCCTTATCCGCCGTGCGCGCCTCATGGGCAAGAACGCGCTCTGGGTACCTGGGACTGACCATGCAGCAATCGCAACGGAAGCCAAGGTGGTTGGCAAACTCGCCAAGGAAGGAATCAAGAAAAGCGACCTTACCCGCGAGGAATTCCTCAAACACGCATGGGAATGGAAAGAAAAACATGGCGGAATCATCCTTGAGCAGCTGAAAAAGCTCGGCGCATCATGCGACTGGGAGCGCACGGCTTTCACTATGGACGACATCCGCTCTCGTTCCGTAATCAAGGTGTTCGTTGACCTTTACCGCAAGGGCCTTATATATCGTGGCAAACGAATGGTCAACTGGGACCCAAAAGCCAAGACCGCACTTTCAGACATCGAGGTAATATATAAGGAGGAGCACTCCAAACTCTACTATCTCCGCTATAAAATCGTAGGAGAAGAGGGTTACGCCATCGTTGCTACAACACGTCCCGAGACAATCATGGGTGACACCGCAATGTGTATCAATCCGGCTGACCCAAAGAACCAGCATCTCCGTGGCAAGAAAGTGATTGTGCCCCTTGTCAATCGCGAAATTCCCGTAATTGAGGACGACTATGTCGATATAAACTTCGGCACCGGCTGCCTTAAAGTCACACCGGCCCACGACATGAACGACAATATGCTCGGCGAAAAGCACGGACTGGAAACAATCGACATATTCAACGACGACGCCACAATCAGCGAAGCGGCAGGCATGTATGTTGGCATGGACCGCTTCGCAGTCCGCGAGCAGATTGCCAAAGACCTCGCGGAAGCCGGGCTGATTGAAAAAATAGAGGAATACGAGAACAAGGTAGGCTATTCGGAACGCAACACAGACACCGTAACCGAACCACGCCTTAGCGACCAATGGTTCCTCAAGATGCAATCGCTCGCTGACCCCGCACTGAAGGCCGTCGATGAAGGCACCATCAAATTCGTGCCTGAGAAATTCAAGACCACCTATGACCGCTGGCTCACCGACATCCGTGACTGGTGCATCTCACGTCAGCTATGGTGGGGCCATCGCGTGCCCGCATGGTACCTGCCTGACGACAGCTTCGTGGTGGCCGAGGACGCGGATGAAGCATTGAAACTTGCCAAAGAAAAGAATCCTTCGCTCACAGCCGAAGACCTCCGTCAGGACGACGACTGCCTCGACACATGGTTCTCTTCATGGCTATGGCCAATCTCGCTCTTCAATGGCATCCTTGACCCGGACAATGAGGAGATAAAATACTACTACCCAACTTCCGACCTTGTTACCGGTCCTGACATCATATTCTTCTGGGTGGCGCGTATGATTATGGCTGGATATGAGTTTATCGGCAAACAGCCATTCAACAATGTCTACTTTACCGGTATCGTGCGCGACGAAATCGGACGCAAGATGTCGAAGCAGCTCGGCAACTCACCCGACCCCCTCGAACTCATCGCCGACTATGGCGCTGACGGTGTGCGTATGGGCATCATGCTTTCGGCTCCTGCCGGCAACGATATCTTCTTCGATAAGAAACTCTGTGAGAACGGGCGTAACTTCTGCAATAAGATATGGAATGCCTTCCGACTCGTGAAAGGATGGGAAGTCGACCCGAATCTCGAGCAACCTGAAAGTTCGAAGATGGCCGTCAAATGGTTCAATTCAAAACTTTCGGAAGCCGTGGCGGAAATCAACGATTCATTCGAGAAATTCCGCATTTCGGAAGCACTCATGACCGCCTACCGTCTTTTCCGCGATGAATTCTCGTCGTGGTATCTCGAAATGGTCAAACCTGACTACCAGAAACCTATTGACCGCGAAGGGTACGAGGCAACTATCAACTTCTTCGACAGCCTGCTGCGCCTGCTTCACCCTTTCATGCCTTTCATCACAGAAGAACTCTGGCAACATCTCGGCGAACGCCGCGAAGGGGAATCAATCATGTATGCATCAATGCCCGAGGCAAGCGCTCCCGACAGCGAAATACTCGCCGAAATGGAGAATGTCAAGGAAATTATCAACGGAGTGCGTGGCGTGCGCGCACAGCGCAATATCCCCTCGCGTGATTCGCTCCGTCTCAACATAGTCGGACAGAAAATCCCGATGGAATCCGTGGCAATCAAACTTGGAAACCTTTCGGAGATAGCGACTGTCAATGAGAAAGATCCTGCTGCCGCATCGTTTATGGTCGGGACAACTGAATTCAACATTCCGCTGCTCGACAATATGGACGTCGATGCTGAAATAGCCAAACTCACCAAGGAGCTTGACTATCTCCGTGGCTTCAAGGCTTCAGTTGAAAAGAAACTTTCCAACGAACGTTTCGTAAACAATGCCCCCGCAGCAGTTGTCGATGCCGAACGTAAGAAACTCTCCGACGCTACAAGCAAAATAACGACTATTGAAGAGACAATCGCGGCACTGAAAAAAATAAGGCCAAGACAACGTCTTATATTACAGTAAAAAACATTGTTCATTAAGGACAGTCTCAATGAAAAACTCCCTGCCACTTCGGAAAATTGAAGTGGCAGGGAGTTTTTTCATATTGTCCAAAAGACAATTCTATTCAGACAGGTCTATTTATCCATCACAAAACGTTTACCGTTCCAGGTATAGACGAGCGAAGGGCGAAGATAGGACGACAGACTTTCGTAGACATCCTTGTCAAGAAAACGTGACAAGTTATTTGTAAGCGTCAGCCGCGAAGTAGACGGGTCAATGTGGTAGGAGGCAAGCATGAATGGAACCTGCATGGTCACCTCTTCCTCATTCTCACGCCCGCTGTCGGTCAACCATTCATTCCATCCCGGCTTGGTGAAATAGCCTTTAATGTCAAGCGGAGCCCACGATTCGTCGTAGAATTTAATACTTGAGTCGAGCCCGGGAGTAGCCACAGTCGAAATCAAGGCTATAACCGAACCCTTCGGAGACGGAAGCACCACAAGCTGCGCCGAAGAAGAGTCCGTCATCTTGACAGTAATCGTCTGAGGAGTCATTTCCGAAATAGACGAACGACCGTTGAGAGCGTTTTGCGACGGATTGCTCATGCCGTTCTTATAATAGTCAATCATGTCGAGACGCGTGTTGCGGTCAAGCAAGGGGAAAACGCCTTGTGGAGCCGAAGTAAAAGCATCCGCAGCCGACAACTGAGCCATCGCCGACACTGCATATATCATAAGAGCAAATATCAAAAAAGCTTTCTTCATCGTTTTCTTCGTTTTTTATTATCATGTGCAGATATCAGAGATATCCACCTTTATTAATATGACACGGTTTCGGGCGTGTGGTTTAATCATAGACTGCAGTCCATCAATACCCACTCTATTTCCTGCCCTTTCTCTTCTCGGCAATCTTTGAGTAGTCACGGTCGGCGACAGCGATTTCACTATGAAGACGTTTACCATAGAAATCGCCACCGGTCAATGCCCCGACAACTTTCCTCGCATCTGACTTTTTCACGTCGAACAGAGAGTAACCGGGCAACAAATCAATTCTACCGACATCGACGCGCTTACCGGGAATGAGCTTATTGAGCATTTCAATGAGATTTCCGGCGAAGAATCCATCGCGTTTCCCGACATTTATATATATTCGTTCCATGCCCCGCTCTGCCGTGCGGCGGTCCTTTTCCTTATCATTCTTCGGGCGTTCATGCTCTCCCCCCTTACGTCCACGGCGTTCGGCCTTAGTAGGCTTCGCGTCGATGAAATCAATCTTCGGGGCATCCTTATAGTAGTCAAGCAGACGGTTGAATTCAAGGGATATCACACGTTTCAACAAATCCTCCTCCGACAGCCATTCGAGTTTGCGTGATATACCGGGCAGATAGGCGGCAATCTCCTCTTCGTTGACCTTTACGCGTTCAATCCTGTCGGCAAGGTTATAAAGCTGCTTTTCAATGATATGCTCCGGTGTCGGGACCTCCTTATGTTCAAACGTCTTTCCGATTATGCGTTCAATCTCGCGCAGTTTCCCTTTTTCTCTGGAATGTATGATAGCGATTGACACTCCCGATTTTCCGGCACGTCCCGTTCGACCCGAACGATGTGTATAGACGGCGGTGTCGTCAGGCAGTCCATAGTTGATTACATGTGTAAGATTGTCCACATCAAGACCGCGGGCGGCAACGTCGGTCGCCACAAGAATTGCAACCACACCATCGCGGAACTTTTTCATCACAATATCGCGTTGCTGCTGCGAAAGGTCACCGTGGAGGGCTTCGGCATTATAGCCGTCGCGAATCAGATTGTCGGCGACCTCCTGGGTGTCTCGCCGGGTACGGCAGAAAACTATGGCATAGATGCTCGGAGAGTTATCGACCACGCGCTTCAAGGCAAGGTACTTGTCGCGGGCGTTTACCATATAATATATGTGGCGTACATTCTCAGCACCCTCATTGCGTGTTCCGACCACGATTTCCTCGTAGTCCTTCATATAGCGCTTCGCAATCTTCAATATATCAGACGGCATCGTAGCCGAGAACAGAAGCATCTTGCGCTCTTCAGGCACGAACGAGAGAATCTCCTCAATAGAGTCAAGGAATCCCATGTTGAGCATCTCGTCAGCCTCGTCGAGCACCACGGTATGGACATCGCCGAGCTTCACCACTCCACGCTTAATCAAATCAATCAGACGCCCGGGAGTGGCGACTATGACCTGCACACCTTTTTTCAAGCCACGAATCTGACTCTCGATGCTCGAGCCACCATAGACAGGAAGCACCTTCACCTGGGGTATGTATTTTGAGAAGTCGGCAAGGTCACTGCCAATCTGCAGGCATAGTTCGCGGGTAGGGGCGAGAATCAAAGCCTGTGGTTTATTCACAGCCGAGTCAATCCGCTGAAGGAGCGGGAGACCGAAAGCAGCAGTTTTTCCCGTGCCGGTCTGGGCAAGGGCTATTATATCGTGAGCGTCGCCGAGCAGCCGGGGAATCACTCTCTCCTGCACCGGCATAGGGTTTTCAAATCCAAGTTCCTCCACAGCTTTACGAAGCAATGGGGCGACTCCGAGGTCTTCAAATGTTGTCATTTTTTCAATTTAATGTTAGTCGGGGCGCCATTACAATAATAGCCACCCCCTGATGTTATTATAACCGCTGTCGTCACGGAATAGTTGCCCTATCTCACCCATTGGGTGGGATTGAGTTTCTGACGCTCGTTGCGGATTTCAAAATGCAGTTTCGTACGGTTGCCGTCGTCCGGGTCTGAATATATGCTTCCGAGAGTCTGGCCTGCCTTGACACTGTCGCCCTGCTTGACAGCGACGGTAGCAAGTCCGGCATAGATAGTGATATAGCGGCCATGACGCACCATCACGATAGAGTTGAAACCGTCCTGCTTAAATATGTATGATACCTTCCCGGCGAATACCGCACGGGCAGATGTACCCTTCCTCACCTCAATGTCAATTCCGGAATTGTCAACCTCGACATGGGGCAATGTAGGGTGTGGCTGGCGTCCGAAACGGCGTACAATCTTATATGTCCCGGCTACAGGAAACAGTAGCTTCCCCTTGTTGGCCTCGAACGAGCCGGTCAGGGCTGCCGCCGAGGTCGATGCCGCAGTCTGAGTGCGTGCATTGGCAGACGCCACGTCCTTAGCCGAACGCTCTGTAATATTGCCGGACTTTCCGTTTGAAGCTGTTGTCTTCTCCTGAGACTTGTTGTCTTTCTTCGTCTTTGCGGCCTGCGCTTCCTGACGCCGACGGGCTTCCTCCTCACGTGCAATCCGAGCCTGCTCGGCAGCAATAAGCCTATCCAGTTCACGGTCAAGTGCCGTGGCCTGCTTTTTCTGTTCGTTGAGTGCCCGGCGCAGCGCACTGTCCTCCTTTCGCAGCTTTGAAACCATCTCTTCGGATTGCAACTGCTGCTGCGACAATTCTGTCTGCACTTCGGCTGCCTTACGATAAGCCAGGTCCTGACTGTGGCGCAGTGATGTCAGATGGGCACGACGGTCAGCTATGCGCTCTATTCCCTTGCGTATATTCTCGGCCTTTCGCTCACGCCAGGCCGAAAATTGCCTCAGATAACGCATGCGGCTATATGCTTCGGCAAAACTCTTCGCCGAGAATATGAAGGATATCTCATTCATGGTTCCGGCATGAGGCTGGAGCTGTTTCAAGGCTTTCACATAGGCCTTGCGCATATCCTCAAGTTCTTTTTCAAGGACCTTGACAGAATCGGCTGTAACGTTTATGGCCGCGCCAAGTGAATCTATATGATTTTTCAAACCCTGCACCTTTGTGCGGTTTGTCTCTATGTCGGCATTAAGCGATGTGAGGCGATTGAGCTGACGGTTAAGTTCCTTGGTGTTGGTCTTTATCTTCGTCGCAGTCTCCGAAATCTTTTGTTCGGCCTTTGATTTGTCTCTCTTCACAGCCTCCATGGTGCGTTGCGGTGTCCTCGACTTACCCTTACGCCCGGCCCGCGCGTCGACAGGAGCGGATGCCAGAAGCAAAGCTGCCACTACAACAGCCAACCGGCGCCACCATATAGCAAAACTGTGAGTCATGGAGATTATCAATTTATTTTATCTGGAATTTAACAGCCTTTCATCTTCTACATGCGTGAAAGCATCTTCATTATATCAGCAGCTTTCACCCTGGTATATCCTTTGGGGACGGTCCAAGTTTTCATATCTCCTTTCCCCCACTCTGCCCGTCGGGAATTAAGGCTTATTTCCGCGCTGAAATTATTTTTTGAAGTCGAGGCCGTCAACTCGGTAGTCGCGGCAATCGGCCCTGTGGCTGCGACAGTGAAATCAGAATAACGGGCTTCAATCGGCTTGCGCGAAGGGAGATTTACCGTCAGCTGTTCGACATTCCCGCTTGGAGTGTCAACAGTGAAATCATAACTTATCCCACGGGGATTTTGAGCGGGTGTTATAGTCCATTTAAGTCCGTTGCCTGACAGGGAGCATTTTACGTCCGTCAGAGTTTTGTCGCCTAAGGCAAAGGCCCTCCCCAGCAGGAGATTCTGCACATTGCCTACAGTAGCGGGAAATCCACCGAGCAGATCGCTTATACTTTCCGCAAAATATAGACGGTCAAGCTTATAGACAGCATAAATACTGTCCTGAGTGACCATCAACGATGCCATCTCCATGCCAAGCACCCGAAGGGAGAGGTGAATACTACGGTCGCGCTGCATCGTGAGAGTTCCACCGACACTTAATTTTTTCGGGCTTTTCAATTTAAGCGTCACAGGCACCTTCACATTTTCCCAAATTCCATAGCTTGCCTCAAGCCGTCCGAGCATATCTTTCAACTGAGAGCTTCCAAGAGCCTTAGCGGCATCACCGCCGACATAAGCGGAGCTATTGGAACCGCCCTGTGAGGCAGAACGTCCGGAATGGCAGGCCACAGAGAGTATCGAGGCAAAAAATATGATTAGAATATTTCGAAGTTTCATGCGTAGGGTCTATTTAAAGAAATAGGTCTTATGTCTCACCTTCTTGGCAAGCAAGGCATTGTCAGGATTGAGTTTCAAGGCGCGCTTCCAGAATTCAAGGGCCTTGTCGGGCTCGCCATCCATGAAATATATGTCACCTGCGTGTTCGAGCACTTCTTCCCCGGGCTCGTTCATCAGTGAAAGCGTACGGTCTATAATCTCCCTGGCTTTTGCGTAATCCTTGCGCTTAAAAAGAACCCAGGCATAAGTGTCGAGAGCGGTGTCATTCTCCGGCTCAGCGGCAATGGCGGTCTCAATCATTGACAAGGCCTTGTCGAGGTCCTTCCCCTCGCAAGCGAGATAATAGGCGCAGTTGTTCAATGCCAGATAATTATCAGGGTCATAGAGAATCGCCTTTTGATACATCGTGAAGGCACTGTCGGCCAACTCCTGGGCATACAGATTGTCGCCAATCGAACCATATATCCGTGACAGGAGGTCGACATCGGCAGAATCAGTCAGTTCGAGGGCACGGGCATATTCCGTCGAGGCCTTAGCATGATTCTTTTCCTGATTATATATAGAGCCAAGGACAAGATACTGTCGCGCGTTTTCAGGATAGTAACGCATAGAGCGCTTGATTGCCGCTTTTGCCTTGTCAAGTTGATCTACCTGAAGATAAAGGGAGGTCAACATCTCCCACCCTTCCTCATCGGCGGGGTCAAGATCAAGCGACCGTTCAGTCTGCTCGGCAGCTTTGGCATAATCCTTGGTGACTATCAGGTAGCGGGCATAAAGGGAATGTATGTCATGCTCATGGGGGTGCTGGTCGATAAGTACATCAAACAGATGGCGAACCTGCGGAAGCTGGGTAGAATCATTATACATCTCCTGGATATAGCTCCGAAGGATTGCAAGTTTGGTCTCCACGTCAAGGCTTTTTTGCTCCAGAGCCTGGAAAACCTCGCGGTTGAAAGCTGCGCTGTCTCCGAGAGAATTGTAGAACCGGGCACGGGAATAGTAGGCAAGTCCGCTGGAAGGGTCGAGCACACAGGCGCTGTCGTAGAACTCCTTAGCCCTGTCATTGAGCTGGAACATGGAATATATGTCACCGGAAAAGACCTGATAATCCACATTCTTAGGCGATGAATGTCTGAGTCGGTCTGCCTCAGCAAGAATCGCGGCTGTGTCCTGCAAAGTATAATAAAGCTGTATCTTCTTTGATGAAAGAGGGATACTCTTACCCTCAGCCACCTCTACGGAATCATAGATTGCAATCGCATGGTCGCGGTCGGCGTCCGTTCCTCCCTGACCGAGCACATCGGCATAACGGTATGTCACCTCAAGCCGGTCGGGATAATAGATATGCAGTTTCCGCCATGTCTCCACAGCCTCGTCACGATTGAGTAGCTGCTCATTCAGCATAGCATAGCGTCCGCCATAATATATGTCAGACGGATTTGCATCATAGTAATCCTTGAGAAGGGCCATAGACTGCTCGAGCATGGCCGAATCAATCTGCGACAGGCGCAGAAGATAGGTTGAAAGCTCCACTCCTATCTCTTTGTCGGCACTGTTTAGCTCGTGAGCCCGCTGCAGCAACGAAAAAGCCGCGTCCATACGTCCCTGCGATTTCGCGCGCAAGGCTTCCAGAAATATGTAATCGGCCTTTCTCGCATCGGCACTTTCAAGCGTGCCCCGACGGCTTCTTGCCATTACCGACAGGAAACCGAGAGTGAGGACGGTAAGGAGTATCAGAGGAAGTCTTTTCATTGATGATTCATTGATTGATATGCTATGGGGCAACGGGCCCTATGACAGATGTAGGAGAAACGAAACGCTCAATTAACGCCGGTATGGCCAAATGCGCCGTCGCCGCGCACTGTCTCATCAATACGGTCGACACCCTCCCATGTCACATGGACATACTCCTTGATTACGAGTTGGGCAATGCGCTCACCATCCTTGATTGTGTAGGGTTCATTCGAAAGATTTATAACGATGATTCCAATCTCACCGCGATAGTCGGCATCGATTGTGCCTGGAGTATTCACAAGTGAAATCCCATGCTTAAGCGCAAGCCCCGAACGTGGTCTGACCTGACACTCGTAACCTTGAGGAAGCTGCATGCGCAATCCGGTCGGAATCAACGCCCTTTCCAATGGGCCGAGAGTCAACGGTGAAGAAAGCTTGGCACGCACGTCCATCCCCGCAGACGAAGGAGTCTCATAAGCAGGCAACTCATGCCCCGAATCATTGATGATTTTAACCTTTATTCTTTGCATAAATTTATATCAGTCGCAAAATAGTCAAACGTCCTAAAACAGCATCAGCGCCGAAAAGTCCGACGATACTACCATATTTAACAAGCGAAAGTAAGAAATTTCCTCCACATAAACGCACTTTTTACACTATAAAATCCCCACACCGTCAAAAAAAGCATGTTTAAGTCCATATTCAACCTCATTTACACCATTTAACAACAACTTTTACATTACAATCGGAATGTAAATCCACCTAAACTTAACGCAAACTTTAATCGAGAGCCCTAAATTCGTACTATACACAACTTAAAACCATCACACACCAGACTAATAACATACTTTACCGAAAAAAACATTCCAATGCCTTATCGTTGATTTTATGCATCTTACATAATCAGCAACAAAAAAAATCGCCTTAGAATTTGCATAATTCAAAAAGAACGCCTACCTTTGCAACGCAAAACACGGAAACGGTATTTCCTAAATACATTCCAATCGTTATGCAAACCGCTAAATCAACTCTGGTTTAGCAAACCAAGGTGCCATAGCTCAGTTGGTAGAGCAAAGGACTGAAAATCCTTGTGTCCCCGGTTCGATTCCTGGTGGCACCACAAAAAGGAACTCTGAGAAGATTAGAGTTCCTTTTTCATTAAGTCGAAATCTTCGGTAGAAGATTGATTATAAAGCACATAATTGAGTCCGTCAAGGACACGGAATCCGTTAAGTCGAAATTGACGAGTGTGCATTTTTGAGCCAAAACCGGTGTGCAAACGCACTTTTTGAGAATCCCGGTGTGCTAATTTTGGCCGGCACAGACAGCAAAATTTGACCCATTGGTTCGCCAGATTCATTTTTAACATTTAAGTGAACCACTATGGTGAAACTAAAATTCATTTTGCGTAACGGTGTGCTCGTTTTACGCATTTCACAAAACAAGGATCGCTACTACAAGCGAGTTGGGTATCTCCTGACAGGAAACCCAGATGTCGAGAAACATTGGCTGGCAGACAAAGAACGCTTTTCCAGCCGTTCCAAGAATTACGAGGAAAACAACAAGGTACTGGCCGAGTACAAGCAGGTCTACTGGAAACTGGTGACTGAACACCCGGAGCTGTCCGCGAAACAGGTTGCCGAATACTACAAGGGCACACGCCACACCGGTTCCCAGCCGGTTGAACTTTCCTCATGGTCAGTCGAAGAGTACAAGAACTCTGTGGCGAAGTATCTCGAAGTGATTACTCTCAGGGAGAAGGCCAAATCAGGATGCAATTATGAGGGCTATTATAAACTGCTGAACCGGTGCCGTAGAACCATTCCCGGCTTTGATTCCATGCCGTTCTCTACCATCGACTACAACAAGATGGTGTCAATCGCCTACATATTCGCAAAGGAGAAGGCATACGTGCATCACTCAAAGAAATTCCGCGCATTGTTGGGGAAGGCAAGCAAGGACAAGGATGTCATGTTCAACATCTCTCAGATTGGAGATTTTCAGTTCTGTGATTACAACCCGGACAAATACACAACTGATGGAAGGCAGCATCCGGATGTCCTTTCCTCGGAAGAGCTGAAGACGTTCCTAAATTTCAATCCGTCGGACATAACGCCACGATACAAGAACCGCAAGCAGGTGGAGCTGTACTATGATTTCTGTGTGTTCATGTTCCACTCATTCTTTGCGCCCTGTGACGTTATAAAGGCCAAGTGGAGGGATATTACCAGAAAGAACACAATCGCCGTCAGACGCAAGAAAACGCACCGTCCTGTGGAAATTCCGATAACCCCTGTCATGCGTAAGATTATAGATAAGTACAAAGGGCAGTCAAAAGATGGATATATCTTCCCGATCATGGACGATGAGAAGGAGAAGACGTACAACACCAAAGATTACACCTACAAGAAATTTCGTGAGTTCCTGAACAAGTGGCTGAAGGTTGTCGGCAAGGAACTCGGCCTGTACTTTGACCTGTACGCCTATGTGTTCCGGCACACGGCCATAACGGTTGCGCTCGACAGCGGTCTCCCAGTGTCGTATATAGCAGAGGCCGCTGGAACGAGCATAGAGATGATTCAGCAGCATTATTATAATGGAGAGAGCCAGTCGAATAGAGAAAGGCTCACATCGGCGTTTATGAGCGCGGCACAATAAAAATAAAGGAGACGTTTCACAACGGCTCCTTTACCCTAATGTTAAATAAAACAAAAACACACACAACAAAACAAGCTAAGAAATCAAATTTGCCAAGGATTTTGGTTCGGGTCGTAGTCACGCATGAACGTGGCGATTGCATATTCAGCTACGGGTTTATTATCAGTGTCAATCTTACGCGGAATCTGTGGGTTTATCTTCATTCTGTTCGCGTCACGGAGCCATGTGATTGAGGTCTCATAATCTGTGATGCGGACAGAACTCATATTATTCGGTGAGATGAGTTTGTGCAGCTCATACAGGGCCAGCTGAACCATGTGCTTCTTGATATTGGAATTACGTGGGTCATGCAGCCTTACGTTGTAGCCTTCCTTCAGTTCGTCAGCTGTAGGTTTGAGGCTGGGGATAAACAGCTTGCCCTCAAACTCTACATATTCGGTGTCCTTAAACTCGTAATCGTATTCAGGGTCGTAGGTGCCTACGAGACCCCAGTTGTCCGATTCAAAGGGATTGACGGTCAAATCCATCTCTTCCTCGCCTTCCGGAATATCAGTGTTGATGAGTGCGTAGAACTTGCCCTCATAGGAAACGACATCCCAAAGGTTGTACGGAAGGTTAGGCTCCCAGTTATACACTTCCACTTCAGTCCAGCCTTCTACTCCTGGAATACGGATGTCATGGAAGTCGAGACCATTGGGTTCAAGACACTCGAAGTAACCGTTTGCGAATGTCACGATGTCTCCCGGTTGCCAGTTGAGCAGCTGGGAATAAGGCTGTGCCTCGTTACCGTTGCGGTCATCATAATTGTCTATCTCCTTCCAGTATTTGACGATAGAAGGAGCGTGTAGGCCGTTGATCGAGCGAAGGGCCTCATATATATTGCCGTCACGGTAGAAATGGGCGTGTACGGGATAGGTAATCTGAGGATTGTACTCCATCAGGGATTTCCCTACCCACAATGCCTTTTCAATCTCGTAATTATCTACAAGGTACTCAACGATGGACGCTTCAGCCGCTTCCTCCGCCTGGAACAAACGCTGCTCACGGCCTCTGGTGAGTTGTCCCAGAGCCTCCTCCGTGATTATCGAGAGATAGTCTTCGTTATTTAAGAATCGTTGATACATATCTTTAATAGTCAAATGTTCCGTAAATGGGCGTTATCGTTGTCGTGATACCGTTGTCCTTCGACTGGAAAGCACTCCAGGGTTCTTTAAGGAAGAGACAAAGACAATAGTCGAGGCAGTCCGAGAGGTGTCCGTACTTCTCGTACTTGACTCCGAGTTTGGGGTCTGTGATTTTGGCTTTTGACTTTGTTCCATCAGCATTTTTCTTCTGATATATTAAATCTTCCGTTAACTTGCGGCATCGCATATCAATTAGTATCTGCCAACCTTGAAATCCTCCCAACAGTGCGTTGATGTACTCCAGTCGAGTAATCTGGGATGGCTGTTTGGGAAGAAGCCTTTTCTGTGGCCGGAGAATAGTGTTGCCCAGGTTGTTCATAATGATGGAGTAATTGTTGACTCCTTCTTCTGTCTGAGTGGACCGGGCCAAACCAGCAGGGTCTCCAGTTACGAATAGTCCTCCGGTGTGTTGTTCGGTCAAATATTTGGCTTTTATCTTCTGAGCGAACTTCGGAGTGTTGTTTTCTTTATCTTCAGGACGGCCAAGGATTTCTTCGAGGACATATATCTTCTTATTGTCAAAATCAAACTGGAAGGCCAGACAGGACATGAACGGCACCACGTTGAAGTCAAAGCTGAGGATCACCGGCTTCAATGGGTCATAGACTTTCTCCTTCAAATCCATGACAAGGTGCGTATCGCCATTGAATTTCCAATAAGCTGCCGCATCGTTGACATCGACATACAGCCAGTTACCGAAGAGCAGCCTCTCACGTACACTGGGGTCGGAAATTTTATACAGTGCCGATACGTAAGCGTTTCGGAATCTTTCGTCAGGATTGTCAAATACGCTGAAGGGGATATACTTCTCATTCTCTCGACAAACAACCGGGTCTCCGTTCTCATCAATGACAAAGCGGTCTCTGACCCAACCGAGGCATGGGTTGGTTGACATCATCAGTTTGGGAACTTTGAAGGTCTCATGCACTTTCCATCGAATACGTGAGAAAATCACGTCAACACCTCTCTGGTCAAGCTCACCGACCTCATCGAGAAATACGCCGCTATATTCTGACGAACCAAGACGTAGCCAATCCGGATCCGCCGGGGCGTAGGCCATTTCCTTCATAATGATTTTGGAGTCGTTCCAGAAAATCATCTCGCCTGAAAGATTATTGACCTTGAAGTTTTCTCCTTCAACCAGGCCCCAACTCTTCGCTACACTGAGGATTGTGTTCCATGTAGATTCCCTAAGACTTTTGAGCGTCTTACGGCCTACCACCATACGCATATCCGGCCATCGCAAGCAAGAACTTATGAGCCAGCAACTACCGAGGTAAGAGTTGTGGGTAACGGTGAAATTGTCTGTTATATAAAGGCCAGAAGGGTCATCTACAGTGATGCAGCGGCCCTCTTGTAAGCCAAGATATTCAATATCTGTTATGCGTTTTCCTAATTCTGAAACGCCACCGTTAAAATCGTATTTAGCTTTTTCTTTTTTGCGACTGATTCCACATAAATCAGGATTGATTTTTGTCCTAATCTGAACATCATAATGGTCAGAACACTTTATATATTCTCCGGTATTGACGTTTTGGTATTTAGATTCATGCTGGGTGATTGTTGCTATCCCTCCTAATGAACGTACAATGAAAGCAACATCTTCAGCTAATTGCTTGCTCGTAGAAGTATATACTATGTGCCCTCGCGGATCTACATATCCATCTGTGTCAATCAAGCCTTGCATTAGAGCAATTCGATCTTTTAAGGATGAAAATTTATATTCCCGTGGTATAAAATGGGTTTGTGATTTATTCCCTGCTATACCTAATTTTTTTAATGAAGCTATCAGTTTCTCATCCTTAATGTAATATTTTATAGCTTCCGATTCAACAGCTTTATGTGAATTTGACATATCATAGCCTGCGCGTATGAATTGCTGTTTGATTTCATCGTCTATAGTGGTAAATTGTACAGTGCCACTATTAACAAAATGATTGACTATACTTCCATCTCCAATAATTGCTCCAAGAATGTATGGTTCAATAGGTAAATTTAGATTTCCTATTGTAAACTTCACTGGCTCTGACAAAGGTATTATTAGGTGCATCCCATGATACTTCCCTGATTTTTTCCTTTGGTACCATTCATACATATCAATAGTTTCCCAAATTCTGTTCGTGCTTATATCGTTGTATTTCGCTCTTTTTAGCTTTTTACGGCTTTCGTGACATTCCCATAGATGCCCTTCAGAGCAATCTGTATAAGTTCCATCTACAAAATGTATTCTGTAATACGGATGGATTTCAACAGGGTGTATGTGCAAAACTTTCTGCATCCCTCCTGTTTTGGGATTCGTAATTATACTTCCTTTCTTTAGGTCATTGATATTTCTAAACCCAAAAGGTGTACATACTGAGGCAGTTAACGGCAACGCCTTTCCGCCGCCGGCTGCTCCACCGCACAAAACCATTTGAGGTATGTTTGTATCACCGCATTTTGAACATACTGAAATATAAGTCGGATGTCCGTTACGATCGTAACCGGATTGTTGCTGTACAATCTCGCCTCCACAGTTAGGACATTCGGGCTGGAGATTCTTCCAGACCTCGTACTGCCTTGCAGAAGGGGCAAATGTAATTTGAAGATTTTTGGGTGCTTTAAGACCGTGTGCCATCAGTTTTCATCATTTCATCGAATTTATCTCCGTTGATAATGAATCGCTGAGAGCGTTTGCCTTGATTCTCAATTGAAATATATCCGGCATCCCTAAGTTCCAGCATATAGTTCCGGATGGTGCTGTAATTGCATTGTTTATAGTGCTCGGCAATTAGCATATATGTATGGTCGGTTGACATCCCATAAAATTGGTGTAGCCATATCAGAAACCCTATTGCGGCACTTCTTGTCATATTGTCTACCATAAATTATTTTTTGATTATATATATGAATAGCTGATTCCAAGTGTGTTTGAGGCAAATTTCAAATAATAGAAATTTCAATTAAATGAAAAGCGCAACCGGAAAGGCTGCGCTGGGTATTATAACACTGGGAAGCAAGAAAATTTTACTGAGACTGGGCCGCGTTGTAAATCTTTTCAACCGTGAGCCAAAATTCATCAGGGAAATTGGCTTCGGCTACTCTTTCGCAAGCCTTGGTGAGATACTGGAGTTCGTCCTGAGTGAAATCTACCACCAAGGGCATTTCGCGGTCTTTCTCCGGATTCCATTCGGTACGTTTCTCTTTTTCATTCTCAACGATGTCGTATTTCTTTACGTCATCTTCGGTGAGCGCAACCTTACGGAGGATATTGCGCTTCAGGTTAAATTCCATGAATGTGCCCTGTTGTGTGAGCAGCTGAGGAATAAAGATTCGGTCTTTTATATGTAATTCCATATTCTGAAGTGGGTTTGTTTGTTAAAGAATAGAGGTGTTTTTGCTCGGATGTTTATTATCTGGATGAAATTTTACCAGGATAAAAAATTGTAACTAACCCCGATTCCTATATAAGGCTCTATTTTATTGGGAGTTACGCCTATTCCAGCCTGTACACCTAATCCCCAACGTTTTGTTTTCTGGGGAACTGTGATGGTCTGATATATGGTTTCGTACTGGGTTTTCCGGAATATATTCACGCTATCCAACTGAGGTGCGATCGGGCCGCTTACCCAAGCATGGTAGTCTTCGGTTTTATATTCCTTCTGCACTATCGGAACCTGCACCGGGATAGAGTCTCCGGAAGTCACCAGTGTGGAATCTTTTATGATGTCCGACACTGGCAATTTGGAGTCTATAAAACGGATAACCGTGCTGTCTCTCGGAACTGGAACCGAATATCTGATTGTATCATATACCGTATCTCGTAACGGAGGCAGCGTTGTAATCCTGACTGGTTCTGAGCATTTCGTTGTGATCAGCCCAGCCACAAGTGCGCCTAAGAAAAGGCCGATCAAAAATACTGGGAGCTGTTTCATATAATCTCGATTGTTATTGGTTCTCCACTTTTCTTTGCCGGCCAAAAATAATACTCCATCAGACTGTACCAAATTTGCTGGGAGTTCACAACGCCGCCAACTACTTTGTTGAGGCCAACAATGATACAGCCGGCAGAACTTTTTGCCGAACTACCGGGATGTATGAGAATCCCGTCAAAATGATTTACATTGAGCAATCGGGGTATAAATGCCTTATACTTCTTAGCCCAAGGGTACTTGACGAAGTTAGACATTTTAGGAGACTGCACATTCATTGTGATTTTGTATGTGCCATAAGGGATTGCGGTCTGTGCATATACCTTAGTCTCGCCATTGTCAAAAACTCCGTTCTTGTTCAAATCACGCACTTTGTCTTCGACCGTATCACAAAGATAGGCCCACTGGTTGTCCTTCCAGACCTCCAGTTTGCCTATTGTGTACGTCTCTTTAAGTGCAATACGTCTTAATCTAAGTTTCATGCGCCTATTGAGTTATAGGGAATGTACCACTCTGTTTCTCCAAGATATGCAGAATGAATATCTACCCAGCACCCTCTTATGATGTCATTTTTCATGCAGACTTCAACTATTGTGGCACTTCTACCAACCAAATCATCCAGCCTCATTTCCGACAGGGCGATGGATGGAATAATCAGAATGGTCTTTCCCGGTTTCATTTTAATATCCTGTTTGAGGCTCACGCTGTCCGCATCCGGGGCGTTTGCATCGTAATAGTTCTGCTTTGGTACATCTTACTTCAAGCTCGGCGTTTGTGACTATGAGTTGTGCCTTTTCATTTCGGAGCGTCTTGATCTCTTCGTACAGATTGTCTATTTTTAGGTCACGTTCCTTAACTTCCTCGCGCTCTTGTTCATACAATTTGCGCCATTCGTCAGATTGTTTGGCCTCGACTTCAAGAGTTTTGGTTTCATTGTCCAAATCCTTAGAACGTCGCTCTTGCTTGATAAAGAGAAGCGACACAACCCCGGTTAATCCACCAAGGCCACCGATAATCATTGAAATAATTTCTATCATTCAGCATTGTCTATTTCAGGTTCCTGAGAAGATGATTGGGGCATGATGACATTAAATGTAATGCCGCCCTCTCCTGCGCCTTCAACGCTCACTTTGGTTACTTGATCTTTCTTAACACCATGTAAATCCATCAGAGCCTTTGACGCTTGTACCGCCACGCTTCTCAGAGGGGCTGGAGACAACGCTTTGCCCTTCCTGTCACGGTATTCAGCAGTTGAACATTCTTCCACAATGCTCATTAGATTCTGGCTGACAAATTTCTTCATGTACCTTTGCTCCTCGAATGACATCTCCTCCAGGCTGTTAAGATACTCTTTAATATCCTCACGCTGAAGTAATGCCATAGCTTTGATCCTTACACGATTCGATGTAGATGTATTGTGGAAGGCTTCAGTATAGCATTTAACCGGATTACCGGCGAATGGAGCATCCCCTAATGCGTACAGGTCGCAAAAGAGTTTTTCTTCGTCTGTAAGTTTGGTATTCTTCATTGTCGTAATGATTAAAAAGGCACCAACTTAGTAGTGCCTTTGTTTCATTTATGAATAGAGTTTTCTTACTGCTTTTGGTCTATATGACCCAGTGCAGCTTCCATAATTGCCTCTCGGAACAACTGGGCCACTCCGCCGACAGCCGCCTCTACGTCTTGGATTGACCGTAAGTATTGCATATTGAAATCTATGCGTAGGTCATATCCGGATATTTGAATGAGAACTTCTTTGTTGTCCGCATTGATTACATCCATTATCATCCGGTCTGAAATGGTTTTGAATGTCACGGTGGGTTCTGATACCGGCGTTACCACCTCTTTGTCTTCGCTCATATCTTAAAGTGTTTACGTGATTTTTCCGTTGTAGCGATTGCCAGTGAATCGCCTTCCATTGAGCCACCAACGCTTCTCATTCGCTGGGTGAGGACGGCAGCTACATTGGTGGTTGCCGTAACGTCTGCGTCTGCATCGTGCGCATCGTCCAGTTCTATACCCAAATGCTCACACATGATTTCCAACTTGTATGAATTGATATTGGGAAGGTGACAGAGTGCCAACTGGCCGAGAATGATTGTGTCCTGCACCAGCGGTTGCCAATTTCCATAAAAATCAACCTGACCTCTCAGATGCTTCTGAACCTCATTCATAAGGCCGGCATACTCCATTAACTGAATGAAGAAGCCCTTGTCAAAATCAATGTTCTGACCGAGCAGGAACGGCTTCATATTCTTAGGACACTTGGGGGTATTGTCGATGATGAACTGGAGGGCTTCTTGGGCTACCACTTCGATAGGCTTGCCGTACTGTTCCAGCATATCCATTGTTATTGCGGAATACTCCAGAGCCTCCTTAGTGTAGATCATAGATTCCGGCTCCTCTTCCTCAAACTTAGATTTGAGAACCTTACGCTTTTTAGCCGGGCCTAAGCTGCTCTTCTGATTGTAGGGCTTGACATAGCTGACATAAGAGCCAAGCCTTTCAAAGTTGTCGAGACGTGTTGCGTGGAGTGCAATCTGAGTGATAGCGATTTGGGCCGCTGTGGTGCCTTTTGATTTTGAGGGTATGTCACCGGTTTCAAAGTCAAGTGTAAATGCCACCAGAATCGGGGTTTCTTGTGAAGGTGCTGCCATGATTAAAATAGATTATTAAAGATTTTGAACGATTCTCCCAGGAAATCCTCAATACGGCCATTGTTCTCAATGACAAGGCTGTAATCTGATTCTGGTATTTGCACACGGTCTAAGTCACGCTTTACACGCTCTTCTCCAACCTGAGCAATCAGTTGATTGATGTCTCGCTTGATAAGGACACCAAAGATGTTGAAATCATTACCATAATGTTCGTTGAGGTCAAGCAGCCCCTTCTCATCTATTACATAGGTGCATACACCCTTGTCGGAAAGTTCGCTGAGAGGCATCCAATAGTGATTACCTCCGAATGTAGTATATGCCAACATTTTGTCACGAGAAGGCATCTGGTCTTCGGTGACGAACCAATGATCGACACCATCTACTTCATTGTCACGTTTGGGGCGAGTAGTGTAAGAGACAAGCATGGGAATATCCAGTGCTTTCTCTAAGAACCGGGCCAACGTAGTCTTGCCTGAACCTGAAGGGCCTACGATGCAGATGATGATTGGTTTTGTGGAAACGATAATGCTCATATCACTTCAATGAAATTTTGCTTTGTAAGTTGGAGATTGTTTTGTCCGGTATATTCGCTATACTTGACCTGAGCCATAAAGACTATCAATTTGTTTTTGGCGTTTAGGAGAACTGCACGTGCGGTGCGATACTCTTCGGGCCAAATCACCAGTTCAGATATATCATTGTTTTGCTGAAGGGTGATTTTGCAGAAGGTTTCTATTTCACCGGTTTTTTTACTGGTGAACTTTTTCTCTTCCATCTCTACGACTGTGGCACTGATGGCAACCTTCTTGCCGTCCTTGTCAAGATCGAGAATGTCTCTCAACTGGCAATATCCGGCACGACCTCTAATGCTTTCCTTGATGGCCGAATTGTCATATATACGCTTATAGTCGATAGCACCAAGACCGGAAACCTTGATTTGTTGCTGGCTCCAGAAATAATGCTTGCCTCGTAAATCAACCGGAAAATCCTTCTCCTTGATTTCAAAGCCAAGATGTTCTGCGGCCTTTTCAACAATCGCATATCGCTCAATCACTGAGCCGGCGTGTTCGACCTTATCGAAACAACCTGCAAGAATCAAATTCAGGACGTGACGAGCGTTAACAGGACAGCGAGTGGCTTCCTCTTCATTGTCAGGATCATCCCAGTATTCATATTTCTTCAGTTTGTACTTGAATACCCTGTCAATGAAGTTATTGATACTGGTGAACTCACCATTCTTATTACGCTCATTGATAATCCAATCGACCGCTTTGGTGCCTAACATCTTGATTCTTGTCAGTGACCAGAATATTGAGTTTTGCTCATAATCGGTGTAGAATGAAATGTCACTGCGGTTAATGTCCGGAGCCACCACCTTAGCGTTACTGCAAGCCTCCATTTCTGACATAATGGGAACGAGTTCTTTATCATCGGCCCACTCCAGTGCTACTGTGTAGAAAGCCACTGGGAAGTTCGCTTTGAGCCAGCCTCCGATATATGATGTCACGGCATAGGCGGTTGCGTGAGATTTGTTGAAGAGGTACGAGCCACAAGCCTCAATCTGTTGCCAGATGGCCACCGCTTCTTCTTCAGGACAACCATTCTTTTTGGCACCGTCCATGAATTTGTCACGCATGGCCTGAATCTTATCCATCTTCTTTTTAGAGATGAACTTCACCAGCTTCACGCCATCGCCCAAACTGAATCCACCAACCTCACGAGCGATAAGGACAACTTGCTCCTGGTAGGTTATAAGGCCAAAGGTATCTTTGAGGGCGTTATGTGTACCCCACAGATACGAAGCTGCCACCAGCCCTTTCTTCCTGTCTACATAAGCCTCGGTTGAGCCGTTCTCCAGTGTAGCAGGACGATACAACGCATTGGCCGCGATAAGGTCATCTATGCAGGTAGGCTGCATCTGTACAAGGAATTTAGTGATACCACGAGAAGAGAACTGGAAGACATTCTGAGTGAATCCTCTACCCAGCAGATCATATACCTTTGGGTCATCGAGGGGGCTTTCTACAATGCTCTCCATTGATATGTTCTGATTGTAGTGCTCGTTCACCAAGTCAAAGGTCTCGTGCAGTTTAGAGAGTTCTTTGGTTGCAAGGCAGTCGTTCTTCAGAAGGCCAAGTTCGTCGAGGTCATAACCGCTGTTCTCACTGACGAGAATATCATCAACTTTCTTGATAGGAACAAAATCGAAGCACTCCATATCCTCTCCGTCCATTTCGTCAGGGGTTACAAGCAATGCAGAGGCGTGAACCGAACTGGAACGAGGCTGGAACATAAGGGTGCGGATATTTTCAAACAGCATCGGGTAATCGTGAATGAACTTGGCTACCTTACGATTCTGAGCGGCCAATTTGAATATGCCGGTATAATCGGCCTTGTCATCTTCAAAAATTGCCGTCAGATAATTTACCAGTGACGGACTGATACGCATTGTTCTCGCAACGTCCTTGATTACGGCCTTTGCCTTCAGGGTTGTGAATGTACCGGCTGAGAACACACGCTGCTTGCCGTCATGGTTGTAGCGACGCTCGATATATTCTTTGACCTCTTGACGCTTTGAACTCTCGAAGTCATTATCTACGTCCGGCAAACTTCCGTGCGCCCCTTTCAGGTAGCCGGAGTCCACGAAGCAATCCAGTACAGTTACTGGATTACTTGTGGATATTGGTTTAACTGACACTACTTTCATCGCAATCTGAGGGAACGATAGGTGGTCTTGTTGAAGATATTTCCGTTTGCCTTGCAAGCCTTGTCGAAAGCAATCAATTCGTTGTCAGGGATAATGTGCTTCTTGTCGATGAAAGACTCCGATATGATACCGGCCATTGACGTGCATCGGCTCAGTGCCACATATAATTGTCCGGGGCAGAACACGCCCTTTGTGTGGATTATCACATTGTCGAATGTGAGGCCCTGGCTTTTATGAACGGTAATCGCCCATGCCAGCGAGAGGGGGAACTGGGTGCAGCTGCCTTTTTCAATCGCTTCTATTTTTCCATCTTTGAGTTGATACTCCTGATCCTTCCAAGAGTATGGCTCTACTTTTACCGTCAGGCCATTGTCAAGACGAACCGTGATGAACTCGTCGGCAATGCCTACAACCTCTCCCATAGAGCCATTACAGTATTGGTGGTTGGGGTCATTTATAAGCATCATAACCCTTGCTCCAATACGCAAGTTGAGCACTTCCTCACACGGAGCGGATTTGGGATTGAAGCCATCTTTATATGTAGCATTGAAACTGTGTGTAGGCTCTCCCAGTAACTCAGTGTTTATCCTCTGAACGTCTCTACGATAAGTGCAAATATGAATATGGTTGTTTTCAAAGCTGGCACTCTCACGGCGGTCCCGTAATTCGTCGAGGTCATTGATGTCCCGATTGGTGAGTTTATACTGACGGATATTGTTCAGAATATCAATGAAACGCTCGTCAGACTGGCGGAAAACATGGTTGAGTTCTATGATTTTGAAGCCAACCTCTCTAAGCACGTGCGCATAGTAGAAGTAAACACCCCTGTAGAACTCCAGAAGCACGTTTTTTTCGTCTTTCTTGACCACAGGTGGTAGTTGGTACAGATCGCCAAACATAACAACCTGAACGCCTCCAAATGGCTCGTCTGACATTCTGTATAATCTGAGCTTCCGGTCAATATGGTCGATGATGTCGGGGCGTACCATACTGATCTCGTCAATTATAAGCAACTCCAGCGATTGAAAGAGTTGAATCTTGTTAGGAGACATCTGTCCGCGCATAACGTCATTGGGGTTCTGAATACCCAGAGGTATGCCGAAAAGACTGTGGAGCGTTACTCCATGAGCGTTGATGGCGGCGATACCGGTTGAGGCCGTCACCATTTTACGTTTCTTTGAGTTGGCCACGATATATTTCAGGAACGTGGTCTTTCCTGTTCCGGCCTTACCAGTTATGTAAAGACACTGGTTAGTATTTTCAATCAACTGGAAGGCTTCGGCCATTTCTTGCGTAAGTGCCATATTATAGTTCGTTGATGGTGAATATTAAATCTTTGTTATCAAAGAGAATATCGTCACCCTCTTGCAACTCGTCTGCATATACACGAATCGGGGCTTCTTCGCCTTCTCTGTTGACCATGAACTCTGCGTCCTTATCAACTTTTATAGTCTTGCCATTTTCGAGGCACAGCTCAATGTAATCGGTGGCCGTGATGTCCTGACCGATTATTGTGGTATCGGCAGAATACAGACCGGCACGTTCAGGGAGCAGGAAACGCTCGAAAATGAGATTGTATTTAATAGGGTCAATGAGTGTAATCCCCAGCAGATACAATAAGAGAGAACCGGCTGCTGAACCTCGTCCGCAACCAACAAGTATGTTATTGCGTCTGGCCCAGTTACAGGTGTCGTATTGAACGAGGAGATAGTCCACGTTGTCGGTACTTTCAATGATATATTTTTCATATTCCATTTGTTTTCTGTATTGCTCGATCTTATCCTTGGGGGCAAGTTTCTGAAGGCCCTCTTCGAGCAATTCATTGAACATATTGTGTACGGTGTGATACTTAGCAACTTCTTCAGGGGTCATGTCGTACTTAGGCATATAGTTCCTGGTAACGTCCATTCGTGCCAGAGCATTGTCGGCTATAATCAGAGCATTGTCACAGCACTCTTTGAACAATGTCTCAATATCCCACTTGTCGCTGAACAACTGCTCAAATATGGCATAGTGTTCGTCTGCGTCCTTGAAATACTGGTCATCACTTTGCTCATGCGCTGCGCCCTCTGCTACCTTGTTGAGAATGATTTTGTTTTTAGCATCATCTTTATCGAGATAGTAGCAATCGCTAATCAGAACCGGTCTGGGGGCGTATTCATCGTAGTAGAGATTGTCGAAGTAATATTTGGTGGCCTCCAGTACACGAATGTCAATGCGCTCGGCCTTGTACTCGGATAAATCAACCTGATAAAGCACATCGTCAAACGCTTCAAAGAGGTCATCGACAATATCCGGATTCTCGGCAATGAATGTGGAGGAATACTTATCAAATACAAACACGTTCCCTTCACCTCTCTTCAGCAATTCACCTAAAGAGATTGTCTTGTCCTCCAGATTGTCAACCATAATGGCTTTCTGAATCCTGAGCAGATGGCGATAACCCTTTTGCGATTGCACATATACTTTCCCACCAATCTTTTCGGTGCCACAATCTACTGTCAATGAATATCCGAATATCGGGTTTAGCCCTGCATAGCCACATTCCTTCTGAAGGGTGAAGCAAGCGGCCATAGTGTTACGGTCACAAATACCGATTGCGGTGTGACCCAGATATTTGGCTTTCTTTATCCACTGGTCGGGCATGAAACTTCCGTTCAGCAGTTCAAAGGGGGTATGCACTCCAAGGTTCACAAATTCAAACTTATGGGTCAGGGGTTCGCGCTGACCGACATATTTAAGAATGTTGAGCGCAAATTCCTTTTCAAGATCGTAGTAATAGAAGTTATCTCCGAACTTGAAGACAATATACTGGATGCCCTCGTTCAGCAATACTGAAGGCTCTTCCATACTGTTGAATATCAATTCTCCATCACGGTCTTTGCGGAAGATGGAATTGTAACTTGACCTCTCGGTGTTCTGGTAGAAAGCCTTGCCGAAACCGGGAATCTCAACAACCTCTTCATCAATGACATTAAACTGAATCTTATTGACAGTAAGCCATTGATACAGTTCTTCTATTTTATTAGACTTTTTCATTGATTGTATTCAGCTTAAATTCGATTGGTGTTTTAAGATTGTAAGCAAAGCAATCGTACACATCCCAGAAATCCATTTCATCCCAGTCTTTGCCTTCACTCTCAATTTTGGCGATATGGACATCAAAGTGGTCGTTCAACTGGGCGGCTGCTGTGTTGATTGCGTCAGTTGCATCAGAGTCATAGCCGAGGATTACTGACTTGACTCCTTTGTCTTGAAGTTTATACATTTGAGCGTCAGATATTTTCTTACCGAATGTGGCAACTACTACCACACGCTCATTTTCGTATAGGTCAAGTTTTCTGGTGAGGGCTATTACGTCGAACACACCCTCTACTATGATTACGGTGTCTGTTACGTCCTCTATAACTGAATCATAATTATAGAGCAGCTTAACAAAATCGTTTTCAATACTGTTGTTGTATCTGCGAATCTGATATTTCCCATTTCGCTTGGCACGATTGTTATATTCTTCAATCTCATCTTTGCTCCATGTGTGGCGTGATACATAGCCTACAATATCTCCGTCATCAATAATGGGGAACACCACATAATCATCGAACTTGAAATTCAGCCCTCTGGTGGTTCCCACTGGGAAATAATCATAATCGTCATAGACAAACCCTCGACTTCTGAGATAAGGGTTCTTGAAGCATCGCTTCCAACCCTCCGGCATTTCTACGATGGCGAGGGTATCGTCAATCTCTTCTTCGTCTAACTTAAAAAATTCGGGGATTTCTATTGGGTCAAAGCTGGCGGTCTCAACAAGTTTAAGGTCAGGACGGCCAATATCATCGAGGAGTTGGTTAAGGTCTTTGGTGGTATGATTGCAAGAGAAGCAGTGAGACATAAACAACTGCTTACGTCCGGTCTCCTTGCCGACATAAACACCGAATTTGCCTCCAGTCTTTCCGCAATATGGGCAGGTTGGCACAATAAGATTTTTACGGCCTCCGTCAAGTTTTGCATGAAGCTCGATTTCAAGCTCACGTATAAGATAATCTCTTTCTTCCCGGCTTATATACATGGCTATCCTACTTTAGTAATATTCATTGTGCGTTGTCTGTCATAGAACATCTCGTTGTCATAATCTGTGGCAATCTTGAACGGCTCTCCCTTTTCAAAGAAGCGGCTCTTGGCTACATGAATACGCATTGTGTGTTCACGTCTCTCATTCGATGATTGGTTGAGAGAAATAAGGTGAGTAAGAGGACGTGCAAGACCTTTGGCCTCTGCGGTGTTATATTCCGTCAGGACAAATTTCTCATCGTTGATTTTCTCCGGATCCTCTATGGTAGACTGGTAGGTAGCCACAATCCAAACGTTTTCGTCTGCGGCCAAGTCTTTCAGGTCATTGGCAACCGCAATCCTGCGATGACGTTCTCCATTCTCGCCATATTTACGGCCTGAAGCATCAGTCAACAGGTCCATTGAATCGACGATGATAACGTCCGGCTTGATGTTGTAAATTTTCTTGAACTCTGCTATACTGGAAAAGGCGCGTGAGATTGACCCCTTCGGGCACGCGAGATTTGACCCCTCGGGCAAAATAAGATTGACCCACTAAAAGTCCTGGCGGCAGGGGTCAGTTTTATTTTACCTCATT